>NZ_JBIBTW010000008.1:47045-433485 GCF_043078785.1 Streptomyces sp. NPDC015346 | reverse complement strand
GGGGGGGGTTGGCGGGGGCGGCCACTTTACTTGTACGGGGGGGGGGAGTTTTACCAGGGGGGGGTGCTTTTGGTTTTCTGGGGTCGGGGGCGGGCGGGGGGGGGGGCGCGGGGGGCCCCCACGGCCGGTGGGACGAGCGCCTCCGGGTCGCCGGGCGGCGGCCGGCGCAGGGTGGAGCGGGCGGAGGTCGACCGGCTCAGAGCCGCTCCCGACTTCCCCGAGGGGATGCGGGAGCGGGTCCGCACGGTCGGTACGACGGAGGCCGCGGAGCTGCTCTCGATCACCCCGGACCGCTTCACCAAGCTGGCCAGGACGGGGCACTTCAGCCCGGCGCGGTTCTATCTGAACCGCTACCGCGCGGTGGTGTGGCTCTATCTCGCCGGAGAGCTCGGTGAGTTCGCCGTGACCCATCAGGGCCTGTTGAGCGGACGGCTTCCCCAGGAGGTCCGCGACCGGATCGACGCCGGAGAGGACCGGCGGCCGCGGAACTGGCGGGCCAGGCGGCTCGGCCTGCTGCTGCGGGCGACGGAGGACCCATGGGCGCGGGCGGCGGCGATCGCCTCGCTCCTCGACCCGCTCCAGCTGGCCGAGGTCGTCGACGACCCGTACGAACGGGCGCACCTCGACCGGCTGCGTCCGCAACCGCCGTCGGGGCTCCCGGAGTCCGCGACCGCCCGGGAGATCGCGGACCGGTTGATGCTGGCCGACGACCCGGACGAGATCCTCTGGCACCGGATGAGCCTGGCGCTGGCGCTTGACGAGGCACGGGAGGAGCGCCAGGCACCACGACCAGGAGGAGGGGCGGTCCGGGGGCGGGGAGCCGGCCCCACCGCCACCCGGCCACCCCGCCCGCCGTCCTTCTCCCGCCCACCCACACGCCGCACCCGTCCGACCCTGCTCGACCGCCTGCGCCGCCGCAGGCGAGCGGGAGCGGACGCGGGCACGAGAGCGGAGGGAATCGGAGAGACGGCTCCCCGCCCGGCCACGTCGGCGACCTAGGGCCCGTACCCCGAGCCGTACCCCCGAGCTCGTAACCCCGTGCCCGTACCCCCGAGCTCGTAACCCCGTGCCCGTACCGGCCGGCCGGCGCTGGCCGGTACGGCGGGGGCGGGGCGCTGGCCGGTACGGCGGGGGCGGGGCGGGGGCCGGCCCCGGGCGACGGCATGCGGCGGGTGTCGGGCGGCGTCGGCGGGTCTCCGACGTGCGGGCGGAGTGCGGCGCGGGGCAGGATGGCCGCATGCTTCTCGCACGGCTCGCGGACGTCTCCCGACAGGTCGCCGCCACCTCGGCCCGCTCGCGGAAGATCGGCCTGCTCGCCGAGCTGTTCGCGGAGGCCGCGCCCGAGGAGAGCCCGCTCGTCATCGCCTATCTCTCCGGCCGGCTTCCGCAGGGACGCATCGGAGTCGGCTGGAGCGTGCTCAAACACGTGATCCCGCCCGCCGTGCCGCCCGCCGAGCACCCGACCCTCACCCTCGCCGGCACCGATGACACCATGACCGCGCTCGCCGGCCTCACCGGGGCCGGTTCGCAGGCCGAGCGGGCCCGTCTCGTCCATGACCTGATCGCCGCCGCCACCCTGCCGGAACAGGAGTTCCTGATCCGGCTGCTCTCCGGCGACGTGCGGCAGGGCGCCCTCGACGCCATCGCGCTCGAGGGTGTCGCGCGGGCCGCCACGGTTCCGTCCGACCAGCTCCGCCGGGCGGTGATGCTCGAAGGGTCCCTGCCGCGCGTCGCCCGGGCGGTGCTCGCCGACGGACCCGCCGCGCTGGAGACCTTCGCTCTGCGGGTGGGCACTCCCGTCCAGCCGATGCTGGCCCATACCGCCGGCTCGGTCGCCGAGGCCGTCGGGAGCCTCGGCCCGTGCGTGGTCGAGGAGAAGCTGGACGGCATCCGCGTCCAGGTGCACCGCCGAGGCGACGAGGTACGGGTCTTCACCCGTTCCCTCGACGACATCACCGGCCGACTGCCCGAAGTGGTCGCCCGTGCCCGGGAGATGAGCGGCGACCAGTTCATCCTGGACGGTGAGGTCATCGCGCTCGACCCGGCCACGGGGCGGCCGATTCCCTTCCAGGACATCGCCTCCCGGGTCGGATCCCGCGTCGACGTCGTGACGGCGAGCGCCGCGACCCCCGTCTCACCGGTCTTCTTCGACGTGCTCGCGGCGGACGGCGACGTCCTCATCGACCACCCCGGCCACGAGCGCCACGCGGCCCTGGCGCGGCTGGTTCCCGAGGCCTCGCGGGTGCGCCGGTGCGTCGTCGACGATCCCGGTTCGGCCGCGCAGATCGAGGGGGCCGAGCGGTTCTTCACGGACACACTGGCCCGCGGCCACGAAGGAGTCCTGGTCAAGGCGCTCGAAGCGCCCTACGTCGCGGGCCGGCGCGGGCGTACCTGGTTGAAGGTGAAGCCCGTTCACACCCTCGACCTCGTCGTCCTCGCCGCCGAGTGGGGCCACGGCCGGCGCACCGGGCTGCTCTCCAACCTGCACCTCGGCGCGCGCGCCGCCGACGGCACCTTCGTGATGCTCGGCAAGACCTTCAAGGGCCTCACCGACGACATGCTGCGCTGGCAGACCGAGAGGCTGGGTGAACTCGCGGAGGCCGACGACGGATTCACCGTACGCGTACGGCCGGAGCTGGTCGTCGAGATCGCGTACGACGGTCTGCAGCGTTCCACCCGCTACCCGGCCGGGGTCACGCTCCGCTTCGCCCGGGTCGTACGCCATCGGCCCGACAAGCCGGCCGCTGAGGCGGACACCGTGGAGCGGGTCACCGGCGGCGCGTGAACCGGGTCCGCCTTCTGGCCTCCCCCGGGGGGTCGCCCGCACTGTTCGTGTAGCGCCCGCGCACCCAGAGCGGCAGCACGAACCAGCAGAGCAGGTACCAGGTGACCAGACCGGCCACGAGCCACGGGACGTACGCGTGCTGGGTCGCCACCCGCAGGACCAGGAGCAGGGCGGAGGCCAGGGTCGCCAGGAGCAGGAGCAGCCCGATGAAGGTCAGCCGGGAGGCCCACTCGACGGCCTGCGGTTTGATCCGCCGCCCCGCCACCAGCCGGTGGAAGGAGACCGGGCCGATCAGGGCGCCCGTCGCCGCCGCGCCGAGGGAGACGGTGATGACGTAGATCATCCGGTCGGCGCCCGGCAGCTCAGGGAAGCGGGGCGTGAAGACGACGGTGAGCAGGAAGCCGAACAGGATCTGCACGCCCGTCTGGGCGACCCTGATCTCCTGCATCAGCTCACCCCACCGCCGGTCCGCGCGTTCCTCCGGCGTCTCGTGACGCCCTCGGACCAGACCGTCGGCGTCCGGCGTGAGCTGTCGTGGCGTGGTGGGCACGGGACCTCCCGTTCGGACCCCTTCGTCGCGAGTAACCGCACACAGGGCCTTCAACCGTGCGGGAGCCGGGCCACGGCCGGGCCACGGCCGGCCACGGGCGGGCCACGGGCGGGCGACGGGTGACGGGCGACGGGCGGCGGGCCTCGCGGGACGCCCGCGCGCGAGGGATGCTGGAAGCGAGGCGGGGCGACCGGCCCACGGGACCGCCGCGAGGAGATGAGCGACGTGTACGACATGCACATCGACACCGACGTCTGCGTGCAGCTGAGCGACTGTTCCCGCGAGGACGCCCAGGCCGTCTTCGACGTCCTCGACCACGTCTACGAGCTCGAGGACATGAAGGTCCCGGGCACGCAGGCGGCCACGACCCCCGGCGTCAACGTCTGGACGGCCACCTTCGACACGGCGGCCGGCCCCCACGAGGAGGTCCGCCCCGTACCGCTCACCGGCATGGTCGGGGCGGTGCTGATCGGCGGATACCACGCGGTCGACGAGGTCGAGAAGACGCTCGCCACCAGCTTCGACATCCAGTCGCTGCAGTCGGTCTCCGGCGACCAGGAGACCGAGGCACGGCTGCTGCTCGCCTCCCGTTGACCCGCCGGCGGCCCGCCGGCACATGACACCCCGGACGGAGCGGACGGGCGCCGTCCGGGGCATACGTGTGCCCACGGCGGCGGTGAGCGATCACGACCTACCCCCCTATGCATGGCGTGTATACACCGTGTGTAGTGTGCGGGACATGCCACGGATCGCCGCTGACCAGGCGGGCCTGGCCGTCCCAAGCCATCGACGGGGAAAGCGGGTCGCACCATGTTCCGAACCAAGCCGGCAAAGAGCCGGGGACCGGTCGTCGCCCTTCTGGCGGCGGCCTCGCTGGTCCTCGCCCTCAGTGGCTGCGGGGTCGAGAAGGTCACTCCGGGAGAGGCCAGGAGCAAGGCCGCCGGTGCGGACGGCAAGGGCGGGAAGGCGGGGGCGGCATCCGGAGCGGCGGTCGACTGCGCCACGGTGAAGTGCATCGCGCTGACCTTCGACGCGGGCCCCGGCAAGGACACGCCCCGCCTCCTCGACATCCTCAAGGAGAAGCAGGTCCCCGCCACCTTCTTCCTGCTCGGCAGGAAGCACGTGGACCGCTATCCCCAGGTCGTGAAGCGCATCGCCGACGAGGGCCACGAGGTCGCCAACCACACCTGGACCCACCGCATACTCACGGAGCTGGAGGAGGATGAGGTGCGCGAGGAGCTGTCCCGCACCCAGGACGCGATAGAGAAGATCACCGGGAGCAGGCCCACGCTCATGCGGCCGCCGCAGGGGCGCACCGACGACACGGTCTCGGAGGTGAGCCGCGAACTCGGGCTCGCGCAGATCCTGTGGAGCGTCACGGCGAAGGACTACTCGACGACCGATTCGGCGCTGATACGCCAGCGAGTGCTCGACGGGGCGAAGGGGGACGGGATCATCCTCCTGCACGACATATACGACGGAACGGTGCCGGCCGTACCCGGGATCATCGACGAGCTGAAGCGGCGCGGGTTCACGTTCGTGACCGTCCCGCAGCTTCTCGCTCCGGGCAGCGCAGAGCCAGGAACCGTCTACCGTCCGTAACGTGAGACACCGGACCGGCGAAATCGGGGTGAGGTGACTCACATCGGGCAGGTTCGAGTCTTCGGAACACGGTGTGAAGGTTTATCGTTCATGCATATGTGACTGCGAAGGGGCCCGGTCCCCGAGTCCCCCCTTGAGGTGACCGCTCTTCGCGCGTCGCAGCGATCAGCCCCGGTTGGAATCCCCCGTCCACCCGGGGCTGCTTCGTGCCCGCGCGTACTTCCAGGTACTCCCGCGCTGCCCGGCGCTCTCTGGCGCGGACCGCTCCCGAGCGGCGCACACTCCGGCGCGTTCGACCCGTTCGAGTGACCCCCCGCATGGTCGGCCTCCGCCCGGGCAGTGTCGTCACGGGCCGTGACGAAAGCCGCGCGATCGCCGCGTGACGAACCCTTGCGGCCCCGCTGACCAGGCGCTTCACAAGGGGGGACCATGCTTTCCGTCACCAGGCGTGCCCGCCGACCGCTCGCGACCGCGGCCGCCGCCCTCGTGCTGGCGGGCTGCGCGACCGTCCACGCCCGCTCGACGGTGCCGTCCTCGCGCCAGGCCCAGGACGAACTCCTCAGGACCGCCGAACACACGCTCGTCGTCCGCTGCCTCGCAGCGCGCGGCCTCACCCTCCCCGACACCGTCCCCGAGGCATCGCCCGAGGGCTCGCCCGCGCCCGCCGAAGACGGGCGGCTGCAGGCGGCCCTCTTCGGCACCGGCCCCCGCGAGCTCTCCCTGACCCTCGCCACCGGCCACACCGTCACCGCCCACACCGACGGCTGTGTCGCCGCCGCCCGGCAGAACCTCTACGGCGACCAGACGCGCTGGTTCCGCGCCCAGGTGACCGTCGACAACCTGCGGGCCGAGGCCCAGGCGCGTGAAGGACGACCCCGCCCACCTTGCCGCGCTCGACCGCTGGACCCGGTGCGCGGCCCCGCCGGGCCGGCCACGCCCCGAACGCCCCGACCCCGCCGTCGCCGCCCGGTGCGAGCGGGAGAGCGGACTGGCCGATGTGCGGGCCCGCCTGGAGCCCGCGGAGCTGGCGGAGGTCCGCGCTCTGCGCGCCGACCAGCTCACCACCTACCGGCAGCTGCGCACCCGCGCGCTGCAGCGGGCAGCCGAACTGTCCGCGCGTACCACCGACCAGAAAGGCAACGACGCCTCATGAAGCGCATGCTCACCACCGCCGCCGCGGCTCTGCTCGCCCTCACCGGTGGCCTCGCCCTGACCACCCCGGCCGTGGCCGCCGACTGTCCCAGCGGCCACTTCTGCACGTGGCAGGAGGCCAACTTCGGTGGCCAGCGCGCCAACTGGAGCGGGGACGACGGCTGGTGGGAGAACTGGATCGCCGACACCGACTCCTCCTGGGCCAACCACGGCATCTCCGGGCCAGGGGTCAAGGACCACGTCCGCGTCTACGAAAGCGCCTGGCAGGGCGGCGCCATGACCATCTGTCTCGCCCCCGGCCAGGAGGTCGGCTACAACGGCGCTGCCAACGACCGCGGCGACTCCCACACCTGGGCGATGAGCTGCTGAACCGACCCGCCGAGCGGCTCCCGCACCTCAGAGGTGTGGGAGCCCGTACGCCCTGCCGGCCGGACCGGCGGTTCAGACCCGGCGCGCGAGCAGCGCCGCCAGCGCACGGTCGGCGTGCGCGCTCATCCGCAGCTCACTGCGGACGACCTCCAGGACGCGGCGGTCGGTGTCGATCACGAAGGTGACCCGCTTCGTCGGTGCGAGCGAGAATCCACGGGTCACCCCGAACCGGTCACGGATCACACCCTCGGGGTCGGAGAGCAGCGGATACCCCAGCGAATGACGGTCGGCGAACTCCTGCTGGCGCGCCACGGCATCGGAGCTGACGCCGACCGGACGCGCGCCCGCCGCCCGGAACTCGCCCGCCAGGTCCCGGAAGTGACAGGCCTCCGCCGTGCAACCGGGGGTGAGGGCCGCCGGATAGAAGAAGAGGACCACCGGCCCCTCTTCGAGCAGACCGGTCAGCGAGCGGGGCGTCCCCGTCTCGTCCGGCAGAGTGAAGTCCTCGACGATGTCACCGACGTTCATCCGGCCTGCCCGCCCGCCCCTTGTCCGCGACCGGCCCCTCCGGTCACCGACGGTTGACGTTACCCGGGAGTAAGGCTGTCTGTCACCAGAGGCGTCTGTCACCAGAGGCGGGCGGCGGCCAGCAGCCGGTCTCGTACGAGAGTCACGTGCGGGCTCTCCGGGGTGCCGGGACGCTGGGCGAGATACGACGTGTTGATCGGAGGGTCGTCCGGTTCCAGCAGCGCCACGAGCCGGCCCGCGTCGAGCTCCGCCCGGCACAGGTAGTGCGGCAGCACACTGAACCCGGCACCGGCCGCGACCGTGGCGACGACGCCCCGGAGGTCGGGCACGGTGACGGCGGCCTCGCCCGTCAGCCGCCGGCCGAAGACATGACGCCAGTAACGACGCGCGATAGGAAGGTCCTCCGCGTACATCACCATCGGTACGCCGTGCAGCGCCGCGGGCCCGTCCTCGGCCACGTTCCGCGGGCCGATCCGCCGCGCCCACTCCGGCGAGGCGACCAGGACGAACTCCTCGTCCGTGAGCGGCACCGCGGTCAGGGTCCGCCCGCGCGGGCGGACCGTGGAGATCACCAGATCGTGGTGGCCCGCCCGCAGCCCGTCGAGAAGCTCGTCGGTCAGACCCGTCCGCACCTGGAGCCGTACACCCTCCTCGACCAGCGGCGCGAGCGCGGGCAGGGCGCTCACGCACAGGAACTCGGCGGGGCCCGCGAGATGGACCGGCTGGGCCGCCGGGGTCCGTCCCGGACCGCGGTCGGCGACGGTGGCCAGCGCGTCGAGGGGCGCCGCCACCTGGGCCGCCAGATCGTCCGCGTACGGCGTCGGCGCCACCCCGCGCGGCCGGCGCTCGAACAGTTCGCGGTCGAGGCGGCGTTCGAGGGAGCGGATCTGCGTCGTGACGGTCGGCTGGGAGAGCGTCAGCAGCCGGGCGGCGGCGGTGAAGGATCCGGTGCGGTGCACCGCGAGAAACGTGCGCAGCAGCGACAGGTCGAGCGGCCCGCGCGGAGCGCCCCCCGGGCCATCGGTTCCTCTATCGGTCACGTACCCAAGCATAGGTGTGCGTATGGGCCGACGCCTCAGGCCTGCTGACGCGCGGTCCGGCGCCGGTCCAGAACGGCCAGGACCCGCTCGCCCCAGCGCAGGTTCTCCTCTTCCAGGGACAGACCGCGCATCAGCGTGAGGTACGGCCCGATCCGCTCCGCCTCCCGCAGGTACGTCTCCTCGTCACGGCCGTCGAGCATCCACTCCCGCAGCCTCTCGTACCGCGCGTGCTTGCCCCGTGACCACTCCATCCGCTCCCGCACGAACCCGCGCACCGCGTCCGTGTCGCCCTCGTCGCAGGCCTGCACCTGGACCATCAGCTCGTCGCGGATGGCGGTGGGACGCGGCGGCCGGGAGGTGTACGCCACGAGGTCGCGCCGGCCCGCGTCGGTGAGCGAGAACATCCGCTTGTTGGGCCGCCGCTCCTGGTGCACGACGCGGGCGGCGATGAGACCGGCCTCCGAAAGCCGCTCCAGCTCCCGGTAGAGCTGCTGCGGCGTCGCGGCCCAGAAGTTGGCCACGGAGACGTCGAAGATCTTGGCCAGGTCGTATCCGGAGGCCTCGCCCTCCAGAAGCGCTGCGAGGACGGCGTGCTTGAGCGACATCCGGACACGCTAGCAGTCGTTGAATAGCCCCCTTCGCACCTATTCAACGCTTCTCCCGTCCCGGGCGGAGGGCTGAGGCAGGGACGGCGGCGTCCAGTCCGCGTGCCGCAGGATCATGCGTACCGCCGCGCCCGAGGGTGCCAGCCGAAGCGCCGCGTTGCGCAGGGCCACGGCCGCCGGGTGGCTGAGCTGCTGCCCCATGCGGCCGGCGCGACGGGCGGCGACCGTCACGGCCTGGGCGCGAGGGCGGCGTTCGGCGTCGTACGAGGCCAACGCCGCCAGGACGCCCGTGCTGTCCGTGCTGTCCGTGCTGTCCGTGTCGGCCGTGTCGGCGGTCCGGTCGTGCCGCGCCAGACAGGCGGCGAGCACGACAGCGTCCTCCAGGGCCTGACAGGCGCCCTGGCCCAGGTTGGGGGTCATCGCGTGGGCGGCGTCGCCGAGGAGTGCTACGCGGCCGGAGGCGAAGGACGGGAGCGGGGTGACGAGTTCGTGGATGTCGTGGTGGAGCACGGCCTCGGGGCGGGTCGCGTCGAGCAGGTCGGGAATGGGCCGGTGCCAGCCACGGAACCGCCCACGGATCACGGCGAGTGGATCGGCGTGACGGATCCCGGGCGGGGAGTTGAGGACGGCGTGCCACTCCGCGCGCCCGTCCTCGAAGGCGATGTGACCGAACTCGGCGCCGCGCCCCCAGGTGATCTCGAAGTCCGTCGGCAGGTCCAACGGCCGGTCGGTGACGGCGCGCAGGACGGTCGAGCCGCTGTGGGCCGGACCCGGGTGCTCGGGGAAGAGCAGCGCCCGGACGCGGCTGTTGACGCCGTCGGCCGCCACCACCAGATCGGCGTCCAGGTGCGACTCGGTCGCGGGCGAGCCCTCGGCGGCCCGCGTACGGAGGTGGACGCGGACGCGATCCGGTGAGAGCGACGAGTGGTCGAGGCCGGTCAGCTCGGCGCCGATGGTGAGGGTCTCGGGCGGGAGGGCCGCGCGCAGGATCCGGTGCAGGGTGGCGCGGGGGATGCCGACGATGGGCGTACCGAGCGCGCGTTCGAGGGCGGTGCCGTCCATTCTGGCCAGCCAGGAGCCGCCCGGCGTCCGCGTGCCCCCGGTGTACTGGCCGCGGGCGGCCGCCCGGACCTCGGTCCCGACACCGAGGGCGTCGAGGGCCCGAACGCCGTTGGCCGCCAGCGAGATCCCGGCGCCCGCGTCGTCGAGGATCCGGGCGCGCTCCACGACCGTCACCTCCCAGCCGATCCGCCGCAGTCCGAGGGCTGCGGCGAGCCCGCCGATGCCCGCGCCGACGACGACAGCGGTGTTCCCCATGGTGAACCATCCCTTCTCCGGAGTTCTTCGCCATGTTCTTCTACAGGTGTAGAAGGTTAGCGCCAGGTCTCTACAGGTGTAGAAATGGGGGGTGACCTCCGACCGACGCCCCGCCGCCACCGAGCGCCGTACCCTTCTCGCCGACGCCGCGATCGGCGTCCTCGCCGACGCGGGGATGCGCGGGCTCACCCACCGCGCCGTCGACGCCGCCGCAGGGCTCCCGGCCGGCACCACCTCCGCGTACTACCGCACTCGCTCCGCCCTGCTGACCGCCCTCGTCCGCCGTCTGGTCGAACGGGACCAGGCCGAGCTGCGCGCGGCCGGGGAGCACCTCGACGAGCCCCGCTCCGCCGCCGAACTCGCCCACGCCACCACCGCGCTCGTCACCGCCCGCCTCACCGGCGAGGGTCGGCGCCGGTCCCTCGCCCGCTACGCCTGCACCGTCGAGAGCGTGCGGGACCCCGAACTCCGGGACATCCTGGTGGCGCGCGAGAACCCCGCGCGGGACGCGGTACGCCGCTTCCTCGCCGCCCACCGGGTCGAGGACCCGGAGGGGCGCACGCTCACGCTGCTCAGGTGCGTGGACGGTCTCGTGTTCGACCGGGTGGTCCGAGGTGGAGACGTCTCCGTGGAGGAGGTCGAAGGTCTGGTGGCGGCGGCGTTGCGGCCCGCCGGCCCGGGCGTCGTCGACACGCAGCAGCCGCACGTCAGCAGGGAGCAGAGCCCGATGGACAGCAACGCCTTCGTCTACACCACCTATATCCGCACCACCCCCGAGGAGCTCTGGCAGGCCCTCACCGACCCCGCCTACACGCGCCGCTACTGGGGTGTGGCCTTCGAGACGACATGGGCCGCCGGTTCGCCGATGGTCTGGGACGAGGGCGGCCGCAAGACCGCCCACCCCGACCAGGTGGTCCTCAAGGCCGACCCCGGCCGGCTCCTCTCGTACACCTGGCACACCTTCACGCCGGAGTGGGCCGAGGCGGTCGGCATCGACGACGAGACGTACGCCAAACTCGCGAAGGAACGGCGTTCGAAGGTGACCTTCGCGATGGAACCGGCAGGGGACACGGTCAAGCTCACCCTCATCCACGACGAACTGGAGCCCGACGGCATGGTCCGCAGCCTCGTCGGCGAGGGCTGGCCGGCCCTGCTCTCCAGCCTCAAGTCCCTCCTGGAGACCGGCGAGGAACTGCCGGAGCCGCCGCGCTGAGCCACCGCGTGGGTACGGGGGTACATGGGCGCACTGGGGCATTGGTGCATTGGTGCATTCGAGTCGTGTCGGACGACACCGCGCGCCACACGCCGCCGCGTGATCATCGTTTCCTCCCTTCATCCGTTTTGATGCTCGGGTCGACATCCACCGGTCGGAGGAGGAGGCGGTCCGACGTGCCGTCACGCGGAAAGACCCAAGGGTGGGGCGCGCTGTTCCTGGCGATCGGCGCCGTACTCGTGACCACCGCCGGACAGCACCCGGCCAAGGCGACGCGCACGTCCCGGGCCGGCGACGCGTCCGCTCCCTCCATGATCGTCTCCGTGAGCGGGTGCGGGGCCGCCGGAAGGCTCTGCCGATCCGCCCCGCACGCCCTCCTGCTCTCCGGGAGGAAGGACCTCACGGCCGAGCCGTTCGCGCTCGACGCGCGCACACCCGCTCCGATCGCGGTCGCGCTGAAGACGCCGGGCCGGCTCACCGACGTCACCCTCGCCGACGAGCGGGGGCGCCATGTCGCCGGCCGGGTGAGCGCCGACGGCGCCCGCTGGACGAGCGAGGCCGCCCTCCTCCCCGGCGGCCGCTACACCGCCCGCCTCACCGTCGAACGCGCCGGGACCGGCAGCGGTCCCGAACGGCGCTCGGCGCGCCTGGAGTTCCGCACCGGAAAGGCGCCGGCGGGGGAGCGGCTCGGCGTCACGTTCGGTCCCGCTCCCGGCCGGACATACGGTGTCGGGCAGCCCATCACCGCCGAGCTGAGCCATCCCGTGGAGGCCGAGGACCCGGAGGCCCGCCGCGCCGTCGAACGCGCCCTCGACGTACGGTCCGAGCCGCACGTCGAGGGAGCCTGGCACTGGGTCGGCCCCACGACGCTCCACTACCGGCCCCGGGCCTACTGGCCCGCCCACGCCACCGTCCGGGTCCGCAGCGGCCTCGACGGGGTCCGTGTCACAGAGCGGCTCCACGGGGGACCGTCCGCGCCCCTGACGCTCATGACCGGCGACCGGATCGAGGCCGTCACCGATGTCGCCACCCTGCGGATGACCGTGAAGCGCAACGGCCGGGTCGTCCGCACGATCCCCGTGACCACGGGCAAGGCCGGCTACCGGACGCGGGTCGGCGTGAAGGTCGTCCTCGGCAAGGAGCCGACGGTCCGGATGCGGGGCGACTCCATCGGCATCGCCCGCGGCAGCCGGGACTTCTACGACCTCAAGGTCCGCTGGGCGACCCGGGTCACCTGGAGCGGCGAGTACCTGCACGCGGCCCCCTGGTCGACGGACGCCCAGGGCCGGGAGAACGTCAGCCACGGGTGCACGGGCATGAGCACCGAGGACGCGGCCTGGCTCTTCCGTACCCTCCGCGAGGGCGATCTCGTCGAGGTGGTCAACGGGTACGGGAAGCGGATGACCCCCTTCGGCAACGGCTACGGCGACTGGAACCTGAGCTGGGACGCGTGGCGGCGGGGCAGCGCCCTCGGCCCGGCCGCGACCCCCGCGGGCCGCCCCTCCGGCGGCCTGCGACCGGCGCTGTGACCGGCGGCGCGCCGACCGGTCGCCCCGGTCGTCCTCGGTGATACTGGCGCCCTGCCTCACCACCCGTACCCGTGCCCGTACCCGATCCGTACCCGAAGGAGCCGTGATGCCGGACGTCACCAGGGTCGAGCTCGGGGACGCCGTGCTCTACGTGGAGGCGGAACGGCTCGGGCCCGAGCCGGGCCTCGAAGGCGTACGCGACCACGTCCCGGACCTCTCCGGCGTCACCAGCGCCCTCGCCTCCTTCGCCGGGCAGCTGAGCGACGCCCTGCACCGGGCGGCGCCGGACCGGGCGTCCGTCGAGTTCGGCTGCCAGCTGGGCATCGACGCCGGCGGACTGACCGCGCTCATCGTCAAGGGCAGCGGCAGCGCCAACCTGCGGGTGACACTGGAGTGGACCAAGTCCCCGGACTGAGCCGCTCGATCCCCGGCGCCCCCGGGGTCACCAGGCCCGTCTCGTACGCGACGACCACCGCCTGCGCCCGGTCGCGCAGCGCCAGCTTCGCGTCGACCTCACCATGCGGCCGGGGAACCCGTTCTTCGGGGAGGAGCCGGCGCGGGAACGGAGCGACGCCGAGCCCGAGGCGCTGCTGCGCGCCGTGCCCGGGGCGGCCGAGGTGACCTCCGACGTGATCGTCGACCTCTCCCTCGCGACCGCTCCGACAGTGACCCTGCCGGTGCTCGCCGGCGTCACGCTCGCCCTGCTCGGCGCGCTGGTCCCGGCCAGGCGGGCGGCGCGGCTGACCATCTCGGAGGCGTTGCGCAGCGAGTGAGGCGTGAGACGTGAGGCGTGAGGGGCCAGGTGGCGGCGGGCCGGCCGCCGGCCACGCCCCGGCACGGCCCCTAGCGGTACTCGACCGTCAGCGTCACCGGAGTGTCCCTGTTGACGAAGAGGTACGCCGTGGACAGCGGCGCGGACTCGAAGCGCAGCCGCACCTGGGTCGTGCCGGTCCGGTCGAGGGCCGCGAGGGCCTCGGGCGACAGGTCCGTCGAGGTGGCGCTGCCCGAGGAGAAGGCGGCGACCCGCGCCCCGCCCGCCACCGTGGCCGCGGCCGACCAGTCCGAGGCCTCGACCGCGCACGCCCCGAAACAGCCGGTCCGGACGTCCGCCAGGAGCCGGTTGCCCGCGGGCGAGGCCCATGGGTCGCCGGACCCGCTGCTCCGGCTCACCGTCAGATACGCCCGGGTGATCTCCTTGCCCGCCGGGATCCTCGACGTGTCGAACGACAGCAGCGTCCGGTTCACCTTGCCGTCGGTGCCCCGGCCGAGGGCGAGGCCGTAGGTGTCCTCCAGTGTGCCGGCCGTCGCGCCCGAGCCGTCCGCCGCGGCCTTCACATAGCCGTCCTGGGCGTCCACGCTCGCCAGCGTGATCCGGTCGGCCGCGGGCGGGGGAGGAGGCGGGGGCGTGGAACCGCGCAGCGCCCGGACCATGGCCATCACCGCCTCGATCTGCTGTCCGCCGTGCTGCGCGTAGGCGGAGTCGCCGAGGTAACCCCACCAGTTCCAGCAGCCGTTGGGGTTCTCCGGCGTGGCCGTCGCGGCGGCCTGCGGGTAGAGCACGATCATGTCGTTGGTGTCGGCGTACTCGTTCAGATACGCCTTGTCGACGAACTGGGTCCCGAAGCCCTGATAGCCGTACCCCTGCTTGCAGCCGTGCAGGGCGACCATCAGAGCGCAGACCGCGCCGTCGGAACACGACCTCGGCACGTACACGAAGCCCTTGTCGCCCATGGACAGCGCCGCCGCTCCGCCCGGGGTGTAGGCGTTCTGGTCGAACTGCGTGAGCGTGCCGCCGGGGGCGGCGCTCGGGGCCGCGACGGAGCCCAGGAGATGGCCGAGCAGATCGCGCTCGGCGTCGATGCCGCAGTTGTTGATCCACGGAGTCTGCGTCACCGCACAGGCGTTGGGGCCGAGCGGGCTGATCCAGGCGTGCCCGGCCGGGGAGGAGCGGTCGTACCGGACCGACGCGCCGAAGCGGCCGTAGTAGTCCGCCAGCGCGTCGGCCACCGGCCGCTTCACCGTCGCGTCGCCCGAGCCGCTGAAGACGTACACCGGGTCGCCCGCGAGGTTCGCCACCGGGTCGACGAGTCCCCGCGCCGACCGGTCCCGGGTGGTCTGCTCCAGCTTCGTGAGCTGAAGGTCCTGTGTGGTGTTCATGCAGGCGTTGAGCGCGGTGGAGAGCGTGTTCTGGGCGCAGTCGTACGGCCCGGAGGCGAAGGCCGCCGAGCCGCTGAACGTACCGGAGTACGCCACGTGGAGCTGCGTGGCCATGTAGCCGCCGGACGATATGCCGGCGCTGTAGACGGCGTCGACGTTGTACGGCCGCAGCTCACCGGGGACGGGAACGGGAGCGGAGACGGGGGCGGAGGCGGTGGCGGCGGCCGTCGCGGGGGAGGCGCCCGGGAACAGCGCCGTGGCGGCGAGGAGCAGCAGGGCCGTCAGCCGGCCCGTGCGCCGGCGAAGGCGAGGACGGCACGGGCGGGGACGGCGCGGGCGGTCGGGGCGGAGTGGTCGCATGGAATCTCCCGGGCGGCTCGATTCGGGCGGGTGCGTGGCCGGGACACTAGAGGTGTGCCGGACCGGCTCCTATGGGCCCGGCCGCCACAACGACGGTGCGGGAATATGGCGCTCCGTCACCTGGCAGCCCCCTACGGCGGCCGCCCGTCGCCGCCTGCGACGATGACCCCATGAATGCGAGCGACGAGGCGCGGGACGGGCTGCTGGCCGCAGCGGTACGGCTGCGGGAAGGGGGCCGTCAGGAGGAGGCGCGGACCCGCCTGGTGGAGCTCTCCGCGCGGTACCCCGACGACGCCGAGGTGGCGTACCAGACCGCCTGGGCGCACGACGTGCTCGGCCTGGAGGCCGAGGCCGTGCCCTTCTACGAGCGGGCCCTCGACGGCACGGGCGCGCCCGCCCTGTCGACCGAGGACAGGCGCGGCGCGCTCCTCGGCCTCGGCAGCACGTACCGCGTCCTCGGCCGCTACGAGCAGGCCGTCGCCACGCTGCGCCGCGGGACCGAGGAGTTCCCCGACGACGGGGCGCTGCGCGCCTTCCTCGCGATGGCCCTCTTCAACACGGGCGACCACCACGAGTCGGCCCGGCTGCTCCTGAACCTGCTCGCCGCCACGAGCGACGATCCGTACGTCCGCAGGTACCGGCCGGCCATCGAGCACTACGCGCGGGACCTGAACGAGACCGTCTGAAGCGCTGGGAGGGGAGGGGCACCCGTCACGCCCTCGCACCCTGGCTCTGACCTCGCCATATCGTTGGCCTGGATTATTGCGGAGAGTGATCAAGTGGGGGATGATTCCCGCTCGTGACAGTCTTCCTCGCCGTCGTACTCGGCGTGTTCCTCTGCGGGCTCTACCGCCTCTTCATCGTTCCTCGCCGAGTCGGGCGCTGGGTCGGATCCGGCTTCGTGGCCTCCGACTACGGCCTCGCGCCGCGCGAACAACTCGACCCGGGGCGCCCCGGCCCGCCCCCGGCGCCGTACCGGATCAAGGAGAGGCAGGCCGTGGCCGACGCGGCGTGGGAGGGGGACTGGCGGGCCGCCGAGGCCTACGTCAGGGCGGCGGGCGAGGACTGGGACGAGCACTGGTCCCGGATCGAACTCCTGTGGCAGGTCGCCCGCGAGGACGACGCCTGGCTCGACGCGTGGCGTGCGGCCCAGCCCCGGAACTGCGACGCGGCGACCCTCCACGCCAAACTGATGGTCCATCGCGCCTGGGAGATCCGGGGCGGCGCGTACGCCCACGAGGTCCCGAAGGAGCGGATGAACCGCTTCCGCGCCATGCTCCCGGCCGCTATCGAGGAGGCGCGGAAGGCAGCGCTGCTCGATCCCGTGAACCCCGGACCCTGGGTCGTCATGATCACCGCGGCCCGCGGGGCGCAGTACGGCCACGACCAGTTCCAGCCCCTCTGGGAGGAGCTGGTCGCCCGCGCTCCCCACCACTACGAGGGGCACTGGCAGACCCTCCAGTACTGGTGCGCCAAGTGGTTCGGCAGCGACCGGCGGATGATGCGGTTCGCCCGGGAGGCGGTCCGCAAGGCACCGCCGGGCAGCCCGCTCGCCGGAATTTACCTGCATGCCCTGAGCGAGCTGACCGGACGCTCCGGCGCTTCCGCGCTTTCCGCCACGCCTGCGGCGAAGGGCATCCTGAAGCAGGTCGCGGCATCGTTCGACGAGGTCGCCCCCGACGACGAGCGCCTCCCCGCCCTGCGCCACCTGCTGGCGCACTACATGCTCCGGTCGAGGATGTACGCCGCCGCCCTGGACCAGTTCCGGCTGATCGGCCCGTGGTGCGGCGCCGAACCGTGGCGCAAGGACGGCGACCCCGCGGCGGCCTTCGAGACGGCCCGCGGCACTGCGGCCAAGCTGTCCCGGGCACCTTCCATCCCGACGCCGCAGGTCCAAGGGATAGGCCGCTAGGGGCGCCTTGCCGATCATGCCGGTGCGGGGGTTCGCGGAGGACGCTCCCCGCGGCGTCACGCCTGACTGTCCGGCGACCGGGATCGGCCTGGCCTGAAGTACCTAGTCGTTGACGGCGGTCAGCAGGACGACAGCGTCGTCCAGGGCCGTCAGGCCGTGGCGTTCCTTCGGGATCATGCGGAGCTGGCCCGTCGACAGGTCCTCGGACCGGTCCGCCGCCGTCAGGCGGACGCGGCCGCGGAGGACCTGGAGGCTCGCCGCCGGCGGGGCGTTGTGTTCGTCGAGGACCGTGCCGGAGACCAGGGCGATGACGCTCTGCCGGAGCACTCCGTCGTGGACCACCAGATGGGCGCTCCGGCCGTGCGCGTCGGCGTGCGCCTTGGCCAGATGCTCGTCGGCGAGGGCTGCGAGATCCTGCATCGTTTCTCCCTGCGGGGTGCGCGGGTCGTGAGTCTTAGCCTCGCGCCTGTCACGCGTGACGCAACTCGGGACACCACGTCGGGCCACGGCGACCACCACAGCGGCCACGGCCGAGAACCCCACCGCGGCAAGGACCGCCGCCGTCCAGCCGTACGCCCCGTACAGCCACGCCGCCGACAGCGAGCCGAGCGCTCCGCCGCCGAAGGAAGAGAGCATGAAGACGGTGTTGACGCGGGCCGCGACCGAGGAAGGGAGGCCGAAGATCCGCGCCTGGTTGGCGACCTGGCTCGCGCTGGTGCCCAGGACCAGCAGATTGGCGCCGACCACCAGCGCCACGGGGGACCGCGCGCCGAACCCGACGAGGGCCAGGGAGACGGCGAGGCAGAGCAGCGACCAGGTGTTGACCGCCTCCGCGCCGAAACGGTCCGCGAGCCGTCCCGCGTACGCCGACAGCAGCGCGCCGGGCACGCTCAGCAGCCCGAAGAGCCCCGCCACTCCCGGTCCGAAGCCGAGCGGAGGGGCCGCCAGGTGAAAGGCGAGCGTCGCCCAGAAGACGCTGTACGCGGCGAAGACCGTCGCCCCGATCGCCGCCGAGACGCGCACCTCCCGGTGGTCGACGAGGAGGCGCGGCAGGCTCCCGAGCAGCCTGCGGTACGGCAGCCGGTGCCCCACCGTGCCCGCGCGGTCGGGCAGGGCGCGCGGCAGCAGGAACAGCAGCGCGGCGGTGGCCGCCGCGGCCACCACATAGGCCGTACGCCAGGTCCCGCCGGCGTCGGAGGCCGCGCCCGAGACGGTGCGGGAGACGGTCGAACCGAGGGTCAGCCCCAGGCCGAGCGCGCCGACGGCGCGGCCACGTCGCCCCGGCCCGGCGAGTGCGGCGGCCACGGGGGTGAGGACCTGCGGCAGGACCGTCGTCGTGGAGAGCGCGAGGGTGGCGAGCGTCAGGACGAGGAGGTTCGGCGCCACCGCGGCGACGAGCAGCCCGCAGCTGGTCAGGGCCAGAAGGACGCTGGTGAGGCGGCGCAGCCGGGCCGTGTCGGCCAGTGGCACGATGAGCAGGATCCCCAGCGCGTACCCGACCTGGGCGACCGAGGCGACCAGGCCGGCGGTCTGCTCGGAGACGCGCAGCCCCCGGGCGACTGCCGCGAGCAGCGGCTGCGGGAAGTAGAGGTTGGCGACGGTCACGGCGCCCGCCACGGCCATGAGCAGCACCGGCGGACGCCCGGCGGGACGGGCGGCGGGACGACCCGCGGCCCGCGGCGCGGGCGTGGTGGCGGGTCCGGGTGCGGGTTCGGTAGCGGGCGCCGGCGCCCGGCCGGTCGGAAGTTCCATGGGCTCCAGGCTGCTGCCCGCCGCCCCGGCCGATCAAGGTGCGACAATGCAACCGGCGTTTAGCGAGGCTCAACGATGGGGGCGGTCGATGCTCGAACGGCACGAGCTGGAGACGTTTCTGACGCTCGCCGAGGAGCTCCACTTCGGCCGCACCGCCGAACGGCTCGGCGTCTCCACCGGACGGATCAGCCAGACCGTCAAGAAGCTCGAACGCCGGGTCGGGACACCGCTGTTCGCGCGCACCAGCCGTAGCGTCCGCCTCACCCCGGTCGGCCGCCGCCTCCATGAGGACCTGCGTCCGGTCCGCCTCCAGATGCTCGCGGCCCTCGAGCGGGCCGTCGCCGCAGGGCGGGGCGTCCACGGCACCCTCAGGGCAGGCTTCGCCGCACCCTGGAGCGGCGAGCTGCTCACGGCGGCGGCCGACGCCTTCCTCGCCCGCCATCCGGGCTGCGAGATCCGCGTCCGTGAGGTGCCGCTCGACGGCGGCTTCCAGCCCCTGCACGACGGCGAACTCGACCTCCACCTCACGGCCTTCCCGGTCCGCGAACCGGGCATCACCGCCGGCCCCGTCCTCGCCGCCGAGCCCCGGGTCCTCCTCGTCCCCGCCGCGCACGGGCTGGCGCGCCGCGCCTCGGTCTGTCTCGAAGACCTCGCCGGTGTCCCTCTGGTGGCCCCGGCCGGGGCCAACCCCCGCTACTGGCTGGACGCCCACTACCCCGAGCGCACCCCCACAGGGGCCGTCATTCCCCGCGGCCCGGTGGCGGCGACCTGGCAGGAGGTCCTCTCCCAGGTGAGCGCAGGCCGAGGCGTCTCGCCAGGCGCCGCACGAGGCGCCCGCTACCACCCGCGCCCGGGCATCGCCTACGTACCGCTGCGGGACGCGCCACCGGTCGAGTACGGACTGATCTGGCCCACGGCCGCCGAGAACGCCCTGATCCGGGCCTTCGCCGAGGCCGTCACGGGAGCCGCTGATGTGCGCCCGTGACATGCGCCCCTGACGTGCGCCTGTGACATGCGCCCGTGACGTGCGCCCCTGACATGCGCCCTGAGATGGCCCGCCCCGGGTGGGCGGGTGTGTCCCGGGCGGGCCCGGGAACCGGCGCGGCTACGGTGATCCGGTGCAGCGAGCCGCAGACCGCCTGACGCTCGTCGCGTTCCTCGCCACCGCGGTCCTCGCGGGCGGAAGCGCGGTCGGCGTCCGCTTCAGCAACCGCGAACTCGATCCGCTGTGGGGCGCTGCCCTGCGCTTCGGCGCCGCCTCCCTGCTGCTCCTCGCCGTCATGGCCGTACGGAGACTGGAGTTCCCGCGCGGCAGGGCGCTCGCCGGAGCCGTCCTCTTCGGCGTCCTCAACTTCGGTGTGACGTTCGCGCTCGCGTACTACGCGCTGGTCCGCATCCACGCCGGCTTCGGCCAGACCATCCTCTCCCTGGTCCCGCTGGCCACCCTGCTGCTCGCGGTGGCGCAGCGGCTCGAACGGTTCCGGCTCATGGCGGCCGTCGGCACGGTCTTCGCCGCGGCGGGCGTCGCCGTCATCTCGCAGGCCTCGATCGAGGGCGACGTGCCCCTGCTGTCCTTCCTGGCGATCCTCGGCAGCATGCTGGCGTTCGCGCAGGCCACCGTGCTGGTACGACGGCTCCCGAAGGTCCACGCGGTGACGATGAACGCGGTGGGCATGACGGCCGCCGCGGTCCTGCTGTTCGCCGGCTCGCTCGCGGCCGGCGACACCTGGCGGCTGCCGGACCGCGCGGTGACCTGGTGGGCGCTCGGCTACCTCGTGGTCGGCGGCTCGGTCCTGACCTTCGTCCTCTATCTGTTCGTGGTCCACCGGTGGGACGCCTCACGCGCCTCGTACGTCTTCGTCGTCGTCCCGGTCGTCACCATCGTCCTCTCGGCCTGGCTCGACGACGAACCCCTCACCTCCTGGCTGCTGCTCGGCACCCCGCTGATCCTGCTCGGCGTCTACCTCGGCGCCCTGCGCAAGCGTCCCGGCCCCACTTCCCAACTTCCTAGACAGGGGCCGCCGCGCCCGTGAGGTGGTCGTACGCCATGTGCGCGTGCAGGCGGACGCCCGTGACGAGCGTGTCGTCGTCGGCGTAGAAGCGCGGGTTGTGGTTGGTGACCAGGCCGCGTCCGTCCGGCAGCGGCAGCGGGCGGCCGTCGGCGTCCAGGGAGGCGTCCTGGACGCCGAGCATCACGTACAGGCCGCCGAAGCGGTTCACGAACTCCGAGACGTCGTCGTATCCGAGCGTCGCGCCCGTCTCCACCGTCCGCTCCTCGCCCACCACCCGTCGGATCGTCGGCAGTCCCGCCTCGACCCACTCGGCGCTGTTGTGCACCGGCGGAACGGGCTGGAGGTACGTGACGGAGGCCGTGGCGCCGTACGCCGCCGCGGTGTGCTCGGCCAGCGTCGTCAGCCTCCGCCGTACCTCGGCCATGTCCGATTCCACCGCGCAGCGGACAGTGCCCCACAGGGTCACCGTCTCGCCGATGATGTTGAACCGCCCCACGTCCTCGACGTGCCCGATGGACACCGTGATCGCGTCGAACGCGGAGACCTGCCGGTACAGCTGGCCGATGCCGGTCAGGACCGCGCCTGCCGCCGGCATCGGGTCGATGCCCTGCCAGGGGGTCGAGCCGTGCGTCTGCTCGCCGGTGATCACGATCTTGAGCAGGGTCGAGGCACCGTACTGGTTCCCGACCCGGAAGCCGACGTACCCCTTCGGGTAGGGCGTGACGTGCATCCCGAACGCCATCGTCGGCACCGGGTCGGTGAACGCGCCCGCCTCGACCATCGCCCGCGCGCCGCCCTCCTCGGTGACCGGCGGGCCCTCCTCGGCGGGCTGGAAGACGAACAGCACCGTCCCCGGCAGCCGCTCCCGCGCCTCCGCGAGAACGGTGGCCGCGCCCATGAGCATCGCCGTGTGACAGTCGTGGCCGCAGGCGTGCGAGACGGGGAACGGGCCACCGGGATAGGCGGCGTCCACGACGTCCGAGGCGAACTCCTCGCCGCACAGGTCCGGGACGGGCAGCGCGTCCATGTCCGCCCGTAGCGCCGCCACCCGCCCGCCCGGCGCGCCGCCGCGCAGGACGCCGACGACACCGTGTCCGGCGATCCCGGTACGGACCTCGTCGAGGCCCAGGGAGCGCAGATGGTCCGCGACGAACCGGGCGGTCCCGGCCTCGCGGTTGGGGAGCTCGGGGTTCCGGTGCAGATGCCGTCGCCAGGCCACGACCCGGGCCGCCACCTCCTCGGCACGCCGGTCCAGTTCCTCATGGACGGCCGCGCCACCGTCGGGGTTGACCGTCCCGCCACCGCCGGCCGCCGCGCCGTCCTGGGAGGCCGCCGCGCGGCCGTCATGGGTCTCTGCGCTGCTCAAGGGGCACGTCCTCTCGGAGTACGACCGTCCCTTCAGCGTCGCATCCCGCCCCCGCCCCCGCCCCCGTCACGCTCGCCCGCCGCGCGGATCTCGTCCCGCACCCGCCGCCGCGTCAGGCCGGGACGGCCGCCCCCGGCGTACCGCGGGCGATGATCGTCGCCGTGTCCACGCCGGGCGGCAGCGTGCCGAAGGCGATGCCCCAGTCGCTGTCCAGGCGCGAGGCGCAGAAGGCGTCCGCCACCGCCGGGTGACCGTGGCGGACGAGGAGGGAGCCCTGCAGGACCAGCGCCATCCGTTCGACCAGGCGGCGCGCCCGGTACTGGACGGCGGCGGCGTCGCCGAGGTCGCTCAGGTCCTTGCGCAGCCGGGCCGTGGCGGCGTCGAGGCGCCGGTCGGCGCCCGCGGCGCGGTCGATCTCCGCGAAGAACGCGTCGACCGCCTGCGGCTGCCGCCCCATGGCCCGCAGCACGTCGAGCGCGGCCACGTTGCCCGAGCCCTCCCAGATGGAGGGGAGCGGGGACTCGCGGTACAGCCGGGGGAGTCCCGAGTCCTCGACGTAGCCGTTGCCGCCCAGGCACTCCAGCGCCTCGGCCGCGTGCGCGGGGGCCCGCTTGCACACCCAGTACTTCGTCACCGCGAGACCGATCCGGCGCAGCAGCTCCTCGTCCGCGTCGCCCGCGGCCGCCCGGTCCACCGCCCCGGCGAGCCGCAGCCCCGCGATCGTCGCCGCCTCCGCCTCGACCGCCAGGTCGGCCAGGACGTTCGTCATCAGCGGCTGGTCGACCAGCCGGGCACCGAAGGCGCCGCGGTGCGTGGCGTGGTGCACCGCCTGGACGAGCCCCTGGCGCATGCCGGAGGCCGAACTGACCGCACAGTCGAGGCGGGTCATGTTCACCATCCGGATGATGGTCGCCACGCCTCGGCCCTCCTCGCCGACCAGACGCCCCAGAGCGCCTTCGTACTCGATCTCGGAGGAGGCGTTGGACCGGTTGCCGAGCTTGTCCTTGAGCCGTTGGAGGCGGATCGCGTTGCGCGTGCCGTCGGGCAGGACGCGCGGCACCAGGAAGCAGGAGAGTCCCCCCGGCGCCTGCGCCAGGGTGAGGAACACGTCCGACATCGGCGCCGAGGTGAACCACTTGTGGCCGGTCAGCGCGTAGAGACCTCCTCGCCGGTCGGCACCGCCCGTGTCGTGTTGGCGCGGACGTCCGATCCGCCCTGCTTCTCGGTCATCGACATCCCGGCGATGACGCCCCGCTTCGATGTCGGCTCGCGCAGCCCGAAGTCGTAGAAGGGGGAGGCGAGAAGCGGCTCGTAGACCTCGGCGAGGTCGGGCTGGGCGCGCAGGGCGGGCACGGCCGCGTACGTCATCGAGATCGGACACAGGTGGCCCGGGTCGGCCTGCCCCCACACGAACACCTTGGCCGCCCGCGCCACATGGGCGCCCGGCCGCTCGTCGCGCCACGGCGCCCCGTGCAGACCGTGCCGCACGGCGACGGTCATCAGCTCGTGCCAGTACGGGTGGAACTCCACCTCGTCGACGCGGTGGCCGTAGCGGTCGTGCGTGTGCAGCACCGGGGAGTTCCGCTCGGCGAGGCGCCCCCACTCCTGGGCCTGTTCGCCGCCGGCCAGTACACCGAGTTCGCGCACCTCGGCCTCCGCCCACCCTCCGCCCTCCCGGCGCAGGCTCTCCAGCAAGGCCGGGTCGGCCGAGACGTCGTAACCGCTCAGCGGCGGGACCTGATTGGTGACCTCATGCGTGCTCGGCATCGGGAACTCCCAGGGCTCTCAGGGTGAAGGTGACCAGGGCGGGTACGGTGTCGGGTCCCACGCTGCCCGCCGCCAGGGGGCCGACGAGCGCCTCCGCGCCCGCTCCCACGAGGGCGGAGGCGGTCAGCGAGGCGTCCTGCGGGGGCAGTTGTCCGGAGCGCACGCCCTCCGCGATCTGCTCGGCGAACACATCGCGGAACGCCCGCCGGAACACCAGCCGTTCGGCGTCCACGGCCGGGTCGACGGGCTCGGCGAGCAGGGCGTAGGCGAGGCGCGGGGACTTCAGGGCCCGGTTCGCGAACGTCTCGATGACGGCGACGACCCGCTCGGCGGCGTCCCCACCGTCGGGTCGCCGGGCCGCCTCGGACACGGCGGCCACCTCGCGGGAGACCACGGTCCGGAACAGCTCGACGGCCAGCTCCCCCTTGCTGGGGAAGTGGCGGTAGACGCTCCCGGTGGCGATCCCGGCCCGCGCGGCGACCGCGGCCATCGTGCAGCCGGCGTATCCCTGCTCGGCGAGCAGCCCGAGCGCCGCGTCCACGACGACGGCGCGCCGATCGTCGAGCCGGGCCTGGACGGCAGGCGTGCGTCGGTAGGGCATGGAAGAAGTGAAGCAGTGATTCACTCCTTCATCAAGGCTCGGGAACGGCGCTCCGTTCACCCGGAGCCGCGTGGGGCCGGGCCTGTCGATAGGTTCGGGCGCATGACCGCTCAGCCTGCCCCCGTGCATCACTCGTCCTCGACCTGGCGGCAGCCGGTGCCTCCCTCGGCCTCGGTCGAACGCGCCGCGCTGATCGAGGAGGTCGCGGAGGCGATTCTGGCGCGCGGCCCGGGGCGGCTGCTCGTCGGTGTCGACGGGCTCACCGCGGCCGGGAAGACGAGCTTCGGGCACGAGCTGGCCGAGTGGATCGCGAACGCCGGGCGGCCCGTGCTCCGGGCGACGCTCGACGACTTCAAGAAGCCGTGGAAGGACCGGCACCTCTACGACCGCGAATCCGGCGAGGGCTACTACCGCAACGCCTACGACTACGAGCTGGTCAAGCGGCTGCTCCTGGACCCCTGCCGGAATCCCGGCGCGGACGCCTGCGCCCTGTGCGGCATCGACCCGCTGACCCAGCGGGACCACTCCGCCGAGCGGACCCCGCTCGCGCCGGACGCGGTGCTCGTCGTGGACGGCGTCTTCGCCTTCCGGCCGGAGATCGACTCCTTCTGGGACTACCGCGTCTGGATCGACATCGACGCCGAACTCTCCGTACGACGGGGCGCGGAGCGCGACCAGGACTGGGCGGGATCCGACGCCGAGTCCCTCCACCGTGACCGGTACCTGGTGGCGGAGCGGATCTACCTCGACGAGGTCGACCCGCTGCCGAGGATGGACGCCTTCGTCGACAACACGGACTTCGGCCGGCCCCGCCTGCTGCCGCCGCCCGCGCCGAAGCGAAGGTGACGCCCGCCGATCACCCGACGCGACGGCTCCGAAGCCCTTGTCGTCCGTACCGACTACACCCATGAGGACGGCTGGCGGGTCGTCAGGTCGCCCCTCACCGCGGATCCCGAGCTCACCGCGCGCATCGTCGACGATCCCGAGGGGGTCTTCCGGGGGTTCTGAGGGAGGAGTGCGGGAGGTTACGGGGGAGAGCGCCCGGGCCGGTGAAGGCACGGGCGCTCCCGCTTCCGTCAGCCGACGAAGATCTCGGTCAGGGACCAGATCGCGAGAGCCGCCATGCAGAGTCCGCCGATGCGCTGCACCGTCTTCAGCGGGACGCGCTTGGCGATGAAACGGCCGGCGACCAGGGCGAGTGCCGAGACGCTCATCAGGGCCGCGGCGGAGCCGATCGCCGTCGACCAGGTGCCGTTGGTGGCGGCGAGGTTGGCGGTGGTGATCTGCGTCAGGTCGCCCCACTCGCTGATGAAGACCGCCGTGAACGCGGTGGAGTAGACGGGCCAGAAGCCCGTCACCGTCCTGCCGCCGGCCTCGTCCCGCTCGTCGTCGTCCCCGCCGCGCAGCAGCATGAAGGCGCCGAAGGCGAACAGCAGGGCGGAGACGAGCTTGACGATCCAGTCGGGCAGCAGGCCGAGGAGGCTGCCGGCGCCCACGGCGATGGCGACGTGCGCGAGGAACGCGGTCGAGGTGCCGAACCAGACGTACAGCGGACGCATGCGCGTGCCCATCGCGAGGGACGCGAACATCGTCTTGTCGGGAAGCTCGGCAAGGAAGATCAGCCCGAAGGCGGTCAGAATCGCCAAGGGGTCGAGGTGCATACCGGGGGCTCTCTGCTCGGTTCCGGGCCGGGATCCACACGGCACCTCGGAGGGCGACGGGAAGAACCACTCGGCCCGGCATGACGGACCACACCCGCGGGACGCGGGCATGGCGAATGCCTGGCCGAAGGTCTCGCCCGCCCGCGCTTCCGCGTGGACCCGGTCACCGGGAACCCGAGGGCTCCAGTGTGTCGACGACCGGTTCGCAGGGCTACTCCCCTTCGCTGGCGACCAGTGTAGCGGAGCCCTCCTCCGGCGCCGCCGCCCTCGGCCCCCTCCTCCGATCTTGGTAGACACTGTCTACGGCCGACTGGTAGACAGTGTCCATGAACGAAGAAGCCGAGGCCGGCCTGCGCGGCCGCCTGATCGACGCCGGAGTCGAGCTGGTGCACGCGGAAGGCGCACAGGCCCTGTCCCTGCGCGAGATCGCCCGGCGCGCGGGCGTCTCCCACGGCGCCCCGCGCCGCCACTTCCCGACCCACCTGGACCTGCTCTCGGCCATCGCCCGCGAGGGCTTCGCCGATCTCGCCGACCGGGTCGCCGCCACCCTCGCGGCGGGACACGACGGCCCGCGCGCCGAACTCGACGCCCTCGCCCGCGCCTACCTCGACTTCGCGCTGACCCACCGCGGCATGTACGAGCTGATGTTCCGCCACGACCTGCTGGAGAGCGGCCGGCTCGGACTGCGCGAGACCAGCCTTCCGCTCTTCGAGCTCCTCACCCGGCTCGTCGGCCGCGCCCGCCCCGGCGCCGGCCCCGAACCCTCCCTCGTCGCCGGCGCGCTCTGGGCGAACCTCCACGGCATCGCCCAGCTGTGGGGCTGGGGAAGCCTCCAGCTGGCCGCCGGAACGGACACCGTCGAACCGCTGCTCCGCGCCGCGGTCGACGCCCACCTCGGACCGGCGGACCCGGCCCGGTGATACGTCAACGCCGTCTCACCCTCGCCTGCAGCGTGATCGGGGCCGCCGTCGTCGCCCTCGACGGAACCGTCCTCACCCTTGCCCAGCCCGTACTCCAGCACGACCTCCACGCCGACTTCGCGCAGGTGCAGTGGACCAGCACCGGCTATCTCATCGCGGTCGCGAGCCTGCTCGTCTTCGCGGGCCGGCTCGGCGACCGCTACGGCCACCGCAGGATCTTCGCCCTCGGTACGCTCGGCTTCGCCGCCGCGTCGGCCGCTGTCGCGCTCGCCCCGGGCATCGGCTGGGTCATCGCACTGCGCGTCCTGCAGGGGGTCTGCGGGGCGCTGCTGCAGCCCGCCACCCTCGGCATGCTGCGCGCCGCGTACCCGCCGGGCCGGCTGGCGATGCCCATCGCGCTGCGCGCCAGCGCCATCGGCCTCGCGGCCGCGGCGGGCCCGCTCGTGGGCGGCGCGCTGGTGAGCGCGTACGGCTGGCGTTCCGTCTTCGCCCTCACCGTGTTCCCCGCCCTCGCGATCGGGCTCCTCGCCCTCGCCGTCCCGGCGTCGTCACCCCCGACCGCGTCCCCGGCCGCGTCCCCGGTCCGGCCGCCGGGGGCACCGCCCGCGCCGGCCGCGTCCGTCGAGCCGTGCTTCCCGCCCGCGTCGCCCACTTCTGCCCCGGCGGACCGGGGCAGGTCGGGGGAGACCCGAGCCTCCCTCGACCTGCCCGGTGCCTTCCTGCTCGCCGTGACCCTGGCCTGCCTGGTCCACGTCCTCGTCGCGGCACCGGTGTCGGGCCTCACCGGGGGTACCGCCGGCACCGGGCTCGCCCTCGCCGCGGCGCTCGTGGCCGGGGCGCTCCTCGTACGGCACGAGCGCCGCGCCGCCCACCCGCTGCTGCCGCCCGCCCTCCTGCGCTCGCGGCCCGTCGCGGCCGGCCTCGGAGCTCTCCTCGCCGCGTCGGCCGCCCTCTTCGGCTCCCTCTTCGTCGCGACGCACTTCCTCCAGGACGTCCGGGGCCTCGACCCCCTCACGAGCGCCGTGTGGACACTGCCCCTCGCCGTCGTGATGGTGCTCGGCGCGCCCGCCGTCGCCCTGGCGCAACGCCGGTTCGGACCCCGCCGTACGGCCGTGGCGGGAGGCCTCCTGCTCACCCTCGGCGTCCTGCTGCTCTCCCGGCTCGACGAGCGGGCCACGGCCGTGACGACCGGCGGCTGCTTCGTCCTGCTCGGCGCCGGATTCAGTACGGTCATGGTCACCGCCACCGCCGCCGTCGTGAAGCGGGCGGCCGCCGCCGAGGCCGGGGTCGCCGGAGGGCTCCAGCAGACCGCGATGAACACCGGCCCCGTGCTCGGCGTCGCCACGGCGACCCTGCTGATGACCCTCGATCCCTCCGCCGGGTTCGTCCCCGCCATGGGCACCACGCTCCTCGCCCTGGCGGCGGTCGCCGCACTGGGCGCCGCCGCGGCCCTCGGGCTGCCGGGCGGATCGGCGGAGCCACAGCCACGGGAAGCGGAACGTCCACGGCCCGCGCTCCACCCCTGACACCGGGGCCCGGCCCGCCATCGCGGCTCCCCCCGTACAAGCCCGTACAAGCCCGGACACGCCCGGCGGGCAGCGACCCGGCCTCGCCGCCCGCCCTGCGTACGATCACGAAATGCCCACCGGAGGTCACCGCCACCGTCGTCGCCGCTCCTGGCCCCGGCCGCACACGCAGATCACCATCGGCCGCGCGCTGCCCGTCCTCGTCATGGTCCTGACGGTGGTCGTCGACATCCTCACCCCCGACCGGGAACGCTTCGACCGGCTCCTCGTGGCGGCGCCCGCCCTCGCCGCCGTCACCTGGAGCGTCCGGGGAACAGTCGTCATCGGGCTGGTCGCCATGGCGCTGCGCGGGCTGCTCGGCGCGCTCAGGGGCGAGCCGGTCGCGCCCGACCTCCTCGCCAACGAAACGGTCCTGGCGATCGTGACCGCGGGCGCCGTCTGGGCCAGCCGCGTGCGGGCCCGCCACGAGCGGGACCTGCGGGAGGTCACCGCCGTCGCGGAGGTCGTCCAGCGGGTCGTGCTGCGCCCGCTGCCGCCCCGGCTCGGCCCCGTCGCCCTCCATCTGCTGTACGTCGCCGCCGCGGCCAAGGCCCGGATCGGCGGCGACTTCTACGAGGCCGTCCGCGTGCCCGGCGCCGTACGGCTGATGCTCGGTGACGTCCAGGGCAAGGGACTCGGCGCGGTCGAGACCGCCTCCGTCCTGCTCGGCTCCTTCCGCGCCGCCGTCGACGACGCCCCCGACCTGCCCGCGCTCGCCGACCGGCTGGAGGCGGGCCTGAGCCGCTTCGGGGACTGGGAGCCCGCCTCGGAGGCGGCCGAACGCTTCGCCACCGTCGTCCTCGTCGAGATCCCCGACGACACGGACGTCGTACGTCTCCTCAGCTGCGGCCACCCCGCCCCCCTGCTCCAGCACGGCGCGCGGGTGCGTCCCGTCGAGTTCACCGAGCCCTCGCTGCCGGTCAGCCTGGCCGGGCTCGCCGACGCCGGCCACCGCGTGGAGGAGGTGCCCTTCGAGCCCGGGGACCGCCTGCTGCTGTTCACCGACGGAGTGAGCGAGACCCGCGACCGCACCGGCACCTTCTACCCCTTGGAGGAGCGGATGCGCAGCTGGGCGGCGGAGCCGGGAGAGCGGCTTCCGACCCTGCTCCACCGGGATCTGACCGCCTACGGGGCCGACGGCCTCGACGACGACGTGGCCGCGATCCTCGTCGAACGGCTTCCCGCCCCGGAACTCGTGCGCGCGCCGTGAGCGCGGTTCAGGACAGCTCGGGGACCGACTCGTACAGCACCGTGTGGAACCGGCCCTCCGTCTCCCGCCCCTCCGGATCGGCCCCGAGCGCCCGTACCGCCTCGACGGCGAAGCGCTGCTCGTTCTCGTCGGTGAAGAGCCGCTGCGGATAGGTCCGCGACGGGTCGGAGAAGGTCCGCAGGCCGTGGGCGGCCAGACACTCCTCGATCGGCCGGTACGAGACCGTGCGCAGCACGAAGGCGCTGACCCGCAGCGGTCGCCGCGCCCAGGGAAGCAACGCGGCGAAGGTGCGCCGGGTGAGGTAACTGCCGCCGCCGGTCAGCGTGATCAGGCCGACGTCGGCCATCGCGGCCCTCAGCCGCGGGCTCGGTGCCGCGCCCTCGTCCGCCCCCTCGTCCGCGCCCTCCTCCAGGTTCTCCGCGAAGGAGTCGTCCAGGAGCCCGACCTCGCGGGCGTACCTCAGCGCGTGGCCCGCCACGTCGAGCCCGATGACCGGGGCCGCGTCGGGACGGCGCCGGGCGGCGAAGAACTCCTTGTCGCGCACGGCGAGTTCGGCCGGGGTCAGCTCGCTGACGGCCGGATCGGTGTAGCGCGCGTACAGCTCGGCGAGCGTGACGTCGTGGTTGAGGAGGGCGGCGTTGATCCCGTACGAGCAGCACAGGTCGAGCACCGTCCCGCCCTCGCGCTCCGCCGCCGCGCGCCGGAAGGCGGCCTGGGCCTGCTGCGGAATCTCGTACTCCAGTGGGGCCAGGCGCCGGAAGTACGCCCGCGGATCGGGCTGGTCGTAGATGTCGTCGAAGCGCGCCTTGCCGCCTGTGCCGCCGGTGCCGCCTGTGCCAGTGCCACCTGTGCCGCCGGGGCTGCTCGTGCCGCCCGTGGCGTCGGTGCTGCCCGTGCCGGGCTCGGACCCGCTCATGCCTCGCGCCTCCTCGAACAGGAGCCCACCCCTCCAGGATGGGCTCGCGTCCAGGCTGACGCACCGCGTGGCCGTTCCACACGCGGGAAACCGGGCAAACCCGGTCGACCACCGTCCGCCCACCGCCCGCCACGGGCCGCACGTCAGGCGTTCAGTACGTGGCCCGTCGTCGCGTCCACGTGGTCCGGGATCTCGTCGTGGCGGTCGCCGACCGAGAGCGTGCCGGTCGGCTCGAAGAGCAGGATCGTCGCGCCGGAGGGGGCGGACGGACGGTGCTCCACCCCCTGGGGCACGGTGAAGACCGAGCCGCGCGGGAGCGTCACCGTGCGCTCGGCCCCGTCCTCCCGCAGCGAGATGCGCAGCTCGCCGTCGAGGACGAGGAAGAACTCGTCCGTGCGGTCGTGGGCGTGCCACACGTGGTCGCCGGCCACCTTGGCGACGCGTACGTCGTAGTCGTTCACCCGCGTCACGATGCGGGGGCTCCACAGGTCGTCGAAGGTGGCGAGGGCCTCGGCCAGGGCGACGGGGGCGCTGTGAGCGCTGGTCACAGGGTTCTTGGCGTTCATGGGGCCATCCTCGACCCGGCCCGCCGGTCGCGGCGAGTGCTAGAAAGAGCATATGCCGCAAGGATCCTCTCACCCCGATACCGGGCTCCACCGCGTCGTCGTGATCGTCGACGCGAACTCGAACCCCTTCGAGCTGGGCTGCGCCACCGAGGTCTTCGGCCTGCGCCGCCCGGAGCTCGGCCGCGACCTGTACGACTTCCGGCTCTGCTCGCCCGAGCCCCGCACCCTCATGCGGGACGGCTTCTTCACCCTCACCGGCGTCGCCGGGCTCGAGGCGGCCGACTCCGCCGACACCCTGATCGTCCCCAACCGGCCCGACGTCGACGTGCCGCGCCGCCCGGCCGTGCTCGACGCGGTCCGCCGCGCCCACGCACGCGGGGCACGCCTGATCGGTTTCTGCAGCGGCGCCTTCACCCTCGCCGAGGCCGGGGTCCTCGACGGCCGGCGCGCCACCGCGCACTGGCAGTGGGCGGAGTCCTTCCGTGACCGCTTCCCCTCCGTACGCCTCGAACCGGACGTCCTGTTCGTGGACGACGGCGACATCCTGACCGCCGCCGGCAGCGCCGCCGCCCTCGACCTCGGACTCCACGTCGTGCGGCGCGACCACGGAGCCGAGGTCGCCAACTCGGTGAGCCGCCGGCTGGTCTTCGCGGCCCATCGCGACGGCGGTCAGCGGCAGTTCATCGAGCGGCCGGTCCCCGACGTGCCCGACGCGTCCCTCGCGCCCCTGCTCGCCTGGGCCCAGGAACGCCTCGGCTCCCCGCTGACCGTGGCCGACCTCGCGGCCCGCGCCGCCGTCAGCCCGGCGACGCTCCACCGCCGCTTCCGGGCCGAGCTGGGCACCACCCCGCTGGCCTGGCTGACCCGTGAGCGGGTCGCGCTCGCCTGCCGTCTCATCGAGCGCGGCGAGTCCCGCTTCGAGGTCGTGGCCCGCAGCTGCGGCCTCGGGACCGCCGCCCATCTGCGCGCCCTGATGAACCGCGAGACGGGCCTGTCGCCGTCCGCGTACCGCCGCCGCTTCGGTCCGGCGGCGGCCGGCTGACCACGCTCGGCGCCGGAGGCGGTGCGCACGGGGCGGCTCGGCGGGTCTCAGGAGCAGGAGCTCTCAGACGCTCTCAGGCTGTCTCAGCAGCTCTCACGAGCGGTACGGCGTGTGCGCCTTCGCCCAGTCGGCGAGCGCCCTCGCACAGGTGGCGACCGACTCACGCCAGCTCCTGGCGGCGCTCTCGCCCGCCTCGTCGCTCACGTGCTTCACGACCCGCAGCGGCACACCGGCGACGGCGGCGGCCGTCGCGAGGGCGTAGGCCTCCATGTCGACCAGGGACGCCAGTGCGGCGAGCCGGTCCCGCGCGTCCGCGTCGGCGATGAAGGCATCACCGGTGGCCAGGGTCACGGCACCGCCGTCGGGGAGGGTCAGCGGCGCGCCGTAGGTCTCACCGGTCAGCGAGGCCAGCAGCTCGCCGTCCAGATCGTGCTGGAGGACCTTGCCGACGACATGGGTGCCCGTCCAGCCGGGACGCAGCGCCCCCGCCGTCCCCAGGTTCACGACGCCGGACGGGCGCGTGCCGCGGCCCAGTACGGTCGCGAGCGCCGTGGCCGCGTTCACCTTGCCCATGCCCGTCAGCAGGATCGGCAGATCCGTGTCGAGGAACTGCGCCTCCTCCTTCACGGCGAGCACGAGCAGGGGCCGGTCGGCGGCGATCTCTCCGATGAGTTCCATGGGGCCACGCTAATTCCGCGGGCCCGTTTCCGTACAGCCGGGGCCGGTCCGGGCCGGACGGGCGCGTCCGCCGGGACTTCCGCGCCGTGCTGAGGGACCATGGAAGTGTCCGTATGCGCCAAGGAGATCACGATGGCAACCGGAACAGTGAAGTGGTTCAACGCGGAAAAGGGCTTCGGCTTCATCGCCCAGGACGGGGGCGGCCCGGACGTCTTCGTCCACTACTCGGCCATCGCCGCCACCGGGTACCGCGAGCTCAATGAAGGACAGGCGGTCGAGTTCGACGTCGTCCAGGGCCCGAAGGGCCCCCAGGCCGAGAACGTCACCCCCGCCTGAGGCGTCACCAGGCCCGAGAACGCGTCGTGTCCGAGATCACGGCGTCAGGGCCCCCATCGCCTCATCAGTGCCGAAAGCACGTCGAAGCGCCCGGACCGCTCCCGCGGCCCGGGCGCTTCGACGGCTCACCGCTCCCCGTCCCAGCGACTCACATCGGCGTGCCTCACATAGACCAGCGCAGCACCGCGCCCAGGCCGCCGGCGGGCCCACGTACCCCGTCGGGCACCACGAGGACCTCGGAGTCGGCCGCCGCGGCAGCCCGCAGCACCGCGTCGTCCGCGCGCGCCTGCTCGGGACGCGGCACGCCCATCGCCCGCGCCTCGCCGCGCTGCACGGCGATGTCGTCGACACCGGGCCCGATCCAGACCGGGCGACCGCCGTCGGAGGCGCCCTGCGCCAGCAGCAGCGTCGCCACCTGATGGTTGCGCGCGGCGTCGACGACGGCGGGGATCCCCTCGGCCGCCTCCCCGGGGCCCGTGTCGACGGTGGAGGCGCGGTGCGCCCCCGGCTTGCCGCGGCCCATCTGGAACCGTTCGAGCGCCCTGCGCAGCCGGTTCTGCGTGAACTCCTCGCGGGCACGCTCGATCTCCCGGTCGAGCGCCGCCGTCGACGCGCCGGGGGACCGGCTGCCGTTCTCCGCCTCCACGGTCACGGCCTGGATCTGCTCGGGGAGACGCCCGTACACGGCCTTGCGCTCGCGCGGATCACCGCTCAGCACCAGAAGGTCGGCGCCGCTCTCCGGCCACCGCCGGGCCAGCTCGCCGGCGATGGCGGCGGCGGTCTCGTTCCAGCTGTTCTCGACCTTGTTGCGGTAATGCCATTCGTACCGGTCGGCGGGGATGCTGCGGTGGCCGCGGCCCTGCCACTCCTTGCCCTGCGCCTGGCCCACGTGCTCGCGGCGGAACGCCTCGCGCAGCTCCATGTCGGCGCCCGTGCGGTCGATGTACGCCACCAGGCACGTCGGCTGGTCGCCTCGCAGGGCGGGCAGCGGCGCCACGTGCGGAAGGATGGACCACCGGGCCTCGCCGGCGGGCGGGGCCACGGACAGCGGGACGTCGAGGACGACCTCGGCGCCGGAGGCGAAGAGCGCCCGGCCGGGCGGTGTGCCGGAGACCGGCTCATGGGACAGCCGCTCCATCACCGCTCTGGTGGTGTAGGCGTCGGCGCCCGCGTCGATGAGCTGGCCCGCGATGGAGCGCTCCCGGAGCTGCTGGACCTTGGCCCCGTCCTCTGTCGCGCGCGTGGTCTCGATGTAGACCGAGGCCCAGGGGCCCGGCCGGGTGAAGAGCGGTTTGAGGAATCCGAGTTCCATGACGTCTCCCAGACGCGTGGGTGCCGAGTACCGCCGGTGTACGGACAGCGTGCGCCCCGGTCGTCGAGCGTGCGGGGGGCTCGCGCCGTCCGCCCTCGACCTCGCGGCTGCCCCTCGCGTCCCGGCTGAAACCGCCCCGGGCGCGGGCGCTCCGGCGGGCGTCCCCGAGGCGTACCCCCCGTGTACCCGCGACTGCCCCGGCGTGGCTCGTGGCTCAGACGGGCAGCAGGCGGCCGATCAGTTCGCCGAGCTGACGTGCGTTGCGGCACGGGAGCATGTCGACCAGCTCGGCGTAGGCGAGCGCCGCCGAGTCGCCCGTCGACCACAGGGAGGGCTGCTCGGGGTTGAGCCAGTGGACGCGGCGGGCCCGGTCCTTGATGAGCCTCAGCGCCGCAAGATTCGGGTCCGTCATGTTCGTACGGGCGTCACCGAGGATGAAGACGGCGGTGCGCGGACCGACGGCGTCCGCGTACCGTTCGACGAACTCGCCCAGCGCGCTCCCGTAGTCGCTCTGCCCGTGCCAGCCGGTCAGCTCGGCCTCCGCGAGGATGCGGGCGCCCAGACCCGCCGGGTCGGCCGAGCCCCGGGCGATCAGGTCGGTCACCTCGTCGGTCCGGTTGACGAAGGCGAACACCCGCACCCGGCTGAACTGGTCGTGCAGCGCCTGGACCAGCAGCATCGTGAAGTTCGCGAACCCTGCCACGGACCCCGACACATCGCACAGCAGCACCAGCTCCGGCCGCCCGGGGCGACGGCGCCGCAACACCGGCCGCATCGGCACACCGCCGGTCGACAGCGAACCTCGCAGAGTCCTGCGCAGATCGATCCGCCCCCGCGCGGCGCGGCGGCGCCGGGCGGCGAGACGGGTCGCGAGCCTGCGCGCCAGCGGGTGCACCGTTCTGCGCAGCTCGTCGAGCTGGGCCCGGCCGGCGAGGAGGAAGTCGACGCTGTCCGCCGTGCCGCCGACCGCGCGGCGGGCGACCCGGTCCCGGCCCTGCCGCTCGGCGACCCGCCGGCGCGCCTCCGTGCGCACCTGCTCCCGGAACGCCTCGATGCGCCGCCGGATCTCGTCGTCCCGCAGCCGGTCGGTGAACGCCGGATCCCCGGGCTCCGCGTCCGGCGCGCCCCCTTCCCGGAGCATGGCCCGCACGCGCGCGAGCAGCGTCTCGGGACGGAGCCGGGCGAGGGTCTGGTACGAGGACCAGCCGTCCGACCCCGGCGAGGAGCCGTAACCGCCGAGGCCGCCCACCGCCTCGCCGGCGAGGCGGGCCAGCGCCGACCGGTCGTCGGCGGCGAGCGCGGCGGCCAGCCGCTCGCGCAGCGCGGCCGTGTCGAGGTGGCCCACGGCGTCGTCCGCCACCGGGCCGGCGCTCGCGGGAAAGTACAGGTCGAAGACCCGGTCGAAGAGCGCGCGCTGCCCCTCCTGGTGCAGGAGCGTGGCGGAGAGGGCCTCCCGCATCCGCTCCCGGTCGTCGAACCCGACGGCCTCCAGGGCGCGGCCCGCGTCCACGCTCTCGCCGGTCCCGATCCCGAACCCGTGCGCGCGCAGCGCCCGCACCAGGCCGGTGAGCCGGTCGGTCACCCCCGCCGCGGCCGCCCCCGTCCCCGTCGTCGGCACCGTCACACCGTGTCCAGGTCGAGCTTGGCCGCCGCCTTCAGAATGTCGTCCTGGTGCTTGAGGACCACGCCCAGGCTGTCGCGTACCACCGTCTCGTCCAGCGTGCCGGCGCCGAGCGCGAGCAGTGTGCGGGCCCAGTCGATCGTCTCCGCGACCGAGGGGACCTTGCGCAGGTCCATCGCCCGCAGCGCCCCGACCACCCGCACGACGGAGGCGGCGAGCGTCTCGTCCAGACCGGGCACCCTCATCGTCAGGATCCGGCGTTCGAGCTCCGCCTCGGGGAAGCCGATGTGGAGGAAGAGGCAGCGGCGGCGCAGCGCCTCGGACAGTTCGCGGCTCGCGTTGGAGGTGAGGACGACGAAGGGGCGCCGGGTGGCGGTGATGGTGCCCAGTTCGGGCACGGTGACCTGGAAGTCGCTCAGCACTTCCAGCAGCAGGCCCTCCACCTCGACGTCGGCCTTGTCGGTCTCGTCGATCAGGAGCACGGTCGGGTCGGCGGAGCGGATCGCCGTCAGGAGCGGACGGGAGAGCAGGAACTCCTCGCTGAAGATGTCCGTCCGCGTCTCGTCCCAGGACTCCTCGCGGCCCGCGGTGATGCGCAGCAGCTGTTTGGCGTGGTTCCACTCGTACAGGGCGCGGGACTCGTCGACGCCCTCGTAGCACTGGAGTCGTACCAGCCGGGCCTCCGCGACGCGGGCGACGGCCTTGGCCAGTTCGGTCTTGCCGACCCCCGCCGGGCCCTCGACGAGCAGCGGCTTGCCCAGCCGGTCGGCGAGGAAGACGGTGGTGGCGACGGCGGGTGAGGCCAGATATCCGGTCGCGGCGAGTCGCTCGGCGACGTCGTCGACGGAGGTGAAGTACCCGGTCGCCATCGGTTGTTCTCCCCAGGAGCGGCGGTTGTCCTACTGGCCGGTAGCCACGGGTGTACTCGATCAGCTCCGGCCCGGCCGCACAACCGTCCCGACGGCGATTGCGGCCGACATCACGGGCCCGTCGGCGGCGTCCTCGTGTGGCGACCAGCGCCGGAACAGGCCAGCCATGGCTATAGGGTTACGGAAAGTCACACCCGGTCCGGCTGGTGCGGCGCGCGGGCGCGCGGGGCCGCTGGTCCAATGAGAGGTGTGCGCTGCTCGGGGCCCGTCGCGGCGGTGGAGGTGTCTTGTCGGAGCGAGCGGAGGCGCCGGTCTCCCCGGTGGAGGAGCACGCCGCGGCGCTGGCCCGGCTGCGTGCCGTGGCCGCCGCGATCGGGGAGATCGGCACGCGCCTCGACGAGCGGGCCGTCTGCGAGGATCTGGCCGCGTTCCTCAGCCGGCACGGGTACGACGCGGCGGCCGTGGACGTCCGGCCGGAGGACGGGGCCTCCTGGGTGCGCGCCGCCGTCGCCGGGCCGTCGGAGCTCGTCGACCACGTGAAGCCGACGCGGGAGGACGGGCCGGGCCGCGCCTACCCGGACGCCGAGCCGGACGGCCGGCCCGTACGCGTGGTCCGGGCCCCGCTGGAGTGGCAGGGCCGGTCCCTCGGCGTCGTGACCGCCGTGCGCCTCACCGGCGCGCCGAGCGGCCCGGCCTCGCGCGTCGAGGAGCACGAGACGGGCCTGGTCCAGGACGCGGCGCGGACGGCGGCCTCGCGGGGCGAGGAGCACGAGACGGGTCTGGTCCAGGACGTGGCGCGGACGGCGGCCTCGCGGGGCGAGGAGCACGAGACGGGCCTGGTCCAGGACGTGGCGCGGCTCGCCGCCGCGCACCTCGCCCACGCCCGCAGCCTCGCCGCGACCGAGCGGACCGCCTACCACCTGCAACAGGCCCTCGTGGCGGAACCGGGCCGGCCGCACCCCAACCTGGAGATCGCCGGCCGCTACCTGCCCGCCGGCGCGAGGACGCTGGTCGGCGGCGACTGGTTCGAGACCGTACGCCTCCACTTCGGCCGGAGCCTCCTGGTGGTCGGCGACGTGATGGGCCACGGCCTCGACGCGGCCGTCGACATGAACGCGTACCGCTCCGCGCTGCGGGACGTGGCCTCCACGGACCTGCCGCCGCACCGCGTGCTGCGCCAGCTGGACGCCGTCGTCGCGGAGCACGGCACCATGCGACCCGCGACCTGTCTGCTCATCCAGATCGACCCCGCGCGCGGCGCCGCCACCCTCGCCAGCGCCGGGCACCTGCCACCCGTGATCTTCGCGGCGGACGGGTCCGCCGACCTCGTCGAGGTGCCCGTCGGTCCGCCGCTGGGCACGGGCGTCGCCGGATACGAACCCGTGACCCGGACCCTGTCCCCGTCCGACACGCTGCTGCTCTTCACCGACGGCCTGGTGGAGCGGCGTGGCGAGGACATCGACGTCTCCCTCGCACGCCTCTCCACGCTGCGGCTTCCCGCCGGCTCCGGACCCGAGCGGGTCGTCGAGGAGGTGCTCCAGCGCCTCGACGCCCGCCGCGCCGAGGACGACGTCGCCGTCCTCGCCGCGCGCATCCGCGAGCGCCACACCCCTCAGTGACACAGCTGCCGGGAAGCGGCCCCCCGGAGTCCACGGCCCGGCGCGTTCGAGGCTCCGGGCGCCCCCTCGTGTCACCACGAGGGGCTATTTCACGCCTCGGCGCGATTCTTTCGGCAGGACGCTTGTGCGGGGGCGCCGATCCCGGGCACGCTCCAGCTATGAACACCGCCAGGCACGCCGGTGAACGCCTGATGAGCTGGCCCTCGCTGATCGCCGGACGCGCCCGTTGCGGCGCCGAACTCGGCCTGGGCACCACGACCCACGACATCGTCCACTTCCACGGTGAGCACGAAGCCGACGTCCATCTGACCCACGCCATGATCGCGAAGCTGCGGCCGGCCCTGCTCGGCTCCAGCGCCGTGCGACTGCGCGCCGGCTCCGGGTGGGTGACGGTCCGTCTCGACACGGGCTCGGACATCGATCTCCTGGCGACCCTGGTCAGCGCGGCGCTCCAGGCCGCCGACCGGGGCCCGGCCGCCCCTGCCGACACGACGTCGGACCGCTGCACCCGTATGTGCCTCACCACCGGCCGCTGACCGCGAGGAGCGGAGAGAGCGCCCGTTCGGCGGCATGCCGGAGGTGTCCCGGCTCCCTGCGGGTACTCCCCGTGGCATGCCCTCCACTTCCGGTGCGCCGCACGACGGCGCCCCCGCCGAGCACGGTCACTGGTTCCACCGGCTCCATCGGGCCGTCGTGACCTCGGTCCTGGGGCTCGCCTGGTACCGCGGCCGCGAGATGGAACTGATGCACCGTGCGATGGGCTTCGCCGCGCTCAGCCTCCTCACCCTCGTCCCGCTCCTCATCGTCGTCGCCGCCGCCGACCTGGCGAGCGGTCAGGGCTTCGCCCGGTGGCTGGTGCAGGGCCTCGGCGTCGCCGAGGTCTCGCAGGAGGAGGTCGAACAGCTCTTCGGCAGGCCGGGGCAGGCGCTGCAGCGGACCACCGCCTTCGGTCTCGCCGCGCTCGCCGCGTTCGGCGTCACCTTCGGGTCCGCCGTGCAGACCGGGTACGAACGGGCGTGGGACCTGCCCACCGCCCGCTGGCACACCATGTGGCGCCATGTCGTCTGGCTCGCCGTCCTCGTCGCCGCGCTCCTCCTCTTCGTCGCCACCCCTCCGCCGGTGGACTCCTCCGCCTCGGTCACCCTCCTCGTCGCGGCGGGGGACGTCGTCGGAGCCTTCCTCTTCTTCTGGTGGTCGCAGCGCTTCCTCCTCTGCGGCCGCATCCGCTGGCGCGCCCTGGCCCCGGGCGCCATCTGCACGGCCCTGGGGCTCCTGGGGCTGCGGATCTTCTCCCAGTTCGTCTTCTCCCCGCTGATCGCCTCCAACGCGGTGACGTACGGCCAGTTCGGGACGGTCCTCGTCCTGCAGTCCTGGCTCGTCGGCGTCGGCTTCGTGGTCTACGGCGCCGCCCTGGTCGGGCGCCTGATCCACGAGCACCTGGTCCGGGGCCGCATCGACCGCCTGCCCGCCGAGCTGCCCCCCGAGGACCGGGACTTCGGCCAGGACGACGACGACCTCACTGGTCCCGGCGGTGCACCACGGTCACCGTGACCACTCCCGCGACCAGCGTCCACACCCCGTACACCAGCCACGCCCCGCCCACGGACCAGGGGAAGGCGACCTCGTACGGTCCGGCCTGCACCAGCCGCATCCAGGCGCGGTACGGCAGGGTGTGGGCGACGACGGCCGTGGCGTGGCGCTGGTCGCCGACGACCGACGGCACCAGGAGCAGCACGAGCACGGTCACGACCATCGTCGTGGCGCTGTGCCGGACCAGGACTCCGACGGCCATCCCGACGAGCGCCGAGACCGGTGCGAGCGACGTGGACGCGACGACCAGCCGCAGCGCGCCGGGCTCGTCGATCGAGAGACCCACGTCCCGGCCCGACAGCACGGCCTGGGTGACGGCGAACGACACCCCCGAGATGATCGCGCCGGCGCCCGTCGTGACCGCGAGGACGACGACCACCTTGGCCGCCGTCACGGACCTGCGGGCCGGAACGGTCGCGAACGTCGTGCGGATCATTCCGGTGCTGTACTCGCCGACGACCGTGAGGGCGCCGATGGCGCCGAAACAGAGCATCAGGACCATGGCGGCGTTGGCGGTGAAGGCGTCCCCCAACGCCATCCGGTCCGCGACGAACGAGGCCTGTCCGTCCGGGCCGTAGCTCGGGAACCAGCGGTAGTGGTCGTAGGCCGTGCCGACGTTGAACGCGGTGACGGCGAGCCCGCTCAGGAGCAGGGACCAGGGCGTCGAGCGCAGCGACCACAGCTTGAGCCACTCGGAGGCCAGCAGGTCGCGGAACCGGGCGCGCGCTTCGACGAGCGGCGGAAGCTCGAGGGCGGTCATCGGGCTTCTCCCGCGAGGTAGTCGACGCTGTCGGCCGTGAGTTCCATGAACGCCTCCTCCAGTGAGGCGCTGTGCGTGGTCAGCTCGTGCAGCGGGACGTGGTGGCGGAAGGCGAGTTCGCCGATCCGGGCCGCCGGGAGCCCCGTCACCGTGAGCAGCTCGCCGCCCGCGGTCTCCACCGAGGCGCCCTCGGCGACCAGCAGCGGCGTCAGCGCGGTGGCGTCAGGGCTCACCACCGTCACGCTCGGCCGGGTGCCCCGGGCCGAGAACGCGGCCAGGCTCTCCGCCGCGATGAGCTCACCGCGGCCCACGACCACCAGATCGTCGGCGGTGTGCTCCATCTCGGACATCAGATGACTGGAGACGAAGACCGTACGGCCCTCCCCGGCCAGCCGCCGGAACAGCCCCCGTACCCACTTCACCCCCTCCGGGTCGAGCCCGTTGAGCGGCTCGTCGAACACGAACACCGGCGGATCGCCGAGCAGCGCGGCGGCGATCCCCAGCCGCTGCCGCATCCCGAGCGAGAACCCGGCGACACGGCGCCGGGCCGCACCGGTCAGGCCGACCTCCTCGAGGACCGCGTCGACCCGGGCGAGCGGGATGCGGTTGCTGCGGGCCAGCACGCCCAGATGCGCCCGGGCCGTACGCCCGCCGTGCACATCGCCCGCGTCGAGGAGCGCGCCGACGTGCCGCAGACCGCGCTCGCGGTCCCGGAAGGGTCTTCCGCAGACCGTGGCGGAGCCGCTCGTCGGCGCGTGCAGGCCCAGGACCATCCGGAGCGTGGTGCTCTTGCCCGCGCCGTTCGGACCGAGGAAGCCGGTGACCCGGCCCGGTCGTACCGTGAAGGTGAGCCCGTGGACGGCGGTCGTGGCGCCGTAGCGCTTGGTGAGTTCCCTGACTTCGATCATGGGCACCACGGTGCCGCCGGGGACCCGTCCCGGGCATCGGACCACCGAGGACACTCCTGACCGCCGCTTGTCGTCCCCGGGTGTACGACCCCGGCCCGATGCCCCGCCCGTCGCCCGCCGATACGATCACCGCATGCCCGCCACCCCCACGCTTCCGCTGCTCAAGAAGGTGTCACCGGGCGGCTGGACGGTGCTCGCCTGGTGCGCGGGCGCGCTGTTCACCTTCCTCATCCGCACCCAGCTGCCCGGCGAGAACCGCCCGGCCGTCAGGGCCGGAGTCGTCTACCTCCGCTGGGACGGCCTGACGTTCCTCGCCCTCGCCACCGCCCTCGTGCTCATCGGAAGCCGGCGCCTGCTCACCCGCCCGACGAACGCGCTCGCTCTGCTCCTGACCGGCTCCGTCCTCGCGACCGTCCCACTGAGCGTGGGAGAGATCCCGCTCGCCCAGTTCCTCGCCGTCGACGTGGCGTTGTACGTCATCGCCGCCAACGGGCCGCGCCGGACGGGGATCAAGGCCCTTGTCACGTCGCTCGGCGTCCTCGTCGGCTTCGTGGGCACCCGACTGGCCTTCGGCTGGGACGTCGGCACCTCGGCGGAACTGGCCGTGGCCCTGACGACCGTCATCGCCTGGCTGATCGGCGACGCGGCCCTGCAGGCCCGCGCGCACGCCGAACAGGCGCGCGCCCAGGCGGCGGAGCAGGCCGTCACCGACGAACGGCTGCGGATCGCCCGCGAGATGCACGACATGGTCGCCCACAGCATCGGTGTCATCGCCCTGCAGGCCGGCGCCGCGGCACGGGTCGTCCACACCCAGCCGGCCGGGGCGCGCGAGGCGATGATCGCGGTGGAGAGCGCGAGCCGGGAGACCCTGGCGGGGCTGCGCCGCCTGCTCGGGGCCCTGCGCGCGCAGGAGGGGCCGGACGGCTCGGCCCTGGAACCCCTGGCCGCGCTCGCGGACGTCGAGGCGCTGGCCGCCGCGACGACGGCCGCCGGGGTCCGCGTCGACGTGGAGTGGCGGGGCGAACGCCACCCCTTGCCCCCGGACATCGAGCTCTCGGCGTTCCGCGTCATCCAGGAGTCGGTCACCAACGTCGTACGGCACGCGGGCGCCGCCTCCTGCCGGGTGACCGTCGACCGCCGCGGGGGCGAGCTGAGGATCGAGGTCGTCGACGACGGCCAGGGCGACGCCGCCGCCGACGCGGGCGGCGGCTACGGCCTCGCCGGCATGCGTGAGCGGGTCGCCCTGCTGCACGGCGAGTTCGCCGCCGGCCCCCGCCCCGAAGGCGGCTTCCGGGTGACCGCCCGCCTCCCCGTACCGACAGGAATCCGATGACCGGCCCGACCACCGCCGCTGCCCCCGCCCACTCCGACGTCGTACGGATCGTCCTCACCGACGACCAGCCCCTGATCCGCACCGCGCTGCGGATGGTCATCGCCGAGCTGCCCGATCTCGAAGTCGTCGGTGAGGCGGGGAACGGCGCGGAGGCGGTCGAACTGGCCGCGTCCCTCCGCCCCGACGTGATCGTGATGGACCTCCGCATGCCCGGCACGGACGGCATCGAGGCCACCCGCTTGATCACGGCGCGGCCCGGCCCCACCCGTGTCCTGGTCCTGACCACCTTCGACGACGACGACCACGTCTACGGGGCGCTGCGCGCCGGGGCGAGCGGCTTCCTCGTCAAGGACATGGGCCTCGACGAGATCCTCGCGGCGATCCGCGTGGTCGCCGCGGGGGACGCCCTGATCGCGCCGAGCGTCACCCGCCGCCTCATCAAGGACCTCGCGGGCCGGCCCGCGCCGGGCACGCCACGACGCCGAGAACTGGCCGCCGTCACCGACCGCGAGCGCGAGGTGCTCACCCTCATCGGCAGCGGCCTGTCCAACGGCGAGATCGCCGAGCGGCTCTTCATCAGCGTCGCCACCGCCAAGACCTACGTGACCCGGCTGCTCGCCAAACTCGACGCCCGCGACCGGGTGCAGCTCGTCATCATCGCGTACGAGACGGGTCTGGTGTCCGTCGACTGAGCGGCCCGTCATGATCACACGATCCGGTGACGCGGCCCCGGGGCGGCGGGAGAGGGCCGCGGGACCGGTTGGATGGAGGTGATCCACCGGCCCGTCGAAAGAGAGCTGCCCCATGGCGAACACCTGGCTGCCGCCCGCCGAGTACGTCGCGACGCTGCCGAGGGCGACGGCGTACGCCTGCCTCTACTTCACCGACACCGACGGCCGGCCCTTCCAGTTGCGCGCCACGTACCGCACCGATCTGTGGCAGTGGCCGGGCGGCAACATGGACCCGGGGGAGACGCCCTGGCAGACGGCGGTACGGGAGTGTCACGAGGAGACGGGGATCGTCTTCACGGGTGAGCCGCGGCTCCTCGGCACCCATTTCGTGTCCGACCGGGGCGAGGAGTGGCCGGCCAACCACATCGGCTTCATCTTCGACGGCGGCACCCTGACGGATGAACAGCTCGCCGGAGTCGTCCTCGACCCCGACGAGCACAGCGAGTTCAGGGTCCGCACCCTCGCTGAATGGCAGCGGGAGATGACCCCGCGGAACTTCGCCCGGCTCGCCGAGATCGACCGTGCCCGCCGCTCGGGCACGACGGTGTACGTCGAGACCGCCGCCGACATCTGAGAGACCGCGGACCCGGCGGGGAAGCGGGGTAGGCGGCGGGCCCTTCGCCGGGACGGGCCCCGCCGCCGTGTCGTGCGGTCAGGCCGGGCAGCCGACCGGATGGGCGATGTCGAGCACGAAGCGCTCGGGCGAGTGGAGCGTGAAGGTCTTGTACGCGGGCTTGGTGTCGAAGGCCGCTCCGATGGTCACCACGCCCTCGAAGTCGCCGGTCAGGGCGACACCCTTGAGCATGGGCAGATGGATCTTCAGGAGCCGGGGTCCCTCGTAGACGGACCGGCCGGACTCGTTGTGGGCGGCGGCGGGGGAGAGCTTGATCTCCAGGAAGTACTTCCCGGCGAGCGGAACCCTGGCGCCCGAGCCGTCGTAATGCAGGGCGTTGACCGGGGTGACGGTGACCGGAGGCATGGTGCCCCGGACGTCGACGACGAGCCGGTCGAACGTGGAGTGCCCGCCCCAGCGGGCGTTGACCACGAGCGCGGTCGACGGCTGGGTCGTCGCCCGGGACCGCTCCGTGGCGGCGTCGGCGGGGATCGTGGCACCGATCCCGGCGGTCAGCAGAATGCCGGCGGCCACGGCCGCGAGGCGTTGACGATGGAGCATGACGCCCCCCTTCTTTCCTGCGATGGGGGCAGTGGTGTCACAAGGAGAGACATCCAGCACAACCATACGGTTGCAGGGGTATGGCGGGGAATAGAGGGAGATGTCCTGAAGTGGGGAGGTCGGGGCCGGGGCGGACTCGCCGCCGTGCGCCAGCTCGCTCCGCTCGTCCCGTACGCGTCGGAACGAGACCGTAACCCTCGCGCCCCTCGACAGTTGACCAGGGCATGAAGAAGCGCAGCATGCTCGCCATCGCCTCCCTCGCCGCAGGCGTCGTCACCGCCCTCGTCACCCCGCCGCCCCACGCGACCGCCTCGGATCACGGCACGACCGGCACCGGCACGACCGGTCTCCTGCAGAACGACACCGCGCTCGGCACCCTCGCTGAGGAGGCAGGACAGCTCGTGGCGGAAACGCCGCTCAAGACCCCGAAGGTCGAAGGACTGGCGTGACACCCCCGATCCCCGCGCCTCGCCCAGAGGCGCGGGGATCCGCCGCGTAGCGGCAGGCCGTGCGCGCGCGGCCGGAACAGGAATGACAGGATGTCCCCATGAGCAACAACGTTTACTTCGACATCACCATCAACGACGAGCCCGCCGGCCGGATCGTCTTCAAGCTCTTCGACGACGTCGTCCCCAAGACGGCCCAGAACTTCCGCGAGCTCGCCACCGGCGAGCACGGCTTCGGCTACGCCGGCTCCCCGTTCCACCGGGTCATCCCGCAGTTCATGCTGCAGGGCGGTGACTTCACCAACGGCAACGGCACCGGCGGCAAGAGCATCTACGGCGAGAAGTTCGCGGACGAGAACTTCCAGCTGAAGCACGACCGGCCGTTCCTGCTCTCGATGGCGAACGCGGGCCGCAACACTAACGGCTCCCAGTTCTTCATCACCACTGTCGTGACCCCCTGGCTCGACGGCAAGCACGTCGTCTTCGGCGAGGTCGTCGAGGGTCAGGACCTGGTCACGAAGATCGAGTCCCTCGGCTCGCCCTCCGGCGCGACCAAGGCGAAGATCGCCGTCGCCGCGTCCGGCGTCGTCGAGGCCTGAGCCACGACCACCCGATCAGCGTCGCCCGACCGCCCCCGCGAACCTCTCGCCGGGGCGGTCCGGCGTCTCCCGATCAGTGGTCAGGAGGGCTCGTCGCCGAAGCGCCGTTCGAACTTCGCGATCCGGCCCTCGGAGTCCACCGTGCGCGCCTTGCCCGTGTAGAACGGGTGGCTCTCCGAGGAGATCTCGACGTCGACGACGGGGTACGTCTCGCCGTCGTCCCACTCGATGGTCTGCTCGCTGCTCGCCGTGGACCGGGTCAGGAAGGCGAACCCGGCGGAGCGGTCGCGGAAGACCACGGGACCGTACTCCGGCTGCTTGTCCTGCTGCACGTCTCCTCCTCGGGCTGCCTGCTGCTGGGCCCAGCCTCGCCGGGCACCGGCCGGCCGACCAGCACCGACGGTCCGACCGGGTGACGTCTCCCGCCGTGCCCCCGCCGTGCCCCCGGCGTTTCCCCGGCCCAGCTCGGCCGCGATCAGGAGGAGCGCGACCAGCGGGCGGCCAGGAGGAGGGCGATGTCGTCCGGGCGGTCGGCCGCCTGGCGGGCGTCGCGGATCAGCCGGTCCGCCGTCTCCGTGAGCGCGACCGAACCCGAGACGGAGAACGCGCGCCGCAGCCGCTCGACCCCTTCGTCGATGTCCGTCCCCGGATGCTCCACCAGACCGTCGGTGTAGAGCGCGAGCACCGCTCCCGGCTCCAGAACCAGCTCGGAGACCGGGAAGGTGGCGTCGTCGTCGATGCCGAGGACGAGACCGCCCGGGAGATCCAGCACCTGCGCCGTTCCGTCCGGTCGCCGCAGCAGGGGCTGCGGATGGCCCGCCCGTACGGCCTGGACGACGCCGGTCTCCGGGTCCAGCACGAGGTAGCAGCAGCTGGCGAACTGCCCGGGATCGAGGTCGATCAGCAGCCGGTTGGTGCCCCTGACGACCTCCTCGGGGGCGAGGCCGGCCAGGGAGAACGCCCGTACCGCACTGCGCAGCTGGCCCATGGTGGCCGCGGCGGCGACGCCGTGGCCCTGGACGTCACCCACGACCAGGGCGAGCAGCCCCCGGTCCGTCTCGATCACGTCGTACCAGTCACCGCCCACGTCCATGCCCTGGGTGCCCGGCAGATAGCGCGCCACCGTGTCGACCTGGTCGCGGACCGGCAGCCGGTGGGGCAGCAGGGCGTCCTGCAGCCCGCGGGCGAGCGCCGCCTCGCTGTCGTAGCGCCGGGCCCGCTCCAGCGCCTGGGCGATGAGCCCGGCGAGCGCGGTCAGTACGGTGCGCTCCTCCGGGCTGAAACCGCGCGGCCGGTCGAAGCCGAGGATGCAGGAGCCGACGGGACGGCCCGAGGCGATCAACGGCAGAAACGCCCGGGCGCCCGTGTTCGCGTCCAGCGGCAGCCCCGGATAGGCGCGGCTCAGCTGCTCCATCGACTCGTAGAACAGCGGGCGCCCGGTGGTGAGCGTCTCCACGCCGGGCAGATGGGCGTCCAGGCCCACACCGTCGAAGGGCTCCAGGAAGCCCGGCGGGAAGCCGGTCTCCCAGGCCAGGTACAGATGGCGCTCGCTGAGCAGATAGATCGCCAGCTGACGGCCCCCGAACGCGGGCAGCAGCTCGTCGGTGACCACCGCCGACACCTGGCGGGCCGTGACGGCCTCGGTCAGCGCGATCGCGAGCGCCACCGGCCGGTAGAGCGCCGTCGCCCGGTCCGCCGGGGAGCCCAGACCGGCGTCCGGCCGGGTCACGGACCCGGGACGGTAGGCGGGGTCCGCCTCCGGCAGGAGCACCAGCGTCACGCCGTCGTGGCCGGGATAGAGCGAGACCGTGAGCCACTCGTGCTCGGAGGCGTGGGCCAGGAAGTGCACCGGATCGTCGGACAGGAGCGCGGCCCGCAGGTGCTCCTCGTGAGCGGGATGATCGAACCAGGGCAGGGCCTCCCACACCGTCCGCCCGGCGAGCGAGCCGCGGGGGCGGCCGAGCAGGGCCTCGGTGAGGTGGTTGACGTAGGTGATCCGGCCCAGCCGGTCGATCGCCAGGATGGCCCGGGGCAGCCGGTCGGTGGCGTCCGAGCCGACCAGACCGGTGCCAAGGTCGACCAGGGAGCCGGTCAGCACGCCCGGCCGGCCGCTCGGGCTGGCGCGGGCGGAGACCTCCAGCAGGTGCAGTCCGCCGTCGGGCCCCTTCAGCCGGAGCCGGCGCGCCACCTGGGTGCCCGACTCGGCGGCCCGCCGGGCCATCGTCCACAGGGCGTAGGTGTCCTCGGGCGCCAGGCGCTCCGTGAGCGCGTCGATGGTGCCGGGGAAGGACCCGCCGTCGCCGAGGATGGTCCGCAGCCCGGCGTCGGCGGTCACGGCGCCGGTGTCCAGGTCCCAGTCGAAGTAGCCGATCCGCACGGGCGGTGTGCCGCCCGAGGGCAGCTGGACGCACACCGGCTCGCCGGGCCATTCGACGGAATGGCCCCGTGCGGCCAGGTCGGCGAGGGCCGCCGCGAGCCGCCGGGCCTCCCGTGCCATCCGGGTGCGGTCCCGGGCGTTGACGGGGACGCCGGGGGTGGGCGTCCGCAGGACGACGAGGACCCCGAACCGCTCGCGGCCGCTGACGATCGGCGCGTACAGAGAGGCGAAGGGGAACGGGAGACTCGCCACCAGCTGCGGAAACTGGCGCATGGCCTCCTCGGCGTCGGCCAGGTGCACCGGCTGGCCGGAGCGGTGCACCTCCGCGACGGGAAAGGGCCGGTTCACGTGCATCCGCCACCAGGGACGGAAGAGCGGGCCAGGCAGCCCGGCCAGCACCGACATGCGGAGCAGGCCCGGAGTCCCGGACCGCAGATAGACCGCGCCCGCGTACCCGCCGACCGCCTCGATCGTGCGCAGCGCGGCCTCGGCCGTGACCAGCGGCAAGGCATCGAAAGGCCCCCCGTCGGCGTCCGTTCTCCAGGGCGTGGCCCCGGTCTCGGCCGACGGGCCCGGGCCGGCCACGCCGTGCGACGTCACACAGCCAGGATGCTCCCCCACCGCGGACCCCCGCATCTCGCGCGGGCGGGGTGGGCGGGGTGGGCGGGGCGGGCACGGCGGGCACGGTCACGGACCGTCGCCGCCGTCACGCGGGGCGTGGGGGCGTACGGGTTGCGCGGGGCGCCTGTGCGGGGCGGCGGGTGCGCCGACCGGCGCCGGCAGGCCCGCGCCGGAAGGTTGACCCGCGTTCGGTGGCTCGCGAGACTCGATCGTCGGCGATGGCGTGCACGGTGATCGGGGGGCGTGATGACGGGCCAGGTTCTTCCGTACGACGTACAGGGCAGCGGGTCCCGGCGGGCACTGGTGCTGCACAACTGGTTCGGCGACCGCACGAGTTTCGACCCGCTCCGCGCGCACCTCGACGGTGACACCGGTACGTACGCGTTCCTCGACTGCCGCGGATACGGCGAGGCGATCGGCGCCGAGGGCGCGTTCACCATGGAGGAGGTCGCGGCGGACGCCCTGGCCGTCGCCGACGACCTGGGCTGGGACTCGTTCTCGGTGATCGGCCACTCCATGGGCGGCAAGGCGGCCCAGCTGATGCTCCTCGACGCGCCCGCGCGGGTCCGTTCGCTCATCGGCATCTCGCCCGTCTCCGCGGCGGGCTTCCCCCTCGACGGCGCGAGCTGGGAGCTATTCGCGGGCGCGGCGGAGGAGCCCGGCAACCGACGGGTCATCATCGACACCACCACGGGCGGCCGGTACGACGACGCCTGGCTGGGCCAGGTCGTCGAACGCTCGCTGGAACGATCGTCGGCCGCGGCCTTCCGCGCCTATCTGGACTCCTGGTCCCGCACCGACTTCCACCACCGGGTCAAGGACAACCCGACCCCCGTCCTGCTCGTCGTCGGCGCCCACGACCCGGCGCTGGGCGCCGCGGCGATGGAGGCCACCTGGCTCCGGTGGTATCCGAACGCCCGGCTCGAAGTGCTCCCGGAGGCGGGCCACTACGCGCCGGAGGAGAGCCCTCGGGCGCTCGCCGAGGCGATCGAGGCCTTCCTCGCCGGCTGACGGCCGGCGGCCCGGCGCGGGACGGCCTGGAGTAGGGTCCGCTCCGGACGTCCGACAGGGGAGAGGAGCATCGCGGTGAGCACCGACGACCGTCCTGAGCCGCCCCACTCCGGGACCGAGCGCGAGACGCTGCGGGCCTTCCTGGAGTACCACCGGGCCACGCTGGCGATGAAGTGCGAGGGCCTCACCGACGAGCAGCTGCGGGAGCGTTCGATGCCGCCCTCCACGCTGTCGCTGCTCGGCCTCGTGCGGCACATGGCCGAGGTGGAACGCGCCTGGTTCCGGCGGGTGTTCGAGGACGGCGAGGCCCCCATGGTCTGGTCCGACGAGGTCGACTTCCAGGCGGCCTACGACGCGAGCCGGTCGACGCGCGCCGAGGCCTTCGCGGCGTGGGAGGCGGAGGTCGAGACCTCCCGCCGGATCGAGCGGGAGGCCGAGTCGCTGGACCTCGTCGGGCATCAGCCGCGCTGGGGCGAGGACGTCTCGCTGCGGATGGTGATGGTGCACGTCCTGCTCGAGTACGGGCGCCACAACGGCCACGCGGACTTCCTGCGCGAGGGCCTCGACGGCACCGTGGGCGCCTGAAGGGCCGCACGCGCGGTAAGAGGGTGCGGGCGGTGGGCGCCGGTGGGAGGCTGGCAGGAGAGGCCGATCGGTCGAGGAGCGATCATGGGCACAGCCCATGCGGAAGCCGCCCGCGCGGACCGGGCCGCCGTCCAGGAGCTGGAGCGGACCTTCGCCGGCAGGCTCGTCCGCCCCCACGAGCCCGCCTACGACGAGGCCCGGCGGATCTGGAACGGGTCGATCAGCAAGTTCCCGGCCCTCGTCGCCTACTGCACCGGAGTCGCCGACGTCGTCGCCGCGCTGGAGTGCGCACGACGCGGCGGACTGCCGGTCGCCGTCCGCAGCGGCGGCCACAGCTTCCCCGGCCAGTCGCTGTGCGAGGGCGGGATCGTCATCGACCTCTCGGCCATGAACGGCATCCGCGTGGACCCGGCGCGCCGCACGGTCCGGGCCCAGGCCGGTGTGCTGCTCGGCGCGCTCGACCGGGAGACCCAGCACTTCGGCCTCGCCGTGCCCTCGGGCATCGTCACGCACACCGGTCTCGCCGGACTGACGCTCGGCGGCGGAATCGGCTGGCTCATGCGGAAGTACGGACTCACGATCGACCAGCTGCTCTCCGCCGACCTGGTCACCGCGGACGGAACCTTCCTCCAGGTGAGCGGCGAGAGCGAGCCCGAGCTCTTCTGGGGGCTGCGGGGCGCGGGAGGCAACTTCGGCGTCGTCACGGAGTTCGAGTTCCGGCTCAACCCGGTGGGCCCCACCGTGCTCGCCGGACCGATCCTCTGGCCGCTCGAAGAGGCACCGCAGGTGCTGCGCTTCTACCGGGACTGGATCACCGACGTCCCCGACGAGCTGACGACCATCGTGGTCCACCGCAAGGCCCCGCCGCTCCCGGCCATCCCACCGGACCTGCACGGCCGGCCCGTCATCGCCGTCGTCAGCTGCTACGCCGGGGACATCGAGAAGGGGCAGGAGGTGCTGCGGCCCCTGAAGGCGTTCGGGACACCGCTGCTCGACCTGTGCGTCCCCAAGCCGTACACGCAGCACCAGGCCATGTTCGATCCGTCCTTCCCCCATGGCTGGTGGTACTACGTCAAGGCCTGTGACGTCGACCGGCTCACGGACGACGTCGTCGACATCTGCGCGGAGCACGCCCTGCGGGTCGCCTCTCCCCTCTCGACCGGCGGCGTCTTCCACCTCGGCGGAGCCGTCGCCCGGGTGGGGGAGGACGAGACCGCGTACAGCGGGCGCGGTGTCGGCCACACCTTCAACATCAACGGCAACCGCACCACCGCCGAGGGCTTCGAGGAGGAGCGGGCCTGGGCACGCGACTGGTGGTCCGCGCTCCGGCCCCACCACGCCGGCGTCTACGTCAACTTCCTCATGGACGAGGGCGCCGACCGCGTCGAGCAGGCGTACGGCCCGGAGAAGCTCCGGCGGCTGCGCGCGCTCAAACGGCAGTTCGATCCCGCCAATGTCTTCCGCTCCAACCAGAACATCGCTCCGGCGGAGTGACCGGAGGCCCGTGACCGGGCGAGTGTCAGTGGCGGGTGCGATGCTGCCGGGTATGGACGAGCTGATGCGAGGCCGCGTGTACGGCGCGGACCACGACGACCCCCATCCCGGGCCGAGGCCGGGGCACGTCTACCGCGAGCTGGTGGCCGGACCCCTGGACGGGCTGCTTCTCGACGTCACCGGCTGGACGACGGAGCAGCTCCAGGAGGGCGCCGCCCTCGCCACCGAGATAGGTACCTACGGCCCGGGCGGCAGCGCCCGGTACGGCCCGCGCGAGGGGGACCCGTACCACTGGGACTGGGAGGGCGACACCCGTTAGGGCCGTCAGGCCCGCCGATGCCCCCTGCGGGGTGAATCGATTCAGTCGCTCGTTGGTACGATCCCGTCGACGAGTCGGACGGTTGGACCGGTGAAGAGGCGGGACACGACAGGTGAGTCGTACGGCAGGAGCGGCGGGCGCGGGCGCCGGGATCAAGGACGTGGCGCGGGAGGCGGGCGTCTCCGTCGGGACGGTCTCGAACGTGATCAACCGGCCGGACCTCGTCTCCGAGCGCACCCGCCGTCACGTGCGCGAGGTCATCGACCGCCTCGGCTATGTGCGCAGCGAGTCGGCACGCCAGCTGCGCGCGGGACGCAGCCGCCTCCTCTCCCTCCTCGTCCTCGACATGGGGAACCCGTTCTTCGTCGACCTGGCGCGGGGCGCCGAGCGCACCGCGCGCGCCGCCGGGCTGAGGGTGATGGTCTGCAACAGCGACCAGAGCCCCGCCGCCGAGGCGGAGTACCTCTCCCTCTTCGCCGAGCAGCGTGTGCACGGCGTGCTGGTCACCCCGGCCGACCCCAGCGGCGCCAACCTCCAGGAGTTCCGGCGGCACGGCATCCCCTTCGTCCTCGTCGACCGGGTGGCCGGCGGGTCCGGCGGCTGCTCGGTCTCCGTGGACGACGTCGCGGGCGGTGCGATGGCCGTCCGCCATCTGCTCTCCCTCGGCCACCGCTCGATCGCCTACGTCAGTGGTCAGGGCCATCTCCTCCAGGTGCGCGACCGGCGCGCCGGCGCGCTGGACGCGCTCGCCGAGGCGGGCCTGCCCCCGGAGGCGCTGCGGGAGATCGACGCCGACCGGCTCGACGTGAACTCCGGCCGGGACGCGGGAGCGCGCCTGCTCGGCATGGCCGAGCGCCCCACCGCCGTCTTCTGCGCCAACGACCTGCTCGCGCTCGGCGTGCTCCAGGCGATGTACGCGGCGGGCGTACGGGTTCCCGAGGACATCGCCATCGTGGGCTACGACGACATCGAGTTCGCCGCCGCGGCCGCCGTCCCCCTCACCTCCGTACGGCAGCCGGCCGCCACGCTGGGAGCCATGGCGACCGAGCTGCTGCTCGACGAGGCCGGTGAGCAGGGAGCCGCCCACCGGCACCAACAGGTCGTCCTGCGTCCCGAGTTGGTGGTACGGGGATCGAGCCAGGTCCGCCGCTGAGCACGGCCGGCCGGCCGGAACCGGGGTCCCGGCCGGCCGGGTCCGTCACGTGACGCGGTGCGTCACAGCGCCGGGTGGGCGTTCTTCAGCAGCTCCTGGAACTGGGCCGAGAACCACTTGCCCGAGAGCGGCGCGTCGGGCAGCGCGCCCGACATGCTGTTCCCGTTGCGCGCGTTGCCCGTGTACGTCGGGTCGCACATCCGGTCGAAGCCCTTGCCCTCGTCGTTCGGGATCTCCTTGCTGGCGCCGTCCGACTCGCCCGGGGGCTTCATCCACACGTACGCGTCGATGCCCGCGGCCGGGGCGGCCTGCGGCCGTTCGCCGAGCCCCGCGCCCGACTGGTTGCACCAGTTGCCGAGGTGGATGCGCCGGTCGTAGCGGCCGCCGTTGACGTACGTGTCGACGTTCGTCAGCGCGCCGGGACCGCTCGGCCGGGCCGTGCCGCCCCAGCCGTTGCGGGAGGTGTCGATCAGCATGCCGAGGTTGGCGTCGAAGCCGATCGAGACCAGCTTGGCGCGCATGGCCTGGGCGTACGACAGCTCGTCGGTGTACCGGTTCCAGTCGACCCACTTCGACTGGCGCACCGAGACGCCGTTGACCGAGTCCTCGATCTTGAAGTGGTCCTCCTTCAGGGCGCTGTAGTTGGCGGTGTTGACGATGAAGCCGTGGACCTTGGAGACCGTGGAGCCCTCGGCGGTCGCGGCCTGCTTGAAGAGTTCGGCCGAGGGGCCGAAGTTGTCGTCCCAGCCGAGCCAGCCGTGGTGGCCCGCGTCCACGTAGTTGTAGACGTTGGCGATCGAGCCCAGCTTGTTGAGCGCGTAGCCGACGCCCTTGACGTAGTTGCCGTTGGCCTTCATCACATCGCAGTTGGCGGTGGCCGTCGGGCGCCCGGAGACATTGGTGACCAGGTTCGGCAGGGAGTCGATCTCGACGGTCGTCACGATCCGCAGGCCCGCGTACTTGGGGTCGGCGAGGATCGCGGCGATGGGGTCGATGTACTGGGTCTTGTAGCGGTCGATCTCGGTCGGGCCCAGTTCGCCGTTGGAGGCGAGCGCGGCGCAGTCGCGGCCCGGCAGGTTGTAGATCACCAGCTGGACGACGAGCTCGCCGGTGCCCTTCTGGACCAGAGCCCGGTCGAGGTGGTCGCGCAGGCCCATGCCGCCGTTCACGCCGGCGATGGCGGCCGTGCGGTCCAGCCAGACGCCGGTGGGCTGGTTCGAGACCTTGGTCCCGCCCGGCTCGGCCGCGGCCTTGGCGGACCACTCCGGGTTCACGTACACCCTGGCGCCGGCGTACGGGTTGTCGGCCTTGGTGCCGGCCGGCGGCGGGGTGGTCGGCGGCGTCGTGGGAGGCGTGGTGGGAGGTGTGGTGGGAGGTGTGGTGGGCGGGGTCGTCGGGGGAGTGGTGGGCGGCTGGGTGGCGCCGTTGCAGGTGACGCCGTTGAGGGTGAAGGTCGCCGGGACGGCGTTCGTGCCGCTGTAGGAGCCGTTGAAGCCGAAGGAGGTCGAACCGCCCGTGGCCAGGCTTCCGTTGTACGAGAGGTTCTTCGCGGTCACGGCGGCGCCCGACTGGGTGATCGTGGCGTTCCAGCCCTGGGTGACCTTCTGGTCGCCCGCGTAGGACCACTGCAGGGTCCAGGCGCTCAGCGGGTCACCGGTGTTGGTGACGACGACATTGGCTCCGAAGCCGGAGTTCCACTGGTTGGTGATCTGGTACTCGACCTTGCAGCCCGCGGCGGCGGCGCCCGCGGTGGTCGTCATGACGGTGGCGGTGGCGCCGGTCGCCGTGATCAGTCCGATGGCCGCCAGCAGGGCGGTGCGGCCGGTGGTACGGCTCGTGGTGCGGGTGGTCGTGCGGCTCATGTCGAGGGGTGCCTTTCAGTTCAGGGCGCGCAGGTGGTCGCGCAGCCCGATGCCGAAACTGGTGGGGGTGCCGTCGTACGAGGTGATCAGGGCCGGTCCCGAGGAGCAGTTCCACGTGTTCCAGGTCCAGCCGAGGTACGACAGGGAGCGTTCGTCGAACCACTTCATGACGCGGTCGATGAAGGCGTGACCGCAGGTGTTCTCGCCGATCTCGCCGGCGACGAGAGGGACCCGGGCGGCAACCGGGGCGAGGGTGCTGTCCCAGCAGCCCTCGGTGGAGCAGGTGTTGAAGTTGTAGACGTGCCAGGCGGCGGCGAGATTGCCCGCCGGGTCGGTGGGGGCGTGGCCGAGCCACTGGCTCAGGTCGTTGGAGTAGGCGATGCCCGGGACGAGGACGAGGTTGCGGGCGCCCGTCGCACGGACGGCGTCCACGAGGTCCTGCATGCCGGCCACCTCGTAGCCGATGCCGGGGCAGCTGCCGCCGTCGCGCCAGCACGTCCAGGCCTGGGCCGCGGTGGAGGTGGCCCGGTCGGGATAGGGCTCGTTGAACAGGTCGAAGACGACACGGCGGTCGCTCTTGAAGGTGTCGGCGACCGAGGTCCAGAACGCCGGGGTGTACCGGGCGTTCGGCATCGGCTTCTGGCAGGAGGCGTGGATGTCCGCGCAGCCGGACGAGTTGCCGGTGTACTGGCCGTACGTCCAGTGCAGTTCGACGATCGGCGTCATGCCGTGCGCGAGCACCTTGTCGACCAGGCCCTTGACGGCGTTGACGTAGTTCGCGCCCCGGTACTCGGGTTTGATGTTGTCCAGGCCCAGCCAGCACTCCTCGTTGAGCGGGATACGGACGGTGTTGGCCTTCCAGTCCGCGATGGCGCGGACCGACGCGTCGTCGACCGGGCCGTCGAAGAAGCCGTAGCCCTGGACGCACATGAACTCACCGCCGGAGCGGTTGACGCCGAGAAGCCGGCGGGTCGCGCCGTTCTGGTCGGTGAGCCGGTTTCCGCTGACGCTCAGCTCGGGCGCGCCGGTGACGGGCCCGGGCGGATCGGTGGGATTCGTCGGCGTGGGCGTGGGCGTGGGCGTGGGGGTCGGGGTGGGCGTCGGAGTAGGGGTCGGGGTGGGTGTCGGGGTGGGTGTCGGGGTCGGCCCCGGGGCGACGTCGCAGGCCGTGCCGTTGAGGGTGAAGGCGGTCGGCGCGGTGTTGGCGCCCGACCAGGACGCGAGGAAGCCGGCGGTGACGCGCGCACCCGTGCCGAGCGAGCCGTTCCAGCTCTCGTTGACGGCCGTGGCCCGCGCCCCGGTCTGGGACCACGTGCCGCCCCAGCCCTGACTGACCCGCTGACCGGCCGGGAAGTCGAAGCCGAGGCTCCAACCGCTCAGCGCGGCGCGGTTGTTGGTGACGGTGACGGACCCCTGGAAGCCGCCTGCCCACTGGCCGACGACCGAGTACTCCACCGTGCACAGAGGCGCGGCCACTGCTCCTGAGGCCGTACCGACGACGGCGAGAGCGGTGCTCGCCATCGTGAGCGCCGCTCCCGCGAGCAGCGCGGACAAACGCGGGGGATGTCGCATGAGCGACTCCTTGCAGCGAGGGCGCGTACCTGACGACGCGCCGACTGACGGAATCGCTCCCACTGGTGGGCCCAGACCGTAGCGCCAACTCGCCCCAAGCAAAAGAGGAGTTGTCAACTTTCCCTGTCGAAAGTCTTCGACTCTTCGCGCACCTTGACGCGGTTCCGCCCCGTGGGCACAGTGGGAGCGCTCCCACTGGTTCAGAGCTTGTGTCCATGGCTTCCCGTTCCCTCCACACCCCCACCCTCGAGCCGCGAGGAGAACCACCCCCATGCCCCCGAGCCGACCCCGAAGACGAGCCACCCTGCTCACCGCCCTTGCCGCGACCCTGTCCCTCCCCCTGGGCCTGACCGCCGTGGGCGGCACCACCGCCCACGCCGCGACGGTCCAGTGCAGCGTCGACTACAGGACCAACGACTGGGGGTCCGGCTTCACCGCCGAGCTGACCCTCACCAACCGCGCCGCCACCCCGCTCGACGGCTGGACCCTGACCTACTCCCACGCCGGCAACCAGCAGCTGACCAACGGCTGGAACGGCACGTGGTCCCAGTCCGGGAAGACCGTCACGGTCGCGAACGCGGCCTGGAACAAGACCGTCGCCGCCGGAGCCGCCGTCACCACGGGCGCCCAGTTCACCTACAGCGGGACCAACACCGCCCCGACCGCCTTCGCCGTCAACGGCACCCCCTGCACCGGCGCCCACCAGCCGCCGATCGCCGTGCTCACCAGCCCCGCCGCGGGCGCGGTCTTCACCGCGGGCGACCCCGTTCCGCTGGCCGCCACGGCGGCCGCCGCCGACCAGGCGACGGTGAGCAAGGTGGAGTTCTACAGCGACACCACCCTGCTCGGCACGGACACCATCGCCCCCTACGCGCTGAGCGCCACCGGCCTCGCCGCCGGCTCCCACTCGCTCTACGCCAAGGCCTACGACAGCCTGGGCGCCTCCGCCGAATCCGCCCCGGTCGGCATCACCGTCGCCGCCGGCGCCGCCCTCGTCGCCACCCCGGCCCAGTTCGGCGTACGTCAGGGCGCCACCGGCACCTTCGATCTGAAGCTCTCCACCCGGCCCTCCGCGAACGTGGCGGTGAGCGTCGCCCGCACCTCGGGCAACACCAACCTCAGCGCCACCCCGGCGTCCCTGACCTTCACCCCGGCGAACTGGAACACCGCCCAGAAGGTGACCGTCACCGCCGCGCCGACCGGCACCGGTTCGGCCGTCTTCACCGCGACCGCCCCCGGCCACACCAAGGCCGAGGTGACCGTCGCCCAGCTGGCGGCCGACTCCACGTACGACGCCCGCTTCCTCGACCTCCACGGGAAGATCACGAACCCGGCCAACGGCTACTTCTCGCCCGAGGGCATCCCGTACCACTCGGTCGAGACCCTGATCGTCGAGGCCCCGGACCACGGGCACGAGACGACCTCGGAGGCGTACAGCTATCTGATCTGGCTCCAGGCGATGTACGGCAAGATCACCGGCGACTGGACCAAGTTCAACGGCGCGTGGGACATCATGGAGAAGTACATGATCCCCACCCACGCCGACCAGCCCACGACCGGCAGCTACAACGCCTCCAAGCCGGCCACCTACGCGCCCGAGCACGACCTGCCGTCGCAGTACCCGGCCAGGCTCGACTCCGGCGTCACCTCCGGCGCCGACCCGATCGCCGGTGAGCTGAAGAGCGCGTACGGCACCGACGACCTCTACGGCATGCACTGGATCCAGGACGTCGACAACGTCTACGGCTTCGGCAACGAACCCGGGAAGTGCAACGCCGGACCCACGGCGACCGGTCCGTCGTACATCAACACCTTCCAGCGCGGCCCGCAGGAGTCGGTCTGGGAGACCGTCACCCATCCCACCTGCGACAACTTCGCCTACGGCGGGAAGAACGGCTACCTCGACCTCTTCACGGGCGACGCCTCCTACGCCAAGCAGTGGAAGTTCACCAACGCCCCCGACGCCGACGCCCGCGCGGTCCAGGCCGCCTACTGGGCCGACATCTGGGCCAAGGAGCAGGGCAAGGGCGCCCAGGTCACCACGACCGTCTCCAAGGCGGCCAAGATGGGCGACTACCTGCGCTACGCCATGTTCGACAAGTACTTCAAGAGGGCCGGGAACTGCGTCGGGCCCACCGTCTGCCCCGCCGGCACCGGCAAGAACAGCGCCCACTACCTGATGTCCTGGTACTACGCCTGGGGCGGCGCCACCGACACCTCGGCCGGCTGGTCCTGGCGTATCGGTTCCAGCCACGCCCACGGCGGCTACCAGAACCCGCTCGCCGCCTACGCGCTGAGCGAGTACGCCCCGCTGAAGCCCAAGTCGGCGACGGGCGCGGCGGACTGGGCGACCAGCCTGGACCGGCAGCTGGAGTTCTACCGCTGGCTCCAGTCCGACGAGGGCGCCATCGCGGGCGGAGCCACCAACAGCTGGCAGGGCCGCTACGCGCAGCCGTCGGCCGGGACCCCCACCTTCCACGGCCTCTTCTACGACGAGAAGCCGGTCTACCACGACCCCGCGTCCAACCAGTGGTTCGGCTTCCAGGCCTGGTCCATGGAGCGCGTGGCGGAGTACTACCGGCAGACCGGTGACGCGGCCGCCAAGACCGTGCTCGACAAGTGGGTCGGCTGGGCGCTGTCGAAGACCACGATCAACCCCGACGGCACCTACCGCATCCCCTCCACCCTCCGGTGGTCCGGGGCGCCCGACACCTGGAACGCCGCCAACCCCGGCGCCAACGCGGGACTCCACGTCACCGTCACCGACTACACCGACGACGTCGGCGTGGCCGCCGCCTACGCCAAGACCCTGACGTACTACGCGGCGAAGTCCGGGCACGCCGAGGCCAAGCGGGTCGCCAAGGCGCTCCTGGACGGCATGTGGACCCACCACCAGGACCCGCTCGGCATCGCCGTCCCGGAGACCCGCGCCGACTACAACCGCTTCGACGACCCGGTGTACGTGCCGAGCGGCTGGACCGGCACCATGCCGGGCGGCGACCCGGTGAACTCCTCGTCCACCTTCGCCTCGATCCGCTCCTTCTACCAGGACGACCCGGCCTGGCCGAAGATCGAGGCCTATCTGGCGGGCGGCGCCGCGCCCGTCTTCACGTACCACCGGTTCTGGGCCCAGGCGGACATCGCCCTGGCCATGGGCTCGTACGCGGAGCTGCTCGAATAGCAGCGCCCCGCGGGGGCAGTTCCGCGTACGACACGGCCGGCCGGACCCGCGCGGAGCGGGGACGGCCGGCCCTTCGCGTACCCGGGCGGCCTGCCGCCCCCATTTGACCCGGCGCGCCGCCCCCATTGACCCGGCGCGGTGCCCGAACCTACGGTCCTGTTCGAAGTTGCGATCGCCATTCGATATTTCGAACATCTGGAGCCGTATGTCCCGCGACACCGCCCGCTTCGTCCTCGACCCCGACTTCTCCGTCGGCCGCGTCGACCCCCGTCTCTTCGGCTCGTTCGTCGAACACCTCGGCCGCTGCGTCTACACCGGCGTCTTCGAACCCGGCCACCCCGCCGCCGACGAGGACGGTCTGCGCGCCGACGTCCTGGAGCTCGTCCGTGAACTCGGCGTCACCGTCGTCCGTTACCCGGGCGGCAACTTCGTGTCCGGCCACCGCTGGGAGGACGGCGTCGGCCCGGTCGAGGAGCGGCCGCGCCGCCTCGACCTCGCCTGGCGCTCCACCGAGACCAACCGCTTCGGCCTCGCCGAGTTCCTCGCCTTCCTGCGGAAGCTGGGGCCGCACGCCGAGCCGATGATGGCGCTCAACCTCGGCACCCGAGGCGTCACCGAAGCGCTGGAGCTGCTCGAATACGCCAACCACCCGGCCGGCACCGCGCTCTCCGAGCGCCGGATCGCGCACGGGAACAAGGACCCGTTCGGCATCCGGCTGTGGTGCCTGGGCAACGAGATGGACGGCCCCTGGCAGACCGGCCACAAGACGGCCGCCGAGTACGGCAGGCTCGCCGCCGAGACCGCCCGCGCCATGCGCCAGATCGACCCCGGCCTCGAACTCGTCGCCTGCGGCAGCTCCCACCGGACCATGCCCACCTTCGCCGCGTGGGAGGCCACCGTCCTCGCCGAGACGTACGAGCTCGTGGACCACGTCTCGCTGCACGCGTACTACGAGGAGACCGACGGCGACCGTGACTCCTTCCTCGCCTCCGCCGTCGACATGGAGTCCTCTATCGAGCGGGTCGTGGCCACCTGTGACCACGTCGGCGCCCGGCTGAAGTCGGAGAAGCGGATCACGCTCTCCTTCGACGAGTGGAACGTCTGGTACCAGCGACGGCCCGACCCGCACCCCGTCGAAGACTGGCAGGAGGCCCCGCGCCTCCTGGAGGACGTCTACACCGTCACCGACGCGGTCGTCGTCGGCTCGCTCCTGATCGCCCTGCTGCGCCACGCGGACCGGGTCGCCGTCGCGTGTCTCGCCCAACTCGTCAATGTCATCGCCCCGGTCATGACCGAGCCCGGCGGTCCGGCCTGGCGCCAGACCACCTTCTTCCCCTTCGCCCAGGCCTCGCGCCACGGTCGCGGCACCGTCCTCGACGTGCGCGTCGACGCGCCGACGCACGCCACCCGGCGCTACGGCGAGGTCCCGCTGCTGCACGCCACCGCGGTGCGGAACGAGGACGGCGGCGTGACCGTGTTCGCGGTCAACCGTGCCCAGGGCCGGGAGCTCCCCCTGGAGGTCGCCCTGCGCGGGCTCCAGCCGACCCGGATCGTCGAGCACAGCGTGCTCGCGGACCCGGATCCCGAGGCGTGCAACACGGCGGCCGACCCCGGGCGGGTCGCCCCGCGCCTCGTGGACGGCGGCACGCTCGACGGCGGCGTCCTCAGGACCGTCCTGGCGCCCCTGTCGTGGAACGTCATCAGACTGGCCTGATCGGCCCTTCCCCCGAAGCGCTTCGAACGGATGCGTCCGAACCGTTGACGTACGGGGCGGCCCTCTCTACGTTGTCCCAGCAAGCGCTTTCCTAAAACGTTTCAATCTTCACGCGCGGGAGGACGAACTGTGCGTACCACCAGCACTGTTGACCGGCGGGGCATGCTCAAGCTCACCGGCGGTTCACTGGCCGCTCTCGGCCTGACCGCGGCGGGGTGTGGCAGCGGAGGCGGCTCCGGCGACGGAACCGTGACCATCCGGTACGCCTGGTGGGGGTCCGACGACCGCGCCAAGCGGATCAACCAGTCGATCGCGCTCTTCGAGAAGAAGTACCCGAAGATCAAGGTCAAGACGGACTTCCAGCCCTACGCCGACTTCTGGAAGAAGTTCAACACCCAGGCGTCCGGCGGCAATCCGCCGGACGTCTTCCAGAACGCGATCGGGTTCCTGCGCAAGTACGACGAGAAGAACGTCCTGCTCGACCTGCGCGAGCAGGTCAAGGCCGGAAACCTCCGCCTCGACGGCTTCCGGGCCGGACTCGAGAAGTTCGGCGAGATCGACGGCAAGCTCCTCGGCGTCCCGGTCGGCAGCAACTCGATGGCCCTGGTCATCGACCGGACCCTCTTCGCCAAGGCGGGGATCGCCCCCAGGCCCGGCTGGACCTGGGGCGAGTTCCAGGCCGCCCTCGCCAAGATCCGCGACACCCAGGGCCGGGCCGGCGACAGCGGCATGTACGGCGTGATGTACCTCTACGACCTCTACCTGCGCCAGCACGGCAAGGCGTTCTTCACCAAGGACGGGCTCGGCTTCACCGAGGCCGATCTCACCGACTGGTGGACGAAGGCGTACGCCGGGGTCCGCTCGGGCCTCCACGCACCCCCCGGGAAGGCCGCCCAGGCCAGGCCGAAGTCGGCCGTCACCGCCGAACTCGCCGCCGCCGAGTTCACCTGGGACAACTTCGCCATCCGCTACACCGCGGAGGGCAAGAGCGAGTACGGGCTGGCCCCCATCCCGACCACCGACGGCAGGAGGACCGGGCAGTACCTCGGTTCGCTGATGCTCAGCGGATCGAAGCGCACCAAGCACCCCGGGGAAGTGGCCCGGTTCATCGACTTCATGGTCCACGACCCGCAGGTCGCCACGGTCATGGGCTTCGACCGCGGTGTCCCGGCCACCACGGCCCAGTACGAGGCCTTCAAGCCCACCGACCCGGTCGCCCGGCAGATCGCCGCGTACGAACAGCAGCTGGTGGACTCCGGCGTCCTGGAGACGATCACGCCCCACCCGGCGGGCGCCGACGTCTGCGAGGCGGCCTTCCTGCGCCTCGCGGAGGAGATGGCGCTCGGCAAGCGGTCGGTGCCGGACGCGGTGAAGCAGTACTTCACCGAGGCCAAGACGGCCCTCGGCTCCTGATGGGAACCGCCGTGACACACGTACCGCCGACGCCGCCGGCCGTGGAGCCCGCGGCGCCGGGCTCCGTGGCCGGGGGCGGCCCCACGACCTCCTCGGGGGGCGCCGGCCGCGGCCGTGCCCGCCGCGAGAACCTCGCCGGCTATCTCTTCATGTCCCCGTGGATCGCCGGCTTCGTCCTGCTCACCGCGGGACCGATGATCGCCTCGCTCTACTTCGCCTTCACGGACTACAACCTCTTCGACGCCCCGAAGTGGATCGGTCTGCGGAACTTCACCGAGATGTTCGCCGACCCGCGCTGGCGCACCTCGGTGGAGGTGACGAGTTGGTACGTGATCGTCGGTACGCCGCTCAAGCTGGCCGCCGCACTCGGCGTGGCGCTGCTCCTCAACCAGAAGCGCGCGGGCCAGGGCTTCTACCGGGCGGCGTTCTACGCGCCCTCGCTCATCGGCGCGAGCGTCTCCATCGCCATCGTCTGGCGCGCGATCTTCTCGGACGGCGCCGTCGTCGACCGCACCCAGCAGGTCTTCGGCCTGGACGCGGGCGGCTGGATCGGCGACCCGGACCGGATCGTCTACAGCCTGGTCGCCCTGACCGTCTGGCAGTTCGGCGCCCCGATGGTCATCTTCCTGGCGGGGCTCAAGCAGGTCCCGCGCGAGCTGTACGAGGCGGCCGAGATGGACGGCGCGGGGACATGGCGCCGGTTCTGGAACATCACCCTGCCGATGATTTCCCCGGTGCTCTTCTTCAACGTGCTCCTGGAGACGATCCACTCCTTCCAGGTCTTCGGCTCGGCCTACATCCTCGGCGGCCAGGGCAACTCCTGCGGACCGGCCGACGCCACGCTCGTCTACACCTGTTACCTCTACATCCAGGGCTTCGAGAACAGCCGGATGGGCTTCGCCTCGGCGATGGCCTGGATGCTGCTGCTCGCCGTCGGCCTGGTGACCGCGGTGCTGTTCTGGTCCCAGCGGCGCTGGGTGCACTACGAGGAGGCGTCCCGATGACCCTGACGAGCACATCGAGGCGTAGGGATACGGGGTCGGGCGCCGGTTCGAGGCGGGTCCGTACGGGATCGATCGCCTGGCACCTGGGGGCGCTCGCCGTCCTCGCGGTCGTCCTCTACCCCGTGGTCTGGGTGATCGGCGGCTCGCTGAAGCCGAACGACGAGATCGTCGGCAGCCTGCGGCTGCTCCCCACCGATCCGATACTGGACAACTACCGCCGGCTCGCCGACGGCATCGCGGACATCCCCATCTCCACCTTCTTCACCAACTCGCTCCTGCTGTCCCTCGGTTCGGTGGTCGGCGTCGTCCTGTCCTGCTCGCTGGCGGCCTACGCCTTCGCCAGGATCGGCTTCGCCGGACGCGGGATCCTCTTCTCGGTGATGATCGGCACGCTCCTTCTGCCGTACCACGTGCTGCTCATCCCGCAGTACGTCCTCTTCCAGAAGCTGGAACTCGTCAACACCTACACACCGCTGCTGCTCGGCAAGTACCTGGCGACGGACGCGTTCTTCGTCTTCCTGATGATGCAGTTCATGCGCAACCTGCCCAAGGAGCTGGACGAGGCGGCGCGCCTGGACGGCTGCGGGCATCTGCGGATCTACTGGTCGATCGTGCTGCCGCTGTGCCGTCCCGCCCTGATCACCAGCGCGATCTTCACCTTCATCAACGCGTGGAACGACTTCATGGGGCCGTTGATCTACCTCAACGAACCCGAGAAGTACACCGTCTCGCTCGGCCTGAAGATGTTCGTCGACCAGGACGGTCTCGCCAACTACGGCGGGATGATCGCCATGTCGCTCGTGGCGCTCCTGCCGGTGCTCCTCTTCTTCCTGGCCTTCCAGCGCTATCTCATCGACGGCATGGCCACGTCCGGACTGAAGGGCTGAGGAGGCCGCGTCCATGCTCAAGCCGCAGACACTGGAACGCTTCGGCGTGTTCGCCGAGTGTCTCCTCGTCGGGATCTGGATCACCCTCGCGTCACTGCCGCTGGTGACGCTCCCCGCGGCGCTGGCCGCGGGGGCGGCGCATCTGCGCCGCTGGACCGGGGACGAGGAGGGCGGCCTGCGCGCCTTCACGGCGGACCTGCGGTCCGCCGCGCGCCGGGGCTGGCTCGTGGGGGTGGCGGTCTGGGCCGCGCTCGCGCTGGTGTGGCTCGACCTCGCGATCGTACGGGCGGGGCTGCCGGGCGGCCGCACGGTCGGCGCGCTCGGGGTCCTGGCGGCGATCGGTCTCGTCGTCACCGTCCTGCGCGCCTGCGCGGCCTGGCGCCCCGGCTCCTCCTGGCGCTCGCTGCTCGCCGCGGCGGCCCGCCGCACCGTGCGCGACCCGGCCGGCTCACTCCTCGTCGTCTGCGGCTTCGCCGTGATCGCGGCCTCGGCCTGGTTCGCCGTTCCCCTGGCGGCCCCGGCGCTCGGCGTCGCGATGGCGGCGACCCTCGCGGTCGAGAGGCGCACGGCGGAGAGGCACGCGGCGGCCCGCTGAGCGGGGTGGCCGCAGCGCCGTCGCCGTCGCCGTCCGGCACGGTCGCCGACCCACCCCGGCCCGGCCTCGTGCCGGTCCGGCCGCCGTGCCGGGCCGGCCGTTCCCATGGCTCGTGGCAACCGCCGCCGAGCCGCCGAATGTCATGCTCATGGAAAGGAATCGCATGTCCTCGATCCCTCGCAGGTCTCTGCTCAAGGCCGCCGCCGTCGCCGGTGCCGCCGCCCAGTTCAGCTGGGCCCTCGGACGGGGCGACGCGCGGGCCGCCGCAGGCGCCAGGACACCCGCCGACGAGCGGCCGGCGACCGTCACCTGGCTGGAGGACGGCGGACTGGGCGCGGCGCCCGGGTCCACCTTCGGGGTGCCGTGGCCCAGGGGCGCCCACCCCGCCGACCGGACCTTCGCGCTCACCACGGCCGACGGCGCGGAGGTCCCCGTACAGACCTGGACCACCGCCCGCTGGCCCGACGGCTCGCTCAAGTGGACCGCGCACGCCGTCGGCCCCGAGGCCGCCGGAGCGCGGAGGTTCACCCTCGCTCCCGGCACCCCGGCCACCGCCACCCGCCGGATCACCGTCACGGAGACCGACCGCCGTATCACCGTCGACACCGGCACGGTCACCGCGGTCGTCTCCCGCGACGGCGCGAAGCTCGTCGAGTCCGTGACACGCGACGGAGTGAAGATCGCCACCGACGGGCGGCTCGTCCTGCTGCGCCAGAGCGACCTCGACGACGGCGACCAGGGCAACGCCAAGTGGGAGCGGTTCGACGGCGAGATCTCCGGCGCCACCGTCGAACAGCGCGGCCCCGTCCGCGCGGTCGTCCGCATCGACGGCAAGCACCGCAAGGGCAGCCGCAGTTGGCTTCCGTTCTCGGTCCGTCTCTACTTCTACGCCGGCGCCGAGTCCTTCCGCATGGTGCACACCATCACCTACGACGGGGATCAGAACAAGGACTTCGTCCGCGGCCTCGGCGTCCGCTTCACCGTCCCCATGCGCGACGCCGCGTACGACCGCCACATCCGTATCGCGGGCGAGGGCCAGGGCTTCCTCACCGAGGCCGTCAAGGGCATCACCGGCCTGCGCCGCGACCCCGGCGCCGCCGTCCGCAAGGCTCAGGTCAAGGGCGAGAAGCTGCCCGACCCGGTCACCTGGGACCAGCGCGTCACCTCCCGCCTCCAGTACATCCCGACCTGGGGCGACTACACCCTCTCCCAGCTCTCCGCCGACGGCTTCACCCTGCGCAAGCGCACCAAGGCCGGCCACGGCTGGATCCCGGCCGGCGGCGGCCGCCGGGCGAACGGCTTCGGATACGTCGGCGGACCGAGCGGCGGATTCTCCTTCGGGCTGCGGGACTTCTGGCAGAAGCACCCCGCGCAGCTCGACATCCGCGGCGCCGCCGGCGACGCCGCGGAGGTCACCCTCTGGCTCTGGTCACCCGAGGCCCAGCCCATGGACCTGCGCTTCTACCACGACGGCATGGGCCAGGACACCTTCCCCGAACAGCTCGAAGGCCTCAACATCACCTACGAGGACTACGAACCCGGCTTCGGCACGCCCTACGGCATCGCCCGCACCAGCGAGCTGATGTTCTGGGCCAACGCCGCCACGCCGACCGCCGAGACGCTCGTCGCCCAGGCCGCCGCCGTCACCACCCCGCCGCAACTCGTCGCGAGCCCCGAAGACCTCAGCCGCGCCCGGGTGTTCGGCGGACTCTTCGCACCCGTCGACCGCTCCACCCCCGCCAAGGCGCGGATCGAGGACCACCTCGACTACCTCTTCACCTACTACAAGGACCAGGCCGAGCAGCGCCGTTGGTACGGCTTCTGGGACTACGGCGACATCATGCACACCTACGACGAGGACCGGCACCAGTGGCGGTACGACGTCGGCGGCTACGCCTGGGACAACTCCGAGCTCTCTCCCGACCTGTGGCTCTGGTACGCCTACCTGCGCTCAGGCCGCTCCGACATCTTCCGGTTCGCCGAGGCGATGACCCGCCACACCGGCGAGGTCGACGTCTACCACCTCGGCACCTGGGCCGGACTCGGCACCCGGCACGGCGTCCAGCACTTCGCGTGCAGCGCCAAGCAGCAGCGCATCTCCACCGCCGTCTACCGCCGCCCCTACTACTACCTCACCGCCGACGAACGCGTCGGCGACCTGATGCACGCCCTGGTCGACTCCGACGAGACCTTCCTCGTCCTCGACCCGATCCGCAAGATCCGCACCGAGCCCTACACCCCGGACCGCCACGCCCTGTCCATCGGCTTCGGCACGGACTGGAGCGGCCTCGCCGCCGCCTGGCTCACCGAGTGGGAACGCGGCGGCCCCAAGGCCGCCAAGGCCGAGGCGCGGCTGCGCTCCACCATGGAGACCATCGCCGCCCAGCCCAACGGATTCGTCCAGGGCACCGGCCTCTACGACCTCGACACCGGCCGGTTCGCCGTCGCCACCGAGCCCGTCGTCGGCGTCTCCCACCTCTCCGCGATGTTCGGCCTGGTCGAGATGTGCGCCGAACTCATCGACCTCGTCGACATGCCCGCGTTCAAGAACGCCTGGCTCGACTACTGCCGCTACTTCAACGCCTCCAAGACCGAACAGGCGGCCCGCTACGGCAAGAACTTCGGCAATCTGCTGCTCTTCCAGGGCCACTCGCGCCAGGACGCCTACGCCGCCGCCCAGTTGAACGACCCCGCGCTCGCCAAGCGCGCCTGGGCCAAGTTCCACGCGAGCGACGGCTACACCTCGGCGATGGTCTGGGACAAGACCCCCGTCCAGGGGCCCGCCGCGCTCGAACCCGGCTACGAACACCTGGGGATCAGCACCAACACCACCGCCCTCTACGGACTCGCCGCCATCCAGAACCTCGCCCTCGTCGGCGACAGCCTCCCCGCGTAAGGAGAAGCACCGATGCGACGCACCGCCCTGCTCACCGTCGCCGCGACCGCCGCCGCCGCGCTCACCGCCGCCCCCGCCCACGCCGAAGGCCCCTACGGCCAGGGCCTCGACCACTGTGCCCCGTCCGCCACCACGGACGCGGTCGTCTGCCACTTCGACGTGCCGCCCGGCACGTACGACGTCACCGTCACCCTCGGCGGGGACACCGCCGGCTCCACCTCCGTCACGGGCGAGACCCGGCGCGCCCTGCTCGCCGCGACCGGCACCGGCGCGGGGGAGCGGGCCCGGCGCTCCTTCACCGTCGACGTCCGTGACCCCGAGGGCGAGCCGACCGGACCCGCCGGAAGCCCCGGCCTCGACCTGACCTTCGGCGGCGCGGCGCCACGGCTCTCCGGCGTCCGGGTCACCCCGGCCCCCGCCGCGCCGCGCCTCTTCCTCGTCGGCGACTCCACCGTCTGCGACCAGCCGGGGGAGCCGTACAGCGGCTGGGGCCAGCAGCTGCCCCGGTTCCTCACGCGCGGGGTCGCGGTCGCCAACCACGCCGACTCCGGGGAGAGCACCGTCAGCTATCTGGCCAACCCCGCCCTCTTCCCCACCGTCCAGCCGCTCATCCGGCCCGGCGACCCCGTCCTGATCCAGCTCGCCCACAACGACAAGCAGACCGACGCCGCGACCTATCGGGCCAACCTCACCACCCTCGTCGAGGGGGTACGGGAACGGGGCGGCCGGCCCGTGCTCGTGACGCCCGTCGTGCGCCGCTGGTTCAACACCGACGGCACCCTGAACAACGGCACCGCCCTCCTCGTCAACGGCCTCGGCGTCGACCACCCCGCCGAGGTCAGGCGCCTCGCGGCCGGCCTCGGAACCCCGCTGATCGACCTGACCGCCCTCACCAGGGCGCGGGTCGAGGAGCTGGGCCCCGAGGCGTCCAAGGCCCTCTACCTGACGGCCGAGAAGCGGGACAACACCCACACCTCGGTGCGCGGCGCCACGGAGTACGCCGCCCTCGTCGCCGGCGAACTGCGCGCCCAGCGGATCCTCCCGGAGCGCCTCTTCCGATGAGGGGACGCGCGGTCCGGGTGGCCGTGACGGCCACCCGGACCGGTCCCCCCTCCGCTACCGGCCCGCGCGCCGCTTGTTCCAGACGTCGAAGCCGACCGCGGCGAGGAGCACCAGACCCTTGATGACCTGCTGGTAGTCCGTGCCGATGCCCACCAGCGACATCCCGTTGTTCAGGACGCCCAGGACCAGGCCGCCGATCACCGCCCCCATCACCGTGCCCACGCCGCCGCTCATCGACGCCCCGCCGATGAACGCGGCCGCGATCGCCTCCAGCTCGAAGTTGAGACCGGCCTGCGGCGTGCCCGCGTTGAGCCGCGCCGCGTACACGCAGCCGGCGAGGGCCGCGAGGACGCCCATGTTGACGAAGACCAGGAACGTGACCCGCTTGTCCTTGACCCCCGAGAGCTTCGCGGCCGCCTTGTTGCCGCCGAGCGCGTACACATGGCGGCCGACGACCGCGTTGCGCATCACGTAACCGAGACCGATGAGCAGCGCGCACATGACGAGCATGACGACCGGCACACCGTGGAAGCTGGCCAGGGTGAGGGTGAAGGCCCCGATCGCGGCGGTCATCGCCACGCACTTCAGCGCCCACAGCCCGGTCGGCAGGACCTCCAGCTCGTACGCCACCTGCCGCTTGCGGTCGCGCCACTCGCGCAGCAGCAGGAAGACGACCGTGACGAGACCGATGAACAGGGTCGGGTTGTGGTACTGCGTGTACGGCCCCATCTCGGGGATGAAGCCCTTGGCGATGTTCTGGAAGCCTTCGGGGAACGGCGCCAGCGAGCGGCCCTCCAGGAAGATCTGGGTGAGACCGCGGAAGAGGAGCATCCCGGCGAGCGTCACGATGAAGGACGGGATCCCGAGGTAGGCGATGAAGTACCCCTGCCAGGCCCCGGCCACCGCACCGACGAGCAGGGCGAGCACGAGCGCGAGGACCCACGGCAGGTCGTGACGGACCATCATCACCGCCGACAGGGCGCCGACGAACGCGGCGAGCGACCCCACGGACAGGTCGATGTGACCCGCGATGATGACGATCATCATCCCCATGGCGAGGATGAGGATGTAGCTGTTCTGCTGGACCAGGTTGGAGACGTTGTTCGGCAGCAGCAGCGTGCCGTCCGTCCAGATCTGGAACAGGACGACGAGGAAGGCGAGCGCGACGAGCATGCCGTACCGGCGCATGTTCGCCCGCAGCGCGTGCACGAGCAGCGCGCCGGCCGACGGACGTATCGGATGGGTCGCCACCGTGTCGGGCGCGGAAGGGGTCGTGGTGGTCATGGCGGACCTCAGCTCCTGCTCGTGGTCATGTGGCGCATCAGGGTTTCCTGGGTGGCATCGCCGCGGGCGACCTCACCGGTCAGCCGCCCCTCGGCCATCGTGTAGATCCGGTCGCACATCCCGAGGAGTTCGGGCAGTTCGGAGGAGATGAACAGCACCGCTCTGCCCTGCGCCGCGAGCCGGTCGATCACGGTGTAGATCTCGTACTTGGCGCCGACGTCGATGCCCCGCGTCGGCTCGTCGAGGATCAGCACCTTCGGGTCGGCGTGGATCCACTTGCTGAGGACGACCTTCTGCTGGTTGCCGCCGGAGAGCCGGCCGACCTGCTCGAAGACCGTCGGCGTCTTGATGTTCATCGTGGCGCGGTAGCGCTCGGCGACCTTCCGCTCCTCGTGCTCGTCGACCACTCCGCGCCGCCGCATCCCGGGCAGGGAGGCGAGCGAGACATTGCGGTGGACGGTGTCGTCCAGATGGAGCCCGTAGCGTTTGCGGTCCTCGGTGACGTAGGCCAGACCGGCCGCGATCGCGTCGGGCACGGTGCCCGTCGCCGCCGGCCGGCCGTCGATCTCCACGGTGCCGCCCGCGTACCGCCCGTAGGAGCGGCCGAAGACCGACATCGCCAGCTCGGTGCGACCGGCGCCCATGAGGCCCGCGATGCCGACGATCTCGCCCCGGCGGACGGTCAGCGAGACGTCGTCGACGACCGTGCGCCGCTGGTCCACCGGGTGGCGCACGGTCCACCCCCGGACCGCGAGCGCGACCCGGCCGGCGTCCGCGCCCTGGTAGGCGGTGCGCGGCGGGAAGCGGTGGTCGAGGTCGCGGCCCACCATGCCGCGGATGATCCGCTCCTCGGACAGCTCCGGGGCGGCGTCCGGGGCCGGGCGGACCGGCAGCGTCTCGATGGTCCGGCCGTCGCGGAGCACCGTCACCCGGTCGGCGATCCGCCGGATCTCGCCCAGCTTGTGGGAGATGACGACGGAGGCGATGCCCTCCTCGCGCAGCTCCAGGATCAGCTGCAGGAGCGCCGCACTGTCCTCGTCGTTGAGCGCCGCCGTCGGCTCGTCGAGGACGAGCAGCTTCACCTCCTTGGACAGCGCCTTGGCGATCTCGACCAGCTGCTGTCGGCCCACGCCGAGGTCGGCGACCGGCGTGAGCGGGTTCTCGCGCAGACCGACCCGGGCGAGCAGGCGCTGGGCGCTGCGCAGGGTGTCGTTCCAGTCGACGACTCCCCGGTGGGCCCGTTCGTTGCCGAGGAAGATGTTCTCCGCGATCGACAGGTGCGGGACGAGCGCCAGCTCCTGATGGATGATCACGATGCCGCGGCGTTCGCTCGCCCGGATGTCCTTGAAGGCGACCGGTTCGCCCTCGAAACGGATCTCGCCCTCGTAGGTGCCGTGCGGGTGGACGCCGCTGACCACCTTCATCAGCGTCGACTTGCCGGCGCCGTTCTCGCCGCAGAGGGCGTGGATCTCGGCGCGGCCGACGGTGAGGTTCACCTCGCTGAGCGCGGTGACGCCGGGGAAGGTCTTGGTGATGGAACGCATCTCGAGCACGGGCTCGAGGACGGGATCGGGGCCGGGGACTGGGCCGGTCATGACAGCTGTTCCGCGGTGAAGTACCCCTCGCGGACGAGGAGATCGGTGTTCGACCTGTCGATGCTGACCGGGTCGAGCAGATACGACGGCACGGTCTTCTTCCCGTTGTGGTAGTCCTTCACGTTGTTGACCTCCGGCTTCCTGCCGTCCAGTACGGCGTCGCCCATCGCCACCGCCCGGGCGGCCAGCTTGCGGGTGTCCTTGAAGACGGTCTGGGTCTGCTCGCCACGGATGATCGACTTGACCGAGGCCAGCTCGGCATCCTGCCCGGTGACGACGGGCAGCGGCCGGCCGGCGGTGCCGTAACCGGCGCTCTTGAGCGCGGAGATGATGCCGATCGAGATGCCGTCGTACGGCGAGAGGACCGCGTCGACGCTCTCCTCGCCGTAGTTCTTGCTGATCAGGTCGTCCATCCGCTTCTGCGCGGTGCCGCCGTCCCAGCGCAGGGTGGTCGCCTGGTTCATCCTCGTCTGCCCGCTGCGGACGCGGAGCCGGCCGCTGTCGAAGTACGGCTGGAGCACCTTCATGGCGCCGTTCCAGAAGTACCGGGTGTTGTTGTCGTCCGGCGATCCGGCGAAGAGCTCGATGTCGTACGTCTTGCCGGCGTTCTTCGTGGGCGCGCCCAGCTTCAGCCGCTCGACGATGTACCGCGCCTCCAGCTCGCCGACCCGCTCGTTGTCGAAGGAGGCGTAGTAGTCGACGTGCTCGGTGCCCATGATGAGCCGGTCGTACGAGATGACGGGGATGCCGGCGTCGTGGGCGCGCTGGAGTACCTCGGTGAGCGCGGCACCGTCGATCGCGGCGATCACCAGGAGCCGCCGACCCTTGGTGATCATGTTCTCGATCTGGGCGATCTGGTTCTCGACCTTGTCGTCGCCGTACTGCAGGTCGGTCTCGTAGCCCGCCTGCCGGAACTGCTTCGCCATGTTCTCGCCGTCGGCTATCCACCGCTCCGAGGCCTTGGTCGGCAACGCCAGGCCGATGGTGCCGCCCTTCTCGGCGTCGGCCTTGTACCGGCTGCCGCCGCGGGCCTCCTGGCCGCAGCCGGCGAGGGCCGTGACGAGCAGCAGGGACAGGGCGGCGAGGGCCGCCGGGTGGCGGGTGCGGGTGCGGGTGCGCATGTCAGTTCCCTTCGGGGGCGGGGAAACGGCGGAGGGCGCCGGGCAGCCGCGAGCCGAGCGGGGACATCCCGCCGTCCGCGCCGTGCCGGGCGAGCAGATCGAGGACCAGCCGGCCGCGCCGTACGCGCTCACGGGCGGTGGCCAGCGCGTGGTCCCGCAGATGGGCGCCGTACGGATAGAGGCCGGCCGACCTGCTCAGCCCGAACTTCAGGTACAACGGCGCGCCCCGCCGGATCAGTTCGGCGGCCTCGTACATCCGGACGTAGCCGCCGAGGTCGTCCGGCGCCTCCACGTAGAGGTCCATCGGCGCGCGGCTGACCCGGCGGATCTCGGTGAGGTGGGTGAGGGTCAGGTCGGAGGGGACGTTGAGGGAGTCCGCGCCCAGGTGCTCGTAGACGGCGTACGAGGCCGGATTGACGGGGCCGATCAGCGCGGAGGCCTTGAACGTGGTGTCGGCGGGGAGTTCACCGGCCGCGCGCAGCCGGTGCAGCGTCCACAGCACGCCCTCGTCGGCGACGAGCAGACAGCGCACCCCCAACGCCGTGGCGCGCAGGGCGTCCTCGACGCAGCCGGCGAGTCCGTCATGGCCGCGCGCCCGCAGACCGGCGCCGCCGGAGTCGGTACGGGTGGCGGCGCCGATGTCCCAGGTGCCGCGCGGCCCGGTGAACAGGCAGAGCTCGACGGAGCGTTCGGCGCAGCCCTCGACCATCTCGGTGATCTCGTCGTCGGTGAGCATCCAGACGCCGCTGCCCTGGCTGATCCGGTGCACCGGCACGTCGAGCCGGGCGCTCTCCTTCAGGACCACGGCGAGCGCCTCGGGTCCCTCGACCGAGGGGATCTCGGTGCGCCAGGTGCCGCCGTCCGGGAAGGAGTGCGGGGAGGCGTCGGCGGGATCGACGGCGGGCACCGGATGGTCGATCCGCGCGAGCGCGGCGGCGCCGGGACGGCGGGGGACGGCGGAAGCGGTCACAGGAATCCTCTGTTCGGTATATCGGACGCTGTTCGGGACGGAGGGCGCGCGGGGGTCCGGGCGGGGGTACGGGCGGTGGTACGGGACCACCCGCCGCGCCCCCGCGCCGGGGTGCCCGGTCAGGGGCGCAGCAGCACCTTGCCGGTCAGGGGATCGCCGCCGCCGACCAGCGCGACGGCCTCCGCGAACCGCTCCAGCGGGAACTCGTGGGTGATCAGCGGGGCCGGGTCGAGCAGCCCGAGCCCGAAGGCGCGCACCGCGTCGGCCCAGGCCGCCGAGGGCGCGCCGAAGACGCTGCGCACCTCCAGCTGGCTCACCGACAGATGCGCGGGGTCGATCCCGACGGCTCCGGGCGCGAACATCCCGGTCAGCACCACCCGGCCGCCCCTGCGGGCCAGCAGACAGGAGGAGGCGGCGGTGGAGGGCGCCCCGGCCGTCTCCACGACCAGGTCGAAGCGGCCGTACGACCCGGCCGCCGCCTCCTCGGGGGCGAGTGCCTCGCTCGCGCCGAACCGCAGGGCCTGCGCGCCGCGCGCCACCCGGGGGTCGACGACGGCCAGTTCGGCGGGGGAGGAGGCGGAGAGCAGCTGGACGGCCAGCAGACCGAGCGTGCCGGCGCCGACGACGGCGACGCGCTCGCCGGGGCGCGGGCACCCGGCCCGCACGGCGGCGGCGACCACGGCGGCCGGTTCCAGGAGCGCGGCCGCGCGCGGGTCGGCCTCGTCGTGCAGCAGGTGCAGCAGGCGGGCGGGGACGACCACATGGTCGGCGAAGGCGCCGGGCTCGGTGAAGCCGGTCTCCGCGTAACCCGCCGTGCAGAGGCTGGTCTCGCCGCACCGGCACCGCTCACAGGTGCCGCAGGCGCGGAAGCCCTCCGCGACGCAACGGCGCCCCACCAGCGAGGCGTCGACCCCGGGCCCCACGGCCTCGACGGTGCCGGACCACTCGTGCCCGGGGACGAGGGGGTAGCGCACATAGGCGGGATCGCGGTGTCCGTCGTACACCTCGCGGTCGCTCATGCAGACACCGGCGGCGGCGACCCGCACCCGTACCTCGCCGGGACCGGGCTCGGGCACCTCCCGCTCGACGAGCCGGTGCGCGCCGGGCTTCTCGACGACGACCGCGCGGCTCGTCCCCCCGCCGCCGCTCACTTCGGCTGCCTCCGCTCCCAGCCCTCGGCCCACAGGTCGAAGCGGGCCCGCTGCTGCGGGAACTCGGCCGCCGCGTCCACGTCCAGCTCGACCCCGAGCCCCGGCGCCTCGGACACCTCGAAGCATCCGGTCTCCGGATCGACCTGGGGCGCCCCCCGGACGACCTTCTTGATCTCCGCGTCCGCGAAGTCGTTGAAGTGTTCGAGGATCTTGAAGTTCGGTGTGCAGGCCGCGAGTTGGAGCGAGGCGGCGGTGAGCACCGAACCGCCCACGTTGTGCGGGGCGACCAGCATGTAGTGGGTCTCCGCGGTGGCCGCGAGCTTGCGGGTCTCCAGGATGCCGCCGATGTGGCCGAGGTCCGGCTGGATGATGTCGGCGGCCTGCGACTCGAAGAGCTCCCGGAACTCGATGCGGTCGTGGATGCGCTCACCGGTCGCGATCGGCATGTCGACCTTGGCGGCCACCTTCTCCAACGCCTTGAGGTTCTCCGGCGGCACCGGTTCCTCCAGCCAGGCCGGGTGGAAGGGGGCCAGGTCGCGTGCGAGGCGCACCGCCGTGGCCGGCGAGAACCGCCCGTGCATCTCCAGCATCAGTTCGGTGTCCGGTCCGATCGCGTCCCGGACCGCCTCGATCAGGGAGACCGCGTACCGGGTCTGTTCCGCGTCGAGTTCGAGGTGGCCGGTGCCGAACGGGTCGATCTTCAGGGCGCGGTAGCCGCGCGCCACGACCTCCTGGGCCGCCTTGTGGTAGGCGTCCGGGGTCCGCTCGGTGGTGTACCAGCCGTTCGCGTACGCCTTGACCCGGTCGGTCACCCGGCCGCCGAGCAGCTGCCAGACCGGCACGCCGAGCGCCTTGCCCTTGATGTCCCAGCAGGCCATCTCGACGACGGCGATGCCCGACATCACGATCTCGCCGGCCCTCCCGTAGTCGCCGTACTTCATCCGCCGTACGAGGTCTTCGACCGCGAACGGGTCGGAGCCCGCGATGTGGTTGGCCTCCGCCTCGCGGAGATAGCCGACCAGCGCGTCGGTGTGGCCGAGCATCCGTGTCTCGCCGACGCCCGTCAGCCCCTCGTCGGTGTGCACCTGGACGTAGGTGAGATTCCGCCAGGGGGTGCCGACGACATGTGTGGTGATTCCCGTGATGCGCACGGTGGTTGCCCCTCGGTTCCGGTCGTGCCGTTCGTATCGTGTTGTTCGATATTTCGTCACACGTTCGAAATGATGGCGAGACCGTATGCGCGCTCCCTGGGGGTGTCAATGCCCCACGTCGGGTCAGTCGTCGGGGTCCGTCGAGGGCCATTGCCCGCGAACCCCTCGATGGCTAACCTGTGTTCGTCATTCCGGTCGACGATCGAAATATCGAACAGGGAAGAGGGGGTGGGCGGTCATGGGCCGACTCGTTCCAGCGGTGACCAGGGCGTTCGACATCCTCGAACTCTTCCTTGTCGGACCGGAGACCCTCTCCGCGCCCGAAGTGATCCGCCGGCTCGACCTGCCGCGCACCAGCACCCAGGAACTGCTCACCACCCTCGCCGCCCGCTCCTACCTGGCGCCCGTCCCCGGTCAGCCCGGCCGCTACCGGCTCGGCGTCCGCAGCTACCAGCTCGGCAGCCGCTACGCCGAACAGCTCGACCTCGCCGCCGAGGGCCGCCGGACCGCCCGCGAGGTCGCCGACACCTGCGGCGAGACCGTCCATGTCGCCGTCCTGGAGGACACCGACGTCATCTACATCGCCAAGGCGGACTCCACCCACGCCGTCCGCATGGTCTCGGCGGCCGGGCGCCGACTGCCCGCCCACTGCACCGCCGTCGGCAAGATGCTGCTCGCCTCCCTCCCCGAGGCGGAGCTCGACGCCCGTGTCGGAGACCGCGAACTGGCCGCCATGACCCCCCACAGCATCACCGCACCGGCCGCCCTGCGGGCCGCCCTCGCCGAAGCCCGCGCCCGGGGCGTCGCCGTCGAGCACCGGGAGTCCAACCCCGAGGTCAGCTGCGTCGCCGCGCCTGTACGGGACCGCACGGGCCGGGTCGTCGCCGCCCTGTCGATCTCCGTCCCCGTCAACCGCTGGAGCGAGGAACGCGAACACGAGCTGACCGCGCTCGCCGCCGAGGGCGCGGTCGGCCTCTCCCTCCGGCTCGGCCACGGGAACGCCCGATGAACCGCCCGACGACCATCGAGGTCGCGGTGCGCGAGTACGCCCTGCTCGGCGAAGGCCCCACCTGGGACCCCGCGCAGGCCCGGCTCGTCTGGGTCGACATCCTCGGCCGCCGCGTCCACACCTTCGAACCCGGCAGCGGCCGACGCTCCGTCGTCGCCGTGGCGCAGCACATCGGAGCGGCCAAACCCCGCGCGGGCGGCGGCCTGGTCGCCAACCTCCGGGACGGCGTCGGACTGTACGACGCGGGCGGTGCGTTCACGTGGCTGCGGCACGACCCCGTACCGGGCCGGCGCGGGAACGACGCGGCCGTCGCCCCCGACGGCAGCCTGTGGGCCGGCACCATGCGCTACGACGAAGGACCCGGCGGCGGCAACCTCGTGCGGTACGCCGCCGACGGCAGCGCCACCCCGCTGCTCGACGAGGTCACCATCAGCAACGGCATCGGCTGGAGCCCGGACGCCTCCCTCGCGTACTACGTCGACACCCCCACCCGGCGCGTCGACACACTGCGGCTGCGCGACGGACGGATCGCGGAGCGGACCCCGTTCGCGAGCGTCGAGCCGGGCGCCGGATACCCCGACGGCCTCACCGTCGACGCGGAAGGCTGCGTCTGGGTCGCCCTCTGGGACGGCGGACAGCTGCGCCGCTACACCCCGCGCGGCGCGCTCGACCGGATCGTCGACCTGCCGGTGTCCCGCCCGACCGCGTGCGCCTTCGGCGGGCCCGCGCTGCGCGACCTCTACGTCACGACGGCACGCACCGGGCTCACCGACCCGTCCCCGCCCGCCGGTTCGCTCCTCGTCCTGCCGGACGCGGGACAGGGACTGCCGGGCACGCCCTTCGCGGGCTGAGTACGCCGCCTCCCGCACGGCGCCCTTCCCGAGACCGCACGGCGCCCTTCCCGAGACCGCACGGCGCCCTTCTGGACACGCCGCTGAGCTGCCGCTTAGGGTCGGGGGCCGGGGCGTCGGGGACGCCCCGCCGGCCCGCCCGGAAACCGCAGCGGAGAAGACAGAGAAGTCCATGGTCACCCTCGCCGATGTCGCCCGCCACGCCGGAGTGTCGGCCAGCACGGTCAGCTACGTGCTCAGCGGCAAACGGTCCATCTCCGCGTCCACCCGCGAGCGCATCCGGCGCAGCATCGACGAGCTCGGCTACCGTCCGCACGTCGGCGCCCGGGCCCTGGCCAGCAGCCGGACCCACATCCTGGCCCTGATGATGCCGCTGCGCACCGACCTGTACGTGCCGGTGATGATGGAGATCGCCATGGCCGTCACCACCACCGCCCGCGCGCACGGTTACGACGTCCTGCTCCTCACCGGCGAGGAGGGCCCCGAGGCCGTCCGCCGGGTCGAGGGCAGCGCCCTCGCCGACGGCATGATCGTCATGGACGTGGAACTCGACGACCCGCGCCTGCCGTTCCTGCGCCAGGCCGAACGGCCCGCCGTCCTCGTCGGCCTCCCCGCCGACCCGGCCGGATTCACCTGCGTCGACCTGGACTTCGAGGCGGCGGGCGCGCGCTGCGTCGACCATCTCGCCGACCTCGGCCACCGGCAGATCGCCGTGCTCGGCGAGCCGCCCGCCGTCTACGCCCGGGGCACCGGCTTCGCCGAGCGCACCCTCGCGGGGCTGCGTGCGGCCGCCGCCGCGCGGCAGGTCGGTCTTCTCCACCGCCCCTGCGAGGGGACCTACGCCGCCGTGGCGGCCACCGTGGGCCGCGTCTTCGAGGAACGCCCCTCGACCACCGCGCTCGTCGTGCAGAACGAGGCCGCCGTCGAACCCCTCCTCGCCCTGCTGCGCCGCCAGGGCCTCGCGGTGCCCGAGGACGTCTCCGTGGTCGCCGTCTGCGCCGCCCAGGTCGCCGCCCACGCCTCCGTACCCCTCACCTCCGTCGGCGTGCCGGCCCAGGAGATGGGACGACACGCCGTGGAACGCCTCGTCGCGCACCTCGACGGGCACGAGGACACCGGCACCGTTCTCATCGCCCCGGACCTGACCGTACGCGGCAGCTCGGGCCCGGCCCCCGTCCCGGCCCCCGGTCCGGCACCGCTGTCCGGACGCACCGAGAGAGCGGGCCGTGGACACGGCGGATGACGACCCCACGACGGAGTTCCACGCCTTCTTCGAGCGCCACTACGCCGAACTCGCCCGCCTCGCCCACCTGTTGACCGGCGATCCGGACGCGGCGGACGATCTCGCGGCGGACGCGATGGTCGCGCTCTGGCACCGCTGGGACCGGGTGCGCGCGGCGGATCACCCGGTCGCCTACGCCCGGGGCGTGGTGGCCAACCTCGTCCGCAGCCGCATCCGGGGCGCGGTACGCGAACGCCGCCGGATCGCGCTCTTCTGGGACCGGCGCTCCGAGCACATGGACGGCCCCGACATACCCGTCGTCGTCGACGTGCAGACCGCCCTGCGGGCGCTGCCGTTCCGTAAACGCGCCTGTGTCGTGCTGCGCCACGCCTTCGACCTGTCGGAGCGGGACACCGCGCGGGCCCTCGGGATATCGGTCGGTACGGTCAAGAGCCAGACCTCGAAGGGCATGGCGGAACTGCAGCGGCTGCTCGGCCCCCGGGCCGCCACCGAACTGGTCGGAGGGAGGAACTGATGGACGAGCCCACACTGCGCCGGCAGCTGCGCGAGGCGGCCGACGCCCACCGCCCCGACCGCGCCCGCATCCTCGCCCGCGTCGAACGCGGCATGGCGGCGCCGCCGGAGCCCGCCCGGCTCCGGCGGCGCCGCCCGCGCCCGGCGGGTCCCTGGACGCGGACCCTCGCGGTGGCGGCGGCCGTCGTCGGGGTCCTCACCCTCGGCGGAGTCGTCGCGACCACCGCGCACCGCGCCCCCGCCCCGGTCGCCACGATGCCCGCGCCGCACCCCCCGCTCCGGGCGGTCGGCTCGATAGACCCCGGCAGCAACCGCTGGTGGGCCCAGAGCAACATCACCCTGACCGCGTCGACGCCCCTGAGCGCGCTCACCGTCGAGCTCCGGATCGCCCGCACCGGCGGCGTCATCGACACCGGGCACTGGCGCACCCTGCCCGAGCAGGACTTCACCGTCTCCGTACGCGAGGAGGGCGCCGCGCTCGTCTACCGCTGGACGCTCAAGGAGGGCCGCACGGTCCCGCCGGGGCGGCACGTCTTCGCCGGTCAGTACAACCACGCCGAGGGTGCCCGCGACGTCGCCGCCGACTCGTACACCCTCACCACGACGGACATCTTCCACCGACAGGAGTCGCTCCACGGCGACTTCAACGCACCGGCGCGGTAGCCGGCGCGACCGGCGACCCGGCGACGGGCTACCGGTCCCCACGGGATCCGGGGAGCCAGTCGCCGAAGTACGTCACCCTCGTCGCCGACGCGGCCTCCGCGGGGCCCAGTTGCGGACGGTTCTCGGGGACCGGGACGGCGGCGCCCGGTCCCGTGTTGCGGTACTCGGCGAAGCGCTGGGCCTGCCAGGGATACGCGTCCCGCATGTTCGCGTACGGTGCCACGGCGTCGATCCCGGCACCGAGCACACTGTCGCGGACGACGAGGGACGGCCAGGCCGTCGGGTCCGAACTGGGCACCCAGGGGCGGGCCAGCTTGTAAAAGCCGTCGGGCGCCTCGCTGGTCACCCGGCAGCGGGAGGCGAGGAAGCCGTAGGGATTCGTGCGGACGGTGGACGGGGCGAAGACGAAGCCGTGCGGGGCCGAGGAGAGATCGGTGCGGAGCAGCGTACGGAAGTGGCAGTGCTCGAAGACCGCGCGGGCCCGGCCGAAGACGAAGTCGACGTCGCCCTCGACATAGCAGTGCGCGAAATACTGCCGGGCCATGGCGGTCACCGCCATCGAGTCGGCGTAGAGCGTGTCCTGATGGCCGAGGAACCGGCAGTGGAAGAAGGCGGACCGGTCGCCCTGCACCTTCAGCGCGACCGCCTGGGTGCCGGAGTTGCCCGGGAGGTCGGTGCGCAGGAAGTCGTTGGCGAAGGTGATCCACCGCGCGGTGAAGCCGTCCGCCTGCACGGTGGTCGTCGCCGAACCGCTGGTGCCGTAGGTGGTGCCGTCGGGGCGGGTCGTGCCGGCCGCGTTGTCGTACACGACGACGACGTCACGGGCGTTCTCGCTCGCCCCGATCCAGGTCATCCCGGTCCGGGCCGCACTGATGGCGACGGTCTCGCGGTACGTGCCGGGGGCGAGGACGAGCGTCCAGCCGGAGCCGCTCGCGGCGCTCACCGCCCCCTGGACGCTCGTGTGGTCCCCGAGGCCGCCGGGGTGAACGTACAGGGTGCGCGCGGTGAGCCGGGCGGCCGGCGAACCGAACCGGCCGAACGGCTCGGACGGGCCGAGCGGACCGGACGGGCCGTGGGATCCGGCGGTCGCCGGGGCGGCGGTCAGGCTGAGCGAGAGCGCCGCACCGGCGCCCGCCGTGAGCAGGCCACGGCGACTGAGCGGAGGCATGACAAAGCTCCTTCGCGGGTGAGTTCGCGGGTGAGTCAGGGAGTGAGTTCGCGTTCGGGGTGAAGTGGAGGAGAGGGCAGGGGCGGCGCGGGCGGACCGCTGGCCCGGCGCGCGCCGCCCCCGCCCCGGTCAGCAGTCCTTGCCCGCGCCCGCGCGGTGGCCGACCAGGCCCGGAACGGCCTGCGGGACGTCGACACGGCCGCGCAGCGTCGGCGTCCAGCCGGCGCCGTCGCGCAGGATCTCGCCGGGGAACTCCGCGTTGTGCACGGCGAGGAGGTCGACGGGCCGGCCGTTGACGAGGTTGCCCGCCGTCGTGACCGGGGCGTCCTTCCACTTCTTCAGGATCCTGCCCGCGGAGACGCCCGCCGGCAGGGTGAACGCGTTCTTCTCGGCGACGAGCTGCGACTCCTGCCCGATGCCTAGGCTGTACGCGTATCCCGTGGCGGGCACCACGAAGTGGTTGTTGTACGCGTCGACCTGGCCGAAGCGGACCCGCGGCGCCCGCTCGATCACGTTCCTGAAGAGGTTGTGGTGCAGCGTCACCCGCAGCTTGCCGCGGTCCGTGGCGCCCGCGCTGTCGCTGTTGCCGATCATCAGCGTCTTGTCGTGGTCGGCGAAGACGTTCCAGGACGCGGTGACCAGGTCCGCGCCGCGCACGATGTCCAGCTCGCCGTCGTGCTGCTGGTAGAGCTCGCCGTAGTAGGTCGGCAGCGAACTGTCCGGGTGGGCGCCGTCGGTGAAGGTGTTGTGGTCGATCCAGACATGCGTGGAGCCGTACACGACCATGCTGTCGTACTCGGAGTTCCACGCCCCGGTCGCCCCGTCGGTCGGGTCCCACTGCGGGAAGCAGTCGAGCGGGCTCTCGACGGTCAGATTGCGGATCACGACGTTGTCGACACCCTGGATCTGCAGGCTGCCGCCGACGATTCCGGCGTCCCGGCCGACGCCGACGATCGTCGTGTTGGCGGGGACGTACGCCTTGATCGCCTTGCCCTGGGCCTTCGCCGAGGCCGCCCGCAGATCCTCCTGCGGGCCGCTCACCTCGGTGTCCCGGCCCCACACGGCCGGGTCGTAGTCGGCGAGGTACCGGGCGAAGTCGTAGCCGGGGGCCTCGAACGCCGAGCAGCCCGCGGCGGTCGCGTTCAGCGTCCCCTCGACCTTGACGATCCTGGGCTCGGTGCCCGGGACCGCGAGGGCGGCCCGGAACTCCTCCCAGGTGGTGACGGTGAAGACCCGGGAGGCGACCGCCGCCGCGCCGCCGGTCGTCCCCGTGCCCGCCGAGCCCCAGCCGTCGCCGGCGGGCAGGGTCCGGCGGGCGGGGTCGGGCGCGGCCTGGGCGGTGGCCGGCCCCATCAGGCCGCCCGTCAGGCTAAGGACGAGCGCGGTGGCCCCCGTCAGACACAGCTTGCCGCGTGCGCTCATGGTCTGCTCTCCTCGTGGTCGGCGTCGGGCCAGGTGATCCAGCCGGTGGGGATCTCGTCGTCGAGACGGCGGGTGTCGCGCGGCGCGAGCACCCCGGTGTGCAGCAGCCCGGCCGCGACCAGCCGGGCCACGGCGATCGCGCCCGGCGGGTTGAAGTGGGTGTTGTCCTGCTCGGCCGGCGTCCAGTTGAAGTACGTCTTGGTCGTCTCAGGGCCGAGCTTCTGCCACAGCGCCAGGGACAGCTCCTGGACGTCGAGCAGATCGACACCCTCCTCCCGGGCCACCTCACGCATCGCGGCGGGGTACTCCCCGAGGGTGCGCAGCGCGGTGCCGCCCGCGTCGAACTTCCGCCGCTCGACGGAGGTGGCGAGGACGGGCAGCGCCCCGCGGTCCCGGGCCCCGGCGACGTACCGGCGCAGATTGTCCTGGTAGGACGTCCACGGCTCGGTGTAGCGGGTCGGGTCGGTGATCTTCTGGTCGTTGTGGCCGAACTGGATCAGCAGCACGTCACCGGGACGGATCGCCGCCAGGACGGTGTCGAGGCGGCCCTCGTCGAGGAAGCTCTTCGTGCTGCGCCCGTTGACGGCATGGTTGGCGACGGTGATGTCCTGGTGGAGGAAGAAGGGGAGCGCCATGCCCCAGCCGGTCTCGGGCGCGGCGTCGGCGTACTTCTGGGCGGCGGTGGAGTCGCCGGCGATGTACAGCGTGCGCATGCGGTGGTGTCCTCGGGAGGGGTGCGGGAGTGCCGCCGCGGCGGGGGCCGCGGCCAGGGCGAGCGCGAGGCCCGCCCCGGCCGCGACCACCTGACGACGGGTGGGTGAGGGCGTCACTTGTTCTGCGACTTCCACTCGGCCTGCGCCGTGTTGAGCTGCTCGGCCAGGCTGTCCAGGAACTCCTTGGCGCTGGACTTGCCCAGCAGCACCTTCTGGAAGGCGGGCTCGTTGTCGGCCTTGGAGATGGTGTTCCAGTCGGGCAGGTAGTAGGGCAGCTGCACGATCTTCGCCTCGCCGCTGAACAGCACCTCGGCGGCGAGCTTGGTGGGCTCGGCCTTCTGGATCCAGGCGTCCTTCGCCGCTTCGGTGTTGGCCGGGATGGCGCCGGCCGACTCGTTCCACTTGCTGTTGGACCGGTGCGAGGCGGCGAACTCGATGAACTTCCAGGCGGCCGCCTTGTTCTTGCTGGAGGAGAAGAGGCCGAGGCCGTCGACGGGGTTGGAGACCTGGACCCGGGTGCCGTCGTCCGTCGTCGGGTTGGGGATGCCGCGGAACTTGTCGGTGCCCAGGGCCTTCACATGGTCCTTGTAGGAGCCCAGGTTGTGGTTGAGCATGCCGATCTCGCCGCTGTCCCACTGGGCGACCATCTTGGTGAAGTCGTTGTTGACGTCGGCCGCCGGGGTGTTCTTCTTGAAGAGACCGACGTACTTCTCCAGGGCCGCCACGTTCTTCGGGTCGTTGACCGTGGTTTTGTCACCGTTCCAGAAGCTGGTGATGCCGCTCTGGCCGTACATGGCGTCCAGGGCCTGCGCGATGGAGCCGGAGCCGCCGCGAATGGTGTAGCCGAACCGGTTCTTGTCCTTGTCCGTCAGCCTGTCGGCCGCCGTGTAGAACTTCGACCAGGTGGTGGGCTCCTCGAGACCGGCCGCCTTGAACAGGTCGGTGCGGTAGTAGAGGACGCCGTTGCTCGCCGAGGTGGGGACGGTGAACAGCTTCCCCTGTCCGCCGGCCGCCTTCACGCTGTCGACCATGCCCGCGTTCAGCTTGCCCTTCAGCGCGCTGGACTCGAGGCGCGCGTCGAGCGGCTCCAGGGCGTTCTGCGCGGCGATGCCGGCGAGCATCGCGGCCCCGACGCCGCCGACGTCCGGCAGCCCGCCGCCCTGGATGGCGGTGTCGTACTTGGACTGCACCTCGGTCGACGCGATCCCGACGTACGTCACCTTGATGTCGGGGTTCGCCGTCTCGAAGTCCTTGATGATCTCCTTCCAGACGTCGGTGCGGACACCGCCGTTGTTGTCCCAGAAGGTGATCTCTCCCTTGCCCGACCCCTCGATGCCCTTGTCGCCCGCCGCGCCGCTGCCGTCGTCGCCGCAGGCGGTGACGGTCAGGGCGAGGACGGTGGTCAGGGCGAGGGCGGTGGCGGCTCTGCGCCGCCCGCTGCGGAAGATGGTCATCGTCGGCTCTCTTCTCTCGGGTCCTGCGGGGCATTCGTGGGGATGGCGCTCGTGGGGGTGGCGCTCGTGGGGGTGGCGCTCGTAGGGGTGGCGCTCGTGGGGGTGGGGCCCGGGTCGGCGGCGCCGGGTGGGAGGGCGCTCGGGGTGATGCGGAACGCGGTGAAGTCGGCCGTTCCGGCGGGGCCCGTGCCCGTCGGAGCGGCGGCGAACAGGCCGATCAGCGCGCCCACCCAGCGCCAGGGGGTGGCGGCGAAGACCTGACCGGAAGGGACGAACCCCTCACCGGTGTCGTACGAGAACCGGCAGCGGGCCCCCGCGCCGATCTCGATCCTGAGCCGGGCCCGGTCCTCGGGCGCGGGGCGGCCGAAGGCCGCGTCCCGCTCCCGGTCGGCCGAGACCGGCGCGAAGCGGTGCACCAGACGGCTCGTGCCGTCCGCCTCGCGCCGCAGCCCGATCCAGCTGTACGCGTCGCCGAGCACCGCCATCCCGGCGCGGGCGCCGGGCTCGCGGCTGTCGAGGCGCAGGTCGACCTCGACGACGCAGGGGTGGGCGGGCAGCCGCTGGGTGAGGACGTGCGGCAGCCGGCGCAGGTCCTCGGTCTCCCGCGTACGGCCGCAGCCGAGGCGCAGACCGTCGGCGGAGTGCTGGGTCGTCCAGCCCTCCCGCGGATTGGCCGTCCACTGCCACTGCCTCCCGAACCGGCCGCCGGGGAAGTCGTCGTCGGTGGCGGGGACGGACGGCGGCTGCGGCGGCAGCGACGGCTTGGGGTGGACGAGGACCGGAGTTCCCTCGTCGCCGAGGACCGGCCAGCCGTCGGCGCCCCAGCGCAGCGGCTGGAGATGGACGACCCTGCCGTACGCCCCGCGCTCCTGGAAGTGCAGGAACCAGTCCTCGCCCCGCCCGGTGCGGACCCAGCCGCCCTGGTGCGGCCCGTTGACGTCCGTACCGCCCTGCTCCAGGACGACCCGCTCCTCGTACGGGCCGAAGAAGGACCGCGAACGGAAGGCGCCCTGCCAGCCGGTGGCGACGCCTCCGGCGGGCGCGAAGATCCAGAACCAGCCGTCGTGCCGGTACAGCTTGGGCCCTTCGAGGGTGAACCAGCCCGGGAGGAGGTCGGCGTCGACGATCGTCCTGCCCTCGTCGAGGAGTTCGGTGCCGTCGGCGCTCATCCGGTGCCCGGTGAGCCGGTTGTTGACGCCCGAGCGGGACTTGGCCCAGCCGTGGACGAGGTACGCCTCGCCCGTCTCCTCGTCCCACAGCGGACAGGCGTCGATCAGGCCCCGGCCCGCCTTCACCAGATGCGGGGTGCTCCACCGGCCGCGTACGGAAGGGGAGTTGATCTGCCAGATCCCGTGGTCCGGGTCGCCCCAGAAGATCCAGAACCGGCCGTCGTGGTGGCGCAGCGAGGGCGCCCACACCCCCCGGTCGTGCTGGGGCGTGGCGAAGGAGGTCTCCGGCAGGAGCCGCTCCAGGGCGTGGCCGACGAGCGTCCAGTTGACCAGGTCGCGGGAGTGCAGGATCGGCAGTCCGGGCGCCCGGCCGAAGCTGGACGCGGTGAGGTAGAAGTCCTCACCGACCCGCACGACGTCCGGGTCGGACCAGTCCGCCGCCAGGACGGGATTGCGGTACGTCCCGTCCCCGAGGTCCCCGGAGGGCCAGGCGCGGGCCCGGCCGGCCGCGCCGCCACCGCTCGTGCGGTCGACGGCGCCGTCACCGCTCGTCGTGCCGGTCACGTGGTCACCGCTCGTGTCGTCACCGGTCACGCGGCCGGTCGCGCCGGTCGCGCGGTTCGCCCCGTTGGCGCCGCTCGTCGTGGCCGTCACGCCGTCACCGCCTTGCGGGCGAGCGTGGCGGCCGTGTCGCGGTCGAGGCGGCCGTCGGCGACGACGGTGACCACCCGGCGTACCAGCGAGCCGCCCGCCACGACGACCGGCCGCTCGTCGAAGGCCAGCGAGGAGCCCACGCCCGGGTACTCGGCGGCGCGCACGAACCAGGGGTCGCGCCGGGTCTCCTCGGTGGCCCCGGCGAAGACCAGGGTCCAGTTCCGGCCCGCGAGGGCGACCCAGTCGGCGCGGGCTCCGTGCACGGCCCGCTCGCCCTCCGCGTCCGCGGCGAAGACGTCCGGCGGGGCGCTCTCCAGCGGCGCGCGCCAGAAGAACCCGCCGTACGCGGCGCCCGGCCGGCCGTTGGTGGCCGGGCTGCCGAAGGACAGCTCATCGCCCGAGGTGTTGGTCAGCGAGAAGGTGAGGTCCAGCGCCCAGGCCGAGCCGTCGAGCGGGGTCGCCGAGACCGTCCGGTGCTCGCGGAGCAGGACCCGCTCCCCGACCACCCAGCTCAGCTCCTCCACGAACCCGTCGGGGTCGCGCAGCTTGAAGCCCTCGTGCCGCTGCGTGCCGTGGTTGTCGAGCGCGGTCGGCCCACGGCCGCGGACGAAGGTGCGCCCGCCCCAGAAGTTGAACCCCGCGACGTCGGGGACGGCGACCCCGGCGCCCAGGTGGTGCGGATGGTCCTCGGGCAGCTCCTCGGTGACCGGGACGCCGCCGAGGGTGGAGACGGGATGGAGGTAGGGGCGCGGGGAGTGGTCGGGCGCGAGCTCCGGCCGCAGGACGTAGCGGGCGACCGCCCGGCCGGCGCAGCGCAGCACCGTCGGGGTGTTCATCGGGACACCGCCTTCGCGGTCAGTGGCGCCCAAGGGGCGTCGAGCTCGGAGTAGAGGCTGAGGGTGTCGGCGCTCGCGGCGACCAGGCCGCCGATGCCGTGCACCACCCGGCGCGGCGCGCTCTCGCCGGGCACGGAGTGCCAGGCGTCCGCCGGGAGTTCCACCGGGTCGGGAGCGGTCCTGACCGCCTCGACGACCCGCATGAACGCGCCGGTCGCCTCGGGCGGTACGAGCAGTTCCGTGCCGTCGGTGAGATGGGCGACCAGGTTCTCCAGAAGGTCCGTCAGGCCGTGCGTGGACTCCTCCGGGCCGTGCCCGGCGCGCTGGAGCAGCATCCGGTCCTGCTTGTACCAGTAGGTGATCCGGCCCCGGCTGCCGTGCACGACCACGTACGGGTCCGAGGAGGTCTCCGCGCAGAGCGTGGCGGCCACACTGACCTGCGTTCCCCGGGTGGTCAGGATCCGTACGCAGGAGGTGTCGTCGGACTCGATGGCGTTGGCCCGCAGCAGCTCCGTCTCGATGAACTCGACGTCCTCGGCGCGGGTGGCGCCGGCCAGGGCGAGCGCGGTGGCCACGGCGTGCGCGAGCGGATTGGTCAGGGCGCCGTCGACCACGTCGACCGTGCCGATCCGCCGCCGGCCCGCCCACGGGGCGCGCCGGAAGTACGCCTCGTCGCGGACCCAGGCCCCGGCCCCGCCGACACCGAGGAGCTCGCCGATGGCGCCCTCCTCGATCAGCCGCCGGATCGCGGGAACGGCGTGCGAGCCGAGGGACTGGAAGCCGATCTGGCAGGCCACCCCGGCCGCGGCGACCCCGTCGGCCATCCGCCGGAACTCGGCGTACGACGGCGCCGGAGGCTTCTCCAGGAGCAGATGCGCGCCGTGGCGGGCGGCGATGAGGGCGAGGTCGGTGTGGGTCTGGATCGGGGTGCAGACGACCGCGATCCGGGCGCCGGTCGAGGCGAGCAGCGCGCCGAAGTCGTCGGACTGCTCGGGGTCGCCGAAGCCGTCCAGCTCCTCGGCGTCCAGCGGTCGCAGCTCGCAGATCCCCGCGAGCCGTACCAGGCCGAGGCGTTCGAGCCGGCGGATGTTGACCAGATGGGAGCGGCCGTGGCCGCGGGCGCCCGCGAGCACGACGGGAAAGGGTTCCCGCGCTGCGCCGGAAGCCGCGCGACGTGCCGTCTGCGTCGCGGTGTCCGGTGCCGTCTCCGCTACGGTGTCCGCTACGGCGTCCGGTGCGGTGTCACGTGTGGTGCTCATCCCTTCACCGCCCCCGCGCTGAACCCGGTGACCAGCCACTTCTGGATGAAGGCGAACACGATCACCACGGGCAGGGCCGCGATCACACCGCCCGCGGCCAGCGCGCCCAGGTCGACACTGTCCGCGCCCATGAGGGTGTTGAGGCCGACCGGGATGGTCTGCTTCTCCTGGCTGCTGAGGAACATCAGCGCGAAGAGGAAGTGGTTCCAGGAGTGGACGAAGGCGAAGGAGCCGACGGCCACCAGGCCGGGCCGCAGCAGCGGCAGCACGACGATCCGGAAGGCCGTGAACCGGCTGCAGCCGTCGACCCAGGCCGCCTCTTCGAGGGAGTACGGCACGTTCTTGATGAAGCCGCTGATCAGGATCATCGAGAGCGGCAGCTGGAACACCGTCTCCGCGATGATGACGCTGCCCAGCGAGTTGATCATGCTCAGGTTGGCGAAGATCTGGAAGAGCGGGACGAGGAGCAGCGCGCCGGGCACGAACTGGGAGCAGAGCAGGGCCAGCATGAAGCCCTTCTTGATCCGGAAGTCGAACCGGGCAAGGGCGTAGCCGCCGGCGAGCGCGACCACGGTGGTCGTCACCAGCGTCGCCAGACCGATGAGCAGGCTGTTCTGGAAGAAGGTGGCGAAGGCACGCTCGGTCCACACCTTCTCGAAGTGCGCGGTCGTCATCGGCCACGGCAGCAGCGAGGTGGAGCCCGCCGGACGGACCGCGAAGAGCACGATCCAGTAGAAGGGGATCAGGGTGAAGAGCAGATAGATGCCGAGCGGAAGGTAGATCTGCCAGCGCGGAGCCTCGTCCCAGGCGCGCCGCCGCTTGCGGAGCGGGACTGGAGGGGTACGGGTCGGGGGTGCGGCGGCCACTCCGGCCGCGGTGGCCGGCGCCGGCGGTGCCGTCGTGGTGTCGTCCTGGGCTATCACTTGCTCTCGCCTCCGAACTTGCTCAGGCGCAGATAGACCATCGAGCAGAAGAGAAGGATCACGAACGCCACCGTCGTCAGGGCGGAGGCGTAACCGAAGTTGTGGGCGTCGACGCTGGTGTTGGCGATGTAGAGCGGGAGGGTCGTGGTCTCGCCCGCGGGGCCGCCGCCCGTCAGGGTGTAGAGCAGGTCCACGTTGTTGAACTCCCACACCGCGCGCAGCAGGGTGGAGAGGATGATCGCGTCCCTCAGGTGCGGCAGCGTGATGTGGACGAACTGCCGTATCCGGCTCGCCCCGTCGACCTCGGCGGCCTCGTACAGGTCCTTCGGCACGGACTGGAGGTCGGCGAGGATGAGGATCGCGAAGAAGGGCACCCCGCGCCACAGATCGGCGACGACCACCGCGGAGAAGACCGTGGACGTGTCGGAGAGCCAGGAGGTGCCGTACTCGCCGAGGCCCATGTCCGCGAGGTACCGGGTGATGCCCGTCTGGGAGTTGTAGAGCAGGACCCAGATCGCCGAGGTGAGCACCCCGGACACGGCCCAGGGGGAGAAGACCAGCGCCCGGCCGACCGCCCGGCCGACGAAGGTCTGGTTGACGATCAGGGCGAGCGCGAGTCCGAAGAGGAGCTGCAGCGTCACCTCGACGGCGACCCACTTCAGGCTGAAGGTCAGCGTCCCCCAGAAGTGCGGGTCGTCGGTGAAGATCCGGGTGAAGTTGTCGAAGCCGGCGAAGCCGTTCCGCCAGGGCTTCGTCGGGTTGTAGTGCTGCAGGCTGTAGTAGAAGACGCTGAGCACGGGGTAGGCGATGAAGCCCAGCATCAGCAGCGCGGCCGGGGCGATCAGCAGATACGGCAGTCGGCGTGGTGCCACTCCCGTGCGGCGTGCGCGCGCGGGGGCCTGGGGCGGCTCGGATGTCGCGGGTGCCTTGGGCGGTGGGGTCACGGCTGTGGCCATGACGGCGGCTCCGTTCTCGGGGCGCGAAGCGCTTCGCAGACGGTGTTCGACATGTCGAACAGATGGAACTGGGGGGTGGACCGGCCCGGGCGTCAGCCCGCGTACGGATCCGGGGTCGTTCCCGGCCTGGCCAGGAACTCGAAGTCGCAACCGGTGTCGGCCTGGGAGATCTGCTCGGAGTACAGCGCGCCGTAGCCGCGCTCGTAACGCTTCGGCGGCGGCGTCCACGCGGCCCGCCGGCGCTCCCACTCCGCGTCGTCGACGTCCACGTGGAGCGTGCGCGCCTCGACGTCCAGGGTGATGAGATCGCCGGTACGGACCAGGGCGAGCGGCCCGCCGACGTACGACTCCGGTGCCACGTGCAGCACACAGGCGCCGTAACTGGTCCCGCTCATCCGCGCGTCGGAGATCCGGACCATGTCCCGCACCCCCTGCTCCAGCAGGTGCCGGGGGATCGGCAGCATGCCGTACTCCGGCATCCCGGGACCGCCCTTGGGTCCGGCGTTGCGCAGCACCAGGACGTGGTCGGCGGTGATCCCGAGCTCCGGGTCGTCGATGGTCCGCTGCATGGTGCGGTAGTCGTCGAAGACCACGGCGGGACCGGTGTGCTTGAGGAGCCGCGGCTCGGCGGCGATGTGCTTGATCACCGCGCCGTCCGGGCACAGGTTGCCGCGCAGCACCGCGACCCCGCCCTCGTCCGCGAGCGGACGCGTACGCTCCCGGATCACCTCGTCGTCGTGGACGAGCGCACCGTCGAGCTGCTCCCGCAGCGTCGCGTGGGCGACCGTCGGCCGGTCGAGATGGAGCAGGTCCGTCAGCCGGGAGAGGAAGCCCGGCATGCCACCGGCGAAATGGAAGTCCTCCATCAGGTACTGCCCGCCGGGACGGAGATTGGCGAGCACCGGCACCGTCCGCGCGATCCGGTCGAAGTCGTCCAGGGTCAGCTTCACCCCGGACCGCCCGGCCATGGCGATCAGATGGATGACGGCGTTCGTCGACCCGCCGAGCGCCAGGACGGCGGCGACCGCGTCCTCGTACGCCTCACGGGTGAGGATCCGGGAGAGCCGCAGGTCCTGCCGGACCAGTTCGACGATCCGCAGCCCCGACGCGGCCGCCATCCGGTCGTGACCGGAGTCCACCGCGGGGATCGAGGAGGCGCCCGGCATCGTCACCCCGAGCGTCTCCGCCGCGGCGGTGAGGGTGGAGGCCGTTCCCATCGTCATGCAGTGGCCGGGGGAGCGGGCGAGCCCGTTCTCCAGCTCGGCCATCTCGGCGTCGCCGATCAGACCGGCCCGCCGGTCGTCCCAGTACTTCCACATGTCGGTGCCGGAGCCGAGGGTCTCCCCCCGCCAGTGCCCCGGCAGCATCGGGCCCGCGGGCACGAACACCGTCGGCAGGTCCACCGTCGCCGCGCCCATCAGAAGCGCCGGGGTCGACTTGTCGCAGCCGCCCATCAGCACCGCCCCGTCGACCGGGTAGGAGCGCAGCAGCTCCTCCGTCTCCATCGCCAGGAGGTTGCGGTAGAGCATCGGGGTCGGCTTCTGGAAGGTCTCCGAGAGCGTGGAGACGGGGAACTCCAGCGGGAAGCCGCCGGCCTGCCACACACCCCGCTTCACCGCCTGCGCCCGTTCGCGCAGATGGACGTGGCAGGGGTTGATGTCGGACCAGGTGTTGAGAATGGCGATCACCGGCTTGCCGAGGTGCTCCTCGGGCAGGTAGCCGAGCTGCCTGGTGCGCGCCCGGTGGCTGAACGAACGCAGCCCGTCCGTCCCGTACCAGCGGTGACTGCGCAGCTCCTCGGGCCTCCTCGGGCCGCGGCCCGCCGCCGCCTCGGGCCTCCTCTGGCCCTGGGCCGTCGCGTCGGGGTTCCTCGCGCTCCGGCCCGCCGCCTCGGGGTTCCTCCGGCCCTGTCCCGACACCTCGGGGTTCTTCGCGCCCCGGCCCGCCGCCTCGGGGGTCTTCGTGTCCCGGCCCGCCGCCTCGTGCGCGCTCATGCCTGCCACCCGGCGGCTATCGCGGCGACCTCGGCCCGGCTGCCCTCGGGCAGTTCACGGCTCGGGGGGCGGATGTCGCGGCGGCACAGGCCGAGCGCGGCCAGCGCCTCCTTGACGACGGTGACGTTGTCGGCGCTGCCGTTGGCGGCGCGCAGCTCCTCGAAGCGGCGGATCTGCTCCCACACCTTCATGGCGGCCGGATAGTCGCCGGCCCGCAGGGCGGTGAGCATCTCCAGGGACACCGAGGGGGCGACATTGACCAGACCCGAGGTGAAGCCGGTGGCGCCGCTCGCGAAGTACGAGGGCGCGTACGGTTCGGCGAGTCCGGCGACCCAGACGAAGCGGTCGAGTCCGGCGTCGCGGGCGAAGGCGGCGAAGCGCGACGCGTCCGGGACGGCGTACTTCACCCCGATGACGTTGGGGCAGGCCGCGCCGAGCTCCGCGAGCCGCTCGCCGCCGAGCAGCGGATTACGGATGTACGGCACGATGCCGAGCTCCGGAACGGCTTCCGCGATGGCCCGGTGGTAGTCGACCCAGCCGCCCTCCGAGACGTACGGGTGCACCGGCTGATGGACCATCAGCATGCCCACCCCGGCGTCCCGGGCGTGCCGGGCGGCCGCCACCGCGGTCGGCACGTCGTGGCCGACGCCGACCAGGACGACGGCGCGGTCGCCGGCCTCCTCGACGGTCACCTCGGTGACCAGGCGGCGCTCCTCGGGGGTGAGGGCGTAGAACTCGCCGGTGTTGCCGTTCGGCGTCAGCGTGCGGACACCGCCGTCGAGCAGCCGGCGCAGCAGCGCGCGGTGGGCGGCCGTGTCCAGCGAGCCGTCCTCGGCGAACGGCGTCACGGGGATCGCCACGACATCGGCGAGCGCGGCCTTCTCGGTCTCGAAATTCCGGGTCACTCGGTCACTCACCGTCTTCGGGGAAGGCGCGCTCGACGAACGAGGCGATGTGGTCGTGCACGGCGAGGCCGGCGCCGGCGGAGTCGCCGGCCGCGGCGAGCCGCAGGATCTCCTCGTGCTCGGCTGCCTCACGCTCCCAGGAGGGCGTCGCGGCCCAGGCCACGGTGGACACCAGCGCGGCCTGGTCGCGGACCTCGTCCAGCATCCGGCCGAGCAGCGGGTTTCCGCAGGGAAGATAGAGCGCGCGGTGGAAGTCCCGGTTGGCCAGGGAGCGTTCGGCCGGATCCTCCGCCGTCGCCGCCCGGCTCAGCGCGTCCCGCGCCTCGTCGAGCGCCGCACCGGCGGCGACCGTGCGGCGCACCGCCTCCGGCTCCAGGAGGAGCCGTACGTCGTAGACCGACCGGGCCATGTCGGCGTCCACCATCCGCACGGTCGCGCCCTTGTACTGGCTCATCACCACGAGGCCGCTGCCGGCCAGCGTCTTCAGGGCCTCGCGCACCGGAGTCTTCGACACCCCGAAGCGGGCGGCGAGCTCGGTCTCCACCAGGGCCTGGCCGGGACTCAGTCCGCCGGTGAGGATGTCGTGTTTGATCGCCTCCAGGACGTACTGGGTGCGGGACGGGATGGGGCTGGGGGCGAAGGCCATGACGCACTCTCAGATCTCATGTATCGCGTCTCATATATGACGTACGAAGTGCAACGCCGATGAAGCTAGGGGGGCGTTCATGTTTCGTCAATGCTTCGCGCAGGATTGTTGGAAAGCGCTTGCTGTCGAGGGGGCATGGCACACGACGACGGGCACCCGGTCCATTGACCGGGCGCCCGTCGATCGCGGTGAGGAAGGCGTGGTCAGCGGACCGCCAGCAGGTGTTCGAGGGCCAGCTGGTCCAGGCGCTCGAAGGCCATGGACCGCTCGGCCGCCGAGGCCACGTCGAACTCCTCGAACGCGGCGCGGTCCGCGAGCAGGCCGGCGAGACCGTCCGAGGCGGTGGGGGTCGCGAGCTCGGGGAGGCGGGAGGCGGTCAGGGCCTCCTGGACCTCGGGGTCCGCGCGGAAGGCGGCGGCGCGCTCCTTGAGGATCAGGTAGTTGCGCATGCAGTTCTTCGCGGACTCCCACACGCCGTCGAAGCCGTCCGTGCGCACCGGCTTGAAGTCGAAGTGGCGCGGCCCCTCGTACCCGGCCGTCTCCAGGAGGTCCACCAGCCAGAACGCCTGGCGCAGGTCCCCCGCCCCGAAGCGGAAGTCCTGGTCGTACTTGATGCCGGACTGGCCGTTGAGGTCGATGTGGAACAGCTTGCCCGCCCACAGCGCCTGGGCGATGCCGTGCGGGAAGTTCAGGCCGGCCATCTGCTCGTGCCCCGTCTCCGGGTTCACGCCCACCAGCTCGGGGCGCTCCAGGCGCTCGATGAACGCGAGGGCGTGACCGATCGTCGGCAGCAGGATGTCGCCGCGGGGCTCGTTCGGCTTGGGCTCGATCGCGAACCGCAGGTCGTAGCCCTGCTCGGTGACGTACTGTCCGAGGAGGTCGAAGGCCTCCTTCATCCGGTCGAGCGCGACGCGGACGTCCTTGGCCGCCCCCGACTCGGCGCCTTCGCGGCCGCCCCAGGCCACATAGGTGGTGGCGCCGAGTTCGACGGCGAGGTCGATGTTGCGGATCGTCTTGCGCAGCGCGTAGCGGCGCACGTCGCGGTCGTTGGCGGTGAAGCCGCCGTCCTTGAAGACGGGGTGGGTGAAGAGGTTGGTGGTGGCCATCGGAACCTTCAGGCCGGTGCGCTCCAGCGCGTCGCGGAAGCGCTTGACGACGGCTTCGCGCTCGCTGTCCGGCGCCCCGAAGGGGATGAGGTCGTCGTCGTGGAAGGTCACGCCGTACGCGCCGAGCGCGGCGAGCCGCTCGACCGACTCGACCGGGTCGAGCGCCGGCCGTGTGGCGTCGCCGAAGGGGTCGCGGCCCTGCCATCCGACGGTCCAGAGGCCGAAGGTGAACCGGTCTTCGGGGGCGGGGGCGAAGCGTTCTGACATGATCTGTCCCTCTTTCGACTGATCGCGGGAGGATGTGCGCGCGAAACGGCGGACGGCGAGGTCTGGCCGCCTGATTTGTTTTCTGCGATAACTAATACGGTACGGGGCGACAGGGCGCCAGACCCGAAGCGCCCGAAGCACCCGAAGCACCCGAGTGTCGGTACACGCGAGTGCCGAAGAGTCCGAGTCCCGAAGAGTCCGAGGAAGGTGAGGTCGATGACGGCGACCCGTACGGCGACCCGTCCGGCGGCCCCGGTCGTGATCGGCGTGGACAGCTCCACGCAGTCCACCAAGGCGGCCCTCGTGGACGCGGCCACCGGCGCCCTGCTCGCCGTCGGCCGCGCCCCGCACACCGTCACCGGCTCCGACGGAGCCCGGGAGAGCGCCCCCGAGGCCTGGTGGAGCGCGCTGCGCGAGGCGATCGCCGCCGCCCTGGCCGAAGCGCGGGTGCCCGCCTCCGCCGTCACCGGCATCGCCGTCGCCGGCCAGCAGCACGGCCTGGTCGTCCTCGACGACGCCGGCCGCCCGCTGCGGCCCGCCCTGCTCTGGAACGACACCCGCTCCGCGCCGCAGGCCGCCGGACTCACCGCCGCGCTCGGCGGCCCCGGCCCCTGGCTCGCCCGGACCGGCTCCGTCCCGGTCGCCTCCATGACCGCGGCCAAATGGCAGTGGCTGCGCGCCCACGAACCCGCCGTGGCCGACGCCGCGGCGGCCGTCCGGCTGCCCCACGACTTCCTCACGGAGCGCCTCTCCGGCGTCGCCGTCACCGACCCCGGGGACGCCTCCGGCACCTGCTGGTACAGCACGGAGAAGTCCGCCTACGACCCCGAACTCCTCGACCTCCTCGGCCTGGACCCGGCGGTGCTCCCCGCCGTCGCCCCGAGCGGTGCCACCCGCGTCGGCACGCTCACCGCGGCCGCCGCCCGGGCGCTGGGCCTCCCCGGCACCGTCGCCGTCGCCGCAGGCACCGGGGACAACATGGCCGCCGCCGTCGGCCTCGGCCTCGGCGGCGCGGGACTCCTCGACCACCCCGTCGTGAGCCTCGGCACCTCCGGCACCGTGTTCGCCGCCACCCGGACCCGCCCCGCCGCTCCGGGCCTCGCCGGCTTCGCCGCCGCCGACGGCACGTACCTCCCGCTCGGCTGCACCCTCAACTGCACCCTCGCCGTCGACCGGTTCGCCGACCTCCTCGGACTCGACCGCGAGGACGCCGCTCCTGGCGACGGCGTGGTCGTCCTGCCCTACCTCGACGGCGAACGCACCCCCGACCTGCCCCACGCCACCGGCCTCCTCACCGGCCTGCGCCACACCACCACCCCGCGCGCGATCCTGGGCGCCGCCTACGAGGGTGCCGCCTTCACCGTCCTGCGCGCCCTCGACGAACTCCTCACCGCCTGCGGCCTCGACCCGGCCGATCCCCGGGTACGGGAGCGGCCGCTGCGCCTGATCGGCGGCGGCGCCCGGGGCCGCGCCTGGACGCACACCGTCCGCCGGCTCTCCGGACGGCCCCTGGTCGTACCCGCCGCGACCGAACTCGTCGCCCTCGGCGCGGCGGCACTCGCCGCGGCCGCCGCCACCGGCGAGGACCCCGTCGCGCTCGCCACCGCCTGGGGGACGGGCCACGGCGAGACCCTGCCGCCCGTCGCACGCGACGAAGAGACCTGGGAGCGCATCTCCGACGTCCTGGACGCCGCCGCCCCCACCTCCCTCCTCTCCTGACCCGCCTCCGCACCCGGCCCCTTCACCTTCCCCACCCCGAGGACACGATGAAGTTCACCGACGGCTTCTGGCTGATGCGCGACGGCGTTCACGCCTCGTACGCCACCGAAGTACGCGATCTGCACCTGAGCGCGGACCACTTCACCGCGTACGCCTCTGTGAAACGGGTCGAGACGCGCGGCGACACTCTCAACTCCGCGCTGATCACGGTGGAGTGCTTCTCCCCGGCCGAGGGCGTGATCGGCGTCCGCCTCACGCACCACGCCGGAAAGGCCCATCGGGGCCCGGACTTCGTACTGCCCGGGGACGGCTCGGGGACCGGTCCGGGTCCCGGCCCCGGCTCCGGTCCCGGTCACGGCCCCGGTCACGGCAACGGGTCCGGCTCCGGTCCCGGCAACGGGTCCGCGCCCGCGCCCGCGACCGCGGCGGTACGACGGGAGGGCACCCTCACCGAGCTGTCCAGCGGTCCACTCACCCTGCGTCTGGACCGCGCCGCGCCCTGGGCGCTGGAGTTCCTCGACGCCGACGGCCGCTCCCTGACCACAGCCGGACGCAAGGGCACCGCCTTCGTCACCACCGGCGACGGCGCCCACCACATGCTGGCCCAACTCGCCCTCGGCGTCGGCGAGAACATCTACGGGCTCGGCGAACGTTTCACCCCGTTCGTCAAGAACGGTCAGGTCGTGGACATGTGGCAGGCCGACGGCGGCACCAGCAGCGAACAGGCCTACAAGAACGTCCCGTTCTATCTCTCCTCGCGCGGCTACGGTGTCTTCGTCAACCACCCCGGCAAGGTCTCCTTCGAGATCGGCTCCGAGTCCGTCGGCCAGGTCCAGTTCAGCGTCGAGGACCAGTCGCTGGAGTACTACGTCGTCGCCGGGCCGACGCCCAAGGACGTGCTCTCCCGCTACACGGCCCTCACCGGCCGCCCGGCGCTGCCCCCGGCCTGGTCGTTCGGACTGTGGCTGACCACCTCCTTCACCACGCCCTACGACGAGGCCACCGTCACCTCCTTCGTCGACGGCATGGCCGAGCGGAACATCCCGCTCTCCGTCTTCCACTTCGACTGCTTCTGGATGCGCGAATACCAGTGGTCCGACTTCCAGTGGGACCCGGAGACCTTCCCGGACCCGGCCGGCATGATCGCCCGCCTCAAGGAGCGCGGCCTGCGGGTCAGCATGTGGATCAACCCGTACATCGCCCAGAAGTCCACCCTCTTCGCCGAGGGCATGGCGAGCGGCTACCTGGTGAAGCGGCCGAACGGCGACGTCTGGCAGTGGGACCTGTGGCAGCCCGGCATGGCGCTCGTCGACTTCACCAATCCGGCGGCCCGCACCTGGTACCAGGAACGCCTCCAGCCGCTGCTCGCGCAGGGCGTCGACTGCTTCAAGACGGACTTCGGCGAGCGGGTCCCCACCGACGTGGTCTGGCACGACGGCTCCGACCCGGAGCGGATGCACAACTACTACACCCACCTCTACAACCAGACCGTCTTCGAGCTCCTGGAGAAGGAGCGGGGCACGGGAGAGGCCGTCCTCTTCGCCCGCTCGGCGACGGCGGGCGGACAGCAGTTCCCGGTGCACTGGGGCGGCGACTGCTGGGCCTCGTTCGAGGCCATGGCGGAGTCGCTGCGCGGCGGGCTCTCGCTGTCCTTGAGCGGCTTCGGCTTCTGGAGCCACGACATCGGAGGCTTCGAGGGCACCCCCGACCCGGCCGTCTTCAAGCGCTGGCTGGCCTTCGGCCTGCTCTCCTCGCACAGCCGGCTGCACGGCAACGAGTCCTATCGCGTCCCGTGGGAGTTCGGCGCTGAGGCGGTCGACGTGGCGCGACGCTTCACCGAGCTCAAGAACCGGCTGATGCCCTACCTGTACGGCGTCGCCGTCGAGGCCCACCGTACGGGCGTTCCCGCCATGCGCCCCATGCTGCTGGAGTTCCCCGGCGACCCGGCCTGCCGGACCCTCGACCGGCAGTACATGCTCGGCCCCGACCTGCTCGTCGCCCCCGTCTTCACCGCCGACGGCGAGGTGGAGGTGTACCTCCCGGCGGGGGAGTGGACGCACCTGCTCACCGGCGAGACCGTCCACGGCCCGGCCTGGCGCCGCGAGGTCCACGGCTTCGACAGTCTGCCCCTGTACGTCCGCCCCGGCGCCGTCCTCCCGTTGGGCTCGGACGACCGACGCCCCGACGGGGACTGGCTCGACGGCCTCACCCTGCTCGTGGCCCCGGGCGGCGCGGACGACCGCCGGGTCACGATCCCGGACCACCACGGCGCCCCGGCAGCCACCTACCGCGTCACCCGCTCCCCGGACGACACCGTCCGGGCCACCACGGCCGACACCACCCGCCCCTTCGAACTCCGCGTCCTGGGCGGCGGCACGCCCCGGCCCACCGCCTGACACCGGCCGGCCACGACCCTGCCCGCCCTGGGGGCGGCAGGGTCTTCGTGCCGTCCGAGGAGATGGATGAGGAGCTGGACGAGGAACTGGCCGGGGAACTGGCCGAGGAAGTGTTCGAAGACATGACGGGGCCCGGCACCGGAAGGCGTCGGTGCCGGGCCCCGCTGGTCGACTTCGGCCGGACCCTCAGCCGGTGAAGTCGACCCGCGCGAGGCGAACCCGCCCGCGCAGCCTGATGTGCAGATCCCCGACGCCCCGCGCCAGGATCCCGGCACCGAGCGTGGTGTAGTCGTACCGGCCGCCGGTCGGCGGGACGTCGATCCCGGCGAGCACGGTGCGCCCGTCGAGCGACAGCTCGACACGGCCAGCTCCCGCGACCTCCACCGCCACTTCGGTCGCTCCGTCCACGAAGTCGCACCGCCTGAATACGAGTTGACCCTCGGTTCCCGCCCCGGCGGGCGTCACCGAGTCGCCCGACACCTTCGTCCGGTCGACGATCTCCGTGCCTGTCTGCTCGTCGTAGTCGACGGCGGCGAGACCGTCCTCCAGGACGGCGCGCGGCCCGGGCCGTACGCCGTCGAGCTCGACCGTGACCGACCGCCGCAGGTCCGCGCTGGACGCCCCGACCTGGATCTCGTATGCCCCCGGCTCCACCGTCCACCGCCCGTGCGCCACGTCCCAGAAGCCGAGCGCCGCGCGCGGGACCTCGAACGCCAGCGTCTCGGAGGCACCCGCCGCCAGGTGCAGCCGCCGGTGGGCGAGCAGCTCCCGGTGCGGGCGCGGGACGGACGGAGCGAGCGCCCGCCCGTACAGCTGCGCCACCTCGTCCGAGGCGACGGCGCCCGTGTTGGTGACGGTGCACGCCACTCGTATCGTCTCCGCGTCGACCGTGGCGTGCAGGTCCTCGTACCCGAACGAGGTGTAGGACAGGCCGTGCCCGAACGGGAACAGCGGGGTTCCGTCGAAGTACAGATACGTCTGGCGGCTGCCGACGATGTCGTAGTCGAGGATGTCCGGCAGGTCGGCGTCGGAGGCGTACCAGGTCTGCGGCAGCCGACCGGCGGGGGAGACGTCACCGGCCAGGACCCTGGCCAGCGCCGTGCCCGCGGCCTGGCCGCCGTGCGTCGTCCAGAGCAGGGCCGGCAGCGCGGCGGCGGCTTCGGGAACGGCGTACGGGTAGGCAGAGACGAGCACGAGAGCGGTACGGGGGTTGGCGGCGTGGGCCGCCCGCCACAGCCGCTCCTGGTGGGCGGGGAGCGCGAGCGTCGTCCGGTCCTCGGTCTCACGCCCGCACAGGTGGGGGTCGTTGCCGGCCACCACCACGACCACGTCCGCCTCGGCGGCGGCCCGGGCGACCGCGCTCTCGCCCCGCTCGACGGTCTCGACCGTGAAGATCTCGGCCGATTCGCGGTCCGCGGCAACCTTCACGCCGTCGGCGGCGACACAGACGTACCCACCGGTCCCGATGTGCACGAGGAGGTGCCCCGCGTCATGGCCCGTCTCCCGCGCCTCGAACCGGAAGGCCTCCTGGACGACCCAGCCCCCCGGCTGGTCGGCCGAGGCCCGTACGCGGAGGTCGTCGGCGACCGAGAGATACCGGCCGTCCGGCGCGCGCAGCGTCAGCACACCGCCGCCCCAGTCGATCAGCGCGAACTCCGAGCCCTCGGCGTCCACGGTCAGCGGCGGAAGGTCGGTGCGCCCGGCGATGAGAGCCGGGTCCAACGACCCCTCGCCGCCCGGCTCTTCCAGCCCTTCCAGCTCTTCGGCGCCGCGCGTCTCGGGACCGGCCGTCTCGTCGCCGGGCCTCTCGTCCCGGGCGTGGTTCTCCGGCACGCGCAGCCAGGCCCCGGAGGCGGTCCTCAGCCGCACCCGGTCCACGCCCTCCGCGAAGACGACCTGGTCGGCGCCGAACCGTTCGCGCAGCCCGTCCAGCGGGGTCGAGCGGTGGAGCAGGCTCCCGCTGTACCAGTCGAGCTTGCACGCGTCGCCGAGCAGCCCGACCACCGCGACGCGGCGGCCCGGGCGCAGCGGCAGCAGCGGCGGCTCCCCGTCCTCGGCCGGACCGTTCTTGAGCAGGACGACGGCCTGTTCCGCGACGTCTTGGGCCAGCGCCCGGTGGGCGGGCGTGTCGAAGTCCCGTTCGTCGGCGTGCGGGTCGAGGCCGGGATCGAACTCGCCCAGGGCGAAGCGCACCGCCAGTTGGCGGCGGACGGCGGTGTCGATGTCGCCCTGTCCGATCAGCCCGCGCTCCAGGGCGCCGCGCAGCCGCGCCACGATCGCCGTGCTGTCGGTGCCGTGGTCCGTGAACGAGTCCACGCCGGCGCGCAGCGCGGCGGCCGTCGCCTCCTCGTGGGTGTCGAAGTACTTCTCGGAGTCGACGAGGTTGGAGGGCGCCCCCGCGTCGGAGCAGACCAGCAGCTCCTGCTCCGTCCAGCCGCGCAGGTGCTCACGCAGATACGGGGAGAGATGGTTGGGGCGGCCGTTGACCAGGTTGTAGGCGGGCATCACCCCGGCCACCGCGCCGGCCTCGACGGCGCCGCGGAAGGCCCGCAGGTCGTACTCGTGCAGGACGCGCGGGCGGACCGATGCGGACGAGGTGTCCCGGTCCGTCTCGTTGTTGTGGGCGAGCCAGTGCTTGAGGACGGGCGCCGTCCGCCAGTACGTCGGGTGGTCGCCGCGCAGCCCGCGGGTGTACGCGACGGCGAGGGCGGAGGTCAGGCCCGGGTCCTCCGAGTAGCCCTCCTCGCCCCGGCCCCACAGCGGGTGGCGCAGCAGGTTCACCGTCGGCGCCCAGACGTTGAGACCGACCCGGTCGTCCTTGGCGCGCATCGCGCGGGCCTCGCGGGAGACGGCCTCGCCGACCCGGCGCACCAGGTCCGGGTTCCAGGTGGCGCCGAAGCCGACGGCTTGCGGGAACACGGTGGCCGGGCCCATCCACGCGACGCCGTGCAGCGCCTCCTGACCCGTGCGGAAGGCCGCGAGGCCGAGGCGGGGCACCGCAGGGGCGAACTGGTGCAGCATCGCGATCCGCTCGTCGGGCGTCAGCCGCTCGAGCAGGTCGTCGACGCGCCGGCCGACGGGCAACGCCGGGTCACGGAAGGGTGGCCGTTCTGCGGTCACGTGCGAATCCCTAGGCAGAGGAGGGCGAATGGTCGTGCCTTGTGTGGCCGGACCACTTATTCGAAGCGCTTCGATGCTCTGCCTCGACAGAGAGAGTGTCAAGGAGTGCGGCGAGATCTCCTCGCCTCATCGCCCGTATTCAAAGGCCCCCGCAAGGCGTCGTGTTGGCCGAGGAAACTTGGCGGCGACTCTTGCCGGGCCGGTGACGTTCACTTAACCTCGCAGCAACATCGAAGCGCTTCGACAAGGGATTGCGTCGACAGCGCCGCGGGCCGCCGTGCCTTCCGGCCCGCTCCGCCTCACACATCGCAGCCGACCGGCGGCCCGCTTCCGCCGGATGTCCTGGCGCGCCACGAAGGGTTGACGCAATGACGCCGAACGCCGTCACCACGGGTTCCCCGAGCTCCTCCGCGAGCTCCTCCCCGAGCCGGAGAGGCTTTCTGGGGTCCACCGCCGTCGCCGCGGTCGCCGTGGCCGGCGGAATGCCGCTGCTCGCTGCCTGCGGCGGCGGGGAGGCCACGAAGAAGGACGGCACCACCAGCGGCAAGGACGCGCGGAAGATCCTCCCCGCCTATGTGGCGCGTAACGTCGTCGCCCCGGACATCGCTCCCAAGAACGGCTCCGCGGCCGGCTTCTACCGGCCCATCGCCAAGGACAAGCTGGTCGCCTCCGTGGCCGCCAAGCGCGGCAAGGGCAGCACCATCCGCGTCATGGCACCGCTCTGGGGCACCCCGCCGGCCAACGACAACCCGTACTACACGGCCATGAACGAGGCCATCGGCGTCAAGACTCTCTGGCAGAACCAGGACGGCAACGTCTACGACCAGAAACTCGGCGCCGTCCTCGCCTCCAGCGACATCCCCGAACTGGTCGTCGTGCCCGGCTGGAACCTCGGCGGCAAGATCCCGAGCGCCATCAGCGCCAAGTTCGAGGACCTCGGCCCCTACCTCTCCGGCGACAAGGTCAAGGCGTACCCGAACCTCGCCGCCATCCCCACCGACGCCTGGCAGCGCTCCATCTTCGGCGGCAGGCTGCGCGGCATCCCGATGCCCGCCTCGTACGTCACCAACATCGCCCCCTTCTACCGCAAGGACGTCTTCGAGCAGAAGGGCTGGCGGCTCCCCACGAGCGCGGACGAATTCCTCGCCCTGGCCAAGGAGATGACCAGCGCCAAGGCCAAGGTGTGGGCCTGCGACGACATGACGTGGACCGCGTTCAACATGTTCGGCGTCCTCTCCGGCAGCGACAAGGCGCTCGGCTGGCACCTGACCGGCGGCAAGCTGATCAACCGGATCGAGACCCAGGAGTACCTGGAAGCGCTCGAATGGACCCGCAAGCTCTTCGACGCGGGCGTCGTCCACCCCGACGCCCGGGCACAGAACCAGGGCGACGCCGGCAACCGGTTCACCTCCGGTCAGGTCCTCGTCTACAACAACGACCTCTCCCATTGGTACGCCAAGACCGTCGAACAGGCCGCCCAGAACCCGAAATTCGCCATCGCCGCCATGGACATCCCCGGCCACGCGGGCGGCGACCCGAAGCTCTGGGCCACCCAGCCCGCCAACATCTGGGCCTTCGTCAAGAAGGGCAGCCCCCGGGCGGTCGTCGAGGACGTCCTCGCCATCGCCGACTTCACCGCCGCGCCGTACGGCACCAAGGAGCGGATGCTCACCGACTACGGCGTCGAGGGCGTCGACCACACCGTCAAGAACGGCCTCCCGATCAAGACCGACCAGGGCAACAACGAAGTCAACAGCTCCTGGCTCTTCCTCGGCAACCCCGCCCCCTACGTCGCCCACCCCGACGCCCCCGAGGTCACCCGGGCCATGGTCGAATGGCAGCAGCGCATGGGCGCCTTCACCGCGAAGTCCTCCTTCTACGGGATGACCGTCACCGAACCCTCGCAGTGGACCGGCCTCATGAACGACTTCGAGCAGCTGGAGAAGGACATCGTCCGCGGCCGCAAGAAGGTCTCCGACATGCAGCAGGCCGTCTCGGAGTGGAAGAGCAAGGGCGGCGACCAGCTGCGCGACTGGTACAAGAAGCTGCTCGACTCCAACGGGCCTGCGGCGAGCTGACCGTGGCCACGCTCAACCCCCACCGGCCGGCCCGGGGGCCGCGGCAGGGCCGCCCCGCGCCGGGCGCCGCCGCGCCCGTGCCCCGGCCGTCGGCGAAGGTCCCGCTCCGCCGCCGGCTCAAGCGGGACCGGACCCTGCTCCTCATGACGGTCCCCGCGCTCCTGCTGGTCCTGGTCTTCAACTACATACCGATCCTCGGCAATGTGATCGCCTTCCAGGACTACGACCCGTATGTCTCCACCAACGGCGTCACCGCCATGCTGGAGAGCCCCTGGGTCGGTCTCGCCCAGTTCGAGCGGGTCTTCTCCGACCCCTCGTTCTGGCACGCCGTGGAGAACACCTTCGTCCTCTTCCTCCTCCAGCTCGTCCTCTACTTCCCCGTGCCGATCGCCCTCGCGCTCCTCATCAACAGCGTGCTGCGGCCCAAGGTGCGGGCGATCGTCCAGGCCGTGCTCTACCTGCCGCACTTCTTCTCCTGGGTCCTGGTCGTCACCGTCTTCCAGCAGATCCTCGGCGGCGCCGGCATCATCGCGCAGACCCTGCGGCAGCACGGCCACGAGGGCTTCGACCTCATGACCGACCCGGAGATCTTCAAATACCTGGTCACGGCCGAGGGCATCTGGAAGGACGCGGGCTGGGGCATCATCGTCTTCCTCGCGGCCCTCGCCGCCGTCAACCAGGACCTGTACGAGGCCGCGGCGATGGACGGCGCCGACCGGTGGCGCCGGATGTGGCACATCACGCTGCCCGCGCTGCGCCCGATCATCGCGCTGCTCCTCGTCCTGCGCGTCGGGGACGCGCTCACCGTCGGCTTCGAACAGCTGCTGCTGCAGCGCGATGCCGTCGGTCCCGGCGCGGCGGAGGTCCTCGACACCTTCGTCTGGTGGACGGGTCTGCGCAGCCAGGACTTCAGCTACGCGGCCGCCGCCGGACTGATCAAGGGAGTCGTCGGCCTCGTGCTCGTGCTCTCGGCGAACAAGGCGGCCCATCTCATGGGCGAGCAGGGGGTGTACCGGAAATGACCGCGACGACGACCGGACCGGACCGGTCGCGGACGGCGGCGCGCGGCCGCTGGACCGCCCCCGCCCGACCCGTCTGGGAGGAACCCCCCACCCGCGCCGGCCTCACCGCCAAGGGCGCCGTCCTGGCCCTGGCCTGCCTCGCCGTCCTCGTCCCGCTCTGGATCGTGGTCGTCACCAGCCTCTCCTCCAAGCGGACGATCACGGAGGCCGGTGGACTGGTCGTCGTCCCGAAGGACATCACCTTCATCGCCTACCAGGAGCTTCTCAGCGGCGGTCAGGTGACCCGGGCGGCGCTCGTCAGCGTCGGAGTGACGGTGACCGGCACCCTCTTCTCGATGACCGTCTCGATCCTGTGCGCCTACGGTCTCTCCCGGCCGGGCTCCCTCGGGCACCGCGCCATCCTGCTGACGCTGATGGCCACCATGTTCTTCGGCGCCGGACTGATCCCGACCTACCTGCTCGTGCAGACGCTCGGCCTGACCGACACCTATCTCGCGCTGATCCTGCCGAGCGCCGTGAGCGTCTTCAACATCCTGGTCCTGCGCGGCTTCTTCATGGGCGTGTCGCCCGAACTCATCGACAGCGCCCGCATCGACGGCGCCGGCGACCTGCGCATCCTCTGGCAGATCGTGATGCCGCTCTCCCGCGCGGTGGTCGCCGTCATCACCCTCTTCTACGCGGTCGGGTACTGGAGCGCCTGGTTCAACGCATCCATCTACCTCAGCGACCAGAAGATGATGCCGCTCCAGAACGTCCTCATCCAGCTCGTGCAGAAGCAGGAGATCCCGGTGGGGCTCGGCCAGGCCGTCAAGGCCGGACCGCTGTCCGGGATCGCCGTCCAGATGGCCGTGATGGTGCTGGCCCTGCTGCCGGTCGCGGTCTTCTCCCCCTTCGTCCAGAAGCACTTCAAGAAGGGCATGCTTACCGGCGCGGTCAAGGGCTGACCCCCACCCCTCCGCCCCGCCCTTCCGCCCCCGCGCACCCCCTTGCCCCCCGTCGAGCGTGAGGTCCGTCATGCCCCAGTCCCCGCCCCCGCCCCCGCCCCCGCCCCTGCCGTCCCGGCGCGCCGTCCTCGCCGGAGCCGCCGCCGCGGCCACCGCCCTCCCCGTCCTGCCGGGCACCGGCACGGCACACGCCTCGGCACACGCCTCGGCCCTGGCAGGCGCCCCCGCCCCGGCGGGCGCCGCGTCCCCGCAGGGCGGCGCGGACACGCCGTACCGCTGGCGCACCGCGGTCATCGGCGGCACCGGCTTCATCACCGGTGTCCTCTTCCACCCCACCGTCCGCGGCCTCGCCTACGCCCGCACCGACATCGGCGGCGCCTACCGCTGGGACGCCCGCTCCGCCCGCTGGACCCCGCTCACCGACCACCTCGGCTGGGACGACTGGAACCTCCTCGGCGTGGAGGCCCTCGCCGTCGACCCGTCCCATCCCGACCGCCTCTACCTGGCCCTGGGCACCTACAGTCAGCCCTGGGCGGGCAACGGCGCCGTCCTGCGCTCCGAGGACCGCGGCTCGACCTGGTCCCGCACCGACCTCACCGTCAAGCTCGGTGCCAACGAGGACGGCCGCGGCACGGGCGAACGCCTCCTCGTCGACCCCCGCGACAGCGACACCCTCTGGCTCGGCACCCGCCACGACGGCCTGCTGAAGTCCACCGACCGCGGCGCCACCTGGGCAACCGCGACCGGCTTCCCCGGCCCGCCCACCGCGAACGGACAGGGCGTCACCTTCCTCACCGCCGCCGGCCGCACGCTCTATGCCGGCTGGGGCGACGGCGGCGCGACCCTGCTGCGCTCCACGGCCACCGGCTGGGAACCCGTTCCCGGACACCCCACAGGACCCGCCGCCAAGGTCCCGGTCCGGGCGGCGTACGACGCCTGCGCCCACGAGCTGTACGTCACCTACGCCGACGCGCCCGGGCCCAACGGCCAGTCCACCGGCTCGGTCCACAAGCTGCACACCGTCACCGGCCGCTGGACCGAGGTCACGCCCGTCCGCCCCGGCGGCACGACGGCCGACGGCTCCGCAGACACCTTCGGCTACGGCGGCGTCGCCGTCGACGCCCGCCGTCCCGGCACCGTCGTGGTCTCCACCAACAACCGCTGGGCCGACGTCGACACGCTCTTCCGCTCCACCGACGGCGGCGCGACCTGGACCTCGCTCAAGAACACCGCTGCCTTCGACGTATCGGAGACCCCCTTCCTGAAGTGGGGCGAGAAACACCCCAAGTTCGGCTGGTGGATCCAGGCGCTCGCCCTGGACCCCTTCGACGCGAAGCATCTGCTCTACGGCACCGGCGCGACCCTCTACGCGACCCGCGACCTCACCCACTGGGCCCCGCGCGTGCGCGGCCTGGAGGAGTCCGCCGTGCGCCAGCTGATCTCGCCACCGGTCGGGACGGCACATCTGATCAGCGGGCTCGGCGACGTCGGCGTCATGTACCACGACAGCCTCACGGCGTCCCCCTCCCGCGGCATGGCCACGCGTCCCGTGTTCGGGTCGGCGACCGGGCTCGCGCAGGCCGCGCTGCGGCCCGGCCATGTCGTCCGCACCGGCTGGGGCGACCACGGAAACGGCGCGTACTCCACCGACGGGGGCCGGACCTGGGCGCCCTTCTCCGCCCAGCCCCCCATCGCCAAGGACGCACCGGGACCGATCGCCCTCGGCGCCGACGCCACGGCCATGCTCTGGTCCTTCGTGCACTGGGACGGCACCAGGCACGCCACGCACCGCTCCACCGACAACGGTGCGACCTGGACCGAGATCTCCTCCTTCCCGAAGGGCGCCACGCCGGTCGCCGACCCGGCCGACCCGACGCTCTTCTACGCGTACGACACCGACACAGGAACCGTATACGTGAGCACTGACAGTGGCGCCTCGTTCACCGTCGGTGCGACCGGGCTGCCCGCCGGGGACAGCCAGTTCCGCATCGCCGCCGCCCCCGGGCGCCGCGGTGACCTGTGGCTCTCCGCCAAGGGGAACGGTCTCCACCGCTCCACCGACGCCGGCCGCACCTTCGCCAAGACGGCCGGCTGCCGCGCCTCGTACGCCCTCGGCTTCGGCCGGGCGGCCGCGCCGGGCGGCTACCCGGCGCTCTACCAGACCGGGGCGACGGCGGACTTCGTCGGCGTGTACCGCTCGGACGACGAGGGCGCGAGCTGGACCCGTATCAACGACGACGCCCACCAGTGGGGCTGGACCGGCGAAGTGATCACCGGCGACCCGCGCGTGTACGGCCGTGTCTACCTCGGCACCAACGGCCGGGGCATCCAGTACGGAGACATCGCCTGATGCCCGGCCTCGACGACCTGACCCGCCCCGAAGACGGAGGCCCGGCCCGGATCCTCTTCGGCGGCGACTACAACCCCGAACAGTGGCCGGAGGAGACCTGGCCCGAGGACGTCCGCCTCATGAAGGAGGCCGGCGTCAACTCGGTCACCCTCGGCGTCTTCTCCTGGGCCCGCATCGAACCGACCCCCGGGGCACGCGAGTTCGGCTGGCTCGACCGCCTCATGGACCTCATGCACGAGAACGGCATCGGCGTCGTCCTCGCCACGCCCACCTCCTCACCCCCGCCCTGGATGGGCCGTCTGCACCCCGAGACCCTGCCCCGCGACGAGAACGGCGCGACCGAATGGTGGGGTTCGCGCCAGCACTTCTCCCACTCCAGCGCCGTCTACCGGCGCTACGCCGCCGCCCTCACCGAGGACCTCGCCGCCCGCTACGCGAGCCACCCCGCCCTCACCATGTGGCACATCAACAACGAGTACTGCACCTACGACTGGGGAGACGAGGCGGCCCGCACCTTCCGCGACTGGCTGCGGCGAAGGTACGCGACCCTCGACGCACTCAACACCGCCTGGGGCACCGCTTTCTGGAGCCAGGCCTACGCCTCCTGGGACGAGATCCTCCCGCCCCGGCGCGCCCACTACATGAAGAACCCGACCCACGTGCTCGACTTCAAGCGCTACACCTCCGAGATGCTCCTGGAGTGCTACCGCGCCGAGCGGGACATCGTCCGCCGCCACACCCCGCACCTCCCCGTCACCACCAACTTCATGCCGTTCTGGACCGGCCAGGACGCCTGGACCTGGGCGAGGGAGGAGGACGTCGTCTCCGTCGACATCTACCCCGACCCGAAGGATCCGTACGGCGGCCAGTACAACGCCATGATCGGCGACATGACCCGCTCCCAGGCCGGCGGCGGCCCCTGGGTGGTGATGGAGCAGGCGGCCGGGCCCGTCAACTGGCGGGGTGTCAACCACCCCAAGCCGTACGGACTCAACCGCCTCTGGTCCCTGCAGTCCGTCGCCCGTGGCGCCGACGCCGTCTGCTACTTCCAGTGGCGCCAGTCCCGCCAGGGAGCGGAGAAGTTCCACTCCGGGATGGTCGGTCACGCCGGGGAGGAAGGCCGGGTCTTCCGCGAGGTCAAGGAGATCGGCCACGAACTCTCCCTCCTCGGCGAGCGCGTGGCGGGCCACCGGGTCACCGCCGACGTCGCCGTCCTGCACGACTGGAACTCCTGGTGGGCCGGCGAGCAGGACGGCCGGCTCTCCTCCCTCGTCGACTACCCCGAGATCGTCCGCGCCTGGCACCGCGCCCTGTGGGAGGCCCACACCACCGTCGACTTCGCGCACCCGGCGCACGACCTCTCCGCGTACCGGCTCGTCGTCGTCCCGCAGCTCTACCTCCTCGACGACACCGCGATCGAGAACCTGCTCGGCTACGTCCGCGCCGGAGGCACCCTGGTCTGCGGCTTCCTGACCGCGGTGGCGGACGAGGACGACCGCGTCCGCGAGGGCGGCATCGACCCGCGCCTGCGCGCGCTCCTCGGCATCGCGACCCTCCACGAGTGGTGGCCCCTGGACTCCGGCGAACGCGCCGACTGCGGCGACTTCCACGGCACCCTCTGGTCCGAGGAGCTGACGCCCGCGCCCGGAGCGGAGACCGTCGCCGCCTACTGGGGCGGCGAGCTCGACGGACTGCCCGCCGTGCTCCGCAACGGCCGCGCCTGGTACGTCTCCACCCTGCCCGATCCCCCGGCGCTGCGCGCCCTCCTCACCCGGATCGCCCATGAGGCGGGAGTACGGCCGGCCCTCGACCTCCTCCCGGGCGGCCTGCCCGAGGGCCTCCCCGACGGTGTCGAGGCCGTGCGCCGCGGGGGGCTCCTCTTCCTCCTCAACCACCACCGCGAGGAGACGACGGTACGGATCCCCGGCCGCCACCGCGACCTGCTCACCGGCGCCCTCGTCGAGTCCACGCTGCGCCTGGACCGCTACGGCGTGGCGGTGCTGGCGGAGCCGACATGAGCGGGGCCGGCATGGCTGAGGCCGACATGAGCGGGGCCGACATGACCGGGGCGGCGGCCGAGTCCGGCGCGGTCGACGGCACATGGGAGGCCTCGCCCGCCGGCCGCTGGGAGGACTGCCTCCTCAGCGGCAACGGCCGGCACGGGGCCACGGTCTTCGGCGACCCGGACGACGACCGGGTGATCATCACCCACCACACGCTCGTACGGCCCAACAACGCCGAGGAGGACACCCGGCCGCCGCGCCTCGCCGACCGCCTCTCCGGTCTCCAGGACCGCCTGCTGGCCGGCGACCTCACCGCGGCCGAGCGCTTCACCGACGGACGCCCGCTGCGCTGGGTCCGCCCCTTCCACCCCGGCTTCCAGACCCGGCTGCGGCGCGGCCAGGGAGAGGCGACATCCCCCTTCCGACGGGGCGTCGACTACACCACCGGAGTCGTGAGCGCCGACTGCGGCCGGCGGCGCAGCGAGGTCTTCGTCTCCCGCGCGGACGACGTCGTCGTCCAGTACGTGACGGGCCCGGGCCCCGAGGCCGAACTCCGTCTCGACCACCGGCTTCCCGGCGCCCCGCCGGACCTGGCGGTCGGGCGGGGCACGGCGCTCACCCCGGACGGCGCTCTCCTCACCCTCCGGGTGGGCTACCCCGGCAGCCCGCTCGGCTTCACGGGAGTCTCCCTGGCCGTCGCGGACGGAGGCCGTACGGAGATCACCCCGACGGGCGTACGGTTCCAGGGGGCGCGGGCCCTGCTCCTCCTGACCCGCGTCCGCCGTCACGAGGGCGAGACGGACCTCGCGACCGAGGCGGCCGCGCTGCGCACGCTCCTGACGGCCCCCGCGCTCGACGGCGAACCCCCCGTCACGGCCGGCCCCGCCCCGGCCACCGCGAGAGACGCCACGGCCGTCCCGGTCGGCCTCGCGGCCGGCGGACACTCCACCGCCGTCCCGGTCGGCCTCCCCGCCGACGGAGACTCCACCGCCGTCCCGGTCGCCGGCGCCGCCGCGACGGACCCCGCCGATCACGGAGACTCCACCGCCGTCCCGGTCGACCCCGCCGCCGTCCACGCCCGGCTGCTCGCCCGGCACATCGCCCTGCACCGCCCCGCGTACCAGCGCGTCACCCTCGACCTCGACGCCGATCCGGCCGAACGCGCACTTCCCGGCAGCGCGCTGCTGCGCCGCCCCCACAGCCCCGCCCTCCTGGAGCGGCTCTTCGCCGCCGGGCGCTACCACCTGCTCTCGGCCTCGGGGCTGTTCCCGCCCCGCCTCACCGGCCTGTGGACCGGCGACTGGAACACCGCCTGGTCCGGCGCCTTCACCACCGACGCCAACCTCAACCTCCAGACCGCCTCCGCCGTCGCCGCCGACCTCCCGGAGGTCACGGAGGCGCACGCGCGGCTCGTCCACGGCCAGTTGGCGGACTGGCGGGACAACGCCCGGAGCGTCTTCGGCGCCCGCGGCATCGTCGCCCCCGCCCACACGGACGGCGTCACAGGACACTCGTACCACTTCAGCCGCGCCTACCCCCTCCACCTCTGGACCGCCGGAGCCGACTGGCTCCTCGCGCCGCTCGTCGACCACGACGAGACCCGGGGCGCCCGCGACCCCCGCCTCGCCGCCGCACTGTGCGAACTCGCCGACTTCTACGAGGACTTCCTCACCAGGACCGGACCGGACGGCACGATCGCCGTCGTCCCCTCCTACTCGCCCGAGAACCGCCCCGCCAACGCGAGCTGGGGCGCGGTCAACGCGACGATGGACATCGCCGCCGCGCGCCACGCCCTGCTGACGGCTGCCGCCTACGACCCCGGCCCCGCCGCCGAACGCCGGCGCGCGCTCGCCCGCCGCCTTCCGCCGTACCGGATCAACGACGACGGCGCGCTCGCCGAATGGGCCTGGCCCGGCCTCGACGACGCCTACGACCACCGCCACCTCAGCCATCTCTACGCCGTCTGGCCGCTCGCCGAGATCAATCCGTACGACACCCCCACCCTGGCCGCCGCCGCCCACCGCGCCCTCGAACTGCGCGGCGCCGAGAACGACTCCGCGCACGGGCACATCCACCACGCCCTCGTCGCCGCCCGACTGCGCGACGCGCCCCGCGCGGAGGCGGCGCTGCACCGGGTCCTCGCGGGCGACTACTTCCACGCCTCACTGATGAGCTCCCACTACCCGGCCCGCGACGTCTACAACGCCGACGCCGCCCACGCGCTGCCCGCCCTGCTCATCGAGATGCTGGTGCAGTCGACACCCGAGCGGCTCGTCCTGCTGCCCGCGCCACCCGCCGCGTACCCGCGCGGCCGGCTCACCGGCATCCGCACACGGTTCGGCGCGCGGATCGACCTCAGCTGGGCGCCGGGAACGTACACCGTCGTCGTCCGCCCCACCCGCAGCCTCCGCGTCGACCTCCGAACGCCCACCGGATCGCGCCCGCTCGACCTACGCGCCGGTGACGACCGCGTGCTCACCCCCGAGCCCCGGTAGACCCCCACCCAGGGAAAGGCACCCCCCATGGCACGACGTACGACCACCCTCGCCCGCCTGCGCACCGCGCTGCTCGCACCCGCCCTGGCCTTCGGCGCCACTCTCGGCCTGGCCGCCGCCCCGGCGGAGGCCGCCGTGTGGAACACCTGCGACCAATGGGGGAACACCACCCTCGGCGGTTACACGCTCTACAACAACATCTGGGGCTCCGGCGCCGGAAACCAGTGCGTCTGGGCCAACTCCGGTACGAACTGGGGGGTCTGGGCCAACCACCCGGACACGGGCGGCATCAAGTCCTACCCCAACGCCAAGAAGACCGTGAACAAGAGGATCAGCGCGCTCACCACGCTGACCAGCGCCTACAACGTGACGGTCCCGTCCTCCGGCGCGTTCAACAGCTCGTACGACATCTGGGACACCGACTACGACTACGAGATCATGCTCTGGGTCAACGACACGGGCGCCGTCGGCGCGCTCGGCGACTACCAGGGCACGGCCACCCTCGGCGGCCACACCTGGCGGGTGTACAAGGGGAAGGTCCACAACGCCGACGGGAGCCACCACGACGTCTTCTCGTTCCTGCGGACCTCGGATTCGACGTCCGGGACGGTGAACATCCTGCCGGTGCTCAAGTGGATCAAGGACACGAAGGGGTGGATGGGCGACGAGACCATCGGTGACCTCCAGTTCGGCTTCGAGATCACCTCGTCGTCCGGCGGCAAGGACTTCCGTACCAACAGCCTGACGGTCAACGCGAGTTGACGTCAGGGGCCGGGCCCGAGCTGTCCCGCACGGTCAGCTCGGGCGGCAGGAGGACGACCTCCTCGTCCGGGCGGCCGTGCAGCTTGGCCATGAGCAGTTCCACCGCCCGCTGCCCGAGCTCCCGCGCGGGCACGGCGACGGAGGTGAGCCGTACGGAGGCCTGCGTGGCGACCTGTTCCGGGCAGACGGCGACCACGGAGACGTCCTCCGGCACCGCCCGCCCGTCCTGGCGCAGCAGGGCGAGCAGCGGCTCCACCGCCGCCTCGTTCTGCACGACGAACCCGGTGGTGCCCGGCCGTTCGTCGAAGATCCGGCCGAGTGTCCCGGCGAGGGAGCCGTAGCCGCCCTCGCACGGCCGGTGCAGCACGCTGAGCCCGAGCCGGGCCGCGCGGTCGCGCAGCCCGGCGAGGGTCCGCTCGGCGAAGCCGGTGTGCCGTTCGTAGACGCCGGGGGCCTCGCCGATGACGGCGAGCTCCCGGTGGCCGAGCCCGGCCAGATGGTCGGCGCACAGCGCGCCGGTGGCCGTGAAGTCGAGATCGACGCAGGTGAGTCCCGAGGGATCGGCCGGCAGTCCGACCAGGACCGCCGGCCGGCCGCCCCCGTCGCGGAGCAACGGAAGGCGTTCGTCGTCGAGTTGGATGTCCATCAGGATCATCGCCTCGGCGAGTCCGCTGCCGGTGACGCGTCGCACGGCGGCGGGGCCCTCCTCGCCGGTGAGGAGGAGCACGTCGTACCCGTGGTCGCGGGCCGTGGTGGCGACGGCGATGGCGATCTCCATCATCACGGGCACGTACATGTCGCTGCGCAGCGGCACCATCAGGGCGATGATGCGCGACCGGCTGCTGGCCAGGGCTCTGGCTCCGGCGTGCGGGTGGTAGCCGAGGTGTTCGATGCTCTCGCGGACGCGCTGCCGGGTGACGGCGGAGATGGAACGCTTGCCGCTGAGGACGTAGCTCACCGTGCTGGCGGACACTCCGGCGTGCCGGGCTACCTCGGCAAGGGTGACCATCCACACTCCCGGGTGTTGTGAAGCGCTTCGACGAAGGCAACTGAGGCTTATCCGGCTCTGAACAGCACGACCGTATCCCGGGTGTTGATGTGTGTCCAGGTCTCTGGGCCGAGTCTGTCGAAGCGCTTCGATGTACGTCGAGTGCACTGCGAGTGCATTGCGATGTGCTCAGCGGGAAGCGGGGGGAGCGGAGGGGACGACGGCCACCGGGCAGTGCGCGTGGTGCAGGACGGCGTGGGCGACCGAACCCATGAGGAGCGACTCGACCCGGAGCCTGCGGTGGCGTCCCACCACGACGAGGCCCGCGTCGCGCGAGCCGTCGACGAGCCGCCCCGCCGCGTCCGCCGGAACGACCGTGGGGGAGACCTCCACGTCCGGGTACCGCGCCACGAACGGAGCCAGCCGCTCCTCCTGCCGCCGGGCCGTCTCCCGGACGAGCTCCGGAACCTCGTCCACGGGCAGCGGCGGCGGGACCTGCAGGGCGGGCGCCGGCGGGCCGACCAGCATGACCGGCGACGGAGGCAGGCGGTAGGCCGTCACCACTTCGAGGGCCACACCCCGCCGCCGCGCGTCCTCGAAGGCGAAGGCGAGGACGTCGTCGGAGGTCTCCTCGACATGGAGCCCGACGAGGACCCGGCCCGCCGCCGCGTCGCTCTCCAGAGACCCGGCGCGCGCCTCGTGCGGGACGACGACGACCGGGCAGGGCGCCGCGTTGGCCAGCGCCCGGCTGGTCGAGCCGAGCAGCAGACTCGTGAAGCCGCCGCGCCCACGGGAGCCGACCACCAGGAGGCGGGCGTCCCCGGCCACCCCGAGCAGGGCGCCGGTCACCGAGCCGTCGAGCGACTCGTACCGTACGGGCAGATCCTCCGCCCGGTCCTGGATCCACTCGCGCACGCCGTCGAGGACCGCGTCCGGGATGGCGGGGGCCTCGCCCAGCGATTCGATGCGGGCGGCACCGAGCTGGAGCGCCTCCGGGCGCACGTGCGCGACCAGCAGAGGGGCGCCGAGCCCGCGCGCCGCGCTCAGCGCCCATTCCAGCGCCCGGTGACTGTGCTCGGAACCGTCCACACCCACGACAATCGACTTTTCGCTCATAACGGGATCATTCCAGGGTGTGGTGCGGTGCGCGGGTAGGTGAAGCGGTCGGCCGGGACGGCGGGCCGGGGCGGCGGGCCGAGGCGGCGAGCCGGGACGGGGCCGCCTAGGCTGTGGCGCGGCGGGACCCGAAAGGCGGAACGATGAGTCAACAGCACGCCAAGTACGACCTCTTGGTGATCGGCGGCAGCGGCGTGGACACCGTCGTCCGCGTCGACACCCTGCCCGTCCCGCTCGCCGACTCGGTCCACGTCGGTCCGATCGAGGAGTGGCCCGGCCACACCGGCGCGAACGTCGCCCTCGGTGCCCGGGCGCTCGGCCTGCGAGTGGCGTTCCTCGACTGCGTCGGCGACGACCACACCGGCACGCTGGTGCGAGAGCGCCTCGCCGAGGGCAACGTGGAGTTCGACGCGGTGATCTCGCCCGCGGGCACGCGCCGGGCGGTGAACCTCGTGGACCGCTCCGGGCGCCGGATGTCGTTCTACGACGCACGCGACCCCGCCGACCTGCGCATGCCGAGGGACCTCTACCTGCCCCGGCTGCGCCGCACGCGCCACGTCCATCTCTCCATCATCGACTTCACGCGTCACCTCTACGACGACATCGAGGACCTGGGGATCCCCGTCTCGACCGACCTGCACGACTGGGACGGACTCGCCGACCACCACCGGGAGTTCGCCCTCCGCTCCGATCTCGTCTTCCTCAGCGCGGAGGGGACCGGCGACGGGACCACCGCCCTGATGCGCGAGATCCTGCGCGAGGGGCGCGCCCGGACCGTCGTCGCCACGGCGGGTGCGGACGGTTCGTACGTCCTCACCAAGGACGGTGGCCCCACGCCGCACCATGTCCCGGCGACCGTCCCCCCGGCGCCGGTCGTCGACACCAACGGCGCCGGCGACGCCTACGTATCCGGCTTCCTGTACGGCACCCTCGGCGGCCGCGACGTCCTGGAGTGCGCCCGCCTGGGCGCCATGGCGGGAGCCCACGCCTGTACGGCACCGGGCTCCACCGCTCTGATCACCGCCGAAGCACTGGAAGGCGCACTCCTGGACGGGCCGCTCAGCCCCCCGCCGCCGCCTTCACGTGATCGATCACTTCGGTGAACGCCTTCGTCGGCGAGAAGTCCACGTAGTCACAGTCCTCGAGCGCCTCGGGGGCGTGCCCGGCAGGCCAGTAGAAGGCCTCACCGGCCTCGTACACGTGGTCCCCGTCCTTGGTCCGCATCTTCAGGCGCCCGGAGAACAGATACCCCCAGTGCGGACACTGGCACAGGTCGTTCGGCATCCCCTTGAGAGCGGGCCCCATGTCCGTGCCGGCGGGCAGATGGACGAAGGCCACGGTGAGGTCGCCGCCGATGTCCCGCATGCGCAGCTCCACGCCGTCACCCGCGATCGCCACCGGTGTGTCGCCCCGTGTTGTTGCCGTCATGGCGCCTCCACGACTGATCCGCTCCGGCGCTCACCGGAGCTGTCCCGGCTTTCGGTTTCTCCTCCCAGTCTCTCCCGGCGGGCCGCTCCCGTCCCACCGGGAGAGACCGCCGCGAGGAGGGGCAGCTCCGAGGAGCACGGCAGTGGTCGAGCCGATCGTCTCTACGGTGAACGACTTTCGATGACTGCGCCCGGTGCCCGCCGGGCGCGATCATCGGGTGAAGTCGTCGACGAGCGGGGAGCGCATCGTGGGTCTCGAACAGTCGCAGCACCGCTTTCACATCCGTCAGAAGCTGACGCCGATGGCCAACCGGTACGTGGTCCACGCGGCCGGTCCGGAAGGCGGCGAGGGGGAGATCGTCGCCTTCGCCCACCAGAAGCGGCTGGCCCTGAAGGAACAGATCACCTTCTACACCGACGAGTCGCAGAGCCAGGTCCTCTTCACCTTCCGGGCCCGGCAGGTCGTGGACCTCGGCGCGACCTATGACATACACGCGGCCTCGGGCAGCCACCTCGGCACCCTCCGCAAGGACTTCGCCGCCTCCCTGCTGCGCAGCACCTGGCACATGACCCCTGAGGGGGCCACGACCCCGACGACCGGAGTCGAGCGCAACCGGGTCGTGGCCCTCGTGCGGAGGATCTGGAGCGTGATCCCCTTCACCGACTTCGTGCCGTTCGCCTGGCCGTACCACTTCGACTTCGCCACCGCCGGCCGCCCCGTCATGTCCGTGGAGAAGCAACTGGGCCTCCGCGACCGCTACATACTCGACATCGCCGACGAGACGCTCGACCGCCGCCTGGCGATAGCCCAGGCCGTCGCGCTGGACGCCCTGCAGTCGCGCTGAGCGCACCGCCCGGAGGGGGCGGCGCACTCAGGCCCCACGGCCGTCGCCCTATCGCGTTGTCCTATCGCGTCGCCCTGTCGTGGAGCAGCGCCTCCGGGCCGATCAGCCGGTTGGGCATCCTCGGCATCGGCACCGTCCGCCCGGGACCCTGCGGAACCGCGTGGCGGGTCGATGCGGCCGGTCCCGCGAGTGCGCCGTCGACGTGCGCGTACAGCGCTTCGGTGATGGGGTCAGGCAGCGGTCGGCCCTGGTCGTCGAAGCGCTGGTACTTCATCAGGTTGTAGCCGACGGCGACCTGACGGCTGCCGTCCTCGGTGGAGAGCGCCCAGGTACCGGCGCCGAAGACGGCGCCGTCGTGCCCCCAGTACCAGCCGCCGCTGGGCATCCTCAAGGTGTAGATGCCCAGTCCGTACCGCATCAGAGGATCCTCGCCCGGAGGTGCCTCGTAGGCCGGGACGGTCGTCTTCATCGCGCGCAGCTCCGCCGGTCCGAGCAGGCGGCCGCTGAGCAGCGTCCGGTAGAAGTCGTTGAGGTCGCTCGTCGTCGAGACCAGGGCGCCGGCCGTGCCGGCCCAGGACATGTCGTACACGCTGTAGTCGCGCGGCGGGTCGATCAGACCGAACATCGATTCGTACATCCCGGCGTGCGGACCTCGGATGTACGGCGAGCGGGGAAAGTAGGTGTGGCGCAGTCCGGCTCTGCGGATGACGTTCCGGGTGAGGTACGCCTCGGGCTCCTGGCCCGTGACCCGCTTCAGGAGCAGCCCGGCGAGGATGTAGTTGGTGTTGGAGTACGCGTGCGTCCCGAGCGCCGCGGCGGGCGGGGCGGCGAGCCCCAGGCGGGCCAGCTCCTCCGGGGCGACATGGCGTGAGCGGTGCTCGTCGAGGACCTTGCCGGGGTTCTCCAGGACGCCGGGGAAGGCGGGCAGGACGTAGTCGCCGATGCCGCTGGTGTGGTTGAGCAGCATGCGTACGGTGACCTGCCGTCCGCGCTCGCCGGGGACGAGGTCGGGCAGATAGCGGCCGATCGGCGCGTCCAGGTCGATACGGCCCGCGCCGACCTGCTGGAGCACGCCGACGGCGGTGAAGGTCTTGGTGATGCTGCCGACCCGGTGCTCGAAGTCCGGCCGCATCGGCCGCCCGGTGTCCACGTCCGCGACACCGGTGGCGCCACGCCACCGCGCGGAGCCGTCGCGGACCGCGGAGTACGCGCCGTACATGCCCGCCGCGTGGAATGCGTCCAACGAGGCCCGCAACGCCGCACGGTCGAGGGTGCTGCCCGCGAGAGCGCCGATGGGAGCGGAGGCGGAGGGAGGGGTGGGGGAGGGGGAGGGGGAGGCCCCCTGTGCGGGTAACGCCGCCGCCGAGAGAGCGAACACGGTCGCCGCCGCGACCGCTGAGAGGCGTATTCCGCGGAGCGCGGCCAAGGACACGAGGGAGGGCGCGGGGGAGGAGGTCGGACGGTGCGAGGACATGGAGGAACCTGGTTTCGGTCGACGGTGCTCGGGTCACGAGCGTTCAGCGGTGATCACATCCTCGCCTCGCCGCCCCCGGCCAGCCCTCCGCCTCCAGGAGGATCTCGCGCACAGGAAGACGTGACATTTGTCAGGAGTGGCGGCCCTCGGTGAGGCGCCCGGCGGCCCCGACGGCCCCGGCGGCGGCCCCGCTGCGGCCGCCGGGCCAGGGTCCCGTGCGCGGGTGGGCGGGTGGCACACTGGCCGCTGATCGTCCTGAGGAGCCCACGTGCCGATAATCCGCAATCTCCGGCGCACCGTCCGCCGTGCCTACCGCCGGACCGTCGACCTGAGTCACCCGGCGCGCTCGCCCCTGGGAACCGCCGTCGTCAACTGCGTGTTGTACGAGGACGGGGCGCGGCAGCAGGGGGCGTGTCCCGCGCCGGAGGCGGTGCGGCGGGTCCGCAAGTCAGGAGACGGATTCGTCTGGATCGGTCTGCATGAGCCGTCGGTGGACGAGTTCGCAGGTCTCGCCGAGTTGTTCGGGCTCCATCCGCTGGCCGTCGAGGACGCCGTGCACGCCCATCAGCGGCCGAAGCTGGAGCGGTACGACGACACGCTCTTCGCCGTCTTCAAGACGGTCCGCTACGTGGAGCACGAGGAACTGACCGCCACCAGCGAGGTGGTGGACACCGGCGAGCTGATGGTCTTCACCGGATCGGACTTCGTCATCACCGTCCGGCACGGCAGGCACGGTTCGCTGGGCCCGCTGCGAGAGGCCCTGGAAGCGGACCCCGAGCAGCTGTCGAAGGGGCCGGCGGCGGTGCTCCACGCCATCGCCGACCATGTGGTGGACGACTATCTCGCCGTCGCCGATGCCGTGCAGAACGACATCGACGCCGTCGAGACCGCCGTCTTCAGCGAGCACTCCTCCCGCAACGACGCCGGCCGGGTCTACCAGCTCAAGCGGGAACTCCTCGAACTGAAGCGGGCGGTCACCCCGCTCGACCGCCCCCTGCAGGCCCTGGCCTCCCAGCCGCTGCCGCTCGTCGCCGCCGACATACAGCCGTACTTCCGCGACGTCGCCGACCATCTGTCCCGGATCACGGAACAGATCACGTCGTTCGACGCGCTGCTCGACTCCATCCTGCAGGCCCATCTCGCCCAGGTGACCGTCGCGCAGAACGAGGACATGCGCAAGATCACGGCATGGGCGGCGATCATCGCCGTACCGACGATGGTCTGCGGGGTGTACGGGATGAACTTCGAGCACATGCCGGAGCTGCGCTGGACCTACGGCTACCCGCTCGTGGTCGGCGCGATGGCCGCCGCCTGCTTCCTGCTCCACCGGAGCTTCCGCCGCAACGGCTGGCTCTGACGCCCCCTCCTCGCAACCCGCAACGGCAACCGGCAACCGGCAGCCGACAGGGGCCGGCCACGGTCAGCCGTGCGTCGCGCGCAGTGAGGCGGTGTGCTTCCGCACCTGCTCAGGTGTGAGGTAGGCGTCGGTGTACTCGAAGTCGGCCAGGGTTCCGGACTTGGAGGCCAGGAATCCCGTACGGACGAAGTCGTCGCCGGCCACGGCGTTGAGCAGCCAGTTCGTCATCACACGGGCCTTGGCGACGTTGGTGCGCAGCGCCGCCCAGTGGTAGGCGCGTGCCACCGCCTGGGCGGGCAGGCCGTGCAGTTCGACGCCGAGCGGCTTCGAGACGCCGTCCTTGCCGCCGAGGTCCACCACCAGGCCGAGATCCTTGTGGACGTAGGGGTAGGTCTGTTCGCCGCGCAGGGCCGCCACCAGGTTGTCGGCGACCTGCCGCCCCTGGCGCTGGGCGTGCTGCGCGGTCGGCGGGCAGACCGCGCCGTCCTCCTTCTTGGCCAGGTCGGGTACCGCCGCCGCGTCGCCGAGCGCGTGGACGCCGTCCAGACCGGGGACGACCATGTCGGCTCCGACCACGAGGCGGCCCTTGTGCGTCTCGGCGCCGAGCGTGCCGATGAGCGGGCTGGCGGCGACACCGGCCGTCCAGATCAGGGTGCGGCTGGGCAGCACCCGCCCGTCCGTGAGGGTCACGGTGTCGGCGTCCACGGAGGCCACCGACACGCCGAGCGAGACCTCGATCCCGCGACGGCGGAGAATGTCGAGCGCGGCGCGGCCGAGCTTCTCGCCCAGCTCGGGCATCAGAGCGGGCGCGATGTCCACCAGGTGCCACTTGATCAGCTTCGGGTCGAGGCGCGGGTAGCGCTTGATCGCGTTGTGCGTGAGCCGCTGCAGACAGGCGGCCGTCTCCGTCCCCGCGTATCCGCCTCCCACCACCACGAACTGCAGCCGCGCCGCTCGTTCGGCCTCGTCCTGGCTGGCGTCGGCGAGGTCGAGCTGCGCGATCACGTGGTCGCGGATGTAGACGGCCTCCGCGAGCGTCTTCATGCCCCGCGCGTGTTCCGCCAGACCGGGGATGTCGAAGGTACGGGTCACGCTGCCCGGCGCGAGTACGAGATGGTCGTACGGTTCCACGGTGTGCTCGCCGGTGATGGTCCGCACGACGCAGACCTTCGCCTTGGGGTCCACGCCGACGGCGCCGCCCGGGATGATGCGCGTACGGTGCCGCTCGCTGCGCCGCAGCGACAGCGCGACCGACTGGGGGGTCAGCACCCCGGCCGCCACCTGGGGCAGCAGCGGCAGGTAGAGCTGGTACGAGAACGGCGAGAGCAGCGAGACCTGGGCCTCTCTGCTGGTCAGCCGCCGCTCCAGCCGCCGTACACAGGCGACTCCGGCGAAGCCCGCGCCCACCACGAGAATCCTCGGTCGCGTCACGATTCCAGCCCTTCCGGTTCGTCGGTCGTCGGGTGTCGTCTACTCCGGAAGAGCCGACTCACTCCTGGAGAGCTGACTAACCCCTCGAACCGATCGGAAACCCGGGCTGCCCGCCGAAGGGGTGACGCCGTCGGACAGCCGCCCGACGCCGGCCGCCCGATGCCTGCCGCCCGACGCCCCGCCGGCCCGCCGTACGCCGGGCGGTGAGGCGCCGGTCGCCGCGCGCAGTACGACAGCATTGCTGGCACAGTGTGCTAAAGGGATAAAAAGGGAAAAGGGCGGGGGTGCGAGAAACGGAGCCGACGGCCGTGGGGAGACCTGAGGGCACAGCCAGCACCGGGCGAGGAGCGACGTTCGGCGTCCCCGACTCCGCCGTTCTCCTCTTCGACGAGAACGGCGTCGTCGTCGGCCGCCCCTACGCCGCCGAACGCCTCCTCGGCCGCCCCTCCTCCGAACTGCGCGGCCGGCACGTCACGACGCTGCTGATGCCGGACGACGCCGCCCGCGTCCCTGTCATCGCCGAGAGCTGCGCCGCCCGGGGCGGCTGGTCGGGAGTGCTCTTCGCGCATCGCCGGGACGGCCGCGGCGTGGCCGTGGACGTCACCGTCCTTCCCCTGCCGGGAGAGACGGGCGGGGCACGCTGGCTGGCCCTCGCCGTGGGCGCCTCCCCGTCCCGCCAGTGGACCATGGGGCCCGCCCTGCTCGAACGGATGATGACGCAGTCGCCCGTGGGGCTCGCGCTCGTGGACACCCAACTGCGGTGCGTCTGGTCGAACACCGCGCTCGAGCACTTCGGCGGCGGGCCCGTCGAACAGCGCCGCGGCCGACGGCTGGCGGAGATCCAGCCGGGCCTCGACGCCGAACTGCTCGAAGCGAAGATGCGCCAGGTGCTGGAGACCGGGGAACCGCTCATGGACTACGAGCACGTGGGCCGCACCCGCGCCGACCCGCACCGCGACCGCGCGCACGCGATGTCCTTCATCCGGCTCGACGACGACGACGGCCGCCCGCTCGGGGTCTGTTACTCCGTCGTCGACATCACCGAGCGCTACCGGGCACGCCTGCGGCTGGATCTGATGGCCCGGGCCAGCGAGCGCATCGGGCGCAGCCTGGACGTGATGGGAACGGCCCAGGACCTGGCCGAGGTGGCGGTTCCGGGCCTGGCCGATTTCGTCGCCGTCGACCTGCTGGACTCGGTGATCAGAGGCGCGGAACCGACCCCGGGTCCGACCGCGGGCGCCACGGCCGCACGGCTGGTGCGCGCGGGCCGGCTGAGCGTCGGCGGCGACACGCCCGAGACAGCGCTGGAGCCGGGGGAGACCGCCGCCTACCGGCCGTGGTCGCCCCAGATCGGCTCCCTCGCCCACGGCAGGTCCTGGCACGCCGCCCGGCTGGACCCCGCCACGAGAGACGCGGCGACCCCCGAACGCGCGGCGCCGCCCGTACCCATGGCGACACCAGCACCCACGGCGACGCCAGAAACCACGGCGACGCCAGAACCCACGGCCACACCAGAAACCACGACGACACCAGAGACCACGGCGACGCGCGAACCCACGGCCGTTCCCAGGCCGGACTCCCCCCGCCCGCCGGAGCCCCCCGGCTCTCCGGAGCCCGCCCCCCGTCCCCCGGCCGACCAAGCCGATGAACCCGAGCCCGGGCCCAGTGGCCCCGGCCGGTCCAGGAAGCCCACCCAGGAGGCCGTCCCGCACACCGCGATCGTCGTGCCGATCCTCGCTCGTGGCGTCACCCTCGGGGTGACCACGTTCTTCCGCTCGCGCCGCGACGAGGCCTTCGACGAGGACGATCTGCGGCTCGCCGAGGAACTCGTCGCGCGCGCCGCCGTCTGCCTCGACAACGCCCGCCGATACGCCCGCGAGCGCGCCGCCGCCCTCGTACTGCAGCGCAGTCTCCTGCCGCACGGAGTGCCACCGCAGGAGGCGGTCGACGCGGCCTCCTTCTACCGGCCGGCCGACGAACTGTCCGGGCTCGGCGGCGACTGGTTCGACGTCGTTCCGCTCTCCGGAGCCCGGGTCGCGCTCGTCGTCGGCGAGGTCCTCGGGCACGGCATCGAGGCCGCCGCCACCATGGGGCAGCTCCGTACGGCGGTACGGACGCTCGCCGACCTGGACCTGTCGCCCGAGGAACTCCTGGCCCACCTCGACGACCTCGTCATCCAGGTGACGCGGGAGGGGCAGGAGGCGGACCCCGGCGGCGTGGCCGGCCCCGGGGCCGTCGGAGCCAGTTGCCTCTACGCCGTCTACGACCCCGTCGGCCTGCGCTGCGAGCTCGCCAGCGCCGGCCACCTCGCGCCCGCCGTCGTCGCACCCGACGGCACGGTCGACTTCCCCGACCTTCCGCCCGGCCCGGCCCTCGGCCTCGGCGGCCTGCCGTTCGAGTCCGTCGAGCTGCCGCTGGAGGAGGGCAGCGTGCTGGCCTTCTACACCGACGGTCTGATCGCCGCACCCGGCGCGGGCAAGGAGGGGTTGCGCCGCGCCCTCGCCGAACGCGACCTGCCGCTCGACCAGCTCTGCCGGAGCATCGTCGACGAACTGGCGCCCAGCAGGCCCTACACCGACGACGCCGCGCTGCTGATGGTCAGGACCCGCAGACTGGCGGCGAGCCACGTCGCCGCCTGGGACCTGCCCGCCGATCCGGCCGTCGTCGCCCGCGCCCGTCTGATGGCCGCGCGCCAACTGGGCATCTGGGGGCTGGAGGAGCTGGCGTTCACCACCGAACTGGTCGTCAGCGAGCTGGTCACCAACGCCATCCGGCACGCCGCAGGACCGATCCGGCTGCGCCTGATCCTCGAACGCACGCTGATCTGCGAGGTCTTCGACGCCAGCAGCACCTCGCCCCATCTGCGGCACGCCCGCACGACCGACGAGGGAGGCCGCGGCCTCTTCCTGATCTCCCAGTTCACCCGGCGCTGGGGCACCCGTTACACGGCCGAGGGCAAGGTGATCTGGGCGGAGCAGCCGCTCGACCCCGCCGACACACCCGCCCGGAACAGCGGCGACTGACCCTTCGTACGCTTTATTCGCTTGCCGCCTCCCCGGTGCCGTGCGAGCCTGTGCCGCCGCCGTCCGGACACGCCGACGGCGCGACGAGGGAGTTCCGCCTGTGGGTACGGCAGCCGCCGAGGAGACCGTCACGACGAAGCGGGGTGCGGTACGCGGAAGGATCGTCGACGGCCTCCGGATCACCCTGAACATCCCTTATGCCGCCCCGCCGTTCGGCGCCGGACGCTTCCAGGCGCCCCGGCCCGCCGAGGCCTGGGACGGGGTACGGGACGGGACCCGCTTCGGGCCGGTCGCCCCGCAGTCCGCCGAGCTGCCCGGCGCCCCGGTCTGGCGCCCGGGCCAGGAGGACGTCCTCACCCTCAACGTATGGTCTCCGGCGGACGCGCCCGGACCGCTGCCCGTCCTCTTCTGGATCCACGGCGGCGCCTACACCTTCGGCTCTTCGGCCCAGCCCGACCACGACGGCGCCGCCCTGGCCCGTGCCGGTCTCACCGTGGTGACCTGCAACTACCGTCTCGGCTTCGAAGGGTTCGGCCATGTTCCCGGCCACCCCGACAACCGCGGGCTGCTCGACCAGATCGCCGCCCTCGAGTGGGTGCGCGACAACATCGCCGCGTTCGGCGGAGACCCGGAGAACGTCACGGTCGCCGGTCAGTCCTCGGGCGGCGGCTCGATCGCCTGCCTGATGAGCACCGCGCGGGCCGAAGGGCTCTTCCGTCGCGCCATCGCGCACAGCGTGCCCGACGCCACCTTCCCGCCCGCGCTCGCCGCCGCCCTCGCCCGCGAGGTGGCGGCCGAGGCCGGCGTCGCTCCCACCGCCGAAGGCCTGCTCTCGGCCACGTCCCAGGCCCTCGTCCAGGCCTCCGACCGCGTGGTGGCGCGGTACGCCTCCGACCCCTCCTCAGGGCCCCTGCACTACGACACGGTCATCTACGGCCCGGTGCTCGACGGCGCACTCCTGACGAAGGATCCGCTCGACGCCCTGGCGGCCGGCGGCGGCGGGCGGGTCGACCTCCTGGTGTGCCACACGACCGAGGAGTACTGGCTGATGCACGAGGTCGGCAGCATGCCGCCGGTGACGACGGAGGAGGGCCTCGCCCGGTTCGCCGCCGACTACGGTCTGCCCCCGGACCTCGTCGCCCGGTACCGCGCGCACCTGCCGGGGGCGCCGGTGCTCGACGTCTACCTCGCCCTCGCGGGTGACGCCCTCTTCACCACCCACACCGTCCGCCTCGCCGAAGCCCATGCCCACGCCCACGCCCACGACCACGCCCAAGCCCACGCGCGGGCCCGTGCGGGCGCCCGGGTCTTCCTCTCCCGCTTCGACCGCCGCCGCGCCCGTCCCGACGGCGGCCGGGTGCGGGCCTGGCACGCCGCCGACGTGCCCTTCGCCCTGGGCAACCTCGATGCCGAGGGCGTCGACTTCCTCACCGGCGGCCCCGCCGACGAGGACGACCGCGCGCTGTCGCGGCGGATGGTCCGCGCGTGGGCCGGCTTCGCGACCAGCGGCGACCCGGGCTGGGCGCAGCTCACGGACCCGTCCGCCCCCTCGGTCCACGTCTGGGACGTCCCGGCCGACCGCGAGGAGGGCGCGAGCCCGGCGCACGCCCTGTGGCGCGGCCTGCGCGCCTCCCCACTCCCCAGCTCCCCCTCCTCCACGCACGGCGCGCGCCCCGACCCGGACGAGAGGCCCACGACCGCCACGGGATAATCACGGGGGCCGCGCCGACCCCGGGTCGTGCGCGCTCCCGGAACGACGAAGCACCCGACAGGCCGGGCCCGTGGCGGCGCGGCGGAGATGGAGACCCCGATGGACGTCCAGTACTTCGAGCGCGTCACCGCGTTCATCGAGGCTCGCCTGCGCCCCCTCTTCGACCCCGAGAACGGCAGCGACCACGGCTTCGGGATGGACGACACCTCCCGTGCCCTGCGGGCCCTCCTCGGCACCGTGAAGGCGGCCGCGGCCGTCAAGGGACTCGCCGATCAGCGGGCGGCCGCCGACCCCGCGCTGCGCCACATCATCGACCAGGCCCTCGAACACAACTGGGACGTCCTGCGCGGCGTCGCCCGGAACTGGGAGGACCACCCCGACTTCGTCCGGGAGTTCAAGCGCCACGCCTGGGAGCTCGACGAGACCCCCGCCGACGCGGAGACCGCCGCCCCCACCACGGTCGCCGGCTGACCGCTCGTCACGCAGCCTCTCGTCACGCGGCCCCCTCCGGACGGCTCTCCCGGCCGCCGGGACGCGCACCGCGGTGGGGGGGCCAGTCCGGCCCCGCACGAGGCGCTCAGGCGGCACGCCCGAACGCACGCCCCGCTCACCCCGCCTCTGCCCCGGTCGGGTGAGTGCGCGGATCCTCCGACAGGGTCGGACACGGATCGGGTACGTATCGCCGCGTTGCCTTCCCCAGCGTCGGAGGATGCCGTCCCATGTCTGCCAGGAAGGGCCGCCCCGGCCCGCGTGTGCTGACCGCCGCCCTGTGCGCGACCCTCGCGCTCGTCGGCTACATGAAGGTCTCGTCCGAGGAACCCGCACCGCGCCCGAACCCACGCGCCGCGGCCAAGAACGCGGGTGCCGCCGGCCCGACCGCGTCGGCCGCCCCCGCGCCCGTCCCCGCCGCCCTCCCCGGCGTCGGCCCGGTCACCCATGCCGGAATCCCGGACGGCACGACCCAGGCCCTCGTGGTGAGGGGCGGCGACCGGGACTCCAACACGGCCACGGCGACCCTCTACGAGCGGGACGCGGCAGGCAACTGGAGCCGCGCCGCGGGACCCTGGGCCGCGCACAACGCGCTCCGGGGCTGGACGGCCGACCACAGGGCGGGTGACCTCCGCACGCCGACCGGCGTCTTCAGGCTGGGCGACGCGGGCGGCCGGCTGCCGGACCCCGGCGCGCGGCTGCCCTACGACCAGGACAAGGAATTCGCCACCTCGGGCGTCGGCTTCCTCGGCGAGCCCCTGGAGGGCTCCTTCGACTACGTGGTCGCCATCGACTACAACCGCGTCCCGGGAAGGACCCCCCTCGACAAGAACCGCCCCCTCGGTCCGGCGAAGGGCGGCGGCGTCTGGATCCACGTCGACCACGGCGGCCCCACGCAGGCGTGCGTCTCCCTTCCCCGTGACGACATGCGGGAGCTGCTGCGCGCGCTCGACCCGGACCGCGAGCCCGTCGTGGTCATGGGACCCGCCGCCGATCTCGCGCGCTGACCCCGCCGCGCCGCCGACAGCGGTCGGCCAGGGCGGCCCACACCCCCTCCTTGTCAACTATGGTTGACAAGGAGGGGGTGTCAACGTAGGTTGACATCATGACCGATGCAACCGATCTCGCCGCGCGGGCGGGCGACCGCGACCCCCGGGTCGGGCTGCGCGCCGTCTCCGCGCTGCGGCGTCTCCTCGAACAGCTGGAAGCCGTCCAGGTGCGCAGCGCTCGCACCCAGGGCTGGTCGTGGCAGGAGATCGCGGCCGAACTGGGCGTCAGCCGCCAGGCCGTCCACAAGAAATACGGGAGGCATTGATGTTCGAACGATTCACGAAGGGTGCCAAGGCTGTGGTGACCGGGGCCGTGACGGCGGCCGAGCGCGAGGGCGCGCCGGTCGTCACCGAGGAGCATCTTCTGCTGGCGCTGCTCGACGCGGAGGGTACGAAGGCGGCCTTCGCGCTGCGCGCCCTGGGGGCGAAGGACCGGCGGGCGTCGCTGGAGGCGGCGCTCGCGGCGGCCCGCCGCCGGGGCGGCCTCTCGAAGGCCGACACGGACGCGCTGGCCGGCCTCGGCATAGATGTGACCGAGATCGTCGCGCGGGTCGAGGAGGCGCACGGCCCCGGCGCACTCGCCGACGACCGCGAGGACCGGACCCGGCGCTCGGGGCGGCGGCCCTTCACCCGCGAGGCCAAGGGGGTCCTTGAACAGTCGCTGCGGGTCTGCCTCGGCCGCCGCGAGAAGTCGATCGGTGACGAACACCTGCTGCTGGCCCTGACGGCCCGCCCGGGCGTCGTCGCCGAGACCCTCGCGGACCACGGCGTCACGTACGCGGCGGTGGAAGGCGCACTCGGCCGGAGCGGGAGCTGAAGCGGGGGCCGGCCCCTCACGAGCCGGCCCCCAGTCCTCTGCGCGACCGTACCGGTCAGCGGTGGCCGAGCCACCCCGCCGCCGGCAGCAGCCTGCTGTCGTAGTCGAACAGGGCCTGGTTCTCCCATCCGTTGCCCGACGACGGGTCCGCCGGGTCCCAGCCGTTGCCGGCGACGGCCGTCCAGGTGGGCTCCCAGTAGACGACGCCGAGCCCGCGGCCGTTCGGCACGGCCTCGACCACGTTCATCACATCGCGCAGCCAGGCCGCCTGCCCCGCCGGAGTCGCCGGGTAGCCGGAGACGAGTTCGGCCGGGGTGTCGATGATGTTCTCGTGGCCGTCCTCGCTGTCCAGCCGGAAGGCGTAGGCGGTCTCGGCGACCAGCACCTTCTTCCCGTACCGGGCGGAGATGTCGTCGAGATTGGCCTGCAGGCCGGACAGCGGGCCGTGCCAGTAGCCGTAGAACGACAGGGCGATGACGTCGAAGCTCACGCCCTGCGCGGTGGCGTTGTCGAACCACCGGCGGTACAGACCGTTGTCACCGCCGTGGGCCAGATGCAGGGCGACCTGGGTCGACGAGGAGACCGCCTTGGCGGCCGACGCCCCCGACTTCAGCAGCCCCGCCAGCTGGGACCAGTTGTCCGTGGAACCCTCGGGCCAGAGCATGCCGGTGTTGATCTCGTTGCCGATCTGCACCATGTCGGCGGTGGTGCCCTGTGCCTTGAGGGCGTTCAGGACGTCGTACGTGTGGTTGTAGACGTCCGTCGTGAGCTGACCGTACGAGTGTCCCGCCCATGCGGCCGGCTTGGTCTGGGCGCCCGGGTCGGCCCACGTGTCGGAGTAGTGGAAGTCGACGAGGAGCTTCATGCCCTGCGCCTTGATGCGCTGCGCCGAGGCCAGCACGCGGGCCTTGTCGTTGTAGTCGTCGGCAGGGTTCACCCACACCTTGAGGCGGCCGTAGTTGGCGCCCGCGGACTTCAGGATCGCCAGTGGGTCACCGGTGACCCCGGCGGCGGTCCGGTACGTCCCGCCGAGGTCCTGGCTCTTCTTCAGCGAGGAGACGTCGACACCCCGGACCGGGAGACCGGTCGCACCGGAGCCGAACGTGACGTCGTCGACGTTGATCCAGTTGCCCGCCCTGGCGTCGGAGTTGATGCTCACCGTGCACTGGCCGCCGGTCACCGCGATCGAGGTGACCAGACGTATCCAGGTGCCGTTGGGTGTGGGGGGCAGGTCGGTGCGCTGTTCCGCGGAGCCGCAGTTGCGCAGGGCGAGATAGGCGGAGTTCTGCCCGCCGCTCGAACGCACCCAGGCCTGAAGCGTGTAGGTGCCGTTGGTCAGCCCGGTCAGATGCTGGTATGTCTCCACCTTGTAGGCGGAGGAGGACCAGTGGGTCAGCCGGTGACCGCCGACGCGGCCGCCGGACTCGGTGAACGAGGCGGCGTTCTGGCCGCCCGCCGAGTAGGTCGACCAGCCGGCGGGTGTCGCCGTGCCGGTGCCGCCCGACTCGAAACCGGCGTTGGTGAGCGTGGCCGCGGCTTCGGCCGGCGCCGAGGGCAGCGCGGTCAGAAAGAGGGCCGCGACCGCGGAGGCGACCACGGCGCGCACCGACCGCGGGGCGCGTGAGGTGCGAGACGGGCGTGGGATTCGGGGAACGGCGTGCACTGTCGAGTCCCTTCGACGGTGGAGGGAGGGGGAGTGTGGTGCTCGGTGGTGCCTTTCACCCGGGGCGCCGGCGGTGCGCCGAGGTGCCCTGGGTCGTTCGGGTTGGTGCCTTTCACCCGGGGCGGCGGCGGTGTGCCGCGATGGGCCGGGTCGTGCGGGGTTGGTGTCTTGCGCCCGGGGCGGCGGCGGTGTGCCGCGATGCGCCGGGTCGTGCGGGTGGTGCCGTTCACCCGGGGGCGGTCGCATTGGGGCGGCCGCGCCCGGGGAGTCGTGAGGAGGTCAGGCGTCGAGGCGTACGACGCGGACCGCGCCCGCGGGGACGGGCAGATGCCCGGACGCGCGCTCGCCGCCGAGGAGTTCGGTGCCGGGGGTCTCCAGCGGCACCTTCACGTCGTGCGCGGTGTGGTTCAGCGCGAAGAGGTAGTCGCCCCCGTCGCCGGAGCGGCGGACGACCTCGACGTCGCGGGGCAGCTCCCCGCGCGGCTCGATGCCCGCGTCCTCGCAGGCGGCGCCCAGGATCACGTCCAGCGAGGCCGCGTCGAGCCGGGTGGAGACGTACCAGGCGGTGCCCTCGCCCAGCCGGTGACGGGTGACGGCGGGACGGCCGGCGGCCGGTCCGTCGGCGTACGTCCACACCGGCCGGGCCCCGCGCTCCACGACGAACTCGGTCCAGACGTCGCCGGTCAGCGACGCGCCGTCCGGCCCGGTGATCCGTACCGACTCGCCGTCGCCGAGCGGGGACCACTCCTCGACCGTCAGCCCCAGGACGTCGCGCAGGGCGCCCGGGTACGCGCCCGGGTGGACGGCGTCGTGCTCGTCGACGATCCCGGAGAAGTACGAGACGACGAGCGTGCCGCCGTTCTCCACGTACTCCCGCAGATTGAGCCCGGCCGCCTCGGTGGTGAGGTAGAGCGCGGGGACCACGACCAGGGGGTAGGCCGACAGGTCCGCCTCGGGATGGGCGAAGTCGACGGTCAGGTGCCGGTCGTAGAGGGTCTCGTAGAAGGTGTCGGCGCGCTCCCGCGCCTCGTGGTCCTCGGTGGGGCGCCACTCCAGGCTCTGGGCCCACCAGGAGTGCCAGTCCCACACCATGGCGACGTCCGGGACCGTGCGCGTACCGCGCAGCGCGGCGAGCGAGTCGAGGTCGGCGCCGAGCCCGACCACCTCGCGCCAGACCCGCGAGTCGGTCCCGGCGTGCGGCACCATCGCGGAGTGGAACTTCTCGGCGCCGCGCCGGGACTGGCGCCACTGGAAGAACATGGCGCCCTCGGAGCCGCGGGCGACGTGGCCGAGGGAGTTGCGGGCCATCTCGCCGGGGCGCTTGGCGGGGTTGCGAGGCTGCCAGTTGACGCCGCTCGTCGAGTGTTCGAGGAGCAGCCAGGGGGCGCCGCCGGCGACGGAGCGGGTGAGGTCGGCCGCCATGGCGAGGTTCACGTGGGTGCGGCGGCCGTCGGTGATCAGATAGTGGTCGTTGGTGACCAGGTCGACCTCGCGGCCCCAGGCCCAGTAGTCGACCGAGTCGCACTGGCTGAGCGCCGTCATGAAGTTGGTGGTGACCGGGACGCCGGGGGAGAGCCGGTGCAGGATGTCCCGCTCCCGGACGAAGTTCTCCCGCATGGTGGCGTCGGCGAAGCGGCGGTAGTCGAGCTGCTGGGCCGGGTTGCCGACGGTCGGGGTCAGGCGCGGCGGGTCGATCTGTTCGTACGAGGTATAGTGCTGGCCCCAGAAGGCGGTGCCCCAGGCCTCGTTGACCGCTTCCACCGAGCCGTGGTGGGTGTCCAGCCAGCGGCGGAAGCCGTCCGCGCAGGTGTCGCACCAACAGGCGCTGACCGGGACGCCGTACTCGTTGTGCACGTGCCAGAGCGCGAGCGCGGGGTGGGTGGCGTACCGCCGGCCGAGTTCGGTGGTGATCCGCGCCGCGGCCTCGCGGTAGGCCGGTGAGCTGTGGCAGATCGCCCCGCGGGAACCGAAGGCGTACCGCACGCCCTCGCGGCTGACCGGCAGCGCCTCGGGGTGGGCGCGGTAGAACCAGGCGGGCGGCGCCACGGTGGGCGTGCCCAGGTCGACGCGGACGCCGTTCTCGTGCAGCAGATCGAGGATCCGGTCGAGCCATCCGAAGTCGTAGGCGCCCGGCTCGGGTTCGAGCAGGGCCCAGGAGAAGATCCCGACACTCACCATGGTGACGCCGGCCTCACGCATCAGCCGGACGTCCTCCTGCCAGACGCTTTCCGGCCACTGTTCGGGGTTGTAGTCCCCGCCGAAGGCGAGCCGGTGCAGGCCCTTGGGAGTGGTCTCCCGCATGAGTGTCTCCTGAACGTCGGAACGGCGGCGTCTGTGAACGTACACACATCAGATCTCGATGTGGCAACGCAACATAAGCGCACACGATCCACCATTGACAAGTGTCCGGAACGTTTCTCTACTGTGAACGCTCACAGATGCATGGCCGGCCTTCCAGCGAGGGAGGCCGCTCGTCAGGGGAGAGGCTCCATGCCCATCGTTTCGCGTCACCTCCGTGCTGTCTCCGTCGCCACCGCCGTCGCCCTGGGCGCGGCCACGCTCACCGCCTGCGGCTCGTCCGACGGCGACGACCAGGCCGCATCCGGTCCGGTCTCGCTCACCTACTGGGCCTGGGCGCCCAACATGGACAAGGTGGCGGCGCTCTGGAACCGGAAGAACCCGGACATCAAGGTCACGGTCCAGAAGCAGGCGTCCGGCGACGACCTGGTGACGAAGATCATCACAGCGTCCAAGGCGCACCAGGCCCCCGACCTCGTGCAGGCGGAGTTCCAGGCCCTGCCGACGCTGGTCAGCAACGACGCCCTCGCCGACATCTCCCAGGAGGTCGGCGGCGTCAAGGACGAGTTCGCCCCGGGCCTGTGGCAGCAGACCACGCTCGGCAGCGACGCCGTCTACGCCGTGCCCCAGGACTCCGGGCCGATGATGTTCTACTACCGCACCGACCTCTTCACGCAGTACGGGCTGAAGGTGCCCACCACCTGGGACGAGTTCGCCGCCACGGCGAAGGCGCTCAAGGCCAAGGCCCCCGACAGGTCGCTGACGACCTTCTCCTCCAACGACGCCGGTCTCTTCGCCGGCCTCGCCCAGCAGGCCGGAGCCCGGTGGTGGACCACCGAGGGCCAGAAGTGGAAGGTCGGCGTCGACGACGCCCCCACCCGGAAGGTCGCCGACTTCTGGGGCGGACTCGTCGCGGAGGGCGCCGTCGACAACCAGCCCATGTACACGCCCGCCTGGAACAAGGCCCTCAACACCGGTCGGCAGATCGGCTGGGTCAGCGCCGTCTGGGCACCCGGCGTCCTCACCACCGCCGCCCCCGACACCAAGGGCAAGTGGGCCGTCGCCCCGCTGCCCCAGTGGGACACCGCCAAGCCGGCCACCGGCAGCTGGGGCGGCTCCACCACCGCCGTCACCACCGACTCCAAGCACAAGGCGGCGGCCGCGAAGTTCGCCACCTGGCTCAACACCGACCCCGAGGCGCTCGCCGCGCTGGTGAAGGAGTCCGGCATCTACCCGGCCGCCACCGCCGCCCAGACCGGCGGCGCGCTCGCCAAGGCCCCGGACTTCTTCGCCAACCAGCCCGACTTCTACACCCAGGCCGCGGCGATCGCGAAGACCACCGCCCCCGCCGCCTGGGGCCCGAACGTCAACGTCGCCTACACCTCCTTCAAGGACGAGTTCGGCAAGGCCGCCAAGGCCAGGTCCAAGGAAGGCTTCGCCGACGCCCTGACCGCGATGCGGGCCGCCACCGTCGCGGACCTGAAGAAGCAGGGCTTCGAGGTCGCCCCGTGACGCAGCCCACCACGGGCGCACGCCGGTCGTACGGGGCCCGGCCGGCCCCGTACGGCCACCCCTCGCCCACCGCCACCACCATCGCCACCACCGGCGTGAAACGGGCGCGCAGCGCGCCCTACCTCTTCCTCCTCCCGGCCGCCGTCCTCTTCGCCCTCTTCTTCGCGCTGCCCATCGGCTACGCGATCTGGCTCAGCTTCCACAAGATCGAGGTCAAGGGCCTCGGCCTCGGCAAGGGCGCCAGGAGCGAGGTCTGGGCCGGCCTGGAGAACTACACCGCCGCCCTCACCGACTCCGAACTCGGCGCCGGCGCCCTGCGCATCGCCGGCTACGGCATGATCGTCGTCCCCGTCATGCTCGGCCTTGCCCTGTTCTTCGCGCTGCTGCTCGACTCCGAACGGGTCCGCGCCCGCTCCTTCTCCCGGCTCGCGATCTTCCTGCCGTACGCCGTCCCCGGCGTCATCGCCGCCCTCATGTGGGGCTTCCTGTACGTGCCGGACGTGAGCCCCTTCTTCTACCTGGTCGACGCCTTCGGACTGCCGCGGCCGGACCTGATGGACGGCGGACCGCTGTACCTGGCGATGTCCAACATCGCCGTCTGGGGCGGCACCGGCTTCAACATGATCGTCATCTACACCTCGCTGCGCTCCCTGCCCGCCGAGGTCTTCGAGGCGGCCCGGCTCGACGGCTGCTCACAGCTGCAGATCGCCCTGCGCATCAAGATCCCGATGGTCGTGCCCTCGCTGGTGCTCACCTTCTTCTTCTCCGTCATCGCCACCCTCCAGGTCTTCAACGAGCCGACCACGCTCCGGCCGCTCACCAACGGCATCCCCACCACCTGGAGCCCGCTGATGAAGGTCTACAACGACGCCTTCACCGGCGGGAACGTCCACGCCGCCTCGGCCACCGCCGTGGTCCTCGCCCTGGCGACCTTCCTGCTCTCCTTCGGCCTGCTCAAGGCCTCCAACCGCCGTACGAAGCAAGGAGCCACCCGATGAGCGGGCTCGCCTCCCCGCAGCAGGTGCGCAAGGCCGCACCCGCGGCCGGCACGACCCCCGGAACCTCCCAGGGCCCTCCCACCGCCTCCGGCGCGGGGACCCCCGGCCCGCGCCGCGTCGCCCTGCTGCCGACGGCCGCCCTGGTGCTCGGCGCGCTCTACTGCCTGCTGCCCATCGCCTGGGTCCTCGTCGCCTCCACCAAGTCGGGCGCCGACCTCTTCGCCACATTCACCTTCCTGCCCGGCGACGGCTTCGGCGACAACCTCGCCGACCTCTCCGCGTACCGCGACGGCATCTACTGGCGCTGGATGGCCAACTCCGTCTTCTACGCGGGCCTGGGCGCCGTCCTGTCCACCGTCGTGTCCGCCCTCGCCGGCTACGCCCTCGCCGTCTACCGCTTCCGGGGCCGCGAGGCCTTCTTCGACACGATCCTCATGGGCGTCCTGATGCCCCCGGTGATCCTCGCCATCCCGCAGTACCTGCTGATGGCCGAGGCCGGCATGACGGACAGCTATCTGTCCGTCCTGCTGCCGCTGATCCTCTCCCCGTACGGCGTCTACCTCGGGCGGATCTACGCCGAGGCCGCCATCCCCATGGAACTGGTCGAGGCCGGGCGGATGGACGGCGCCGGCGAGTGGCGGATCTTCCTGCGGATCGCCGTCCCGATGATGTCCCCCGGCCTCGTGACGATCTTCCTCTTCCAGTTCGTCGCCATCTGGAACAACTTCCTGCTGCCGTTCATCATGCTCGGCGACGACAAGAGGTTCCCCATGACCGTGGGCCTGTTTACCCTGTTGAAGCAGGGCGCGGGCCAACCCGCCCTCTACACCCTGGTGATCATCGGCGCCCTCCTCGCCATCGTCCCCCTCATCGCCCTCTTCCTCGTGATCCAGCGGTTCTGGAGCCTCGACCTGCTGTCCGGCGCCGTAAAGTCCTGAGCACAGGGGAACAGGGGTACAGAGCATGAGCACAACAGCGAACAGGCGCCGCCCGGCGACCATCCACGACGTGGCGCGCGAGGCGGGGGTCTCGCGCGGAACGGTCTCGCGGGTCCTCAACGGCGGTCACTACGTGAGCCCGACGGCGAAGGCGGCCGTCGACGCGGCGATCCGCAGAACGGGTTACGTCGTCAACCGGCACGCCCGCTCGCTGATCACCGGCAAGTCCGACTCCGTCGCCTTCCTGCTGACGGAGCCCCAGGAGCGGTTCTTCGAGGACCCCAACTTCAACGTGCTGCTGCGCGCCTGTACGCAGGCGCTCGCCGCGCAGGACATCCCGCTGCTGCTGATGATCGCCGGCACCGACGACGAGCGGCGGCGCAACCTGCGCTACATCGAGGCGGGGCACGTCGACGGCGTCCTCCTGGTCTCCAGCCACTCCGGCGACCCCGTCGTGACGCGGTTGCACGAGGCCGGGGTCCCGGTCGTCGCCTGCGGCAAGCCGCTCGGCCAGACGGCCAGGATCGGCTACGTGGCCGCGGACGACCGCGGCGGCGCCCGGGACATGGTCCGCCACCTGTACGAGACGGGCCGCCGGCGGATCGCCACCGTCACCGGCCCCCTCGACACACCCGGCGGCGTCGAGCGTCTCGCCGGCTACCGCGAGACGCTCGCCGAACACGGACTGCCCGTGGACGAGGCGCTGATCGCGCAGGGGGACTACAGCCGGGCCGGCGGCGAGTCCGCCGCGGCGCGCCTGCTCGAGAGCGCCCCGGACATGGACGCGGTCTTCGTCGCCTCGGACCTGATGGCCCAGGGCGTGCTGGACACGCTGGACCGGGCCGGGCGCCGGGTGCCCGAGGACATCGCCGTGGGCGGCTTCGACGACTCGCCCGCCGCACTCTCCTCGCGCCCGCCGCTCACCACGATCCGTCAGCCGTGGGACCGGATCAGCACGGAGATGGTCAGGACGCTCCTCGCCCGCATAGCGGGAGAGGAACCGGCCACCGTGATCCTCCCGACGGAACTGGTACGCCGCGCCTCCACCTGAGCGCTCCCAGGGGGCGGCCGGGCGCGGCCTTCGGGAGCGAGGTTTCCGGAGCGAGGTCTTCGCGAGCGAGGTCCTCCGGGAGCGCGGTCCTCCGGGCGAAGGGCTACGGCCGGCGGCGGGGCTTGCCGGGCTTGGCTCGCTTGCCGCCCTTGGCGGCGCCCGCCCCGCCGGAACCGCTCCGGGAGGTCTTCCCCGCCGGCCCGCCGCCCGACTTCGCGGTCGCCTTGCCGCCCGTCCTGCCGCCCGCCTTCCCCGCCTGCTTGGAGCCCTGCTTGCCGCCCGCGTCGGGGCGCTTGCTCTTCGGCTGGGGCGGTGTCGCGGGGCGGCCCCGCGTGCTGTTCACGGTCCGGCCGCGCACGATCCCGATGAACTCCTCCACCAGGTCCGTGGTCTCCTCCTGCGGCCAGGACAGGGCGACCCGCGACTCGGGCGTGCCCCTGACCGGCCGGTAGGTGAGGTCCTTGCGGTGGTGCAGCCGGGCGAGGGACTGGGGGACGACGAGCAGGCCCACGCCCGCCGCGACCAGTTCGACCGCGTCCGCGGTGGTGGCCGGACGCTCCAGCGCCGGGAGGCCCGGGGGCCGCTCCCAGTCGAGGGTGTCGTCGAGGGGGTGCAGCACGATCTCCTCGGCCAGATCCTCCGCCGCGACCTCCTCGACCGCCGCCACGACGTGGTCCTTCGGGACCACGACGACCGTCGTCTCGGTGTAGAGGGGGATCGCGCTGAGATCCGTACGGTCGACAGGCAGTCGCACGAAGCCCGCGTCGGCGCCGCCCTCGCGCAACAGGCCGAACGCCTCGGCAGCGGTCACCTGCACGAGGGTCAGGGGGACGTCGGGCAGCCGCTCGTTCCAGATCCGCACCCATTTCGTGGGCGTCACTCCGGGGACGTACGCGAGCCGGAACGAAGAGGATGTTTCCGAGCCTGTCACTCCGCCAGGTTACCCGCCGTGGTCACGGGTCGTGCACACGCTCGATACCCTTGACACCATGACGTCGCACCAGAGCACCCAGACGATGAAGCCCGCGACCGCGGCGAAGAAGCTGGGTGTGTACCTCGAGGCCACCCCCGCCGAGTTCCAGGAGGGTGTCGTCTCGCGCACCGAGCTGAACAACCTGCAGGCCGATCCGCCCGAGTGGCTCCGCGAACTGCGGCGCAACGGCCCGCACCCCCGTCCGGTGATCGCGGCGAAGCTGGGCATCTCCATCTCCGGCCTCGCGCGGGGCGGCATCACGGACGCCCTCACCACGGAGCAGATCGAGGCCCTGAAGAAGGAAGAGCCCGAGTGGCTCCAGAAGGAGCGCGCCACCCAGGCCGAGGTGCGCAAGGAGGCCGCGCGGATCAAGGAGAAGAACGCGCAGCGCGCGGAGCAGCCGGAGAGCCGGCGCTCCTGACCCACCCACCAGGTGAAGGGGGCGGTCCGCTCCGCCGGTGACGGCGGAGCGAACCGCCCCCTTCGTCGTCCCACCGGCGGCTTCCCGAGCGCTTCCGCAGCGCTTCCCCAGGGGTGGACGGTGACGGCGGTGAACCCCTACTCTCCGAGACACCTATTAACTTTGGTGACTATGAAGGGTCGGTTTCATGCACCCGTTCCGCAAGGCCGTCGAAGACCGTGACGCGGCCGCCCTGGAGTCCCTGCTCGCCGACGACGTGGTGTTCACCAGCCCGGTCGCGTTCAAGCCGTACCGCGGCAAGGCCATCACCGCCGCGATCCTCCGCGGAGTCATGCGCGTCTTCGAGGACTTCGCCTACACGCGCGAGATCGGCGACGCGGACGGCCGCGACCACGCCCTCGTCTTCACGGCCTCGGTGAACGGCAAGCGGATCCAGGGCTGCGACTTCCTCCACTTCGACGAGCACGGGAAGATCGACGACTTCACCGTGATGGTGCGACCGCTCTCCGCCGCCCAGGCGCTGGCCGAGGCGATGGGCGCCCAGTTCGACCGCATCGCGGCGGAGGCGGCCGCACCGTCGCCGACGCCCTCCGTCCCGCTGTCGCCGGCGGTCAGGCCAGCTTCTTGAGGACCTCGGCGGCGAGCGGGGCGGAGGAGGCCGGGTTCTGGCCGGTGACGAGGTTGCGGTCGACCACGACGTTCGGGGCCCACGGCTCGCCCACCCGGACGTCGACGCCGGCCTCCGTCAGGCGGGTCTCCAGCAGCCACGGGGCCTTGTCGGCGAGACCGGCCTGGGTCTCCTCGGCGTTGGTGAAGGCGGCCACCCGGTAGCCGGCGAAGGCGTTGGCGCCGTCGTCCTTCGTGGCGGCGAGCATCGCGGAGGGCCCGTGGCAGACGACGGCGAGCGGCTTGCCCGACTCCAGGGCGTCGATCAGGATCCGGCCCGAGGTGGCGTCCACGGCGAGGTCCTCCATGGGGCCGTGGCCGCCCGGGTAGAAGACGGCCGCGTACTCGTCGAGGTTCACGTCCTCCAGCGCGATCGGACGCCGGAGCTCCGCGATCGAGGCGAGCGCGGCGGCGATCCGGTCCGCGCCCTCCTGGCCGCCGTTGGCCTCGGGAGCGAGGCTGCCCCGGTCCACGGTCGGGACGACGCCGCCGGGGGTGGCGACGACGATCTCGTGCCCGGCCTCCTTGAACGCCTCGTACGGGGCGACGGCCTCCTCGGCCCAGAAGCCGGTCGGGTGCTTGGTGCCGTCGGCCAGCGTCCAGTGATCGGCGCCGGTCATCACGAAAAGGATCTTCGACATGGTGGGTCACTCCAGGGGGTGCGGTCGCGGGGCCGTCGGACGGTCTCCGTGTCGCCCCGGAACCGGAACCGGATCCGGGAACCGGAACCAGATCCCGCATGGGGCGACGTCATCGACGGTAGGACCCGCGGCCATAGGTTTCCAATGAGGATTCCAATGCCGCCCATCGGAATCCCGATGGATGCTGCCACGCCCCCGAGGCGGGCACACGGCGACGCGCCCGCCCGTGGGCCACTCGCCCGTCACGCCCGCGCGGAAGGTCTCTCCCTCAGGCGCCGCAGGGCGAGCAGTCCGCCGACGCCCGGGACGACGGATCGCCATCGGGCGCTCCTCGAGTCGGCGGCGGTGATCTGCCAGGTCATCGCGATGACGACGAGATAGGCGGTGCCGTGGAGGGGGCCGGCGAGCGACGAGACCGCCTCCGTGTGCGTGGTGAGCAGGTTGGCCAGCAGGAGCGCGAGGGAGGCGGCTTCGACGCCCGCCGCGATACGCAAGGTACGCATCGCTCTCACGCTCCCGTGGTCGAGCCGGGACGGACGATCATCAGGACCACGACGATCGCCCAGAGCAGATTGAAGATCCCCGTGAGCATGCTCAGCCGGGCCGCCGTCGACGCGGGCGCGCCACCGCCACCGCCGCCGCCGTCACCGCCGCTGTCGGCTGCGTCGGCCCCAGCCAGCAGACGCTCCTGTCCCGGCAGGATGACCAGCGCCAGGAGAGCCGCCGCGAGCGCGGTCAGCGCCAGTGAGGTGAGCAGCCAGGCGTCGGTCAGGACCCCCAGCTGGACGGCGGTCGCGATCCCGAAGACCGGCACGGCGACGCCCACGACGGCGTAGCCGCGACAGATCCGGTGCAGAAGCGCGGCGATCCCGCCGGCCCGTGCGTCCGGGTCCCGGCCGGCGGTGGCCGCCTGACGTCCGTACCGGGGAAAGAGCGAAGCGGCCACGGCGATCGGTCCGACCACCAGAATCGCCGCGAGCACGTGTATGGACAGCAGCAGCTTCGTCACGACGAGGCCCTTCAGCCGGTCATCAATATGTTGGCTGCCAATAGATAGCACGCCAACGCTGAAGATGAGTAGGCTGCCTACTCATGAGGGCAGACGCGGTACGAGGACATCTGGACGGCCTGCTGCTGGCCGTGCTCGAACAGGGGCCGCTGCACGGCTACGCGATCATCGCCGCCGTGCAGCAGCGCAGCGGAGGCGTGCTCGACCTGAAGACAGGCACCATCTACCCGGCGCTCAACCGGCTGGAGCGGCTAGGCCTGCTGAGCAGCAGCTGGGACGCCGTCGGCGAGCGCCGCCGGCGTTGCTACGCCCTCACCGAGGCGGGACGCGGCAGCCTCGCCGGCGAGCGGGCCGCCTGGCAGGAGTTCACGACGGCGATCGGCTCGGTCCTGAACCCGGGCGTGCAACCCCGGCCCGCCACGTGAGCGCCGCCGCCCACTCGTCGGGCGACCCGATCGAAAAGTACGTGGCGGAGTTGACCGGGCTCCTGCACGGCCCGCCCCGGGCCAAGGCGCGGATGATCGAGGAGATCCGCGACGGCCTCGCCGACACGGCCGCGGCCTGCACCGAGGACGGGCTGTCCCATGACCACGCCCTCCGCCGCGCGGTGGAGGAGTTCGGCACCCCCGCGGAGTTGGCGCCCGCCTGCCAGCGGGAACTGACCGTGGCTCAGGCCCGGCACACGGCCCGCACGGTCGTCCTCACCGCGCCCTTCCTCGTCGCCTGCTGGTACCTGCTCCTGCCCGCCGGGCCGGGCGGGGAGCCGCCGGGACCGCGCACCGTCCAGCTGCTCGCCGTCCACCTGGCCGGTGTGGCGGGCGTCGCCGCCCTCTTCGCCGCCGCCGCGCTGGCCGCCACAGGTGGCCTCGGCCGCCGGCTGCCCCTGCCGCACCGGCTGCCGCTCGCCGTCGCATGGACCGGTACCACCGCGAGCGTGGCCATGGCACTGGCCACGCTCGCCCTCGCCGTCGCCTCCCTCATGACGGCGAACTGGCCGCTGGTCGCGCTCGCCGGCGCGCTCGCGGCCGCGTCGCACGCGCTCACGGCGCCGTCGGCCCGCGCCTGCCGGAGATGCGCCCGGCTCCTCGCCCACCAGCCCGTCGCCGCCCGCGTCGGCGGCGGTGTCGAAAGCTGACGGGCCCGCCCGTACAGGAGCACGGACGGGCCCGGGGCCGGGAAGCGGGGTTCACCGCGAGCGGTGCGGGGCCCAGCCGTCGCCGCCCGCGAGGTAGTGGGCCGTGGTGTGGACGGCGGCCTCGGCCGCGGACATCTGCGGGCGGTCGGCGGTGAGGAGCGCGCCCGGCCCGGTGTTGCGGTATTCGGCGAAGCGGGCGTCCCGCCAGGAGAAACCGCTCATGTCCGTCCACGGTGACGCCTTGACGGCGGCGGGGAGTTCGGTGTCGCGGACGAGGACCTGGCCGACGGCCCGCGGCTCGCCTCCTGGGTGCCACGGACGGCCGAGGTGGAAGGACCCGGCCGGCGCGTCGCTGACGACCTTCGAGCGGGTGATCAGGATGCCGTACGGATTGCCGGCCCAGGTCGAAGCGGCGGTGATGTAGCCGTTGTTGCTGTCGGAGCCACGGCTGAGGGCCTTGATGACGGAGTCCTCGATGACCGCCGTCGCCCGGCCGTAGATGAAGTCGACGTCCCCCTCCACGAAGGAGTCGCGGACGTAGACGCGGCTGCGCGTGGTCAGCTGCGGGGTGTCCACCATGAGCGTGTCCTGGTTGCCGAGGAAGGCGGTGTCGTCGAAGACCAGCCGGTCACCGGTGGTCTTCACGGCGAGGGCCTGCTCTCCGGCGATCTCGACAGCGGCCTCGTCGAAGTCGTTGGAGAAGGTCAGGTTGCGGGCGGTGAAGTCGTTGCCCTCGACGACGACGGTCGCGCTGCCCCATGAGCCCTGCGTGCCGCCGCCGGGCTTGGGCGCACCGGCCGGCGTGTCGTGGACGACGAGCGTGTCGGAACGGCTCCGGCCGGTGCCGAGGAGCGTCACGTGGTGGCGGTCACGGCCGACCCGTACCTTCTCCCGGTACGTCCCGGGGGCGAGTCGGATCGTGATCTCCGTGGCGTTGCCCGCCGGCACGGCGTCGACGGCCGCCCGCACGGTGGGGTAGTCGGCGGGCACGTCGAGGACGGTGTTCGTGCCGATGGTCTTCTGCGGCCCCGAGAAGCGCGTCACCAGGGCCGGGACGGCGGAGGCCGGGTCGAGACGGTACGCGTAGAAGTCCCGCGGGTCGAAGGCGGCGCCCCAGGTGTCGTGGCGGCCCGTGGTGCCCTTCAGGATGGAGCCCCGCTGGACCAGCTCCGCGGTCGCGTCGGCCTGGTAGGGGTGCTGGATCCCGTCGTAGTAACTGTTCTCGATGACCATCCTGGTCTTGCCGCGCGCGTAGTTCCCGTACGTCCAGACCGGGTCGCCGTCGTCGACCTGCGCCGACAGGTAGTTGTTGTAGAGGTGGGCGTAGGCGCAGTTGTCGGCGGAGGGGTTGCGCTGCTTCGTGCCGTCGAACCAGTTGTGGTCGATGGTGACCTGCGTCTTCACGTTGCTGGTCCAGCCGATGCCGAACGCCTTGTTGTGGTTCTCGAACCGGTTGTACGAGACGGTGACGTACTGGCTGTCCTTGCGCAGGTCGATCAGTCCGTCCCCCATGTGCGTGAGGCGGTTGTGGTCGATCCAGACGTGGTCGACCGTGTCCATCTGGATCGCGTCGAAGTCGTTCGTCTTGCCGTCCCAGTCGCCCTCGACGTACGAGTCGCGGATGGTGAGGTTACGGATGATCACATTGCTGGTCCCGGGGCCGAGATGCAGCTCTCCGTGGACGATCTCGCCCGTGGCGCCGATGCCGACGATCGTCTTGTCGGACGTCACGTCGATCTCCGCGCCGAACGGATCCACCTCGATGGTGCCCTGGACCCGGATGATGTACGGCTCCGGGGCGCCGGCGTACGCCTTCAGCGCCGCCTGGTCGGTGACGGTGACGACCTTCCCGCCGGCGCCTCCGGTCGTGCCGCCGGCGAGCGAGGCGAAACCGTGGGCGGTGTCGGACCACCTGCCGCTCGCGGTGGGACCGGAAAGCTCCGCACCGGAAAGCTCCGCACCGGAGGGCTCGGCAGCGGAGTGGACGGCGGCGGACCGGGTCGTACCGGGTAGGGCGTCCGCCCGGGCCTCCTGGGCGGCGACGGGCGTGGCCAGGGCGGCGAGCAGCGTGGTGGCGGCGGCCACCACGGCCCGCACTCCGCCTCTGCGGCGCATGACGGACGGGGGGAGGATGTCTCGCATTGCGGCTCCCAACAGGCTGTCGTTCTCGTTCTCGGTCAGTGCGTGGACGGTGTGGCGGTGCGGTCCGCAGGGGCAGGCAGTCGTCCGGCGCCCGCGCCGCGCGCCACCTCGCGGTCGGCCCGCTCGGCGGTGTCGATCGGGCCGTGGAGCGTCGGCGCCCAGCCGACGTCGGACGTCAGGTCGCGTTCGCTGCCGGAGTTGTAGCTGTTGTTGAGCGCGACCAGGTCGACGGGGAACCCGTTGAAGAGCGTCCCGGTGGCGTGCAGGGCGCTGCCGTTCCAGCTCTTGACCAGGTCGGCGGCCTCGATGTGGCCCGGCGTGGTGAACGCGTTGTTCTCGGCGCGGACGCGGGACTCGGTCGAGATGCCGAGGAAGTAGCGGTGGTCGTGCGCGTCCTGCGGCACGACGTAGCGGTTGTTGTAGACGTGCACCTGCCCGAAGCGCACGCGCGGGGCGCGCTGCACGACCGAGCTGAACTCGTTGTGGTGGAGGGTGACGCGCAGCTTCCCGCTGTCGCCGGTGGCCGTGTCGCTGTTGCCGATGAGCATCGCCTTGTCGTGATCGGCGAACCGGCTCCACTCCACGGTGATCAGGTCCGAGCCGTTGGTGATGTCGAGCAGCCCGTCGTGGCGCAGATAGTTCCGGCCGAAGTACGTCGGCTCGGCGGCGTCCGGCCGCCCGGCGTCGGAGGCGGTGATGTGATCGATCCACACATGCGTCGCGCCGCGCAGCCACAGGTTGTCGTACGCGCTCTTCCAGTCGCCGAGACCGCCGGTGTTCGGCTGCCAGACGGGGAAGCAGTCGTAGGCGTCACGGAACTCGAGGTTGCGGATGATGACGTTGTCGGCGTTCTCCACCTTCAGGCTCGCGCCCTTCAGGACGGCGCCGGAGCCGATGCCGACGAGGGTGGTGTTCGATCCCACAAACAGCTCGACGCGTTCGGCCTGGCGCCGGGCGGACGCCCGGCGCGCCTCCTCCTGCGGCCCCGAGGGCTTGGCGCCGCCCCAGGCGCGGGGGTCGTAGGCGGCCAGGTACTTCCTCAGGTCGTAGCCGTCGGCGGCGTAGTCGTCACAGTCGAGGCGACGGCCGCGGTCGTCGGTGTTGGCGTCGATCGTCCCGACGACGCGGATGATCTTCGGGGCGTCGCTGCCGCCGTCGAGGGCGCGCACGAGCCCCGCACGGTCGTGGACGGTGAGGACATGGGCGTCGTCGGCGGCGGCCCCACCCGTGGTCCCGCCGTCCGCGGCGGCCCAGCCGTCGCCGGCCGGCAGGGTCTCACGCTCGATGCCCCGCCCGCCTTCCCGGCCGTCCCCCCGGCCCTCGGCGGAGGCGGGCACGCTCAGGGCCGCCAACAGGCCGGCGGTGACGGTGACGTGCAGGACATGACGTACGAGCGGCATGGCGCACCTCTCATGTATGAGATACGAAATTCAGCTCGCTGAACGTAGAAGCCCGAAGCGCTTTAGTCAACGGTCCAAACAAAAGGGAGAGTTGTCCATGCCGGTGGAAGGCGTTCGTCTACGTGAACGTGTGGAAGGCGGTCCGCTCGTCGGGCCCGGCGAGGGAGTGCTGTCAGAGAGCCGGTGAGGACGTGACCGGGACGCGCAGCGGCGCGCGGAAGGACAGCAGGTCGAGCACGGGCGAGTGGGCCGCCTCGGCCGTCAGCCGGACGCCGGGCAGTCGGCGGGCCGCCGCGCGGAGCGCGACCGCCGCTTCCGTACGGGCGAGAGAGGCGCCCGGGCAGCGGTGGCGGCCCACGCCGAAGGCCAGGTGGTGGCGGGAGTTCGCGCGGTAGGGGCGCATCTCCTCGGGGCTCTCGAAAACCCCGGGATCGGAACCGCTGCCCATGAGCATCAGCAGCAGTTCGGCGCCGGCCGGCAGCGGCGTGCCGCCCAGCTCCACCGCGTGGGCGGTGACACGGCGCCAGGTGGTCACGGGCGGCTCGCGGCGCAGCACCTCCTCGACCCATGCCTTCGCCAGGCCCTCCTCGTGGCCCGGGCGCGGCCACAGGCCGGGCTCGGCGAGCGCGCTGCGCAGGACGGTGGCGATCAGCTGTCCGGTCGTGGACTGCCCCGCGATGAACACGAAGAAGCACGCGCCGACGGCGGTCTCCAGGTCGAGCAACTCCCCGTCGGGCAGCCGGTGTCGGACCAGGGCCCCCACGAAACTGTCCGCCGGGGCCGTCCGGTCGCTCACGAGCGAGGTGAGCCACTGGTGGAACTCGCCGACGAGCGCCGCCAGTTCGAGCTGACGCTCGGGCGAAGGGCGCCCCCAGAAGAGCTCGAGCGAGGCGTCGCTCCAGCGGACCAGGGTCGTGGTGTCGAGACCGTGGATGCCAAGGAGTTCCATCATCACGCGGCACGGCAGAGTGTGCGCGAAGGCCCCGAAGAGGTCGCTGCCGTCGGTCGTGTCGATCTCCGTACCCACGGTGTCGAGCAGTTCGTCGGCGACGCGCTCGATGACCGGCACGGCGGCCGCGACCCGCTCGGCGTTGAAGAACCGGGTGACGACCCGGCGCAGTCCGGCATGGCTCGCGCTCGCGTTGTTCGCCAGCGCCGGCCGCACCCGGAAGCCCGCCCGGGCGAGCACCCGGAGGGCCGGCACGCCCAGCGGGGTGATCGCGTGCTGGGCGTTGTCCGGACGGAAGGCCGTCGGGTCGAGCAGCACCCGGCGGATGTCGTCGTAACGGCTGATCAGCCAGAGCCCGGTGCCGGGATCCCGGTGGACCGGCGCCTCGGCCCGCAGGCTGTCCAGCCAGGGGTGAGGATCGCGGACGAAACCCTCGCCGAAGAGGTCGAGCAGGCCGTACGGATCGTGGGCCCCGCCCGCGCCGGCCGCATCGCCCGCGCCGACCGCACCGTGCGTTCCCTCGCCGTACGGACAGAGTCCGGTGGTGTCCGTGAGGGAGGCGGGGCGGCTGAGGGCAGAGGTCACGGTGGCGGACGCTAGCACGCCGAGGCGCACGTACCGGGCGGTGTGTGCGGGGGATCACCCGGAACCCGCGCCGCCCGGCCCGAGGGCAGCGGCGTGCGGGCGACGGCCCGAGGGGGCGGCGGCGTGAGGGCGGCGCAAATGCGGCGACGGGAGAGAGGGCGGCGGGACATGATGGCGCCCATGAGCCATCCCGTACCCTCCTCGTCTCCCGCATCTCCGGTGGAGGCGCTCCTCGTTGTGGACGTCCAGGCGGCCTTCGTGACCGGTGACGGAGCCGTCCCCGCGGCGGCCCGCCTCCTGGAGCGGACGACCGACCTGATCGCACGGGCGCGACGGAGCGGAGCGATCGTCGTCCACCTCCAGAACGACGGGCCACCCGGATCGGATGACGAGCCGCACACAGCGGGCTGGGAGCTCCACCACCGCGTCGAGAGCGGCCCCACGGAGGTCGTGATCCGCAAGACCCGGGACGACGGCTTCGCAGGCACGCCGCTGGGAGGCCTGCTGGCCGAAGCGGGGGTGACAGCGCTCGCCGTCTGCGGCGTGATGTCCGAGATGTGCGTCCAGGCGACGGCCCGTACGGCCCTGGACCTCGGCTACCGCGTCGTGGTCCCGCACGACGCCCACGCCACCCAGGACATACCGGCGGCCCCCGGCATCAGCGACCGCGTCCCCGCCGACACGGTCTCGCGGGTCGCCGCATGGGCCCTGGGCAGCGACGCGGAGGTCACCACCCCCGCCGCGGAGGTCACGTTCGGCCCGGTGCCCGCGCGGATCTGAGACCCGGCCCGGAGCCGGACCCGCGGGTGACGGTACGTCCGACCGGCGCCGCGCGCCGCCGGCCCCACGTCAGGTGAGGGACGAGACCGCCGACCCCAGCCGCCCGAGCAGGCGCAGCCGCGTGGTGAACGGCAGCGCGTCGACGGCGAGGACGGCGGCGGCGCTCGCGACCCCGAGGACCGCGCCCGCGGCGACGTCGCCGGGGTAGTGGACGCCCGTGTGGACACGGGAGTAGCCCACCGCGCAGGCCAGCGCCCCGAGCGGGATCGCCGCCGGTGGGACCACGACCCCCACGGCGGTGGCGAACGCGACGGCGGAGGCGGTGTGACCGGACGGGAAGGAGGCGGACGTCGGCATGGGCACATGGCGGTCCGTGCTCACCCGCGCCGCCTCCCTGTCCGGGCGCCGCCGCCGCACCAGGCGCTTGCCGAGCAGGTTGGCCGAGGCCGAGGCGGCGGCGACCGCTCCGACGCCCAGGACCGCCGCCCGTCGCGCCCGGCCACCGCCGACGGCCAGCAGGGCGGCGGCGATACCGAAGGAGATCTTGGACTTGTCCGCCGCGGCGGACAGACGGCGCAGTCCCGCGTCGAGCGCCGGGGTGGGAGTGGCGGCCACGGCGGCGTACACGGCCCCGTCGACGGCACTGAGGTCGCCGATCACGGCGGCGAGGTGCCGGCGCGGTTCCTGGCGTGGTCCGTGGCGCCGCGGTTCGCGGCCGGGCCCCGGGGATGTGGGCCGGTCTTCCTCGGTCATGCTCTTCTCCTCGGGGCTGATGCGGTGGATCGGGCGCATGTGCTCGTCTCCCGTCAACGATCGTCTCTGTCGTCTCTGCCGGCTCTGTCGACTCGGTCGCCTGTGTCGTCTCCGGCGGTCGCCGGCCGGCCGAGCGCGAGGGTCAGGACACGCCGCCAGTCGAGCGGCGGAGCGACCGGCGGTACCCCCGGCCGGTCACGGGGGACCAGGACGCGCAGGGCGCCCGGGCGGATGGCGCAGGTGACGGGCGCGGTCAGCGTCAGTGCTTCGCCGTCCACCGCGACCGGCACGGTCGGGGTGGTGGCGGTGACCTCGACCCGCCGGGCGGTCAGCACGTTCAGGCCGTCCGAGAGGTGTCCCCGGACGGCGAGTTCGGCCGCCCCCGCGGCGCCGTCCACCCGGACGCCGATCACGCCCAGCCTGCCCCCGTCGAGCCGGGGCCGGCGGCCCGCGCCCAGCGGATCGGCCGTCGCGTACGGGTTGTTGCTCACCAGCAGGGCCTGCCGGCCCGGGAGCGGTGTGCCGTCCACGACCGCGTCCAGGCGCTCGCCCGCGCCCCCGAGCAGGAGATCGGGCATGACCTCCAGCGCCGTTCCGGCCTTCGCGCCGCGGTATTCGGGGTGCCGCACGACCTGCGCGTACACCCCGAACGACACCGTGTTGACGAAGGCCCGGCCCGCGACCGTGCCGAGGTCGACCCGGAGCTCCTCGCCGTCGGTCAGGGCGTCCAGGCAGCGGGCCGGGTCCGCGCGGTCCAGGCCCAGGTCCATCGCGAAGTGGTTGCGGGTACCCGCCGCGATCACCAGGAACGGCAGGTCGTGCTCGGCGGCGACCCCGGCCACCAGCGCCTGCGTGCCGTCGCCGCCCGCGACTCCGAGCAGGTCCGCACCCTCGGCCACCGCCTCGCGGGCGACCGCCCCCACATCGGCGGGGGCCGACGGGTCGAGCAGGATCACCCGCGCGCCCAGCTTCTCCGCCCGCGCGACAAGACCGAAGCGTTCGACCTTGCCGCCGCCGGAAGCCGGGTTCATCAGGAGGACCGGCCGCCGGGGCGGCGCCACCGGCCGCCCCGGCCCCGCGGCCGGGGGAAGCGGCTTGCGCAGGGCGGCCCGGGCGCAGGCCAGGGACACGCTCCACAGGAGGAGCGCGACCAGAGCCGTCGACCACAGGCCACTGCGTACGAAGAGGACGAGGACACCGGCGGGCGCGCCGCCCATGAGCAGCGTTCCGCACAGCCGCAGCGGCCCCCGGTGCGCGAGCACCCACCAGGCGGCGACGGCCGTGACGACCAGGCCGGCGGCCCCGCCCAGCAGCACCAGGAGCCCGCCGCCGCCAAGGGTCAGGAGCAGCACGGCGACCGCCCCCGCGGCCGCCACCAGGGCGCCCCTGGCCGCCCACCGCGCCGCCCCCGCCGCGCCTCTGCTGCCCTTCACCGTCATCGCCCCCGCCTCCGAGCCCGCACGGCCACCCCGCTGCGTACCGTCGTCAGGCCAGCCTGCCCCCGACCGGCCCGAACGACGCCCCCCGCCATGTCGGACAGGTCCGTCCGGGTGAGGGCTCGCCGCTCAGGCCGGAGGCTTCCCGTCCTGGGCGAGGGCGGCGACCTGGTCCGAGATGAGGTCCAGAATCGTCGCCGAGACGGCCGGGTCGTGGCCGAGGACCAGGAAGTTCAGGGTCAGGCCGTCGGTCACCGAGGCCAGATAGCGGGCGAGGACCGGGACGGGGACTCTCAGTTCGAGCTCCATCGTGGCGCCGAGCTGCTCGATGAGCTCCTGGTAGATCTCGGCGTACCGCTCGTGCTGGCGGCGGGCCAGCGGCTCGAACCCCGGTGTGCGCAGGGCGTACTGCGTGAGCTCGTACGTGAGCATGTGCTCGCCCGGGTGGGCACGCACATGCTCCCAGTACGCCCCGAAGCCCGCCCGGACGGTCTCCCTGAGCGTGCCGCGTGGCCGCAGCGCCTCCTTCACGACGCCCACGTAGTGGTCGGTGATCGTCGTGATCACCGACTCCAGGAGGGCCTGCTTCGAGTCGAAGCAGTAGTGGAAGACGCTCAGGGAGACACCCGCCTCGGCGGCGATGGACCGGGTTGTCGTCCGGGGGACGCCGTCCCTGGTCATCGCGCGGATCGCCGCCTCGGTGAGCTGCCGGCGCCGATCGGCGAGCGGCATGCGGGTCATACGGCCGTTCCTTCCTAGCTCCCGCACCCCCGCGGGGGTGCGGGAGCGGGTGGCGAGCCGTCAGCTGCTGAAGACGCCGACCTCGACGAGCGAGTACCCCCACCCCGTGCCGCGCTCCACGCCCTGGATCCGTACATGGCGGGCCGTCGTCCCCGCGAACCGCGCGGTGTCCAGGCCTCCGTCACCGGTCGTGGTCGACCAGGCGGTCCGCCACGTGGTCCCGTCGTCCGACAGCTCGACGCGGTACGCCTTCCCGTACGCGCGTTCCCAGTCGAGGGTGACCCGCTTGACCAGCCGGGGCGCGCCCAGGTCGATACGGAGCCACTGGCCGTCGCTCCACTCGCTCGCCCAGCGCGTGCCCCGGTCGCCGTCCACGGCCCGGCCCGGCGCGTAGGAGACGAACGGGGTCCACCACTCCGAGGTGGACGCCGAAGCCGCCGCGTTCGCCGCCAGGTTCACGCCCGCCCGGTGCCGCTCGGAGCCGCCCCAGGTGTCGAGGTACGACTCGGCGCCCCGGAAGAGGTCGTCCACCACGTCCTGGCCGGCGACCAGCCGGACGTCCTCGATCCAGTCCGGGACCAGACCGTAGTGCGAGGCGCCGTCGGTGTTGAGGTCCCAGGTGCGCACGCCGGTGGTCTGCCGGTCGAGGACGGAGCCGCCGTCGGTGCTGCGGAAGGGGTAGCGGACCGGGTTGGGCGTGTCCGCGCCACGCGGGCCCGGCCAGCCGCCGACCCCGTTCATGTCGGTGCCGTAGCCGTATCCGACCCCGTACTTCTCGCGCAGGGCGTCCGTCCGCCTCGCCTCCGCGCCGAACCCCTCGGCGCCGTGCATGTACTGGGCGATGAACCCGCCGAGTCCGTAGACCCGCTCGGTCCAGTCCAGGTCCATCCAGCTGTGCGAGGAGAGCACCCCCGGGTACGACACGGATTCCAGGATGTCCAGCGTCCGCCCCGCCGCCTTGACGCTCATGTGGTCGATCTCGAGCATCATCTTGCGTTCCATCATGCCGCGCACGGCGTACTCGCCCAGCTCGGTGAGCCCCCGGGTGTTGCAGCGCGCGTCCGCCGCGTACGCCGGGACGCTCACCCCCGCCGGCAGCTCCCGCTCCGCCGTCGGCGCCGCCGCGAGCCCGATCGGGTTGTCCTGCTGCGGGCCGGTGCACTTCTCGGTCTTCCAGAAGGTTCCGGTCGACAGGAACTGGCCCACGTTGATGGCGGTGCCCAGCGCCCCCTCGTCGAAGCGGACGCCGCACAGCGCGTTGTCGAACTTGTGGCAGAGGAACATGCTGCGGACGCCGAGCCGGTGGAGTTCGTCCAGACCCCGGTCGATGTCGTCGCGGTCGCACTGCGCCACGTCGAGGATCTGCTTGCAGCCGAAGGGCTCGGAGGTCTCGACGCCGAGGACGACCGCCAGCTTGCCCTGCTCGATCACCTCGCGGGCCTGCGCCGAGTCGGTGACGATCCGGAACCAGCCCTTGCCCGGCCCGCCGAACATCCGGTCGACGTACTCCTGCATCTCGTACGTCTTCCTGGCCTGGAGGCGGATCGACGTCATCTCGTCGCAGCCCCGGTCCTTGAAGAAGTAGACCGAGCAGATGACTCCGTTGGTGACCAGGTCGTTGACGAGCACCCGCTGCCCGCCGCGCCAGGCCCGCTCGATCCAGGCGTAGTAGTTCTGCTGGTGGGTCAGCGAGTCGTGGGCGGGCCAGTCCTCGAACGTCGGCCAGCCGTCGGGGTCGTGGCGGCCGTCACCGCCCTTGGTGATGAAGTCGAAGACCGCGAGCGAGCCGTCGGGGTAGTGCTCGGGGCAGTCCTTGAGCGCGTCGGCGACGCCCTGTTCGGAGAAGGGCTTGCCGCAGATCAGACGGCCGCCGAAGGCTTCGTTGGACATGATGTGGTTGTGCGCGTCGACGAATCCGCGCACCTCGCCCCGGGCGTTCGTGCCCTTGAAGGGCTCGCCCGTGACATTGACCTCGGAGTCGGGTGCGGGCCGGGCGACGGGGTTCCACCAGGAGGTGTCGGCCGCCGAGCCGGGTGCGGGGCCGAGCAGCAGGGCCAGCGTCGCGAGGAGCAACGACAGTACTGCCAGGGGACTGCGCCTGCGGTGCGTGGGTCGCGTCATGGACATCACTCACGTCTTCGGTGGGGGAAGGGCGCGCGAAAGGTGCGTCGAGAATCCCCACTGCCGCGGGCCGAGTCAAGAGTCCGGGACAGATGACCTGATGGCTCGTCGGATCCCCTCCCCACGCACAGGGCGGGTCACGGGACCGGGACGGCCCGCACGGGTACGTCATGACTCTGGTGACCGCCACTGGCCACCATGCGCACCTGGCCCTGCTCGTTGATCTCGGCCTGCACGATGCCGGTCTCGTCGGCGTAGACGGGGTGCCCGCCGGCGCCCGTGCGCTCCGTGCGGGAGACGATGATCGAGTCACCCGACACGGGAAAAGTCAGCTCGTACCGTTCGACGCTTTCCATGCGGCTTTTATACCGATACTCGGGGCAGGGCTATGCATGTGCCAGAAGATTGTGCCCGCCCGGGTGTCGTAAACCGGTCATTCGGCGCCCGGGTTCAGGAGGAGGCGCCCGCGGCGTTGCGCCAGACGGTCAGATCGAGCGTCAGGTACGTACTGGGGGAGTCCTCGGTCGAGAAGCCCCGGACCGTGACGAGGCCCATGTGCCCCGTTCCCGTGGTGACGCAGACCTGCCGGCCCTTCGAGAGCTTGTTCACGTAGACCTCCTTGGTGAACCGGGTGTCCGCGCGGCAGGCGGCGAGGGAACCCACCTGTCCGGGATCGAGCAGCACCAGATTCCCGTCCTGGATCTCCGCGTCGAGATAACCACCGGTGTCGTAGGAGAGTTCGTACCCCCCGTCCTCGCCCTGCTGCGGACGGACCTCGTCGTCCCCGAGCGTCAGGTGGTAACCGGCGGTGAGGTTGATGCCCTTGTAGGTGACGGGCTTCGGCTCGGTCGTGCCGGCCGACGGCGTCGGCGTCGGGCCCGCCTGCGTGCCCCCGTCGCCCTTCTGGTCGCCCTGCGCGGAGCCGCCCCCTCGCGTCGGCTGCTCCTCGTCCCTGAGCAGGAGATACGCCGTGCCACCACCGGCGACACCGAAGACCAGCGCGGCGGCGAGGGCGATGAGGATACCGCGCCCGCCCGCGCCGGCCGAGGGCCGCGGCGCCGGAGGCACGGGCGCTCCCGGGTACGGCGGTGCCTGCCCGGGGAACTGCGTCGGTGCGTGGGCGTGCGCGTGCGCGTGGGACTGGGCGTGCGCCGGTGGCGGCGTGCGGTACCGCGGGTCCCGGGGCGGGCCGTAGTTCGGCGCGGTGGGGGAGTGGGGCGCGGACGGCGGAGGCGGAGTCCGGTCACCGGGCGCCGAGAGCGCGGTGGGGGAGTAGGCCGGGGCGGGCGGGGCGGTGGGCGGGGCGGCCGCCGGGGGCGGCGGGGTCTGGACCGGCGCGGGGGCCGCCGCGCGGACCGTGATGTCGGCCGCCACCGCGCCCGGCAGCCAGTCCTCCGGCCGCCGCAGAACCGTCTCCGCGTTCGCCGACTGGCACAGGGCGATGATCTCGGCGATCGACGGCCGTGCCTCGGGATCCTTGGCGAGCGCCCGCGTGACCAGTTCCCTCAGCCGCTCGGGCACCCCGGTCAGGTCGGGCTCCTCCTGGACGATGCGGTAGAGCACACCGTGCGAGGTTCCCTCGCCGAACGCCGGCGTCCCCGTCGCCGCGTAGGCCGCGACCTGGCCGAGCGCGAAGATGTCGGTCGCCGGGGTGACCCGGGTCCCCTTCGCCTGCTCGGGGGCCATGAAGGAAGGTGTGCCGATGATGACGCCGCTGCCGGTGAGCGATGTCGCGTCGGCGGCATGCGCGATGCCGAAGTCGATGACCCGGGGCCCGTCGGCCGCCAGCAGGACGTTGGACGGCTTCAGGTCACGGTGGACGATGCCCGCGCCATGGATGACGTGCAGGGCCTCGGCCATGCCCGCGACCAGGAGCAGGACCGTCTCCGCGGGCAGCGCCCCGTGCGCGACGACGGCGTCGGCGAGTGACGGGCCGGGCACGTACGCCGTCGCCAGCCACGGCCGCGGGCCGGCGGTGTCGGCGTCGATGACCGGCGCGGTGAACAGCCCCTGCACGCGCTGCGCCGACCGCACCTCCTGGGCGAACCGACGCCGGAACTCCGGGTCCTCGCCGAACTCGGGCCGGATCACCTTGATGGCGACGGGCCGCCCACCGGGCGTGTACGACAGGTACACCTTGCCCATGCCGCCCGCGCCGAGTTTCGCGGCCAGTCGGTAGCCGGCGACGGTGGTCGGGTCGTCCTCGGCGAGCGGCTTGAACACCTGAGGGGATCCGCCACGGTCCGGCCGCTGACCACTCATCAACTCATGTCTCCCGCACAGAACGCCGACGTTTCGCACGGCACCCTATCGAAAGAGCCCCGGCCTCCCGGCCCTCAGCGTCGTGGGCGGACGTGGAGGTCCAGGCCGTTCGTTCCCGGTGCCTCCACGTCCGGCAGCAGCCGCATGTCGCGACCGTAGTCGCCGCCCGCCAGCGGCCTGAACGGCACCGGCTCGTCCGTGAACAGCCCGTCGAGCCGTCGCCCGTACGCCTCGCGCGCCGCGGCGAACCGCTCCGCGGGCAGTTCGTTGGCGTCGTACACCGCGAACGGTTCGAGCGGCGCCATGCCGGTGAACCAGAACAGGCCGTGCTGGAGCGGGTGGAGGACGTCCGAGAGCCGCCCGTGGATGCCCCGGTCGGAGAAGGCCGACTCCCTCGCGCCCGCCGTCACCGACAGCAGCGCCCGGCGGCCCGTGAGAGCGCCGTCGCCGTACGGCGGCGGGAGGGCCGGCCCGTAACCGAAGCCGTTGGTGAAGACCCGGTCGATCCAGCCCTTCAGGATCGCGGGGGCCGAGAACCACCACATCGGGAACTGGAGGATCACCGCGTCCGACCAGAGCAGCTTCTCCTGTTCGGCCGTGATGTCGGGCGCCAGCCGGCCGGCCAGGGTGTCCTGTTCGGAGGCCGCCGCCACCCGCAGCCGCCGGTCGGCGGTGTGCCCGGGGAAGTCGTCGGCGTCGACCGTGGCCTTCCACTTCATCGCGTAGAGGTCGGACACCCGCACCTCGTGCCCCGCCGCCCGCAGGTGCTCGACCGCGAAGGCGGTGAGAGCGGCGGTGAGGGAACGGGGTTCCGGGTGGGCGCAGACGACGAGGATCCTCTTCGGCCGAGGCTGATGCCGCTGCGCCGCGCGCTGTCGCGATGGTGCCGTTGCTTCGTTCATGCGGCCACGTTCTCCCGGGCGCCGGCGGAACCAGAACCCTGTTCAACCGGCGGAACGGCGATCCTGGTACTGCGAGGGCCACGCATACTGGACGGCATGAACGGGGCGGACCAGATCGAGCGGACGGGCGGCGCGGGCGGCCGCGTCGAGGGGACCGGCGACACCGGACGGGAGCTCGGCGGCTTCCTGCGCGCCCGCAGAGGACGCGTGGCGCCGGAGCACGTCGGGCTCGCCGGGGGCAGGCGCCGGCGCGTACGGGGGCTGCGGCGCGAGGAGTTGGCCCAGCTGGCCGGGATCAGCGTGGACTACTACGTACGCCTCGAACAGGGCCGGGCCACCCAGCCGTCCGCCGAGGTGCTGGACGCGCTCGCCGGCGCCCTCGGCCTCGACACCGCGGAGCGCAGGCACCTCGCCACCCTGGCCGCCGCCCGGCGCGACCCCGCGCCCCGGGCCCAGGCCGGGCCGGCCCTGCGACGGATCCTCGACGCCCTGGCCCCGCTGCCGGCCTTCGCGACCAACCATCGCCTCGACGTGGTGGCCTGGAACCGGCCGGGCGCCGCGCTGCTGGGCGGCATGGACGAGCCGGGCCGCCGTGACGGGAACAACGCCCGATACCTCTTCCTCGACCCCGCCGGCCGGGCGCTCCAGCCCGAGTGGGAGGACCGCGCGGCCGAGGTCGTGGGGCAGCTGCGGGTCGCCGCCGGACGCTACCCCGACGACGCGGAACTCGCCGCGCTCATCGCCGAACTCTCCGCCCACAGCCCCGAGTTCCGGCGGATCTGGGCCACCGGCGAGGTGCTGATGTGCACGGCCGGCCGCAAGCGGCTGCGGCACCCCGAAGTCGGGCTGCTCACCCTGGACTTCGAGACGCTGCACGTCCCGGCCGCCCCCGGCGAGACCGGCCTGGTCGTGCACGTCTACAGCGCCGAGGAAGGCAGCCCGGAGGCCGCCGCCCTCGCCCGTCTCGCCGCGGCCGACCGGGGCCCCGGTCCCGCCGCGACCGACCGAGCCACCGGTCTCGCCGCGACCGGCCGAGCCACCGGTCCCGCCGCGAGACGCCCCGTCGCCTCAGGAGCCGAAGACGCGCCGCCCACCGACGTAGGTGGCCTCGACCCGCAGTGACGCCAGTTCGGGCGCCGGCACGGAGTACGGGTCGCGGTCGAGGACGACCAGGTCGGCGAGGTGCCCGGGGCGCAGGACGCCCGTGTCGTCGAGTCCGTTGACGTAGGCGGAACCCGACGTGTAGGCGGCGAGAGCGGTCGTCAGGTCGAGCCGCTGACCGGGCAGGAACGGCGGCAGGTCGCCGCCGGGGACGATCCGGTTGACGGCGACATGGACGCCCTCCAGGGGGTTCGGGGAACTGACGGGCCAGTCGCTGCCCGCCGCCAGCCGGGCCCCGGCACGGTGGAGGTCGCCGAAGGGGTACTGCCGTTCCGCCAGGTCCTCGCCCAGGAACGGGGTGGTGAGCTCGTCGAGTTGGGGCTCGTGGGCGGCCCACAGCGGTTGCAGGTTGGCGACCGCGTCCAGCCGTGCGAAGCGCGGCACGTCCACGGGATGGACGACCTGGAGATGGGCGAGATGGTGGCGGTTGCCGCGCCGCCCGTTGGCGTCGCGTGCCGCCTCGACCGCGTCGAGGGCCTCGCGGACGGCCCGGTCGCCCAGCGCGTGGAAGTGGACCTGGAAGTCGAGGGCGTCGAGCTCGGTGACGTACCCGCGCAGCGCCTTCGGATCGACGAAGCTGAGGCCGCTGTCGGCGGTGGCACAGCCGCAGGCGTCCTTGTACGGCGCGGTCATGGCCGCCGTGCGGTTCTCCGCGACGCCGTCCTGCATGATCTTCACCGTGTCGGCGCGGAACCGGCCGCCCGACCGCAGCGCCTCGCGGCGCTCGACCAGAAGCGGGATCTGCTCGGCCCCGGCGTCCCTGTCCCACCACAGGGAGCCGACCACCCTGGCCGTCAGCAGGCCGCGCCGGGCCGCCGTCAGGTACGCGCCCGAGACGTCGGGATGGCCGCCGTACTCGCCGAGCAGCGCGTCCTGCCAGGCGGTGATCCCGTAGCCGTGCAGCAGCCGTTGGGCGCGGAGCAGGCCGGCCAGGAGATCGTCCTCGGTGGGCCGCGGGGCAGCCCGCCCGACGAGCTCCACCGCGCCCTCCTGGAGCATCCCCGACGGGGTGCCGTCGGCTTCTCGCTCGATACGCCCGTCGGCCGGATCGGGCGTCGAGGCGGTCACCCCCGCCAGCTCCAGGGCCCGGGTGTTGACCCAGGCGCCGTGGTGGTCCCGGTTGGCGAGCAGGACGGGGCGGTCGGGCACGAGCCGGTCGAGCAGCTGCCGGGTCGGCAGGCCGCCGGGGAAGCTCTCCATCGACCAGCCGCCGCCGGTGATCCAGGGCCGTTCGGGGTGGGCGGCCGCGTAGGCCGTGATGATCCGCCGGTATTCGGCCGGGTCCGTCGTCCCGGTCAGGTCGCAGACGCCGAGCTCCAGCCCGCCGAACACGGCGTGGACGTGCGCGTCCTGGAAGCCGGGCAGCAGCGCCCGCCCCGCCAGGTCCACCACCTCGGTGTCCGGACCGATCAGCTCGCGCACCTCGTCACCCCCGACCGCGGAGATCCGCTCCCCGGTGACGGCCAGGGCCGTGGCGCCGACGAGCGAGGGGTCCATGGTGATCACGGAACCGGAGGTGAAGACGGTGTCTGCGGGGCTCATCGGAGCTGCTCCTTGAAAAGGGGGAAGGGAGAGCACGCGGCAGCGTGGCAGGATCCCGACCACGGAGTCAACAGCGTTGACAACAATGTTGACTCTTGGCTGACCGGAAGCGGTGGGGGCCGGGCGGCACAATGGAGCCGACCGGAGCGAAGGGGAGTGCGCAGTGGCGTCACGTACGGGGAAGCGGGCCGCGACGGCCGGGGGGCGAGGCGGCGCCGCGGGCCGTACCCGCCCGTCGCTCAGCCCCCGGCTGATCGTCGAGGCCTGCCTCGAACTGCTCGACGCCGAGGGGGCCGACGCCCTCACCTTCCGCCGCATCGGCGGCCGGCTGGGCGCGGACCCGACGGCCCTCTACCGCCACTTCCGTAACAAGGACGACCTGCTGCTCGCCGTGGCGGACCACCTGCTCGAGGAGAGCCTCGAAGGCTTCGAGCCGTCCGGTCACTGGCGGGAGACGCTGCGGACGCTGTTCATCCGCAACCGCACCGTCTACCTCTCCCACCCGCGCGCCGCCGTCCTCGCGACGGTCCGCATCACCCGGCGCCCGGCGGAGATGCGGGTGATCGAAATGATCCTCGCCGCGCTGTCCGACGCCGGATTCCCGCCCGAGGAGGCGGTACGCCACTACCGCGCGCTGGTGGACTTCATGCTGGGCTGGTCGTGCATGGAGGCCACCTACCTGGCGCTCGACCCGGGCACCCGGCACGGCGACGAGTCCGCCTGGAGCGGTGCGTACGCGGCGGTGCCCGCCGCCACCCACCCGCACATCGCGGCGGCGGCGCCGTACCTGGCGTCGGTGGAGGACGACGCCAACTTCCACTTCGCGCTCGACCTGATGCTGGACGCCATCGCAGCCCGCGCACCCGAGGCGGACGGCTGAAACCGCGAGCGCCTCGCAGCAGCGGAGCAGGGGTGTGTGTGTTCGAAGGCGGGGAAGCCGTGCCTGGTGGCGCACCCTGGAAGGGGCGAGGACGTTCGAGGAGGAGGAACCCCCATGGAGCGACGAGAGAGCGCGGTCGGCCCCGACAGGCGAGTGGACGCGCGGGAGGACGCGGGGTCGCACGGAGGAGTGGACGTACGGGAGGAGGCGGGGTCGGACGGAGGAGTGGACGTACGGGAGGACGCGGGGTCGGACGGAGGAGTCGACGCACGGCAGGACGGGCGGCGCGAGACGGAGGACGAGCGGGCCGACCGGCGCTGGCAGGAACTCATCCAGGAGATACGGGTGGCGCAGACCGGCGTCCAGATCCTCCTCGGCTTCCTCCTCACGGTGGTGTTCACCCCCCATTTCCAGGGACTGGAACAGACCGACAAGACGATCTACATCGTCACGGTCGTCCTCGGCTCCCTCGCCACCGGCGCGCTCATCGGCCCGGTGGCCTTCCACCGGATCGTCTCGGGCCGGCGGATCAAACCCCAGGCCGTCGCCTGGGCCTCCCGGCTCACCTTCGTCGGGCTCCTCCTGCTCCTGGCGACCCTGACCTCGGCGCTCTTCCTGATCCTGCGCGTGGCCACGCACGACACCTACGTCCCCTGGCTGGTCTCCGGCGTTCTCGCCTGGTACCTGATCTGCTGGTTCGGCCTGCCGTTGTGGGTCCGGATCCGCTACACCAGCGGAGACTGACGCCCCCCTGCGGCCACCCGCCGCACATGTGCGAGGGTGGCCCCGTGACCACCAGCGAGAAGCCCGACCGCATCGTCCTCGGCTGCATGGGCCTCGGCGGCGCATGGGACACGAGCCCCGCCACGGCCGCCGACATCGACGCCGCGGAGGCGGCCGTCGAGGCGGCCCTGGCGAGCGGCATCACCGCCTTCGACCACGCCGACATCTACCGGCACGGAAAGGCGGAGTCGGTCTTCGGCGAGGTCCTCGCCCGCTCCGCCGGACTGCGCGAGCGGATCACTCTGCAGACCAAGTGCGGCATCCGGCTCGCCGAGGGCGACCGGCCCGGCCTCTACGACCTGCGCGGCACCACCGTCGTACGGAAGGTCGAGGAGAGCCTGACCCGGCTGCGTACCGACGTCCTGGACGTCCTGCTCCTGCACCGCCCGGACCCGCTCGCCGACCCGGCCGACCTCGGCGAGGCCCTGACGTCGCTGCACCGCCAGGGCCTCGTCCGCCGCTTCGGCGTCTCCAACATGAACGCCGCCCAGATCGCCAGGATCCAGGCCCACACCGAACTCCCGCTCGTCGCGAACCAGTTGGAGATGAGCCTGCACCGGCGTGCCTGGCTCGAGGACGGCGTCCTCGTCAACACCCCCGAGTCGGCCGCCAACGGCTTCCCCGCGGGAACCGTCGAGCACTGCCTGACCCACGGGATCTCGCTCCAGGCCTGGGGATCGCTGGCCCAGGGCCGGTACACCGGGCGGCCGGAGACACCGCGGGAGAGGGCCACCGCCGCACTCGTCGCCTCGCTCGCCGAGGCCAAGGGCACCACCGCGGAGACGATCGTGCTCTGGTGGCTGCGCCGCCACCCCGCGCGTGTCGTCCCCGTGATCGGCACGTCGAACCCCGCCCGCATCCGCGCCTGCCGCGACGCGGCGTGCGGCGAACCGGACCTGACCCACGAGGAGTGGTACGCGCTGTGGGTGACGGCCCGCGGCGCCGCCCTTCCGTAGCAGCCGCCCCTCCCTGAGGGCGCGGGGCCGCTCGGGCGTCAGTCGGTGAGCGGCCGGTAGACGGTCAGGGCCTCCGGCAGCTTGTCCAGGCGCAGTGAACGCGGAGCGGGAACCACCTCGCCGTCGTACGCCATGTGGGTGCCCTCGGGCAGACCGGTCACCCGGAGGGAGGTCGGCCGGGCGGCGGCGTAGAGGCGGGTCCTGGCCAGCCCGCCGGCCAGCGCCGTGGCGAGCAGCCGCGTCCGGGCGAACGTGCCACCGCGCGCGATCCGTACGTCCAGCATCCCGTCCGCCAGGTCGTGGCGCCGCAGTGGGGCGAGCCCCACACTGCGGTAGGCGCCGTTCCCGGCGAACAGCAGCCACATGGACGTGGGCCTGCCGTTCACCACGGCCCGCAGCGGCCGGGCCGTCCGCAGGACGTGCGCCACACCGAGCAAGGAGGCCACCGGCCCGCCGACCCGGGGCGACCAGCGCTCCCGGAGCCGTACCAGCTCCGGATAGACACCGAGACTGAAGGTGTTGAGGAAGTACGCCGGCTCCCCACCGCTCTCGCCGGTGATCCGGCCGACGTCGGCCCGCACCGCGTGACCCTGGGCCAGCGCCCCGCAGGCCTCGGCGACCGTGTCCATCCCCAGGTCCACCGCGAAGTGGTTGAACGTCCCGCCGGGGACGACCAGGAGCGGTACCCGGTGGCGCAGAGCGGGCGCCACCGCCGCGTTCACCGTCCCGTCCCCGCCGCAGACGCCCAGCACGCCTCCTCGCGCGGCCGCCTCGGCGGCGGCCACCTCCAGCACCTCCGACAGCGGACCGGCCTTCTCCTCGTACAGGACGACCTCGGCCCGGGGCAGCAGGGTGCGCAACTGCCGTACCGGATCCACGAGCTGCGACTGGGCGCCGGAGGAGGGGTTGACCACGACGACGAGACCGTCGCCGTCGGGCCGGGCGGGCAGCTCGACGCGGGGCCGGGCGGGCGTGGCGACCAGGTCCCGCGTCGGCGCCAGACCGCGGACGGCGTACGCGGCGCCGACACCCAGACCGGCGCCCACCAGGACGTCGCTCGGATAGTGGACGCCGGTGTAGACCCGGGAGAAGGCGACCGAGGCGGCCACGGGGAGGACCGCCGCCCCCCACCCCGGTGACTCCAGCGCCACACCCGCCGTGAAGGCCGCGGCGGAGGCCGAGTGGCCGGAGGGGAAGGAGGTCGTGAACGGCTGGTGCGGCAGCCTGCGCACGAGGGGCACGGTGTCGATCAGCGGACGCTCACGGCGCACGGCGCTCTTGGCCAGCGTGTTCACGGTGGCCGACGCCAGCGCGAGCGAGGTCACGCCGCGCACCGCCGCGCGCCGGCCCTTCGGCCCGCCGAACGCCCACAGGCCCGCGGCGATCCCGAACCACAGCAGCCCGTGGTCGGCGCTGCGGCTGAGCCGGGGCAGAACCGGTTCCGCGGCGGGCCAGGACCGCCCCGCGACGTGTCCGAAGAGCGTGCGGTCCCATGCTCCGAACGTCCTGCGCACGCGACCTCTGGCGGCCTGACCCATCACATCTCCTCGTCGTCGGCGCCGGAGCCGGTGCCCGCACAGGCGCCCGGCCAGCGCCAACGTACCCGTCCGGGACCGAACGACACATGGCCGCCGCCCCTCGGGCCCGCGACCATGTGTCGTTCACTGTTCGAGCGGCACGACCGCACGGATCGTCTTCCCCTCGGGATGGACCGACACGGTCACCTCACGGCACAGATGCAGGACGATGGGCCAGCCGAAGCCGCCGGGCACCAGCTCCTCGCGACGCCGGATCACCGGCCGCTCACCGCTGCGGTCGCCGACGCACACCGTCACGGTGTCCCGCTCCACCTCCAGGCCGAAGGCGGTGACACCGCCACCGTGCCGTTCGGCGTTGGTCACCAACTCGGACACGACCAGCATCAGGTCGTCGACCTGCGCCGGCTTCACCGGCCGGATGCCCGCAAGCCGTCGCCGGGCGACCTCTCTGGCCTCGGCGGACGTCCGCACCGCCGCGGTCCGGCCGTCGCCGGCAGGACGCCCATGAGGGGCCTGACGCGTCGGTGCACGGGACGACCAGGCGTCACCCGGGGGCTGCATCATGGTTTCCCTTTCTCCCGATTTCTGGTCATGTGCTCCTCTCTCGCCTTCCCCCGGTCGCGCGGCGGACACGCGGCGTACGGCTCCGGTCCGGGAGGGGTTGCGACGGGCGGGGCCGGGCATCCGATGAGTCCGGTCCACCGGCCCGAGGGAGGCGTCAGACGTGACCATGGCGAGGAGAGCGGCCCGCGGCGACGCGGTGCGGGCCGGTGCCCGCGCGGGCTTCGTGGCGCGCGGAGTGCTGTATCTGCTCGTCGGCGTGCTGGCCGTACGCATCGGCCTGACGGGCGGCGAGGATCCGTCGGGCGCCGGCCGGCAGGCCGACCGGGGTGGAGCCCTGACCCAGGTCGCCTCCACCCCCTTCGGCGCCGTCCTCCTCTGGGCGCTCGGCGTGGGGCTCGCCGGCATGGCGCTGTGGCGCCTGACGGAGGCCGTGTACGGCGCGGCCGGACGGGACGGCGGCAAGCCGGGCAAGCGGGCCCTGTCGGCCTTCCGGTGCGTCTTCTACGGCTTCGTCGCCTTCCTCGTGTTCTCCTTCGCGGCGGGCTCCAGAGGCAGCGGCGCGGGGTCGAGCGACCGGCAGAGCCAGGACGTCACCGGCCGGCTGCTCGGCCTGCCCGGCGGACAGTGGTGGGTCGGCGCGGTGGCGGCCTGCATCCTCGTCGCGGGCCTGTGGATCGCGGGGCGCGCGGCGTTGCGGACGTACCGTAAACACCTGAAGTGGGGGCGCCTGTCGAAGAACCAGCGCCGCCTCATGGACGTCACCGGCATCGCCGGCGGCGTCTCGCGCGGCCTCGTCTTCGCGGCCGTCGGCTACTTCGCCCTCAAGGCCGCCATCCAGTTCGACCCCGCCCAGGCCAAGGGCGTGGACGACGCGATCCGTTCGTTCGCGACCGCCCCCGCCGGCCAGTGGCTGCTGGTGGCCGTGGCGGTCGGACTGGCACTGTTCGGAGTGTTCTCCTTCGGCCTCGCCAAGTGGCGCGAGGTGTGACAGCCGATCCTCGGCCACCGTGGGGCCCGAAGGGGAGGTGTCACGGCTCGTCCGTCGCGTGCCGGGCGGCACGCACCATGACACCCGACAGCTCCACCCGGGAGCGGACCCCGAGCCGGGCGAAGACGTTCCGCAGATGATGGTCGACCGTCCGCGGGCTGATGGACAGCCGGTCGGCGATCTCCCGATTGGTCGCTCCCTCGGAGGCGAGCACGGCGATGCGCTGCTGCTGGGGCGTCAGGTCGTCCGGCGCCGCGGGGTCGCTCGGCCTCCCGGCCGCCCCGCCGGTGGCGCGCAGCTCCGCCCGGGCCTCGGCGGCCCAGGTGCCCGCCGCGGCCCGCTCGAAGGTGACGAGCGCGTCGCTCAGCCGGACCCGTGCCTCAAGCGGGCGCCTGCGCCGACGGAGCCACTTGCCGTACGCCAGCAGGGTCCTGGCCCGCTCGAAGTCGTTGCCGGACTCCTCATGACGCCGCATGGCCTCGCCGTACCAGTGCGCCGACTCCTCCGGTTCCTTGAGCAGCGCCCGGCACCGGGCCAGTTGGGCCGGTGCCTGCGGATCGATCCCCTGCGCGGCCCAGACGGCGAACTCCTCGGCCGCGGCCCGGGCCTCGGCCCTCCGGCCGGCCGCGTCGGCCGCCTCCACGAAGCACGGCACGGCCAGCATGCGCAGCGCGAAGTGACCACCGCGCGGCCCGGGCCCCACCAGAGGAGCGAGCCGCGCCGCGGCCTGGACGGCGAGACCACGGCCGAGTTCGGCCCTGGCCAGCGCCCACTCGGCGAGCGTCGCCGCCTGGACGAGTCCGTGCGGACGCGCGACCGTGAGCGCCCGGCGCGCGTGTTCCGCCACGGACTCCACGTCCCCCGAGACCGAGGCGACCAGAGCGAGGACGGCGTGCTGATGGGCCGCCACATTGTGCTGACCGGTGAGCTCCGCCGCCCGTAACCCCTCCCGGGCGTGCGCTCCGGCCCGGCCGTGACAGCCGGCCCGCAGTTCGGCGTAGGCCAGATGCTCGAGGACCCGGGGCAGCAGCGCCGTACACCCCTCCGCGCGGACGCGGGCCAGGGCGCGGGCGTGGACGCGTGCCGCCGCGTCGGTGTCCCCGAGCACGAGCGCCGCCGAGCCCGCGCGCAGCAGGAGGCGCGGCTCGTCGGCCGACCCGTCGACCGCCACCACGCGGGCCAGCGGGGCCCGCGCCTCGTCGAGCCGGACGGCGAGAGCGTTGCGCATGCCGAGGAGGAAGTCCCGCTCCGTCCTGTCGGCGCCGTCCCCCTCCCCGAGAGCGGTCAGACAGGCGTCGGGGTCCCCCGCGGCCCAGGCCGCCTCCATCGCGAGGATCCGCGCATCGGACGCCTCCCGCGGAGCGCCGGCCCGCAGCAGCGAGGCCGCGAGCAGCAGCGCCTGATACGCGTCCATGACGGGACCGTCCGCCAGCACGCGCAGCCCACGGACGAGCTCCTCCCGCCCACGCGCCACGTCCGCGCGGCTTCGGATGCCGTCGTCAGCACCGAGGCGGTCCGCCCGATGCCCTCGCGCGGACAGGAACGAGCGCTCCCGCGAGGGTCCGGGGACGGCGGGGGTGGCGTCCGCCCCTTGGGACCCGCTGACGGCGGGTGCGGACGGCACGTCGGGGTCCTGGCCGCCGGTGCCGGGACCTGTACGCGAGCCTGTACCCCTCTCCGGTTCGTGGGCGCGGCCGGGCTGCTCGCCGTCGTGGCCGGGCGCGCGGACGGACGGTACGTCGGGGTCCGGGTCGCTCGCGCCGGGAGCTGTACCCGCGTCAGGACCCGTGTTCGCACGCGTACGGGAATCCGAACCCGCCTTCCGGCCATCGGGGCGGCCCGAACCCGTATCCGCCTCCGCGGCGTGGGGGCCGCCGGGCTTCTCGTCACCATCGCGGGCCGCGCGGGCGGACGGCGGGCCGTCGGGTCCGGCGTCGGGCGGTCGTTCGGCGGGCTCCCGCCGCGGTGGGTCGGGGCGCACGACGTCCGGGGCTGCGGCGCCCGGCGGTGCGAGCAGGGCGTGGGCCGAGCGTCGCCAGGTGGGCGGCGTCGCCGACAGGACGGCCCGACGCAAGAAGGGGTCTTCGAAGCGGAGGGCCTCGCGGGGGCCGGTGAGCAGACCGTCCGTGAGGAGATGGTCGAGGGTCTCCGGGGACGTCCGCAGCACGCGCGCGGCCGCGAGGACGGTGTCGGAGGCGACGACGGGCCGCTCCGAGTCCCCGTCCTGCCGACCGTCGTTCGCCTCGCCCGCGAGGGCGACCAGGCCGAGCATGCGCCGCCATTGCGCGGGGAGCGAGTCCAGCAGCCCGCCGTACACCTCCGTGAGGACCGAGGCGTCGGGCAGTGGCCGCGGAAGCGGGGCCGCGCCCGCCAGTTGCGCGCGGGAGAGGCGGCGGGCCATCGCGGTCAGGACGCCGGGGTGCCCGGCGCCCTCGTCGAGGAGCCTCGCCCGTACGGCCGGTGACGGAGGGCAGGCACACACGTCGTCGAGCAGCCGGCCCGCTCCGGACCGGCTCAGCCGGGTCAGACGCAGCAGCGACGCTCCCGGCACGGCCGGGGGACGGTGGTGACGGGCGAGCGACACCACCCACCCCACGCCCCGAAGGCCGCCCCGAGCCCGCCAGGCGGAGGCGAGGACGGCGCGCGAGTGCGCGTCCCACAGGTGGTGGTCGTCCACGCACAACAGCAACGGCTCTTCGGCGCGGAGCGCGCCCAACGCCGCCGCGAGGCCCTCCGCGCCCCGTGCGGAGCGCAGCGCCCGGCGGGCCGCCGACGGCGTGCACCCCAGCGTGGAGAGCAGCGCCCGCACACCGCTCCAGGGAACCCGGTTCCCGGCCGGCGCGGCCACCAGATGCGCCCGGCCGGTGAACTCCCGTACCGCATACCGAAGAAGCGCCGTGCGCCCCACTCCGGGGCTGCCCGAGATCAGCAGCACGCCGCCCGACCCGGCGGCGACGCGCGCCGAAAGGGCGTCCACGGCGGCGAGTCCGGCCGTGCGGTCGTGCAGCCGTACCGCGGCCGCCGCGCTCGTCCCTCCGCTCACGGCCGTCAGGTTACTGTCCCGTAGGGAAGGGCGGTAGGCCCCGGTGGGCGTCCGCCCACGCGCGGGGGCGCTGCTCTGTGAGCGCGCACAGACGGATTGTCCCCTCCCACCGCCGAGCCGTGGAGCCGGCACGGGTGGCGGGAGGGGCGGCGTCCGTCAGGAGGTGTGCGGGCAGGTGCCGCGGTACTCCTCGATCGTCAGGCTGGGCCGGGGGAGCGGGCAGAGGAACTGCTCGTAGCGGGTGTCGTTGTCGATGAAGCGCTTGAGCCACGAGATGCTGTACTTCGCGATCGTCGTGTCGGACGTGTTCGGCGTGAAGTGGCTGGCGTTGTTGAGCTCCAGATACGCCTTGTCGAGCGAGCCGGGAAGGCTCTCGTAGAACGGCTCGGAGTGGCTGGCCACGGGCGCGACCGTGTCGCCGTCGGCGCCCACGACGAGCGTGGGCGTCTTGATCTCCGGCCAGGTCTTGTCCGTGTTCCAGCCCGTCAGCGGGATCGCCGCCTGCAGCGACGGCCTGGTCTTGGCCGCCTCCAGCGCGCCGCCGCCGCCCATCGAGTGACCCATCACGCCGAGCCGCGTGCTGTCGACGCGGCCGCGGACCGCGCTGCGCTGGGTCAGGTAGTCGAGCGCGGCCAGGAGCTGACGGCCGCGACTGGCGGGCTGGTCCATCGTGGTGAGGGTGTCGATGGTGAAGACGACGAACCCCTGGGAGGCGAGGCGCGGGCCCAGCCAGGCGATGGACGACTCGTACGCGGTGAACCCGGGTGAGATCACCACCGCGCCGAAGGTGCCGTCGGCGGTCGAGGTCGGGTAGTAGATGGTGCCTCCGCCGAAGCCGGTGACGGCGAGGGAGGAGACGCTGGTGTCCGAGACCGCGTACACACCGCGCGCCGCCTCGATGCTGCTGGTGGTCGGGGCGGGGCCACGCTCGTAGGGGTTGTCCGCGGCCTGGGCTCCGGGCGCGGTGAACAGGGTGACGCAGCAGACGGCGGCGGCCGCGGCCGCGGCGAGGTGTCGTTTCACGACTGAGTCGTCCTCTCGTGTCGTGGACGGCCGCCGCCGGGGGTCCGGGGCGGCCGGTGGGGGTGTCTGGCTCGGGCCACTGTCGGGGCCACGAGGGACGAAGACATCGGCAGAACCACCGGCGTCGGCACCGTCCGGTCGACCGGGGGCGGCGCCGGGGCGGGGGCGCGCGAGAGGCCGCGGGGGCCGGCCGAGGGGTCGCTCGGTGACTCGGGTGAGGCGGCGGAACGCACCCGCCGGAAAACTCGTGGGTGTGCCCCTGGAATCCCGGGGTAGGCGACGCCCCAACGGGGAGGACGCAGTAGCCGCTGGAAGAGGGAGGTCATCAGAGTGCCGACTGAGGTGACGACGGAGACGAGGACCGGCTTCGAGACGGGGATGGGGGATCTTCCCATGCTCGAAGCGCCCCGCAAGGTCGCTCCGAAGGACGCACGTGAGCTGTCGAAGCTGTTCTTCGACAAGCTGGCGGTACTGGAGGAGGGGACGCAGGAGTACCAGTACGCGCGGAACACGCTGATCGAGATGAACATGTCCCTCGTGCGCTACGCGGCCGGTCGGTTCCGGGCCCGCGGCGACGAGATGGAGGACATCGTCCAGGTCGGCACGATCGGCCTCATCAAGGCCATCGACAGGTTCGACATCTCCCGAGAGGTGGAGTTCACCAGCTTCGCCGTCCCCTACATCGTGGGCGAGATCAAGCGCTTCTTCCGCGACACCTCCTGGGCGGTCCATGTGCCGCGCCGGCTGCAGGAGGCCCGGGTCGAACTGGCCAAGGCCACGGAGGAACTGAGCTCCCGGCTGGGTCGGGCACCGAGCGTGGCCGAGTTGGCGTCGCTGATGAACCTCTCCGAGGACGAGGTGATCGAGGCACGGCTGGCCTCCAACGGCTACAACTCGACCTCGCTCGACGCGGCCGTCAGCGGAGAGGGCGACGACGGCGAGGCGGCGCTCGGCGACTTCATCGGCGTCGAGGACCCGGCGCTCGAGCTCTTCGAGAACTTCCACACCCTCGCGCCCCTGCTGGTCGAGCTCGACGACCGCGACCGCAAGCTTCTGCACCTGCGGTTCGTGGAGGAGCTGACCCAGTCGGAGATCGGCAAGCAGCTCGGGATCTCACAGATGCACGTCTCGCGGCTGCTCTCGCGCAACCTGGCGCGGCTGCGCAAGGGCATGCTCGACACCGCGTAGGAACGGCGGCGGATCGCGGAGGAGTCGCGGAGCACGGACGGTTCGCGGAAGAACCCCGGCCCGGCGGGTGTGAGATCCGGAAACGGGGGCAGGCGCACGTCGTCCCCCCACGGGACGTCGCCTTTACGGGACGAACGGCGAACGGCCTCACCAGCCCCCTTCTGGTGAGGCCGTTCGGGGTGGGCGGCGACGTACGAGGAAGGCGAACGGGGGACGACGTGAACGAGCTGAGTTCCACCGAGCTGAGTTCCACCGAGCTGAGATCCACAGAGGTGACTTCCACAGAACCGAGTGCCACACGGCTGAGTGCCACCGGACGTCGACGACCGGACGGCGTCGTCCGCCGGGCCGCCATGGAGTTCGGCCGGACGCAGAGTGCCATCGGCCACGCGCGGGACTTCACCGTGGACTTCCTGGAGCGGTCCGCCTCCACGGCCGCCGGAGCGGTCGACGCGGCCCGGCTCGTCGTGAGCGAGCTCGTCACCAATGTCGTGAAGTACGCCCCCGGCCCGTGCCGTCTGGAGCTCGTGCTGCACACCGGCCTGCTGGAGATCTGCGTCCACGACACGTACGGGGCGCTGCCCGTGGCCCGCCCCAGGGACCCCGAGAGGGTGGGCCGGCACGGAATGGAGATCGTGCTCGCGATCTGTACGGGGGTCGAGGTGGAGCCCACTGCGCACGGTAAGCGCGTACGGGCCTTCCTCCCCCTCCACTGAGGCGCCCGCGCCCCCCCGCGCCCTGCTCACCCCCGCGCCCCCGTCCACGCCCGCGCCCGTCCCCCGCTCCGGGCCTCAGCCCGGCTCGTGCGACCTCTCGTGCGCCCTGCGGCGCGAGCGCCGCTTGAGCGCGCGCCGCTCGTCCTCCCGCAGACCGCCCCAGACGCCGGTCACCTGTCGGGAGTCGTCCATCGCCCAGCTCAGGCAGGCCGCGCGGACGGGACAGATACGGCAGACCTCCTTCGCCTCCTCGGCCTGGACCAGCGCGGGCGCGCCGGTCCCCACCGGGAAGAAGAGGTCGGGGTCGACGTTCTGACAGGCCGCGGACGCGCGCCAGCTCTCCATCAGTGCCTCCAGTCGTGTGGGGAAAAGGACCGCTCTCTCTCGGCTCACCTGACAAAGGCAGTTGAAACGCCTTCAGGACGAAGGGCCGGATCGTTTCGGTCAGAAGGCCGCCCGTCCGGCCCAGCGGTGATGCGGGCCGGACCGTGGGCCCGTAGCGTGCTGCCGTGCGCATATGGACCGGACGCGGCTGGCCCCTGGGCGCGACGTTCGACGGCGAGGGCACCAACTTCGCGCTCTTCAGCGAGGTGGCCGAGCGGGTCGAGCTCGTGCTCGTCGACGACGACGGCACCCATCGCGGTGTCACCCTGACAGAGGTGGACGGCTTCGTCTGGCACTGCTACCTGCCGGACGTCCGGCCCGGTCAGCGGTACGCCTACCGGGTGCACGGCCCGTGGGACCCGGACGCCGGGCACCGCTGCAATCCGGCCAAGCTGCTGCTCGACCCGTACGCCAAAGCGGTCGAGGGCGAGATAGACAACCACCCCTCGCTCTACGAGCGCTCTCCCGACGGGCCCGCGCCGCAGGACAGCGCCGGGCACGGCTTCCTCGGCGTCGTGGTCGACCCCGCGTTCGACTGGGGCGACGACCTTGCGCCGCATCGGCCGTATGCCGAGTCGATCATCTACGAGACCCATGTCCGCGGCCTGACCCGCAACCATCCCGACGTGCCCGCTAAGCTGCGGGGCACCTACGCGGGGCTCGCCCACCCGGCCGTCGTCGAGCACCTCACCCGCCTCGGTGTCACCGCCGTCGAACTCATGCCCGTCCACCAGTTCGTCCACGACGGCGTGCTCATCGACCGCGGCCTCCGGAACTACTGGGGCTACAACACGATCGGCTTCTTCGCCCCGCACGGCGCCTACGCCGCCCGTGGCACGCGCGGCGGGCAGGTGACCGAGTTCAAGTCGATGGTGAAGGCCCTGCACGCCGCCGGTCTCGAGGTCATCCTCGACGTGGTCTACAACCACACCGCCGAGGGCAACGAGTACGGCCCCACGCTCTCCTTCCGGGGCATCGACAACGCGTCGTACTACCGTCTCGTCGAGGGCGACCCCCGCCACTACTACGACACCACGGGCACCGGCAACAGCCTCCTCATGCGGCACCCGAACGTGCTCCAGATGATCATGGACTCGCTGCGGTACTGGGTGACGGAGATGCACGTCGACGGCTTCCGGTTCGACCTGGCCGCCACCCTCGCCCGGCAGTTCCACGAGGTGGACCGCCTCTCCGCCTTCTTCGACCTCATCCAGCAGGATCCCGTGATCGGCCAGGTCAAGCTCATCGCAGAGCCCTGGGACATCGGCGACGGCGGCTACCAGGTCGGCAACTTCCCGCCGCAGTGGTCGGAGTGGAACGGCAAGTACCGGGACGCGGTGCGGGACTTCTGGCGTGCCGGCGAGCACAGCCTGGCCGAGTTCGCCTCCCGGCTCACCGGCTCCTCCGACCTCTACGAGCGCGACCGCCGGCGGCCCCGCGCCAGCATCAACTTCGTCACCGCGCACGACGGATTCACGCTGCGCGACCTCGTGTCGTACAACGACAAGCACAACGCGGCCAACGGAGAGGGCGACCGGGACGGTGAGAGCGACAACCGCTCCTGGAACTGCGGTGCCGAAGGCCCGACGGACGACCCCGGCATCCTGGAGCTGAGGGCGCGCCAGCAGCGCAACTTCATCGCCACGCTCCTGCTGTCACAGGGCATTCCGATGCTCGCCCACGGCGACGAGCTGGGCCGCACCCAGGGCGGCAACAACAACGCCTACTGCCAGGACAACGAGGTCTCCTGGATCGACTGGAACCTCGACGACGAGCGACGCGACCTGCTCGACTTCACCCGCCGGGCCGTCGCGCTGCGCCGCGCCCACCCCGTCCTGCGGCGGCGCCGGTTCTTCCACGGCGACACCGCGACCGACGAACGCCAGCCTCTGCCCGACCTCGTGTGGCTGCGGCCGGACGCCCGCGAGATGACGGACGAGGACTGGGGCCGGCCCGACGACCACGCCATCGGCGTCTTCCTCAACGGGGACGCCATCGCCGAGACCGATCCGTACGGCGGGCGCGTCGTCGACGACTCCTTCCTGATCCTGGTCAACAGCTACTGGGAACCGGTGACCTTCCGGCTTCCCGGCCCGGCGTACGGCGAGCGGTGGACGGTCCGTGTCGACACCGCCGACCCGCAGGGCCTGCCCGACGAGTCGGAATGCAAGGCGGCCACCGAGCTGACGGTGGAGTCGCGCGGCCTCGTGCTGCTCTCCCGCCCGCCCCGCGCCCGGGAGCGCTGACACAGCCCGCCGCGGGCCTCGCCCGGCGCACCCGGGAGGCCGTCGGCGCGGCCCGCCGTCACATCAGCGGGCCGCTGTAGTAACCGCCGAGCATCCGGTGGTATTCGGCGTCCTCCAGATGCCGCTCCCGCACGAACTCCGGAGCGTTCTTGATCTGCTCCTTCGTACGGTTGACGTGGACGACCCGCTCGTCCGGTTCGATCCGCGTGATGGTGCCCGCCGGAAGCAGGACCTCCTTGCCGAAGATCCAGACACCGGTGTCCACCACGAGCCAGGCCGAGCCCGCCTCGTCCGAGTGCTTGTCGACCTTTCCGATGGAGCCGTCCAGCGCTTCGACCTTGTAGCCGCTCAGCACGACCCCCGCCGCGTGGCCGGAGGTGTCGCCGTACGCCCACATGTTCTCGGTCATCTCTTCGCTCCCTTGATCGTGATCGTACGGTCGGTCCGTGCGCCGCCTCCCTCCGTCGGTCGGGGGCGGCGACGCGGAACCTCCGGCTTCCCCGAGTCCGCCCGCGCATGCCAGGGCCAGCTCCGCGGTGAACTGCGCCCCGGCGAGCAGCGAGAGATGGGCGCTCCACAGCCAGACGAGGAAGACGATCACTCCGGCGAGCGAGCCGTAGAGCCTGCTGTACGTGCCGAGACTCGTCGCGTACAGCGCGAAGGCCGCCGAACCGGCCAGCCAGAGCAGCACGGCGAGCGTCGCTCCCGGCACCGCGTGGGCCCGGGCGCGGGCCGAGGCGGGGCCGGTCCGGAAGAGCACGAGAACGAGCATCGTCACCAACCCCACGAGCCCCGTCCATTTCATCAGCGCCCAGGCGGACGCCCAGGCGGGCGCCGAGGCCGTGTCCCACCGCAGCCACGCGCCGAGCAGCCGCGCGAGGGGCTCGGTGACGACGACCACCCCGGCGCTGGCCACCAGCAGCACCAGGAGAAGCGCGGCGTTCAGCAGGATGACCGGGGCGGTGTGCAGCGCCGGCCGCCGGTCCTTGACCCGGTGCATCGCGTGCAGCGCGCGCCGGAAGACCGCGAGATAGCTCGATGCCGACCAGAGCGCGCTGACGCTGCCCGCGACGATCAGCATCCACGCGGCGGTCTCCTCCCGCGCGAGACCCCGCAGCGTCTCCTGGAGCGTGCCACCCGACTCGGCGGGCGCCCACGCCGCCACGTGGGAGATCAGCCGCTCGGTGGCCGCCGGGCTCACCATGCCGGTGAGCGTCACCGCGACGAGCAGCGCGGGCACCAGGGCGAGGATCGCGTAGTACGTCAGCGCGGCCGCCCAGTCGGCCACGTCGTCGCGCCACATCGACACGGGCGTGGCGCGCAGCGCCGGCCACCAGCGGCGCGCCGAGCGCCTGAAGCGAGCACGGAAGTCCGTCCGGCCGGCGGAGTGGGAGCAAGGGATCGTCATCGAGGCAGCTTCCAGGTGTCGCGCGCGAACAGTCCATGTTCGCCTACCCGGTACGCCGCAGGTGAGGCGGTCTCCGAGTCTGCCATCCGGCACCGCCCATGGCCCACCCGCCCTCGTCCTCGCCCTCGCCGCCGTCGGCGTCGGCGTCGGCGTCGGGCGTCCGCTCAGGCGAAGGCGAGGGAGCGGAAGGCGGCGCGCAGCCGGGCCACCGGGACGCCGTCGCGGGTGAAGTACAGCTTGTTGGTCAGCAGGACGGCCCAGCGCCCGCGCTCCGGCGAGACCCACATCGCCGTGCCGGTGAAGCCGAAGTGCGCCCACACGTCGTGCCGGGCGGCCGCCGCACCGGGGTCGGGATGCCACAACAGGCCCCGGGTGGGCTTCAGTTCGCCGGTGCGGACGCGCAGCGAACGCCGGACCCAGGAGGCGCCGAACGACGAGGCACCGTACGCGGAGGCGCCGGACGAGGACGGCCCGGGTGACAGGGTGTGGCGCAGGAAACGGCAGAGGTCGTCGCGGGGCGCGAAGACGCCCGCGATGCCGCAGGCGCCGCCGAGCAGCCGGGTGGAGAAGTCGTGCACCGTCCCCTTCAGGTGGGCGCCGGTCGCGTCGTCGAACTCCGTGGGGGCGCAGCGCGCGACGACGTCCGCGGGCAGCGGGCCGTACCGGGTCTCCGTCATGCCGAGGGGGTTCCAGACCCGGGCGGCCGCGAGAGCCGCGAGCGGCCGGCCCGTGAGGTGCTCGGCGAGGTAACCGAGGACGAGAGCGGCCCGGTCGGTGTACGCGACGGCCTCGCCCGGGCGGTGGCGCAGCGGCTCACGGAGTACCCCCGCACGGACCTCGACCGGATCGCTTCCGTAGTGGTGGCGGAGATTGGCGCGCAAGGGCAGCCCCGCCGTATGGGTCAGGAGATGGTGGGCGGTCGCCGCACCCAGCGGCCGGCCCGCCACCTCGGGCCAGAACGCGCCGAGCGGCCGGTGCAGTTCGAGGGCGCCCGACTCGACGAGGGTCCCGGTGACGGACCACACGGCGAGGATCTTGGTCAGGCTGGCGAGGTCGAAGACCGTGTCGGGCCGCATCGGTTCCTGCGGCCGGGCCGGGTCGAGGAGACCGACGGCGCCGCCCGCCAGGGTGCCCGAGGCGTCCCCGACGGCCCAGACCGCGCCGGGACAGACCCGCGCGCGCACGGCGTCGAGGACGAGCGACTCGATGCGATCGGTCTGGAGTCCCATGAGCCCCCCGGGGTGAGGTCGGGCGTCCCGAAGGCGCCGGGCTCAGTCGGTATGCCCCGCGCCCCACGGAAGGACACGCCCTACGGCCGGTACACGCGCAACTCCGTCACCTCGAACGACATCTCGTCGACGCCCTCTTCGGGCGGCGGGTGGTAACGCCCGGCGCAGACCGACAGGTTCACGATGAGGTACGCCCGCCAGCCGCGGCCCACTCCGCGCTCGTCGGAGAAGGCCGTCACTCCGTTGACCGTCCACACCACAGAGCGGGCGCCGAACTCGATCCTCAACTCCACCCAGGCGCCCGGCCGGATCGCCGGATCCCGGTAGTAGAGGTGGCCACCGCGCACGCGGTTCGACAGCTCCAGCAGATCGGGGTTGTCCGGGTGGTACTCGAAGACGTCGACCTCCTGGCCGCCGTCCCGCCAGGTCCAGATCGCCGGCCAGGCTCCGATCTCCTCGGGCAGCCGCACCCGCGCCTCCAGGACGTCACCGGCGCGGACCATGAAATCCTCCGCGCTGCCCTCGGTGGTGAGCAGGCACGTGTCCCACTTCCCGTCCGAGCGCCGGGTCGCCCTGAACACCCCCGAGCGGCTGTACGCCGGGTCCTCGACGAGGTGGTCGAGCTTGTTGTCGCCGGGGTTGGTCGGGCCGCCGTTCGGATACGCCCAGGACCGGCCCGCGACCCACTGCTCCTCCGAGGTGAAGTCGGCGGTGAGCGCCGGGGTCTCCGTCCGCTGCGAGGGCAGGGACACACCGTCCTCCGGGCCCGCGCGACCTCCCTTCCGCCGACGTTTCCTCAGCCGGTCGATGATGTCTGACAGCACGGCGGCTCCTCCGGTCGGGGCGTGGACCACTCCGAGGTCGTTCTCCCCGCCCCGGAACGGACCCATGCGATGTCGCTCACTCTCTGTCGTGAAGTCGTCACGCATGAGAATGTCCTCCCGGTCCGGGCGCACAATGCCGGTCATGGACGCCGCTGGTGTGGGACTCGTCAGCGCGACGGCGGCGGTCGTCGGCGCCGCCCTGGGCGCGGCCGGCGCGATCGCGGCGGCCGTCACCCTGGCCAGGAGCGAGAACCGGGAGTCGCGCCGCCAGGCACGGCGCGAGGCGTACCTCGCCTTCCTCGACGCGGCGGAGGACGCCACCCAGGAGCTCGCCCACGTCACCCGCCTCCTGGCGCTGGGACGGAGCAACTATCCGGCGATCCACGAGCAGGTGAGCGGTGTGCCGCGCGCGCTCCGCCGACACGTCAGCGTCGTCCTGATCGAGGGCCCCGAGGAGGCGGCGCAGGCCGCGCAGCGTTTCTCCACGGCCGTACGCGCCTGGCAGGCCGTCCTGAGCGAGCACCAGCACATGGAGGACACGGAGTGGGCGTGGTCGGCGGACCTGGCGGCGACGGCCGCCTCGGAGGCCTTGGCCGAGTTCCGCGGAACGGCCCGCGCGGCTCTGCACGGCCCCGACCGGAGCTCCTGAGCGTGCCGCGCCCCGCAGCGGCCCCGTACGGATCGTGCGTGCACGCACACGGCGTGCGACGGAACAGCGGACCCCGAGACTCCGCCGCATGGGGACCCGGTCCGGGGGCAGGGGGAGACCACCGAACGGGGTGAGTGAGTGAGTGAGGGGCGGCGACGTGCGAAGCGTAGGTGTGGAAGAAGAACTGCTGATCGTGGACGCGGACAGCGGCGAGCCGGTGGCTCTGGCCGGCGCCGTGCTGGCGGCCGCCCGGCGCTCGGCCGCTCAGGACGGCGCCGACGGCCGCAGCGACGACGATCCCGACTTCGAGAAGGAACTGCAGAAGGAACAGCTGGAATTCGCCACCCGGCCGGTGACGCGGATGGACGAACTCGCGGACGAGATCGTCCGGTGGCGCGGCGAGTCCGCACGCCACGCCGCGACCGTCGGCGCCGTCGTCGCCGCCGTGGCCACCTCACCGCTCCCGGTGAGCCCGACGCTCAGCCAGGGGGAGCGGTACCAGTGGCTCGGCGAGCGCTTCGGCCTGACCGCCCAGGAGCAGCTCACCTGCGGTTGCCATGTGCATGTGTCGGTCGACTCCGACGACGAGGGCGTCGCGGTGCTCGACCGCATCCGGCCCTGGCTCCCCGTGCTCCTGGCGATGAGCGCGAACTCTCCCTTCTGGCAGGGGGAGGACAGCGGCTACGCCAGCTACCGCAGCCAGGTCTGGAACAGATGGCCCTCGGCCGGCCCCGTCGACACGTTCGGCTCCGCCGACCGCTACCACGAGCAGGTCGGCGCCATGCTCGGCACCGGCGTGCTGCGCGACCAGGGGATGGTCTACTTCGACGCCCGCCTGTCGGCCAACTACCCCACGGTCGAGATACGGGTCGCCGACGTGTGCCTCGACGCCTCCACCCCCGTCCTGCTGGCCGCCCTGATCCGCGGCCTGGTCGAGACCGCCTCCCGCGACTGGCAGGAGGGGAAGCCGCCGGCCCCGGTCCCCACGAGCCTCCTCCGGCTGGCCTCCTGGCGCGCCGGCCGGTCGGGCCTCGACGGCCCGCTGATCCACCCCGAGACCATGCGCCCGGCACCGCCCGAGACCGTCGTCCAGGCGCTGTACGACCACGTGGCACCGGCCCTTCAGGACCAGGGCGACGCCGAACGGGTCAAGGCGGGCATCGCCGACCTCCTGGCCCACGGCAACGGCGCCCGCGTCCAGCGCAAGCTGCTCCGGAGCGAGGGGAGCCTCGCCGCGACGGTCGCCGCCTGCGCCCGCATCACGGCGGGCGAACCGCCACGGCCGTAGACGTGCCGGCCGGTGGTTCCCCACCGACGCCCGGGCTGCCCCCTCACCGCCCCCTCACCGGCCCCGGGGCCGGTGAGGGGGCGGTGGCATGTGAGGATCGCGGGATGACGGAAGCGAAGATCATCGCGGCGTGCGACGGCGCGTCGAAGGGGAACCCCGGCCCCGCCGCCTGGGCATGGGTCGTCGCCGGAGCCGACGGCGCGGTGGACCGGTGGGAGGCGGGCCCCCTGGGCAGGGCCACCAACAACGTGGCCGAGCTGACCGCCCTGCTCAAGCTTCTCGAGTCCCTCGACCCGGACGTGCCGGCGGAGGTGCGGATGGACTCGCAGTACGCCATGAAGGCCGTCACCACCTGGCTGCCGGGCTGGCGCCGCAAGGGCTGGCGGACCGCCGCCGGCACCCCGGTGGCGAACAAGGACCTCGTGGTCCGGATCGACGAACTGCTGACCGGCAGGCGGGTCGACTTCGTCCACACCCCCGCCCACCAGGTGGACGGCGACCCGCTCAACGACGCAGCGGACCGGGCGGCCGGCGAAGCGGCCGTCACCCAGCGGGCCATCGGCTCCGCCGCGGGGTCCCCCCTCCCGCCGCCCGGCACCCCGGCGGCTTCCGTTTCCGCCGGAGCCGGCCGCGCCCGCACGCCGGGTCGCGGACGTACGGAGCGCGCATCGGGCGCGCGCTCCTCCGGCGGCGGCTCGGTCAAGGCCAGGTTCCCGGGCAGGTGCCGCTGCGGCGCCCCGTACGCCAAGGGCGAGACGATCACGAAGAACCCCGACGGCTGGGGCCACCCCGCCTGCGTCTCGACGGCCGGCGGAACCGGCTGACGGACGCCCCCGTACGCCCCCGTACGCCTCGGTGCGGCCACTCGGCCGCACGTCCCGTGGGCCACCCGGAGGACCGGCCGACTCAGCCGGTTTCCGGGTGGACGGTTGCGGCAAGGGGCGGAACATGGTGCACATCGGCTACACAATGATGACCGAGCAGGCCGGACCGCGTGATCTGGTCGCGCATGTGGTGCGAGCGGAGGAGGCGGGCTTCGACTTCTCGGTGATCTCGGACCACTCCTTCCCCTGGCTGGACGAGCAGGGACACGCCCCGTACGCGTGGAGCGTCCTGGGAGCGGCCGCGCAGGCCACCTCCCGTATCCCTCTGATGACCTACGTCACCTGCCCCACCTTCCGCTACCACCCCGCCGTCATCGCCCAGAAGGCGGCGACGATGCAGCTGCTCTCCGGAGGCCGGTTCCGGCTCGGCCTCGGTTCGGGAGAGAACCTCAACGAGCACATCGTCGGAGCCGGCTGGCCCTCGGCGAGCGTCCGCCTGGACATGCTGGAAGAGGCCGTCGACATCATCCGGGCCCTGTTCGGCGGGGAGTACGTCACCCACCACGGCGAACACTTCCAGGTGGACCACGCCAAGCTGTGGGACGTCCCCGACACCCCGCCGCCCATCGGCGTCGCCGTCTCCGGCCCCCGCTCCTGCGAACTCGCCGGACACCAGGCCGACCTGGTGATCGCGACCGAACCGAAGCAGGAACTGCTCGACGCCTTCGACGCGCACGGCGGCGCCGGCAAGCCGCGGGTCGGCCAGCTCCCGGTCTGCTACGACACCGACCGGGACGCGGCGGTGAAACGCGCCCACGAGCAGTTCCGGTGGTCCCTCGGGGGGTGGAAGGTCAACGCCGAGCTTCCCTCACCGACCGCGTTCGACCAGGCCTGCGAGACCGTCCGCCCCGAGGACGTGGCGGAGTCCGTCCCCTGCGGCGACGACGTCACCGCCTTCGTGGACGCCGTCCGCCCCTACGTCGAGGCCGGCTTCGACGAGATCGCCCTGGTCCAGGTCGGAGGAGCGCACCAGGAGCCCTTCCTCCAGTGGGCCCGGACCACGTTGCTGCCCGCACTCCGGGAGCTGTGAGCGTGCCGGACACCGACCGCGCCGCACTCTTCGACGTCGACGGAACGCTCGCGGACACCAACCACCTCCATGTCGTCGCCTGGTGGGAGGCGCTGCGCCAGGCCGGACACCACGTGGACACCCACGCCATCCACCGGTCGATCGGCCTGCCCGGCGACCAGCTCGTGGAGCACCTGCTCGGCGCGGACCGCGACCGGGCCGGCGACGAACGCCTCTCCACGGCCCACGACACGCTCTACGGCACCTACTTCGAGCGCCTCCTCGCCTTCGGCGGGGCGGCGGATCTGCTGCGGGCGCTGGCGGGCGACGGCTGGAAGGTGGTCCTGGTGACCTCGGCCAAGGACCGCGAACTGGAGGCCCTGCGCCGGGCGATCGACGCCGACGACGCCATCACCGCCTCCGCCACCTCCGACGACGTCGAAGAGGGCAAACCCGCGCCCGATCCCATCGAGCACGCCCTCTCCCTCGTGGGCGTGCCCGCGGACCGCGCCGTCTTCGTCGGCGACACGGTCTGGGACATGACGGCCTGTGCCCGCGCCCAGGTGCGCTGCGTGGGCCTGCTCTGCGGCGGGATCCCCCACGACGACCTGGTGAAGGCGGGCGCCGCCGCCGTCTACGACGACCCGGCCGACCTCCTCGCGAACCTCGGCACCAGCCCCTTCGCGTCCGTCTCGGCACGGTGAGGAGGCATTCGCTGAGGAGGCACTCCTAGGGGGCGACGGTGAGCGGGCGCGCGGGCTCGAAGCCGCGGGTCAGCAGCCGGACGGCGAGGATCACCTCCCAGGCGAACACCGGGAGCGCGGCGACCGTGCCCACGGCGGACACCTGGGGGTAGAAGCCGAACAGCACGGCGACCCCGGAGACGCAGATGAGCCCGCCGCCCACGAGGCCGAGCAGCGCGAGCGGCCGGGGGACCAGCCGCGAGCGGTGCATCGCGTACGCCAGGACCAGGGTGTTGGCGCCCAGGACGATGTTGGGCCCGAGCAGGAAGGTCCAGTCGTGGACCGCCGCCAGGGCCGTGGCGACGACCTGCACGGCGGTGGCGGTACGGGCGTCCCCGGCGCCGCCCAGGTCCTGACGGAGGGTCACCACCGCCAGCACGCCGACGATGCCGACGGCGATCACCGCCGCCTCCAGGAGGCGCCCGCACACATAGCCGACCGCCAAGGCCTCGTGCCGCCTTCTGATGACCGGGTACAGCGCCACCCCGGTACCCACCACGGCGAAGAGCAGCACCATCTCGCAGAGCGCCCCCGCCAGCACCCGGGAGTCCGCGCCCGGCCCGACGACGTACCGCGCGCCGTCCAGTGCGGGGCCGTACAGCGCGAGACCCGCGATCGCGGCGGCCTCGGTCACCAGGAACAGCACCCCCGTCACGGCCGCGGTCCTTCGGCTCAAGTCCATGGGATCCCCTCTCGAACGCGAGGTGTACGGCGTACACCTCCGCGTGGAACGCACCCTAGGTGTACGGCGTACACTCAGGCAAGTGGTGAAGTGACCGATCCCGGGAGAAGGGCAGGGCAGATGGCCGAGGAACGCCGGGGCGCCGAGCGGGCGCCCCTCAGCAGGGAGCGCGTACTGCACGCCGCCGTCGCGCTGGCCGACGCGTCCGGGGCTTCGGGGGCCGAGGCGTTCTCCATGCGACGGCTCGCCCAGGAGCTCGGCGTCGTCCCGATGGCCCTCTACAAGCACGTCGCCAACAAGGAGGAACTCCTCGACGGCATGGTGGACATGGTCGTCGGCGAGATCGCCCGGCCGACCACCTCGGCGGACTGGAAGAGCGCCGTACGGCAGCAGATCCTCTCGGCCAGGAGCGTGCTCCTGCACCACCGCTGGGCCGCGCGCGTGATCGAGTCACGGACCGGCCCGACACCGGCCGTACTGGCCTACCTGGACTCGGTCATCGGCACCTTCCGGGACGGCGGTCTCTCCGCCGACCTCACCCACCACGTGATGCACGCGCTCGGCAGCCGCCTGCTCGGTTTCTCCCAGGAGCTGTTCGACACGGGCGGGGCCGCGCCCACGCCGTCGCCCGCCACCGCCGGAGCGGCGGCAGCGGACCTGGCGAGGGCCTATCCGCGGGTCGCGGAGATCGCCGCGGCGGCCGCCCACGACATGGATTCGGCCGTCGGCGGCGGCTGCGACGACCAGTTCGAGTTCGAGTTCGCCCTTGATCTCCTCCTGGACGGCATCGAACGCCTCCACCACCGCGGCTGGACCTCGACCTCACCCTCGACCTGACGTCGACGCCCTACCGCCCGACCATGGCCCGACCACGGGCCGGGGCGCCCTCGCCGCGGCGGCCCCGGCCCCGGTCGGCGTCAGCGGCGCTCGGTCAGGTCGGCCTCGGCCGGCCGCTCCGAGAACGCACGCGCCGCCGCCGGCTTCTTACCGCAGAACGCCGCCTCCAGCGTTCCCCCGAGCGCCGTGTTGGCAGCGCCCCGGTTCGAGGTGTTCGCCATCGCGGAGAGAGCCCGCCGGCCGTCCCGGGTCGAGAAGGCGTACGTGTAGTAGCCCTGCACCGTCCCGGTGTGCCCGTACACCTGGGCGCCGCAGGACAGGTCGTAGCGGCGCAGACCGAGCCCGTAGAAGCGGGTGCCCGCCGCGTCCGTCGGGGTGACCGTGGTCATGGCGTCCATCATCGGCGGCGACAGCAGCTCGCCCCGCATGAGCGCCGTCGTGAAGGTGTTCAGGTCCGCCAGGTCGGAGATGACCGCCCCGGCCGACTGCGCCCAGGACACGGTCTGCTCGGTGGAGTCGACGAGCGGCGCGCCGGCCTCGTCCGGGTGCAGATAGCCGCGGACCCGCAGCCCCTTGATCCGGGTCTCCGGGTGCACGTACGAGGTGTTCCGCAGCCGCAGCGGCTTGATGACGCGATTCTCGTACGCCTCGGCGACCGGACGGCCGGTGGCCCGCTCGATGAGCATGCCGACCACCACGAAGTTGGCGTTCGAGTACTTGTACGCCACGCCGGGCTCGGTGGTGCGCGGTTCGCTGAGCGAGAGGTCCACCAGCTCCTGGTAGCTGAACACACGGTTCCGTACCGCCTCGAAGCCGGGCACGGTGTGGTGGAACATCGCGTCGGTGTAGTCCGCCAGACCGCTGCGATGGGTGAGCAGATGACGGACGGTGATCCTGTCGTCGGGCAGCAGCCCGGGCAGGTACCGGTTCACCGGCGCGTCGAGCTCCAGCCGGCCCTCCTCCACCAACTGGAGGAGCACCACGGTGGAGAAGGTCTTGCTGACGCTGCCGATCCGGAACCGCGCCCGGCTGTCCATGGGCGCGCCGGACTCACGGTCGCGGACCCCCTCGGTCCGCGTCCGGGCGCCCCACGGCCCGACGTACCGCGCCATGGCACCGGGCGCGCCCTGCGCCATGGCGGCGTTCAGGGCCGCGACCACCCCCTCCATGTCGGGAGCGGGACGGTCCTGGACCGCCGACCCGGCGGGCCCGGCGGGGGCGGCGGCCGGCGCGGCGGTGGCCGGGGCGACACCTCCGGCGAGGGCGGCGATCAGGGTGGCACTCACGACCAGGCGTCGACGCGATGACAGGGGCACGTTTTCCTCGGCTTCTTCTCGACACGATCCGGTACGGCGCACACGCTGCGGTACGCCGCGACGAACCCGGCAGACTCGCCAACCGCGCGCCGACTCCGGGCCCATGGAGCATGAGGGCCAACGCCGCCGATCGGTTCCTGTCACGGGCGTCCGGCTTCACGACGACCGCCCGGGGACATCCGGCGGTGACCGAATCCGCCTCGGGCAGTTGATCTCCTCGTTGTCGCCGGCCACCGGCGACACCTCTCGTCGACCACCCACCCCAGCCGAAGGACCCCTCATGGACAGCAGGACCGCCAAGGCCCACATCTTCGCCATGCTCGACGTGGACGGCGACGGTGTCGTCTCACGGCAGGAGTACCTCACCCGCCCCGCCCGCGCGGCCGCCGTGTCGGGACGCGGCGACGACGATCCCCTCGTCGCCGTCGCCCGCGCGGCGCACGAGCGGGTGTACGCCTCGATGGACGCGGACGGCGACGGGCGGGTGACCTTCGAGGAGTACGCGGCCTGGGCGGGCGCCGAATCGTTCGAGAAGGTCTGCAGGCCCGCGCTCGGATCGCTGTTCGACCTCGCCGACACCGACGCCGACGGCGCCCTGGACCGGGCGGAGTTCACCCGGCTGCGCGAGGCGCTCGGCAACCCGGCCGACAACGCCGGCGCGGCGTTCGACGCCCTGGACACCGACGGCGACGGCCGCGTCGACCGGGCGGCCTACCTCGCGTCGATCCGCGCGTACGTCACCGAGGGGGCGTCCGGCATGGCCGAAGCGCTGCACACCGCCCACAGCCGCTGATCGTGGCTCGTACGGGTGGCGGATCTCCCCCGCAGGTGGCAAGGCGGGGGTCCGGTGGAGTGAAGGGCCGTGCCGCCCGGCGGGGCCGGGCGGTTGACCCGGCGTGAGTACCGCAAGCAACCTTCCGATACTGACCGCCCCCACCGTCACACCGGGCACCGGACCGATCGACCAGGGCGCGGAATCCGCGCCCTGTGGCATAAGCGTCCGCTCCTGCAGCGTCCTTGACGAGGAGACCGTGCGGGTCGAGCTCCACGGAGAGGTCGACCACTACAGCGCAGGGCCGCTGCGGGTGCTGCTGGCCGCCGCGTCCACCCTCGGACACCGGCGCCTCGTCCTGGACACCTCGCGTGTCACGTTCGCGGACTCCGCCCTGCTGCGGATCCTGACGGACTGGACGGAGCACGGCCGGCGGCTGCGACTGACCGGTGTCACCCCGGCGATGGAGCGGCTGCGAGCAGCCGCCTGGGGCGCATCCCCACCCACCGCGCGCCGACGCGCCCGTCCACGAAGGGAGACCGTCGGGGAGGGAGCGTGACCTTCTGTCTGCTCGTCCTCGTCCCCTGCCTCCTGGCGGTGATCCTCCTGCCGGCCGACCGTCCGGCGGCCCACGGACGCCACCGCAGAGCCGAGCGGGGGGTGATCGGCCGACGAGCGGAAGGACGGACAGGCTGACGATCCCTCCCGAGCCCGACCCATGAACGAGTGGGGCCGCACCGTCACGGTGCGGCCCCACTGCCGTGTACGGGACGACGCCCGCGCAGACCCGCAATCGCCCGGGCCCGGTCCGTCGCAGAGGTGGCCGGGGCCGGAACCGGTCAGTCCCGCGGGGCCTCCCAGGCGTTCGCCAGTCCCTCCAGCCACACCGGAGGCAGTTCGGCGCGTTCCCACTCCTCCCGCAGCAGGGACGGCGCGGCGGCGAGACGTTCGAGCACGGCGATGCCGGCGGGGGAGTGGGTGAGGGAGTAGCGGCCGTGGATGGCGATGTCGCTGCCGGGGCCGTACTCCGCGTACAGCCGCGACAGCTGTTCCCGCCGGGTCTCGGCGAACTCGCCCAGCCGTCCCGCGTACCCGGCCCGCTCGACGGCGCTCATCGTGCCGAGGACGGCCCTGAGGACCTCGTCCGACACCTCGGGGTCGAGGTCCGAGGCATGGGTGAACGCGAGGTAGAGCGGCGTCACCGCCACCTTCGCCCGCTCCACGTCGACCCTTCCGACGGGGGGACGGCCGCGCGGGACGTCCGGCCGGTCGGCCTGCGGGGAGGGGGCTGGCACCGCGGGGCCGAGGGCGCGGCGCAGGGCCCGGTCGGCGACACCGCCGAGTTCCTCGACGACGGCCTGGGCGCCGTCCTCCCAGCCGGCGCCGTAGAGCTCGTCCTTCCCCCTCGGGGCGCCCGCCTCGACCTTGCGGACCTCGCGGTACGCGTCCACGACGGCGCCGGCCTCGACGAGCGCGATCAGCTCCTCGGCCTCGGCGTGGAACACTCCGGCGCGGCCGAGCAGTTCGAGCAGGGTCTTCTTCGCGTTGACGACGCTGGCGGAGTCCAGCGGGTGCTGGTCCTCTTCGGCGGCGTTCATGAGGCCCTCCTCGTCTCTCTCACTCTCCGGCGTCCGTCGAGGCTTTCAGCTGGGAGTGGTCGCCGTCCAGCCGACGGTCCGGCGACGGCCCGGCGGCGGTGCTGCGAGGTGGGCGCGTCAGGCGGCCCTGGCCAGTTCGGCGCGGCCGAAGAGGAGGCCGTAGCCGGGCGGCAGCTGGGCGAGGACGCGATCGAGGAGGTCGGGGCCCGCGAGGTCGGCGACGACGTTGAGAACGGCGCCGGTGTCCCAGCGCGCGGTCGCGGGCGTGCCGCCGAGCCGGGCCGCGAGGTCCTTGACGAAGCCCCAGCCGGTCAGCGGCTCGATGGCGGGGATCTGCGACGCGAGGGCGTGGGCCGCCTCGACGGGCAGACGGGCGGCGAGGTCGACGCGCTCCTCACCGGTGACCTGGCGGCCGAGGGCCGCCAGAACGGCGAGCACGGTGGTCTCGGCCCGTTCCCGCGTGGGGTACGCGCCTTCGTAGCGGACGCGCTCCAGCATCTGGTCGTACGTCATGCCCGGCACGGCCGGGGCCTCTTCAGGCAGGGCAGGCATGGAAGGGTGGCGTGCCTTTCTCGTGAGAGGGCTCGCGCCCGCCGGTGGGTCAGCTGCCGTGACCCCCGCGCGAGGCGCGATCCGGGTGGAAGGAGACGGCCGACCGGTCTGCACCGGGCGACCCACCGGGCCGGTCCGGTGGACGGAGAACGGGACGGGAGGGGGAGATCGTCGTCCCGTCCTCCGCCACGGCGGACGGCCGGATCAGCTGTCGATCTGCTTCCGGCCGGCGTCCCCGCCGATGGAGATCTTGCGGGGCTTGGCGCGCTCGGCGATCGGGATCCGCACGGTGAGGACACCGGCTTCGTAGTCGGCCGTGATGCGCTCGGTGTCCAGGGTGTCGGCCAGCATCAGCTGACGGGAGAAGACACCCAGCGGGCGCTCGGAGAGCTCCATCTGCACGTCGTCGGCCTTCACGGTCGGCCGGCGTTCGGCCTTCACCGTGAGCATGTTCCGCTCGACGTCGATGTCGATGGCCTCCGGGGCGACGCCGGGAAGGTCGAGCGCGATCACGTACACGTCACCCTCGCGGTACGCGTCCATCGGCATCGCCGAGGGGCTGGACCATGTCCCGGGTGTGCCCAGGAACTGCTGGGTGAGCCGGTCGAGCTCGCGGAACGGGTCGGTGCGCATCAACATCGCGAAACACCTCCAGAGCGGTACGGGCAGGAACTGCCAATGCGCTTCACCTGACACCGTTCTAACATGTCATCCATCCGACGACAAGCCCGGTGTCATCGAAAGGGTGACATCGCGGAGGGGTGTGGTCATCCGCCGACGCGGGCGGCCGGGGGCGGGGCCGATCCGTCCTCGTCCGCCGCCGTCGTGGCCGACAGCGGCGTCGCGATGTCCTCCAGCGACCTGCCCTCCGCCGCGACCGCGAGGAACAGCGCCACGAGACCCGCGAGGACCATGAGCGCCGCGCCGACACAGAAGGCGAGGACGGCGTCGCCGACGACCCCGCTCTCGGTCAGCTTCGCGAAGAGCAGCGGCCCGGAGATGCCGCCGGCGGCCGTGCCGATCGCGTAGAAGAACGCGATCGCCATCGCCCGCGTCTCCATCGGGAAGATCTCACTGACGGTGAGGTACGCCGAGCTGGCGCCCGCGGAGGCGAAGAAGAGGACCACGCACCAGCACAGCGTCATCGTCGTCGCGTCCAGACTGCCCCGGTCGAAGAGCCACGCCGTGCCGAAGAGCAGCAGACCGGACAGGATGTACGTCCCCGCGATCATCGGCCGGCGCCCGACCGTGTCGAAGAGCCGGCCGAGCAGGAGCGGACCGAGGAAGTTGCCGAACGCGATGACGGCGAAGTAGTACCCCGTACTCCCCGTGGGGACGTCGAAGAACTTCACCAGGATCGAACCGAAGCCGAACGTGATGGCGTTGTAGAGGAACGCCTGGCCGATGAAGAGCGCGAAGCCGAGCACCGCCCGCTTCGGGTACGCGTGGAAGAGCGTGCGCCCGATCTCGATGAAACCGACGCTCCGGCGCTGCTCGATGGTGATCGCCCGGGACGGCTCCGGCAGCCTGACGCCCTTCTCGCGCTCCACCTGCCGTTCCACCGACGTGACCAGCTCCTCGGCGCCCTCCGAGCGGCCGTGGATGAACATCCACCGCGGGCTCTCCGGGACGTGCCGGCGTACCACCAGGATGACGAGACCGAGGACGACCCCCAGCGCGAAGCTCAGCCGCCAGCCGATGTCCGCCGGGAAGATGTCGGTGTCGAGCGCCACCACGGACAGCAGCGCGCCACCCATGGCCCCCAGCCAGTAACTGCCGTTGATGATCAGGTCGACCCGGCCCCGGTACTTGCTCGGGATCAACTCGTCGATGGCCGAGTTGATGGCGGCGTACTCCCCTCCGATCCCGAAACCGGTCAGGAAGCGGAACAGGAAGAACCACCACACGGAGGTGGACAGCGCGGTCAGCGCCGTCGCCGCCAGATAGACCGCGAGAGTGATCAGGAAGAGCTTCCGGCGGCCGAAGCGGTCGGTTAGCCACCCGAAGAACAGGGCGCCGGAACAGGCGCCCGCCACATACAGCGCGGCCGCCATACCGGTGACCTGGGCGTCGGTGATGGGCAGCCCGCTGCCCGGCTCGGAGAGTCTGCCGGCCATGTTCCCGACGATGGTCACTTCCAGGCCGTCGAGGATCCACACCGTGCCCAGACCGATCACGATCATCCAGTGCCAGCGCGACCACGGCAGCCGGTCGAGCCGGGCGGGGACCTTGGTGGTGACGGTTCCGATCACAGCGTCATCGGTGCGAGTCATGAGACCACTCCTTACCCGGGGCGGGCATCCGACGCCTCGACGCCGGCGGATCCCACCGCATCGGACGAACGGCCGAACGGGAGCCACGTACTGGAACCGCGCACTCGGGGAAGCGGTGAGGAATGGCTACGGAAATGCGGCACAACGACCAGAACCAGGCGCCGGTACTGGAGGCGCTCGAGAACTACCACCGCTCCGGGGAGCTCGGCTTCACGCCGCCCGGCCACAAGCAGGCGCGAGGCGCGGACCCGGAGGTCCGCCGGATCCTCGGCGACGCGGTGTTCCACGGAGACGTCCTGGCCAGCGGAGGACTGGACGACCGGCGTACCCGAGGCAACGTCCTGCAGCGCGCGGAACGCCTCATGGCCGAGGCCGTGCACGCCGAACACGCCTACTTCTCCACCTGCGGCAGCTCCCTCTCCGTCAAGGCCGCCATGCTGACGGTCGCCTCGCCGCACGAGAAGCTGCTCGTCGGCAGGGACGCCCACAAGTCCGTCGTCTCCGGCCTCATCCTCTGCGGGCTGCGGCCCATCTGGGTGGAGCCGGCCTGGGACCCCGAGCGGCACATCGCCCATCCCCCCTCCGCCGAGGCGTACGAGCGCGCCTTCCAGGAGCACCCGGACGCGCGGGGCGCCCTCGTCACCAGCCCGACGCCCTACGGATCCGCGGCGGACGTCGCGGCCATCGCCGAGGTGTGCCACCGCCGGGGCCGGCCGCTCGTCGTGGACGAGGCGTGGGGCGCCCACCTGCCGTTCCACCCCGACCTCCCCACCTGGGCGATGGACGCGGGCGCCGACGTCTGCGTCACCAGCATCCACAAGATGGGCAGCGGACTGGAACAGGGCTCCGTCTTCCACCTCCAGGGCGGACTCGTCGACCCGGCCGACCTCGCCTCACGCGCCGACCTCCTCGGCACCACCAGCCCCTCCGTGCTTCTCTACGCGGGCATCGACGGCTGGCGCCGCCAGATGGTCCGGCACGGCCACGACCTGCTCACCAAGACGCTGAAGCTCGCCGCAGACGTCCGTACGGAGATCGAACGCATCGACGGACTGCACGTCAACGACGCGGACGACTTCTGCGGACCCGGACGGGCGGCCGAGTTCGACCCGCTGCCGGTCGTCATCGACCTCCGGGAACTGGCCGTCAGCGGCTACGACGCCGCCGACTGGCTGCGCGAGCACCACCACATCGACACCCACCTCTTCGACCACCGCCGGATCAGCGCCCAACTCACCCACGCCGATGACCACGACACCACGGACACCCTGCTGACGGCCCTGAGGGACCTCGTCCGCCACGCACCCGAACTCCGCCCCGCCCCGCGCGTCGACGTGCCCGACCCCGCCGGGCTGCGCATGGAACAGGCCTGTCTGCCGCGCGACGCCTACTTCGCCCCCACCGAGGACGTCCCGCTCGCCTCGGCCGCGGGCCGGATCGCGGCCGAGATGATCACCCCGTACCCGCCCGGCATTCCGACCGTCCTGCCCGGGGAACGGCTCACCGAGCCCGTCCTGCGCTATCTCCGTACCGGAGTCGAGGCGGGCATGAACATCCCGGACGCGGCGGACCCCGGCCTGAGCACCGTCCGGGTCACCGCCGAGAAAACTCGGAATTGAGACGGCGTGAGACGTATCACGCATACGTTCGGAAGTCACGGGCACGCGAACCGCAACGATCGACGGCGGATGGAGAGCGACTCCAATCCGATCTTCTGTGCCCAACAGGCGGGATGATGAACGCGACTGACGACGACGAACATGGCAAGAATTCCGGAGAGCGCATCGACATTTCCACCGCGATGCGCAGCGCCTCCGCTCAACTCTCGGAACTCCTGCGGTGCGAACCGGGATCCGTCTCGGCGGTGAAATCCACCGACGAGGGCTGGTCGGCCGACGTGGAAGTGGTCGAACTGGAAAAGGTGCCCGACACCATGACCGTGATGGCGTCGTACCACGTCGCTCTCGACCCCCAGGGCCGGCTCCTCGCCTACGAACGTACGAGGCGGTACGCACGGGGCCAGATCGACCGCCGCTGACGGAAGGAGTTTCATCGTGACACTCGTCCAGCAGTCCAGCGCCACGAGCGGCGGAAGCGGCTCGGGCAATCTCTACGACGTTCTGGAACTCATTCTCGACCGAGGTCTCGTGATCGACGCGTTCGTCCGCGTCTCCCTCGTCGGGATCGAAATACTCAAGATCGACGTCCGCGTGGTCGTCGCCAGCGTCGACACGTATCTGCGATTCGCCGAGGCGTGCAACCGGCTCGACCTGGAATCCGGACGCAAGGCGCCGACGCAACTCACCGACATCGTCGGTGACATCACCGAGAACGGCGCCAAAGGAAAATCGAAAGGCGCGCTGAGCGGAGCCGCCGAAATGATCTCGGACACCCTGCACCGCAAGCGCGAGGAACCGGAGGAGGAGCCGAGCAAGCGCACGGCCCGCTCCTCCACGTCCAGCCGTTCGTCAGCCAAGCGAGAGGAGTGACGGGTGTCCACCTACGTGTACGCCATCACCGGAGCCGACCATCCCCTGCGTCTCGACGACCTTCAAGGCGTGGGCGACCCGCCGTCGCCCCTGCGCACGGTCATCTCCGGCCCCGTGGCCGCCGTCGTCAGCGACGCGCCGCCCGGCCTGCGGGCCAAACGCCGCGACGTGGTGGCACACGAGAGCGTGCTGGAGGCCCTGATGGCCGACGGGGCGACCCTGCCGATGCGCTTCGGTCTGCTCGGACCGGACGACGAACGGGTCGCCGAGGTCCTGGGTCGCGACGCCCGCAGCTACCAGGAGCGGTTGGCCGAGCTGGACGGCCATGTCGAGTACCACCTCAAGGCCGCCCGGGACGAGCAGGACATGCTCCTGGAGATCATGGCGGGGTCCGAGGAGGCCCGGGAGCTCAACCGGCGCACGCGCACGGACCCCGGAGCCCACGACGACCGGATCGCCCTCGGCGAGCTGGTCGCCCGGGAGGTGGCCGCCCGGGGCGAGGCACAGGCGGAGGAGACGACGAAGCGCCTGGCTCCCGCCGCGGCCCGCCTCTCCCGAGGCGAACCCGGAGCGACCCACTTCCTGAACGTGTCGTTCCTCGTCCCGACCGCGTCGACGGACACCTTCCTGCACGCCGTACGGGAGGAGGCGGAACGGCTGGGGGAGGGGTACAGCTTCACCCTGACCGGCCCGCTTCCGCCGTACAGCTTCGTGTGACCCCTCACGGGAGGAGGTGCTGGTCATGGGACTCGTCACCAGCATTCTGACCCTGCCGATGGCGCCCGTCCGGGGCACGGCCTGGGTCCTCGACCAGGTGCTGCTCGCGGCGGAACGGGAGTACTACGACCCGGAGCGCGTGCGCGGGCAACTGGCCGCGCTCGTCGACGACCTGGAGAACTCCCGTATCGACGCCGAGGAGTTCGACCGGCGCGAGGACGAACTGCTGGACCGGCTCGACGAGATCGAGGCGTACCGGCGAGGACGCGGCAGCGGCTCATGACCACCGCCGACCGAGAACACCCGTAAGCAGACAGGACGACACCGTGTCCGATTCACTGGCAGGCCGCCTGGCGGCCCCACCGCGCAGCACACCCGCCCCCGGCCACCAGGGCTCGTCCGCGAACCTCGCGGACATCCTGGAGCGGGTGCTCGACAAGGGCATCGTCATCGCGGGTGACATCCAGATCAATCTCCTCGACATCGAGCTCCTGACGATCAAGCTCCGGCTCCTGGTCGCCTCGGTCGACAAGGCGAAGGAGATGGGCATCGACTGGTGGGAGCACGACCCCTCGCTCTCCTCCCGGGCGAGCCGGCCGCCGCGACCGGTCGAAGCCCGGCCCGCGGCGACCGATCGGGCAGAGCTCCTCGCCGAGGAGAACGAACGGCTGCGCGGCGAACTCGACCGGCTGCGCTCGGCGCTCGACCCCGCCGACGCCGGGGGTGCGCGAGAGGAGGGCACGAGGTGAGCACGTACGAAGGGACGGCGGTGCGGACGCCGGGCACCGGCGACACCGGGCACGACCGGCACGAACACGGCGGGCACGAGCTGACGTACGTGTACGCGGTCGGCCGCGACGACGGGGCGCTCGGCCGTGTCGTCGGCCGCCTGAGTGGAGTGGACGGTCACGGCCTGCGGCTGATCGACGGCGCGGGCCTCGTCGCGCTCGTGTCGACCGTCCCGTCGGACGTCTTCGGCGAACGGGCGCTGCGCGTCCTGCTGGAGGACCTGACCGCACTGGAGGCGATGGCACGCGCGCACCACACCGTCGTGGACGCCGCGTTCGCCGAGACGGTCGTGCTGCCCCTGCGCCTTGCCACCGTCTACAGCGGCGACGACCGGGTGGTCGCGATGCTGACCGAAGAGCGGCGACGCTTCGAAGAGCTCCTGGCAGAGCTCGACGGACACGTCGAGCTGGGCGTGAAGGTCTCCGTGGACCCGGGCGCCGCCGAGCCGGCCGAGCCGGCCGAGGTGTCCACCGCGTCGGCGGCCCCCTCGAGTCCGGGACGGGCGTACCTGGCACAGCGCCGGGCCCAGCGGCACCGCACCCAGGACCTCTACCGCGCCGCCGGCGACATCGCCGCCGAGGCGGCGGCGGTGGCGGGGGAGTTCGCCCGGGCACGCGCCGTACACCGCCCCCAGCAGGGCGAGTTGGCGAGCGGCGCCGGGGAGAACCTCACCAACGAGGCGTACCTGGTGGCCGTCGAGGACGTGGACCGGTTCCGCGAGCGGGTCGGGGCCCTGAGCCGGCGCGCTCCGGCCGTACGTGTCGAGGTGACCGGCCCCTGGGCTCCCTACTCGTTCGCGACGCCGGACACGAGCGGGGACGAGGTCGCGTCGTGACGAGCGGACCGCTTCAGGTCGGCGGCTTCCGGGACACCGAACCCCTCGCCGGGCCGCCGGTGGCCCTGATCGACCTCCTGGACCGGCTCCTGAACGGAGGAGCCGTGCTGACCGGCGATCTGGTCCTGTCCGTCGCGGACGTCGACCTGGTCCACATCAACCTGCGGGCGGTGATCAGGTCGATCACCGAGGACGCGCCCGCCCCCTGGGCGACCGCGCCCGCAGGCGACGGACCGGCCCCCGAAGCCGCCGGTAGGAGGGCATCGCGATGAAGGACACCACCCCCGCTCCCACCCGTGTCGACGACCTCGACGGCCTCGATGACTTCGACGGCCTCGACGAGCGGCTCACGGCGGCCGGTGGCGTGGCCCGAAGGCTCGCCACCGACCCCGACACGGTGGAACGCGATCTCATCAAACTCGTCCTGACCGTCGTCGAGCTGCTGCGCCAGCTCATGGAACGTACCGCCGTTCACCGGGTCGACCGGGGAGACCTCAGCGAGGAACAGGAGGAACGCATCGGAATGACATTGATGATTCTGCACGAACGAATGGAAGAGCTGTGCCGGAGGTACGGCCTTTCGATGGACGATCTCAATCTTGATCTGGGACCCCTGGGGTCTCTGCTTCCCACGACTCGATGAGTGAGAACGCCCCCCGTTTCATACCCGGTTGAGCGGCAAGGAGGAATCACATGACTGCTCAGAGCGACAACACCAAGAATTCCCGCACCACACGTGCCAGGAAGACGGCCACCAAGCAGACCGCGGAGAAGACCTCGGCGGCGGCGAACGCGGCCGAGAGCTCGCTCCAGGACGCGGAGAAGGCCGCCGCGGTGAGTGTGCGCTCCGCCGGTGAGGCCACCAAGCGGGTCGGCCGCGCGGCGGCGAACGGTCTGCAGAGCGGCCAGCAGGTGGTGACGGCCAACGCCGCCAAGGCGGCCACCGCGGCCACGACGGCATGGACGGTTGTCAAGGAGCGCAAGGCGATCGCGGCCGGCGCCGCGGCGGGTGTCGCCGGAGTGGCCGGCGCCGCCTTCGCCATCGGCCGCACCACGGCCAAGCCGCCGGTCGGGCCGCTGACCCGCCTCGCGCGCGGCCGGATCTGAGCGCCCACAGCGCCGCATGACCGCGTGCCGCCCCGCCACCGCGGGGCGGCACGCGGTCATGCGGCGTCTCGATGCCGTGATGCCGTGATGCCGCGGTGCCGTGATGCCGGGGTGCTCTGCCCATATGCCGCAATATGGCGCGTCCGGTGACATGGAGGACGCGTCGCGGGGTAGCGGCGAACCCATGGACACCACACCCCTGCGCGCCGTCGCACTCGTCTGCACCCTGTCCCCCTCGCCCGCCCCCTCCAGCTCGCAACTGCTGGCGGAACAGACCATGGCCGCCCTCGGCGAGCACGGTGTCACCGGCAAGACCATCCGCATCGCCGACCGGAACGTCCTGCCCGGCGTGAAGACGGACATGGGCGAAGGGGACGAGTGGCCCGAGATCCGGGACACGATTCTGGGCTCCGACATCCTCGTCCTCTCGACCCCCATCTGGCTCGGACACCCGTCGAGCATCGCCCAGCGCGTGCTGGAGCGGCTGGACGCCGAACTGTCCGAGACGGACGAGGAGGGCCGCCTGCTCACCTACGGGAAGGTGGCGGCCGTCTGCGTGGTCGGCAACGAGGACGGCGCGCACAAGAGCAGCGCGGACCTCTTCCAGGGCCTCAACGACGTCGGCTTCTCCCTCGCCCCCGGCGCGGTCACCTACTGGGTCGGCGAGGCCATGCAGGGCACCGACTTCCAGGACCTCGACAAGACCCCCGAGGCCACCGCCCGTACCACCGCCACGCTCGCCGCCAACACGGCGCACCTCGCCCGGCGACTCAAGGCGGCCCCCTACCCGCCGTCCTGAACCGGCGACCGGCGGACACCCCGACATCGAAGGAGTGCGACATGACCGAGGACAAGCGCGAAGCAGGCCGCCCGGAGACCACCCCGTCCGAGGCGGTCGGGGAGAGCGGCGACGAGGAAGCCCGCAGGGAGGCGGACGAGGCGCTTCTCACCGACGGAGAGGGAGCCGGACGTGACCGTTCCGATGTCTCAGAACAATCTTCCGCCGAACGCGAATGATATGGCGTCGGTGATGGTATTCGCACAGTGCCTTATCGCTCCGCTAATCGCGGCGGAGTCATTCCACGGGGATGCTGGGAGGTCGTCGTGATTATCCTCGGAGTGATCCTGCTGATCATCGGGTTCGTCACAGGAATTTCCATTCTGTGGACCATAGGCCTGATCCTCGCGATCGTGGGCCTGGTGCTGTGGGTGGCAGGCGCCGCCGGGCACGCGGTGGGAGGCCGATCTCACTACTGGTGAGGCGTCCCGCCTCAGCCCCTCTGTGATCCGCCCCGGCGCGTACGCGCCGGGGCGGGCCCGATCCGAGAAAGGCGAACATGATCGCGCACACTCTTTCCGCCGACTCCACGGTCACACTCGCGGCGGCCGGCTCGAACGCCCTCCTCTTCGCCGTCGCCATCGGCGTGGTGATCGTCGGCGTGCTGCTCGCCGCCTTCTGGTGGGGGAGCCGCCGCGCCGCACGCCGTCGGCGCCCGGTCGGGGACCCGACCCAGACGAACGCCCGGCACGGCCGCGACTCCTGGACCACGCCCGACCACGACCCGGACATCGGCGACCACACGCGGTGACGGTGGCTCCTCAGCCCCGTACCCGGCCCCTACCCGACCGCCTGAGGCCCCGGAGCGAGGTGCGGCAGCAGGCGGTCCGGCGTCAGCGGTAGATCCCGCAGCCGCACCCCCACCGCGTGGTGGACGGCGTTGGCCACGGCCGCGGCGGTGCCGACGATCCCGATCTCGCCGATCCCCTTGGACCCCATCGGATTGAGATGCGGATCGTCCTCCTCGACCCAGTACGCCTCGATCGCGGGTACGTCGGCGCACGAGGGGACGTGGTACGCGGCCAGGTCGCGCTCCGCGAAGTCCCCGAAGCCCGCGTCCATGGTGCTCGACTCGGTCAGGGCCATCCCGATCCCCATCGTCATCCCGCCGATGAACTGCGAGCGGGCCGTACGGGGATTGAGGATCCGCCCGGCGGCGTACACACCGAGGAGGCGGCGTACGCGCACCTCGCCGGTCACGGCGTCCACCTGCACCTCCGCGAAGTGCGCCCCGAACGCGTGCCGGGCGTACGGCGACTCCCGCCCCGCCTCCTCCTCCGTGTCCGCCGACGCGGACATCCCCTCGGCCGGCAGCTCGCCCGGGTGCGCGCGCAGCCGCCCCGCGAGGGCGGTACAGGCCTTGTGCACGGCCCACCCCCAGGACGCCGTGCCCGACGAGCCGCCCGCGAGCGGGGCGGCGGGCAGCGTGCTGCGTCCGATGTCGACCCGTACCGCCTCCGGGCGGGTGCCCAGCGCCTCGGCGGCGATCTGCGCGAGCACGGTCCGCGCGCCGGTGCCGATGTCGGTGGCGTTGACCAGGACGGTGTACGTGCCGTCCCGGTCGGCGTGCGCGGTGGCGGTGGAGGGGCTGACGAGGACGGGATAGGTGGCCGAGGCCACCCCGGTGCCCAGGAGCAGGTCCCCCGCACGGCGGACGCCGGCGCGGGACTCGCGCCGCTCCCAGCCGAAGCGCCGCGCACCCTCGCGGAGACAGTCGGCGAGATGCCGGCTGCTGAAGGGCCTGCCGCTGTCCGGCTCGGTGGCCGGTTCGTTGCGCAGACGCAGCTCCATGGGGTCGATCCCGGTGGCGACGGCCAGTTCGTCCATCGCCGATTCCAGGGCGTACATCCCCGATGCCTCGCCCGGCGCGCGCATCCACGAGGGGGTCGGCACGTCGAGTGCCACCACCCGGTGGGCGGTGCGGCTGTTCGGCGAGGTGTACATGGTGCGCGCCGGTACGGCGGCCTGCTCGACGAACTCCTTGACCGTCGACGTGTGGGTGACGACCTCGTGGGCGAGCGCCGTGATGACACCGTCGGCGCCGGCCCCGAGCCGTACCCGCTGCACGGTGGGGGCGCGGTGGCCGACGACGGCGGCGAGCTGGTGGCGGGGGAGCGCCAGCTTGACCGGGCGGCCGGTGTGGCGGGCGGCCATCGCGGCGAGCACCACCTGGGGGCGGGGCGTGCCCTTGGAGCCGAAGCCGCCTCCGACGTGCTCGGAGAGGACGGTGACCATGTCTTCGGGCACCTTGAAGAGGCCCGCGAGGACGTCCCGTACGGTCGTCGAGCCCTGGCTCGAGTCGTACACGGTCAGCCGGCCGTCGTCGGTCCACCAGGCCGTGGACGCGTGCGGCTCCATCGGATGGTTGTGCAGCGCCGGCATGGTGTACGTCGCGTCGACGCGGACGTCGGCGGTGGCGAAGGCCGCGTCGAAGTCGCCCCGTTCCCGTACGGCCGGCTCCTCGGCGTTCGCCTCTTCCGGGGTGTAGAGCCGCGGGTGGTCGACGCTCAGGCGTACGTCGTGCTCATCGGTCTCGTACTCGACGCGCAGGGCATCGGCGGCGGCGCGAGCGTTCTCCGGGGAGTCGGCCACGACCAGGGCGATGTACCAGCCGCGGTGGGGCACGCGGTCGTCCTGGAGCAGGGCGAGCGTGGGGTCGTCGCAGGGGCCGAGGCGCGGTGCGTCGGCGTGGGTGAGGACCGCGTGCACACCGGGCAGCGCCAGGGCGGCGGCGGTGTGGACGGCCGTGACACGGCCGCGCGCGACGGTGGCGGGTACGGGCCAGGCGTAGGCGCAGTCCGGCGGGGTGTGTTCGGCCGCGTAACGGGCCGCGCCGGTGACCTTCTCACGGGCCTCGCGCCGCGGAACGGCGGAGCCGGGGGCAGAAGGCGCGGTCGGCGCCGTCAGGGAGGTGTCCGGGGAGAGTGCGTCGGTCATGTCGGGGGCCGGGCTCCTTCTTCGGCGCGGGAAGCGAGGTCGCTCAGGACGCTCACGGTGAGATTGCGGGCGAGCGCCACCTTGAAGGCGTTGTCGCGCAGCGGCTCGGCGGCGGCCAGTTCGGCGTCGGCGGCCCGCGCGAACGTATCCGCGGTGGCGGGCGCGCCGCGCAGCACCTCCTCGGCCGCGCGGGCGCGCCAGGGCCGGTGGGCGAGCCCTCCGAAAGCGAGCGAGGCCTCCCGGACGACGCCGTCCTCGACGCGCACCGCGGCGGCGACGGAGGCGAGGGCGAAGGCGTACGAGGCGCGGTCCCGGGCCTTGCGGTAAGCGCTGTGCCCGCCGTCCGGGCGGGGTGGCATGGTCACGCCGGTGATCAGTTCTCCCGGGAGGAGGACGGTGTCCACGTCGGGCCGGTCCCCGGGCAGCCGGTGGAAGTCGGTGACGGGCACCGTCCGCTCGCCGTCCGCCCCGCGCACGTGGACCACGGCGTCGAGGGCGGCGAGCGCGACCGCCATGTCCGAGGGATGGGTGGCGACGCAGTGCGCCGAGTGGCCGAGCACCGCGAGGTCCCGGTGGACACCCTCGCGGGCGGGGCATCCCGTCCCCGGCTCGCGTTTGTTGCAGGGCTTGGACGTGTCCTGGAAGTAGAGGCACCGGGTGCGCTGGAGCAGGTTCCCGCCGGTGGTCGCGGTGTTGCGCAACTGCCCGGAGGCCCCGGAGAGGAGAGCCTGCGACAGGGCGGTGTAGCGGGTGCGGACGACCGGGTGGGCGGCCAGGTCGCTGTTGCGGACGGTGGCCCCGACGTGGAGTCCGCCGTCGGCGGTCGCCTCGACGGTGTCCAGCGGGAGGCGGCTGACGTCGATGAGGAACTCCGGGGCGGTGACCCCGAGCTTCATCAGGTCCACGAGATTGGTCCCGCCACCAAGGAACTGGGCGCCTGGACGGGCGGCGAACGTGTCGAGCGCCTCCTCGGCCGTCGCGGCGCGCAGGTACGAGAAGGGCCTCATGACCTCGCCGCCTCGGCGATCGCGTCGACGATGTTCGGATAGGCGCCGCACCGGCACAGGTTGCCGCTCATCCGCTCCCTGATCTCCTGGGCGTCGAGGGCGTCGCGGCCATCAGGCGTACCGGGGGTGTCGCGGCCGTCGAGCGTGGTCGCGTACGAGGGGTGTCCTTCGGCGGCCTCGTCCAGCATGCCGACGGCGGAACAGATCTGGCCGGGTGTGCAGTAACCGCACTGCAGGGCGTCGTGGGCGACGAACGCCTCCTGGACCGGATGGAGTCGCTCGCCCTCGGCGAGGCCCTCGACCGTGGTGATGTCCGAGCCGTCGCAGGCCACGGCGAACAGCATGCAGCTGTTGGCCCGTCGCCCGTCGACGAGGACGGTGCACGCGCCGCACTGCCCGTGGTCGCACCCCTTCTTCGCGCCGACCAGGTCCAGGTGTTCGCGCAGCGCGTCCAGGAGAGTCGTGCGGTTGTCGAGCCGTAGCGAAAGCTCCGTCCCGTTGACCCGCAGGGAAACGAGGGAGACGAGGGAGACCGGGATCTCCCGGAGGCCGGCCTCAGGCATGGGTGGCGCTCGGCACGGCGAGCGGATCGCGCGGAGCCTTCTGCTTGGCCTTCTGCATCTGTTCCCCGAGCTCGACCAGTCGCTTGCGGCCGAGCGCCTTGCGGACCTCGGGGAACCAGTCCTTCTCCTCCTCCTCGACGTGGTGACGGACGTTCTCCATGAGGACGCTCATCTTCGCCTTGAAGCGCTCGTCGGTGGGCGGCATGTCCTTGAGCTCGGAGAGCATCCACACCACCGCGTGGTGCTCCTCGATGCTCTCCAGGACGTGATCGGTCGTGTCGGGGGCTCCTTCGCGCGCCGCGGGATAGAAGATCTGCTCCTCGATCCAGGCGTGCGCCGTCAGCTCCTCGATCACCTGATCCGCGATGCTCCGGCGCTCCTTGTGAGCGTCGTCGTCGGTCTTCTCGAACTTCTTGAACAGTTTCTCGACCGTCGCGTGGTCCTCGCGCAGCAGCACGATCCCGTCCATGCGCCCGCCTCGCCTTCTGTCACGTTTGGGTGCGTATGTGCCAGAGGCTTCCCTTCCCCCGAACCGCCGGTCGTATGTCCGGCTGTCCGCCGGAGGGCTGATCGCGGAGATGCCGGGCGGGCCCGTCCCGCGACGGGCCCGCCCGGTACGGACCTACGGGGCCACGGTGATCTGCTGGGCCGGGTCCGTGGTGTCCGCCACGGTGTAGACCGCGTTGAAGGTGGAGCTCGTCGCACTGGTCGGGCAGCCGAACCCGCCGGTGACCTTGACCGGGACCGAGGCGTTGGTGAACGTCAGCGACGGCGGTGCGCCGTTGGCCCAGGTGCCGGGGGCGCTCGCCGGGGCGGTGGGCGCGGCGACGACCGTACAGGTGGCCAGACCGGTCGTCTTGAGCACGAGGCCGCCCGTCGGGACGGTCATCGTCGCCGTGATGGGCGCCCCGTTCTGCATGGAGACCTGCCAGGCGCCGCTGGTGGTGACGGTCGGCGTGACGCCGGCCATGCTCGACGTGCAGGAGCTGTACGTCGGGGCGGAGATCGGCGAGGAGACCGGTCCGGCCGGGTTGTGGTTGCCGGGGGCGGCCGGGACCGTGCCGGTGGACACGGAGACCGAGCAGGTCACGGTGACCGAGCCGGCCTTGAAGGTCGCCTTGCCGCTGAGCGTCGCCTTGAAGGCGTGGCCCGCCGGTGTGACGGTGGTCGAGCCGGCCGACGCCGTCGGTAAGGGCGCGGCGGTGGCGGCGACGGTGCCGAGGGTCAGCGCGCCGGCGGCGGCGAGTCCGAGGGCGAGGGTGAGGGTGGTGTGGGTGCGGCTCATGGCTGTGCTCCTTGGGGATCGGAGAGCGGTGCGGCGGAGGGTGGCGCGTGTTCGGCGGTGGCGGGGGTGCGCGGCTGCCAGGCGAACATGAGGCCGCCGCCGACGATGCCCAGCAGGGTCCCGACGAGAAACCCTCCGAGGTTCGACAGCACCAGTGCGGCGGTGGCGATGAGGGTGGTGACGATCCCGGCGAGGGTGCGGTAATGCGGGGCGAACCAGACCGAGACGCCGAGGACGATCATCACGAGGCCCATCAGGACGGACGGGATCCCCGCCACGCCCTGGGTGAGCATGACCTTCAGCGGAGCGAGCGGCAGGGCGCAGATCTCGGCCCCCGCGAGGACGGCGGCGAGCCCGCCCCAGAACGGACGGCTGCGGCGCCACCGCCGGAACCGCTTCCGCCAGGGGGTCAGAAGCATTCCTTCTTGCCCTTGTTGACCTTCATGTGCAGACCGGAGAGCTTGAAGGTGCCGGCGTTGGTGGCCCACGCCGTCTGCTTCAGATCGGTGATGGTGACGGTGTCGGCCTGCTGGGAGAAGAGGTCCTGCATGCCCTGGGCGTCGGCGGGGCCCTTGTCCAGGGTGGAGGCGTCGCGGCCGATCTCGATGTTGGTGAAGGCCGCGTTGCCGGAGAGCTGGGTGGCGTCGACGAAGAGGTTCGTCGCCTCGACCGGCGTCTTCTGACCGGCGGTCAGGTTGAGCGAGACGTCGCCGATCACCGGCAGCGTGGTGACCACCGACTGGCAGAGGCTGTGGAGCTTGGCCTCCCTGATGGCGGTGACGGCCACCGGGATGAGTTCCTCCCGGGCGTTGACGTCCACGCTGCCGTACTGGACGAAGCCCTCACCGGTCAGGCTCGCGGCCGAGACCTTGAACTGCTGGCCCGAGACGGCGAAGGAGGCGGCGAGCGCTCCTTGGGCCAGTGCGATGCCGAGCGCGGCGGTGACGCCCACGGCCGGGACCGTCAGGACGGCGAAGCGCCGCCATCTGACCCGGCCGTCGCCTAACTCGCGGTTGTCCGATGCGTGTTCCATGGAAGATCCCCTTTGATGGGTGGGGAGAGGCATGGTGGGTGATCCGGTCCCGTCGCGCGTGATCGTTACTCGCCGGTATGACCGTGGAGTTGAATGTAAGAGTGCCAATGGTGGTTGGCAAGGTTGTGCGAGAGCTGCCTTTCGGACAACTCCTACTGCTCCGTACGCAGCAGCGCGGCGACTTCCGCCTCCACCCTCCGGGCCATCGCCCGTGCGAACTCTGTGGCCACCACCTCACCCGCCACCGGACGCAGCGCCGCCGCGGTCTCCCCGATGTGATCCAACCGCGCGGCCGAAAGCCGCTCCAGGCCCTCCGGGCCGATCACATGCCGCCGGAACAGGGCGACGAACCGCTCCGCCAGCGCCGCGGCCTGACTCTGGACGAAGTCACCCGCGTCCAGGATCTCCGCGAGCGGCACCCCTTGCCGCACCAGCGTCAGCGTCGCCTCCAGCAGCCGCCGGCTCCGGAAGGTGACGGTGTCCCCCTCGATCCGTACGTACTCGAGCGCCGCGGCCCGCCGGGTGTCCTGGGGCGTCGCCGCCGGGCCGAACAGCTCCCGCAGTTCGGCCAGGTCCATCGTGACGGGTTCCTCCTGCGCCCACCCCTGCGCCATCTCCCGCCCGAGGCCGAGGAGTTGGGCGATACCGCCGCCCTGCTCCCACGCATCCAGCACCTCGGCGATGCCGTTCACGGTGTAGCCGCGGCCGAGCAGGTCGTCGATCAGCCGCAGCCGCGTCAGGTGCTCGTCGGAGTACCAGGCGATCCGGCCCTCCCGGCGGGGCGGGGGCAGTAGCCCGCGCTCCTGGTAGTAGCGGAGATTGCGGACCTTCACGCCGGCCGCCCGGGCCACTTCCTCCCGCCGGTACCGCCCCTCGCCCGTCGTCGCCGCCGCCGTACCGTCCGCCACCTCGCTGCTCACGGCCCCGAGCCTAATGCCGCACGGGCCGCCCCCGAAGCTCCGGCGGCTGCCGGACTCCGGTGACGGCCCGCGAACGACATGACCGGCACGCGCCGACCACGCCGAAGGCCACGAGCCGACCACGCCGACGGTCACGCGTGGACCGCGCCTCCGGCCGGCGCCGGCCACCTGCCTACCGCAGGGTCACGGCGCCATCTCGTACGCCCCCGCCAGCGCCTCGACGCGCTCCCAGACCCGCGCCGAGCGGGCCTCGTCGACGACCGGGCGCCGGACCGCGTCCAGGGCCCAGCGCTGCTGCGCCGCGGTGGCGGAGTCCTTGCCGTGGAGCTCGACGGCGTGCGCGGAGAAGTCGCGTACGAGCACGGCGAACAGCTCGTCCAGCACGTCCCCGTCGAGCTCCGTCAGGCGCGCCTGCTCCAGGATCAGCTGACCGTGCACGACGAGCGCGAACAGCTGGCCGACCGCGAGGAGGAGGTCGAGGTCGCGGCTCTGCTCCTCGTCGGGCGCGGCGGTGGTGACGAAATCGCAGAGGGCGTCCGCCTGCTCCCGGAACCGGCCGACGTTGGGCACGTCGGCGTACGCGTCGTAGGCGGTACGCCAGTCGTGGAAGCGTACGGAGCCCAGACCGCGGGCCGGACCCTGCCGGAAGAGGAAGGCGTCGTCGGCCGCGTCGAGCCGCGTGGGCACGGGCGCGTACTCGGCCGGGTCCAGCAGGTGGTTGCGCATGAACTTGAGGATCAGCGCGAGGTTGACGTGGACCGTGCCCTCCAGCTTGGGCAGCCCCCGGATCTCGATCGCGGCCTGCGCGAAGTAGTTGTCCTTCTCGAAGCCCTTGGCGGCGATGACGTCCCACATCAGGTCGATGACCTTCTCGCCCTCGGTGGTCACCTTCATCTTCGTCATCGGGTTGAAGAGGAGGTAGCGACGGTCGTCCGGGCCGGCGGAGCGGAAGTAGTCGACGGCGCGGTCGCTGAACAGCTTCATGCCGACGAGACGGACGTACGCGTCGGTCAACTCCCGGCGCACGTGCGGGAAGGCGGTCACGGGCCGGCCGTAGAGGATGCGGCCCTGGGCGTGGGTCACGGCCTCGTACATCGCGTGCTCGCAGATGCCGATGGAGGCGGTGCAGAGGTTGAACTTGCCGACGTTGACGGTGTTCAGGGCGGCGTCGAAGGCGGAGCGGCCGGTGTGCAGCACGTCCTCGGGCCCGACGGGGTAGTCCTCCAGACGGAACTCGCTGACGTACTTCGAGGAGTCGACGACGTTCTTCACCAGGTGGTACGCCGGGTGGCGGCTGTCGGCGGCGAAGAAGACGTAGCCGTCGGGACCCTCGACATCGGTGCGACGGCCGAAGACGGAGACGAGGCCGGCGGCGTTGCCGTTGCCGATGTAGTACTTGGAGCCGGTGGCCCGGAAACCGCCCTCGCCGTCCGGCTCGAGCAGCATGTCGGTGGAGTAGATGTCGGCGCCGTGGGTCTTCTCGGACAGGCCGAAGGCGAACACCTCGCCCTGGGAGAGGAGTTCGGCCGCGCGGGCGCGGGCGGCGGCGTTGTCGCTCTGCCACACCGGGCCCAGACCGAGGATCGTCACCTGCCAGGCGTACCAGTAGTCGAGGCCGTAGAAGCCGAAGATCTCGTTCAGCGCGGCGATCCGGGCGGTGTCCCAGCGCTTGTCGTCGTGGTCGGCCGCGGCGGCGGGGGTGAGGAACGTCGCGAACAGCCCCTCCTTGGCGGCGAAGGCGAGGAAGTCGCCCAGCCAGGCACGGGAACGGTAGTCCTCGATCAGCCTGCGCTTGCCGCGGTCCTCGAACCAGTCGACGGTGGCGCGCAGCAGCCTGCGGGTCTCCGGGTCGAAGTGCGCCGGGTCGTACGTGCGCGGGTTGAACAGCAGCGAATCGGCCATGGATGTCCGCCTTCGGGTGGAGTGAAGAGGGGAAGGGTCGTACCGACGGGTCGGGTCGGCGCACGATCAGCGCGCGGAACCGAGCCGTCGAAGGGTGGCGAGCACGTCGTCGAGCCAGTCGAGCATCATCCGCTCGTACGCGATGCCACCGCGCAGCACGACGTGTTGGAGCTCCCGCCCGGCATCGGGCGGAAGTCCGGGGGCTGCGTCGTCGGGCGCCCGCGATTCCGGGAAGTCGCGCGCCTCGCCCGCGAGGTAATGAGCCAGACGCTCGGTGTGCGCCTGCCGGTGGCGCTCGACCTCGCGGATCAGCGCCGCCGGGTCGTCGAAGGCCGCGCCCCGGATCTTCACGGCGAGGTCGTGCCGGACGCTCTCGGGCTGGATCGGCTCGTGCAGCCAGCCGGCGAGGGCGTCCCGTCCCAGGGCCGCGACGGAGTACTCCTTCTTGTCCGGGCGGCCCTGCTGCGGCACGTCCCGGACGTCGACCCAGCCGTCGCTCTCCATGCGCTTGAGCACGCGGTAGATCTGCTGGTGACTGGCGGTCCAGAAGTACCCGATGGACCGCTCGAAGCGCCGGGCCAGCTCATAGCCGGAGCCCGGCTTCTCCAGCAGCGACACGAGGATCGCGTGTTCGAGCGCCATGCCTCGAATCCTTCTATGCAACTCGTTGCATACACAAGCGCGGCGGCGCGGATGAGACACGGCTCACGGCGCATCCGGACGGGAAGGCCTGTCGCATGGTTCGCGTCGGCGTTTCTGGTTAACCGCGTGTCATGGCTGACACAGGTCGAGACAGGCAACCCGCACCGGCTCCCGACAGCCCCGGCGGGCCCGACGGGCCCACCGAGATGGGCAAGAGGTCCTGGGGAGCGGTCCTGCGCCGCACCTTGAAGGAGTTCAAGGACGACGAGCTGCCGGACCGCGCCGCGGCGCTGACGTACTACGGCGTCCTCGCGCTGTTCCCGGCACTCCTCGTCCTCGTCTCGCTCCTCGGGGTGACGGGAAAGTCGGCGACGCAGAGCATCCTGGACAATCTCACCCAGCTGACCCCCGGCTCGGCCCGCGACATCATCACCGGGGCCGTGGAGCAGTTGCAGGGGAGCGGCGGCACCGGATCCGTGCTGGCCGTCGTCGGTCTGCTGGCCGCCCTGTGGTCCGCGTCCGGGTACGTGGCGGCGTTCATCCGCTCCTCCAACGCCGTCTACGACATGCCCGAGGGCCGCCCGGTCTGGAAGCTGACCCCCTTGCGCGTGCTGCTGACGCTGGCGCTGATGATCCTCGCCTGCGTCAGCGCCCTGATCGTGGTGTTCAGCGGCGGCCTCGCCCGGCAGGCCGGGTCCGCGCTCGGCGTCAGCGACGCCGCGGTGACGGCCTGGTCGATCGCGAAATGGCCGGTGCTCGTGGTGCTGGTCACGATCATGATCGCGTTGCTGTACTGGGCCGCCCCGAACGCGAAGGGCCGCGGCTTCCGCTGGATCACGCCCGGAAGCTTCCTCGCGCTGGTGATCTGGATGATCGCCTCCGGCGGCTTCGCGCTGTACGTCGCGAACTTCGGCTCCTACAACAAGACCTACGGCACGCTCGCCGGCGTCATCATCTTCCTCGTATGGCTCTGGATCACGAATCTGGCGATCCTGCTGGGCCTGGAGTTCGACGCCGAGCTGTCCCGGGAACGCGCGATCCTCGACGGGCACCCCGCCGACGAGGAGCCGTACGTCGAACCCCGCGAGACCAGCAAGTGGAGCGAGGAGGACCGTCGGCGGATGGGTGAACCGGACGACACGGGCCCCCGCGGCGACGGATGAGGAGGCGTGGGGCGGGTACCGGCGCCCCAGGGGCTCCCGCAGATCCGGACAGCATCCAGACCCGCGACATCCGGACCCGCGACATCCAGACCCGCGACCCGGTCGGTCGCACGGGCAGAGAGGGAAGGCAGGCTCCAGCGATGAACCACCCCGTACATCGCCCGGCACCTACGAACGATCACGACTCGACGAGCGCGCTGGTGAAGCAGGCCGCCGAGCAGTTGACGACGCTGGTACGCCAGGAGTTGCGCCTGGCCCAGGCGGAGATGCAGGCCAAGGGCAAGAAGTTCGGCATGGGCGGCGGCCTCTTCGGCGGCGCCGGCCTCGTCGCCGTCCTGGCCCTGCAGGCGCTGGTGGCCGCCGCGATCGCCGCCCTCGCCCTTGCGCTGCCCGTATGGGCGTCGGCGCTGATCGTCACGGGCGTCCTCGCGGCCCTCGCGGCGATCCTCGCCGCCGTCGGCAAGCGGGAAGTCCGCCGCGCGGCCCCACCCACCCCCGACAAGACCATCGACAGCGTGAAGGCCGATGTGGCCGAGATCAAGGAAAGGGTGCACCGATGACCGGCGACAAGGCCCCCGGTGAGAAGTCCGCCCCCACCCCCGAGCAGCTGCGCGAGGAGGTCGAAGTCACCCGCGAGGAGCTGGGCAGGACCATCGAGGCCCTGGCCGCGCGGGCGGACGTCAAGACCCGCGCACAGGAGAAGGCGGCCGAGGTCAAGGCGGCCGCCAAGGGGAAGACCTCGCACACGATCACCCGGATCGAGGACAAGGCGGCCCACGCACTCCACGCGGCCCAGGACAGGACGCCGCCGCCCGTCAGGGAGAAGGCCGGCCACGCCGCCGAGGCGGCGCAGCGCCACCGCGCCCTGGTCATGGCCGGCGCGGCCGGGCTGATCCTGGTCGTGGCCGTCCTGTGGCGGTCCCGCAGGAACGGGGGACGGTGACATGAAGAAGTCGAAGCTCATGTACAAGCCGGTGGGTCTGCTGATGGGCGCCGCCACCGGAATGATGGCCGGAGCGCTCTTCAAGCAGGCATGGAAGCTGCTGGGCCACGAGGAGGACGCACCGGGCGCCACCGACGAGGAACGCTCCTGGCGCGAGATCCTGCTCGCCGCGGCGGTGCAGGGCGCCATCTTCGCCGCGGTGAAGGCCGTCGTGGACCGCAGCGGAGCCACCGCCGTCCGCAAGGTCACCGGCACCTGGCCCGGCTGACACGGGCCCGCTGAGCACGCCGCGGGCCCGGCCGCCGCCGCTCGCCGCGGCGGGCCGGGCCGGCCGCACGCCCCGTCCGGCCGCACCGCACCCATCCGGTGCACCCTCCCTTCTTCCTCCTCGACGGCTCATGGCAGGCTCATGCCACCATCCAGCCGAGGAGGAGTCATCCGTCAGCGTTTCTGGGCGACCATGTCGGTCGCCTTCGCCCTTCTGTTCTCCGGCATCACACCCGCGGTCGCGGAGGACGCGCCCCCCGTCGTCACCGGTGCCGTCTTCAACAACCCGAAGGGGACGGCGGCCGAACAGAACGCCGTGAAGAGCCACATCATCCGGGCGATCGACAACACCCAAGGGGGACGCACCCTGCGGGCCGCCCTCTACGTCATGCAGGACCAGGACTACACCGACGCCCTCGTCGCCGCGCACGGCCGGGGCGTCAACGTACGCGTCGTCCTGGACCACAAGTCAATCGAGGCACCGAACCCGGCGCCCGCGCAGAACCTGATCGCCGCGCTGGGGACCGACAAGACCCAGGGCTCCTGGGTGCAGGTGTGCACCAGCGGCGGCGCCTGCATCGCGGCGGGCGGCACCAACCCGATCAACCACAACAAGTTCTTCCTCTTCTCCCGCGTCGGCGACGTGGGAGTCGCCGAGGACGTGGTCATCCAGAGCTCCGCCAACCAGACGGTCTCGGCCACGACCCGGCAGTGGAACAACGCGTACACCGTCGTCGGCAACACCGCCCTCTACACGGCGTACACCGGCTACTTCAACGACCTCGCCGCCATGAACAAGACCAGTGACTACTACCGGCAGGGCGAGGCCGGCGACACGAAGTACTACTTCTTCCCGCAGCAGAGCGGCGACATCGTGCTCGGGTTCCTGAACAACGTCTCCTGCACCGGGAACACGACCGTCGGCACGGCCTCCCACAAGACCATCGTGCGGATCGCCGCCTGGGCCCTGCACCGGGACGAGATCGCGGCCAAGCTGCGCTCGCTCGCCGACCAGGACTGCTGGATCGAAGTGGTCTTCAAGGACTCCAACGACCTCGCGACCCTGCAGGGCCACGCCCGGATCAAGCCCTACCGTCTCGACGCCGACGGCTACTTCGTCCACTCCAAGTACCTGCTGATCGAGGGCAACTACGCGGGCCACCCCGATACGAAGTGGACCTTCACCGGCTCGCACAACCTGGACTTCTCCTCGCTGCGGGAGAACGACGAGGCCCTGATCCGCCTGTCCGGCGCGACGGCCCACGACGCCTACAAGGCGAACTTCCTCGCCATGCGCGCCGGGGCAGTTCTGCAGTAACCGGCCGCACGCCGCCGCATGTGCCGCACCCCGCACCCCGTACGTCGCCCGGCGGCCCGCCGGGCGACGTACGGCGTGCGTACGCGACATGCACGCCTGATGTGCGCGGTCCGTACGGTCCGGGCAGTAGGGTGACGGCCTGGAGGTGTTCCATGTCGGAGCTGTTCGACGCCGTCGACGCGCTGATCGCGTCCGCGTCCCCCCTGCCCCCGCCGGAGGAGCGCAAGCGCCTGCGTCTGGCGCACGGGCTGACACTGGACCAGGTGGCCGGCGCGCTGAAGGTGCGGCGCGCGACCGTCAGCGGCTGGGAGGCGGGCCGGACCGAACCGAGGCCGCCGGAGCGCGAGGCGTACGCGCGCCTCCTGGAGAAGCTCGCCGCCCTCTACCCAGCCCCGCCCGTCGCGACGCCGCCCGAGCCGCCCACCGCGCCCACCCCGCCTGCCGTGCCCGAGCCGCCGGCGCCGCGAACCCCCTCCAGCCCTCCGGCGCCCGAGGTCGCCGCCGTCGCGGCCACGCCCGCCGCCCGGAACCCCGAGCGCCCCACCCGTACCGCCGCCCCCCGCCGGGCCCCCGCCGCCAGGACATCATCGGCATCGGCATCGGCATCGGCATCGGCGGCCGGCACCGACCCCCGCTTCGCACACGGCCCGCTCGCGGTCGTCGACGTCGAGGACGGCCACGCCCTCGCGTACTGCGTCGGCGGTCTCGTCCTCGACGTGCCCGCGAAGTCCGTCGCGAGCCTGGTCGAGTGGACCCTCACCGAGGCGAAGCTCGGCGCGCCGAAGCTGTCCGGTCCGGGCAAGGACGCCGACCCGCTGCTCGTGCTCACCGAGGCCGCCTGCGAGCGCTACGGACTGCCCGTCCGGCTGACCGACGAGGAGCGGACCGCCGGACGGCTGCCCGAGGGCCACAAGGTCGTCAAGCAGCTGGCGCGCGCCGAATGGAAGCTGACCAAGCGCGGATTCGGCCCGTGGGCGCGCATCTACCGCCCGGCGCGGGGCTCCGAGCGCTCGTGCGTACAGCTGTGCGTACCGTCCTGGGGCGCGCTCGACACCCGCCACTGGGGCACCGCCGCCACGCTTCCGCCGGCCGAACTGGCCCGGCTCCTCGGCGTGTACGCCACCCGGGTGATGACGCCGCGGGGCTCCACCGCCGTGACCGGACTGGAGCTGATGACGGCGCTGCACCCGCCGACCCGCGCCTCCGAGCCGGACGAGAACGGCGTACGGCACAGCGAGCACAACCCGGGCAGCCTGGGCAAGGACCCGGTCGACCCCGCGCCCTGCGAGGCCCCCGACGGCCACCCCCTCCTCGCCGGCCTGCCGCGCTTCCACCGGCGTACCCCGGCCGAGGTCCTGGTCGAGGAGGCGTACGACTGGGCGAGGCCGCTCACCGACGACGAGTGCCTCAAGCCGCATCTGGTCGGCATCGACGTGAACATGGCGTTCGCCGCCGGTGCCAACGGCACGATCGTGGGCCTGGGCGCGCCGACGCACGTCCGGAACCCCGTCTTCGACCCGAAGCTGCCCGGCGCCTGGCTGGTCGACCTCTCGCACGTCGACCTCTCCCGTGTCGTCGTCGGCAAGGAGTGGCGGCGCCTGGACGGCGACCTGCTGCCGAGCCCGTTCACGCCGAGGGGCGACCGGCCGGAGGGCCCGGCCTGGTACGCGACGCCGACCGTCGCGTACGCGGTGGAGCTCGGCTACGACGTCGCGCCGACCGAGGCGTACGTCCGGTACGAGAACGGCCGCTACCTCGACGGCTGGTACAACCGGCTGCGCGACGCGTACGTGGCGACGATGGCCGACCTCGGCGTGACCGCCGACCTCTCCCCGGAGGCCTTTCTCGCGGCCATGGACGGCCACAAGCAGGTGGACCCGCACCTCGCGATCGTCCTGTCCGCGATCAAGGCGACGGTCAAGGGCGGCATCGGCAAGCTCCGTGAACGCCCGCGCGGCGAGGGCTGGAAGCCCGGCGAGCCCTGGCGGGCGCTCTCCCGCCCGACCTGGCGACCCGACATCCGCGCCGCCGTCATCTCCCGCACGCGGATCAACATGCACCGCAAGCTGCTCAAGCACGCCGCGGTCACCGGCCGGTACCCGGTCGCGATCCTGTCCGACTGCGCCGTCTACGCGTCCGACGGACCGTCCCCGCTCGACTTCCTGCCGTACCACGACGGCAAGCCCCTGCCGGGCGGCTTCCGGCTCGGCGTCAGCCCGGGCATGGTGAAGCACGAGGGCACCCAGAGCGTGCTCTGGGGCGAGGGCGTACGGGAGCGGTACGACGCCCCGGAGCTGAACCTCGCCCGGTACATCAAGGACGGCGACGTCACGCACCAGGACGACGGGGAGTAGCGGATCATGGCACAGCTCGGCGACGGCCTCGACCAGGCGGTCCGGAAGGCGTTCACCCGCCCCGTCCCGAAGTCGGCCGGGGCGAGGATGCGCTACCTGGTCAGGCAGCTCAAGGGGACCAGGGCGGCGGCCGAGGTCCTCGGGATCTCCCAGCGCACCGTGGAACGGTACGTGAAGGACCAGATCAGGCGGCCCCGCCCCGAGCTCGCCGCCCGCCTTGCGGCCGAGGTCACCCGGCGGTGGCAGCCGCAGATCCGCGCGAAGGCGAAGGAGAGGGCCGCCACCACCGACGGCATCGTCGTCGACACCCGCGCCCGCTTCGGCTACACCGCCGCCCCCGGCAGCACCGACGACAGCCGGATGCGCCACCTCACCGTGGCGCTGCCCCCCGAGTTCGCCGCCCGCCTCTTCGACGCCCGCGACCAGGGAGCCACGGAGCAACGCCTGCGCGACATCGCGGCCGAGGGCCTCCAGGAGATCTACTTCAAGGACCGGGGCCGCCGCGCCGACGGTCTACTGGTGGAGTTCACCGATCTCGAGCACATCGAGTTCGACCTCTGAACGGACCGCCGGGGCGTTGAAGATGCCGTTCTCCCCGTTCAGGCCGACCTGCGAACTCCACGATTCGGTGGGCGTTCACGGTGACCCGCCCGGAGCTGCGCCTCGGGCCGGGGGCCACGGGCGTTCCAGCCAGTGGGTGTACCAGACGCGGAAATTCGGGTGCGCCGGAACGAAGCCGCCCCAGTCAGGATCGATGCGCCAGATCTCGCCCGCCCGCGGGCCGTTCACCACCAGCCGTACGAACATGCCGCATCCCTCTTCGGCCAGCATGAGCGAGCCCTGGGTCAGGGGATCGGCGAGGCCGCGCATCGGGCGGGCGCCGCCTGGGCGCCGCGCCCCCGTCGCGTGCTCACAGGGAGGGGCGCAGGAGGAGTTCTCCGGCCAGGTTGATGGCTTCGCGGGGGGTGCGGCCCGGGTGGTCGGCGGCGATGAAGTGGCGGCCGATCGCCAGGGCGAAGAGGAGAGTGCTGCGTGCCTCGACCTCGTCGCGGTCCGCGATGAAGCTCCCGAACATCGTGCGGAGGAAGTCCATCCGGGTGTTGTCGATCCGCCGCAGCCGCGCCGCGACCGACGGATCGTGGCGAGCCCACTCGCGGACCGCGAGATCGATCCGGTGCAGATCGTCCGAGAAGGTCAGCCGGCCGGCTCGCTGGAGCCGCTCGGCGGGGCTCCCGCCCTCGGACTCGACCTGCTCCAGGACGGCGTGGGTGGACCGGTGCTCCCACTCGTCGAGCATCTCGGCGAGCAACGCCGCCCGCCCGTCGAAGTACCCGTAGAAGCCGCCCTTCGTCACCCCCATCTCGGCGGCCAGAGCCTCGACGCGCACGGCGTCGGGGCCGCCCCGGGCGAGGGCGTCGAGTCCCGCTTCGATCCAGCGACTTCGCGGTGTACGAGGGACGGGGGGCACCTGCTCACCTGCTCTCGAAAGGGGTGTCATGACGTGAGTTTGTACGCTACCGTACAGATCAATATACGACTCCGTACAGAACGAGAGGTCGACACGTGGCGCGACTCGCGAAGTCCACCTACACCGAGCGGCCGTGGCGCATCCACGAGTTCACCTCCGACTTCGGGGTCGAGGACGTGTGGGCGTTCCGCACCCCCGGCGCCGGGCCCGACGACTTTCCCCTGATGCTGACCGCGATGCGGGTGTCCGGCGGGCTCGCACGGCAGCCCCTGCCGGTGCGGTTCCTGTTCGCCGTGCGGTGGAAGCTCGGCGCCCTCCTCGGCTGGGACAAGCCGACGGCGGGCGTCGGCGCGCGGGTCGTCTCGCTCCGCGACCGCCTCCCCGACGACCTCCGCGACGCCCCACGGGGCGAGGACACCGACGCCATGCCCCTGAAGGCCGTCTACGAACTCCCGACCGAGTCCGCGCGCGAACTGGCGAACAAGACCGTGCACACCGTGATGCACCTCGGCTGGGTGCGCGGGGCGGACGGTGACCACGAGCTGCGGATGACGGTCCTCGTCAAGCCCAACGGACGGTGGGGGCGGCTCTACATGGCCGCCATCGCACCCTTCCGGTACGCCATCGTCTACCCGGCCCTGACCCGGGAGTGGGAACGAGCCTGGCGTGACCGCCACGAGCTCGCGGCGCGGCACGGTGAAGGGGCCTGACGACCATGACTACTTGTAAGCGACTGCTGCGCTGGGCGAGCGGCATCATGATCACGCTGGGCACGGGCCACCTGTCCTTGATGGCCGTCTTCGCCTGGGACGACGTGGCCAAGTGGGTGGACCGGGGGCTGTGGGCGGCCGTCCCGCTCGCACGGGCGGGGGCGGACGGGCCCGCCGACCCGGCGGGGGAGGTCCTCCAGAACCAGGTCACCTTCTGGGCCGGCCCGGGAAGCTTCGCCGTGCCCCTGATCCTCCTGGGCTGCCTGACCTGGCACCTCGCCGGACGCGCGGTGGCCGTGCCCGCCGGCATCGGCTGGGGCCTGGCGGTGTGGTGCTTCGTCGGCGGCGTCCTGCTGGTGCCGTCTCCGTACTTCGTGGGTGTCGTCGCCGGCGTGCTCGTCATCCTGGCCGCACGGAAGCAGGACCGGACGCGGGCGGACGCCGACCGGGAGAGCGCACCGGTCTGACACCCGCCGCCCCGCCCCGGGCGGGTGACGGAAAAGGCCGGTTCGGCGCCGTCGGCGCCGAACCGGCCTTTTCCGGTGGTCGGGTAGGTCAGTCGGTGCCGAACTCCATCGCGGCGCGGTCCAGCATCTCCTCGTCGCCGGAGACCTCGCCGCGGGACGCGATGGCCTCGGCGCCGCCCTCCGGCATGGAGCCGATCAGCCCGGTCGCGGCCGCCTGGGCGGCACCGATGGCGGGGTTGGAGGTACCGATCAGGCCGAGCCCGGCGTACTGCTCCAGCTTGGCGCGCGAGTCGGCGATGTCGAGGTTACGCATGGTGAGCTGCCCGATCCGGTCCACCGGGCCGAACGCCGAGTCCTCGGTGCGCTCCATGGACAGCTTGTCCGGGTGGTAGCTGAAGGCCGGGCCCGTGGTGTCGAGGATCGAGTAGTCCTCACCGCGCCGCAGCCGCAGCGTCACCTCGCCGGTGACGGCCGCGCCGACCCAGCGCTGCAGCGACTCGCGCACCATCAGCGCCTGCGGGTCCAGCCAGCGGCCCTCGTACATCAGCCGGCCGAGGCGCCGCCCCTCGTTGTGGTAGTGGGCGAGGGTGTCCTCGTTGTGGATCGCGTTGACCAGACGCTCATACACCGCGTGCAGCAGGGCCATGCCGGGCGCCTCGTAGATGCCGCGGCTCTTGGCCTCGATGATCCGGTTCTCGATCTGGTCCGACATGCCCATGCCGTGGCGGCCGCCGATGGCGTTCGCCTCCATCACGAGGTCGACGGGGGAGGCGAACTCCTTGCCGTTGATCGTCACGGGGCGGCCCTGGTCGAAGCCGATCGTCACGTCCTCGGTGGCGATCTCCACCTCGGGGTCCCAGAACCGCACGCCCATGATGGGCTCCACGGTCTCCACGCCGGTGTCCAGGTGCTCCAGGGTCTTGGCCTCGTGGGTGGCGCCCCAGATGTTGGCGTCGGTGGAGTACGCCTTCTCGGTGCTGTCGCGGTAGGGGAGGTCGTGGGCGAGGAGCCACTCCGACATCTCCTTGCGGCCGCCGAGCTCGGTCACGAAGTCCGCGTCCAGCCAGGGCTTGTAGATCCGCAGGTGCGGGTTGGCGAGCAGGCCGTACCGGTAGAACCGCTCGATGTCGTTGCCCTTGAAGGTCGAACCGTCGCCCCAGATCTGGACGTCGTCCTCGAGCATGGCCCGGACCAGGAGGGTGCCCGTGACGGCGCGGCCGAGCGGCGTGGTGTTGAAGTACGCCCGCCCGCCCGAGCGGATGTGGAACGCCCCGCAGGTAAGCGCGGCCAGGCCCTCCTCGACCAGCGCCGCGCGGCAGTCGACCAGGCGCGCGATCTCGGCGCCGTAGGTCTTCGCACGGCCGGGCACCGAGGCGATGTCGGGCTCGTCGTACTGGCCGATGTCGGCGGTGTAGGTGCACGGGACGGCACCCTTGTCGCGCATCCACGCGACCGCGACCGAGGTGTCGAGCCCGCCCGAGAAGGCGATGCCGACGCGCTCGCCGGCGGGAAGGGAGGTGAGGACCTTAGACATAGGAAGAGTATGCATCATCTCGCATGATCATGCAAAGCCCGCTCTTCCGCCCGTGCGGCCGTGTCCGGATGTGACAGAGAACCGTCATTGCGGCCATGGCCGGCCGGCGGTGAGGATACGTCCATGCCCCTTTCGCACCGTGTCGTCATCGCGGTCTTCCCCGACGTCGACCTCCTCGACGTCACCGGCCCGGCCGAGGTCTTCGCGCTGGCCAACCGGGAGACCGCCGGCCGCGCCGGATACCGGGTCCGGCTCGCCGGACCGGTCGCCGGTGCGGTGACGACGTCGGCCGGTGTGCGGCTGCTGACCGACCTGACCTTCGACGAGGTCGGCGGGCAGGTGGACACCCTGCTGGTGCCCGGCGCGGTCGACATGACCGACGACGGCCCCGTCGCCCGTATCGACTCCGATGTCGTGGAGTGGGTGAAGGCGACCGCCCCGCACGCCCGGCGGGTGGCGTCGGTGTGCGTGGGCGCGCACCTGCTGGCGGCGGCCGGGCTGCTGGACGGGAGGACGGCGACCACCCACTGGTCGACCGCCGCCCAGCTCGCCGCCGACCACCCGGCGGTCACGGTCGACCCGGACCCCATCTTCGTCCGCGCCGACCGCGGCCGGGTATGGACGGGCGCCGGCATCAGCGCCTGCCTGGACCTCGCGCTCGCCCTGGTGGCCGAGGACCTGGGCGAGGAGGTCGCCCTGACGGTGGCCCGGCAGCTGGTGATGTACCTCAAGCGGCAGGGCGGCCAGAGCCAGTTCTCCGTACCGCTCAGCCGGCCCGCCACCTCCCGCCGCGACATCGACGAGCTACGGCTGTGGATCGCCGACCATCTCGACGAGGACCTGTCGGCGGAGGCGCTGGCGGCCCGGATGTGCCTGAGCGAGCGGCACTTCGCCCGCGTCTTCAAACAGGAGACCGGTGCCAGTCCCGCCGGCTACGTCGAAGCCGCCAGGGTCGAGGTGGCCCGGCGGCTGCTGGAGACCACCGACAGCCCGCTCGACCGGGTCGCGGCCGCCGCCGGGCTCGGCTCGACCGAGACCCTGCACCGGGCGTTCAGACGGCAGCTCGCCACCACGCCCGCCGCCTACCGGCGCCGCTTCCGCACCCAGACCGGCTGACCTTTTCCCACCACTTCATCTCCCTACATCTCCCTTACGAAGGCAGGGCGGACAGCTTCGTCATGCCCGCGATCGTTTCCTCCATGAAAGGCGACCACCCCATGAGCACGAACCAGCCCACCGCGAACCAGCCCACCGCGACCCTGCGCGAGGTGGTCGGCCTCGACAGCCGCCCGCCCCGGCTGAGCGAGTCCGCCCTGGTGATGATCGACTTCCAGAACACCTACCGGAGCGGCGTCATGGCCCTGGAAGGGGCCGAGGAGGCCCTCGCGGCCGGCGCCCGCCTCCTGGAGCGAGCCCGCGCCGCGGGCACCCCGGTCGTCCACATCATCAACGACGGCGGCGAGAACACCCCGTACGACATCCGCGCCCACATCGGCGCCATCAGCGACGAGGTCGCCCCCGTCGACGGCGAGGCGGTCGTGGTCAAGCGGTTCCCCAACTCCTTCCACGCCACCGAACTGGAGAAGACCCTGACCGGCCTCGGCTTCGAGCCCGGCAGCGGCAAGGACCTCGTGCTGGCCGGCTTCATGACGCACATGTGCGTCAACTACACCGCCCAGGGCGCCTTCAACCTCGGCTACCGCCCCACCGTCGTCGCCGAGACCACCGCCACCCGCGCCCTCGCCACCCCCGACGGCACCGTCCTCCCCGCCGCCGCCCTCCAGGTCGCCGCGCTGACCGCCGTCACCGACCTGTTCGGAACGGTCGTCCCCACGGTCGATGCGCTCCCGGCCTGAGTCCGGCCCGAGTCCGGCCCGAGTCCGGCCGCTGGTCGGGGCCAACGGCGCTGTTAGCGTTGCCTCTTGAGCGAGGAGAGGGAGGCAGCGGACGATGAGTTCGACCATGTTCCGTATCGGTGGGGATCTGAACGTACGGCGGCTCGGATTCGGCGCCATGCGCCTGCCGACGGAACGGGGCCCCGACCGCGAGGCCGCCCTCGCGGTCGCCCGGCGCGCCGCGGATCTCGGTGTCACGCTGATCGACACCGCCCATATGTACGGCTGGGGAGCCAACGAGGAGCTCTTGGCGGAGGCCCTGCACCCCTACCCGGAAGGGCTGCACGTCACCACCAAGGTCGGTGTCGCCCGATCGTCCTCCCCGGCCGGCTGGAAGCACGACGCGCGCCCCGACACGCTGCGCGCTCAGGTCGATCATGCCCTGCGCCGGCTGCGCGTCGAGCGGATCGAGCTGATCCAGCTGCACCGCATCGACCCCGCGGTGCCCCTGGCCGACCAGCTCGGGGCGCTGCGGGAGCTCCGGGCCGAGGGCAAGGTCGGACGGATCGGGCTGTCCGAGGTCACGGTCGCCGAACTCGCCCAGGCGCGGGAGATCGTCGACGTGGCGAGCGTGCAGAACCGGTACAGCCTCCTCGACCGCGAGCACGAACCGGTGCTCGCCGCGTGCGAGGCGGCGGGGATCGCGTTCCTGCCGTGGCGCCCGGTCGCCGGTGCGGCGTCCGGCGCCGCGGCCGAGATCGCCGCCGTGGCGGCCGAACTCGACGCGACGCCCGCGCAGGTCTCGCTCGCATGGCTCCTCGCGCGCTCCCCGGTCATCCTCCCGATCCCGGGTACCGCCCGGATCGGGCACCTGGAGGAGAACCTCGCCGCCGCCGACCTCCACCTGCCGCCGGCCCACCGGGCACGCCTCGACAGCCTGTCCACGTAGGCCCGGAATCACGACGGGTGTTCGCCCCCGGCCGGGGTTGGGGGCGCTACCCCGGCCGGCCCTCCCGTCAGGTCTGGAGCCGTCGGGCGAACGCGAGGGAGCGGGCGAAGATCTCGGTCACCTGGGAATCGGCCGCCCCGTGCCAGCCGTGGTCGGCGCCCGGCACCCGCCACAGCTCCACCGGGGACCCGGCGCTCTCCAGCGCCGCGGCGAGGGACTCGCTGTGCGAGCAGTCCACCATGGTGTCCGCGTCTCCGTGAACGAGAAGGAACGGTGGCGCGCCCGTTGAGACCTGCAGCAGCGGGCTGGCGGCGCGGGCGCGCTCCGGAGCGGCGGCCGGGGCGGCGCCCAGCATGAGCGCCTCGGGGGTGGTGGCGTCTTCGGGTCCGAAGCCGCCCCGGGCGGTGGTGAGATCGCTCGGCCCGTACCAGATCACCGCGCCGATCAGCGGCGGGTCGACGTGTGTCAGGGCGAGGAGGGAGGCGAGGTGCCCGCCCGCCGACTCGCCCCACACCACCGTGCGGCCCGTGTCGATGCCGAGTTCGGCCGAGCGCAGCGTGAGCCATCGCAACGCCGTGCGCAGATCGTCCGCCGGGGCGGGGAAGGCGGCTTCCCCGCTGAGCCGGTAGTCGACGCAGGCGACGGCGGAGCCGGCGGCGGCGAGACGGGCGAACGGCCCCGGTGCCCAGGGGCGCGTACGCATTCCCATGTCGTCGCGCCTGCCTCGTCGCCAGGCACCGCCGTGCACGAACAGCACCAGAGGACAGGGGCCGGTCGGGTCGGCCGGGGGCAGCCACAGGTCGAGTTCCAGCGGACGGCCGCCCTCGACGTCCGCGTAGGGCACGCCGCGCAGTTCGCGTACGCCGGCGTCGTGCGACACGGCCGGCGGGAGCGGAGCGAGGTCGGGGTGGGGTGCGGTGATGAGTTCCCGGAGCGCGGGGCCGGTCGCCGTCATCGGGTCCGCCACTGGTGATCGGGCAGGAAGCGTACGTCGAACCGCTCGGGTACGGTCGCGAATCTGCCGGGCTCCGGCACGACGGAGGACTGTGGCAGGCCGAGCTGCTCGGCGGGCGCGCCCAGGTTCTCGAAGAACCGCTCGAAGGTCCCGCCGGGGCCGGCGGCGACGCCGACGACCTGACTGTGGTGGCGCTCCATGCGGTACGCGTGGCGGCAGTTCTTGGGTACGAAGCCGAAGTCGCCCGGGGTGAGCAGCTTCTCCTGCTGGTCGCCCTCGGTGTCCTCGACGAACAGGCGGACGGCGCCCTGGGTGACGTAGAAGACCTCGTGGGTGTCGGCGTGCACGTGGGCCGGGATCAGGTCGCCCTTGGGGCCCTCGACGGTGAAGAAGTTGAAGGTGTTCTCGGTCTGCTCGCCACCGGCGTAGATGGTGATCAGGTCACCGAAGAGGTGAGCCCGGTCGCCCTCGCCCTTCTCGATGAAGTACGGCTTTCCCGGCTCCGGGGGGATGTGTGAGGCCCGCCGGTAGCGGGTGGCGTACTCGATGGTCATGGCTGCTCCTCGGATCGACCTCCGCCAGAATGTCAGGCAGCCTGACATGAGAGGGTGGGGACAATCAAGCGCTGGACACGAACCCGGCACCCTCGTGAGGACGCGATGCAGTCGAACCGCCGTAACCTGCCCCAGCTGCTCGGGGACGCCCGACGCTGGTTCGAGGAAGGCCTGTTGGCGGCTCTTGAGGCGGGCGGCGCCATGCCGGTGACTCCGACCCAGGCGCAGCTCTTCGCCGTCCTGGACGACCGGGGCACGACGGTGTCCGAGCTGGCCCGCCGCATGGGCGTCACCCGGCAGACCGCGCACCAGGCGGTACACGCCCTGATCGCCGCCGGCCTGCTCGAACAGACCCCCGACCCGGCCTCCGCACGCCGACGCCTGATCCGCCGCACCGAGGAAGGCGAACGCACCCACCGCCAGGCGATCACCATCCTCGACCGGCTGGAAGCCCAACTCGCCGACCGCATCGGCCAGGCCACGGTCACCTCCCTACGAACAGCCCTGGAAACCCCCTGGGGCCACCCACCCTCCCCGACATCCGACACCTGCTGACCCCGCCGCAGCCGTGGGCGGGGAGGGGCGAGGGCCACTCCTCACCTGCGTAACCGGCGCGCGCCCCCCTCCGCGGCCGGCGTGCTCGGTGGCTCGATCGGGTGACCGCCGTTTTGTGTGGGTGTCGAGCTCCCTGCGAAGCTTGCGTCGAAGATCCACGGCAGCGGTGGTCCCGCCACCGCTGCGCAATTCCCCGGGAGTGGCGATGAGTTACGGGCACAGGCTGCGCGACACGATCGCCGAGGCCGGGACGACACCCCTCATCGGCGTCTACGACATGTACTCGGCGTCCCTCGCGGCGAAGCACTACGACGGCTTCTTCCTCTCCGGTTTCGGGTTCGCCGCGTCCCACTACGGGCTGCCCGACATCGGCTTCATCGCCTGGCCGGACATCGTGGCCTTCGCCGAGCGGCTGCGGCACACCTTCCCCGCCCACCACCTGCTCGTCGACATCGACGACGGCTACGCCGATCCCGAGGTGGCCTGCCATGTCGTGCGCCGGCTGGACCGGGCCGGGGCGTCCGGGGTGATCCTCGAGGACCAGGAACGCCCGCGCAGGTGCGGGCACGCCGACGGCAAGCGGATCCTCCCGCTGGAGAAGTACCTCGACAAGCTGCGCCTGGTGCTCGACAACCGTGGCGACATGGTCGTGGTGGCCCGCACGGACGCCGTCGAGGAGGCCGAGATGCTGCGCAGGGCGGATGCCCTGGCCAAGAGCGGTGCCGACGTCGTCCTGGTGGACGGCGTGCGCGGCGTCGACGCGATCCGCCGACTCCGCGACGTGGTCGGCGACGTGCCGCTGCTGTTCAACCAGATCGGCGGCGGCAAGTCGCCGAGGCTGTCACTCTCCGAACTGACCGAACTGGGCGTGGCCGTGGCGATCTACAGCACCCCGTGCCTCTTCGCCGCCCACGAGGCGATCGACAGGGCACTCGCGGGCCTGAAGGCGGCGGACGGCCGGCTTCCCGAACCGGCGGGGCAGGGCACCGTGGGCGTACGCGAGTCCACGGAGCTCCTGGAGCTCAACCTCCACAGCCGGTAGGCCGGCCGCCCCCGCTCAGGAGACGCCCCGGGGGCGGAACTGGATGCTGATCCGGGGGCCCACCGCGCGGGTCGACTTGGGGATCGCGTGTTCCCACGTGCGCTGGCAGGAGCCGCCCATCACCACCAGGTCGCCGTGGCCCAGCGCCAGCCGCAGGGCCGCCGCGCCACCGCCGCGCGGGCGCAGCGCCAGGTCCCGGGGGTCGCCCACGGAGAGGATGGCGACCATGGTGTCCTCAGTGGCCGAGCGCCCGGTGCGGTCGCCGTGCCAGGCCACGCTGTCGCGGCCGTCGCGGTACAGGCAGAGACCGGCCGTGACGAACGGCTCGCCCAGCTCCGGCGCGTAGTACGAGCTCAGCGCTGACCGGGCCTCCTCGAGGACCGGGTGCGGCAGGGGCTCGCCCTCCCGGTAGTAGGCGAGCAGCCGGGGTACGTCGACCTCCCGCTCGTACATGTGCCGCCGCTCGGCCCGCCAGGGGACCCCGGCGGCCAGTTCCTCGAACAGCGCGTCCGCTCCGGTCAGCCAGCCCGGGAGCAGGTCGATCCAGGCGCCGCTGCCCAGCTCACGCCGCCGTACGCCGTGCAGCGGTCCGAGCCGGATGTCGTCACCCTGGTCGAACAGCGAGGCCTGGAGATGTGCGTGCATGGATTCAGCCTACCCACTGAAAACGAACGTATGAGCGAATAGGGTGGGAGTGGCTCACGCCGGTGGGGAGCGCTCGATCGCGATCATGGCGGCGTCGTCGCCCAGCCGTCCGCCGACATGGTGGAGCAGATCCCGGCGGAGGCGGCGCAGGAACAGGTCGGGGCCGCCCTCGTTCCAGCCGGCGATGCGCTCGGTGAGGGGATAGAACGCGCCGGTGCGGTCGCGGGCCTCGATGACCCCGTCGGTGTAGACCAGCAGGAGGTCGCCGACCCCGAACGTGAAGGTGTCGACGTGGTAGTGGCGGCGCGCCAGCTCCCCCAGGCCCAGGGGAGGGGCGGGCTGATAGGCGTCGATCGTCAGGGGGCGACCGTCGCGCAGGACGACCGGCGGCGGGTGCCCGCAGTCGATCATGTCGACCCTGCTGTCGTCGTCGGGGATGTCCAGAACGACGGCGGTGATGAAGGTCTCTCCGGACTCCTCCGCCTCACCGGTCTCGGCCAGGTCCCAGCAGACCGCCCCATCGAGGTACGTGACCAGTTCGACCAGACTCGCCTCGCGGTGGGCGGCGGCCCGGAAGGCGCCGAGCAGCAGGGCGGCGTCTCCGACGGCGGTCATGCCCTTGCCCCGTACGTCACCGACGATCAGCCGGGTGCCGGAGCCGGTCCGTGCGGCCGCGTAGAGGTCACCGCCGATCTCGGCCTCGGCCTCGGCCGCGAGATAGACGGAGGCGACGCGCAGAGGGCCGATCCGCTTCGGCAGCGGCCGCAGGACGACACGCTGGGCGGTCTCGGACACGTACTTCAGTTGCGTCAGCTGTCTCGCCCGGCGCTCCCGCAGCACGCAGAAGAACACGAGGCTCGCCCCCACCAGGACCAGGGCGGCGATCTGCGCCTGGTGGTTCGCCGAGAACAGCTCGCCCCGGTCGCGCAGCACCGCGATGACGGCCTGGGCCACCACGGCGAGGGCGGCCACCACCCCCGTGAGCCGGGGGCCCGCGAACGAGGCGGTGATCGCCGGGGCCGCGACCAGGAGCGGCCCCAGGTGGATGTCGGGCGGCGCGAGCACGTCGATCACGACGACCGCCACCATCAGCGCGATCGGGATGGCCACCCTCGCGTGACCCGCTCGCGTCGACCGGAGAGGACCTCGTAGGCGCTGCGACACACCTCCTCTCTACACCTGCCCCGCGCGGCGCGCAGCGCAAGTGGGGGCCGCTCTCGGGCCCGGACGGCCTTGATCGCCCCGCGGCCCGCCGACTACGCTGATCCGATGCCCCGCCCCGCCCCCGAGCCGTACTGGAACACCAACGTCGCTCGGCATCGGGGCATCCTGCGCGCTGTTCCCGAGGGCTGTGGCGACGCGCTGGATGTGGGGTGCGGGGACGGGCTGCTGGCGTGGAAGCTCGCCGGGCGGGCGCAGCGCGTCACCGGCATCGACACGTCGCCGGAGATGCTCGCCCGCGCCCGCGAGCTCGCCGGTGTCGGCCACCCGGACCTTCCAGGCCTTCCGGATCTCACCTTCCTGGAGGGTGACTTCCTGACCGCCGAACTCCCCGCCTCGGGCTACGACTTCGTCTGTTCGGTCACCACGATCCATCACATGGACTTCGAGGCCGCCCTCACCCGGATGCGCGACCTGCTGCGGCCCGGCGGCACCCTGGTGGTGGTCGGCCTGGCCCGCGACGGGAGCCTGGCGGAGCGGGCCGCGACAATCGCGGCCGCCCCTCTCGTACGGACCACGAAGGTGCTGCGTCGGGCCGGCGGCCCGGAGGGCATGCCGGTCGCCGACCCGCGGATGAGCTACGGGCAGGTGCGGGCCGCGGCGCGGCACCTGCTTCCGGGCATGCGCTACCGCCGCCACGTGCTCCGCCGGTACTCGCTGACCTGGAAGAAGCCCGACACGCCGAGCACGTGACCTTCGCCGGCTCCCGACACGCCGGGGTCCGCCCATCCGGTGGAGCCGCCTGATTGTTTCTGCGGTGAGGTTCCGCGCGGCTCCGGTGTAGCAGGCCGAGCGCCCGCCGTTCCGCCCGTACACATTCCGCCATGGCCAGCACCTTCCTGCGGCGCGGCGTGCCCGCGCTCGCTCTCGTTCCCCTTCTCCTCGCCGGACCGGCCCTCGCCCACCGCCCCCGCCAGCCTCCGCGCCCGGGCCGCATCGCCTTCACCTCCCGCTGACCGCAGTCGGGAGCCGGTGAGCGTCAACAGCCCGCCGGTGTTCCCTTTTTCGAGGGTTTAGCCCGGAAAACGCCTCGATGTCTCGTTGTGGAGCGGTGACGGGTCACAGCATGGGAAGACCCGTTCTTGATCAAGGAGCCGCGCATGCCCAGGGCCGTTGCCGACGTCGTCCTGCCCGACCTCTACTGTCCGTTGGAGTCCGCGATCCATCGTCACGTACGTGACGTGGACGCCCGCGCCGTGGAGTGGATCCGGGGGAGCGGCATGTGCGCCTCCAGCCACGAGGAGGCCTGGGTCGTGGCCACGCACAGCACCGATTTCTACGCCCGGTTCGCGCCGGTCGCCGACGACGACCGTCTGCTGGCGACGTCGCTGTGGGTCTACTGGGGATTCGCGTTCGACGACGCCCGCTGCGACAACGGCCCCCTGAGCCGTCGCCCGGCCGAGTTCAACGCGCTCGCCGGACGCGTGCAGCGTGCCGCCGAGGCGCCGTCGGCGGCCGACGGCGGCGAGCGGTTCGTGGGGCCCCTGCAGGACATCGTCGGCCGCTTCCGGTCCTTCGGCTCGCCGACGCAGGTCCGCCGTTTCACGGAGGCCCACCGCGCGTGGCTCTCCGGTGTCTGCTGGCAGATCGGCAACCAGGCGGCGGACCGCATGCCGGAGCTCGACGAGTACCTGGCCATGAGACTGCTGGCGTCGGGCGGCGAGCCGACGTTCGCGATGCTGGAGCTGGCGACCGGCCTGGAGGTACCGCAGGCGGAGCTGAGCCGGCCCGTGGTGCGCGCGCTGACGGAGATGGCCATCCTGGTGGCCGCGCTCGACAACGACCGGCACTCGCTGCGCAAGGAGGTGTCACGCGGCCACGCCGACCAGAACATCTACAGCGTCCTCATGCACCACCGAGACCTGTCCCTTCAGGAGGCGGTGGAAGCGGCCACGTGTGTCAGAGACCGGGTCCTGACACGCTTCCTGCAAGTGCACGACCGGGTCAGGCCGCGCGCGGGCGTCGAGCTGAGCAGCTACCTCCAGGGGCTTCGGTACGGCATTCGCGGCAACGCGGAATGGGGCCTTCGGGTACCGCGCTATCTGAGCCTGGGACACGTCCCGGACCCGATGGACGAAGCCCCGCTCGCCTGGGCCGAGGCCCCTGCCGACGGCAGGAGCGAGCCGCTTCCGGCGGCGCCCTCCCTCGCGTGGTGGTGGGACGACCACCTGTTCTGAGTGAAAGGTGACAGGCCTAAGAATCAATTCGCATATCGACGCGGAGATGAGGTTATTTCCGACGCCCCCTTGGAGGGAAATCGTCGGGCCTTATCGATTCTTCGCCGCACCGCACGGATAGGGTGCTGAATTGAGTCGATCAACCCCCCACATATTCTTCGGAGTCATTCATGTCATTTCTTCGTCGTGCTGCCGTGATCACCATCGCGGCGACCGCACTGGTGGCCGGCGGCGCCGCCGCCTCGGCGTCCGCGTCTCCCTCGGCACCGTCCACGCTGAGCGACGGCCGCGGCGACGGGGGCCACGGCGGCGGACGTCCGATCCAGTTCGGCCCGTTCTCGTTCCCGAGCAACGGCAGCGTGGGCTTCGGATGGAGCACGTCCAACGGCGGGGGCCTCGGCTCCCACGGCGGGGGCTTCGGCTTCTGACCCCTGGCCGGACCGGCGCGTGACGCGCGGAGCGGGTGGGGTACGGACATCAGGTCCGTACCCCACCCGCTTCTTTCTGTCCGGCGGCCTTTCGCTCAGCGCTTGAGCGTGGCGGCGCTGGCGATCAGGACCCCGACGACGCACACGAGAATGAGGACGGCGTCCCGGACGAAGACGCCGGTGACGCCCTCGTGTGTGGCGGCTTCCGTGGCCGCCTGGACCGCGTACGTCATCGGCATGACCTGGGCCATGGCGTCGAGCGCCCCGTGCATCTCCTCCCGTGGCACGAACAGCCCACACACCAGGAACTGCGGCAGGACACCGGCGGGCAGGAACTGCACCGCCTGGAACTCGTTGCGCGCGAAGGCGCTGACGAGAAGGCCCAGCGCGAGCCCCAGCAGGGCTCCGAGCATGGCGATGACCATGAGGAGGTAGGCGGGACCCTTGATGTCGAGGCCCAGCGGGCCGATCGCCAGCAAGGTGGACAGCACCGCCTGGAGCAGCGCGAGGAACGCGAACGCCAGGCTGTAGCCGAGGACGATGTCGAGTCGCTGCACGGGGAGGGTGAGCAGGCGCTCCGCGGTCCCCGACGTCCGCTCCCGCAGCGTCGACACGGAGGCGACCAGATACATCACGATGACCGGGAAGATGCCGAACACCTGCGGGCCCACCCGCTCGAAGGACTCCTCGGCGTCGCGGAACATCAGCTTGAGCAGCACCATGAGCATGCACGGGATGACGAGCATCAGCGCGGTGCTTCCCCGGTCGCGGGAGATCTGCTGAAGCACGCGCTGGGCCGTCGCGACGGTGATGCTCGGCGAGAACGGCAGCGGGCGCCCCCGCAGCTGCGGGACCGAGGGACGCTCCGCGCTCACCTGCGGGCTTCCGATGCGAAGTACGGACGGTCGGGATCGGGGAGCGCCTCGCTGATCAAGGGACCGGGGATGCGCTCCGCGACCGGATGGGGGGCGGCCTCGGCCCTCGCCGCGGAGGTCACCAGGTACATGAACGCCTCCTCGACGCTGTTGCAGCCGGTGTGCATCAGCAGGTCCTCGCGCCCCGCCGAGGCGATCAACCGGCCCCCGCGCATCAGCAGCAGCCGGTCGCAGCGGTCCGCCTCGTCCATGACGTGGCTGGAGACGAGCAAGGTGGTTCCGCTCTCCGCGAGACGTTTGAAGGCTTCCCACAGTTCACGGCGGACCAAGGGGTCGAGCCCCACGGTCGGTTCGTCCATGACCAGCAGGTCCGGGGTGCCGAGTAGAGCCACGGCCAGCGACACGCGGGAGTACTGGCCGCCGGAGAGGCGGGCGACCGGCTTGTCGGCGTACTCGGCGAGGTCCACCTCCTTCACCACGCGGACCACGGCGTTCTCCCGCCGCCACCCCCGCATGCCGAGGGCGGCCGAGAAGTACCTGAGGTTCTCCAGAACGGTCAGATCCGGGTACACCGACGGTGCCTGGGTGACATACCCGACGCGGTAGCTGAGGGCCGGCGAGCCGGCGGGAAAGCCCAGCACCTGCACATGGCCGGCCGTGCTCGCCTGAATGCCGACCACCGAGCGCAAAAGTGTGGTCTTCCCACAGCCGCTGGGGCCCAGAAGCCCGACAATGGCGCCTCTGGGCACCGTGAACGAAATGTCGTGCAGCAGGGTGTGCTTTCCCCGCGTGACGTGCAGGCCGTACACGCTGACGGCTGGGGGCCCGGACACATCCCGCCCTCTCGTGTGAGTGTCGGATGAAAACATCCACGGCTGACTGCCGGCGGTGATGACGGCCGGACAGAAGCATGACGTGGCTACGTCCGACTGAACGTACCGGCATGACCCTTCGTTAGGAAAATCCCGTTACGCCCACAGGTGTGTATTCCCGCCGAGCCGTCGGAACACCGGTCGTTCCCCGCCCGGTCCTCATCGATCGCGTCTCGTCAGCAGCATGGCCAGCTCGTGCAACTGCCGGTACACCTCGGCCGTCGGCCGCGCCCGCGACAGGGCGCGCATCGCGGCCGCCGTCTGCCGGGACACCTCCCTCTCGGTCGCCTCCCGGCCGCCGGCCCGCTCGACCAGCTCGGCGGCGAGCGCGATCTCCGACTCGTTCAGCGGCTCCGGCCGTGCGTACAGCGCGGCCAGGCTCCGGCCCGCGGCGCCCTCGTCGGCCAACGCCGCGACGACAGGCAGGGACTTCTTCCGCGCCGCGAGATCCGCTCCGACCGGTTTGCCGCTCTGCGCGCTGTCGCCCCAGATGCCGAGCAGATCGTCCACGCACTGGAAGGCCACCCCCAGGCAGCGGCCGAAGTCCCGCAGCCCGGCGACCCGTTCGGCGTCGGCCCCCGCCAGCACACCGCCCAGCGCGCAGGCGCACCCCATCAGGGCGCCGGTCTTGCCCGCCGCCATGGCCAGGTACTGCCCCACCTCGACATGGCCCACCTTCTCGAACGCCACGTCCTGACTCTGACCGACCATCAGGTCGCTCAGCATCACCAACGCCTCGCGCACCGCCGTGTCGGCCAGCGGTCCGGGCGTCGCCATCAGGGCCCGCAGCGCGCCCACCAGGAGGGCGTCGCCGGTCAGCACCGCCGCGGGCGTGCCGTAGACGGCCCAGGCGGCCGAGCGGTGGCGGCGCAGGGGGTCGCCGTCGATCACGTCGTCGTGCAGGAGCGAGAAGTCGTGGATCAGCTCGACCGCGACCGCTCCGGGAACGGCGCACTCGGCCGGACCGCCGACCGCCCGGGCGGCCAGGAACACCAGGGCGGGCCGTACGGCCTTCCCACCGCCCTCGCCGCCCGCCGACGAGGGCAGTTGCGTGCCGTCCGCCTCGCACCATCCGCGGTGGTACCGGGCGATGCGGCGTTCCGGCTCGGGAAGAGCGCCGATCGCGTCCCGCAAGGCGGGGGCGACGAGGGTGCGGGCTCTGTGCAGGACCGATGCGACGGACGTGGCGGTCGTCGTCGGTTCCGTCGTGGTCAGTGCGGTCATGACCGACCCCCGATGACCGGGTGGGGCGGTTCGGTGGCGTCGATGAAGAATTGCTGGGCCCGGAGACCGGGACGAACCTGCTCGTATCGCATGCCGCCCAGCTAAGCGAGAGGAAGGCGCGGCTGTCACTCTCAGCAACCAAAAGCCGCGAAATTCACCCATAGTGATCGCTGGGGCTGATTTGCGGGTTATCGGGCGGCTCGTCAGCGTGAGCGTATCGCCGGTCGGCGTCACCGCGGAATCGGCTGTTCGGCCCAGATCGTCTTGCCGGTCGCGGTGTAGCGGGTGCCCCACTGCTGCGTCATCTGCGCGACGAGGAACAGGCCGCGGCCGCCCTCGTCCTCGTTCCCCGCGCGCCGCAGATGGGGCGAGGTGTGGCCGGTGTCGGAGACCTCGCAGATCAGGGTGCGGTCGCGGATGAGCCGTAGCTGGATGGGGCCGGAGGCGTACCGGATGGCGTTGGTGACCAGTTCGCTGACGACCAGTTCGGTGGTGAAGGAGAGCTCCCCGTCCAGCCCCCACGCGCCGACCTGACGGGTGGCCAGGGCGCGGGCCCGGCTCACCACCTCCGGGTCGTCGGCCAGGTCCCAGGCGGCCACTTCGTCGCTGTCCAGGGTCCGCGTGCGTACGAGGAGGAGTGCGGCGTCGTCGTCGACGGGGCCCGGCAGCAGCGTGGCGACGATCCGGTCGCACAGGTCGTCGAGGGGACGGTCGTGCTCGTCGGCGAGGACGGCGTGCAGCGCGTCGAGTTCGGCGTCGCGGTCCCGGTCCCGGCCCTGGACGAGCCCGTCGGTGAACAGGGCGATGACGCTGCCCTCGGGGAGCGTGAACTCGCCGCTCTCGAACGGCAGGCCGCCGAGGCCGAGCGGCGGTCCGGCCGGCAGGTCGGGGTGCGTGACCGCGCCGGTGGCGGGGTCGACGACCGAGGGCAGCGGGTGGCCGGCGCGGGCCATGCTGCACCGCCCGGTCACCGGGTCGTACACGGCGTACAGACAGGTCACGCCGAAGGCCGCGTCGTCCATCTCCGCCTGGACCGCCGCCTGTTCGTGGGCGTCCTGGGTGATGAGTTCGTCGAGGCGGGCGAGGAGTTCGTCGGGCGGGAGGTCGAGCCGGGCGAGCGCGCGCACGCTCGTACGAATGCGGCCCATGGTGGCGGCGGCGCGCACACCGTGGCCGACGACGTCGCCGACGACCAGGCCGACGCGCGTACCCGACAGGGCGATCACGTCGTACCAGTCGCCGCCGACCCCGGCCCTGCTGTCCGCCGGCAGATAGCGGTGGGCGACGTCCACGCCGGTGAGCCGCGGCAGGTACCGGGGGAGCAGGCTGCGCTGGAGGGTGAGGGCGGCGGTGTGCTCACGGGTGAAGCGGCGGGCGTTGTCCATGCTGACGGCGGCTCGGGCCACCAGCTCCTCGGCCACGAGCAGATCACCGGACTCGAACGGGTCGGGGTGGCTGTCGCGGCGGAAGGTGACGACGCCGAGCGGGGACGTTTCGGTGCACAGCGGCACGGCGAGCCGGGAGTGCGCGCCGTCCGTCCGCGCCGGCCCCTCCGGTGCCGGGCCCTCCGGTGTCGGCCCCTTCGGTGCCGGGCCCTCCAGCACGGGGCGGCCGCCGGCCAGGCAGCGGGCCTGCAGCGAGTCCGGCGGATGGACGACCGGCTGGGGCGGTGCGGCCCTGCCCGCCGGGCCCGTGCGGACGTCCGGGCCCACGTCCGGGCCCGCGCCTCGGTCCTCGTCTGCCGCCGCCTCGGGGGCCGGTCCTTCCCACACCCGTACGAGACGCCTGGCGGTCGCCGTCCCCGGGGGCGGCTGCTCGCCCTCCAGGACGACGTCGATGAGGTCGACCGTGATGCCGTCGGCGAACTGCGGGACCGCCACGGCCGAGAGCTCCTGCGCCGTACGGGTCATGTCCAGGGAGGTGCCCACCCGGGCCCCGGCCCGTACGAGGAGGTCCAGCCGCTGCTGGGCGAGGTAGCGGTCGGTGATGTCCACCGACTCCTCGCACACGCCCAGGGCCGTGCCGTTCGCGCTCTGGAGCCGGTAGTAGGAGCAGGACCAGACGTGGTCGTGCTCCAGATCCGAGGGCGGGCGGCCGCTGTAGTGCAGGTCGATGACGGGCTCGCCGGTGGCGATCACCCGGCGCATGGTCTCCTCCAGCGTGGCCGTGTACCCCTCGGAGAGGATCTCGCCCTGGGCGACCATCTCGTCGGGGCCGAGGCCGGCGTACTGAGAGGCGCCCATCTCGTGGTAAAGGGCGCGGTTGGTCCATACGACCCGCAGATCGGTGTCGTAGATGGCGAGGCCGATGGGCGACTGGTCGACCAGGCCCCGGAGCATCGACTGGAGGGCCTCCCAGCGCTCCGTCTCGTCCGCGTCCGCCAGCGAGAGCAGCCTGGCGGGCCCCGTCCCGGTGTGCGACAGCGGGACGGTCGCGGTCGCCACGCGGATGACGCGGCCGTCCCGATGGCGCATGCGCAGCACCTGCCGCCGGGCGTGCGCCGCGCCCGGGAGGGGCGTGCCCGTCGCGTACGCACCGGGGTGATCGGCGACGAACGAGCCGATGGGGCGGCCCACCGCCTCGTGCGGGGGGTAGCCGAGCAGCGCGGACGCCGCCGGGCCCCAGCCGACGACGGTGCCGTCGGCGTCCAGGACGGCGGTCGCCGCTTTCGTCACATCGAGGGGGCCGCGGAAGTCGGCGTCCTCGGCCGCGTGCACCGCGCTCATGGCATCGGCCTCCCTACGTACCCTCATGGTCGGTCGGCAGTCCCTACCGCACAACCGCGCTCGGCCCGGCGGAGGGCCTTGCGTGGTGGTGCGGTACGCGTGGCCGTCGTGGCCCGCATGGCTCCCTCGGCCCTGTGACGCGTACGGCACCGGTGACGGCCGCGGCCGTGCGGGCGGTTCGTCGGAGGTGGACGGTCCGGCCGTCGCGCTGTGCCGTCAGAGTGAATCTCCCCAGCTCCCGGCGGGGAAGACGGGAGGGTCTCCGACCGTCCGCGCCGCGCCGCGCCGCGCCGTGTGCGGGTGCGGGTGCGGGTCTACGACGGCCGGGCCGTGCGGCGGGAGCGGCCCAGGGCCATCCCGCCGAGGACCAGGCTGATCAGCCCCACCACCAGGGCCACGATCGCCCCGCCCAGCCCGTTGCCGGTGCCGAGACCGCCGTCGGACGTGGCGACGACCAGCCCACCGAGCGCCATGGCGACCAGCCCCGCCGCCAGTGCCACGGACGCCCCGAGCCGCCCGGTGCCGGTGCCGGTGCCGAAGCGACCGGTGGGGCGGGCCAGGGCCAGCCCGCCGATGGCCACACCGATCAGCGCCAGCACGGCGGCCGTGGTGGCCCCGAGCCGACCGGCGCTCATGGTGTACACGTCGGCGGCGGCCGGCTGGACCGAGGCCCGCGCGGTCGCCGGCGCCGCGAGCACCCACGTCCCGAGCAGGGCGGCTCCGGTCGCCGCGACCACACGTCGGACCGCCTTCAGGGCTCCGTATGAGCTCATGGCCCTCTCCTCCTTCACACGCCTCGTCGGGCGAGGGTGACTGAATGTCTGACTGTCTGGGTGTCGCCCGATCATGTCGCCGGGGCGCCCAGCCGGTCGTCCCGCGGGCGCGGACACTTCGCGCTGCCGCGGACGCGGCAGGAACGCCCGTACGTACGACGGGCGCGGTAGTCGGCCTCTCGTCCGCGAGTGGGATCCGGCCGCGGCGGCGTCCGGCTAGGGTGCGCGCATGAGCACAGGACGGGCCGGTGCCCGGAGCGGATTCACAGACCTCCGGAGGGGACTCACGGACGGGGCGATCGCGCTCGGTGTGGCGGCGGCGCTCCTGGTCACGGGCGTGTCGGGGCAGCACTCCGCCACGCGCCTCGACCCGCTCGGCTACGCGCTGCTGGCGGCCGGCGGCCTGGCGCTGGCCGCGCGCCGCCGGGCTCCGGTGCCCGTCCTGGCCGTCACCGGGCTGTGCGCGGTGGGTTATCAGGCGGCCGGATTCGACGTGCCCGTCGTCGCGTTCCTGTTCGCGGTGTACGCGGCGGTACGGGCGGGGCACCGCACCCTCACTCTGGTGGCGAGCGTGACCATGCTGGCCGCGCTCCCGCTCGCCGCCATGGCAGCCGGACTCCACGACACGGGCGAGGCGTTCGCACGGGCCCGCGGCGCCCTGGAGATCGCCTGGCTGATCGCGGCCGGCGCCGCCGGTGAAGCGCTGCGGCAGGCCGAGCGGCGGGCGGACGAAGCCGAGCGCACCCGGGAGGAGACCGCGCGGCGCCGCGCCGACGAGGAGCGGCTGCGCATCGCACGGGAGCTGCACGACTCGCTCACCCACCAGATCTCGGTCATCAAGGTGCAGTCGGAGGTCGCCGTCCACGTGGCCCGCAGGCGCGGTGAACAGGTGCCGGAGGCGCTCCTCGCGATCCAGGCGGCCGGACGTGAGGCGACCCGCGAGCTGCGCGCGACCCTGGAGGCGCTGCGCGACGACGACACGACCCCGCCGCGCGGGCTCGCCCACGTCCCCGAACTCGTCGAACAGGCCCGGACCATCGGCCTGGACGCGACGCTGACGATCGAGGGCCACCACCACGACGTACCCGCCACCGTGGACCGTACCGCCTACCGGATCGTGCAGGAATCGCTCACCAACGTCGCCCGCCACGCCGGCGCCGCCACCGCGTCGGTCCGGATCGACTGCCGCCCGGACGCCCTCGCCATACGCGTCGACGACGACGGCACGGCGACGCCGGACACCGCCCCGACGCCCGGCATCGGCCTGCTCGGGATGCGCGAACGCGTCACCGCCCTCGGCGGTCGCCTGCGCGCGGAACCGCGAGGCGAGGGCGGCTTCACCGTCCAGGCCGAACTCCCCGTGGACCGGACCTCGTGATCCGCGTCCTGCTGGTCGACGACCAGCCGCTCATACGCAGCGGGTTCCGCGCGCTCCTCGACCTCGAGGACGACATCGAAGTGGTGGCCGAGGCAGCCGACGGGGAAGAGGGCCTGGCCCTCGCCAGGCACCATCTGCCCGACGTCGCGCTCATCGACATCCAGATGCCGGTCATGGACGGCATCGAGACGACCCGGCACATCGCGGCGGACCCGTCCCTGGCCGGGGTGCACGTCGTCATCCTCACCAACTACGGCATGGACGCCTACATCCTGGACGCGCTGCGCGCCGGCGCGGCGGGATTCCTCGTCAAGGACATCGTGCCGGAGGACTTCCTGCACGCGGTACGGGTCGCCGCCCGCGGCGACGCCCTGCTCGCCCCGTCGATCACCCGCAAACTGATCCACCGGTACGTCAGTCAGCCGCTCGCCGGCGACGCCGGGACGGGCCTGGAGGAACTGACCAACCGGGAACGGGAAGCCGTCGCCCTCGTCGCGCGGGGCCTGTCCAACGACGAGATAGCCGACCGCATGGTGATCAGCTCGCTGACCGCGAAGACCCATGTCAACCGGGCCATGGCCAAACTCCACGCCCGCGACCGCGCCCAACTCGTCGTCCTCGCCTACGAATCCGGCCTGGTGACCCCGCGCAGCCGATGACATCGGTCCTCCGATGCGCCGAGGCCTCCCCACGACCGTGTCGTCCGTCGTACGGTGGTCCTGCACGAGACGAGGAGGCCACAGGATGAGCGCGTACGCGAACCCGTACCGAATCGAGCCGGACGAGGGCCCGCAGACCCTCGCCGAACTCCGCGCCGCCCTCGCGGTCGTCGGCTCCGCCGAACTCGCCGCGTTCGACGCCCGGCTGGACGCCGCACGCTTCGGGCGGGAGCAGACGGCCGTCATCACACAGGCCCGTCACCTCGTCGCGCTGCGGACCCGGCGGGCCGACGTCGCGGAAGCCGTCCGCGCGTCCGTCGCCGGCGAGGCCGACCTCATCGGCGTCGACGACCTGTGGGCCGAGCTCGACAAGGGCGCCGCGTGACGCACTGGATCGTCCAGGTCCCCCGGCGGCTGTACGCCGAGTTCGCGCACCTGTCGCCCGGCGGGCGCCGCGCCGTGCACGACGCCCTGGCGCTCCTCGCCGCCGACCCACGGCCTCCCGGGTCGACGGGCGAGCCGGTCCAGGCCATCGAGCTCCGCCGCCTCACGACCGAGCCGACCACGGACACGGGCGTGGCGATCACCCTCCTGTACCGGGTGCACGACCCTCAGGGGAAGAGGCCGGGACGCGTAGAGCTGATCTTCATCCTCGCCGGTCCCTGACCGGGCCCACGACGCACCGACCCGGCGTCAGGCAGCGGCGGCGTTGGTGAGGAGCCGGCCCATGGCGGCCAGGACGGCCGGCTCGACGCGGTAGTAGACCCAGGTGCCGCGCCGCTCGGAGGAGAGCAGCCCGGCCTCCTTCAGCTTCTTCAGATGGTGGGAGACGGTCGGCTGGGAGACGCCGACGTCGGAGATGTCGCAGACGCACGCCTCGCCGCCCTCGTGCGAGGCGACGGCCGAGAAGAGCCGCAGCCGCACCGGATCGCCGAGCGCCTTGAACATGACGGCGGTCCGCTCGGCTTCCTCAGCGGTCAGAGGGCGCTCGGTCAGAGGCGGGCAGCACGGCTCGACGGCGGGCTCCAGCAGCGGCAAGACCTTCGTGTTCGACATGTGTCTATGTTGACATACGTCGAACCAAGTGCCGAGGGGTGCCGCGTACGTCTCCGTCTCGGCGCCCATGAAATCGATGGATGTCTATGTTGACGCTTATCGAAGCAGGTGCCATGCTGAGGGCGTACGAGATAGACGGACGTCGAAACAACCAAGGGGTACGTCATGAGCGCCACCGCCTCCGCCTGCGCCACCGAGCAGCCGCCCGTCGTGGTCATCGGCGCCGGACCCGCCGGTCTGGCCGCCGCCGCCCACCTCGTCGGCCGGGGCCTTCGGCCCCTGGTCCTGGAGGCGGGCCCGCAGGCGGGAGCGGCGGTGCGGGAGTGGGCGCACGTCCGGCTCTTCTCCACCTGGGGCGAACTCACCGACCCGGCCGCCGAGAAGCTCCTCGCCCCCACCGGCTGGACGAAGCCCGACGCGGCGACGTACCCGACGGGCGGCGACTGGGCGGAGCGGTACCTGCAGCCGCTCGCCGACGTCCTCGGCGACACGGTCCGGCTCGGCGCCCGGGTCACCGGCGTCTCCCGCGCCGGCCGCGACCGGGTCGTCGACGCCGACCGCGAAACCCGGCCCTTCACCGTCCACGTCCAGTACACCGACGGCCGCGAGGAGCGGATCCTCGCCCACGCCGTCATCGACGCGTCCGGCACCTGGGCCCTCCCCTCCCCGGCCGGCGGCGACGGGCTCCCGGCGCTCGGCGAGCGCGCGGCGGCCGACCGGATCTCCTACCGCGTCCCCGACCTCAAGGACCCGGCCGTCAGGGCCCGTTACGCCGGGAAGCGCACCGCCGTCATCGGCTCCGGCGCCTCCGCCTTCACCGCCCTCGCGTCACTCGCCGACCTCGCGAAATCCGAGGACGGCGACGGCACGCACGCCACCTGGATCCTGCGCCGCGGCATCTCCGGCTCCACCTTCGGAGGCGGCACCGCCGATCAGCTCCCCGCCCGCGGCGCCCTCGGCCTCGCGGCCAAGGCGGCGGTCGACGAGGGCCACGCCGACGCCGTCACCGGCTTCCGCACGCGGGCGATCGAGCGCGAAGGCGAGCGGCTCGTGCTGGTATCGGAGGACGGCCACCGGCTCGACCCGGTCGACGAGCTCATCGTCCTCACCGGCCTCCGCCCCGACCTGTCCTTCCTCGACGAACTCCGCCTGCGCCTGGACGAGCGGCTTCAGGCCCCCGTCGAACTGGCTCCGCTGATCGACCCCAACCAGCACTCCTGCGGCACGGTCTACCCGCACGGGGTCAAGGAGCTGTCCCACCCCGAACAGGGCGTGTACCTGGTCGGCATGAAGTCGTACGGCCGTGCCCCGACCTTCCTCGCCCTCACCGGCTACGAGCAGGTCCGCTCCGTCGTCGCGGCGATCGCCGGCGACCGCGAGGCCGCCGAGCGCGTCGAACTGGTGCTGCCGGAGACCGGAGTCTGCGGCGGGGCCGGCCTCTTCGACCAGCCCCGGACCGAGCAGGCGGCCGACGGCGGAGGCTGCTGCGCCCCCGCCCCCGCGCTCATCCAGCTCGGCGCCACCGCCCCGGCGCCCGCCTGCGGCTCGTGACCGGCCTCGACACCCGTACCCCCATGGACGGGGCCGCGACCGGAACGACGCTCCGGACGCGGCCCCGCGCCGTCCTGCCCGCGCTCTGCGCGACACAGATCACCAGCTGGGGAATCGTCTACTACGCCTTCCCCGTCCTCAACCCCCGGATCACGGCCGACACCGGCTGGTCCGCGGGCGCCACGATGGCGGCGTTCTCGCTCGCCCTTGCCGTCTCCGGCCTGGCCGGAATCCGCGTCGGCCGGATCATCGACCGCCGCGGCCCGCGCGCCGTCATGACCACCGGCTCCGCCGCCGGGACGCTCAGCCTCGTGATCATGGCCCTGGCTCCGAACCTGCCCGTGTTCTTCGCCGGCTGGACCCTGGCCGGGCTCGCCATGGCCACCACCTTCTACCAGCCCGCCTTCGCCGCCCTCACCCGGTGGTGGGCCCCCGACCACGTCCGCGCCCTCACCGTCGTCACCCTCGCCGGCGGCCTCGCCTCCACCGTCTTCGCCCCGCTCACCGCCGTGCTCGCCGACCACCTGACGTGGCGCACCACCTACCTCGTGCTCGCCGCGATCCTCGCCGCCGTCACGATCCCCGCCCACCTCTTCGCGCTCCGCGCGCCCTGGCCACCCGCTCCGCCGGCGGACGGCGGGACGGGAGGCGACGCGTGGGCGGTCGTACGCAGCCGGCCGTTCCTGCTGCTCGCCGTCGCGTTCACGCTCTCGGCGTTCGCGATGTACGCGGTCGTCGTCACCGTCGTCCCGCTGTTCCTCGAACGCGGCTACACCACCGGCCAGGCCGCCTGGGCCCTCGGCCTCGGCGGAGCCGGCCAGACCCTCGGCCGTACCCTCTACGCCACGCTCGCCCGCCGCACCGGCCCCACCACCCGCACGGTGCTCCTCATCGCCCTGGGCGGCCTGACCACCGCCGCCTTCGCCCTCATTCCCGGCCCGTACATCCTGCTGCTCGCCGTAGCGACCGGGGCCGGCATGGTCCGCGGCAACCTCACCCTTCTCCAGGCCACCGCCGTGACCGACCGATGGGGGACACGGCACTACGGCAGACTCTCCGGCCTGCTCAGCGCCCCCGCCCAGACCGCGGCCGCCCTCGCGCCCTTCACGGCGGCCCTCCTCGCCCCGGCGCTCGGCGGCCATCCGGAACTCTTCGCCGTGCTCGCGGGCCTCGGGGCGGCCGCGGCACTGATCGCCGGTGCCACCTCCGTCCGCACCCCGCGGTAGCACGCTCCTCGCTCCCGGCTCCTCGCTCCCGGCTCCCGGCTCCTCGCTCGGCACACGTCACCCGCGCCGTCCGGGCCGGTGCCCGCTAGGGGTTCCCCGGTCCACCGCCGAATCCGTCTCGGAAGCGACGCGTGGTCACTCGTCCCGGTGGACGGCCACGCGTTCGCTCACGGACCGTCACCGGCTGCGGCAGCGTGGCCCCATGCACTTCCGAAAGGCGGCACCGTCGCTCGTCCTCGCCGCGCTCCTGAGCATGACCGGTTGCGTATCCGTCCATCACCCGGCACGGCCGCCCGCCCCTGGCCGTCCCGCAGGAATCGCCCCGGCCGCCGACCGGCCCCCGTCCCCGTTGCCGACCTGGCCCGAGCCCCGGCAGGCCCCGCCGCGCGAGGCTCTGGGGTCGACCGGTCCCGGCGCCAAGCCGAAGAAGACACCGGCCACGGCCCGGCCATGGCGGGGCACGGCACCGCCGGCCCGTACCCGTCCGCCGATCCCTCGTCGCACCGAGCGGTACGGCGTGTCGCCGCCGAAGACCGACACGCCGCGAGCGGGCCGCACCACCCCCAAGCTCCGGCCGCCACAGCGGCAGCGGCCGCCTCAGATGGCGCAACTCTGCGGTCAGGCCGACGGCGTCGTCGCCCCGGGGCTCGTCAAGCTCTGCCGGGACGCCTACGGCCGCTGACGTACCGCCGCGCCCGCCGGATCGGGCTCTCAGCTCTCCGGGTGCTCCCCCGGGCCTTCGCGGCGCGGGGCCAGAGGGGTGGGGGAGAGGGCGGAGGTCTCCTCGCCGGGTTCGAGCAGGGTGTCCGCCGCGCCGACGATGAGCGGATCCGGCTCACCCACGGCCGCCGGGTCCTTGCTCGTGTAGTCGATGCGCGACAGCAGGCTGCGCATGGCCTCGAGGCGGGCCCGGCGCTTGTCGTTGCTCTTGACCACCGTCCACGGTGCGTGCGCGGTGTCCGTCGCCCGGAACATGGCGACCTTGGCGGCGGTGTAGTCGTCCCAGAGATCGAGCGAGGCCAGGTCGGTGGGGGAGAGCTTCCACTGCCGTACCGGGTCCACCTGGCGAATCGCGAAGCGGGTGCGCTGCTCGGAGCGGGAGACCGAGAACCAGAACTTCGACAGGTGGATGCCGTCCTCGACCAGCATGCGCTCGAACAACGGGCACTGGTGCAGGAAGAGCGCGTACTCGTCGTCGGTGCAGAAGCCCATCACTCGCTCCACGCCCGCCCGGTTGTACCAGGAGCGGTCGAAGAACACGATCTCGCCGGGAGCCGGCAGGTGGGCCACGTAACGCTGGAAGTACCACTGCCCCGCCTCCCGCTCGGTCGGCTTGTCCAGAGCCACGATCCGGGCGCCGCGCGGGTTGAGCCGCTCGGTGAACCGCTGGATGGTGCCGCCCTTGCCGGCGGCGTCGCGGCCCTCGCAGACCACGATCAGCCGGGCACCGGTTTCCTTGGCCCAGCGTTGCAGCTTCAGCATCTCGATCTGGAGGATCCGCTTGGCCCGCTCGTACTCGCCCCGCCGAACCTTCCGGTCGTAGGGGTAGTTCTCCTGCCAGGTGCGGATCGGCTCGCCGGCGGCGCTGAGCAGGACGGGCTGCTCGGGCCGGCTCGCGTCCACGCTCAGGCCGTTCAAGAGGTCCTGCTGCTCCGCGGCCTTCTCGACCTCGCTCTCCTCGGCGTTCGCCGCGCTCGCGTCGGTCACCTCACCCACCTGCTCACCTCACTGTCCGGCCCGGCGGTCAGGCCCGGCTGTCCGGCCCGGCCGGCTCGCCTCGCTGTCCTGCTCCCTGCCGGTGCCCCCGGCCCGTCGCGCCAACCCTCGCCGACGGTGTCGTTCCCGGTACGACGTATGTGCGTCGCCCCGGATCGGCGGGGCAGACGGCCCCCTGGAGGTGATCCATCGTGTCCAGGTGGGGCAAGGGACCGGAACGGGTGTGGGCCGGGGCCGCCGAGACGGCCGCCTATGTGCGGCGTGCCGTGCGGTCGTCGGGCAGTGAGCGGGACGATCTGCTGCTCACGGGGAAGACCGTCGTCGCCGCCACGGCGGCGTGGATGCTGGCCCACCACTTCCTGCCACCGACGGTCTCCACGTTCGCGCCCTTCACCGCGCTGGTGGCGGTGCAGGCCACGGTCTACCGCTCCTTCCGCGAGTCCGTGCAGTACCTGCTGGCGATGGCCGTGGGGGCCACGCTCGCCGCCGCCCTGGCGGCCACCTTCGGGCTGCACGCGTGGACCCTCGCGCTCCTCACCCTGATCGCCCTACGGATCGGCCGGGTGCGCCGGCTGGGGCAGCAGGGCATCCAGGTCGCCGTCGTGGGGCTCTTCGCCTTCTCCTCCGGCGAAGGGCGGATCGACTACATCGGCCACCTCGCCCTCTCCGTGCTCGTCGGCGCCCTCTGCGGACTGGCCGCCCATCTCGTACTCGCTCCCGCACGGCACACGAGCCACCGGCAGCAGGACGTCGCCCGTCTCTACGAGGGCATGAGCCGGCGTACGGACGGCCTGGCCGACGCCTTCGAGGCGAGCGCCCCCGACCCCGACCAGGTGCGGCGGTGGCGACAGGACTGGCGCAGGCTGTCCGCCGACTGCGATCGCGTCCGGGGGAGCATCGACGCGGAGGAGGAGAACGCGAAGCTGAACCCCCGCCGGGGCTTCGAGGGGGACGCCGAGGCCCTTCCCCGGGCCCGCGAGGCGCTCACCGCCGCCCAGCGCTGCCTCGATCACCTGCGGTCCCTGACCCGGACCCTGGACTTCGCCCTGGCGGACGAGGAGTTCGACACCCTGCCCGGCACCTTCCGCTCCGGCCTCGGCTCCCTGCTGCGGAGGCTGGCCCCCGTGATGGAGGAGCTGGGCAGGCCCGCGCCGGCCGACGACGATCGCCTCACCGAGATGATCGACGCGGCGGACAGCGCGCTCGGCACGCTCGAACGCCAGGAACTCTCGGCCCCGGAAGCCCGCCCACCCGCCCCCACACTCCAGGGCGCCCTCCTCACCGACGCGGCACGCCTGCTGGCCGAACTCCGCTGGGGCCGCCAGGCGCTGACCGCCGTCTCGACCGCACACGTGCCGGGGCGAGCCCAGTCGTAGGCCCAGGCCCAGGCCCAGGCCTTGGCCCAAGCCTTGGCACGCGGGCCGACCCGGCGCGGTCACCGGCGCGGTCAGCGGCGCGGCCCGTGAGTGCTGCCACGGCGAGACCCCGCCGCGACGGGGGGATGCGCGGCGGGGCCTGCCCTTCGCGTGCCCCGTATCGGCCGGGCTACACCTGGCCGAGTCCGGCCACTTCTCCCGTACCTCCACCGACCCGTACTTCCCCCGAGAGGTGACGAGGTGGCGATCAGGCGCGGAGGCGGAGTGTGCCCGGGGCCAGTCCGAGCCGGATCTCGGCCGTCTCGATCGCCACGTCGCGGACGTCCGGACCGTCCATCGGCGCGTCGTCATTGGCGTACGACCCCAGGCCGTCGACCGTGATGAGGACGTGCAGAGCCGCCTCGTGCGGGTCGTCGGTAGTGAACTCGCCGGCTTCGACGCCGTCGGCGATGAGGGAGACGAGCGCGGTGCGGGTCGCCGATTCCTGCGTGCGCACCGCCAGGCGCAGGGAGTCCTTGAACCTGCTGAGATGCCGTGCGTTGAGCCACAGGCGGCTGAGGTCCCGGTAGTCGCCGTCCGCGAGTCTCACGAGAAAGCGCGCGAGCCGGTCGACGGGTGGGAGTTCCCGCTCGTGCGGCGGCAGGAGCGAGTCGCGCTCCTTGGCCGTGGCGGAGGTGAACGCCTCGCTCACGAGGTTGTCCGCGACCGGGAAGTAGTGGCTGATGAGGCCGGGGCGGACCCCCAGCTCCTCAGCGACGCGCCGCAGGGTGATCACCTCCAGCCCCTCCGCCAGGGCGATGCGGGCGGCGGTCTCCACGATCTCGGCCCGGCGTTCTTCCGGCAGCTTCCGCGTTCGTTTCGGCTGGGGTCTTGACGTCATGAGGACCAGGCTATTGGATCGGTGACCAATACATAGTTGGTCGCACGACCAATAGCGGCGCGGCCGCCGCCGACGCATCCCCGAGAGGGCTCCATGACGACACACCCCACCACCTCCCCGGCGCCTCTCGGCGGCGGGCGGAGTTCCGAGCGCGCGGGTCACCTGGAGACCCGGGGCATCGACCTGGTCCCCGCCGACGAGCGCACGGGCCGTCCCCGCCGGCTCTTCGCGGTGTGGGCGGCACCGAACGTCAGTTATCTGAGCTTCGTGGTCGGCGGCACGCTGATCCTCATGGGGCTGACGCTGCCGCAGGCGGTCGGGGTGATCCTCGCCGGAAGCCTGCTGTGGGTCTTCACGGGCGTCATCGCGGCGAGCGGCCCGGCCGCGGGCACCAGCGGTTCGGTCGTCTCGCGCGCCTTCTACGGGGTCATCGGCAACAAGGCCGTGCTCGTCCTGACCGGCTGGCTGATCGCCGCGGCCTACCTCGCCCTCAACTGGTCGGCCGCCTCGGTCGCGGGCATCGGCCTGGTGGAGCGGATGGGACTGCCGGACCACCCGGCCGTCGGCGCGGCCGTCATCTGCCTCATCGCCGGCGCGACCCTCCTGATCGCGATCTACGGACACGCGACGATCGTCCGCCTCTATTCCGCGCTGAGCGTCCTGCTGACCCTCGTCTTCGTCGTCGTGACGGGACACGTGCTCGCCGAGGCCGACTGGTCGTACGCCCCGGCGGAGCCGCTCCAGGGCGCCGCGCTCGCCGCCACCCTCGGCATCGGCTTCACCATCGTCGCCTCCACACCGCTGTCGTACGGCAACAGCCCCGACCTGGCTCGCTACCTGCCCCGCGACAGCAGCCCGGTCGCCATCGCCGGATGGACGGCGAGCGGCGCGTACCTGCCGAGCGTCGTCCTCACCACCGTCGGCGCGCTCGCGGCCACCAGCCTCGACATGACCGACCCTCAGGCCGCGCTGGAAAGCATCCTCCCGGGGTGGTTCGTTCCCGTCTTCGTCCTCGCGATCATCCTCAACACCCTGGCCAACAACGGCATGACGGCCTACAGCGCCGGCCTGTCCATCCAGTCGGTCGGCGTCCGCCTCGCGCGCGTCCCCGCGGTCCTGACCATCGGCGTCATCGGCACGGCCATGACGCTGTACGCGCTCCTGGTCGAGGACTTCCTGACGAGCGTCAACACCATGCTCCAGCTCGTGGTCATCGTGACCGGCCCGGCGATGGCGGTGGCCGTGACCGACCTCGTCCTGCGGCGCAACCGCTACGACGGGCCGGACCTGCTCGCACAGGAACACGGCGGACCCTTCTGGTACCACCGCGGGGTCCACTGGTCCGGCGTCCTCGCGCTCCTCACCGGCGGACTCACCTCCCTGATGTGGGTGACCACCAGCTTCTGGACCGGCCCGATCGCCCGGGCCATGGGCGATGTCGATCTGGCGATCCCGTCCGGCATGGGCGTCGCCGCCGCCGTCTACTGGGCGTCCGCACGCGCCCTCCGGACCGTCCCGCGCCCCTGACACCGCCCGTACGAACACGGCGTCGTGCGCGTCGTTCAGACTGTGGCATGGAGTTCTTCTGCTACCACCGCGACCGGACCGGGTCTCTGGCGCTCCGCCACGAACTGCTGGAGCGGCACTGGTCCTACATGGACGGGTACGCCGCCGAGATGATCGCCCGGGGGCCGACCCTGACCAGCGACCGCGAGACGCCCACGGGCAGCGTCCACATCGTCGACCTGCCGGATCCCGCCGCCGCCCGCTCCTTCGCCTTCGACGAGCCGGGTTATCAGGCCGGCGCGTACCGGGACGTGATGGTACGTCGATGGCGCAACCTGCTGGGGCGCACCATGTGGGACTTCCCCGGGGGCCGGACCGGTGGCAACCGGTACCTGGTGCTCGGCCTCGGGGCGGGGAAGGGCGACGGCCTCACCCTGCCGTCCGACCGGGACGACCTGATCGCGTACGGGCCGCTGCTGTCCGACGACGGCGCCGCGTGGCTGGGCACGGCAGCGCTGCTCCGGGCGCCGGACCCGGCGGCGGCGCGCGCGGTCCTGGCCCAGGACCTGTACGCCGACATCGAGGTCCATGACTGGCGGTTCGGCGGTCGCCCGTCCTGAACCGACGACGTCCACCGCTTCGGCGGGGGGCACGGAACGAGAAGGAGGAAGCCCCGCCGGGACACACCCGGCGGGGCTTCCTCACGTGGGGCCCGGTGGGGCCCCGGCGGATCAGGTGACGGTCAGCGGCGCACAGGCCGGGTCGAGGCGCAGTCGGGTGAGCTCGCGGCCGGTCAGCGCCCAGGCCTGCCAGGTGCCGGGGATGAAGGCGAGCTGCGGGTTGGTGTACCACTCGTCGCCGAGCCCGGTGGCGATCAGCTGCGGGTCGGCGAGGCCGGGGCCCAGCAGGTGGACGTTGCCGCCGCCGAAGTACGTCGAGGTGAACACCTTGCCCTGGTGCACCTCGATCTCGCCGTAACCGGGCAGCGTGCCCTTGTCGAGGACCTGGCGGGTCTGCACGTCCATCGTGAACCAGCCCGCGTTGCGCTTGAACACCCCGTACAGGATGCCGTTGTGGACCTTGATGTCCTGCAGCGTCTGGTTGCCCGCCACCGGGTCGACCTCCCACAGGAGCTTCCGGGTGGTCAGGTCGAAGGCGCCGACGCTGGCCGCGCTGTTCCACAGCGCGGGGTCGCCACCGCCGCCGCCCCGGACGTCACCGCCCAGGTACACGATGCCGTTCGGGCCGAGGCTGAGGCTCATCAGGCTCTCGTTGGGGAGCACGTTCACATACGGCTCGGTGGTCCCGGCGATCGGGTCGACGACCGTCAGCGCACCGACCGTGCTGGTGCCGAGCGGCGCGGACGCCACCAGGAGCCGGTCGGTGACGGGGTCGTACTCCATGTCCCACGGCCGCTGCTGCCCGCTGGGCAGGAAGGTGACTTCGCGCAGGGCGTCGTTCCGCGTCGGGTCGATCTCGACGATCCGGCCGCTCGGGTAGATCGCCGCGTAGATCCTGTCCCCGCGCTGGACCAAGGCCTTCGGCTCGCCCGGCACCCAGATCGAGCGCTTCGTGCGGGTGGCGGTGTCGTGGACGGTCACATTGAAGTGGCCGCCGACCCAGACCTTGCCGTCGGTGGCCCGCAGCAGCGACTGCGGGCGCTCGTCCCCCTCGCTGAGGCCCGCGTCCAGCAGACCGGTGTACGTCGACTGCTCGGTCTCGACGTCCAGCTGCCACACCCCGCCGCTGCCGGAGAAACCGGTGAGGGTGGTGCCGTCGAGGAACAGGCCCCGGGTCTCCTCGTCGGCCTTCGGCGCCTGCGCGTACCACTTCAGGGGCTCCGCGGTGCGGTAGCGGGCGATGAGGCCGTTCGGGCGGGTGGAGACGTACGCGGTGTAGTCCGGGGCCTGGCCGATCGCGTCGATCGACCTGCCGGCGCCCAGCGCGACCTTCCGCAGGTCGGTGCCGTCCGTCTTCACGTCGAACAGCGTGCTGCCGCTGCCGGCGCGCAGCCGGGAGCGGCCGACGGCGACCGTGGAGAACCCGCCGGGGTTCGTGGCCAGCACACGGATCGCCTTGGTGGACCGGTTGATCGCCAGCAGCTTGCCCGAGTCGAGCAGGCCCGCGTAGACGTTGGTGGCATCGGCGTCGACGGCCCGCACGTAGCGTTCACCGCTGGAGAGGACGCCGAAGTCCTGCGCGGCCCCGGTGGCGGGGTTGTACTCCCACACCCTGCCGCCGGGGTAGGTGCCCGCGTAGAGGACCCCGTCCGGCGCGGCGGTGAGGCTCCATATGAAGCCGCCCTCGCCACCGAAGGTCTTCAGATGCGTGATCGTGCCCGTGACGGGGTCGAAGCGGTACAGACTGGGGTCGACGTACGTACCGATGTAGATCTTGCCGCCCGACACGGCCATCGCCCACGCGCCCTCGGGGGAGCCGGGGCCGGGGCCGTCGGGTACGTCCACCTCGCGCACCACGGTGCGCGTCGCGAGGTCGTACTCGGCGAGCACCACCGGCTTGCGGCCGCGGGTGACGACGTAGCCACGCCCCTCGTGCACGACGGAGCCGACGATCGCGCCGGTCGGCGAGGCCGTGCCGAAGCGCTCGAAGCCCGGGCCGGTGCAGTCGGCGGTCGCGGCGGTGCCCGCGGCGCCCGCGGGCACCGCGGACGAGAGGACCGCGAGCAATGCCGCGAGGAGGGACAGGAGCCAGCGGCGCATCGTAATGCCTCCAGGGAAAACCATCGGGATGGGGATACGGGCAGGTGAGCCGCGCCGTCGACCGCGGTGCGGGCCCCGTGGACAAGACAGGGACCTGACACGCGTCGGGACGGGATACCGGCCCTGACCCGCCGTCACCGGGAGAGTGACCACGGCATCATGCGGCATGATCACCACGAACGCCACTCCGCCCTCCGCCGCTTCACCGGCGAAGCGGCGGAGCGCCTTCCGTGAACAGCTGAACAGCTCAGTTCTCGGTCGCGGGCGGCTGTTCGACGAGCGCGAGCCGGCTCTTGAGAGCCGCGTTCTCCGCCTCGAGCAGCGCGATGCGCTTCCGGGCGAAATACAGTTCCATCACGGCGTCGTGGAATTCGGACACGAGCTGTTCAGGGGTCAGTTCCATGGTTGCCTCGAGACGGGTACGGCGTACGGGGGAGTCAGGCCGGCGCGATGACGGTCACGGACCCGGCGGAACCACGCCACTTGAGGGCGCCGCCCTCGGCGAAGAGGACGCCGCCGTTCGTCGGATTCGCGGTGGGTGGTGTGGTGGCGTTGCGGATGCCGATCACGCCGTCACCACCGCCGTACGATTCGGCGCCCGCGACTCCGAACTGGGCGTTCTGTGCGGCCAACGCCCCACTGTTGAGTACCCGCAGCTTCGCGACGCCCGCCCGGTCGCGGAACTCCACCAGGCGACTGGCCGAGTCGGCGTTGGCCTGCATCAGCAGTCCGATCGCGGAATCGCGCTGGGCGATCTCCACCCGCGCACGGGGCGTGGCACCGACCGGGACGCCGATGCCCACCTGCCCGCTGCCCTTCACCACGAAGTCGTCCACGGCGTTGTTCCGCACGGTGATGAGGTTGCCCTTCGTGGGCCCGGTGGTGTGGGAGATGAAGATGCCCTGGGCGGCGGTGCCACCCGATCCGTCCACGACCCCCGTCGTCTCGAGGTAGATGGACAGCGCGGCGGCGCCCCCGTCAGAGGCGTCCGCATAGCCACGGTGAGAGATCTTGAGCGTGCCCCGGGCTTTCTCCGTGCCGGACAGGTACATCGCCGAATCGTCGGGGTTGTCCGACACGACGTTCAGCGCCACGCCGTTGCCCGCGACACCCGTCTGATGCGCTGTCAGCGCGTGCAGCTTCGTCGTCGTCGCCGTGGACGTCGTCCGGAACGTCGAGGTGGCACCGGCCTCGGTCCTGAAGCTCCGGGCCTTCACCTCGCCCTCGAAGATCACGTCCCCCTCCGCCTGGCCCTCCTGCTCGGCCGCCGATGCGGTTCCCGGCCCCGCGACCACCGTCACGGCCCCCGCCGTGAACGCCCCCAGGAACAGCCTCCGCGTACTGGTCACAACGCTCCTCATCCCACCCCTGAGCCGACGGCTCCCCGCGCACCGGCGGCACGGGCATGGGCACGCTACGCGCTGACGGCGGCTCACGCCAGGCCGTCGGGGCGGCCGCGGCGGGCCTGCCCGGCGGCGGGAGCGGCGCCCGCCCGGCGGCCGGGGCGGAACCCGGCCGAATCGGATATCGGTGACCGGGCGCGGGGGCGGAATGCGTCGTCGCGCCCCCGCTCGCTTCTAGGCTCGGGTATGTGACGGAGAACGAGATCAAGCTCAAGGCCATCGCAGCGCTGACGGCTCTGCGGGGCGGGGTCGACGAGGGCCTCGTGTCGGACCTGCTCGGCGAGGTGATTCCCGGGCACTTCGCCGTGCCGGTCGGCGCGAGCGCGGAAGAAGCCGGCCTGGCGGTGCTCTCCCAGCTCTCTGAGCCGCTGAGCGCGCTGGTCAACGGCTTCATCGTCGCCTTCGAGGCGGTCGCCGACGCCTACGACCAGACGGGCGCCGACCAGGACACCGAACTCATCCTCCAAGAGCTGGCACTCCGCCTGGCACGTGACAACTTCGAGTGAGGGCGAAGACGGTGGCTGGGCCGGGCCGCCGCACCTATCCTCGCGGTATGGCCTGCCGAATCAGCGAACTCGTCATCGACGCCGAAGACCCCGACCGCCTGGCCGCGTTCTGGTGCGATGTCCTCGGCTATGTCGAGCTGGCCAGAGAAGATGACGGCAGTATCCAGATCGGCCCGCCCGGCGTCGGATTCGGTGGAGCACAGCCGACCCTCGTCCTGAACGCGGGCCGCGACCCCCGGCGCGGGAAGCTCCCGCTGCACCTCGATGTCAGCGCCACCGACCGCGACCAGGACGCCGAGCTGGCCAGGTTGCTCGAACTGGGCGCCGTGCCTGTCGACGTCGGCCAGACCGGAGAGGAGAGCTGGCATGTCCTGGCCGACCCCGAGGGCAACGAGTTCTGTCTCCTGCGCGCGCGGCTGAAGCCCGTCTGACGTCCCGCCACATCGAGCGAGGTCCGGCGGGCGGCTGCCGGCAGGTCCGCCCGGTCGAATCCTCGTCGTCCACGGTGGGTGGTGATGGCACGGCACAGGCTCGGGCGCTCCTTCGGATGGTTGTGGTCGGCCTTCACCGCCTCCATGGTCGGCACCTGGCTGGGGTTCGGCGCGTTCCCGCTGATCGCGATCCAGGTGCTCCACGTCGGCCCGGCCGCGGTCTCGACGCTGGCGGCCGCCGGGTTGGCGGTCGGCGCGCTCCTCGCGCTGCCGCTCGGGAGCGGAGGTGTGGTCCTGGTCATCGTCATCGAACTGGCCTTGATCACCTCCGTCGGTGTGTTCAACCCGCTGTTCGCGACCGAGCGTCTTCAGAGGGTGCCGGCCGAGAGGGCCGGACGCGTCATGGTGGCCTGGAAAGTGACCGGCACCGGGGCGATCGCCGTACTGACAGCCCTGTGGGGTGCCCTCGCCGCCGTCACCGACGCGCGCGCCGCGAGGACACGGACACGGCTCGCGGTGCGGACGCCGTGGCCGTTACGCGGGGCGGGAGCGGGGTAGCCGCCTGATGGTTCCGTCGGACACGTCCACAGGAGGAGAAGGTGACAGCGGACTCTGACAGCGAGGTCCTCGACATCGCCGTGCTGGTCGGGCTGCAGGCCTCCGGGAAGTCCACCTTCTACGGCCGGTGTCTGGCGGGTCGCTACGCACTGATCAGCAAGGACCTCTTCCCCCGCGCGGCCCGACGCAAGCAGGAGCGGCAGATGCGCCTCGTGGCGGCCGCGCTCGCCGAGGGCCGGTCCGTGGCCGTCGACAACACGAACCCGTCGCCGGAGGAGTGGCGGCCCTTGGTGGCGGCCGGGCATGCCCATGGCGCCACGGCGACGGCGTACTGGTTCCCACCCGACGTCGCCGGTTCCAAGCGCCGTAACGCCGCGCGGACGGGCCGTGAGCGGGTGCCCGACGTGGGCATCCACGCCACCTTCACGAAGCTCCGCCGACCCTCGCTCGCCGACGGGTTCGACGCCGTCTATGAGGTGCGCTTCGACGGCCGTGGTGGATTCCTGGTACGGCCCGACACCGACCTCCGAGGGGGCGGGGAGGCGCGCGAGGCGCGCGAGGTGTAGCGCCCCGGAGCCCGGTTCACCCGTACCGAGCCCGCAGGGCCGCCCCGGCGATATCGTGGGGGAACACGTCAGTTCTCGCCCCTGGAGCCTCTGATGAGCGAACAGCCGGCCGCGCCCCCCGCGCCTCCCGCGTCCGACGCCGCCCGCCGGCAGCTGGAGCCCGCGGCCGCCGACGCGGTCCGCGCGTACGCGGCCAGGACCCGCGCGAACGCCGACCAGTTCGCCGCCGTCCTCGAGGACATCGCCACCAACGGCCTGCCGGCGGTGGAGGACTGCACGCCGTGGGAGGAGCTGCGCGAGGCCCACCTCGCCCGCCTCGCCGCGCAGCGACCGGCCGTCGCCTGATGGCCCCGCCACAGGGCCCGCGCCGGGCCCGGATCGCGTTCTCCGACTCCGCCGCGAAGCAGCTGGAGAACCTGACCACCGAGGCGGAGATCCACGCCCTGGACCGGGCCCTGGTCGTCATCTCCTTCGACCCCGAGGCCGGCGAGCCGATCCCGGGCGACGCCGTCGGCCCCCGGCTGCGCCGGTACGTCGACGAAGTCGAGCAGGTGACGGTCCTGTACTTCGTGACCGCGCTCAGGACCGTGGTCGTCGTCGCGTACATCGAGCTCTAGCCACGCCGCAGGGCGGCTGCCTCTGAGAACCACAGGCCGGTCCGCGTTCCTTCGTGCGTACGGAGGCCGGCCGTGCCACACTTCCTGGAGAGCCCGTGTGTCTCCCCCGTCGCACGGGCTCGTCCGGCTCCACCGGGGCCCGCGTCCCGGTGGAGCCGCCTTGCGTCAGGCTGCGCTCTCGCGGCCGGCTCCCCGAGGAGCTCGCCGCCGGGGCAGCGGCTCTTCGAATCCTTTTGGCGGCCCCGTGCCTCTTATATCCGTGCCGGCCGGATGCCGGGACGCGAACTGGAGGAGGTTGCCGTGATGGTGGGAATCGCTGTCGTCTGCGGAGTGGTGCTGCTCAGCACCTGCGGTTTCGTCGTACTGCGCAAGCGGGGGCGAGCGCGTGGCTGAGCGCTCCTGGCCCGGCGAGCAGTTGATCGTCGCCGCACAGCGCGGCGATGCCGACGCGATCAGCGCGTTGGTCTCGGGCTCGCACCCGAACGTGGTGCGCTTCGCCCGGTCGGTCTGCGCCACTCCCGAGGACGCCGAGGACGCGGCGCAGGAGGCCTTGATCATCCTGTACCGGAAGATCGGGATGCTGCGGGCCTCCGGCGCCCTGGCGTCATGGATGTTCCGCATCGTGCGCAACGAGTGCCTGCGGCGTGCCCGTACCACGCTCGGCCCCCGCACACCGCTGCGCGACGACCCCGTGCCTTCCGCCGAGGACGAGGCCCTGCGACAGCTGGAGGCGGGCCGAGTGGTGGCAGCCGTCGCCTCGCTGCCCGCCGACCAGCGACGCGTGCTGATCATGCGAGACGTCCAGGGCTACAGCGGACGGATGGTCGCCGACGCCCTTGGGCTCAGTACGGCCGCGATGAAGTCCCGTCTGCACAGAGCCCGCGCGGCCGTTCGGGACCGGGTGCGGCTCACACCGGATGCGGCTTCGGGAGGGAACGCCGGTGGGAACGAAGACTGAGAGCCCCGACTTCGCGAGTTCGTCCCTGCCCCGGCATCTTGTCCGGGGTGCGGTGGGGTTCGGTGCGCTGATCGGCGCCTTCGCGCTGATGCCCGTACTCGGTTGGCCCAGCCTGCTGTTGTTGCCGGCCGGTGCGCTGGCGCTGCGCGGGTGCCCGATGTGCTGGACGATCGGACTCGTACAGACCGTTTCGAGGGGGCGCCTCCAGCGCTCGTGCGCGGAGGGGAGGTGCACGCTGCGGGCGTAGCCGCTCCCGACACGCACCACCGCGCCGGGCGGCGCGGTGGTGCCTGTGTGCTCAGGGTCAGCGGCAGGCGGCCGTGTCGTCCGCCGTGCCCGGGTAGGCGGCGGCCCGTGTCTGGCCGAAGTTGGTCACGAACGCGTCGTACACCGAAGGCGTCGTGATCCGCAGCATCGCCTCGTCGTTGTCGCGCAGCGCCGGACCACTCCAGTTGTGGCTGCCGGTGAAGACCAGCTTCTCCCTGGCTCCCGCGTACATCCCGTCGATCATCAGGTTCTTCGAGTGCACGATGCGGTTCGGGGTGCCGGCATCGCCGTCATGGTTGTGCTGGTAGCAGCGGGTGGTGAGCCGCGTCTGACCGTGCAGGGCGTTCCACGTACCGCTGTCGGTCTCGCTGTAGACGATGTCGACCGTGCATCCGGCCGCCGCGAGCGCCCGAAGCTTGTCGGCGACCGCCTGACGGGTGATCTTCAGCATCGCCACCCGGATCGCGGTGCGGTGGGTCCCGGTCGAGTCGCTCCACGTGCAGCCCACGTTGTCGAGGGCGTTGACGACGGTGTCGGTGTCGTCCGTGGTCCCGGCACGCGGGAAGAAGTACACCTTGTAGTCGCCCGCGCCGGCGTACGTGTAGTCCCAGTTGGCCCGGTCCTGCCTCGCCAGCTTGCCGAAGTAGGAGGTGTAGGCCGCGTACATAGTGGAATTTCCCGCGAAGGCCACGGAGCTGTTCCAGAAGCGGGAATGGTTGGACGGCGTCAGGTTGGCCGTCATCTGCAGCACCGCCTGCGTCACCGCGCCGCCGCCGAGGCTGCTGAACAGCAGGAACTTGTTGTGGTTGATCCCGCTCGTGCTCGACCCCAGGCACGACCGGCCCTTGGCGCACAGCGTCACGTACGAACTCTTGGTGATGTCCGTCCCGAGCGCCGCCTTGAGCGTGTTGTACGAGTCCGGACTCCCGACGGGGTCACTGACGCTCGTCTCGTCGAGGACGACCTGGACGTCGATCCCGCGAGCGGTGTGGGCGTTCGCCAGGTCCTGGGCGACGGTGTCGTCCCACAGGTGGTACATCGCCATCTGGATGGTCGAACCCGTGTCAGCGGCCGCGATGAACTCGCGCACGCGGTTCTTGATGGCGTTCTGCCGCGCCGGGTCGGCAGAGGTCGGGTCGTTGAACAGCGGCCCCATCGCGGGCGCGGCGACGGCCTCGGCCGACAGCGCCACACGCTCCACCTCCTCGGCGGTCGCGCTCTGCGCGGAACCGAGCAAGCCCGCCGCCAGTATCAGTGCCGTCCCGGCCGCGTACGCGCGTCCGCGGATGCTGGAAAGCATGGATCCCCCTCGATGATCACTGGTTGAGGGCATGACCCTACGTCAGCCGCGGAAACAGCTGTGCGATTGTCGGTCGCGCGTGATAGTCACTACACCCACGGGGCGCGCTGATCATCTGCCTCCCGTTCGAACATGGCAAGGGGTGGGGACATGGCGTTGCTCCGTGACTGGGGGCTCACGCTGGGGAAACTGACGGGCCGGCCCGTCGCACAGGTGCAGAAGGATTCCGGTGATCCCGACGTACAGCGCGTGCGGGCGGCCGCCGAGGCGGCGGACTGGAGCACGGTGCGGGAGGTGCTCGAAGCACGTCCCGAGAGCGAGGACCGGACGGAACTGCTGTGGGCCGTCGGCGACACCGCCGGTGTGGAGCGATGGATCGCCGGCGTCCTCGAAACGGAACCCGAGGCGGCGCTGCCCCGGCTCGTGGCGGGGATCCGCCACATCAGCTGGGGGTGGGAGGCCCGTACGGGGGCCAGGGCGAAGGACGTCTCACGCGATCAGTTCGAGGTGTTCCACGCGCGGTTGGGTCTGGCCGAGCAGTGGCTGTACGAAGTGGCGGAGCGCGAGCCGCGGTGGACCTCGCCCTGGTACGCCCTCCAGATCACCGGCCGCGGCCTGCAGGTCGGCCAGAGCGTCGCGCGACGCCGGTTCGAGGCGACGGTGCGGCGCGACCGGCATCACATGGGAGCGCACCAGCAGCAGCTGCAACAGGTCTGCGAGAAATGGGGCGGCTCGCACGAGGAGATGCACGCCTTCGCCCGCGAGTCCGCCTACGGCGCCCCCGGCGGCACGCCCCTGGGCCAACTCGTCGCCATCGCCCACCTCGAGGAATGGCTCTCCCTCGACGACGGACCCGACGCCGTCTACATGCGTCGGGCCGACGTGCGCACGTCGCTGCGGGAGGCCGCCGAGCACTCGATCCGGCACCCCGACTTCGTCCGCCGGGGAGCCTGGAACCAGGTCTTCAACACCTTCGCCATGGCCTTCTCACTGGCCGGGGAACAGGCGGCCGCGCGGGAGTGCTTCCACGCCACCGAAGGCCGCGTCACCGACTTCCCGTGGTACTACCTCAACGGTTCCGACCCCGCCGCGGCCTATCGGCAGCAGCGATCGTCGGTAGGGCGCTGAGCGGGGGGGCCACGAAGGCCGAGGCGTCGGTCTCGGCGGACCCGGCCGCCTGTCCGAGAACTTCCGTTCCGGAACTCCTGTTCCGGCGAGCCGTCTCTCCGCGTGGCTGCCCGGTCGGCGGGTCCGGCCGTCACAGGAGCCGCGCCCGTAGGCAGCCTCCGCCCGCCCCGCCGGAACGCTTCGTCGGCGGCCCCCCTCCTCGTACCCCTGCCTCCGTACCCCGCCTCCGTACCTTTCCGTCCACTTTCCCGCTCGCGCCGCTCAGGCCGCGGGCGCCCACCGAAAGACTCCGCCAGGTGCCTCACTCCGAGACCGCCCACACCTTCCAGGTCGACTTGCGCGGTCTGGTCGACCTGCTCTCCCACCACCTCTACTCCAGCCCCCGCGTCTACCTGCGCGAGCTGCTGCAGAACGCCGTCGACGCCATCACCGCACGCCAGGCGATCGCGTCCGGCACGTCCGGCACATCCGGCACTCCCGGCACCATCACCGTACGCACCGGTGACACCCTCACCGTCACGGACACCGGCATCGGCCTGACCGAGGCCGACGTCCACCGGTTCCTCGCCACCATCGGCCGCAGCTCCAAGCGGACCGCCGACGGCGCCCTGGACGGCGCCGGGCTCGAGGCCGGCCGCGGGGACTTCATCGGCCAGTTCGGCATCGGTCTGCTCGCCTGCTTCGTCGTCGCCGACGAGATCACGGTGCTCAGCCGCTCCGCCGCCGACCCGTCGGCGCCCGCCGTCGAGTGGCGCGGCCACTCCGACGGCCGCTACACCATCCGTACCCTGCCCGCCTCGGCCGTGCCCGAGCCGGGCACCACCGTCCGTCTCGTCCCGCGCGCCGACAGCGCCGAGTGGACGAGCCCGGAGCAGGTGGCCTCCCTGGCCCGGCACTACGGCGGCCTCCTCCGTCACGAGGTCACCGTCGTCGGACCGCGGGGCGAGCTGCACCAGGTCAACGAGACACCCCCGTGGGAGCGGCACCACCGTTCCCCACTGGCGCGCCGCGAGGCGATGACCGCGTACTGCCGCGGCCTCTTCGACTTCACCCCGCTCGACGCCATCGAGCTCGACCTCCCGGCGGCGGGCCTGCGCGGCGTCGCCTACGTCCTTCCCACGGCCGTGAGCCCGGCCCAGCGCGCGGGGCACCGGGTGCATCTCAAGGGCATGCTGCTCACCGACCAGGCCCCCGAACTGCTGCCGGACTGGGCCTTCTTCGTACGCTGCGTGGTCGACACGACCAGTCTGCGGCCCACGGCGTCCCGGGAGTCGCTGTACGAGGACGGCACCCTGTCCGCCGTACGGGACGCCCTGGGCGACCGGATCCGTGACTGGCTCACCGGACTCGCCGCCAGCGACCCGTCCCTGCTGCACCGCTTCATCGACACGCACCACCTCGCCGTCAAGGCGCTCGCCCGTTACGACGACGAGCTGCTGCGCATCGTGCTGCCGTGGCTGCCGTTCGAGACCACCGACGGCAATGTCACCTTGAGGAGTTCGCGCGGACGCACCCGACCCTCCTGGTCACGCGCAGTGTGGAGGAGTTCCGCCAGGTCGCCCCCATCGCCGCGGCCGCCGGCCTGGGCGTCGTCAACGGCGGTTACACCTACGACCGCGACCTCGTGCTCCGACTGCCCGAGATCCGGCCCGGGACGTCCGTCACCGACCTCGACCCCGCCACCGTCACGGCCCATCTCGACGCCGTCGACCCGACCGCCGAACTCCGCGCCGCGGCCTTCCTCGCCGTCGCCCGGGAGACCATCGGCGTCCACGACTGCGACGTCGTCCTGCGCGACTTCCAGCCCGTCACCGCCCCCGCGCTCCTCCTCGACAACCGGGACGCCCGCCACGAGCGGACCAGGTCGAGCCTGGCCGCCGACAGCGACGGGCTGTGGGCCGACATCCTCGGCTCCCTGCGCCACGAGACCCCGCGCGCCCAGCTCGTCCTGAACCACCTCAACCCGCTGGTCCGCCAGGCGATCACGATCACCGAGCGCGGCCTGGCCGTCACGACCGCCGAGGCCCTCTACGGCCAGGCCCTGCTGCTCAGCCGCCGTCCGCTCCGGGCGAGCGAGAGCGCCCTGCTCAACCGGGCCTTCATCGGCCTGCTCACCCACGCCATGCACCACTCCGGCACGGCGGCACCCGGCTCCGAGCCCCGGAAGGAAATGTAGATGCTGGACACCCCCGAGGCCGTGGTCGAGGCGCTGCGCGAGAACAACGACCGCCCCCACGGCCTGCAGCGCACCATCACGGCCGAGGAGCTCGTCGAGGCCGCCGAGCCCTTCGACAAGCCCGACGTCCTCGTCACGGCCCTGCTCGAACTGATGTCGGCGTACGAGTTCACCGGCGAACACCGCAAGTCGCCCGTCACCTTCGCCCGCCTGCTCAAGCTGTGGGACACCTCCCCCGAGTCCTTCAGCCAGTGGGAGGCCCACCAGATCTTCTGGCGCTTCAAGTGGGTGACGACGTCCCTGCTGCAGGTGCCCGAGGTGCCCCTGGCCACCGTCCACGGCTGGATCGACCAGATGCGCGTCCGCTACGAGAAGGCGGACCACGGCATGCAGCCGGTGGCGGCGATGCGCTACCACGTCGCCTCCCACACCGGCGCCGGGGTCGCCGACGCCTACGACCTGTGGGCCACCCGGCCCCGTACCGAACTGAGCGACTGCGAGGCCTGCGAGACCCGGCACCTCGCCTGGCACCAGGTGACGTCGGGCGACGACGCCGCGGCCCTCGAGAGCTGGCGACCGGTCCTCGACGGAACGATGGGCTGCAGCGAGGAGCCGCAGATGAGCCAGGCGCGCGCCCTGCTGCCGCTGCTGCGCGCCGACCGCGCGGACGAGGCTCGCTCCCACCACCTCACCGGCTACCGGCGGGTCCGGGGCAATACGGGCATGCAGGACGAGGTCGGTCTGCACCTGGAGTTCTGCGCCCTGTCGCGCAACGAGGGACGGGGGCTGGAGATCCTGGCGGAGAACCGTCCGCTGTTCGAGGCGACCGGCGCTCCGCTGGCCCGCCTCGGCTTCCTCACCGGCGTCGAGGTGCTGCTCCACCGTCTCGTCGGCGACGGGCACGCCGACACCGCCGTCGCCGGCCCGCCCGGACGGAACTGGACCGCAGCCGAACTCCTCACCCATGTCCGTTCAGAGGCGGACCGGCTCGCCGGCGCGTTCGACGCACGCAACGGCACGACGGCCGTCGGCGACCGCCGCCGGCTGCGCCTCGGCCGGACCCCGCTGCTCGACGAGCCGCTCCCGCTCGGACTGCGGACCTCCCTCACACGCCCTTCCGGTGCGGGGACGGGTGCGGGTGCGGGCCGGGGTGCTGGTGCCGGGGCCGGGGCCGGGGAGCGGGCGGCGGCCGTCTCCACCGCCGTCCCGACGGCCGCCGCCGTGCCGGACCTTCCCGAGGATTTCGTCTCCCTGGTGCGCGAGGCGCGGCGTCTGGCGGCCAAGGGGCACCCCGGCAGCACCAGGCTCTGGGCCCGTGTCGCCGAACGCGTGGCGGACGAGAACGCCACGCACGACCCCCGGCTCGGCCCCGAGGACCTGCTGCGCGCGGAACTCGCCGAGCACCGCGCGTACCTGCTCTCGCAGGACGACTTCAGCGCGGAGAGCGTCACCGAGCTGCGACGCGCCGAGGTTCTGTTCGAGCGGCTCGGGATGCCCTGGCACGCCCTCTCCGCCCGTACCCGGGTCTTCGCCTGGACCACCGCCCCGGACGAGAGCGCGGATTCCCGTACCGAACGGCCCGACGCGGAGGCGGTCCAGGCTGGCCTCGACGAGACCAGGCGCGCAGTGGAACGTCTTCTGACCGAGGCCCCGCTGACCGGCGAGGCCCCGGGGGAGGGGGAGCCGGAGTCGGAAGCCGAGAGGCGGACGGAGCGCGTACTGGAGTACCTCGGCGTGCTGTACTCCCGCACGTTCGCCGCCTACCAGGAGGTGCTGCGGGAACTGCCGGAGCCCACCGGTTCGGCGGTCGAGCGGTTCGAGGAAGAGGCCCGGACACTGCACGCGGAGGCGGAGCGTCTGTCCGTCCCCCACCAGATTGCCAGCGCGCGGCAGTTCGTCGCCGACCTGGCCGGCCGCCGGGGTGACCTCGTGCGCGCCGAGGCGGAGCTGCGCGCGGCACTGGAGAACGTCGACGACTCCGGGCGCCCCTGGCGCGGATCGCGCCCGCGCGCGCTGCTCGCCCAGATCCTGCTGGCCAAGGACGAGCCGGCGGAGGCGGTGGAGCTGCTGCACCGGGCCATCGCCGACGCCGTCCGCCACGACGACACGGACTTCCAGCTGGCACCCACGTACGCGCTGCTCGGCCACGCCGCCTCGCATCTCGGGGACTCCGGCGGCGCCGTGCGGTACCTCTCGGAGGCCGCCGCGCGGTTCGACCAGGACGGGGCGCACAACGAGGCCACGGACATGCGCCTCCAGCTCGCCGACGTCCTCGCGCGCACCGGGCAGCGGGCCGACGCCGTCGCCGTACTCGAATCCGTACTCTCCGACGAGTCGGCCTCCGCCCTCGACGAACGACTCGTCGCCCAGGCGCGGCTGACCCTGGCACGGGGGCTGCGGGAGCTGGAGGAGTACCTGCCCGCGGCCGAGGAGTTCCTGCGGCTTGCGGACACCGTCGCCGGGTGGGAGGACGACCGCGCGGTGCACACCCTGGTGGCGGCGGAAGCGGCCACCGCGCTGGCGATGGCCGACCGCTGGGACGCGGCGGACACGGCGTACGCGCGCGCCGTCGCGTCCCACGCCGAGGCACCGAACCCCTCCGTGATCAGCACCATGATGTGCGAGTTCGCACGCCTCACCATGCTGTGCCGGGGGAGCGAGGGCCTGGACGCGGCACTGGGCCATCTGGCACAGGCCGACGAGGTCCGGGCCGCTGTGCCGGAAGGCACCGAGAACTTCGTTCCCTGGTACGAGAGCGGCACCGTGCACTACCGCCGCGCCCGCGTCCTGGCGGAGGCCGAACGCTTCCCGGAGGCCCTGGCGGAGGCGGAGGCCGCCATCGCCGCCCACGAACGGGGCGGGGAGCACGGCGAGGTGCCGCGTGCCGAAGCCGTCCGGATCGCCGCCCTGATCGAGGGCAACGGCCTCGGCCTGTTCAAGGAGGCCGTCGCCCGACTGACGACGGCGGCGGCGCGCTGCAGGAAGGCGGAACTCCCCGAGGCCGCCGAGATCCTCAACGCCCTGCGGGAGGACTATCTGGCGCGGTAGCTGCGGCCCGCCCGGTCGACGTGCGAAGGGCTCCCGGGCGGGCTCCATGCTCAGGATGGGGCCAGTTGTGGGATCGCGCGCGCCGAGCGGATTCGGCCAGGTCAGGTCGGGCCCGGGTGTGACCAGGTCGGGCCAGGTGTGGTCAGGTCGGGCCGGACGCGGTCAGTCGGGCCCGGTCAGGTCGGGTCGGGCCGGGTCGGGTCGGGTCAGGTCAGGTCAGGTTCAGTCCGCCGTCGAGCACGACGACCTCACCGGTGAGGTACGTGCTGGCGATCAACGACGCGACGAGGTCGGCCACGTCGGCGGGCTGAGCCGGGCGCCGCATGGGCGCGCGGTCCCGCCACAACTCGTGTGCCTGGGCCCAGTCCTTCGTCATGGGCGTGTCCACCAGCCCTGGAGCGACCGCGTTCACCCGCACCTCCGGCCCGAGCGCGGCGGCGAGGAGCCGGGTCACGTGGTTCAGCGCGGCCTTGCTCGCCGCGTACGGCACGGAGGAGCCCTTGGGGCGGACCCCTGCGTGGCTGGTGATGTTCACGATGCTGCCGCCGTCGGGGGACCGGCGTAGCGCCGGAAGTGCCGCCGTGCACAGCACCCAGGGCGCGATCAGGTTGACCTCCAGCAGCCGCCGCCAGTCCGCCGGCGTCGCCGCGGCCAGGTCGTCGTGCGGGATCGGCCAACTGATGCCCGCGTTGTTCACCAGCACGTCCAGCCGCCCGAACCGGTCGAGTGCCGCCTCGACCAGCCCCCGAGCCTCGTCCTCCACCGCCAGATCCGCCCGCAGATACGCCCCGCCGAGCTCCGCAGCCAACGCCTGCCCGGCCTCCGCACTGCGCCGCGAGTGCACGACCACCCGCGTCCCGTCCTTCGCCAGCCGGCGCGCGACGGCCTCCCCGATGCCCGACGTGGAACCGGTGACCAGGGCGACGGCCCGGTCCGTCGGCGTGGTTCGTTCAATGCTCATGACGGTGGATCCTGTCACGGCCTCCAGGGGAGGTCTCCGCTCGTCGTCACTGGGTGCCGCGGGGGAAGAGCGGGGAAACGGACACGTTCGCAGCCCTCGCCTGTCACACTGAGAACGCGCCCCGCCGTCTCCCCCGTCGGCGGGGCGCTCTTGTCCCCCGTGGTGCTAAGAAGATCGAAACCGATCGAAGAGGACCGAAGAAAGCTGAGCATGAAAAACACCTCCATAGCACTCACCACTCTGAGCGCCTGCGCGCTCGCCGCGGCCCTTCTCACCGTCCCCGCCACCGCCGCCGAGGCGGCACCCGAGCAGGCCGTCTACGGCGAACTGGCGCGCAACGGCACCTTCGACACGGACACGGCGAACTGGTGGGGGAGTTCGGGCGTCTTGGTGAGATCCGTGGACGGCGCGCTGCGGGCCACGGTCGAACCGGCCCCCGCCGACCAGGTCGGGCAGTGGTATCGCACGGTCGTGGGGCAGAACGACATCAGGCTGCGCCCGGGCGTCACGTACACCCTGTCCTTCGACGCCAAGGCCTCCAGGACGACGAAGGTCAAGTCGACGGTGCAGCTGGGGACCGAGCCGTACCCGACGTCCCTGGCCAACGAAGTCGGCCTGACGACCACCGCCCAGCGGTTCAGCTGGACCTTCACGTCCACGCTGGATTCGAACGACGGGCACATCGACTTCCAGGTCGGCGGCCAGGCCGTCAGGACCGACGTCATCCTGGACAACGTCTCGCTGACCACCTCGACGGCGCGCGAAGGCTTCTACACCGACCCCGCCGGCACGGCGATGAGGTGGGTCCAGGGCACGACGGACCCCCGCGCCGGGAAGATCAAGGCGGCCATCGCGGACCACACCACCGTGAAGTGGTTCGGCAACTGGGACGCCGACGGCAACGCCGCGACCGGCATCCGCGCCGAGGTGAGCGACTACGTGGGAGCGGCGGCGGCCAAGGGGAAGCTCCCCGTGCTCGTCGCCTACAACATCCCCGGCCGTGACTGCGGCGGCGCCTCCTCGGGCGGCTCCGCCGACGCCGACCGCTACAAGGAGTGGATCGACGCCTTCGCCCAGGGCATCGAGGGCCGTCCGGCCATCGTGGTCCTGGAGCCCGACGCGGTCGCCCAGTCCTCCGACCCGGCCTGCATCTCCGGTGAAGCCCTCGAAGCACGCTTCGACATGCTCTGGTACGCCAACCAACACCTCAGGGCGCAGGGCCCCTTCGTCCAGACGTATCTCGACGGAGGCAACGCCACCTGGACCTTGGGGCAGGACCTCAGCGGCAGTGACGGCAACGGCGGCATCGGCCTGAAGCGGATGGCCTATCTGCTCAACCGCTCCGGCGTCTCGATGGCCCGCGGCGTCTCCATCGGCGTCTCGAACTTCGACTCCACCGAGATCTCCAACGAGTACGGCAGCAGGCTGGCCGCCCAGCTCAAGGCCGACTTCGGCGTCGACGCCCGCTGGGTCGTGGACACCGCCCGCAACGGCAACGGCGCCTATGTGACGCCCGGCGTCCCGAGCAGCGGGCACGTCGGCTTCTGCAACCCGGCCGGGCGCAAGCTGGGCGTGACCTCACGGGCCGGCACGGGCGGCGCCGAGTACCTCCTGTGGATCAAGAACCCGGGCGACTCGGACGGCGACTCCGCCGAATGCCCGGCGGGCTCCCCGCCGGCCGGCTCCTTCTCCCCGGACCTCGCCGACGCCCTCATCGACGGCCGCTGAGCCGGTGCCGGCGCGCCCATGTAAGCAGACAAGAAACGCAAGAAGACCGGAGGACCTGTCATGCGAGTCAAAGCCTTCGACCACCTGGTGCTCAACGTGACCGACGTCGACAAGGCGCTGGAGTTCTACACCGGCCCCCTGGGCCTCGCCCCCGAGCGGGTCGAGGAGTGGCGGGCCGGCAAGGTGCCCTTCCCGTCCGTGCGCATCGACGAGAGCACGGTCATCGACCTCTTCTCCCGTCCGCGAGGCGAGTCCAACGTCGACCACATCTGCCTGGTCGTGGACCCGCTCGACTGGCAGGAGGTCATCGACTCCGGGACGTTCGACGTCATCGAGGGCCCCGTCCCGCGCTGGGGCGCGCGCGGCTCGGCGCAGTCGGTCTACGTCAAGGACCCGGACGGCAACACGGTCGAACTGCGCTGGTACCCGCAGGACGCCGCCAGCTGAACAGCTTCCCACTCAGCGCTCTACCCGGCGAAACAGGCAGGCCGGGTGGAGCGCTGAGCCCGTCACGTGGTTGGAGGGCGCGCCACCGTCCTTGACCTCAAGCCTTGTTGAGGTTCTAGCGTGTGGCTTACCTGACGACCGACGACCTGACGACCGACGACGGGAAGACACTCATGATCCTCGTGACCGGAGCCACCGGAAACATAGGCAGTGCCCTGCTGAGGGAGTTGCGCGCTCGCGGTGCAGGGCCGTTGAGAGGCCTCACGCGTGATGCCGCACGGGCTGTCTTCCCCGAAGGCGTCGAGGCCGTGGAGGGCGACTTCGCGGAGCCGGCGTCGTTGAAGCCCGCGCTCGAAGGGGTGCGCTCGCTGTTTCTCGTGTCGGGTCTGGGATCAGACGCCGAGATTCTCGAAGCCGCCCGCACCGCGGGTGTGGAGCACGTCGTCCTGGTGTCGTCCATCACCGTTGAGACCCACCCGCACCTGGGCCCCGCCGGCAGGAACCTGGCAGTGGAGCAACTGCTCAAGGCGAGCGGCATGGCCTGGACGATCCTGCGGCCGACGCAGTTCGCCTCGAACGCCCTGATGTGGGCGGACACCATCCGGGCCCGCGAGACCGTCCGTGCGCCGTACGCCGAGACCGCGCTGCCGACCATCCACCCTGCGGACATCGCGGCGGTGGCCCGGGTGGCACTGACCGAGCCCGGCCACCGGAGCCGCACATACGCCTTGACCGGTCCGGAACCGGTGACCGCCCGAGGGCAGGTCGAGGCCATCGCGGCGGCACTGGGCCGGGAGGTCCCCTTCGTCGAGATCAGCCGCCGGGAGGCCCGCGCACACATGGTCGCGGTCTTCGGGGCCGAGGCCGCGGAAGCGGTCCTCGACGTCACGGGTGGAGACGTGAACGACGGGCTGCTGAGGGTGCGCGACACGGTCACACGGATCACCGGAACGCCGGCCCGCCCGTTCCGGCAATGGGCTGCGGAGAACGCCGACGCCTTCCGTTGAATCACATGGACTTGCTGTGCATGATCTGGATCAGGTTGCCGCAGGTGTCGTCCAGAACCGCCGTCGTGACGGGACCCATCTCCAGCGGCTCTTGGGTGAAGCGCACCCCGAGCCCCCGCAGTCGGTTGAACTCCGCGTGTACGTCGTCCACGGCGAAGGAGGTGGCCGGGATCCCGTCCTCGACCAGCGCCGTCTTGTACGGCTGCACGGCCGGGTGGCCGGAGGGTTCAAGCAGCAGTTCGGTCCCGTCGGGGTCCTCCGGCGAGACCACGGTCAGCCACCGGTCCGTACCCAGCGGGACGTCGTGCTTCTTCACGAAGCCCAGCACATCCGTGTAGAAGCGCAGGGCCTTGTCCTGGTCGTCGACGAAGACGCTGGTCAGGTGGATCCTCATGGAGTGTTCTCCGGTGTGTCGGGCCTGAGCCATCGCATCACGACGCGCTCAAGGGGTTCGGTGTTCAGGTCGTGGAATTTGTAGCGTCCCTGGCGCCGCGAAACGACCAGACCCGCCGATCCCCGGACGGTGTGTTCCCCCGCACTACTGCACCGCGGAGGACACTCGGCTCACCCCGGCAGCGGTCCGGCTCCTCGAAGACCCCGAGAAGCCCGATGACGGTCCCGTACCACCCCCAAGAGACGGAACCACGCGCGCGGCACCGGCGGTCAGAGCTTCCCCGCGAGCGTACGGATCCGGTGGCCGAGGACGCGGCCGAACCCCGCGACGAACTCGGGGCGGAGCAGGGCCGCGTTCCATATCTCGAAGCCGAGGTGGGCGAATGCGAAACGGTCGTCCTCCCACGCCCACTCGGCCAGCGGGACCATGCGACCGCACGCCGGGCACCGCAGCTCGGCGGTGCCGGTCCGGCGCCAGACCTCCACGGCTCCCGGCCAGGGTGCGACGTCGGCCCGCGCCGAGCAGTGCGGGCAGACGGGGGAGCCGTCGGAGCCGAGGGATCCCCAGAAGACGGTACGGCGGGTGATGACGGCCAGCCCGTCGGTGCTCTGCTTCGGCCACTGTGTGACGTCGTCCCACCGTGGCCCCGGCGAGTACACCGGCCTGCCCAGCATCTCGGACGTCCGCTCCGCGTGTACGACCCCCTCGCTGACCAGCCACGCCACCACCCGCGCCCCCAGCGCCTCGGCCTCCTCGGCGGTCGCGTCGATGTCGGCGATCGTCTGGAAGTAGTCGCCCATCAGCCCTCACCCGGGCCGCGGCGGTTCCGGGAAGGGGAACGCCGACGACCTTTCATCGTCCCGGCCACCACCGCGCCCGACCGCATCGGATGATCGTTCATGTGGCGAACCCTGCCAGACGGCACTGACAGAAGCAGAACCGCGGGCCTACTGCGTCCGCCCGGCCTCGGTGCGCAGGGAGAGCAGAATCAGGAGCGCGAAGGTGGCGAAAGCGGCGCTTGTACGGGCGTAGTCGAGCGGCACGGCGTTGAAGGCGGGTACGAGGTTGGCCGCCCCGTAGCCGAACGCGCCGGCGAGGGCGCCGGTGGAGAGCAGGGCGAGGCCCTGGACGAGCCGGATGCGCATGGGGATCATTCCTTCAGCGCGTTCCCGAGCCCAAGACGGCCAAGAACCGCATCCATGTGGACTTGGTCGCCGACGACTTCCCCGAGGCCGTCGCCCGCGCCGCAGCGCTGGGAGCCACAGCGGTTGGAGAGATGCAGGAGAACCTCTGGCAGGTCTGGCAGGACCCCGAGGGGAACGAGTTCTGCATCTGCGTGTCGTGATCCGCGGCGCAGGCCGTCCCCGCAGTCGGTCCCGGCGGCGCCTCGCCGGCCGGAGGGCGGCCCGCGAAGCCTCCAGGACCGACCGGGGCTTCCACGGGGTCAGGACATCAGCAGGAGCCGCGTGTGCGGTACGAGCTTCCGGTTCACGCTGGTGCTCTGGACGAAGATCGTGAAGTCGTCGTTGTGGTCCGGCTTGACCCGCACTTCCACGTCCGGCAGGCCGAGCAGAGCTCGCGCCTCGGGCCCCGTATACACCCGGTCCGTCTTCTTCTCCAGTACCGCTATTTGCTTCCGCGCCTGGATCTTCTCCGACTTGCTCAGCTGATAGAACGCAGCACCCGTACGGTACGTGTGCCCGCATTCGACGACCCATTCCCGGATCGCCGCGTCACGAGCCACCGGAATCAGCTGGTAATCCGACGGATCCACTGGGGTGAGACCGGCCGCCTTGATGGTGTCCTTGTTGACCGTCTCCGCACCCGCGGAGAACACCGCCCGAGATCCCCGGACACCCTGCGTGCGGCCGACCATGAATTTCTCGGTGGCCTGCCGGATGACCTGCCCGGCCTCCTCCAGACCTCGCGTGCTCGTGGCGTCCCAGACGGCGATGTTCTCCTTCGGGAAACCGCACTGCATCGCCTCGCGCTTGCCCGCCTGGTCCGGCACCAGCACGGCAAGCGTCCAGTTGTCCTCCTGCGTCTCGATCATCTCGGCGACGGCCTTCACCAGCTCCCGCGGATCGCTCGCGGGGGCATCCGGGCAGCGGTGACTCGCGTTCTCCTGCCCGTCGGTCAGTACGAACGTCAGGAAGCTGTGGTCGCCGTACAGTTGAGCGGTCTGAGCAAGCTCGCGCTGCGACTTCAGCGCGGCGGCCAGCAGAGCCGTCATTCCACCGACCCGATACAGCTGCTTCAGCGACGGCATCCGCAGCACGTCCTTGTCGTAGATGACGCACTCCACCTTGTCGGCGAAGACGTACACCGTGACGCGGGTTTCCTGGTCCAGCTCCCTCGACCGGCGAGCGAGATATTCGATCTGCTGGTCGGCGACCTCGACGACCTTGCGGCTCAGGTGCGACATGGACGAACTGGCGTCCAACACGAGAGCGACGTGATTGATGTAGTTCTGCTTTCCGGACATGAAAGCTCCCCCTCTTTCCGACGTGATGCTCCTACCGTCTCACCCACCACTGACAATCGATCGTGGCTCCCGGACCGGAGGAAGAGCCGGTCGCTTCCCTGCGGCGGGCTCTGCTGCCGCCTACCTCAACGGTTCGCTCAGCTCGATGGAGCGCACAGCCGCCGCCAGGGCCGGTTCGTCGCCGACATCGAGGGCCGTGTCGGTCAGCTTGATGACGTGTTCGTCGCCGTGTGCCAGGGCTCGCTCGAAAATCTCGTCGGCGGTGAGCGTGCCCGGTGGGGAGTACGCGACCGGCGAGTCGGGTGCGTACATCGCCGTCACCGCCGCCGAAGCCGTCCAGGCGGCCCGCAGACTCGGTACCCAGAAGGGCTGGGGGAGCGCGGGCAGGGCGCGCAGGACGGCGTTGGGAGCCGTGGCCGCGTGGACCAGCATCGTCTCCTCGCCGTGGCCGTGAGTGGCATACCGGTGGGTGGCCGCCCGCACCAGTTCGGTGAGACTGCGGTACGCCTCGTTGGGGTCCGTGATCGCGGCCGCCCACACCGGCAGGGCCGTGACGCGGCTGAGTCGGTCGGGGAAGCCGCCGTCCCGTTCGGCGAGGGGAGGTACCGCATCGAGGGCGGCGGCCGCACTGCCGGCGCCGGCCAGCGGGGCGATGCCCGTGACAGGGCGGTGGCGAGCGGCCCAGTAGCCGAGGCCGTGGGCGAGTTCGGCCAGGCGGGGTTCGGTGCTCTCACCGGCCAGAAGAGTGCGCACGGCGTGGCCCACCCGGATCACCGGGTGCGTCGAGCCGCCGTACATGCCGGGCAGAAGACGGGGCCACCACCGCGTGAGTACCTCGCGCCAGGGACGTTCGGTGATCTCGCGCTCGAAGTAGCCGATCCAGTCGCCGGCCCGGCGCGGATCACCCAGGGCGGAACGCCAGTTGGCCTCCGTGACCGGCTCCGTGCAGGACGGAAACTCCTCAAGCTTGCGTGCGTACACATCGAGCCAGCGGTGCACCGAACGTGCCTGTCCGCGAGCGGCGAGCGCCTCGACGGCCATCGGCGCGTGATTGGTGAGCCGTCCGAGCCGCTCGGGCCCTGAGGTGTGCAGTCGTTGGAGTGCCTCGTCCAGAATGCCCGTCGTATCCATGGCTGGAACGCTAGGCGGGGTGCCATGACGGCGTAACGGGCTGAAGGCTTAAGACCTGACCTAGGACGCGAGAAGGGTGTGCCCTGGGGCGGAATCGCTGCCTCCGTACGGTCGACTGACACACAGTCACAGTCACCAGCGGTGGTCCACGCGGCCGGGGCTGGTTCATGCGGATCCGCCGTCGGACTCGTCGATGTCCGCTGAGAACGCGGCGGTGAACGGCGGCATTCCGAGCGCCGCGAGGACTCTGGCGGTGATGCGGTCCACGTCGCCGCGTTCGGCCTTCGGCAGTGGGGCGCCGGCGGCCTCGCGGGCACGGGCGGCCGTGCCGAGCAGGCGGGCGGCTCGCTCCGGCTCTCCCAGGAGGACGTAGGCGCCGGCCAGGCCCTCGTACGCGAGAGCGACGGCCCTCGGATCGCCGCCCTCGCGAGCTACCGCGAGGCTCTGGCGGTGCAGGGAGAGGGCATCGGCGGCCTGGCCGCGCTGTTCGGCGAGGAAGCCCAGTTCGGCGAGCAGGAGTGCGGGGCCGGGGTCGAAGTCGAACCGCCGGTGCCAGGCGAGGGCCGTGCGCAGGTGCTGCTCGGCGAGGTCGAGGTCGCCCTCGCGCCGGGCCGCGAGCGCGAGGCCGATCTCCGCGTGGATCTCGCCCGCCGCGTAGCCGTGCTCGGCGGCCAGGGCCATCGCCTTCCGGTGCAGTTCGGTCGCCTCTGGGACGTCACCGGTCAGCAGGGCGACCCTGCCGAGCCCGGTGAGCCGGTCGGCGGCGTGGGTCCAAAATCCCAGGTCCTCGGCGAGCCGGAGGCCCTCCCGGTGCAGTTGTGCGGCGCGCGCGTAGTCACCGGTGATGCCGGCCAGCGCGGCCAGCGGATAGCTCGTCTGCAACTGCCCCCAGTGGTCGCCGAGTTCCTCGAACAGGGCATGGCCCTCCCCGGCGCTGTGGCGTACGGCGGCCAGGTCACCCCGTAGCAGGGCCTGCGCGGCCCGGGTGCTGAGCGCCGCGGCGGTACCCCACCGATCGCCGGCGGTACGTAGACGATTGAGGGCTCGGTCCACCAGGGCCTCGCTGCGGGACAGGTTCTCGCCCGCGCTGAGCAGCGCGTAGCCGAGGAACCAGACGCCACGCGCGGAACCAGCCTTCTCGGTGGCTGTCTCGCCGGCAGCTGTCGCGTCGGCGGCTGTCTCGTCGGTGGCCGTCACGTCGGGCGTCCGGACCGTACGGCCGGATCCCTGCGCGGCCAGCACGGTGAAACCGGCGTGCCAGAGGAGTGCGTCGGACCGGAGCGCGGGCTCCGCGTGGCCGGAGAGCCGCAAGGCCCCCTCCAGCGACCGCCGTGCCTCGCTCAGACGCCCACGCAGGAACCAGTACCACGTCGAGGCGAGCGCCAGGCGCAGGGCCCCGGTGACGTCCTTCCCCCGCACGGCACGCTCCAGGGCGCCGCGCAGGTTGCCGCGTTCCTGGTCGAGGAGTGTCAGCCGGCGCTGCTGCTCGGATCCGTACAGGTGGGGTGCCGCCTGCTCGGCCAACTCGGTGTAGTAGGCCTGATGGCGCCGGTTCAGGACGTCGCTCTCGCCCGCCTCCGCCAGTCGTTCCAGCGCGTACGCCGCTATCGACTCGGGCAGCCGGTATCGGGGGCCGTCGGCCACGGTGACCAGCGAGCGGTCCACCAGACGGATCAGCGGACCGAGGACGTCGATTTGGTCGCGGCCGCCACCGCCCCCGCGCCCATTACGGTCCCCGTCACCGCACACCCTCTCGGCCGCTGCCAGAGTGCAGCCGTCGGTGAAGACGGCCAGGCGGCGCAGGACCATCCGTTCGTCGTCGGTGAGCAGCCCCCAGCTCCAGTCGATCACCGCGCGGAGGGTCCGCTGGCGCGGTGGTACCCCGCGGTGGCCGCCGGACAGCAGACGGAACCTGTCGTCCAGCCGGGCGGAGATCTCGTGCACACCCAGCGCACGAACCCGAGTGGCGGCCAGTTCCAGCGCGAGCGGTATCCGGTCGAGGCGACGGCAGATCGTCGCGACGGCCTCGGCGTTGCGCTCGGTGACGGCGAATCCGGGCGCCGCGGCCGCCGCGCACCGCGAACAGGCGCTCGGCGTCGGTCTGCGACAACGGCGGCACGGTCCACACCTTCTCCGCGGCCAGCCCGAGGGGCTCCCGGCTGGTGGCCAGAACGCTCAGCCCCGGGGCGGCGGCCAGGATCCGGCGTACGGTCTCGGCGGCCGACTCGACGACGTGCTCGCAGTTGTCCAGCACCAGCAGCAGTCGCCTCGGACGCAGTACGTCCTCCAGGCCCACGGCGCCCTCTTCGCGTACGCCCAATGCGGAGCTCAGCTGGTCGGCCACGTCCGTGGAACCGGCGAGGCCGACCATCCGGACACCGTCGGGGAAGGCATCGGCAGCCATGCGGCCCGCCGCTTCCTCGGCCAGCCGGGTCTTGCCCACTCCTCCCGAGCCGGTCAGCGTCACCAACCGGTGTGCGGCCAGGAGTTCGCGTATCGCGGACACCGCTTCCGTCCTCCCGATCAATTCCGTGAGAGGAGCCGGCAGGGTGCCGACGCCGGCTCTCCCGCGTCCGCCCTGCCGGGGAACGGGAGCCGCCACCCGCAGCGCCGTGTCGTGGCGGAGGATCGCCTGGTGGAGGGCGGCCAGTTCCGGCCCGGGATCCACGCCCAGCTCATCGGCCAGTCGCCTGCGCACCTCGGTGTAGACGGCCAGCGCTTCGGACTGCCGTCCGGCCTGATACAGCGCCCGGAGCTGAACGGCGCGCAGCCGCTCCCGCAGCGGGTGGCGGCCGGACAGCTCCGTCAGTTCGCCGATCACCGCATGGTGCTCGCCCAGTGTCAGACGGGTCTCGGCGAGCGCTTCCAGGGCGGTCAGCCGCTGCTCCGCGAGCTGCCCGGCCGCGGATCGTACGGATTCCATGTCGCCGAGGCCGGCGAAGGCGTCGTCCCCCTTCCACAGCGCCAGGGCCTGCGTCAGCAGCTCCGCTTTGGTGCGCGGGTCCTCGGTGGCGTACGCGGCAGTGGTCGTCTCGGCGAACCCGCCGGAGTCCACGTCGTTCGAGCCGACGCGCAGGACATACCCCGGCGCCCTCGACTCGACCAGCTTCTCGGCCCCGGGTTCGGCCCGCGCCAGGGCGCTGCGCAGCCGGGAGACCTTCGTCTGCAGGGCGCCGGCCGGGTCGCGGGGCAGGCGGTCGCCCCACAGATCGTCCACCAGCCGGTCGGCCGAGACCGTACGTCCCGCACGCACGAGCAGAACTCCCAGCAGCGCGCGGACCTTCGCCTCGGGAATGTCGACCGCCCCTCCTGCGGTCGTCGAGACGGTGAGAGGCCCGAGCACGGAGAAGTACATGGGCAAACGGTAACGGGCGGCCTCCCCGGCACGGCCGCCCGGAGACCGACAGCGGCCCGACAGGGCCCCGACAGCGCCGGTCCGCACAGTGAGGTCACACCGAACCAACCGGTTCGGTGAAGTACACGACGACGAGCGGGAGTTCCCCATGCCGGAGAACGCGACGAACCAGAACCAGAACCAGAACCAGAACCAGAACCAGAACCAGAACCAGGAGCGGTCGGATGTGTCGGTGCTCGGCCTGGGCCAGATGGGATCCCGGCTCGCCCAGGCATTCGCCGCCGCCGGCCACACGACAACCGTTTGGAACCGCACCGCAGCGAAGGCCGACACACTGGTCGTGCAAGGCGCCTCCCGCGCCACAGGCGTGGACGCCGCGGTCTCCGCGAGCCCGCTGGTGGTGGTCTGCCTGCCCGACTACGCGACCGTACGGGACGTGCTCGCACCGGTGGCGGAGAACCTGAGGGGGCGGACTCTGGTGAACCTGACCTCGGGGACTCCGCAGGAGGCCACGCGGATGGCCGACTGGGCGGCCGGACACGGCGTCGCGTACCTGGACGGAGCCGCGATGAGCGGTACGCGGCTGGTCGGGCGGCCGGAGGCGCTGTTCGTGTTCAGCGGCTCCGAGCACGCCTTCGCCGCGCACCGAGAGGTGCTGGCCGGCCTGGGCAACTCCGTACACCTTGCCGCTGATCCGGGGCTGGCGCCGGTGTACGACACCGCGCTGTTCGGCCTTGCGTGGGGCGCACTGTCCGGCTTCTACCACGCCCTCGCGCTGGCCGGCGCGGCCGGCGTCGAGCCGACCACCTTCGCGGCGGTGGCGACGCAGCACATGCCGTTCGTCACCTCGCTGATGGCGGACCACGCGCGCCAGGCGGAGGAAGGCCGCTTCCCCAACGACGACGGCACGGTCGAGGTGCACGCGGCAGCGATCGAGCACCTGGCCCACACAAGCCGGAGCCACGGCCTCCGCACCGACGTGCCGGATCTCTTCAAGACCCTGCTGGAGCGGGCGGTGGCCGACGGGAACGGCGCCAGCGGCATCGCCGGCGTCATCGAGACGATCACGGAAGGAGAGCGCAATGCCTGAGCGCGCGGAGCCACGCGTCACGATTCTCGGGCTCGGCACGATGGGCCTGCCGATCGCCGACGCGTTCATCGCCGCCGGCTACCCGACGACGGTCTGGAACCGTACCGCCGCGAGGGCCGACCCGCTCGTCGCGCGCGGCGCCACTCGCGCGACCACCGCGGCCGAGGCGGTCGCGGCCGGCCCCCTGGTGATCGCGCCGCTCCTCCACCACAGCTCCGTACGACAGACCCTCGAGCCCGCGGGCGCGGCGCTGCGCGGCCGCACTCTGGTCAACCTCGCCACCGTCACCCCCGCCCAGGCCCGCGAGCTGGCCGCCTGGGCCGCCGACCACGGCGCCGACTACCTCGACGGCGCGATGATGGCCCTTCCGCAGACCGTCGCCACCCCGGAGGGATTCTTCCTCTACGGTGGTTCCCAGGATGCCTTCACCACCTACCGCCAGGAGTTGGAGGTAATGGCTCCGGCGCACTACTTCGGTCCGGACCCCGCTGCGGCCGAGATCCATTCGCTGGCGCTTCTTGGCACCGGTTCCGCGGCCCTCACCGGATTCCTGCACGCCGCGGCACTGCTCGACCCGGTGGGCACCACTCCGGAGGCCTGCGCCCCGCTCGCGGCCCGATGGCTGTACGGCATGGCGGAGTTCCTGCCGGAGCTGGCGCGCGAGGCAGCATCAGGAACATATGAGGACGGGGTGTCGACCGTCGACCTGAACCGGGTCGCGGTCGACAGCCTCATCCACCTGAGCCGCGCCGGCGGGATCGCCTCCGACGTACATGAGCCGCTGAAGGTCCTGCTCGACAGACGGTCGGCTGACGGCCACGGGCAGGACAGCTTCTCCAGCGTGTTCGAGCTGCTGCGACCACAGGGCACCCCTGGAGCGATCTCGACATCCGGCTCTGGTTGACCGTCCAGTCGGCCGCTGAGCGTTGCGCGTTCGAGCAGCCGCTGACCTACCTGCTCGGTCATGTCGTCCGACCCGTCGTCCGACCCGTCGTCCGGCCGGTTGGCCGCCCGCCCGCCCGCCGAACGAGCCCGGCGGCAGCCAACCGCCGACGCGCTGGTCCGGGACGCGGTGACTGTGCTGGGGCCCCGGCGTAGGGGGGGTGCGCGTCAGTTCACCTCCGCTCTGCTCCTGGGGCTGGAGGCTCTGCCGACCCATCACTGCCGGTTTCACCGTCAGGGTTCCGGAACGGTATGGGTACCAGGGGGAGGTCTGTGGCGTTACTCGTTGCGGTACCGTCGGGAGGCGCCGTCGGGTGTTTCAGCCAGGCCTGGACCACCCTCACTTCCGACCCGTGCCGGAAGGGAGGGGCGGGTTGGGCCCGGGGCCCAGTTCCGGGTGCAGTACCGCCGGGCCCGCACGCACCTCGTAGAACCGCTCCCGAATCCGTCCCCTCACATGCGAGGCCCTGATGACCACGCCCCAGCGCCCCGTCCGCCGCTCCCTCGCCGCCCGCACGGCCGCCTTCCGTGAGCGGGTCGACCCGGCCCGCATCGGCCGGCGTTCGGTGCGCCGCCGCGCGAAGGGTATGACTGCGGCCGACGTCGCGGCGGCCCTCGAGGACGCCCGGTTCTTCGCCAGGCAGGACTCCGGACACGAGGACGCGGCCGACGACGTGCGCGGCCTGGCCGAGCTCGGGGAGTGGGAGCGCATCGCCCAGCTGCTCGCAGCCGGGGCCCCGGGCACCGTGTACGACCCGGACGCCGACGTCGTCGTCCAGGCCGACCTCGCCGCCGAAGCTGCCGCTCGGGACGCAGAGCCGCGTGAGGCCGCCGGTATCGCGGCCAGCGCCGACAAGCTCCAGGCACTGCGCGATGTCACGCTGGAGCAGACCGAGCCCGACAAGGGCGACGAAGCCATCCGGGATTGATCCGTCCGCCGCGCCGGGGAGTACGTACAGGCCGACATCGAAGCCGGGCTCGCCTATGCCTTTGCCGCACGCGCGGCCGCCGCCGACCTGCGGCCGCAGCAGGTCCTTCTGCGCTGACAGGTGGAGCCCCCAGCGGAGGGCCGCTCGGTCCAGGAAGTACGGGGCGAACTGCGGCCCAGAGCACCACATGCACTGCTGGATCGCTATCGTCGCGTCGTCGGGGACGAGCACGACCACGACGACCGCGTCGACGAGGACTTCCGGACAGTCTCGCCCTAGACGAGAACCACCTGGGGTTGCTCGCCGGATACGCCGAAGCCTATGTCTCTGGCCGGGGCCGGCCGGGGAAGCTGCCGCTCGAGGATCGGGTGCTGCTAGTGGCCGCATGAAGACCTGGAAGATCCTCCACGACTGCCGCCTGCGCGGCGACGGCCCACCGCCACGCTCGGCATCGCTCGGCTGCACAACCTCGCCCTCACGGGATGACTCCCGCCCGTACGCTCAGTCGATACAGAACTCGTTGCCCTCGATGTCCAGCATCGGGATGCACGAATCATTGCCGTCATACAGCGTTCGCACGTGTACCGCGCCGAGCGGGACCAGTCGTGCGCATTCGGCCTCAAGTGCGGCGAGGCGCTCTTTTCCCACCAGCCCGGTGCCGACCCGCACATCAAGATGCACCCGGTTCTTGGCGGCCTTCCCCTCGGGGACGCGCTGGAAGTACAGCCGCGGACCCACACCTGAGGGGTCAATGCAGGCGAACCAAGAATCCCGCCGCTCAGGCGGCTGCGAGCGCCTGTAATCATCCCAAGTGGCAAACCCCTCTGGCGGCGGCGGTACGACATACCCCAACACCTCACACCAGAAACGAGCGAGACGCTCGGGTTCTGCGCAGTCAAAGGTGACCTGGAACTTCTTGATCTCTGACATCGGTGCACCGTACCAAGGGCACCTGGGTTTCTGCCGTCAAGTTTTTCTCCGAGAGCCTGCCCGCAACCCGTCAGGCGCCGGGCCGTCTCGGACATCAAGCGATCCAACCGGACAGCGCCACAAGGGCGATGCGACGCTGGCGGAAGCCCACGGGGGTCACCAGGATTCAGCGCTGCCCGACTACGCGCATGTCAGAGATCAGTTGTGCTTCATGCGGGCGAAGGCGTGCTCGACGCGGGCCCGGACCCTGCGGTGCTCGGCGTTGTCTTCCTGTTCGCCGGGCAGCAGGGCACGTCCTTGACGTTGCGGTGCGGGACGACGAGACCGGTGTCGATGTAGGCGCCGTCGGCCAGCACGGTCACGCCCACGCCCTCGCGTCCGCGGTGGTGCCGGGCACGGGACGTGCCGCGGCGATCACCGGCTTGGTGTCGGCATCCCCTGCACGTTCGCGGAGCACCGGTAGTTGCGTGAGGACGCACCGGTCTTCCGGTCACGGACCTGGATCAGCGTGCCGTCCACGATCCACAACCGTTCAACCGCGTCGGCCGGCGGGTGGCCGGCGCGAAGGTGGTCCGTGAACGGGGTGGGAACGGTCCCGGCGGCGGCCGGCCGTGGGGCGACGACCGCGCCCCGTTTCGCCTCGATCATCGGGGGCTCAGCCTCAGCCCAGGGCCGTGGCGTACGCCGCCTCCCGGACTTCCAGCTCCGGGTGGCGGCGCAGTGCGACAACGGCCGAGCGGCAGCTCTCCGGCCAGTTCTGGCGGGCTCCGAGAGCCGTGGCGAGGCCGACGGCGAGGAGGCCTTCCACAAGACCGCCGTCGCCGCTCAGGGCATCGACCGCATCAAGAGCGGCGGCGGGATCGGCAAGCGGGTCGCCGTACCGGTGCGCTTCCTCCAGATCCTCGGCCACGCGGACCGCGAGGACAGGGCGGCCCCCGATCGCGGCGGTCAGCTCTCGGAGCGAGAGCAGCAGGTGGGGCGCGGCTGCCTCAAGATCGAGGGCCCGTACGAGAAGGGCTGTGCGGAGAGCAGTGACTGCCGGTTCGGCCGCCAGCCGCCGGGCCAGGGCCGCGCACATCCGGCGGTCCCGGATCGACGAGCCGATGAGGGATTCCAGACGACGGCGTGCCGGTAGGTCACCACCGCGTACGCCGCCTTCCTCTTCACCGGCAGCGATGAACGCCAGAAGCCGGTCCACCACGTCGAGCAGAAGGCTGCCGGGCTCCACGCCGCCGATCGGGTGGGGCAGTTCGGACTGGGCCAGGTCCGTCAGCCCGTAGCTCGCCCGCCAGACACTCAGGGGCGAGGTGAGGTCGGTGTAGACGCATGCCAGCGTCGTGCCGGCCGCCGACGTGTACCGCGCCCAGTCGTGGAGGCTGAACAGAGCCTGGCCTGCCACCTGTTCCTCGGCGACGAAGGGCAGCCGCGCGATGAGCTCCCCGTACCGCGACCGATGTGCCGGGGCCAGATCCGCCGGGTTGACGTCCAGGAGGGTACGCCGGGCGGCATCCGGCCCCTCGATGGCGGCCGACTCCACCAGGGCCCACATCTCGTCGTTCGGCAGCAGCGTCGTGGCCAGACCGACGACGGTGGCGTGTACGTCCGGGTGGATGCTCCGCGTGCTGCCCACTGTGGACAGGAGGGCGGTGGCGGCGTCCGGAGGCAGGTGCCGGGCGGCGAGCCGGGCGGCGGCCTTCCTGACCGTGACCTTCGCCCCGTTCTCGCCGGTCAGTACGTCACGGAGCAGGGCCGCGACCTGCGTGGGCCGGGCGTGTGCCGCCGCCCGGGCGGCCGCGGACCAGGCGGCTGCGGCTTGGTCGTCACCAGCGTGGTCGAGCAGGGCGCCGAGCGCCGAGGCCGGGTCGTCCGTGTGGGCGGCCGCGTCCAGAGCCGCTGCCGTCAGAGCGGGCTCGACATGGCAGGCCGAGGGCCCCGCCGTGTCATCGGAACCGGCTACGGTCGCCACCGAGGCGGTGTACTGCTGGAGGAGGGCCCTCCCATGCTCCGGCACCCGCGCCACCGCACGGAGCAGCGCGGCACGTTCGTCGAGACCCCGGCCGGGGTCGGCGATGGCGGCCGCGGCCAGCCGGACCGCGGCCTCCTGCTGCCGAGGCAGCCACCGGTCGGCGTACCGGAACGGGGGCAGCGGCCGGGGGGTGCCCGCCCCAGGGAACCGGCCGCCCGGGAGGGGGCTTTCGAGAAGGGCCTGGTCCAGCAGGTCCGTGCGCTCCGCGGCCAGTACGGCGAGCACCTGGGGCACGAAGGCCGCGGACGGCTCCCGTGCCAGCAACTCCGCCACCCGGTCCCCACGGGTCGTGGGGTCGGCCGTCCAGGCCGCGGCCACCTCGCCGAAGACGCCGTCCGGGCAGGTGCGCAAAGCCTGTTCGAGGCGGTCCTGGAGTTCCGGGATCCGGTAGGCGCGGTGTCCGCAGGACCTCACCAGGCCGAGCAGGGGCACGACATCGCCGCGGGCGGCTGCCCGGTCCAGCCACGGGCCGAGTGCATGGAGCAGGGCGCGTACTCCGCCGCCGCGCACCATGTTGCCCAAACGACCGAGTTCCACCGTTCCGGTGTGAGCGGTCAGCGCCTCTATGAGGCGTACGGCAGTCCGCAGCGCGGCGCCACCAACGGCACCGGCAGAGGCATCCGTGGCGGAAACATTCGTGGCGGAGGCGTCCGTGGAAGGGACAACCGCGGAAGGGACATCCGCGTAAGGAGCCTCCCTGCCGGCTGGGACCCCCTTACCGCCGGCTGGGACCCCCTCCACAGCCGTGGCGAGCAGGGTCACCGCCAGGGCCCGGATCGTTTCCCGGGTCCCGAGCGAGCAGTCCCGGGCCGCCAGGGCATCCAGGCACAGCTGTTCCAGGGATTGGGACCCGGTGCGGCCTCCGGCGGACGCGCCGGTTCTGACGGCTGCCACGAACAGTGGTGCCGGCAGGTCGGCGAAGGCGGCCAGGGCCTCCCCGCGTACGGGGTCGCGCTCGTTCGTCAGTCGGTCTGCGGCCAGCGCGAGGACCTCCGCGACCTGTCCCGGATCACGGGTGTGGCCGGCGTTGGAGGCCAGCCGGTCCCAGATCGTCCCGCGTTCCTCGGCGTCACTGGTACGGAAGGCGGCCAGCAGCTCGGGGCGGGCCTCGGCAGGTGGAAGCAGGGCCATTAGACCCCAGAGATCCCAGTCCGAGCCGCCGCGTTCGGCACGAAGTCTTACGATCGCGGCACGGGCCCTGGCATGCCGCTCGTCGGTCGGCAGCAGGGCGAGCACCCCTTCATGCGCCCGGACATTCCTGCGTGGATCACCCGCGGTGACGACGGCATCCACGAAGCCGGGCCTGCGCGCCGGTGGCACCGCGCGCAGCAGAATGCCGAATGCCTCCCGGTGGAACCACCGGGCCCCAAGCAGGGGCAGAGACGGCGGATCCGCGGCCACCAGCTGCCTCATCACCGCCCGGCCGGGTGTCCGTTCCCACCGCGCGGCCGCCCGGCGGGGATCAGCGAGCCAGCGCGTGACGCGCTCGGCGTCCACCGCGACGAGGTCGCCCAGCCGGTCGTGCACCGGACCGGGCAGGTTGTCGGGGCCGTAACGTTCCAGCCGATCCAGCACGCGCCCCGGCGCGGCGGGCAGGGCGGCGGCGTGCCGTCTCCACCAGTCATCACGCGACCGCTTGGCGAGGCCGCTGAGTTCCCGCTCCACGTGGGCGAGGACAGCGTCGGGATGGCGAACGGCCAGAGTGCTCAAGTCCTCGGACGCGAGCGCCCCGGCGAGTTCGGGCAGCATCCGCGCGGTGAACTCCGTCGAGCAGCCCGGCAGCAGGCGGGCCGCGTCCTGATCGCCGTACTCGGTGCGGACCCGGAGCACCAGCCGCTCGGCGAGCGCGGGCCGCCGCCCGTCGCGCAGCAGCCGTGCGAGGTCGGCGCGGACCACGGCGGGCGCGTCGTCGTAGGCGGCCTCGACGGCGGCGTCCGGGACGGGCAGTCGGCGGGCGCCGCGCAGCGCGTACCGCCGGACCACCGGGTCCGTGTCGCCGAGCCGAGCAACCAAGTGCCCCATCTCCCCGGCGGCCAGGGCCGCCAGCGCGGCGAGGCGGCGCTCGTACAGACCGAGCACATCCAGCGCGGCGAGCAGAGGCCGCAGTTCGCCTTGGGCGGCGAGCCGGTGAGCGGTGACGGCGGTGTACCGCAGTCGGGCGGCGTGCGGCAGGGGTTCGAGGGCGGCGAGGAGTTGGCCGGCGGGGGAGATCATCGCCGGCATTGTGCCTGATGGCGTGCCCCCGCCCCATCGAATATCGGACTGGGCGGCACGGACGACGCGCCGCTTCTTCGACGCTCGGGTTCCTCAGTTATGAGGCCGCACCGATCACCGGGCGGCGGGCGCGTCTCGGCCTCCGCGGGCTGAACACGGGTTGGTCAGTTCGAGGAGCCGGGGCCGGGCGGAAGGTGGACGGTCATGATCAGGTGGCAGGTCTCGGTGCCGGCGCCTCGGTAGGTGTGGGGGGCGTCGCCTTCGAAGGTGGCGGTCTGGCCCGCTTCGACGGGGTGCTCGGCGCCGTCGACGACGAGGGTCATACGTCCTGAGGTGACGCTGACGGTTTCGACGACGCCGGCCTGGTGGGGGTGGCTGGGGTATTCCTCGTCCGGTTCGAGTTTCCAGCGCCAGACCTCGACCGGGGCCTGGCCCGAGGTGGTCAGCATGAGCCGTGCCTCGCTGCCCTTGCTTCCGGTCCACAGTGGCATCACGGCGTCGGCCGTCACGACTCGGACGCGTCCTTCGGCGGGGCCTTCCAGCAGGGCGGAGACGGAGACGCCGAGGGTGTCGGCCAGCCGGACCAGGGTGGCGAAGTTCGGGTTGCCCTGCGCCTTCTCCAGTCCGACCAGGGCGCCCTTGCTGACTTTCGCGCGCCTGCCCAGTTCGTCCAGGGACAGGCCGGCGCGGTGGCGGGCCGTCCTGACGTTGTGCGCGAGCGTCCGCAGGGCTTCCTCTGTCTCGGCCATCTGATCGTTCTCCTCGCCAGGGGACCGGTTCATTGCACCGTCCGGTCGTTTGGTTGACAGCCGACGGTCGATCCATTGTGCGGTTTAGTCGTTCCATTGAAATAGTAAGGGATGTACGTACCGTGATCGCTCTGCTGCTGGCCCTGGGCAGCTCCCTCGCCTACGGCTGCGCCGATTTCCTCGGCGGCCTCGGCGCCCGCAAGGCGCATGTCCTGCGCACCGTGATGATCGCGGCTCCGGCCTCGCTCGCGGTCGAGCTCCTGCTGTGGCCGTTCCTCGGCGCCACGTTCAGCGCCGGCGCCGTCGCCTGGGGCGCCGCATCCGGGGTCGCCTCGGCCGCCGCGTTCGCGCTGCTCTACCGCACTCTGGCGATCGGCCCGATGAACGTGCTCTCGCCCGTCACCGCCCTGGTCTCCGCCATGCTGCCTGTCGGGGTGGGGCTGCTCCAGGGCGAGCACCTGGGCATGGCCGGGCTGATCGGGCTGCCGCTCGCCCTGGCCGCGGTCGTCCTGGTCAGCGCCGGCCACGGCGCCGGATCGGCCCGCCCGTCCCGTACCGCTCTGTTGCTGGCCCTCGGCGCGGGCGCCGCGATCGCCCTGCAGCTGATCTTTCTGCACCAGGCGCCGTCCGACAGCGGCGTGGCCCCGCTGATCGTGGGCCGGGCGGTCTCCTCGGCCGTCACCCTGGCCGCGGCAGGGATGATGTACCGCAAGCTGGGCTCGGAGAAGCCCGCGTACGCGATGTCGGCCACCGCGGGCGTACTGGATTCGGTGGCCAACCTGCTGTTCCTGCTCGCCGCCCGCAGCGGGGACCTCGCGGTGGTCGCGGTGATCACAGCCCTCTACCCGGCCGGCACCGTGCTGCTCGCCCGGAGTGTGCTCGCCGAACGCATTTACCGTGGTCAGCTCGTCGGCCTGGGCGCCGCCGCTGTCGCCGTCAGCCTCCTCGCCCTCACCTGACCACCCCTTATCGCCCCACGTCCGTACCACCGCACCGCCGCACCACCATCGCCCCCTCGCAAGGAGACCAGCATGTTCATCCAGCCCTGGGACGCCGGCCTGGACGAAGCCGAATGGCAGACCTGGATCGCCGAAGGCCACGACTTCGGCCTCCTGAGCGTCAACGGCCTGCCAGGCCAGGCGCCCGCCGCCGTCCCCACCCACTTCACCAGCGACCCCGGCCACCTCCTGATCCACCTCGCCCGCCCCAACCCGGTCTGGAAGGCGATCGGACACGACCCCAACGTCCTGTTCACCGTCTTCGGCGACTACGCCTTCATCCCCGGCCCATGGCGCGCCAAGCCCGACACGCCTCCCACCGACGGCGTCCCCACCAGCTACTACACCGCCGTCCAGTTCACCTGCCGCGCCCACATCGTCGACGACCCCGAGGCCAAGGCCGAACTGCTGCGCCGCCAGCTCGCCCACTTCCAGCCGGACGGTGACCACGCCCCCGTCGCCGTCGACCAGCCCCCGTACGGGCGGATGCTGCCCGGCATCCGCGGCCTGCGCCTGGAAGTCATCGACGTACGGGCCAAGTTCAAGTACGACGACCACAAGCCCCTCGAACACCGCACCACGGTCGCCGACCACCTCACCGAACGCGGCCAGGGCCTCGACCTCCCCGTAGCCCAGCAGCAGCTCCGCCGCCTGGACCGCCTCGGCCCCTGGAAACCCTGACCACCGGCCCGCTGTGCGGGAAGCCGCCCGCGTCCACCGGGGCGGCCCCCGCCTGGTGGAGAAGCCGGCCCGGGATCCGGAACTCCGGTGGCCATCGGATGGAAGCCGGAGCGATCGCGGCATGGTCAGGACGCGTACCGGGTGACGTCCGTGATCCGGCATGTGATCTTGCTCGTGATCTGGTCCAGGCCTTGCGCTGTTACCTCCGACTGCTGTCCAGGAGCCACGTTGTTGGTCGCCGCTGTCGCCTCGCTCAGACGCGTATTGGACGCATCGACGAATTCGACCTGCACGACGTAGTTACTGGCCTTGCTGGAGCGATTGGTGATCGTCAGCTCTGCGCTGGGCCAATTGGTGGCCGAGTCGACCTCGCATGCCGTGATCCTCACGTCCCCTCGGGGGCCGCTGTCCGTCTGCGGTTCCTTTGAGGTCGGTGTCCTTCCTGCCGTGGGCTGGGTGGCTGGGCTCGTATGGGGCTGATCCGGCTCGCCGTCGTCCCCTCCTCCAATAGCCAGGAGGGCGATGATCAGCACGACGACCAGCACGATCGCACCAAGACACGAGAAGCCGATGATCTTTCCCGTGTTGCCCTTGCGAGGAGACCGCGGTCCGCCCTGACCCGGTGACGGTTGGCCCCAACCGGGCTGCGGCTCTGGATGCGACATGTGGACAGCGTCCACTTGGGGCCGTCAGGCCGCATCCGGACTGCTCTGAACGGCCCAGGCTGTTCCTCCACGGTCGGCCGCCTCCCCGGAGTGCACCCTCGGATCGACATCAGGAACGTCTCGCCTGCTGCTCGCCCGCAGCCGGGCCCGCCCGGGACTGCTGTCAGGGGATGTGCGGCCCAAGGGCCGGCAACATGTTGGTGCGGACATGGAACCGGCACTTCCGTGCAGGGCGGGGGAGGAGCACATCAGGCTGTTCTGGCGCCCGGCCCGAGGCCGCCCATGGATCTGCCGCGTGCTCCGTAGAGGGGCGCGCCGATACTCGGCGTCGAAGCCGGCGCTCAGCATCGCTACCACCGATCGTGGGGCGCTGGAGATCGAAGTGTTCTTGCGGCAGACGGCGCGGCCGCCCTCGACCGGCTGCCGTAGTCCCAGCCGAGCGGGGAGCCGGTCACATCTCTCAGGCCGGGGCGACGAATCCCGACTCGTACGCCGTGATCACCGCCTGGGTCCGGTCGCGTGCTCCGAGCTTGCCCAGGATCGCGCTCACATGAGACTTCACCGTTTCCGTACCGACGATCAGCTCGCGGGCGATCTCCACATTGGTCAGCCCCTTCGCCATCAGCCGCAGAACCGCCTCTTCCCGTTCCGTCAGCGAAGCCCGCTCCAGCGCCGCCCGCGCCTGCCGGTTCCCGTACTCCGCAGCGAGGGCTCGTACCGCTGCCGGGAACAGCAGCGTCTCGCCCTCCGCGACCAGGCGCACCGCGTGCACGATCTCCGACGGCCTGGCCCGCTTGAGGAGGAAGCCGTCCGCGCCGGCCCGCAGCGCCTGGTACACGTACTCGTCATTTTCGAACGTGGTCACCACGAGGATCTTCGGCGGGGAGTCCACGGTCCGCAGGACCGCCCGAGTGGCCTCGATCCCGTCGAGCAGAGGCATCCGCACGTCCATGGCGACCACATCCGGCCGCAGCTGCCGGACGAGGGGGACCACCGAGGCGCCGTCCGCAGCCTCACCCACCACCTCGATGTCGGGCTGGGCATCCAGGACGGCACGCAGACCCGCGCGCACCAGGGGTTCGTCATCGACGAGCAGTACGGTAACCGGCATCCGGTCAGCCTATTCGCTCCAGCGGAAGCCGCGCGCGTACCCTCCAACTGCCTGCGAACGGTCCGGTGTCGGCCTCGCCGCCGAGCAAAGCTGCCCGCTCTCTCATCCCCCGCAGGCCGCTCCCGGTGCCGCTCATGAGGGTGGGCCGCTCCGGAAGTGGGTTGATCACCTCGAGAATGAGGCGCTCGGAGGTCACCTCCACCCGCACCCGGACCGGAACGGGGCCGCAGTGACGCAACACATTGGTGAGGGCCTCCTGCAGGATCCGGTAGCCCTCCCGGGTGACCGGCCCCGGCAACTTCTCCAGCGAGCCCCTCAGTTCGGCGTCGACCACCGATCCAGAGGCCCGGGCCGACTCCAGCAGGCGGTCGGCCTCCGCCAGCGTCGGCCGCTGAGAAGGCGCCTGCGACGACTCCCGCAGAACGAGCAGGACTCGTTCCAGATCCTCCAACGCCGACCGCCCCGTCTCCTCGATCGCGCTCAGAGCCCGGTCGGTGAAATCCGGGTCGCCCGCGGCCCGCGCCGCCCCCGCCTGCACCACCGCCACGGTCAGCGCATGCCCGATCGAGTCGTGCAGCTCCCGGGCGATACGGGTACGCTCCAGCAACTGCTCCGTACGGGCCTCCAGCGCGCTCATCCGCTCGGCCGCGGAAGGCCCGAGCAGTCGGCGGGCGATCGCCGTGATCAGCTCACCCAGCACCACGACAATGACGCCGAGCAGTACCAACGGCAGGGGCGCGAGCAGACCCGCCGCCCAGCGTGAAGGCGTGAACGGCACGATGGGGTCAGGGTTGATCGGCTGCCCCAGCGCGATGCAGATCAACTCGATGGTGATCAACGGCAGCCACACCGTCGCGAAAATGGCGGGAAACGAGACGACAAGCCGTATCTCCACCCACAACAGTGTCCGCCACCGGTCGCCCCACCGAACGGAGCGGGCGGCGCTGATGCCGCTGTCGGACGAGTCCTGGTCATGGGGTGTGAGCAGGAACCGCGCCTGCAGCCCCTCGGCCAGCCGCATCCAGGGCATCAGCCCCAGCGGTATGACGATCAGCAGCGGAAACCACGGAGCGTCGGGCTCGATGAACAACCAGACGGCCAGCATCAGTATCGGCACGCACAGGTGCAACCAGCGTGAATAGGTCACTGGTTGAAACGGCGCACGCAAGACTCGGTACATGTCCCCATCGTTGCAGCGTCGGGGCCCCGGCCGTCTCCCCCACGTGGGGGAGACGGGACCCTCGCATGGGGGAGGAAGGAGGGTGGGGCCGGCGGCGAGTCTTGAGCCATGAACAACATCGAGATCCGAGAACTGACAAAGGACTACGGCACCGCCCGTGCCCTGGACCGCCTCACCTTCGACGTCCTGCCCGGGCGGGTCACCGGATTCCTCGGACCCAACGGTGCCGGCAAGTCCACCACGATGCGCCTCCTGCTGGGCCTGGACCGGATCACCTCCGGTACCGCCACCATCGGCGGACAGCGCTTCCCCGACCTGCCCGACCCACTCCGCAGGGTGGGCGCGCTCCTGGACGCGCAAGCCGCCCACGGGGGGCGCACCGCCCGGGACCACCTCCGCTTCCTCGCCGCCGCGAACCGCCTCCCCGTTCGCAGGGTCGAGGAGGTCCTGGAGCAGGTCGGCATCGCGGAGGCGGCCAAGAAGCGGATCAAGACTTTCTCTCTCGGCATGCGGCAGCGCCTCGGCATAGCAGGCGCACTCCTGGGCAACCCCGACGTGCTGCTGTTGGACGAGCCCACCAACGGACTCGACCCCGAGGGCATCATCTGGATCCGGGAACTCATGCGGGCGCTGGCCGCCGAAGGACGCACGGTGCTGGTCTCCAGCCACCTGATGTCCGAAACGGCGTCCCTGGCAGATCACCTGGTCGTGCTCGGTCGGGGGAGGCTCCTGGCTGACACCTCGATGAAGGAGTTCATCGAGTCCCGCAGCACCCCCAGGGTGCGGCTGCGTACCTCTGATCCGATACGCCTGCGCGCCGCGCTGGCCCGGCAGGGTCTGGAGATGGCGGCCACCGACGACGGGCGCTGGAGCGTCGACGGGATACAGGCCGAGCAGATCGGCGCCATGGCCGCCCGTGAAGGCATCCCCATGCTCGAACTCTCCGACGAGCGCGCCTCACTGGAGCAGGCCTACCTCGATCTCACCGCCGACCACACCGAGTTCTCCGCCACCCGCTGACTCTTCCTTTCAACCTCTGAGGAGGCTAGGCCCATGAGCACCGCTCTGCCCACCGTCCCCGTCCTGCACTCGGAATGGATCAAGATACGGTCCCTGCGCGGCACCTTCGGCGCGCTGGTGGCGGTCATCGTCGCCACCGTCGGGATCCAGGTGCTGACAGCCGCGGCCATCGGCCAGGCCGAGGCCGGCAGCATGGGGGAGGATCCACTTCTGGCCGCGTTCTACGGCATCAACTTCGGCCAGATAGCTGCCATGGCCTTCGGAGCGACCGCCCTGTCTTCCGAGTTCCACAACGGCGCCCTGCGTACGTCGTTGGCGGCGGTCCCGAACCGCACGCGCTTCTACCTGTCGAAGATCGCCATGGTGGGTGGCCTCGCCTTTGTGGCGGGCCAGATAGCCGGGTTCGCCACCTTCCTGGCAGGCCAAGCCTTCATGGGCCCGTACGCACTGGCGATGGGAGACCCAGGAACCTACAGGGCGATCGTCGGTTGTGGCATGTACCTCACCCTGATGGCCCTGTTGGCAGCTGGAGTGACGGCGGTGCTGCGCAGTGCGGCGGCGGTCCTGAGCCTGCTCATACCCTTCGTTCTGATGGTGTCGTTCGTCATCGGTGCGACGGCCGGGGGCGTGGCCCAGTTCCTGCCGGACCGGGCAGGGCAGCTCGTGATGCGTCTGGAGATGCCCGGGGATCTTGGGCCATGGACAGGGCTGGGGGTTCTGGCCCTGTGGGCGGCGGCCGCTCTGGTCGGTGGCTGGCTTGCGGTGCGCCGCCGCGACGCGTGACACCGAGCCAGCCAGTTCGTGGTGCACCTGATGAACCGGAGGAGGGCTTGCGACAGTGCACGTGAATGTCCGAGTGCGGCCGGATCGATCAGGAATCGAGAAGCGCGGGACATGGAGCCGCTTCTAGCCTCCTCGGCATGGACATCTCCATTCACACGAGTTCCCTTCCGCACGACGACCCGGACGCGTCGCTCGCCTTCTACCGCGACGTCCTCGGATTCGAGGTCCGCAGCGACGTCGGGCAGGGCAGGATGCGCTGGATCACGGTCGGCCCGGCCGGCCAGCCCGAAACGTCCCTCCTCCTGGCGCCGCCGGCCGCCGACCCGGGAGTCACCGAGGACGAGCGCCGCACCATCGCCGAGATGATGGCCAAGGGCACCTACGGCTGGATCCTGCTGGCCACCCCGGACCTCGACGCCACGTTCGAGAAGGTCCAGGCCGGTGACACCGAGGTCGTCCAGGAGCCGACCGAGCAGCCGTACGGCATCCGTGACTGTGCCTTCCGAGACCCGGCCGGCAATCTGATCCGCATCCAGGAGCTTCGCTGAGCAGTGCGGGCATCGATGCGGCCGTACCAGCCGGCACCCCCGGGGGCTCGTAGGCGTCGATGGAAGAGGAAAGAAAGGGGATTGCTCTATGTGCCGGCCCGAGTGGCGGCGTGCACGCGTCGAGGCGCAGCGCCTGACCGATCTCGCGCGGCTCCGCCGCGTCCGTGACCGGATCTACAGGGAGTACGCGCAGCCGCTGAACGTGGAGGCGCTCGCCCGCGATGTGAACATGTCCGCCGGGCACCTCAGCCGGCAGTTCCAGGCCGCATACGGCGAGTCGCCGTATGCGTACCTGATGACGCGTCGCGTTGAGCGCGCGACGGCGCTGCTGCGGCGTGGCGACCTCAGCGTCACCGAGGTCTGCTTAGCGGTCGGCTGCCCGTCGCCGGGCACGTTCAGTACCCGATTCACCCAGCTCGTCGGCCTGTCGCCCGGAGCCTTCCGAGGCCGAGCGGCGGATGCGGCGGCCGACCGTGCCGATGCCGCAAGTACGGCCGGTCATGCGGGGGGCCTGCGGTCACGGTGGAGGGGAGGCCGAGTTGTGTGCGAAGCAGGTGACAAGACCGGTCAGGAATCGAGAAGCCCCGGCCGCCGAGCAGCCCATAGCGTGATGGCCATGGCAACCACCGCTTCCACCACCACTCTCGCATCCGTCACCATCGAGGTGCCGATCCCCGAGGCCGCCCACCGCTTCTACACAGCCTTCGGAGTGGACACACACGTACGCCTGCGGGCGTCCGAGGCCCACTCCACCGGATTCCGCAGCTTCACCCTGGCGCTCACGGTGTCCCGGCCTGCCACCGTCGACGGCTTCCTCGGCGCCGCCGTGGACGCCGGTGCCACGGTGCTGAAGCCCGCCGCGAAGTCGCTGTGGGGCTACGGCGGCGTAGTTGCGGCACCGGACGGGACGATCTGGAAGGTCGCGACCTCCGCGAAGAAGGACACGGGCCCGGCCACCCGCGAGATCGACGAGATCGTCCTCCTGCTCGGCGTCGAGGACGTGAAGGCAAGCAAGCAGTTCTACGTCGGCCGAGGCCTGGCCGTGGCAAGGAGCTTCGGCGGCAAGTACGCCGAGTTCGTCTCCGGCGGAGCCAGCCCCGTCAAGCTGGCGCTGTACAAGCGCCGTGGCCTGGCTAGGGACCTCGGTGTCGCCGCCGACGGCACCGGCTCCCACCGCATCGGCCTTGGCAGCACCGCCGGCTCCTTCACCGACCCGGACGGATTCGCCTGGGAGGCTGCCCCATCGCTCACCCCCGCGCCGTCCACGGCGTCCGCACCGTCCTGACTCCCCGAGTCTCCCGCCTCGACCTGCCTCATCCCTGTCCCGAGAGGAATCTGCCATGCAGCACACCAAAGCTTCGGCCGAGAGCTCCGGCACCACCGCACTCGACGACGGCACCATGTGGCCGACCTCCTACGCCCTGAAGGAGCTGACCGCAGCCGACGAACAACGCATCAGCGCGCTCGTCAAGAAGGCGGTGGAGTGAGGCCGGTCGGGGTGGATGGGTGGGAATCGAATGGGGGCCGCCGTACTGGAGAGGGAGCGCATTGCGAGTGCCGCGCGCCCGCATCGTGCCGGCCGTTGCTGTCAGCGCGGACGCTGCGATCGACCGCCCGACGTGGACAGCCCCTGCGTCGCTTAGACGTGGCCAGGTGCGGGCGTCGGCTCCTTCTCCGTCTACCCGAGTTCACCGCGACGGAGGGCGTCCCTTATCTCGCTGAGCTTCGCGGTCGTTGCCGGGGTCCGCTCCTGTGCTTGTTCAGCGAGTCGGAGGGCATCGTCGATCTCGCTGAGCTTCCTGGAGGGCAGGATGGCCGCCCGCTCTATCAGGTCGTCCCGGGACACGGTGGTCAGCCACGTGCACGGGGTGAAGCCTGGACGCGGGAACGCGAGCCGCAGCACGCCTTCGAGCGGCAGCCCTTCACCGGCGCCGACCGTCACTTCGATGCCCAGACCGCTGATGTCGAGGCCCGCCGGAGCGACGACCTGCATCACCTCGAACCCGGACGCGTCGTCTCCTGACAGCAGTACGACCAACCTCCGCTCGTCGAACTGGACCCACCAGACTTCGCCACGTTGCACAAGCCCTCCGATACACAGGACGGCAGGCAGACGCTGCGCGACCTGACGCGGTGTGGAGACGGGTGCGGCCACCGTTGATCGCCGGTGCGTGAAGACAAACGATCACGCGGTGGCCGCAGGTCACAGCGTAGACCCTGCCTGCTGTCAAGAGGCGTTCGAGGGCCTGATGAGCCGGATAGCGGGACATTTCACACGGGTCGAATCCCGACGCCGGGCCCGGAAGTTGGTACTCGGCCTGTTGTCGGACCTGCTCGGGAGGGCGAAGTGGGATGCCGACCAGGTCCGCGACGAGGTGGGTCACTACGTGGTGGAGCATCTGCACGACGACGAGGCGGTGCTGGTGGTCGACGAGACCGGCGACGTGAAGAAGGTGGCCTGCTCGCGCGAAGTCACCACAGGCGCCGGAGGTTTCGCGCCGACATGTTGGCCAGGAAGGTGCCCAAGAGGGCCTGGCAGAAGCTGTCCGCAGGGGTCGGAGCCGAGGACCCACCGCTTCTACGACTGGGCCGTCATCGACCTCACCGATCCCCGGCCCGAGAGCCGGCAGCTGCTGATCCGCCGCAACCGCAGCACCGGCGAACGTGCCTACTACCGCTGCCACTCGCCTGCCGCAGTGCCGCTGACCACCCTGGTGCGCGTCGCTGGATCAAGGTGGCGGGTCGAGGAGTTTTTCCAGTCCGGCAAGGGCCTGGCGGCCCTGGGCGAGCACCAGGTCCGCCGCTACCCGTCCTGGTCCCGCTGGGTCACCCTGGCCATGCTCGCGCATGCCTTCCTCGCTGTCCTCCGCGCGAACGAACACGAGGGTCATCCCTCGCCCGACGAGCTGATACCGCTCACTTGTGACGAGATCCAACGACTGTTCATCACGCTCGTCAACCGGACCGTCTTTGACCCTGTCCACCGACTTCGCCGGCCCGTCTGGCGACGCCGCCACCAGGCCCGATCCCAGACCATCCACTACCGGCGTCAAGCCGCTCAAGCATGAAGATCACGATCTGCGGCCGTAGTACTGAACGCGTACGGAGTGGCGCCGTTCCTGAAATCGACCGTTGGGGACGAGTTCCACGTGATCCTGCTCGGCATCACGTTCTCGGCGGCGGCCACAGCGGTCCCGGCGTCGGTGGCGGGGCGAAAGCGTCAGTTTGGCCATCCTTTCGTCAATGCTCCATCCGGGAGTCGCGTTGGACACCGTGGAGGGTTCTACGCGCGTCGGAATCGGCGACGGTATATCGGAAAACACCAGTCGCAATCGGCGCAGTTGGAGAAATGGCCACAACCTTTGGTAAGGGGGCGCAATCCGCCCCTGGCCAGGAGAGAATTCCGGACGCACCATCCAAAAAAGCAAGAGGAAAAACCTGTGCGACCAAGACTCTTCGGCGCGACCGCCTCCGTGGCCGCACTCGGACTACTGGGCTCTCTCGTCACCGCCTGCGGCTCGTCCGGGAGCGGCGACGGGACGACACTGCGCCTGGTGGCCGCCGAGTACGGCAACAGCCCGGCGACCAGCTCCAAGGCGTACTGGGACAAACTGGCCGCCTCCTTCACCGCCGCCCACCCCGGCAAGAAGGTCGAGGTGACGCTCCATTCGTGGGCCGACGTCGACCGCGAGGTCACCCGCATGGTCGAGGAGGGCAACGCCCCCGACGTGGCCCTGATGGGCGCGTATTCCGACTTCGCTGCTCAGGGTCGCCTCTACGCCGCCAGTGAGCTGCTGTCGATCAAGGCGGAGGCGAACTTCCTGCCGGCGCTCGCGGAGGCGGGTTCGGTGGGCAACACCCTGTACGGCTTGCCCTTCGTGGCCAGCAGCCGGCTGCTCTTCTACAACGAGGAACTGTTCGACAAGGCCGGGGCGAAGCCGCCGAAGACCTGGTCGGACCTGAAGGAGGCGGCCGAGGCGCTGAAGGGGGAGGGCGTGCTCTATCCGTACGCCCTGCCGCTCGGCCCCGAGGAGGCGCACGCCGAAGCCCTGATCTGGGAACTGAGCAACGGCGGGGGGTACGCCGACAACAGCGGCGGCTACAGCATCGCCTCCGAGCAGAACACGCAGACATTCCGCTGGATCAAGGACAACCTGGTCGTGCCCGGTCTGACCGGCCCGGTTCCGCCGGCCGAGCTCAACCGGCAGGACGCCTTCGCCGCCTTTCTGCGTGGCGATGTGGGCATGCTCAACGGATACCCCTCGCTCCTCCACGAGGCGAGGGCGAAGGGCATGAAGGTCGGCACCCTGAGCATGCCGGTGTCGGACACGCTGCGAGACGGACAGGCCTTGCCGGCGGCAGGCGTCGCCGACTGGATGATGGCCTTCAAGCACGACGACAATCGTGAACTGGTGGGCTCTTTCCTGGAATTCGTCTACGAGGACAAGAACCTCAACGAGTTCGCCGGGCGCTACCACCTGTTGCCCTCGACGGTGTCCGCGACCCAGGCCTCCAAGGACGCGGCGGCGGACCCCAGCGGCGCTCAGTTCCTGAACGCACTGCGGGGTGCCGAGCTCTACCCGGTCAACGAACCGTCCTGGCTGCAGGCCAGCAACATCATCAAGCGGAACATCGGCAAGGCCGTCGCGCCGTCCGCCGACCCGAAGGCCGTGCTGGAGGGCATCGCCCAGCAGGTCGGGGACATAGCGAAGCAGAAGTAGGGGGCCGCCGGGATCTGTGGGCGGCCGCCCCATGCCGCACCCGGCGGTTTCATCCCTGGGCGAGGGGCGGCCTGCCGACAACTGACTCGTTGCTTCCGGACCGGACCGTCTCGGTGGACCCAACCGTCGTACGGGCCACGAGCATGCGGCCGGAGCCCTCAAGAAGGACTCTCAAGCAGCCCCGCTCTCCCTTTGCGCACGGTGGGCCCTGGCCGTCGGGCATGATCGGGGGCGGGACGGCGCGGAGGGCGCCCCTCCCGGAACACGGACTCGGGGGACACGGGGTGGAGTGGGGAACATTGGTCGCCACGCTGGGTGGCGGCCTGATCGCGATAGCGGGCACGGTGCTGGCCGACCGCCTGCGCACACGCCAGGAACACCGCCGCGGCCTTCAGGCGCGCCGCCGGGAGGTCTACACGGAGTTCATCACGGCGGCGGGCGCGGCCCACACCGAACTGCGCCGTCTCGCGCAGGACGGTGCCGGGGTGACCGACCTCGAGGAAGCAAGCCGCGCAGCGCTGACGGACGCCCGCGTCTACGAGGTGCGCGAGCGACTCTTCCTCGACGCCAGCGCACGGATCGCGGGCACGGGCCAGACCATGTTCGAACGCCTCCGTGCCCTGCGAAAGGCGGTCGCCGCCGGCGCCAGCATCTCGACGCCCGCTTTCCACGACATCTACCACCCCTACCTGGACGCCGTCTGGGCCTACCGGGAGGCCGTCCGCGACGAGTTGGAGGGCCACGCCCTGGCCCCGACCGACTTCGGCTGGTCGGCGTGGGACGGCCGAGAGCGCTGCCCCCACTGCCGGGAGCGCGGGGAGTTGAGCCAGAACCACGACCGCGGCTGAGCCGTACGACGCCTCTGGCCAGCAGCTTCGGACGGTCTCGGCCGGGCGGCCCAGCAGGGCACCAGGTTGTCCGCCAGTACGCCCTTGACCCGTCCCCCAAGGTCCGGGTTTAGCGTTCTGGACGACGAGGAGGTGCACATGCGTGCAGGTGAAGCGGCCGCGGCTGCCGGTGTGACGATCAAGGCGCTGCGCTACTACGAGGACTGCGGGCTGCTCAGCCCCGGCCGTACGACCAACGGCTACCGCGACTACACCGCGCAGGACGTCCGGCTGGCAGAGGAGATCCGCAGCCTCGGGGCGCTCGGCCTCACCCCCAAGGAGACGGGGCCATTTCTCGCGTGCCTGCGCGCGGGACACGACACGGGCGACCACTGCGTGGAGTCCCTGGCCGCCTACCAGCAGAAGATCGACGCCCTGGACCTTCTCGTCGCCCGGCTGACCCACAGCCGGGAACAGCTGATCCGCCGCCGAGACGCGGCGGCGCGCAGAGGCTTCCCCTCTTCCACCGACCCAGCGAAGGAATCCCACGAGATGCTTCCCACTGCCGACCCCCTGCCCGCCGGCCTGCCGACCCCGGTGGACGACGGCGCCGCCGCCCACCTGCCGGGCCGCACGCTCCCCGCCCTGTCGTTCGACGGCACGGACGGCAGCCATGTCCGCCTCGACGCGGTCTCCGACGGCCGCTGGGTGCTCTTCCTCTACCCGCTCACCGGAGACCCGGCCGCCGACATCCCCGAAGGCTGGAACGAGATCCCGGGCGCCCGCGGCTGCAGCCAGGAGGCCTGCAACTTCCGCGACAACCTCGACGCCCTACGCGCCGAGGGCATCGACCGCGTCCTCGCCCTGTCCTCCGACCGAGCCGATTACCAGCAGGCGCTCGTGGACCGCCTGCACCTGCCCTACCCGATGCTCTCCGACCCCCGGCTCACCCTCGCGGACGAGCTGAAGCTCCCGACGTTCGAGGCCAACGGCCAGACGCTCTACCGGCGCCTCACCCTCGTACTGCGCGGCACCACGATCGAGCACGTCTTCTACCCGGTCTTTCCGCCGGACACCCACGCCGAGGAGGTGGCGCAGTGGTTCCGGGACCACCGGGACGTGGAACCGAATCGGTGAGAGGCCACCATCCCGGCCCGCAGCCGTGCCGGCCGGCCCGCGGCAGACTCGCGCACGTGGGTGTGAAGGCCTAGACGTCGCCGTTCGGGGCGGATGTCCGGTCCGCGCGGCGGAAGGCGGCCCGGTAGGCGTTCGGCCGGTGGCCGGTGTGGCGGGCGAAGAGGGCGGCGAAGGTGCCGGGGTCCTGGTAACCGACGGCCGTGGCGACGGCGGCGACGGTACGGTCGGTCGTCTCCAGAAGATGACGGGCGCGGCGGACCCGGGAGGCCTGCAGATGGGCCAGCGGACTGCGTCCGGTCTCATCGGCGAAGCGGCGCAGCAGCGTACGAGTGCTGACCCCGAAGGCGTCCGCGAGCGCGGCGAGGTCGTACCGCTCGGCGAGGTTCTGATCGAGCCGCCGCATCACCCGCTGGGAGAACTCCCGGCCCGGCTGCGGGAGGAGCCGCGGGTCGACGTACGCGGTCTGCGAGGTCCGTGCGTCGAGGAGCGCCACCCGGGCGGTGGTACGGGCCACTCGGGCGCCGTTGTGCCGGCGGATCAGGTCCAGCGCGAAGTCGTACATCGCGCTGAAGGCGGCCGTGGTGGTCACCCCCGTGTCGGTGACGACCAAGTGCTCGGGCCGCACGTCGGCGTCCGGGCAGCGCCTGGCCAGTTCGCCGGCGTGCAGCCAGGAAGTGGTCGCCCTGCGGCGGTCGAGGAGCCCCGCCTCGGCGAGCAGAAACGCGCCGATACAGAGGGAGACGACGGTGGTGCCGGCGGCGGCCTGCGCGCGGATCGCCGCGACCTCGGGGGCGAGCCGCGCGAGCCGTGCGTCGAGGTCCGTGTCCGGGATCAGTTCGAATCCGGGGACCACGAGGACGTCGACCTTCCGCAAGGGACGCACGTCCAGGCTCGCGCCGCCCGAGGCGGTGACCCGGCGGCGGGGCGAGACGATCGTCACCCGGTAACCGGGGGCATCCGGTCCGGCGACATGCCCGGCCATCGTCAACACGTCGGGGACGCCGAACACTTCGGACGCGAAGCAGCCCGGATACGCCAGGACCCCGACCCGCAGCGCACCCAGGCCGCTACCGAGCCCGCTACCCGGGCCCACACCGTCCTCCGCCTGCCGCGCCTCCGCCCTCACTCCCGTACCCCCTGTGTCCCCGCCCCGTGTCGCCGAACACGTACGGCTCGACTCCCTCACGTGTGGCGAGATTACCCCTGACCTTGGCGATCTCGCCCCTCACCCGACGGCCGTCGTTCCCACCAGGCTGGCCCCATGAGCGAAGACGACCCGATCACCGACTTCATCCGCCGGACCGTGGCCGTAGAGGGGGTGGAGAAGACGGTGTACGTGGCCGGGGCCGGGCCCGCGGTCGTGGTGCTGCCCGAGATGCCGGGCATCAGCCCCGATGTCCTGCGGCTCGCACGCTGGGTGCGGGACGCGGGCTTCACCGTCCACGTGCCGTCCCTGTTCGGGAAGGACGGCGCCTTCCCCACGGTCGAAGGCGGCCGGGAGGTCGTCCGCCGCGCCTGTGTCAGCGCGGAGTTCCGCGCCTTCGCCGGGGGCGGTACGAGCCCGGTGACGGTCTGGCTGCGCGGCCTGGCACGCCAAGCCCACGCCGAGTGCGGCGGGCCAGGGGTGGGCGCGATCGGCCTGTGCTTCACCGGCAACTTCGCCCTCACCATGGCCCTGGAGCCCGCGGTGATCGCCCCGGTGGTCAACCACCCGTCGCTGCCGCTCGACGACCCCGGCGGACTCGAACTCGACGCGGCGGACGCGCGCGCGGTGCGGGACCGGCTCGACCGTGACGGACTCACGGTCCTCGCCTACCGCTTCGAGGGCGACCGCTGGTGCACGGGCCGGCGCTTCGCCGCCTACCGCGCCCTGCTCGGCGACGCCTTCGACGGGCGCGTCCTCCCGGCCGCCGCCGCCAACCCGGCCCCACCCCCCTTCTTCGCCGACCTGGTCGGCACACCACACAGCGTGGTCACCGCCCACCTCGTGGACGAGGCCGGCCACCCCACACTCCAGGCCCGCGACGAGATCCTCGCCTTCCTCACGGACCGTCTGTGTGTGTGCGGCCGACCGTGATCTCTGTGAGAGACAGCGGGCCTTGATGTGACCGGATGGCGGCCGTCCCGGTCCTCGCGGTCACGGGCCCCAGTACTGGGCGAGCGCTCCTTCTTGGTACGGAGCCGGGCTCACGCTGAGTTCGCCGGCGAACGGGCGGTCGAGGACGAGGACCAGGAGAAGGCTGAAGCCGATGAGGGCCGCGACCGAGGCGACGAAGAGGAGTTGGATGCGCAGCTTGCGCATGCCGTACAGGAAGGTGAGCGGAATGAGGACGAGCGCGCCGCCGAAGGCCAGGACCTGCAGCAGCGGGGGGAGTTCCTGCTCGGCCATGGTCAGGCGGGAGCGGCGCTGGGCGGCGACGTCGTTGAGATGGGCGACAGCCTCCTCGTAGAAGATCTCCTCGCGGGTGGTCTTCGGTTCGTACGCCTGCAGGGTGTCGAAGGCGGTCCGGAGGTGCCGTTCCGTGGCGCCGTAACTGGGCTGTCCCGCGCGCATGCGGGGCCACTGGTCCTCGACGACCGCGTGGACATAGCCGCTCAGGGCCGCGTCGAGGTCGGCGCGGACCGGGGGCGGGAAGGCCGCGGCGTCGCGGGCGATGAGCGCGATGTCGGTGGCCTCGGTCGCGACGATGGTCTGGGTGTTGTCCAGTTGGGTCCACAGGGTGACGATGACGAACGCGAGGATGATCCCGTAGATGGCGCCGAACATGCCCAGCGTCACCCCGACCATGTCGTTGTGCTCGCCCTCGGCCAGCGACGGGTACCTGCGCCGGAGCAGCACACTGCCGGCCACCGACACAGCGACGGTTCCGCCGACGGTGACCGCGGCCAGGGTGAAGGTGCTGAAATGATTGAGCAGCCAGAGCGACATGGGAGGGGAGTCTAGGGACGCGACGATCAACCGCGTCGCCGCCCGCGACGGCGCTCACCCCCGCTGATCACTCTCCTCGTCCTCCCGCCGCGGCGGTGAAGAGCGCCTTGCCGTTCACGCGGAGCGCCCGGACCCCCCTTTTCGCCATCCACACCAATCCACACCATCGAGTGAGCGCACGACCGGCCGGGCACCGCCGCCAGACTGCCTGCCGGCACCATCGAGCACTCCGGTCACGGATCCGAGTGCCGCGGCACCGATTGACCCTCCCACGGTGGGGTTGTCACCTCATCGCGAAGGCGTCGACTGCCTGTCGCACCGCAAGGGCGGTGCAGCCAAGCGCGCCGCCCCCGCATGAAGGATCGCGTCGTTCGTGGAGCTGCCACCTGGACTGGGCTCACGGCCGGATCTCCTGCGGGTCTCCTGCGACGTGGACGGCGGCGTCCTTGATGCTCGCGCGACTTCTCCACCGGCCGCAGGACGAACTGCGTCAAAAAAACAGCCGCCGCATGTGGGCCCCGGCGCACCATGCGGCACGGCCGTGCTCGCGTACGGACGCACCGTACCGAGGTCTAGTTGCTGGGTCTCGCGTCCGCTGATCTACCGCCGGCGTGGAGCGAACGGCATCGTGAGCAGTTGCGTGAGCGCGGTTCCGCGCTCCGTGGGAAGAAGGCGTACCTCTTTGCCGTGGCGCTCGCGGTGCAGGAGTCCGGCGGCCGCCAATTGCCGGCAGTGGTACGACGCGGTGCTGACGCCGACCTGGAGGTGCCGGGCGAGATCGCTGACGGTCGGTGTGTGCGGGAGGTATCGCAGGATCTCCGCGCGGACCTCGCCCAGAACAGCACCCAGTGCGTCGAGCTCACCGTCGGTACAAGAGCGATCGCCCCGACGGCCCGCGACGTTTCCGAGCCCTGGCACCGGATATCCGATCCACAGAACGTCGCCACGATCGGCTCCGTACATGCGAGCGCGGTAACCGGAGGCCAGCGGTACCAGGACGAGAGGTCGGCGACCGAGGTCGGTGAGGTGGCTGGGGCAGGGGTGGGGAAGTCGTAACGTGCCGTCCTCGTAGCGGAGTGCGCTGTCGAGACCGGTCAGGAGTGCGTCGAGCCCGCCCGTGACGGCGGCGACGCCGATCCGCTCTGTTTCTCGGCCTATGACTCTGTCCGCCTGTTTCCACAGAGGCGCGAAGGCGGCCCAGGCGGCATCGACGAGATGCCGGTACGCGGTGAGAAACCCGGCCGGGTCGTCCAGGAGGCGCCGCCAGCCCGGAGGCGTAGAGGTGGACTGGTGGGCGGACACCTCCGCGGCCAGGAGGTGGGGGTCCGTCTCGGCCAAGTCCTCGACGAGCGTGGACATGCTCGAGGCGCCGAGATTTCCGACGAGCGCGAGGCGGTCGGGCATCCAGCAGTCGCGTGAGGCAAGCATCGGACCTGCGATGGCGGCCGCGTGGGCGGGGATCGCGCGGCGGACGGTGTCCCGCCAGAGGGGTGGCATTCCGTGGTCGTGTCCTCCGAAAACGTCCTTCAGTACGGAGAACAGCGTCGCCCCGGGATGACGACTCACATGGATGGGCAACCGGTCGACGGGTCCGAGCCGAACTATTCGAGCAGTCACCTTCCAGCTCCCCCCGCTCGTTTCGGTGGGAGGAGTTTATGTGCCGCCATCCGGAGGGCGGAGGCGGCGCGCGGCGATCACTGTCAGGTGAGGCGTTCGGGGATCGATGCGAGCAGGTCTTTGTACTGGACGAACAGGCGGGGTGCAGGGGTCCCGGCAGGGGCGTGGGTGCCGGCCTCGGCGAGCGCGGTCCAGCAGGCGGCCGTGAGGCGGCGGGCGTGGGCGCCGGGCCAGGGGTGGGGGAGGAGCTCGGGGGGCAGGAGGGGGTCCGGTTCCATGGCGTCGGTGAAGGCCGCCGCGAGCTGGATGGCCATGGTCAACTGCTCGGTCGCGCTGGGCTCGTCCGGCTGTGCGAGCCGGTCGAGGCATACCTGGGCGAGGTCGGCGAGGCGGTCGTACCGGGCGGCGATGTCGTCCAAGGGCCAGAGCGCGGCGGCCAGGGAGGGCGGATGATCGACGTCCCCGACGCTCAGGTCGGTGCTGGTGAGGCGGGTGACCGCGCGGGTGACGCCGAGGTGGCGGACCTGGGCCTCGACGAGTTCTTCGATGGGGTTCGCGCTGACATAGAGGCCGCTTTGGACCGGGGCGGCGCCGAGGTGGCGCAAGGTGTCGCGCAGGGTGTCACGGGAGGTCCTGCTCGACTCGGGGATGGCGAAGGCGAAGAGGTGCCAGACACCGTCCCAGGGAGCGAGCCCATGGTCCTGGCGGTAGGCGTGGCGGACGTAGGCGACGTTGGGAGTGATCGCGCCGGTGATGTCGGCGACCGCCTTCAACACGGCCTTGCGTCCGCGGCCTTCGTGGGTGAAGCGGCCCTCGGCGACGAGCCGCTTGACGCACAGGCGGACCTGTTGGTCGGTCATGCCGAGCAGACCGGCGACGGCGTAGAGCTCACCGGCGTCGACGGTGCCGTCCTCGCGGACCAGGGCATGGACGAGCAGTCGGGTGGGGACGGGCACAGGGGCGGTGTCGTACGCGTCGCCCCGCGTGCCCACCGGCCTGTTCGGGCGGGTACTCATCAAGCCTCCCGGCGGTTCGTCGAGACGGCCGGTGTGACGGGCCGGTGCATGGTGGTGACGGCGCCGAAGCCCATCAGGTGACGCAGGTACGGGGTCTTCTCGGTGCGTACGGCGACGAAGCCGTGCCGTTCGTACAGGGCCCGGGCGCGCGGGTTGACGTCGATGACATCGAGGCGGACACGTCGGCAGGAGTGATCGGCGGCCACGGCCGCGATCTCGCGCAGCAGGAGGCCGCCGATGCCTTTGCCCCGGTGCTCGGGGGCGACGGCAATGCCGTCCATCACGAGTTCCCCGTCGGCGGGTTGCCGTTCCAGCAAGGCGAGAAGCGCCAGGCGGGGCAGTCCGCGCAAGGTCCCGTACGTGGACAGGACGTCGCCCGCGCCACCGCCGGTCAGGCCGCGTCCCGTGAGCTGGTAGCCGGCCACCCCCGCCACCTCGCCGTCGACGACGGCGACCACACCGCGGTCGTGGTGGAGATGCGCGGCGAGGAAGGCGCGGGCCTTGTCCGGTGGGTTCAGGGCGGCGCCGAGCTTCCGCCCGAACGCCTCCCAGTACAGCGCGGCCACACGGGACTCACTGCCCTCGGGGACGCCCCTGCGCATCTCCGGGCCGCCGTCCACATCCTCCGGCCTGTGTCTCGCCCTCTTCGGGGTGTCCATCGGCTCCATCGGCTCCGCCGGCTCCGTCGGTTTCCTCGGAATCGTCGGCTTCATCGGCATCCCTCCGCGCGGCGGGCCGAGTCGCCCGACACTTGCACTATCGATCGTACTACGTTCATTCTGAGAACGAGCGTATCGAAGTTGATAGTTTTGGGGGAGTGTATGAACCGACGTATGGCGCCGCTCGCACGGCGTCGCCGGCGCGTCCTTGTGTGGTCGCTGGTCGTCGTGATGCTGCTGGGCACGGGGCTCGGCGGTGTCGCCGTCTGGCAGAACACCTACGCGTTACGGGAGGAGCGCATCACCGTGCGGCACGAGGGGCGGCTGCTGGACGGCGTCCTGGCGCGGCCGCAGAGCGACGACAGCCCTTCGGGCCTGGTGGTCTTCGTCCACGGCGACGGGCCCATCGACGCCACACACGACACCTTCTACCGGCCTCTGTGGGAGTCCTTCGCGAAGGCCGGCTACGCCTCGCTCTCCCTGAGCAAGCCCGGCGTCGGCGCCTCCGAGGGGAACTGGCAGGACCAGAGCATGGACGACCGCGCGGACGAGATCCTCGCCGTGATCGCCTGGGCCCGCACCCGTCCCGACATCGACGGCCGGCGCATCGGCCTGTGGGGGGCCAGTCAGGCCGGGTGGGTGCTGCCCAAAGTCGCGGCCCGCGACCGCTCTCTGCGGTTCGTCATCGCTGTCTCGCCGGCCGTCGACTGGCAACAGCAGGGGCGCTACAACCTGCTCGCCGAACTCCGCGGGAACGGCGCAAGCCAGGACGAGACACGAACGGCGCTGCGACGGCGCGAGACGACCCTGCGCCTCCTGCGGCAGAGCGCGACCTTCGAGCAGTACCGCGCCGCCGTCGGCCACACCGACGGCATGACCGCCGAACGCTGGCGGTTCATCGCCAAGAACTACCGCTCCAACGCGAGTGAGGACCTGCGCGCCATGCGCGGCACCCCCACGCTCCTGGTGCTGGCCGGGCACGACGTCAACGTCGACGTCGCCGATACCGAGGCCGCGTACCGCCGCATCCTGCCGCCCGCCTCCCTGACGGTGCGCCACTACCCCGACGCCACCCACTCCCTGGTCGACCACGCCGTCGAGAACTCCGCTCCACGCCTCACCCTGACCGCCGTATTCGCCCCACGACGCCTCTACGCAGCCGGATTCCTCGCCGACCAGCGCCGCTTCGTCGAGCAGATCACCGACCGCAAGGGGACCGAGTGACCCCCGCAGCCAGCGCAACCACGGCTACCACCGCAACCACGGCTACCACCGCAACCACGGCTACCACCGCAACCACGGCTACCACCGCAACCACGGCTACCACCGCAACCACCGCAACCACCGCGCCTCCTTCCCGGGCGGCCGGACGCCTCGCCCACGTCGACGCCCTGCGCGGCTTCGCACTGCTGGGCATCCTCATCGTCAACATCGGCTACCTGGCCTCCACCTACCACGGCACGGGCCTGGAGGACCCCGGCTTCGCTTCGCCGCTCGACAACGCGGTCCGATGGTTCGTCGCCGTGTTCTTCGAGGCCAAGTTCTTCCTCTTGTTCTCGTTCCTGTTCGGCTACAGCTTCACCCTCCAACTCTCCTCCGCCGAACGGCACGGAGCACGCTTCGCCCCCCGCTTCCTGCGGCGCCTGGCCGGCCTGTTCGTCCTGGGCGCCCTGCACGCGGTCCTGCTGTTCCCCGGCGACATCCTCACCACGTATGCGGTGCTCGGCCTGATCCTGCTCGCCGCCCGTCGTCTGCGGCCCCGTACCGCCGTGCGCACCGCCGCCGCTCTCTTCGTCCTCACCGCCGCCGCGTACGTCCTGCTCGCGCTCGCCACCCACGCGACAGGCGGCTCCGGAGCGGACCCGGGCACGGCGGCCGGTGCCGAGCGGGCCGCCGAGGCGCTGCGCGGCGGCCCGGCGTCCGTGGTCTCCGCCCACCTTGAGCAGCTGCCCGACGTACTGATCCTGCTCGTCTTCTTCCAGGCTCCGGCCGCCCTGGCCGCCTTCCTCCTCGGCCTCGCCGCAGGAAGGCGCCAAGCCCTCGGGGACCTCGTCCGCCATCGCAGGACCCTGGGCAGGCAGGCTCCAGTGGATCGGCTTCCCACTGGGGCTGCTCGGCGGTTTCGTGTACGCCCACGCGAGCCTGGAGCATCCGGGTGGCGCGTACCAGATCCTCGCCCTGGGCATCGACGTCGTCACCGCCCCGCTGCTGGCCGCCGCCTACGCCGCGACGGTCCTCCGGCTCGCCTGCGGCGGCCGGCATGCGGATCGGCTGATCGCGCTGCTCGCCCCGGCGGGCCGTATGACCTTGACCAACTACCTCACCCAGTCCCTCGTCCTCGCCCTGCTGTTCACCGGCTACGGCGCAGCCCTGGTCGGCCATGTGCCTCCTTCGGCCGTCCTGGCCATCGCCCTCCTGCTCTTCATGGCGCAGGCCGTCACGAGCCGCTGGTGGCTGCGCCGGTACGGTTACGGCCCGCTGGAATGGCTGCTGCGCTCCTGGGCCACCCTGACCCGGCCGCCCCTCCGCCGAAGCGAGGCCGCCCCGCGCCGCCCCGGCCCTGCCGGACCGGCCCGCGACGGTGACCGGTCGTGAGCGCCCCGGGACCCCCACCGAGACCGGTGGTGGCGTGTGAGGGCTGGTGGGTGGGGCACTCGGGGTGCGTACGAGGGTGTGGAACAGAGTGAGGAGACAGCGATGCAGAGTGCCCCTGAGCCGGAGCTGCCGGACCGAGTTCCGGCGAACGACGATGCGGTGACGCCGGATTTGCCGGCGGCGGGGCCCGGTGCACCCGACATCCGGGTCCCGGGCGCCGGTGAACGGAAGGACGCACCTGACGAGGACGATCGGCGACGAAGCGGAGGCGAAGAGCGCCGCGGGGAGGCGCCGGCTGCCGGACCGGGTACGCCCGCACCGCAGGAGCCCACCGGCTAGAGCGGTGGTGTCGCAGGGAGAGAGTGCGCCGGTCGTCGATGTTCGACGTTCGATGCTCGCGGCCCGCGGCTGCGGCGCCACCGCGGTCCACGTGGATGCGAGAGTTCGGCGAGCGTCCGGCGAGAGTCCGGTGCGCTTAGACACCCGGACCCAGGGGCCCGGTTACCTGTGCGTAGCGCATGGACGGAAGGTGACAGCGGCGACTGTCGAGGCCCGTGGGGGCCGTGACAACGTCGACTCGTCACCGACCGAGGGAGTGCGTTGTGAACAAGGGGTACGCGGTCTTCTGCGACGCCGACCGTCACTTCTACGACGCCCCGCACCGCCTGCTCTTCGCCGACGGGGCGGGCGACTCCCTGTATCCGGCCGCCACGCTCCCCGTCCCCGAGGGCTGGACCGCCCACCGGACGGGCGACTGGCTCGCCCTGCGTCCGCTGGGCCGCACGCTCCCGGCGCAGGGCTGGAAGATCCACGTCTCGGCCGGTCTCGACAACGCGGAGACGGTCCTCGCCACGGTCCGGGACTACTGCCTGCGTCATGAAGTGGCGTTCAAGTTCGTGCCGAGCCGCTACCTGCTGCACCAACGGAACGCCAAGTACGCGGACCGTGCGGCGAGCGGCAAGTTCATCACGGTGTACCCCGCCGACGACGGGCAGTGCGACCGCGTGGCCACCGACCTGGCCGGCCTGCTCGACGGCGAGCCGGGCCCCTACATCCTCAGCGACCTGCGGTGGGGCAGCGGCCCCGTGCATCTGCGGTACGGCAGCTTCACCCGCCGCCACTGCTACGACGAACACGGGGAGCTGCGGCCGGCCATCGAGGACGGCTCGGGCACTCTCGTACCCGATCAGCGCGGTCCCGTCTTCCGTGTGCCCGAGTGGGTGACCCCGCCCCCCTTCCTGCGCCCGCACCTCGACGCGAGGGCCGCGGTGACCGTCCAGGACATGCCGTACGAGATCGAGAAGGCCCTGCATTTCTCCAACGGCGGCGGCGTGTACGAAGCCCGGCATCGGCCGACCGGGAGGCGGGTCGTCCTGAAGGAGGCGCGGCCGTACGCCGGGCTTGCCGCCGACGGCGCCGACGCCGTCACGCGGCTGCACCGCGAGCGCAGCGCGCTGGAGCGGCTCTCGGGGCTCGCCTGCACACCGGAGGTGCTCGACAGCTTCACCATCGGCGACCACCACTTCCTCGCCCTCGAGTTCGTGGAGGGCAAGCCGCTCAACACCTTCTTCGCCCGCAGACATCCGCTGATGGAGGCCGATCCGTCGGCGGAGCGGCTCGCCGAGTACACGGACTGGGCCCTGCGGATGCACAGGCTCGTCGAGCAGGCTGTGGCAGCGGTGCACGCACGCGGGATCGTCTTCAACGACCTGCACCTGTTCAACATCATGGTGTCCGAGGACGAGTCCTCCGTGGTGCTGCTGGACTTCGAGGCGGCACAGCCCGCCGCGCGGAACGGCCGCCAGACCGTCGCCAACCCGGCGTTCGTCGCACCCGCCGACCGGCGCGGCCTCGACGTGGACCGCTACGCCCTCGCGTGCCTGCGCATCGCCCTGTTCGTCCCGCTCACCAGCCTCTTCGCCGTGGACCGTGCCAAGGCCGCGCACCTGGCGGAGGTGGCGGCGGCGCAATTCCCGGTACCTCGGGAGTTCCTGGACGCGGCGGTACGGGAGATCATGCGCGAGCCGGCCGGCGACCCGCCCCGGGAGGGCACGCCGGTGCCCCGCCGTCCCGCGGGCGGTGCCCGTTTCCTTCCCGAGGAGCCGGGAGACTGGCCGCGCAGCCGCGACTCGATGGTGCGCGCGATCCTGGCGTCGGCTACACCCGATCGGGAGGATCGTTTCTTTCCCGGCGACATCGCGCAGTTCGCCACAGCCGGTGGCGCCGTGTCCCTCGGCTACGGCACCGCGGGGGTCCTCCACGCCCTCCACGAGAGCGGCGCCGAACGATGCCCGGAAGCGGAGGCCAGACTCCTCCGACACGCGAAAGAGCCCGAGTCCGGCACGCCACTCGGCTTCTACGACGGGCTGACCGGCGTCGCGTGGACCCTCCAGCGGCTCGGGCATACGGCGTCCGCTCTCGAACTGGCCGAACTCGTCCTCGGAGAGGACCACGACGCACTCGCCCCCGACCTGCACGGCGGAACGGCCGGCATCGGCCTTGCCCTGGACGCACTGGCCACCGCCACCGGCGAGAAGGGCCTGCACGAGGCGGCCCTGCGGTGCGCCGAACTGACCGCCCGCCCGCCGGCCGCCTCCTCCCGGGCGGCAGCCGGAAAACCCGGCGGGGTGCGGACCGGACTGCTGCACGGTGGGGCCGGCCGGGCACTGCTCTTCGTCCGGCTCTACGAACGTACCCGGGACACCGCCCTTCTCGACCTCGCCGCCGAAGCGCTCCACGACGACCTCTCCCGGTGTGTGCGCGGAATCTCCGGCACCCTGCACGTCGACGAGGGCTGGCGCACGATGCCGTACCTCGGAGCCGGCAGCGTGGGCATCGGCATGGTGATCGACGACTACCTGCTCCACCGTCGCGACGACACCCTCGACCGGGCCCGCCGCGAGATCGTGCGGGCGGCGCAGGCCACGTTCTACGCCCAGCCGGGGCTCTTCCGCGGAGCCGCCGGGATGGTGCTCCACCTCGCCCGCACGAACGCCGGAGGGCCTGGCACGAAGCCCGCGGACGTACGCCGCCAGGTCGGCTGCCTGACCTGGCACGCGATGTCCTACCAAGGCCATCTGGCCTTCCCCGGCGAACAGATGATGCGGCTCTCCATGGACCTCGCCACCGGCACCGCGGGCGTCCTGCTGGCCCTCGCGGCAGCGCTGGGCGACCGCCCGGCACACCTGCCGTTCCTCCCGCCGCTTCCGCGGCCCCAGTACCGGCCCCGATCCGGGGTCGTCCATGCACCACCGTCCCCACACGAAAGGAAACGATCATGAACCTGCTCGACCTGCAGTCGCTGGAGACCCCCAAGGACGAGGCCGTCGGTGACGTCGAGACCGGCAGCCGCGCGAGCCTGCTGCTCTGCGGCGACAGCAGCCTCAGCGTGACGACCTGTAACTGACCCGGTCCGGCGCCGCGCACGGCGGCTGATGGCGTCGGCGCGGGCCCGGTGCCCCTGGAGCGCGTCTCCCGGGGCACCGGCCGTCGGGCCCGAGCGCGAGGGGCGGCCCCGGACGGGAAGCCGACAGCGCCCTCGCTCGTGCGCATCCGCCAGGAGAAGTCGCTCGTGCGCATCCGCCACGGGAGGTCGCTCGTGCGCATCCGCCAGGAGAAAGGGCATCGGATGGCCTCGCCGACCGGCTCCGACCGACTGCTGCGCGGCGCCGTACGGCACACCGCGGGCACCACGGTCGCGCTGCTCGTCTGCTCGGTCGCCGGTGCGGCCTGCTCGCTCGCCGTACCCGCCGTGGCCGGCAAGACCCTCGACCTCCTGTTGCGCCAACACCCCGACGCGGGCACCTGGCTCGCATACGCGGCCGTGCTGCTCGCCGCGGAGGTCCTGCTGGAGACCGCTTCGGTCCTGCTCACCCAGCTCACCAACGCCCGCGCCACCGCCTGGATCCGCCGACGCGCGCTGTCCGGGCTGCTCCGCACCGCCCCGCACCGCGCCTCGGCACACACCGGCGGCGACGTCGCCGCCCGGCTGTGCGTCAACGCCACGGACAGCGGCACCGCACCGGCGGCGCTCGCGTCCTCGGTGTCCTCCGTACTCGCCCCGGCCGGTGCCCTCGTCGCGCTGGCCCTCATCGACCCCTGGCTCGCCGCCGTCTTCCTCGCCGGTCTGCCCCTGCTCCTCCTGCTGCTGCGCGCGTTCGCACACCAGTCCTCCGACACGGTCGTCCGGTACCAGCAAGCGCAGGGTGCCATCGCCGCCCGGCTGGCCGAGGCACTCAAAGGGGCGCGCACGATCGCCGCCGCGGACACGGTACGCCGCGAGGAGGAGCGCATCCTCGCCCCACTGGAGGACATGACGCGGCACGGAACGCGCATGTGGCTCGTCCACGGTCGCGCCGTGGCCCGTAGCGGCGTCCTGCTCCCGTTGCTCACCACGGCCGTGGTGGCGGTGGCGGGGACCCGACTCGCTTCGGGGGAGCTCAGCGTCGGTGAACTGCTCGCCGCCTCCCGGTACGCCGCCCTCGCCGCCGGAATCGGAGGCATCGCGGCACCGCTCGGCACGCTGGTCCGGGCCCGCAGCGCCGGACGCCGCACCGCCGAACTGGCCGATCTTCCGCAGGTGTCGTACGGCTCCACCGCCTTGCCGGCGGACGGACCGGGCGGCCTGGAACTGAGGGGGGTCCGGGTGGTGCGCGACGGCGTGCCGCTGCTCACGGAAGTGACGCTCGCGATCGACGGTGGGGCGACGGTCGCCGTCGTCGGCCGCTCGGGAGCCGGCAAGTCGACCCTGGCCGCCGTCGCCGGCCGGTTGACCGACCCCGACGCGGGACGCGTCCTCCTCGACGGTGTCGACGTGGACCGGCTGACCCACACCGAACTGCGCGGGGCAATCGCCTACGCGTTCGCCCGGCCCGCCTTCGACGGCGGCGCTGCCGCCACGGTCCGTGCCGCGGTCGCCGCCGGGATTGGCCCCGGCCAGGGCCCCGTCACGGCCGCCGAGGTCAGACAGGCGGCGAGGGCCGCGAGCGCCGACAGCTTCGTCCGACTGCTGCCGCACGGGTACGACACTCCCTTGGACGATGCGCCGCTCTCCGGTGGCGAGAGTCAACGACTCGGACTGGCGCGGGCGTTCATCGGATCGGGGCGCCTGCTCATCCTCGATGACGCGATGTCGAGCCTGGACACGGCCACCGAACGGCAGGTGGAGCTCGCCCTCTCCACTCGGATGCGGCCGTGCACCAAGTTGATCGTGGCCCACCGGGTGTCCACCGCGGCCCGCGCGGATCGGGTCGTCTGGCTGGAGGCGGGCCGCGTGCGGCGGTACGCACCGCACCGCCGGCTGTGGGAGGACCCGGACTACCGCGCGGTGTTCCTGGCCGAGGCGTCACCACCGACGGGGGGCGCGGGCGCGGGTGCGGGCGCAGGTGCGGAGGGGGAGGCGGAGGTCACCGTGTCATCGGCTCTCCCTCAGCCGCCAGCGCCGGCGCCGGGACCGGCACCAGTACCGGCACCCGTTGCACGGGCGTCCCGTTCCGCTGAACGCTCCGCCCACAACGGACCCGGAGCGGGCGAATGACCGCAGGAGGGTCCCGGCGGTCCCGACATCTCATGGCTTCGGCGGCGGTATTTCTCGGCCGCCGCAAGGGCGTGCTGGTCAGACTGGCGGCATGGTCCGCGGCCGAGTCCGCGCAGACGTTCCTCGGCGGCTACTGCGTCGCACGGTCTCTGGACGACGGCTTCCTGCGGGGCGCTCCAGTGGCCGGGCTGCTCTGGCTGACCGGCGCCGCCGTGGCCATCCTTCTCGGTGCTCCGGTCGTCCGCGGGGTCTTCGCCGAACTCGCGCAGCTCACGGAACCGTTGCGCGACCACCTCGTACAGCGGTCGGTGGAGCGCGCGCTGCGTGCCGCCACCGGGGCGGGCGCGGGCGCCGGCGCCGGCATGGGCATGAGCACGGGCGCGGGCGCGGGCGCGACCGTGGACACGACCGCGGTGTCCCGGCTGACCAGCCAGACCGAGATCGCCCGCGACAGCTTCGCCGGGCTGGTGCTCGCCGCCCGCTCCTTCGTCTTCGTCGCAGCGGGAGCCCTGGTCGGTCTGCTGTCACTCGCGCCCCAGTTCCTCCTCGTCGTCCTGCCACCGCTGGTGCTGGGCCTGGCCCTGTTCACCGTGTCCCTGCGTCCCATGGCACGGGTCCAGCACCGTTACCTCGACGCGGACGAGGCCGTCGGACGGCGCGCCGACATCACGTGCACCGCCCTGCGCGACATCGTCGCCTGCGGCGCCCAGGACACGACCGCCGCACACAACCGGCGGGCGATCGACGAGGCCGCCGCCGCCCAGCGCGCCATGGCCCGCTGGGCGGCGGTACGCACTCTCTCCGTGGCGACGGCGGGGCAGTTGCCGGTGTTCCTGCTGCTCGCCGCAACCCCGTGGCTCCATCGACAGGGGGTTACGACCGGCGCCCTCGTGGGTGCGCTCACCTACGTCCTCCAGGCGCTGCTGCCGGCTCTGCACACGCTGATGACGGTCCTGGGCGCCGCCGGAGCGCGTCTCTTCGTCATCCTCGACCGACTCACCGGGCCGCTGCCCGAACGCGCTCTTCCCACCGCCCCCGACCGCGGGCCCGCTCGCAGGGGCCGCGCGACGGCGGCACTGGAGCTGACCGGCGTCCGGGCCGCGTACGGGCCCGGCACCCGTGCCGTCCTGGACGATCTCGAACTGACCGTCGAGGACGGCGAGCACATCGCCGTCGTCGGCCCGAGCGGCATCGGCAAGTCGACTCTGCTGCGGGTCGCGGCGGGGTTGCTGACACCCGACCAGGGCGACGTACGGATCTCCGGCCGCCTCGCCCGAGCCTGCCGCCCGTCGGATCTGGCGGCCCTGCGCGTACTGATCCCGCAGGAGGCCTACGTCTTCACGGGCACCCTGCGGGAGAACCTCCGGTATCTGCGGCCCGACGCCGGCCGGTCCGACGTCGACGAGGCCGTACGGGTACTGGCGCTGAGCGCTCTCGTCGACCGTCTCGGTGGGCTCGACCGTCCGCTGACACCGGGGTCTCTCTCCCTCGGCGAACGGCAGCTGATCGCCCTCGGGCGCGCGCATCTCTCCCCAGCCCCCCTGCTGCTGCTCGACGAGGCGACCTGCCATCTGGACCCGGTGGCGGAGGCCGCGGCCGAGCGCGCCCTGCGCGCCCGGCCAGGGACGCTGGTCGTCGTGGCCCACCGGCTGTCGTCCGCCCTGCGCGCGGACCGGGTCCTCGTCCTCGACGGCACCCGGGCCCAGTACGGCACGCACGATGATCTGCTCGTGCGCTCCGCTCTCTACCGCGACCTGGTGGGTCACTGGAACGACGTCCAGGCGTGAAGGGTGAGGGCCCGGGAGACGTCACGCGACGGCGATCAGGTCCACCCGGCACCCTGGGCGATCCGGATGGCGTCCACCCGATTGCGAGCGCCGACCTTGCGGATGACGCTCGCCATGTAGTTGCGCACCGTGCCCCTGGAGAGGTAGAGCGTCGCGGCGATCTCGGCCACCGGCGCCCCCTTGGCGGCCAGCGAGAGAACCGTGAGCTCACGCCGGGTGAGGGGCATCTCCGCGGCTTGGAGAAATCCGACGGCGAGCGTGTCGTCGATGAAGCGCTCGCCCGCGGCGACACGGTGCACCGCCTCGAGTAAGCGGCCCTTGGAGCCGTTCTTGTCGACGAATCCGGTGGCTCCCGCCGCGTGGGCCCGGCGCAGCACACCAGGCCGCTGTGCGGGGATCAGCGCCAGCAACGCCGAACCGCCCGCCGAAGCCGAACCGTTCGCTGAAGCTGAAGCTGAAGCTGAAGCCGACGTCGAAGCCGACGTCGACGCGGTGGCTGGTGTCGCCTCACCCGGGGATGGCAGACACTCGGCATCGGCGACATACACGTCAGGCGGCGGCGTCTCGTGGGCCGGCCCCTGCGGCCAGTGCGGAAGCGAGGAAACGACCAGGCCCCCACCCGATCGCAGCAGTTCCACAAGCGCGGCTCGCAGGAGCTGTGCTTCGTAGACCACCGTCACTCTTATCATTCCCACCCCTTCGGTCCTCCGTCATGCCAGGGAGCATGGCGCGAGCAGCCACCCCACCCCTCTGCCCTTGCCTCCGGGGCGAGAACGCGGCACCGGGCGCACGAGGGGCGCACTGGGGGGCGCCTGGGCCGGAACTGTTCCATCACCCCGCTCAATGCGCAGGTCGGCGGTGTGGGGTGCGGGCCGGGGTACGTGGGGAATGTCCCGATCCATTCTCCCTACGCGGACAGTGCCGCGGCATCTCCCGTACCCGTACGGTGTCGGGGCCTGGTCCCCGAATCCGCGATTGGCTTTCGCGCACCGGGGGACGTCAAGGCCGCGTCGGTGCCTGCGAGGTCAGCCGTGGGACAGCATGAAGGCCGTGAGGAAGCCGAGCACTGTGGTGAAGCCTGTGAGGAGGTGTGCCTGCTCGAAGGCTTCGGGGATCATCGTGTCGGCGATCATGGCGAGGATCGCTCCCGCCGCCAAGGCGGTGATCGCTGCCATGGTCGTATGCGAGGCGTCTCCGAGGAGGGTGTAGCCGGCCAGTGCGGCGAGTGCGCTGATCACGGCGATGGCGGTCCACAGGGTGAAGATGTAGGTGCGGCTCCGGCCGGCCCGCTGCATGCCCGCGGCGCTGGCCAGTCCCTCGGGGAGGTTGCTGATGAAGACGGCGGCGACGGTGGCTGTTCCCACGTGACCGCCGCCGAGGAGGCTGGTACCGATGACGACCGATTCCGGGATGCCGTCCAGGAGCGCGCCGACAGCGATCGCGTTGCCGGATCCGGGCTGTTCCTGCTCGGAGGGCTGCTGATCACCGGAACGCTTGCGATGGCGGGCGCCGTGCCGGGACAGCAACACGTTCGCCAGGGAGTAGAGACCGGCCCCGCCCAGTGCCCCGGCCGCCGTCGGCACTGTGCCGCCCAGTTCATGAGCCTCCGCCATCAGGTCGAAGGAGACTGCCGAGATGAGCACTCCGCTGCCGAATGCCATGATCAGCGCCACCCACCGTGGGGGCACGGAAAAGAATGATCCGGCGACGGCCCCCACAAGGAGCGCTGCCCCGGCGAACAGCCCCCATCCGCCTGCCACCAACGCGTCGGCCATGAGCATCCTTCCGTTCGCCGCCTCTGTCGGTAGGTCGCCTACCCGTAGCGGCTCGCGTATCCACCGGCGTGACCGCCGTCCGAGCCCGCCGGCTCCCGCGGGACGAGCGTGGGCCGGAACCGTAATCGCTGACAGGCCATTCACCACGCCTGCCGGGACCGTTGCCGGGTACCCGGCTCCTGTACGGACAACGATGTGGACATGTGGGCACGCGGATCAGCGGACCCGGGGAGTGATGACGGTGACAGTCAAGGCGATGGGTTGGGCACATTCGTTCCCCGTGTCCGGGGGCGTGCGGGCCGGACGGCAGTGGACGCGGGAGCACCTGGAATCCTTGGCGTGGACGGCCGAGGAGCCCGAGACGGTGGACGCCATCGTCCTGACCGTGTCCGAACTCCTCACCAATGCCCACATCCACGCGCACAGCGACGCGCAACTCGTCCTCACCTGGGACGGCGACTGCCTCCACATCAGCGTCCACGACGACGACCCCACGCTGCCCAGGCCCCGCAATCCCGACGAGGGAGCGGTCTCCGGCCGGGGTGTGAGTATCGTGCAGGCCCTCGCCGACGAGTGGGGCATGCGATGTCTGCGGCACGGCAAGACGGTCACAGCGTGCTTCCGCCCGGCCGGCGCCCCGCACGGCGACGGCGCTGATTCCCCCACCGATGACGAGCAGTCGGAACCGCCGCCCTGACCGTCCCCCCGAGGCGCTGAGGCGCTGACGCTGTCAGCGCTCGAGCGGTCGGCACTGTCGGCGTCAGGCGAATGCCCTCAGCCTGATACACGCGCAAGTGGTCATGCTGGGGGCTTGGAGGTTGGTTGCCGGGCGGCTCGTCGTCAGCGGGCCCAGGGCAGTCGTACCGCCTCGATCTCGATGTCGTCGAGCAGCGCTTCGATGAGGGCCGGAGGGCCGGCGACCTTGGTACCCCACAGGTCGTAATCGGTGCACAAGACCCATGAGTGGTCCTCGGCCCAGAAGTTGGACGGGCTGAAGTCCGCCTCGGGGTTGCCGTAGAGGATCTCGGCATCGCCGAGGCGACCGGCTTGTACATGGAGGTTCTCGAAGTCGGCGGCCCCGAGCATCAGCGGGTTGTAGTAGGCCAGGCAGGCAGTGCCCGGCCCTGCGGGACTGTGCTCGGTGAGGATGGCGACCAGCCGGTTCCACGTCTCGCGGTCCAGGCTGCCCTCGGTGGGCGGACGAATGCCAAGCGGCCAGCTGTTGTTCTTCCTTGCCGAGGGAAAGCATCGGTAGGAAGGCAGCAGCCTCTCGGGCACGACGGGATCGCCGGTACGCCGGGCGAGTTCCGCCCAGCGCAGCCGCCGCCAGCCGCGGCCGGGGTGCTCGGCCCGGCCCAGCCCGCCTCCCGTGGCGATACCCACTTCGAGGTCGACGCCGGCAAGGGGGTCGGGCTTGATGCTTCCGTCCGCCAGGCGCGCCAGCCGTGCCTGGCGGTACTCGTGGTACGACACCTCGGTCAGCTCGTTCTGGTCCTCGTGTTCGTACATGGCGTTGAGGACCCAGACGGCGTCGGGCATCGGGGGCGGCATGTACCCGGTCAGGCCGTCGCCGCACAGCTCCCGGAGCCAGTCGGTCGTACCGGACGGCGCGAGCGGCCACAGGTCTGACAGCAGGTTCGATTCCTCGGGCATGTGGCCATGATCCCGGCATCACTGACGCTCAGGCAGCTCGCCCGTGTTCTTCGGTCTCGAAGTCGACGCCTGGCCGCATGATCGCGGTCACGTTGTGGCGGGGGGCGGGCCGCTTTCCGGTGGAAAGGCGTCGGCGCGCACGTAGGGCATGGGGCTGCTGTACACCCGGTACTGTTCGCCGGAAGGGAGGGGCGTCGGGGTGATGTGCACCGTGAGAGGCCCCGCCCACTCGTAGCCCCTTTCCACTCCGTGGCGTGCGAGGTTGTCCGCCAGTGCCTCTCCCACGTCACCGCAGCCATGGCGCACCAGCTCAGCGTGCACCTTCGCATCCAGCTCCACTTCGTACGCGTTCGGCGCCACCACACGGCTCTCGCTGCACACCACGGCGTGGCGATCGCATTCATGCTGGAGAGCGTCGAGCAGTTCGACGGGCTGGTGGGGGTGAGCCTTTTCGAGAAGAGCTTGCTGCCACCGCTCCAGTGCTCGTTCCCACCGTGTCAGTGTCTCCCAGGCCATGCCCCTCACCCTCCCTTCGCACCGTGTGCTGTCACCGGCGTCCGCGCAGCCGCCCGAGCAGAGTGCGCGCTTGGGCGCGCTTGCGCGGGTCGGCGGCGGCACGCCGGACCGACGCGACCGCTCGCTGTCCCTGCGGCGTGCGGGCGTACTGCTTGAGTCGCGCGATCAATCCGGGCATGTCGTCCTCCCTAGGGCCGTGTGTACGGACCGCATACCCGGCCACGTCGCAACGATGCCCGGCGCAGGCGACACCACGGTTCGCCGGCTCACAGGCGTCACCGGTCGACCCCCGGCCGAAGGCGACGCGGTCGCCGCGTCTGTACGGTCGGGGCCGCTGATGCTCTTCGCTCCCGCGGCCGGTGCCTGCCTGGCGTGTCGCCATAGGCCCGGCGGAAGACGTCGATGAACGCGCTGGCGGACGACCAGCCACACTGGTGCGCCACGGTGGTCACCGGCACGTCCTCGGCCAGCAGCACCAGGGCATGGTAAAGACGTAACTGGGTGCGCCACTGAGGGAACGTCATGCCGAGGTCGGACATGAACAGCCGGGACAATGTGCGCGTACTGGCGCCGGCCTCCCTGCTGAGAGCCGTCAGGGTGCGTTGATCACCGGGATCGGCGCGCAGGACGTCGCAGACTCGTTTGAGCCGCGTATCCGTGGGAGCCGGCAGGTGGACCGGCTGCTGTGGCGAGGCTGCCAGCTGGTCCAGCAGTACGGCCAGCAGGCGCCGACGCTCGGGACTGTCCTCCTCGGGGTCACCGGTGTAAGCCAGGATCAACTCCCGCAGCAGGGGCCCGGCGGTCAGGACGGTCGGAGCGTCCAGCCCCAGGGGATTGTCCGTCGCCGGCAGGCCGACCAGACGCAGATCAAGCGCCCCGTGGGCGTGATGGGCATGCACCGTTCCGGCCGGGACCCAGATGGCCCGGGTCGCCGGCGCGATCCACGTACCGACGTCGGTGGTGATGGCCAGCACGCCGCGCGCGGCGTAGACGATCTGGTGATCGTCGTGGCGGTGGGCGTCGATGTCCGAGCCGGGCGCCAGCCACTGGGTGCGTGTCGGGGCAACCGGCTCGTGGCGGATTCGCGTCATGAGTTGTCTTTATATCGGAAGTGCGACAACGGGGGAGTGGCGACGATGGCTGAGTGGCGAGAAACAAAGCGATCACTCTGTTGTCCATCGGGCATGCCTGCGTCGACGTCTACCAGGGCGCCGTGGCCGCGCTCGTCCCGTACTTCGTCGCCGAACGCGCCTACACCTACGCCGCGGCATCGGGCATCGTGCTGGCCGCCTCCCTCCTGTCCTCCGTGGCACAGCCGATGTTCGGAGTGCTCACCGACCGGCGTGCGATGCCCTGGCTGCTGCCTGTGAGCACGGTCGTCGGCGGTGTGGGTGTCGCACTGAGCGGACTCGGCGGCTCCTACACCCTCACCCTCCTCTTCGTCGCCGTCTCCGGCGTGGGCGTCGCCGCCTACCACCCCGAGTCCGCACGCGTCGCGCGCCTCGCCGGCAACGGCAGTCACTCGGCGATGGGCTGGTTCTCACTCGGCGGCAACCTCGGCTTTGCCGCCGCCCCTGCCTTGGTGGCTGTGTCCATCGGTGCCGGAGGCTTGCGGTTCTCACCCCTGCTGGTGATCCCCGCCCTTGCCGGCAGCGTGCTGTGCCTGCCCGTTCTGCGCGGTATGGAGCGCATGACACCCGCCTCTTCCGACGCGCCCACGGCTCACGCGAACCCTGACGACACCGCTTCGTTCGTGAAGCTCACACTGGCTGTGGTCGGCCGGTCGATCGTCTTCATCGGCCTGAGCACCTTCATCTCCTTCCATGTGCGGGAGCGGACGGGCGGCGGTGTCGCCGCGGGGACCGCGGCGTTGGTCGTGCTCTATCTCGGCGGCGCGGTGGGCACCGTCCTGGGCGGCAATCTGGCCGAGCGCTGGGACCGGGTCACGGTGGTGCGCGGGTCCTACCTCTTCACCGTTTTCGCCGTAGCGGGGCTCGTCTTCGTACCGGGGCCGGCTGTCTACGTGTTCGTGGCGTTGACCTCGGCCGGCCTGTACATTCCGTTCTCGCTGCAAGTCACTCTCGCCCAGGACTACCTGCCCAGCCGCGTGGGCACCGCCGGCGGCATCACCTTGGGCCTGACGATCAGCATCGGCGGTCTCCTCAGCCCTTTGATCGGACGCCTGGCCGACGCCACATCCCTGCGGACCGCCCTGATCCCGCTGATCGCGATGCCCGCCCTGAGCTGGCTGCTCTTCCTGACCCTCACGGAACCTGCCGTACCCGGACGCCCTACGCAGGCCCCGCCGCCGGCTCCACAGAAGGTGGAGACGTGATCTCGCCGTCAAGCGTCATGCCTCCGGAACCGCGTCACCGGGCCGGGATCGGCTGAGTGAGGTTCACCGGGTTGCCGTCGGGGTCCTGGATGTGGGCGACGCGCTGTCCCCACGGCATGTCGGTGGGGCCGCCGCGGACCGAGCCGCCCAGCGCCTCCACCCGGCCGAGCGTCTCGTCGACGTCGTCGACACCGATGCTGAGCAGGATCCGCGACGCCGCCCCAGTCCCCGGGTCCGCCTTCGCCACGAGCCCGAGGTCGGTGTCACCGATGCGCAGGCCGAGGTAGAAGGCGGGGCCTTCCGCCGGTACCCGGAAGATCTCCTCAGCGCCGAACAACTTCGTATAGAAGCCGAGCAGAACGTCATGGTCGGCAGTCACGATCACTGGCTGGATGGTGGACATGGCACTCCTGTCGAGAACGGTCGTGTCGCTGGGTAGACCGTTGGAGGACGGTGAACTCATCGGCAGGACCACCCCGCCAGACGATTGCCGGCACAGACTGCCGCCCAGGAGCAGCACGAGCACCCCTGAACGAGGTCAGGCCACCTCGCTGACCGGCTACGTCAAGAGGTCGGAGCTTCACTGACGTCCAGGTGCCGGCAGAAAGAAGCGGATTACTCATCCATCGTCACCCTGGCCTGCAATGGACTCGGAGACGGACGGTGTCATGACCGTGCCTGCCCCTCACCGACGGCGTCGGCCGGCCTGCTCGGTGTCGCGTCCGCCGGGGAAGGCTGCGCCGGCACCGAAGGGTTCAGGAACTGGCGGGCCTGGAGCTCGTACATGTCCTGGAACACGCCGACGCTGGTGGTCGGGTCCATGAGCTCGGCGAAGGTGCCGTGCTCGACGACCCGGCCTTCGTCCAGGACGTAGATGAGGTGCGCGTGCCGGACGCTGTGGAGACGGTGGGTGATCAAGATCGTGGTCTGGCCGGCGCCGGCCAGCTGGTGGATCTGGTCGAAGACCCGCTGCTCGGCGGCCGGGTCGAGCGCGCTGGTCGGCTCGTCCACGATCAGGACGTCGCCGTCCCGGTGCCGGGCGCGGGCGAGGCCGATCTTCTGCCACTGACCGCCGGAGATTTCCTGTCCGCCCTTGTAGCCGCGGGCGAGCAGGCTGTCCAGGCCGCGCGGAAGCCCTTTGACCACCTCGTCGGCGCCCGCGTAGGCCGCCGCGATCTCGATGGTCCGGTCGTCCATCGTGGCGTGGCTGCGGCCGATGCCGATGTTGACCCGGGCGGTGAAGGGCCAGCGGAAGAAGTCCTGGGCGACCATGGCGACGCGGTCGAAGATCTGTGCGCGGTCGGCTTCGGCGGTGCTCACGCCACCCCACAACACCCGGCCAGAGTCGGGAAGCCGGGCGCCGCTCAGCAGACGGACGAGGGTCGACTTGCCCGAGCCGTTCTTCCCCACCAGGGCGACGGTTCTGCCCTGGGGGATGACCAGGTCGACCTCCTGCAGGGACGGCTTGTCGGAGCCGGGATAGGTGAAGGTCACCTTGTCGAACCTGATCTCGCCCACGACCTCGGGCAGGTCGAGCCCGCCGACGGGAATGGCCCGCCGGACGGCCTCCTCGCACAGGGTCTCCAGATCGGCGACGAACAGGGCTTCCTCCTGGACGTCGGTGACGCGCAGGACGAGGTCGGTGATGCTCGCCGCCCCGGTGCGGATCGCCAGCACCGCCGTGCCGGCGACGGCGAGACCCATCTGCCCGTGCCACAGGAGGAGCCCGAGGACTCCGTAGGCGGCGACGGTCGCGATGCCGCGCGCCGAATCGGCGACGACGTTGGTGCGGGCGCCGGTCCACGCGAGCCGCGTCTGCTCCCGCTCGCTGGTCTCGGCCATCTGCCGGAAGTGCTTCAGCAGGAACGGGGCGGCGTCGTGGACGCGGATCTCGGCAGCCGCCTGCTGGTTGATCAGCAGCTGGCTGATCAGCTTGGCGGCACGCACGTGCTGAACGAAGCGGTGCCAGCTGATGTACCGGTGCCGGGCCATGGTCAGTGAACCCCACGCGCTCGGCAGCGCCATGAGGACCAGGAGCGGCAGGAGGACCGGGTGCAGGACCGTGAGCACGCCGGCGGCGGCGATCAGGGAGATCGCGGAGGTGACCACGGCCGTGCAGTAGCCGACCATCCGCCGGGCCGAGTCCGCTCCCCACTGAGCCGAGTCCATCAGTTTGTGAAAGGCATCGTCCTCGATCGCCTCCAGCTCCACCCGCGCCACAAGACCGAGATAGCGCTCCGTCGCCACCCGTTGCGCCTTCGGCTCCAGGATCCCCGTGGCGGCGGACGATGCCGACCCGCACACCGAGCCGACGACCGCGAGGACAGCGACCAGTACGAGCGACGGCAGCGCCGCACGCAGCCGGCCCGGGATGTCCCCTTGGGCCAGGAGCTCGACCAGCAGGCTGTTGACCGCGATGAGGGAGACGGCCTGGGTGATGCCGCGGGCGACCTCGCTCACGGCGACCGTGGTGAAGGCCCGCCGGTCGGCCTCGCGCGCCAGCCGGACGGCCACCGCGACCTGCCTCGGCAGCGAACCGGCCATCGCGCGCAGCCCCAGCTTCAGCCAGGCACCGTCGTGGGCGCCCCACCCGTAGTCGTAGGTGAGCTCGCCCCCGAACAGCAACTGCTCCGAGTCAGACGGACTTCCCGCCGCGGCTGCCAGTGGATCACTGTCGCCGGTCGTCACGCCCCCCACCTCGTATCCGGACGTGATACGCGGAGGGCAGCGGCGGTGCGCCGGGCGGGCACCACGACGGCCGGGAGCCGGGCAGAGACGACCTGAGTGGTGGGAGGGAGCGGAGTCATGGTGGTGGGCAGGGGATACATCGTCGCCTCCGTAAGGGGTGTCCGGGTGTCGTCGGGCTCAACGAGGCGACCCGGCGCATCGAACACACGTCTTTCGGTCGGGATGTCCGCCCCAGCACTGAGCGGAACTGCGAACGTGCGTGCTACACCGACCCTTGCGGCACAACGGAGCGGTGAGGGGACGGACTTGGCCGAAACGCCGACACCGAGGGGTACATCCCTGCTCGGTGGGCGGGTGCCTGAGAGGGGAGTGCCGGTACGGCGGCGGTGGACGGTCGGTCCGACCCCGAAGTCTCTGCCCCCTGCCGGTTCCCATGCATCCGTGGTCCTCGGGAGGCCGCCGTTTCCCCCCGGGCCTCCCGAGAACCCAGCGGAACCGGATGCCGGAACGGGGCTAACGGGCAGCGTCGGGTACCTCGATCCTGCCGGTGAAGGTACGTCGCGTGTCCGCCCGCAGCTCCTGCTCGTATCGGAGCTGCCGGCCCTCGTGCGGGACTGTGAACCCGAAGGAGGACCGATAGGACGTCATTCGGTAGGTGTGCGCGTCCAGGATGAGGGTCTCCTCGAACCCGGCCAGTACGATTCGCTCCTCGCCCGCCGTGACCCCGGCCTTCCGCAGTTTGTCCAGGGTGGGCCGGAACTCTTGGACGGCTTTCGCGATGGCCGGTCGCTCCGACCGGTCGGCCAGCTGCCCGGCGGGGATCCGGATCTGGAGCTTGATCTCGCGGCCGGCCCTGGTGACCTCGATCCGCTCGTCCCTCTCGATGTACGTGATGAAGGAGGCCAGCGCGGCCATCGGGTCCTCCACCTTGGCGGCGATCTCCGGGTCGGTCAGAGGCCCCTTGGTCCAGGGAGTGCCGGGTGCGCCCTTCCGCACGTATCCGGTGCCGTCAACGGCGAAGACCTCCTCGGCCTTTCGCCTGCCCTTGCTGAGAACCGTGCCGCTCTGGTGCAGGGCCTCCGGGCTGCCGGTCCGGTCCACTGTGGCGGAGTACGAGGCGGCGCTGCCCTGCCCTTCCGGTGCGCCGCTCTGCTTCAGCGACTCCTTGCCCGTCACTGCGAAGGTCCACCCGGTCTCGGCATCCATGGCCGCCTTCGCTCGTGCCAGCAGCTCCGCCGGGCCGTCCTCTGGGGCCTCCGAAGCGCCCGCGGCAGGTGCCGAGGCTTTCACGGACTCGGCACCCGCGCCTGGGACCTGCGGCGTTCCGCATCCGCTCATCGCGGTGAGGACGGCCAGGCCCGCTGCTGACCACAAGAGCCGGCTCTTCATCGCCCACATCCGGGACCGAGTATCTGCATGTCTTCTCCACTGTCCAATGTCCTGGGCGCCTGCGGCGTAGGCCGCAGCCCACCCGTACCCCGCCGAAATAGCGCGGCAAAGAATACAAAGGGGTGTACACGGCGGTGCGGGCGGTGGCGTCAGTCCGCCCCGGGACGCCGGCCGGACGCCTTGACGCGGGTCTTCCCCGCGTCCGTCAGGAAGGGCACGGAGTTTCTCGCCCCCGTGGGCGCGCCGGACACCCCGGCAACTCGCCGAGCCCGGTCCGGAGGATCCGGCACGGGAACCCGACGATCCCGCCGTCGACCACGTGCCCAGGTGCCGCGTCATCGGTGATGAACACCATGGGCTCCGCGGGCAGGCCGTCCCCGGACATCACAAGTGCCGGCACGGTGAGGTGGTTCTCGGTCCTGCCGGACCCGTACCGCGTCATGAAGGCTCGGTCGTCACTGGGGAAGGTGACGCCGTAGGTGCGCTCCACCCGCGCACACAGCCGAACAGGTTCAAGCAGGCTGACGAGATGCGGCCGCAGGGGCCGTCGCCTCCTGCCGATTCAGCTTCTCCAGGACGCGGTCGCGGAGAATCTCGTACTCCTGCCGGAGTCTGCGCCATTCGGTCACGGGCGGGCGGGGAATCGTCATTCCTCCGGTGACGATCTCCTCCGGCCCGAACTGCTCGCGGGTGAGGTCGATCTCGATGCCCATGCCCAGGCGGTTCCACCAGTGATAGTCCACCCGCTCTCCGTTGACGTGGACCTCTCCGCGGATCAACTCACCTCCCAACAGGTCGTTGAGCACCATCGCGGTCACTCCGCACTGATCCCGGGCCGGGTTGTCCTCGGACCAGCGCGACCGGAACTCAGGCGTGCACGTCTCGGCACTCCAGCTGCTGCGAACGGCTCGTTCGATGTCGGTGAGAAGCAAGGGTGTCATGCCGGTGATCCTGCCAGCAGGCACTGACAACGGCCGGACGCCGACAGACACGGCAACCGCCCTGCTGGCTCCATGACGGACGAACATCTCCAAGCTCCTCGGCCACCGACTGCCTGCCCACCCCACGATTCGGGCGAAGCAGCACGTTGGCCAGGTCGCGGCGCAGGGGCTGGTTCCGGACGAGGCCCGGTGACTGTGCCAGTGCCCCCGCCCAGAGCGCGGTACGGGGGCACGAGGGGCGGCCCGACAAAGGCGCTCACCCTCAGGTGAATCCCGCCGGTCACCGTATCGGTCCCGCTACTCGCCGGTGGGCTCTCCGCGGAGCGCCTGGCCGACATGGGCCGGGCTCAGGCCGATCGTGCGGGCGATCGTCTCTCGGTCGACACCACGCTCGAATGCGGCGCGCATGGCAGCGTTCCGGCGGGCGACGAGGGCTCGGCGGCGGTCACGGGACGCGACCGTGCGCTGGAGAATGCGCGCCCAGTGCAGGAGCGCTCGGCCGGTCCACAAGGTGAAGGGTCGGGGTGCGGGTGCGGTCGGATTGGCCAACAGGTCCCCCTCGGTAGTGACACGGGTGTCGCTACCGAAAATGACGGGCCACCATGTCCGGCCACAAGGGCGCAAAATCAGCCGTCGCAACAGGTGGGACGGGTGGGGACGATCCCCCGCCGGAGCGGTGGCATCTCTGGCACAACCTGAGTGAAGCCATCGAGCGGTGCGTTACCCAGCACCGCCGCATCCTGCGCGTCCTGGAGCCCGCGGCAGCTCAGCCCGAACCCGACGCCGTCCCGGCCGCGGACCCGTCCACTTCGTCATGGCCGCGAGGACAACCCCACCGGCCAGGGCACATCGACAAGATCGCGTTGTGAGCTCTTAGTATTCACCTGTGAACGATGACGACGGTCAACTCCTTGCCAGCCGCTACCAATTGACGCACCTCCTGGGCCAGGGCGGCATGGGTGCGGTCTGGCGGGCCCGCGACGCACAGCTGGCGCGGGACGTGGCCGTCAAGGAACTGCGGCTGCCGGGGCACCTCGGGGACGCCGAGCGGGCGAACTGGATCGCGCGGCTCGACCGGGAGGCCCGCGCCGCGGCGCGGCTGAAGCATCCGGGGATCGTCACCGTGTACGACCGGATAGCCGGCGCGGACGGACGGCCATGGATCGTCATGGAGTTGGTGACCGGCGGGTCCCTGGCCGACCTCATCGAGGCACGGGGCCCGCTTCCGCCTCAGGAGGTCGCGGACATCGGGCTGCAAGTGGCCGCGGCGCTCAGCGCCGCGCACCGGATGGGGATCACACATAGGGACATCAAGCCCGCCAACATCCTCCTCGAAGAGGGCCGGGCCGTGCTGACCGACTTCGGGATCGCGGCTGTTGAGGGGGACGCCACCCTCACGGCCACCGGCATGATCATGGGGACACCGGCGTTCATGGCTCCCGAGCAGATCCGGGGCCTGCCCGCGACGGCCGAGTCCGATCTGTGGTCGCTGGGAGCGACGCTCTACGCCGCCGTGGAGGGCCGAGCGCCGTTCACCGCCACGACCCCGAGCGCTGTTCTCGTCGCGGTTGCGACGGAGGATCCCGCGCCCCCCGTTCAGGCCGGTCCCCTTGCCCCCGTGCTGGGAGGGCTGCTGCGCAAGAATCCGGCCGAGCGGCTGACGATGGACCAGCTGCGGGCGCGGCTGGAGCAGCCCGTCACCCTATGGACCCCGGCTCCCTCCGCTCCCACCGGTCCACCACTGCAGCCGCCTTCCCCGGTGCCGCAGCCCCGTACCGTCACCGCGATGACACCGCCTCCCGCCAGCCGGCCGGCAATCCCCGCCGACGCTCCGATGGCCGCCCCGCACACCCCCACCGCACCCCGCCGCCGCTGGTCCACACTCCGGATCGTGCTCAGCGTGATTGCGGTCGTGGCCGTGGTGGCCGCGTCGGCGACCGGCTATGTGCTGATGAATCCTGACGCCTTCAATGCCACGTACAAGGACAACCTGCGCACAGCCCAGGGGTTCGGGTCCCCCGCCGACTTCCGCCGGGAGGCCGAGGCCCGTGTCTCCGAGGACCAGGCGCGGATGACCTACACGGCAGAATGCGCCGGCAACGAGGAATGCGGCTCCCAAGCAGACAGCGCGCAGCAGTGGCTCACCGCACTCCCCGGCGTGGCTGCGGTCCCCTCCACCCGCAGCAGCGACTGCTTGACCTCCGAGAAGGGCTGCGCCATCCAGGTCACAGCCACCGCCCCGAACAACCGACCAGCTGTCCGACGCGCCGTCCTCCGCCGGACCCTGACGGCCGGAAGCGCCCAGCATCCCCTCGGAGCCCGGTACCTCCTCGAGGTCGACTTCGGCCGTTGATCACGAGCGCGCACGACGACGACGCGCTCTGAGGGGGCGGGTTTACCAGGGGGACTGTGGTGCGGTCACCCGTGTGTGATGGGTGCGCTGTACGCCGCTGCCGCCACCGGCCTGTCACACCGTTCGGGCACACTGGGCCGTGACCGTTCGACCAGAGGTGCGGGGTGGGGACGATGGGCGAGGACGGCAACGGTGACACGGACGACCGGCGGGTGCGCGCTTCGCCGCCGGGCTCGCTTCGTGGGGCGACCCCGATCCGTACCCTCCTGGGATCTTTCCAACGGGGCACGGTCGCGATCTCTCCGGACGGGCGGCTCGGCATGTGCGGAGGGCGGAACGAACCGGTACGGCTGTGGGAGCTCGCCACCGGAACGCTCCTGCGGACCCTGGGGCGCCCCGGCGCGGGCTCGGACGGGGTCGCCGTCCCCGGGAACTGGGTACTGGCCTGCGGCGGCGGGAAGTTCATGCGGTGCACGGTGACCGGCGCGGTGAGCCGGTTCGACCCCCGCGACCCCCCGGGCCGGCGCGCCTCGCCCAGGGGCCCGTACCAGGACATCAGCAAGGGCGTGGTGGGCTCGTTCGCCTTCAGCGCCTCCGGCCGCTTCGCTCTGGGCATGTGCATGGACTAAGCCCTGCGGATGTGGGACCTCTTGGACGGCACGTGTCCGCAGACGCTGGTCGGACACACTGCCTCGCAGTCCGCGGTGTGGCTCGGCCCGGACGCCCGCCGGGCAGTGTCGGCCGGCTCCGACGGCGAGATCCGGGTCTGGGACGTGGACAGCGGTGAGTGCGCCGTGTTCCCGCACCCGGACTCGTGGGTCTCCTCGGTGTGCCTGAGCCCCGACGGCCGCCTCGTGCTCGCCGCCGGCGACCGCCGGGGCCGTACGCTCTGGCTCATGGACGCTGGTACCGGTGACCTCGTACGCACCTTCGAGGACGTACGGGACCGGGACCGCGGCTCGCCAGGGCGTCCCGACGACCGGTCCGGCGAGGTCCTGACGGCGCGGTTCACCTCCGACGGACGGTTCGCGGTCTCGGGCGAGGACGACGGCCGGATACGGATCTGGGACACGGCGACCGGCCGTTGCGTCAGGACCCTGGACGGCCACGACGACGACGTCTACGGCATCGCGCTGACCCCGGACGACCGGTTCCTGCTCTCGGGAAGCTTGGACGGCACCCTGCGGCTGTGGGAGCTCGACTGGTAGCCGACACCGTCCTGCTCGGGCCCGAGACCGCGTACGGAAGGGCCGCCGCGCACACCTCGTGAGGGAGGGACGCAGCCGTCAGTTGTCCTTGCGGACGGTGAGCGCGCCCACCTGCGTGCCCACAGTCGGGTAGCCGTGCCCACCCCAGAGCGGTACGGCTCCCTGTCGGGAACGAGGACCTGGTCCTACGTCCCCCGGTGGAGCCGATGCCTGCCCAGGCCGGGGAGACCCCCCGGCCCCGGCGTCCTGCCCGGCGGGCTCGCGTTCGAGGCCAAGTTCGACGGCTACAGGTGCTTGCTATTCACCCCGGCCGGACAGGACTACTGGAGGACCTGTTCACCCAGTCCGAGCTGACGCCGCCGTGGACGCTCTGCTCGATGACGACCGACGTCACGGTCGCTCAGGAGTGGCTGGAGTCCTGGACCGACCGAGGTTCAGGGCGTGGAGGGCTTCAGGCGTCGCCATACCACCGAGGCCATCGTTGGCGGCATCACCGGCACGTTCGCCAACCGCAGGTTCTCGTCCTGGGCCGGTACGACGGGGAAGGTGTGCTGCGGCACGTCGGGTTTCCGAGCGCCTCCGCTCCGCCGGCCTCGATCCCCCGTGGGCCGGCGTGCGCTTCTGTTCCAGCTGGGGAAGCCGCGAACCCCAGGACGTCATCCTGGTTGCGCCCGAGCTGGTTGCCGAAAGCAGACGCAGATACCTCGATGACCCCGACGGAGTTGAGGTACGACGGGGGTCCGCGGCTGCGCTTCGTGGTGCCGTTCGCTCTCCCGTCACGATCGGTTCGCGCTGCGGAAGAAGGCGAGCGTCTTCGTGAGGGTTTTCAGCGGCGAGGTGTCCTGGTCGGTCGCAGTCGGCGTGGGCGTCCGGGACGCGTCGTTGCCGCTGGTCGCCTCGGCGAGCGCGGCGAGAGCCGACTCGGCCGCCTCACGGTACAGGTCACAGGATGCGGTCATGGCCTCGAGCGCCTTGGCGTACCTGGTGACCATGGCCCGAGCGTGGGCAAGCTCCTCGTCCGGGGTGAGGAGGTGCCAGCCTTGGCGCAATCGTGTCAGGACCTGTTCGGCATCGGCCGGCAGCGGTCGCGGCAGTGAGGCGAACTCCGCGATTTTCTGCAGGAGTTCGGTTGGTTCCGTGCCGTTCAGAAAGACAGCGCGTACGGTGAAGCGCTCCGCGTCGTAGCCCGGGACCTGCGGCGTCGGAGGCAGGACGACGGCCCCGCCGCGCGGTAGCCCCACGCCCAGCTCACGCTTCATCGCGAAGTCGGCGATCAGCGCCTGCTCCGGCGTGGCCCGGTGCTCGACCACCCGGTGCCGCAGACTCGGTGGCAGGAACGCCGTGATCGGCCGCCGCCCCCGCGCGTCCGGCGTCATCGCCTCGTGCACCACGACATGGATGAACCAGCTCTGCCGGGTGCAATCCCGCAGCAGGCGCCGCAACTCGCCGTCGTCCTTCGGCAGGTGGTTCGTGGTCCGCAGACGCACGCCCGGCACCTTGTCGTGATCCCAGGCGACCTGGTCGCTGTCGGGCCAGAACACGGTGGCGGGTGAGGGCCAGCTCGCTTCCCACGCCCGCTCCGCCTCGGCGGCGAGCACCCATGTGACGCCCTCGCTCTCGACGCGGCGGGACTCCGACCCGTACGTGGTCAGTTGAGCTCGCACTGTGACACCGTCGGCCACGCGCCAGCGGGCCTCGAAGAGCCGGCGGGCTGACGGGCCGGCGTGGGCGGATTCGTCCCGAGGGAACAGATCGGTCGAGCGGGCCGCCTCGACCGGGTCGAGGTCCAGGAAGTCGTCGATCACCCCGGCCGCCTTGAGCGCGGTCAGGTTGCGCCGGACATCCCGCTCGGCCTCGGGCCCCAGGTGGCGCCCACGCCCGAGCCACACGGTGTCGGGGACAGCGGTCGATGAAGAGTTGTTCTTGGCCATGGAACCGTCCAGTGGGTGATCAGGGCTCGACCAGTATGGTCCGCGGCCCGAGCGGCGAAGTCCATCGGGCCGTACTTGCCCGGTCGGGCACGCTTCCTGTCGGCTGCGGGCCCACCCTGGTGCGAAGCTGCACCGTCAGTGATGTCACACGACGCGTCAACGCAGCCGGGAGGGGGGCACACGCAGACGACGCTTCTTCAGCTACTCCCGTAGGGCCCATCCCCGCCGGCGCGGAGGCCTGAGCGGCGGGGCCGGGCTGGTCCTCTGGCAGGTCCTCAACGACCCGTGAAGATGGGCTTCATGCCCATGAACGCCGCACAGCTGTGGAGAAGAGTACGTCAGGCAGACAAATCGGCCGCTGTCATCGTCGGGATGGGGAACCTGGTGCTGTGCGGTCTACTTCTCCCCATGCTGATCGGAGGAGTACTGATCTTCGAGGCCACCACCCAGGAGCAGGAAACCACCGCTCAGCATCTTGCGGCCCAGGTCTTCGGTTACTGGTTCGCCGGCGGGCTGATGTTGTTCTCGATGCTGCGTATGACGCGGACCTTGTTCAGTCACCTGGCCACAATGCTTTTGCCGCCCGTCGCGCTGATCCTGAGCGTTGCGTTCTCGATGTGACGTGGAGCATGGGATCGAAAAGGCAATGAGCGGGTGGCACTGCGGCGGCTTCAGAGGTCCCTTCGCATGAGGACGCACACCGTCTCGTGGTGCCGGATCGACCCGTCGGGCCCTTCTTCGTCCCAGACGTCCGGCTCACAGCCATATGCGACGTAGCCCAGGCGCTCATAGAGGGCGCGCGCCCGCGGATTGTCCTCCTCTACGGCGAGCGCGACCCTGCGCGGCCCGCAGCCCGCGGTCCCGGATCCGTTGTTCGGCCGCTCGGACGAGCAGCGTTCCCAAGCCACAGGACTGCAGCGCCGGCAGCGATTCGATCCGGTCCCACATGTCGTCGCGGCCCGGCACACCGACCGGCTCAGTCAGTTCGGTGAGCCGGGGTGAGCCGGGCAGCGTGACGCCCTGTCGGCGTGTCAGCCGAGCGTGGCGGCCAGCAACCTGGCGGTGTCGGCGATGAGGGCGTCTTCCGCCTCGGCCTTCTGCGTGTGCTTTGTGGTGAGCACCGCCAGTACGAGGGGGGAGCCGTCCGGAGTCCAGGCGATGCCCACGTCGTTGTTGGTGCCGTAGTCGCCAGCTCCGGTCTTGTCGCCGAGCGTCCAGTCCGCGGGCAGGCCCGCCCGGAAGCGCTGGATGTTGGTGGTGTTGGCGAGCAGCCACGTGGTGAGCTGCCCGCGGTCCCGGGGGGACAGTGCGCTGCCGAGCACGAGGCGGGCGTAGGTCCGCCCGATCGCGCGGGGGCTGGTGGTGTCCTCGACGCGCCACGGCTCGGCCGAGTTGAGATGGGGCTCCCAGCGGTCGAGGCGGGTCGTGCGGTCTCCGATCGAGCGGCAGAATCGGGTGACGGCAGTAGGGCCGCCCAGTTCGCGGAGCAGGAGGTTGGCCGCCGCGTTGTCGCTCTGGGTGATCGCGGCGTCGCACAGTTCCGCGACGGTCATCCCGTCGGCGATGTGCTTGCTGGTCTCCGGCGCCCAGTCGGCCTCCTCGACGTCCTTCTGGGTGTACCGGACGCGCTTGGCCAGGAACTCGCCGTCACGGTCGAGGTCGCGCAGGACAGCCGCGGCGGCGAGCGTCTTGAACAGCGAGCACATCGGGAAGCTCTGATCGGCGTGGTAGGAGACCGTTCTGCCCGTCCGCACGTTGTGCGCGAAGACCCCGAGACGGGCGTCATACTCCCGCTCGAGCTCTGCCAGTCGCCGGCCAACCACGTCCCCACCCGGCACTGACGCATGGGCCGTACCGGCGGTCGCGGTGACGGCGGCCAGCGCCGTTCCGGTACCGAGGGTCAGCATTGCGCGGCGGGACAGGCGCGCCCCTGTCATTCGCTGGATCATGCTCTTCTCTCTCGAACTACGGGCAGGAAGGACATCACTCAGGACGCGGAATGAGATCCACTGGTTGCGCTGCACTTCGACGAGGCTGCCGTCCAGCGAGCGTTACTCCTCATCACCACGCGCGGTATCACCGACGGCCAAGCCGCAGAGCGCCTCGACTCGAGCGTGCCCCTCTCCAAGACCCCGTGGTCGCCGCCGCGGACAGTGCACTGATCGGCACGTCGGATCCTGCTGCACCTGATCAGGGAGCCAGCCCAGCATGCCGGACACGTGGACATCATCCGGGAAGCACTCGATGGGGCGAGCACCACAGCTCAACTGTGATCGCCGATGGCTCTGGCGGGTAGCCGCGCCGACAGGCGTTCCCGTGCATTCGGCCCCGTACCGGATGCGACTTCCTCGGTCCGCTAACATACATACATGAATGTACGAAACCAGTTGGGCCGGTCGGCTGGGCGGGGCTCGGCCGGCCGTCCCCGTACCAGCCAGGCCGAACGCAGCGCGCAGACCCGCAGCGCGCTGCTGGAATCCGCCGCCCGGAGCCTGTCGCGGTACGGCTATGGCAACCTCGTGCTGGAGCAGGTGGCGAACGAGGCCGGGTACACCCGGGGCGCGCTCTACCACCAGTTCAAGGACAAGCAGGACCTGACCCTGGCCGCCCTCCAGTGGATCCTCGACACCTGGGAGCAGGAGGTCGGTCGCCTCGTCGAGCAAGAGTCCGAGCCCGTCACGGCGCTGCTGACCCTGGCGCGCGGACACGCCGTCTTCTGTCGACGCGACTTCGCCCGTATGGCGATCGCGCTGCGGCTGGAGTTCACCGGGCAGGACCATCCCGTCGGGCGTGAGGTGGAGCGGAGCTACGACGAGCTCGTCACCCACTGCGTCCAGCTCATCGACGCCGGCCGCGCGGCGGGGACGATCCCGTCCGGCCCTCCGTCCCGTACTCTCGCGCTCGCCTTCGTCGGTGCCCTCGAAGGAACCGTCGTCGCCCTGGCCGGCCAGGCCCCGCACGACGAACTGCTCGCCGAACGCGCCGTCGCCGGCGTGCTCGGACTCAACCCCGTTTCCCCCGACCGGACGCGGGGCCACTCATGAGGATCCCCAAGACCGCGCACACCTCCCGGCCCTGGCGCATCCACCAGATCGCCCCGGACTTCCGCGTCGAGGACGTCTGGGCCCTCCCGACGCCCGGCGGCCCGGACGACCTTCCGCTGCTGGCGGAGTGGTTCGCTAAGGACGACGGCCCGAACCCGTTCTCCGGGGTCGCCCGTGCCCTGTTCGCGGTCCGCCGGCACCTGGGGAAGCTGTTCGGCTGGGACGAGGCCGGCTCGGGCGTCGGTGCGCGGGTGCCGACGCTGCGCACCCGGTTGCCGGAAGACCTGCGCGAGGGTCCGTGCGGGCCGGCCCTCCCGTCGGTGCCGTTCACCTCGGTCTACCTGACGGGCACCGAGTGGACGGCCGAGAGCGCCAACAAGACCGTGCACACCCTGATGCACATCGGCTGGGTCCCGGATGACGCCGGAGGCTATCGCGGCCAGATGGCTGTGCTGGTGAAACCGAACGGCCTGCTCGGCAGTATCTACATGGCCGCGATCGTGCCGTTCCGGTACCTGATCGTGTACCCGGCGCTGATGCGCATGATCGGACGGGACTGGCGGCTCGGCACGCCGACCTGACGTGCGGGCGCCTCAGCAAGACCCATACCCGTCCGCTGCCGGCCGCTGAAGACGCCGCTGCTCGAACTCGCCCAGCCGAACTCCCGAGGGCAGTCAAGGAGATCAAGGTGGAACCAGGAACGAACCGTCCCGACCACCGAGACGGCGCGAATCGGAACGACCGCGCCCGCGTACTGACCGTCCGACAGCAGCACGACATACCCCAGGCGATCCGCGCCCTCATCTCGAACGACCCCGACTACATCGACATCTTCACGCTCATGACGGATGACGCCCCGCACAGGTCACCGGAGCAGTGGGCCCGCGCGGCGTTCGAAGACGTCGCGGGCCTCCAAGGCCAATTCGTCTGGCGGATACTTCTCGGCCTGCGTCTGAAGCGGCGGGCATCGCCGGACCACGTGGCCGGATGGAGGATCGCTGACCGCTGCGACAGAGGGATCAGGCTCGAAGCCCGCTCCTGGATGATGACCGGCAACCTCGTCATCCATGTCGAGGACGAGAAGGTGTCGTTGGCCACGATCGTCCGCTACGACCGGCCGATCGCGGCACGCGTCTGGTCGCCGCTGTCCGCGATTCACCGCCGATTGGCACCCGACCTGCTGCGCGACGCCCACAGAGTTCAGCAACCGAGACAACGCCGATGATCCCTCAGGCTCACAGTCAGCCGCACGCGGTGAACAGGCCGCTCGCGTGATCCTGCGCGCTGCGTCCGGTCAGCTTCGAGCTCCGATGCGTTCCAGAAGTTCTTCGGACGGGGGCCGAGCGTCGTCCGAGGCGGGGACGATCAGCCTGCGGTCGACATCGGTCAGGCCGTCCGCGCAGTTCAGTTGGACAGCTGCGGACGTGAGCCTGTCGTACTCGTCCTGCCTCAGCGCAAGCCGGAACGAGTTGACCGTGTTGATGAGGTAGCCGATGGCGATTTCGGCCTCATCGTTTGCGACAAGGCTGCGCACCGAGTCGAGGGCCGGCACGGGTTCACCACGAGCTGAGGCTCGTCGGCCTGCACCGGACACCTGTCCCTCAAGGCCCTGAGGAGCCAGAGCACATGATCAGTGCAGTGGAAGACATCATCCACGAAGTGGTCGACGCTCTGGAACCCTTCGTCGTGGTCACGTGTTTCCTTGGTCGGAGCACATGATCAGACGAAGGCCGCCTCAGCGTCGGGCGAACACACAGGTGAGCCGCCTGGTCCGAGGAGCATTTCGACTCAGCGACAACCTGCGTCACCATGATGCGCAGGTGGATCCTGCCGATACCGCTTGTGCATACGACTGCGCATCCGGTTGGGCCGCAGAGCCCGCCAGTTGCACTGGGTCAGCATCTGGCGAGACCCGGCAGGAGCAGCGACGGTGAGGGCAGCCGACGACGGAAACGAGACCGTGCCGAGCCGCAGGCCACACGGCTCCGCCGACCTCGGGCCGCGGCATGGTCCCCTCCGCTTCCGCAGGACCCGCCCGAGCGGCGGGCACGACCTCCGAGGGGCTCTGACCTGCTGGAGCGCGAGCGCTTACGCCGCGTTCACAAAGATCACCGCATTCTCCTCAACTCCCGTTGTGGCAACACTTGTTCGGAGGTAGAGTCCCCGTTCGTCGGGCACGGACAGGCGCTTTCAAGCTTATTTTGGGGCGATCAAGTCGATGCAGTGCGAGACCTATGGATCTACCCCGGACATCATCGGGGCCTTCACGGAAGCCGCTCTTCGAAACCCGGAGCGCGCGGCAATCGTCCATGAAGGGCGGGTCATCACGTACCGCCGGCTGCAAGAGCTCGTGAACAGCCTTGCGGGGCGGCTCGGGCCGCGGCCCGGAGTGATCGCCGTGCCGGCGACGCACACCCCGGAGACCGTTGTCGCGCTGCTCGGCGTGCTGGCGGCCGGTGGCGTCTACTGTCCCGTCGATCCGGCCTTTCCGCTGTCGCGGCAGAAGGACATGGCGACCGCGGCCGACTGTCGCGCGACCATCGCCACCGATGCGGTACTCGACCCTCGGCTCGGCTTGCCGGTCGTCGAGTTCAGCCGGGAGGCGGCGGGGAGGGCCACGTCGGCCGTGACCGGTGACCTCGGGCAGGAAGCGAGCCCCGAAGCGGCGGCGTACATCCTCTTCACCTCGGGCTCCACCGGCCGGCCGAAGCCGGTGGTGACACCGCGCCGGGCCATTTCGGTCTCCGTGCGCTCGCTCCGTGACCTCTTCGCCCTCACGGAAGAGGATCGGGTGCTCCAGTTCGCCTCGCTCAACTGGGACACCTCGCTGGAAGAGATTCTCCCGACGCTGACCGTCGGAGCCACCCTGGTCTTCGACCGCGAGGCGCACTCGGGATCCTTCCCGCGATTCCTGCGGATGGTCGAGCGCGAGCGCGTCAGTGTTCTCGACCTGCCCACGGCCTTCTGGCACGAGCTCGTGCTCCACCTCGCGGAGGAGGGGACGTCCCTTCCCGACTGCGTACGGCTGATGGTGATCGGCGGGGAGGCCGTCAGCCCCGCCCGGCTGGCCGACTGGAGCCGCCTCGACACAGGCCGGATCCGCCTGGTCAACACCTACGGGTGCACCGAGACCACCCTGATCACCCATGCCGTCGATCTGCACGGACCCGCCGCCCCCGTCCCGGGCTGGGACTGGGACAGCGGCACCAGGGCTCCGATCGGCCGGCCGCTGGCCCACGTCGTGGAGGACATCGGCGACCAGGACGAGCTGTTGATCGGGGGCCCGGCCCTGTCCCTCGGTTACCTGGGAATGCCCCGGGCCACCGAGGAGAGGTACGCGGTCGTGGGCGGCGAGCGCCGTTTCCGCACCGGCGACCGCGTCAGCAGGACGCCGGACGGTCTCCTCACTCACGAAGGCCGCCTGAACGACGAGATCAAGATCCGAGGCATCCGTGTCGATCCGGCCGAGGTGGAAGCACACCTCGCCGGCCACCCCGCGGTGAACGCGGTGGCCGTCACCGGAGCCACCGCCGTCGGCCGCGCCGCACTGGTCGCCTATGTGGTGCCCCGGCCGGACACCGAAACGCGGAACCTCGACGGCGACCTGCGGTCCTACCTGCGCGAGCGGGTGCCCGCCCACCTCGTGCCGAGCCGGATCACCGTCGTCCCGCACCTCGTGCTGACCACGAGCGGCAAGGTCGACAGAAGAGCCTCGCACCAGCGTTACGCAACCGTGAACAGGTCAAAGGAGACCGTTGATGAGCGTTGACACCACCGCCTCGGCCGCCGGGAGCTCGCCCGCCGGCCCCGACGCACCCGTCGGCTCCCCTGCCGATGTCGATGCCGATGCCGACACCGAAGGCGTGGTGGCGATGTTCCGGCGCGTCCTGGAGGTCGAGGACGTCTCGGCGGATTCCGACTTCTTCCTCCTCGGGGGCGACTCCCTGGTCGCCACCCGGGTGCTCAGCGCCGTCGCCCGCTCCTACGGGGTGGAGCTGACCTTCGAGGACTTCATCGGCGCTCCAACCCCCGAACAGCTCGCCGAGAAGATCGCGGCCACCCGGTGACCGCCCGCGACAGATCCGCCCGCGAAAGAACCGCCCACGACAGATCCGCCGCCGCCGGCGCCTCCCGGCGTACGCGAGGCGTCACCGACGCCGTGGTGGTGGGAGCCGGGTTCGCCGGACTGGCGGCCGCGACCGAACTGGTTGCCGGCGGGGTCGACGTGACCGTACTGGAAGCACGCGACCACGTCGGCGGCCGGGCCCGCGGACTGCAGGTCGCTCCCGAGGCGTGGGTGGACGCGGGGGCCGCCTACCTGGGTGATCGGCACACCGAACTTCACGCGCTGATGGCCGAGTTGGACCTGAAGGCGGTACCCACCACGATGCGGGGAGCCAGTCGCTTCGCCCTCCGGAGCGACGCGACCACCCGGGAGGGCCGGTTTCCCCCGCTCAACGCGGTGGCCCTGGGAGACCTCTTCGAGAGGCTCGACGAACTCACCGCCACCGTACGCCCCGACGCACCGTGGCTCACCCCCGGCGCCGAGGAGCTGGACGCGCTGACCGCTGAGGCATGGGCCGAACAGCACCTCAGCCATCCGGACGCGCGGCTGTTCTTCCCCCTCTTCCTGGGCGAGATGATGGCGGCCGACCCGGCCAGGGTGTCCATCCTGCACGTCGCCTTCTACCTGCGGTCGGGCGGTGGTCTGCGCTACCTGAACGCCTTCGAGGGCGGCGCCCAGCAAGACAGGATCGACGGAGGCGCCCACCAGGTGTGCGAGCGCCTGGCCGCTCGGCTGGGGGTCAAGGTGCGACTCGGTGAGCCGGTCCACGCCGTGCACCAGGACGACGGCGGAGTCACGGTCCGCAGCGCGAAGGGGGAGTACCGGGCCGACGTCGCGGTGATGGCCCTGCCGCCCCTGTTGGCCGATGCCGTCGAGTACCGGCCCGAGCTCCCGGCGCGCCGGGCGAGCGACCGCACCGCGCGGGGCTGCGCGGTAAAGGTGCACCTGGTGTACCCGGCACCGGTATGGCGGGACCACGGCCTGTCGGGCTGGTCGGTGAACGCCCAGGGACCCCTGCTGTCCACCGTGGACGACTCGCCTGCCGAGGCCGGAGTCGGCGTCCTGACCGGCTTCGTCACGGGCAGCGAGGCCCATCGCTTCGCGGCGCTCGATCGGGGGGAGCAGCGCGCGTCAGCGGTCGGACAGGCGGCCCGGTTGTTCCCGATGCTTCCCGAACCCGTGGGCTTCCATGTGACCGACTGGGTCAACGAGGCTTACAGCAAGGGGTGTTACGCATCCCTTTTCGGCCCCGGCGACTGGGTGCGGCACGGTCCGACGCTGACGGCCCCGCACCGGCGGGTGTACTGGGCAGGCACGGAGACCAGCACCGAGTTCTTCGGACTACTGGAGGGGGCGATCCGCTCGGGCCGCCGGGTGGCGGCGGAGGTCCTCGCCCGCCCGTAGAGCCGCGGCACCGGCCGAGAAAGGCCGGTTCGCGCCTCGGTGAACGGCACACCCTTTTCGTATCCGCCCCTCGGCAAACGTCCTTCCGGCGAACGCCAGCCAAGAACCCGTCCCCGCCGGCGGCCCTCGTCCGCCGCGCCCCCGACCCCACCCCCCACCCCCACCACGCCCTCGGGCCCGAAACGCACGCTTGCTCCGAGTCGCCGCGGACGGCACACCCGCCGGTCGTCGCGTCGTCGTCGCCGCCGTCCGGGACGGCCGCACGCCGCACCGCACCCTTCCCCGATCACGACCCGTCGAGGAGGCGATGCGATGCGACGCGACGCGATGCGCCCGAGCCCAGCCCGTGCGGCGTGCCTCACGACCGCACGGGCACGGCAGCCGAACCACAAGTTCATCCGACATCCGAGTACTGCAAAGCCTTCGACCAGTCGCCGGGTCCCGGCCCCACCAGGAACCCGTCCCGGCGACACACAACGGGAGACCTCATGAGCGACCACACGTCCATCGCCCCTCTCGCGGCCAGACAGCGGCTGATGACCGAGCCCACGCTCGGAGCCGGCAACTTCCTCGACCACGCCATCGCCGTCAACCCGAACCGCGCGGTCCCGTACGCCTACACCCACCGCGTCGACCACCGGGGCGCCGTCGAACTGCGCGGTCACAGCCTGCTCGACATCGCCGCCCTGCGCGACCACTACGCCAAGTGGTACTGGGCCAACGGCGTCCGGCCCGGCGACCCGGTCGGCGTGGTGGTCGGGGAAGGCATGGAACCCCTGCTCCACTTCCTCGCGCTCGGCGCGCTGGGAGCCGTCCCGGCCCTGATCAACGACGCCATGCGACACGAGGTGATGGTGCGCTACCTGAACCACGTGGGGGTCGTCGGAGTGGTCGCGGACGACCCCACGCGGCTGGCCGCCGCGTACCGTGAGACTCCTCACCGCCGCCCCCGCTTCATCGCCATGGCCGCCGAACTCCACGCCTTCGACGCCGAAGCCGTAGAGCTTCCCGAGGTCTACCCGTACCGGCACGCTGCCGATGACGTGGTCGCGCTCATCCACTCTTCCGGGACCACCGGCACACCGAAGTCCACCAAGCTGGCGCACCGCCAGTTCTGGGAGGGCAAGCAGCCGCGCATGGTGCGTTTCCCCGCCGAGAAGTACGACCGGCTGATGTCGCTCATGCCGCACACCCACGCCGGGGGACTCAGCTACTTCCTCACCGCCACCCTGCTCGGCCTGCCGACCGTGGTCATGTCCGCCTGGCGGCGGACGGTCGTCGAGCCGGTGATGGAGGCCTTCCAGCCCACCATGGTCGCCTCCTTCCCGCGCACCTTCGTGGAACTGGCCACCGGTGAACTGCCGGTCAAGGGCGCGGCCAAGGTGCACTCCTGGTTCAACACCGGCGACAGCGCCCATTACGGACACATCCGCCGGCTGGTGCAACTCGGTGAGCGGCCCGCCGGCTTGATCAGACCCTGGCTGCTGCCCCGGGAGAAGGAGGAGCAGCCCGCCCTCCCCGGCTCGCAGTTCGTCGACGGTCTGGGCTCGTCCGAGATGGGTATGGCTCTGTTCGGGCAGATGACCACGCCGGAGAGCGAGCGCGACGACCGCTGTGTCGGCAAGCCTCTCGAAGTGGTGGAGAAGGCCGCGGTGCTCGACGAGGACGGGGAGGAGGTCCCCGACGGCACGGTGGGGTTGCTCGGAGTGATCACGCCCTCCCGGACCCCCGGGTACTGGAACGACGACAGACTCACCAGCTCCTTCGAACGGAACGGCTACTGGCTCACCGGCGACGTGGCTCGTCGTGACGCCGAGGGACGCTTCTACCACCTCGACCGTACGGTGGACGTCATCGACACCGCGGGCGGACCGGCGTACAGCCTGCCGATCGAGGAGGTCCTGATCGCCGACTGCGCCACGCTGGTGCAGGACTGCTCGGTGATCGGCGTTCCCGCCGGGCCGGAAAGGGGCCAACTTCCCGTCGCTGTCGTCCGGTTGCAGGCGGAAGCCGCCGCGAGCACCGCAGAGGAGGTCCAGGAGGCGGCCAACAAGGCCCTGATCGCCGCCGGCCTGACACCGCTGGCCGCGGTGAGCATCGCGCGCACGCCGGAGGACTTCCCGCTCGGCCCCACCGGAAAAGTGCTCAAGCGAGAGCTCCGCACCCGTCTCGCCACCTTCCTGACCGGCCGTTAGGCGGGGATCTCGGATGATCCGGCAGCCGTACCAGTACGCGCGGACCCCGCTGACCGAGCCGGACTGGCGACGGCTGCCGGGCTGGCGCCATGTCACGGAGCGCGAATGGCGGGACGTTCAGTGGCAGAGGGCCCACTGCGTGAAGAACATTCGTCAGCTGGGGACCGTCACCGGTGACCTGCTCACCGACGGCTTCTTCGACGATCTCGCCGCCGACCAGGCGGAGTTCGCCACGATGGCGATGCTGCTCACCCCGCAGATGCTCAACACCATGGCGCCCTGGGCCGCCGTCGAACCGGGAGCGTTCACCGAGGCGTTCCTCGCCGACCCGATCCGTCGGTACATGCTGCCGGTGCGCTCGGACCGGCACCCGCGGTGGCCGAGCCACCCGAAGGCCGGACGGGACTCGCTGCACGAGGCCGACATGTGGGTGGTGGAGGGTCTCACCCATCGCTACCCGAACAAGGTCCTGGCCGAGCTGGTCGCCACCTGCCCGCAGTACTGCGGGCACTGCACCCGGATGGACCTGGTCGGCACCTCCACCCCCCTGATCACCAAGGCCAGGCTCGCGCTCCGCCCACGGGACCGGCAGGAGCAGATGCTGGACTACCTGAAACGCACTCCGACCGTGCGCGACGTGGTCGTGTCCGGCGGAGACGTCGCCAATGTGCCCTGGCCACAGCTGGAGGCGTTCCTCATGCGGCTGCTGGACCTCGGTTCGGTACGTGACATCCGCCTGGCCAGCAAGGCCGTGGTGGGCCTGCCCCAGCACTGGCTCCGGCCCGAGGTGGTCGAAGGCGTGCGGCGGGTCGCCGCGGTCGCCGCGCGGCGCGCGGTCAACCTCGCGGTGCACACCCACGCCAACCACGTGCAGTCCGTCACCCCCCTGGTCGCCGAGGCGGCCAGGGCCCTCCTCGACGCGGGTGTCCGGGACGTCCGCAACCAGGGGGTGCTGATGCGCGGCGTCAACGCCACCCCCGAGGACCTGCTGGACCTGTGCTTCGCACTCCAGGGCGAAGCGAGCATCCTCCCGTACTACTTCTACCTCTGCGACCTGATACCCCACGCCGAACACTGGCGGACCCCCCTCCACCAGGCCCAGTGGCTCCAGGAGGCGATCATGGGGTACCTCCCCGGCTACGCGACCCCCCGGATCGTGTGCGACGTACCGCATGTCGGCAAGCGCTGGGTGCACCAGGCCGTGGCCTACGACCGCGAACGCGGCATCTCGTACTGGACGAAGAACTACCGCACCGAGCTCGAAGTCCGACAGTCACAGTCACAGTCACAGTCACAGCCACCCGACCCGGACCTCGAGGCCACGCTGGCCCGGCGCCACCCCCACTACGACCCGCTGGACACCCTTCCCGAGTCCGGTCGCCGCTGGTGGGCGGAGCGAACCCCTGCTCAGGACGGACGGACCGGCGCCCCGCACCCCCGACCCACCACACCCGAGGACACCCCGTGAATCCCTCATCGGCCCGCCCCGCCACCGGCCCGCTGCGCCGGATGTGCTGGATCTTCCCCGACCGGGAGTCGACCCGGATGACCGAGACATGGCATGCCATGTTCTGGGACCTCTACGCGGAGGTCGCCGAGGACCTGGGCATGAGGTGGACCCGGCATTCCCCCGACGCGGTGACGGTGGACTGCACGGACCCCCGACGCCCCCGGGTCTACGTGGACGACGAACCGGTCACACCCCGTGACACGCTCTTCATCACCGCGCTCTACTCGCTGCCCTACCAGCAGATGGACGTCTTCAACCAGTACGCGCTCTGCGCGGTGCTGCAACAGGCCGGGTTCTACCTGCCTTTTCCTCCCGAGACCTCACTCATCGGCAACGACAAGCTGGCCACCCTGCTCCACCTCGGCGGCTCGCCGATCCCCCCGATCCCGACCGTCCGTATCGGCACCGGGCGCGATGTGAGCAGGCACCTATACGAGGTAGCCCTCGGGAACATGACCTATCCGGCCATCGTCAAGCCGGCCGGCTGGTGCGGCGGCGGCGGTATCAACCTGGCGCGGAGCGCGGGGGAGATCCGGGGCCTGGCCAGCCTCGCCCAGGGCGGGGACACCACGCTCGTGGTCCAGCCGTACCTCGGCGACGGCACGGTCGACTTCCGCGTCTACGTGATCGACGGCACCGCCCACACGGTCCTGAAGCGGACCCCGCAACCCGGCTCGGCGGTGGCGAACGCGAGCCACGGCGGCATCCTGGAGTTCGCTCCGGTCCCCGAGGAACTGGCCAAGGCCGCCGCCTACTTCGCCGAACGGCTGCCCATCCCCTTCTTCTGCGTCGACTTCCTTCACGACGGACAGCGGTTCTGGTTCTCCGAGCTGGAGCCCGACGGCGTCATACCCCAGGTCCCCGGAGATCCGGACCGGACGATCCAACGAGACGTGACCCGGGCCCGGTTCGCGGCCTACCGGGACGCCCACGCCAGGCACATCGCCGGGCACAGCGCCGGGCACAGCGTCAGGCACATCGGCGGGGGCGGAGCGCGCCCGTTCACCTCACCGACGGAAACGAGTTGACCACGATGTTCTCGCTCACCCCGGAGGCGGCCGAGCCGCGGCTGTCGGTCCCCCGCAGGACTCTGGAGCGTCTGCGGCAGGTCCCCGAACTGGCGCCCCGCTACCGCGACGTCGCGGACATCCGCTCCCTCGGCGGCATCGCCGCGCTCCCACCGCTGCTCAAGGACGACCTCAACCTCGCCCTGACACACCTGCGACCGCGCGCCGAGCACGGCGCCACCTGGCTCTTCCAGAGCGGCGGCAGCACCGGCGCGCCCAAACTGGGGCACGCGCCCACCGGCTTCTACATGTCCGGAGTCCATGCCCACTGGCAACCGCTGGACCGCGACGACGTCTTCGTCAACGCCTGGGGAGCCGGCCGCATGTGGGGCGCCCACTTCCTGGCCGCCGCCCTGGCCGACCTCTCGGGCTGCCAGGTGATCTCGCTGGGCTCGGTCACCAAGGACGAGTACCCCGAGTGGCTGGCCTTCTTCGCGGCACGCGAGGTGACGGCGATCGGCGGCACACCGAGCGTGCTGAGACTCTGGTTCGCCCACGCCCGGGCCGCCAACCTCAAACTGCCGGATCTGCGCAAGGTCCTCTGGCTCGGCGAGGCCTGGCAGCCGCAGCTGGAGGAGGACATGGCCGCGGTCGCGCCGGCGGCCCGGCGGTGGGGCATGTTCGGAAGCACCGAGACCTGGGTGGTCGGGACCAACACGCCCGACTGCCCGGCGGACACCTTCCACACCCTCCCCGACCAACTGGTCCACGTGGGGGAGCAGCAGCTCCTGGACTTCACCACACTCAACCCGGAGATGCTCAACCCGGTGCTGCGCTACCGGACCGGGGACGCGGGACGACTCGTGGCCTGCCCGTGCGGCCGACCCGGGCGGGCCATGCGGGTGCTCGGCCGCCGCGACAGTGTGGTCCAGGTCCGGGGCCTGGGTCTGCACATCGACGAGGTGATCCATCGCGTGGAAGGGGAGCCGGGCGTCTCACGCGCCCAGGTGGTGATCTACGAGACAGGCGGACGCGCCGGTGCCGTGGAGGTGCTCCTGCTGACCGCGCCGGGCGCGGCGGTGGACGTCGAGCGGCTGCGCAAGGAACTCCTGGCCGAGACCTTCACCCTGAGCACCGCCTTCCAGCACGATCCGGAGAACTTCCGCGTGCGCCCCGTCGCCGACCTGATCAGCAACGAGCGGACCGGCAAGACCGCCGGCCTCGTGGTGCGGGAGGGACGGTGAAGCCCTGGCGGCCGGTGTCCCTGGGCCCCGAGTTCAACCGCTTCTGGGTCGGCCAGTCGGTGAGCACCGTCGGTGACCGCATCACCGTCTTCGTGGTACCGACCGTGATGATCTTCGCCCTGGACGCCTCCGCCTTCCAGGTGGGCATCGTGGCCATGGCCCAGTACCTGGGCATCCCTCTCCTCGGCCCGCTCGCCGGAGTCCTGGTCGACCGGTGGGACAACCGCCGCACCCTGCTCGTCTGCGACCTCGCCCGGCTGGCGGCGGTGGCCGTCATTCCCCTGGCGTACTGGCAGGGCTGGCTCTCCACCCCGCTGCTGTTCGCCTGCGTGGCGGTGATCAGCGGCGCCACGATCTTCTTCACCATCGGCTACCTGGTCGCCGTGCCCGCCGTGGTGCCCAAGGACCACCTGGTCCGCGCCTACTCCCGCCTGGAAGGCAGCCGCTCGGTCTCCGAGGTCTCCGGCCCGTCCCTGGCCGCCGGCCTCTACGGCGCGCTGGGCGTCGCCGCCCTGGTCGTCGACGCCGCCAGCTACCTGATCTCCGCCCTGAGCATCCGGTCCATGCGGCCCTGGGGCGAGCGGGCCGTGGCCGACGGATCGGTCTGGCGGCGGCTGACGGTGGGCTTCCGGCTGAACTGGTCCGACCCGGTGCTGCGCCGGGTGGTGGTGGCCGCCGTGACGCTCAACTGCGGCGGCCCCGTCTTCGTCACCGTGCTCCCCATCCTCGCCTACCAGGGACTCGGCGTCTCCGTCGGGGTCTTCGGCGCCGCCATGTCCATAGCGGCGGTCGGCGCCCTGGTCGGCGCGGCGCTGGCCCCGAAGGCGAGTGAACGGCTGGGCGGCGGGCGGATGCTGGCCTGGTCGCTGCTGCTGCACTGTCTGGTCGGCCTCGGCGTGCTGGCGGCGCCCGCCCTCCCGGCCGGTGCCGTGATCGCCGTGACCATGGGCTGTTACGGCTTCTTCATGTCCTGTATCAACGTGTGCAGCGCGCCCATCCGGCAGTCCCGGATGTCCGTCCAGAACCAGGGCGTGATGCACGCGGCCTTCCGGACCGCCACCTGGGGTGTGATCCCTCTGGCCGCCCTGGCCGGAGGCCTGGCGGTCAGCCTGCTCACCGGCCCGCTCGGAATACTGGACGCGGCCCGGGTCACCATGGCCGGCGGCACGCTGCTCGCGGCCTGCTCCTTCCTGCCGGCGCTGCGGATCCAGCGCCTGCTGGACGCGGCCGAACGGCAACAGGCACCGGAGGCGGACGGCGGAAACGCCGAACCGGCTCTGGCCGAGGGCACCTCATGACCGCGGCGCGCCAGGTCGTCATGGTGACCGGAACCTCCTCCGGCATCGGACTGGCCACGGCGATCGCCGCGGCGCGGGCCGGCTTCGTCACCGTCGCCACCCTGCGCGACCCCGCCCGTGCCGGGGCGCTCCAGGAGGCGGCGGACCGGGCCGGGGTCCCGCTGGACATCCGCAGACTGGAGGTCACCGACCCCGACTCCGTCGCCCGCTGCGTCGAGGGCGTGCACCGGACGTACGGACGACTGGACGCCGTGGTCAACAACGCCGGCATCTCCAATTTCGACCCGACCCTGGAGATGTCCACCACGGAAGCACTGCGGGCCAACCTGGAGGTGAACTTCTTCGGGGTGGTCGAGGTGAGCCGGGCCGCGATGCCGCTGCTCCGCGCCGCCCAGGGCCGCCTTCTCACCATCGGCAGCGTCCACGGGATCGTCGGGCAGCCCTTCAACGAGGCCTACTGCGCGGCCAAGTTCGCCGTCGAAGGGTTCATGGAGAGCCTGGCCCCGGTGGCGGAGGCACACGGGGTGAAGGTGTCCGTGGTGGTCCCCGGCTTCGTCAGGGACACCTCGTTCGGGATCTTCCCCGACGTCAACCGCAAGACCATCGAGGCCGCCTCCGGCCCTTACGCCTCCACCTTCGCCGACTACATCAACTGGGTCGTCAACCACGGGTGGGAGGGCGCGGGGCAGGACGCGTCCGAGGTGGCGGAGGTCGTGGTGCGGACGCTGCGGGCCGAGCGACCGGCCTTCCGTGTCCCCACCAACGCCTGGGCGGCCACCTACCTCGAGAACAAGCTGACCGACCGTGACGGCTCCGTCGTGCAGGGACTCGCACGTACCTGGATCGGGTGCCGGCAGGAATCCGACGACACACATCAGGAGACGTAGTGCCCGCCAAATCCATTCAAGAACTCGTCGACTTCGTCCGCACCCACTCGCCCTTCTACGCGGAGGCGTACCGGGACGTACCGCGGACGGTCTCGCACCTCACCCAGCTCCCCGTCATCGACCACACGGAGTTCTGGACGGCGAACACGTGGCCGGACAACCGGGTACTGACCGGACCCCTGACCGATGCCGGGGTCTACAAGACCGGGGGCACCACCGGCGTCCCCAAGCTGTCGGTCTGGTCACGGTCGGAACACGCCGACTCGGTCACCGCGTTCGGCGCCGGCATCGTGCGGGCCGGGCTCAAGCCGGGCCACCGGGTGGCCAACCTCTTCTGGGCCGGCGAGCTGTACGGCGGCATGCTCTACATCGAACACGCCCTGCACGCCGCCCCCGTGGAGAACGTCCGGCTGCCGGTCGGTGCCGGCGCCCCCAACGAATTCGTCGCCGATCTGATCGGCGACTTCGGCGTGAACGTCCTCGCCGGAGTCCCGATGAAGCTGGCCGCCGTGGCCGAATGCCTCGTCCGCCGCGACCGGACCGCCGACTCGGTGGAACTGCTGCTCTTCGGCGGTGACCTGCTCTTCACCGACCTGCGGCCGATCCTGCTGCGGGCCTTCCCCAAGGCGGCGATCGCCTCGGTCGGTTACGCGTCCATCGACGCCGGGCTCGTCGGGCGGCCCGTACCCGGCGACGACGTACGGGTGCACGAGGCGTTCCCGCACCGAACGGTGGTGGAACTCGTGGACGACGTCACCGGCGAGCCGATCACCACACCGGGGGTGCCCGGCCGAGTCCTGGTCACCAACCTGTTCCGTACCCTCATGCCGGTCATCAGGTTTCCGACGGGCGACCGCGGCGAGTGGGTCGATTCCGAGTGCCGGCGGTTCCGTCTCCTCGGCCGGTCCTTGGAGGGGGGACGTGTCGGCACGGTCGCGATGCCGATCGAGGACGTCCGCGCGGTGCTCGTGGAGGCGGACCCGGACCGGTACATCGCCGGCATGCAGATGGTGCAGCGCCGCTGGGACGGACGCGACGGCCTGATCCTGCGCCTGGGGTACGTCGAAGAGCCCCCGGCGGACCTGAGCGCCAGGCTCGTCGAGGCGGTCTACGCGGCCCGGCCCCTCTTCCCGGCGGAGGTCGCGGACGGCGCCATCCACGAGCTGGGCATCGAGTGGGTGCCGCGGTCGGAGCTGGTCACCAACCCGCGAACGGGCAAACTCCAGCAGGTGGTGGACGAGCGTCCGGCCACCTGACCGGGCGGACCCCGGCAGCCGCACACGAGGCAGGCCGGCTGCCGGGCCGCCCGCGCCGCGCGGCGGCCCCGCGAACCGGTCGCCCCGATCGCTCGCCGGCCGACAGGCGGACCCGTACGGCTCGCGGCCCGCTGATGGCGGCTGCCGGGCCCGCCCGGGCACGCCCGTCAGTCACGCGGTGGACGCGCCCTGCCGCTGAGCATCACGCTCTGTCCACGGAACTCCGCGACGACCGTTCCGTCCGACCGGCGGACCGTCACGTCGTAGACCCCGTTGCGGCCCGAACGCGTCCGCTCCACGGCCTCGGCGAGCAGCTCGTCGCCCACGGCGGCCGGCAGCAGGAAGGTGACCTGTGCGGACTGCGCCACGGTGACCGGCCCGTAGCCGTTGCAGGCATAGGCGAATGCCGCGTCGGCGAAGAGGAACAGAAACCCCCCGTGGGCCATGCCATGGCCGTTCACCATGTCCTCGCCCACCCGCATGCTCATCAGAGCCCGGCCCGGTGCGACCTCCACCAGGGCGATGCCCAGGCTCCGGCACGTGCGGTCCCGCTCGTACAGCTCCGCGATCCCGGCCGGTGCGTCGACCGGCACGCCGGTGTGCACGCCCACGACTTCGCCCCTCCCTCGTGACCGGGCCGAACGGGCCCGAGCGCTACGCGTCCGCATTAGACCGACCACGGCCGACAGCTGTCAACGAGGGAACGCCGCGGGGCCGTTGGAGCGATGCCCGCGGCTCCGCCGAGAAACCCGAGACACACCCAACCCCTCTGCCGAACAGGCTCGTGTCAGGTAAGTTCCCTCTGTGCACGCTGAGTTGATCTCATGATGCGCAGGTGACAGGGGGAGGCGCGAACGCCATGGGCGGGAGGCTGTACGGTCAGCAGGCCCTGCAGGAGGGATTCGTCCCTCGGCTGGTGGGACTGCATCACAAGGACGGGTACCTGGTCCCCTTCGCCTATCCCAAGGGCGCGCCCGTCGTACGCATCCTCGGCGGACGGGGAAGCGGCAAGACCGCACTGCTGGGCGCCGTCCATGACGCGTACAACGGCAGGGTGCCACTCGCCCAAGTCGATCTCGAGGCTCCGGGGTTCGGCGAGCCCGGAGTCGCCGATGGCGACGGCGACGTTCCCAACGCCTCGCGCGTCACCCACCTCCTGTATCTCCTCGCGTACAAACTCGGCCTGGACGTACGGCACTTCGGTAGGCCGATGACTTTCCCGCGGCTGTCGCTCGGCCTTCTCGTCGTCACCGCCTGGCGCCCGCTGAACACCTCGGAGACCGAGACCGATGTGCGACCGCCCGACCTGCGCCGGGCGGAAGCGGATCTGCGCACGCTCATCACCGCCGAGGACCCCGACGTGCGCCGCCGCAGGGAGAGCCTCGGCCGCTGGTTCGACCTCGTCACGGACAACCTCCCGCTGGTGCTGTCCGCCGTCCCCGGCCTCGACACCATCGCCGGGATCGTCCTCGACGCCGCCCGGGCGCAGCTCGTCAAAGGCGAACCGGACAAGGGCGCGCTCGCCTGGTGGGGCGCACGGCTGCACGGCTCCCAGGGCTACCAAGGCGACTCGCTGCAGCGGCTCTTCCAGTTCGTCCGCGGCTTCCGCAGACTCGACGACCGCAGACGCACGGCCGAGGAACACCTCGTCGCCGCCCTCCTCGATGACATCGACGCCAACTACGGCACACTGCGCCGCCTCAACAAGAAGCCCCGACCGCTGCTGCTCCTCGACAACGCCCACACCGACGTCGGGCGCGCCTTCCTCGACCTGCTCGACACCGGACACGGCGACGCGCAGGGCAAGTCCCCGACACGGCCGGTGACCCTTGCCACCCTGCTCGGCAGGGGCGACGGGTACCCGTCGCTCACCGAGGTCGGCGGCGACGCCGTACCGCAGGCCCGGCCCCTGGTGCTGCGCGTCCCGGACATCGAGCCGACCCACATCGCGGAGATGCTCAGCCCCGTCGACTACCCCGACCACCTGCCCCGCGTCGTCGCCCGCTACAGCGGCGGCCGCGCGGCGAGCGCCCGCATCCTGGCGGACGCCGCCGCACGCCGTGTCGAGGAGGTGGGCACGATACGCGGCGGGGAACTCCTCGACGAGGCCGCGCCGACGCTCCTCGCCAAGCTGCTGCCCGATCCGGTGATGCGCGAGCGCCTGGTACTGCTGTCCGCCGCGGCCGACGCGGGCACCCGGCGCGGACTGTGGACCTTCGCCCATCCCGAGGACCACTCCGAGGAGCTGGTCGCCGTCCGCGTCCGTGAGGCCGACGATTACCGCAGCCGCTCCTGTCTCGACGGCGACCGTGCTCTCGATCTGCTGCTCCGGCATCGCCTCGCCGCCACCGTCACCCACGAGCGCTGGCGCGACACCCAGCTGCGCCTGCGCTCCCTGTGCGACCCACGTAGTGACACGTATCTGCACCACACGCTCGCCCTGGGCCGGGTCGAGGAGGTGGTCAGCGTCCTGCACCACCGGTTCACCGTCGCCCCGCCCACCGAGTGGCTGACCTCGCTCAACCTGATCTGCGCCGCACCCCATCCCCGCGAGGGCTACGAGCCCCCGGCCGGGAACCCCGCCCTGTCGTGCACCGCCTGCGGCAGCGACGCCCCCGGCCCGCACCACGATGCCGTCGCCTCCCTCGTGCCCCTGCTGTGGCGGCTGTCCGACCCGCTCACCCTCGCCCCGCGTGAGGACGAGCTGACCACCGTCCGCATCGCGCTGGAGACGCTGTACGGCAACAAAGCCGCACACGCCGCCTACCGCGAGGCGTCCGCCGCCTGGCCGGCCCGCCTGCGGGCCGGAGCACAGGCTCCCGACCTGCCCGTCCAGGAAGGTGCTGCGTCATGACGTCGTTCATCAGAAGACTCCCCGGCGGACCGCTCACCAAGGCCGCCGCCCTCGTCGTCGCCCTGGCCGTGCTCGGCGCCGCCGTATGGACCGGCATGGTCCTCTTCGGACCGGATCCCGCCTGCGCCAAGGGCGTCGAGGAACGCGGCCCCGAAGGCGCCCGGGAATGCACGGGCGTCACCGACGGCGGTTTCGTCTTCGCGGACAACCTCAAGGAAGTCAGCGCACGGATCAAGGCGGAGAACGAGCGCATCAAGGGCGAACCGCACGTCTCCATCGCCGTGATGCTGCCGATGGCACCGGCGCAGGCCTTCGAACAGGAGAAGACACTCCACGAGGTGCAGGGAGCCTACCTCGCGCAGTACCGCGCCAACCACGACTCCAACAGCAAGAAGCCGGCGATACGGCTCCTGCTCGCCAACCCCGGTCGCAGCCACGCGCATTGGCGGCCCGTCGCCGAACAGCTCGGCACCATGTCTCAGTCCACGACCGACAACCTCCGGGTCGTGATCGGCTTCGACGTCTCCACCACCACCACCCAGGCCGCCATCGCCTACCTCACCCGCGAGCGCGGCATTCCCGTCGTCGGTGGCCCCATCACCGCCGACGACTCGGGCAACAGCCCTCAGCGGCCGGACGCGTATCCGGGGCTCGCCCGGGTCGTGCCCACCACCACCGACCAGGCCAAGGCCCTCTCCCACTTCAACCAGGGCATCGACCCCAAGCACACCCTGGTCGTCGAGGACATCCGCACCGGCGACAACTACGTCGACGCCCTCAAGCGGGCCTTCGCCGAACGGACCCTCGGATCGCCCCGGGCGCCGGAGCAGTACCGCGCGCCCGAGGAGTTCCACGAGGAGGGCACCACCGCCAACGCCTTCGACCAGATGGTCGACACCATCTGCACCTCGGCGGCCAAGGTCATCTACTTCGCCGGACGCCCCGTCCAGCTACGGCAGTTCGTCAACGAACTGGGCAACCGGGGCTGCACCGAGAAGAAGTACACCGTCATCACCGGCTCCGGCGCTTCGACACTCTCCTCGGACAAGCTCCTGGACTGGAACGCCTTCCGCAAGGGAGTGACCCTCCAGTACGCCGCTGTCGCCCACCCCGACGCCTGGACCGGCCCCAAGGCGCCCGCCACCGGCGGTTCCGCCGCCGCCTTCCGTGCCCTGTCCGACCTCGCGACCAGCAAGGAGGTCGGAAACATCGGCCCGGTGGAACTCACCGACTCGCGGACCATCACGTTCTACGACGCCGGTCTCACCGCGGTCACCGCCATCCGGATGCGCGATGACGGCGACCCCGTCATCCCCACGCTCGGCCGCATCAGCGACTCGTGGCTGCGACTGCACGGCATGGGCAAGGTCGACGGCGCGAGCGGCTGGATCTGCCTGGACAACTACGGCAACCCCTACAACAAGGCGGTCTCCGTCGTGGAACTGGCACCCGACGCACCCGGCCGCATCCGCTTCGTCGGCCTCGCCTGGCCAACGGGCCGCCCCACACCCGCGGACTGCACCGCGAGCCGTGCCTGACCGCCCGTAGCCGATGGCATCGCCGTGTCACGGTGGAGACGGCGGCGGTCCGTGGCCGTCCATCGGCTCCTCCCACAGCCCCTCGGCGTCAAGCACGGAGGCCTCGACCACCCGTGCCTCAGCGACGAGGTCTGGGTGGCAGTTGCAGGCCAAGGAAGGGCGGGGTAGCCGTTCTCCTCGCCGAACTGCCGCACCCGCTCGATGCCGCCCAGGGAAGCCTGCGGGAGTGACTCGTTCGCCCGGATGATCAGCGTTGCTTCCTCGCCACCCATGGCATCGAGCAAACGGTACCGCGCCTTGTCCAGCGTTCTTGGCTGAAGGACTCAGGTGTGGCTGAGTACCTGCGCTCTGGTCGCCTTTGCGGTGAGCCGGAACGCTTGGGCCATGCGACAAAGACTACTGAGACTCGCTCCCCAGCTGGTGATCCCCGTACTGGCTCTGGTGGCGCTGACCGCGTGGGCGGCCTGGCTGGGCTGGGACCAGCATCGTGACGTGCAACCTGATGGATCCACGACCGGCCCCTACGAGGCGTGGCAGGTGATCGGGCTCGTACTGAGTCTCCTGGCACCGGTGTACTGGGCGGCATCCCGGCGCTACGTCGCCGGTGCTGTGCTCGGCACCAGCGCCGGTCTGACCGTTGCCGCCTACTACGACTGGTCGGACGACGCCAGCGGCCTCTTCGTGATCGGCGTGGGGACGGTCATGGTGGGCAGTCTCATCGTGACCGCCGTCGTCTCCGCCGTGATCGCCTCTGCGACACGAGGACGCCCCGACCGTCGCCGCTGAGCAGGGAGGAGTGGCAGACGCTGGGCGATGGATGCGCTGGACACCCCGGACGGCGACCGGCTGTACCGGATGCAGTCGGCGCCGGCCCGGCGACGGAAGGCGGAGTGTGAGGCCGCCGATCGGGAGGTGCGGCGGAGCCGGTGAGCACCGGCCGCGGGACGAAGTTCGCGGGTGGGTGTTCTGCGCGGTCTCCTACGCGAGCAACCGCACGTCGCCCCCGACCGTCAAGCCTGGGTCGGACGCACGTGAAAACGTGCCGCGCCTCAGTGCGTACGCTGCGAGCGTCCGGCCGTTTTCGAGGAAGAGCCGCGGATGACTGAGAACCCGTCTGTACCTGGCCCGCGCCGGGACATGGCGATGCACAACGACTGGTGGGTGTCGGGATGGGACCACGTCCTGCCCCGCCAGGGCTTCCCACTGACCATGCTGATCGGGACCGCGAGCCAGTCCGGCTTCACCGGCTCTCTGGACGACCTGCTGCAGGAGATCTTCGGCGGCCACTGGGCCATGATCGGCGGCGATCTCGATGGTGCGCTCACGTTCTCGTGGCCCGACGAGGAGTGGGACTACGAGGGAGCGCCGGAGGGCCGAGAGGCGTGTGAGGCGAGCCGCTGGGAGAAGTTCGGCGCCATGCTGACGGCCGCCGGCTTCCCGGTACCCAAGACGGTGCGGGACCTGTCCGAGCTCTACCTGACGTGGGGCCTGGCCAGCCGCGAGGAATCCCCGGAGGGCACCCGGTGGTCGATGCCCGCCGCGCTGCCGCTGCCCGGCGACGTGCTGCCTCTGGACGCCGAACTCACCGAGCGGCTTGACCGGATCCGTTGGACGATGCGCACCGGCCCGCTCGTCAACACCGTCATCAACCACCTGGTCGACGATCTGGGTGAACCGCAGGAGGTCCTCACCTCCCTGGACCGGCTGGCGGCCGCAACCGGCCAGGACGCCGACGACGTCCGCCTCGCCCTCGCGGAGCTCGCCGAGTCCGGGGACGCCCGGGTGTACCGCGGCCAGGAGCCCGCCGACGCCGAACGCCTGGAGGCGCACCAGCGCTTCCGCCTGGTCGTGGACTGGGAGCACTTCCACGAGACCCGGATGCGGCTGAGCATCGCGGGCGACGACGAGTGACGCAGAGTGTGCCGACCACGGTGGGAACGCAGGACACGCGTCTGATCGTGGTCCGGGGCAACAGCGCCTCGGGGAAGTCGTCCGTCGCGGCCGGACTGCGCGAGCAGTTCGGCCGCAACCTCGCGATCGTCGGCCAGGACAACCTGCGCCGAACCGTGCTGCGCGAACGCGACCGCCCGGCGGCGCCAACATCGGCCTGATCGACCTCACCGCCCGCTACGCCCTGGACAACGGCTTCCACGTCGTCGTGGAAGGCATCCTGTACGCCGACGGCTACGGCACGATGCTCCAGAACCTGGTGAGCGCACACCGTGGCGTCTCACGCTGCTACTACCTCCACGTGCCCTCCACCGAGATGCTGCTGCGGCACGCGACGAAACCCGGTGCCGAGTACCTGAAGCACGTCACCGAAAACCACGTGCGCGACTGGTACCGGGAGAAGGACCTGTTGCCCGATGCCCTGGCGGCGGTCCGCAGCTCGTTCAGCGGCTCATCGGGTCCGAGATCAAGAATGAGCCCACGGCCTGACACAAAGGGGAGCTATGAGCGGGTGCCGATGACAGCTACCGACGAAGCCGGCCGGTCGGCTGCGGATCAACCTCCGATACGACGGAGTGCGCCTCATCAGGCGCCCGCGTGGACGTACGCGGCCCACACCGACGGCAGGTTCGGATACTTCGTCCTGAGCTGCCTGACCGCGCGATGGACCGCCGCCGACGCGCACAACGCGCCGGATCGATCCGCGCTCAACTCGCCGTAGATCTGCTGACTGAAAGCCGGCGCTACGACGTCGTCGACGCGCCAGAGTGTGCCGACCACCTGGGAGAACCCGGCTATCTGAAAAGCCGCCAACGGGTGGATCGCCTCGTCGGACAGGCGCGCGGTGGTGCGGGCCGTGTCGCACGCCGACAGGAACGCGAACTCCGCGTTCCGCAGGCGTAGTCGGGAAAGGTCCAGCACCCGAAACGGCGCGCGGTCGTGGTCGTGCAGCGCGAGGTGGCTGTCCGAAGGGTTGTCCGGGTCGCTGTACCCGTGGCAGGCGAAGTGCGCCCAGCCACTGGTCGGCAAGGCGTCGAGAACGGCGTCACGAGTCGCGTCCGCGCCGACGAGGACCGTGGCGCCGGGTATGAGAGCGGCCAGGTGGTCGGCTTCGGCCTGCGCGCCAGGCAGGTCCGGGGCGTCCGGAGTGTGCGGCATCGCGACCACCAGCAGCCGCGGCTCGTTCCGGTCGTCGCGGCGGCCCGCCCGGGCGTGGCCCAGAGCGCGGATCGTCGGCGTCGTCGAGGAGACGACGCGGTCCAGGAGCACAGGTCCGCCGTCGCGGTGGTGGCCCGCCGCGTGCAGGGGGAGCAGGCTGAGCGACCCGACCGGGGCCCACCAGATCCTTGGCCACGGACCATCCGCCGCCGGTTTCGCCGTCAGCCCCAGTTCGTCGAGCACAGGGCCCACGACGGTGTCCCACAGCCACTCGAGCGTGTCATGGATCGCCTGCTCGGCGGCCAGCCGCCCCTCTGTGAACGCGGTGTGCAGAGCGCGTACGCGGTGACTCACGGTCTCTTCGCTCAGCCGGTCCAGCGCGCGTGACCGGACCCCGTCCGGAGTGATGATCAGCGCGTCACACCGGTGCCGGCTGACGTTGACGTACACGATCGGGCCCTCGTGTGCCTGCGCGGTGAGGTCGGTGAGCAACGGGGGCCGTAGGAACCGCTCCATCCCGGGCAGCGCGCGGATCCGGTCGGTCACCGCGTCGAGCTCGTCGGCGAGGGCCACGCGGTCGCGCGCGGTGTCGGTTTCGAACTCCGCGGTAAGCGTCCGGAAGCGTTCGGCCAGCTCGGGCGCCCGCTCGCGCAGGTCGGAAAGATCGCCGCGGCTGTCGAGTGCCTGGGCCGCGAGCACGCAGCGTCCGGATTCGAGCAGGGTCACCGCGCTCACCTCGTCGCCGGCGGCCAGCGCGCACGCGGCCGCGTCGGCGGCGACCCCGGCGAACCGGCCAAGCCAGTACTGGGCGTCCTCGCGGCCCAGGCGGCGCCCGGCGAGCCGGGGCAGCAGCCGGACCGCGGCGGCGTACCCCTCGGCGGCCACGTCGAACTGCCCGGCCTCGGCGGCCAGAGCGCCCCACCGGTCCGCCGCTTCCGCCCGGCTCTCCGTCGGCGATCCGGCAGACGCCGCGGCCTCCCGGTAGCGGCCGAGCGCCTCGGTCAGCGCGTCGCCGTCGCCGAGGTGCCGGAAGCCGAGCGCCAGGACGTTGGCGACGAGGGTCAGCAAACCCGCCCGGGAATAGGCGTCCTGCCCGGTCCTCCGCGCCGCACTCCGAGCCAGGCCGATCGCCTCGGCGAGGAGTTGCGGATCCGGCGGCTCCCGTCGCGAGTCGGCGGGTGCGGCGGGGTTCGTGCACCAGTCGCCCAGCGCGGCGGCCAGGCTCGCGGTGTACCCGGGCCAGTGCGGGCTGTCCTGCGGAGTCGCGGCCACGGACGCGCGACGCGCGGCGATCGCGTCCCGCAACGCGTTCTGGTCGCCGAACTTCTCGTACGCCATCTCCAGCACACCGCCGAGATTGGCGAGCCGCACGGCGCGGCCCGGGTCGTCGTCCGCCGTCACATCCGCGGCCGCGCGGTGCGCGGCGATCGCCTCGTCGAGCACGCTCGCCTCGCCCGTCCTGGTGAACCAGTCGGACAGCACGGCGCCAAGGTTGGAGAGCCGCTGGGCCTGCTCGGCGACCAGGCTCGCGCCGAGGCGGACGGACTCCCGCGCACGGTCGACCGCCTCCGACAACACCTGCAGCTCGCCGGTCACCCGGAACCGGTTGTGCAGTACGACGGCGAGGATCCCGAGGGAACGCGGGTGGTCGCCCCGCCCGGCCGTGGCCTCAACGGCACGGCGGGCGACGTCGATCGCGTCCATGACGTGGGCCAGGTCTCCGGTCGCGCGGAACAACGCGTTCAGGTTGACGGCGAGGTTGCCCATGAACTGGACCCGCAGCGGTTGGCCCGCCGGCGTGCACGCGACCGCCTCCCGCTCGATGCTGACGGCCTCCGCGAGCGCGGCGTGGTCCCCGAACTCTTCACCGCGGGTGGCCAGCGCCGTGGCGAAGTGGTCCAGCCGCACACCCCGACGGGGGTGCCCGGCGGGGGTCGCCGCCGCCGCCGAACGCCCGAGCTCGATCGCCCGGTCGAGCAGGGCCGAGTCCCGGGTGTGTTTGAACTTGGCGGCGTACCGGCCGCACACTTCGGCTTCGGTATCGGCAGGTTCCCAGCCACGGTTCGATTGCGGGCGCTCGCCGGTGAGCGCGGCCCAGTCTCGTTCCGTGGTCGTCAGCTCGGAGAGGTTCTGCGAGTGCCGTGGATCGGTGACCGGGGTGTGGGCCATCAGCGTCTGCCGGACCCGAAGCAGTTCGGCCAGATCATCTCGCGCTCCGCGAGCCCGGTAGCGGTCGTCGAGAAGGTACGCGAGGTTCTTCAACCGGTCGAGCACGTCGGGCGACCCGGCCGGCGTGAGCTCCACCGCTCGCCGCGCGGCGTCGACGGCTTCCTCCACGACACCAGTCTCCCCGGTCTCATGGGACCAGTCGCGCAGGACGACGGCGAGGAAGTGCAGACTCCTGGCGGTGGACACGTCATCGGGGGAGCATGCGACGGCGGCCCGCGCGTGCTCGGCGGCTTCAGCCAGACGGGCGAGGTCGTGCGTCACGGTGAACGCCGTCCGCAGCGCGACAACGAGGTTACCCAGGTAGAACGCCTTCTGCGTGGACGGTTCTTCGTCGACGGCCGTCCGGCTCCAGTCCAGCGCGTCGGCCAGGGTTCCGCGGTCCTGGTTCTGCCGGAACGCGGTGTGCAGCAGCATGCCGATGTTGTTGGCGTAACCCGCTGAATCCTCCGGGTTTCCGTACGCCAGGAGGTAGGCCTCCGTGACTGCCCGGACGGCCTCCTGCAGAAGCGCGAAGTCGCCGGTCTGGTGGTAGCGGGTCTGCAGCAGGCCTCCGAGATTCGACAGGACCGAGCGGCGCTCGGCCACGTCCTCGGCGGCCAGCAGGGCATGGCCGAGGTCGATCGCCTTCTCGACCGACGCGGGGTCCGCGCTGTGCTGGGCCACGTTGAACGCCTCCCAGAACCGCTCGGCCAGGTCGTTCGCGGACCCGTCACCCACGCGTCAGTCCTGCTGGCCGTTCGAGGTGCCGGCCGGGCCGCCGGGCGCCTCGTCCGGCTCGGCGACCGTGCGTTTCGGGGTGTAGCCGCGTTCCACGGCCTCCTGCAGCAGTGCCACCTCTTCGGGCGAGAGCTCGGGTTCGTGCGCCATTATCGCTCCTCCTCCGGCACGGCCGCCGGTTCTCCGGCTTCGACGAACTCCAGCACGTCGAAGTCTTCCGCCCGCAGCAGCAGGCCCGCCGTCCCGTGCACGCGAGCGCCGAACGACCCGTCGGCACCCATCACGCGCGCCGATTCGAGGTACAGCTCGGCCGGGTGGGGGTACGAGGAGGCGTACGACCGGTCGCCGTACCAGCCGCCCGCCCAGTTGCCGTCCTTGAGCCGCATGCGCACGAAGCACGGTTCGCGGTCGCGGAACGCGTGGTCCCAGGCGCTGGGCGTGCGCAGGAACCGAGCCTTGCGCCGCTGCCGATCCACCAGGGAAACGGTCACCGCCGCCACGGCCGGCACGACGAGGAACAGCACCACGGCGACGAAGCCGACCACTCGCGGCCGCTCCGCGAAGCCGTCCCAGCCTTCGCCGCTGCCTCGAACCAGGCGAACCAGCGCCGGCCCCGCCACCACGGCGTACAGGGCGTCCAGCGCGATCGACGCGACGATCGCCCGCAGCACCCGCTCACCCAGATCACGCTCACCGGGCACCGGCCCACGGCGGCGTTCCCGGACGAACTGATAGGTGACCCCCGGGAGCACCAGAAGGACGAGCAGAGCGAGCTGCACGACGGTCGCAGGCGCCTGCACTCCCCACCCCCCCCAAGTCTCACGGACTCCGTTCGATCAGGCTACTGGCTTGCGTCTCTGGGCGCGAACGACGGGGCGAAACCGGTCAGTTGGGGCCGTCGCCCGGTGAGTGTTGATCACCTCTCCTCGGCACCGCGCTGAAGATCGCCGAGCAGACCAGCAAGCGGGCGGCCCGCGGTCAGGACCTTCTGCCTGAAGCCGGTGACGCGCATCCGGTGCCCGTACTGCCCCCGGACTCGCCATCGTTTACCAGGCCGCACTTCATCTTGCTGCCACACTCATCTGGACCCGGCGCTGAACGAGGCGTCCGAAGGGTTCGTCAGGCCAGGGCACATGGCGACGAGCCAGTTCTGCTCTCCGCCAAAGACGCCAGCCAGGTGGTCGTGGCTGTCGATCGCCTCAGAGACGCCCCGGATCTCGATCCTGTCCGACCACGCGTCCAGGTTCGGCCGAACCACTCCGGCAGCCCGCACGGCTCGCTTACCGCCTTCCATAAGTCGTTGAGTGACTCGATCAGCCGACCGCACAGGTCAACGATCAGTCCGCTGTCCGTCATCGCAGCAGACCGCTGAATCCCGCGATGCGATCAAAAACGTGGCCCAAGTGGTCACGGGCAAATCTTCACGCGGTGGTATCTCCTGTCACCAGGGCAGGAGATACCACCGCGTTTATTTTCAGGGCAGGCATTCGTAGAACGGGCCGTCAGGCGCGAAGTTTCGAGAACACAACGTCACGTCCCTGCCCTTGAGATAAGCCAGCAACCACGCACTGAACGTCATCTCGTAGAGAGTCCAGGCCGGACTGTCGAACTCCTGGACCAGGACGCTCCAGGGCGACGAGGGGTTGCCGGGAATGCGAAGGAAAACTGCCTCGCCGGTCGTGGCCGACGCCACCGGAATCAGTTCCCCGGGGTTCGCGCCCACCGGATTCGGCAGGAACTCCGCCATGTCCTCCTCGCGCCAGAGCTCGAGATCCCCCCTGATGTTTTCTCCCAGACTGTGCACAAGATGGCCGGCCGGGTGCTGCAGATACAACTGCCTGTTGATCTCGATCGAACCGTAGGCGTCCACGATCTCACGGAAGTCCGCAGGAAATTCGATACCGAGCTCCCGCTCAAGTTCGATCCATGGAGCCGGATCCGACCAGTTGAACCGGGGTTCGCCCAACAGGGCTGTGATCTCTGGAAGCGTTGCCACCACTAGATTCCTTCTAGTACATCGAGCGGATGCATGTCTTGGAGTTGACCGCAGTACAGGAGAAAGTCTCCTCGGCCCCCTGGAGTCCGTACATGGGCATCCCCACCTGAACGGTGGCAGGAGCGGCCAAGTAAGGGTCTCCATACACAAGCACGACCTACCCAGCCCCCCACGAGTCACTGACCGCTCAAGGAAACAGGCTCTAGCCGCCAGCGCGCAGGAGCCGCGAAGTCACGTGTCGGCCTTCGGCTACGCGTACGAGCCGGGCCCGGCCTTCGACCCGTCGGAGGACCGGGCACAGCCTGCCGGTCGCCGCGATTGAGCGTGAAGCGACCTGGTACGGCTCATGGGCGCGATCACGGCCGACTGCTCCCTCGCCTTGCCCGACACCCAGGAGTGACGGCTTGCCGCCTTCCGCCCGGCTGCCGGGTGGTTGACCGGCAGACGGCGTTACCCGCCACGCCCACGGGGCACACGTCTTCCCGCCCGGAGCCAGCTGGCGGCACCGGGACAGACCGCTCACAACACGACCATGGAGGTTGCTGGGATGACGACGGCTCGCGAGATCATGACGGAAGGCGCCGAGTGCATCGGCGCCGAGGAGACAGTGCTCGAGGCCGCGAAGAAGATGACCGAGCTCGGGGTGGGCGCGCTGCCGATCTGCGGCACCGACGACAAGCTCAAGGGCATGCTCACCGACCGCGACATCGTGGTGAAAGTCCTCGGCGTCGGCAAGGATCCCGCTCAGGTCAAGGCTGGCGACCTTGCCCAGGGCGAGGCGGTCACCATCGGCGCCGACGACGAGGCCGAGGAGATCCTGCGCACCATGACCTCGCACAAGGTTCGCCGCCTGCCCGTGATCGATGGTCACCGCCTGGTCGGCATCGTCGCCCAGGCCGACGTCGCCCGCGCTCTTCCCGACCCGAAGGTCGGCGACCTTCTTGAAGCGCTGTCCACCGACTGACCACATCAGATGGGAGCACGGGTTCCCCGCCCCCGTGGCCTCGTGCGCAGCAGCGCGTTGAGGTGGTGCCCGAGCTCGTGACTCACCCGGGCCCGCAGCTCCGGCTCCCCTCTCCGACGGCCACTCCACGCCAAGGCTGCCGTCCGCCACCGAGGGCGCTCGCCTTCTTGGTGTATCTACTCCGTTCGCACCAACCGCGATGGCGGCCGGCCGCCTGCTCGGCGACGGTGAAGAGGCGCCCGGCCGCCTCGCCCGGGCTTCATCCGCCTGGACCAAGGGAGCCGGTCATGTCGTCACGGAACACGATGCTGCGCAGCATGCACGATGTCGGGCTGGCTGCCTGGTTCGGCGGCTCCCTCATGGGCGCGGTCGGGCTGAACGGCGCGGCCCGCGACGAGGGCGGCACCTGGGCGACCACCGCGAGGATCGCCAGCTCCGGCTGGGCGAAGTGGACCCCCGTCAACGCGGCGGCGATCGCCACGCACCTTTTCGGTTCCGGCGGTCTGCTCGCCGCGAACGCCTCTCGGGTCGCCACGCAGCAGGGTGTGGCCGGGTCCACCCTTGCCAAGACCGTCCTGACAGGCGCCGCCCTCGCGGCCACCGCCTACAGCCGCGTGCTGGGCAAGAAGATCGAACTGGCGGCCTCTTCCGACCCTCAGGACGCCGAGAAGGCCGCCAAGCACCCCATCGACACCGACAAGGCCCAGCGGCAGCTGGCCTGCATGCAGTGGGCCGTTCCCGCACTGACCGGCGGCCTGGTCATCCTCAACGCCCTGCACGGCGAACAGCAGCGCCCTACCGAGCAGGCCCACGGCATGTGGCAGCGCGCTCGCTCCCTCGCACCCCACATGAGCATGCCCGTCCCCACCGACTGGCACCTGACCCACTGATCCCGAGCACTCTTATCCATACGGGTAGACCCGCGGCAATGTGGGGGCATGACTTCTTCCCCCGCCGCATGAGGGCGGCCCAGGGACGAGCGGCCCGGTGCCGCGATCGTCCAGCCGCCGCCGAGCTGGTTGTCAAAAGCGGCTACGCGGCGATGTCCACGGGTGCGGTCGCGGCGCGAGCGGGTGTCGGCAAGGACACCGTCTACCGCCGACAGCGGCTCAGCCTCGCCGCCATCCTGCACCAGGTCGCAGACCGCCTGGCGCAGCCGTAGGGGCTCCGGCCTCCTCAAAGACCAGGACCCGGCGCGCAGGTCCCGAGCCGTTCTCGCCCGCGGTCACCGCCGCGTCCCCGGCTCGGGCCGCTCCGAACGTCTCTAGTTCCTGTCGGGTGCGAGGCCGCGCTCGGCGATGTGCCTGCCGACGAAGTGCCACGTGGGCTCCACCCGGCCTTCGGTGACGGTTCTACCCAGGAGCCCGGCCACCAGGTCCAGGGCCTGCTGGGTGACGTACCGGTCAGGATCGGGAGACTGGAGATGACTGCGCAATAGTTCCGGGTCGATGCCCTGCTCCTGGAGGTACGCGGCGAGAGCGCCCACGAGCAGGACGTTGTAAGCCAGTGCGTCGGTGAGCGAGTAGAGCACCAAGCGGTTCCACTCGCTCGGAGCGCCGGCATTCCGGCGTGCCCTACGGACGGCCTCGTCGAGATGCTCGCTGCCGGAACGCGTCAGCGACTGGACCAGCGCGATCAGTTCCGCCGGGACAATCTCGGGCGCCGGGCCGCCGGAAGGCGCCGTCGTCGCGCTGCGCGCTCGCGGCGCGGGCGGGAGGGTGTCGCGAATCGCCTGGAGAGCGGCCCGTCGATTCAGCCCAGACAGTTCCTTGTGCTGACGTGCCGCATTCTTGCGGGCGTGGGAAGGCATACTCGGTCCCTTCTTGCGTCGCCCCATGAGCGCACGCTGACCGTGGCAGGTCACACTTTGCCTGCTGCGAAGACGCGGAGCGTCTAGGGCCTACCAGTCCTCGGGTCATGGGCGAGAGGCACTCAGCCGGGCACCGTCGCGGCAGCGTGAGGCGGCACCAGCAGCTTCAACGAGAACCCTCATCGACGGACACGGTCAGCGAACGCCGGCGAGCGGGTGTACCCGATGCAATGATCCACGGGAGCTGCACGTCGCGTCACCAGCAGGCCATGGTCACCCTTGCCTGTCTCTGATTCTGCGCCCATGACTTTCCGGACAGGTCCTACGGCTGTTCCCGGCGCGCGCGGTCGACCACCACGACCGGGATCTCGCGGTCGGTCGCTTCCTGGTAGTCCTGGTACGACGGCATGGCCGCCACGACGAGCGCCCACAGCCGCGGCCTCTCGTCGGGCGTGGCCGTTCTTGCGGTCGCGGGGAAGGTCTTCGGCCCGACCTGGAGCGTGACATCCGGGTTCGCCGTCAGGTTGAGGTACCAGGCCGGATGACGGTCGGCTCCCCTATTGGAGGCGACGAGGACATAGCGGTCGCCGTCCCGCACGTGTAGCAGGGCCGTGCGGCGCAGTTTCCCGGACTTGCGGCCGCGGGTCGTCAGGAGCAGGTCGTTCATGCCTGGCCTGGCCCGGCCGCTCGTCTCGACGTACCGGCGGATGTGCCGCGCCACCCACGCGTCGGGACTGTCGGTGATCTCCTCCCGCCCGTCCATCAGCCGGCCTCGACGCCGATGTGCGCGCGGTGGTGCCGTGGGGCGTCGATCTCGTCGAGCAGCGCGATCGCGAAGTCGGCGAGGGTGATGCGGCTGGTCGCCTCGGCCGGGGCCGTACGGTACCGACCGGTGCGGGCGCCGCTGTGGTCGAAGTCGCCCGCTGGGCTGAGGACCAGCCAGTCCGGGCCGGAGGTCGCGGCGCGCAGCACGTCGGTGGCCGCCGCGTGCCCCAGGTAGAAGCCGCGGTACTCCTGGGGGTAGCCAGGGGTATCCATCAGGAGGGCCCCGGAGGACGTCTCCAGAACCGAGGCCAGACCGACCCCCACGAGCCGGTTCACACCGGCCCGCATCAGGCCATCGAGGAGGGCACGGGATGCGGCGGTGAAGAAGGCCTCGGGCCGCTCGGCGGGGTCGTACACCGCGCTGATCGCGGCGTCGTGCCCCGCCGACAGCCGGGCGACGCCGCCTACGTCGGTGACGTCACCCGCGACGGTCCGTACGCCATCGAGCGCCGACAGGCCGGCGTGCGCGGCCGGGTCGCGTACAGCCGCGGTGACCTGGTGGCCCCGATTACGGGCCTCTGCCACAGCGGCCCGGCCCGCCCTGCCACCGGCGCCGAAGACGATGATCTTGCTCATGACTTCCCCTCAGGTCCGCGGGCCGGATCCGAACGCCGGCCGCTTCCCCGGACGATAGAAAAGGCCCCGGTTACCCAGGAGATACCGGCTACCGTGGCACGGTGACCGAACCACTTGATCCCGACATGTTCGACCCGGTCTGCCCGTCCGACCTCTCGCCGATCCGCTTCGGCGACAAGTGGGGAGGGATGATCATCCGCTGTCTCGAACAGGGACCGCGGCGGTTCTCGGAACTGCGGGTCCCACTCCGTGGCATCACCTCCAAGGTCCTCACACAGTCGCTCCGCGCGCTGGAGCGCGACGGCCTGATCGCCCGCACGGTCCACACCGAGCCAGTGCGCCGGGTCGTGTACGAGCTGACCCCCCTCGGCTGCAGCCTCCTCGTGCCTATGGACGCGGCGTGCGCCTGGACGGCGGAGCACTGGGACCAGCTCATCGACGCACGCGAAGCGGGCTCGTCGCTCGGCAGGACCGCTGGCTAGCCGCATATGCCGGGCGGTTCTAGCCCAGGGGCTGCGTGCAGTACCGACATCCACTACGTCGACGCGGCCCGTACACAGCCCTCATCGCTGCCCCAGGGCAAGGGGGTCCGTGACCAGGGTTGGCGGGCGTATGTGGTGCCGTCGGCAGCCGTGTTCCAGTTACAGCTGGAGATGCTGTCAGCGCTCGTGCTGTCGTCCAGGCTGCCGGGCCTCTTCAGCCGCAGGTCCGGGTTCTTCGCGGTGGCGGTGTTCAGCAGTACATGGCGGGTGTAGCCACGGTAGATGTGGTGCGCGCCGCCGCTGTCGCGGTAGTGGCGTCCGCTGCCGGTGTGCACGTACGCCTTCGCTCCGGCCGGCAGGCTATAGGAGGGCAGCGCGCGCCCGTAGGTGTTGGTGGTGATGTCGGGGACGTAGCCGTTGGTGTTGACGGCCCGGGTGGTGATGTTCTTGATGACGAAGTACTCGCCGTTGAGGTTCAGTTGTGTGCCGTCGCGGGTGTCGGCTCCGGCGGCGTCGGGCCGTACATGTCCCGATGACGGCCCCGTCTGGCCCACCGGTTCACCGCTCACGGGAGGCAACCCGTACGAGGGACTGGAGCCGCCAACTCGCCCGGCGCCGGTCGCGCGGACCGTGGCCCGGCCGTAAGCAGGAGGGGGCAGCTGCGCTTCGCTGACAGGACCGTTCGCGCTGCGACCCCCTTTGTCGGGGAGCCGTGCCATCCCCCCGAGCGGCACGGCTCCCCGCCAGGAGAACCTGGTGGTCTGTGTCCGCCCAGTCCTCCACCGCGCCCGCGCTCCACCGCGACGGATCGGCGGCGTCGGCCAGCGTGCACGCCGCGACGGGGGCCTCCTCTGCCAGCGCGTCGACCGTGATCCGGCCCGCGCGAGGCCCAGGAGCAAGCTGGTGTCCCGGCCGGGCGAGCCGTGGCCGGGACCGCAGTCGTTTGGGAGGTTCATTGCCCTTCAGCGCCCGCACAGACCTCCACGATCGGCACCGGTCAACTGGTCGCCCTCCTCGCCGGCTCGGTGCTCTCCATGGCGCCGGCCGTGGCTGCGGCCCAGCTGGGCCGCCCCCGGTCCCTGGCCATCCTGCTCGCCACCGGAGCCTTGGCGCCGCTCACCGCTCTCTGCCCCCCTGGGCGTCTGCTCCTGCCCGTCGCCATGCTGGCCGTGTTCACGACGAGCGCGGGTCAGGCCACGCTCGCGGTGCTCGCCGGCCAAAGCGCGCCCGCCTCCCAGCGCCCCACGGCGATCGGCCTGTTCAACCTGGGCTACCAACTCGGCGGCGCGTTCGGCCCGGCGATCGCGGCCCCGGTCGTCCTTGGTGGCTGAACGCAGCGCCCTGGCCTGCCACGGCAAGAATCCCGGCGAGGTGGCCGACCTCGGGACGCCCGGCAAGGGGCATGGGGATGATGAGGAAAGGGGCGTTCCCGCATCGTGGGACATGCGCGAGGCCGCCGAGCCGGGAGGCGGTGCGCGGGCGGCGCCGGCCTTCGCGCAGCGACAGCGATACTGTGCGGACCTTGCGTGGAGGCGGCGAGCACTCGGCCCGCCGAAGCGGCCTCGCAGTCCGCGACGACGGGGGAGCCTCCGTGGCCACCTGCGTCGGCGGCTGCGGGTACTTCGGGCTGAGCGAAGCGGCTAGCGGCGGGGGAGGGGGCGCCCGGGTGGCCGGCCGGAACGACGCACTTCCGGAGAGAGCTGGGCGCAGACCGTAGCCCCGCCGTCGCACATGCCGGAGCGTGAGGCGACCGCACTGCCCGGCCGTGGCCGAGGGGGAGCTATGGGCAGCGCGCGACCAGCAGGGCGTTCCCGAACTGCGCTGGGACCGCGAACGCGTTCTGGAAGCGGGACGGTCAGGGGAGAACAGGCGTCGGGGGTAGTCACTCTTCCGCCAGGGAGAGGTGCCTGACTGATCATTTCAGAATGAGCTCTCTGAGGGAGAGAACGCTGTCACGCTCCGCTCGTCCGTCAGATCGCTCCACGTCCGGTCTCACCGGTGCACATACACGGCTCAGGCCGAGACAGGGGTCCGGGACAGGGCTGTGCGCAGCGCGAAGACACCGAGCAAGCCGCCTGCCGCGAACCGCTGAGCGGTCATCACGCGGGGCCGGGTAGCAAGAAACCCTGACACCCGTGCTGCGCTCAGCATGACCAGAGCGTTCACGGAGACCCCCACGATGATCTGCACACTGCCGAGCTGCAGCAGCTGTGCCCAGGCCGGACCCGCCTGCGGATCCATGAACTGGGGCAGAAGAGCGGCGTACAGGAGAGCGATCTTGGGGTTGAGCAGGTTGGTCAGAAGCCCCATTGAGAACAGGCGGGCATCGGAGATGGGAGGCAGGTCCTGTGCTGGAGCGAAGGGGGAGCGGCCACCGGGCTTGAGCATGTCCCAGGCCAGGTAGGCCAGGTAGGCGGCCCCGGCGAGCTTGACCATCGTGTACGCGAGCGGCACGGCGGCGAACAACGCGGACAGGCCGGCGGCCGCAGCCAGCAGATAGCACAGGAATCCCACGGCGGTCCCGCTCAGGCTGACGAGGCCGGCCCTGCGGCCTTGGGTGATCGCGCGTGAGGCGAGGTGGATCATGTTCGGTCCCGGCGTCAGGGCCATGCCCAATTCGACCAGGGCCACTCCCCCCGCTGCGGCCAGACTGATCACTTGTCAACTCCCGATCGTTTGCCGGGCACCCGGTACCTGGCGTTGGCGGCGACGGACGGCTGCGACGCATCGGCAGTGCCTGCGTCGCCTGCCTCAGGATACGGCCCTGCCGTTCGGTTTCTCCGTGCGCCCCCGCACCAGCCGGTCAACGGCGTCAACGACTGCCCCTGGCCGTCGCGGACGCCGGGATGGCGCTGGAGGCGAGCGGGTACACCGTGCTCTCCGAGCGGGAGGTCCATGCCGCCGAAGCCGTGGGCCCGGCGCGGCGAGATCCTGGCCGTACGCGTAGGCGGCCGTGCTGCAGGCGAGTTGGAGTATCCCGAGGTGGAGGTCGGCTCATGTCTCGTAGCGGCGGTGCCCTTGCGGGCGATCTTCGGTGTGATGCCTCGGGCCCGCAGGAGGCGGCGGTACTTGTCGTAGTCGTAGCCGCGGTCGACGAACAGCCGTCGTGGCCGGTGGCGGGGCCGGCCCAGCAGCCCAACCGCCGAACCTCCGGGCCGAACCCATTCGGAAGTGTTCAGTCAGCCGCGTTGGAAGCCGTCGACGGCCAGGTAGATGTTGAGGGCGAAGAGCGAGAGGGCGACGATGAGGAACGCCAGACAGTAGAGGGTCCGGAACACCTTGTAAATCCACGAGTACGCGGCGAACGGTTCGCCGCCGGCCCTGTCCGGGTGGTAGGCGATCCGTCTGGTTGGGGCGGTGCCCGCGACGGCGGCGGTGCGGGTCGTGCCGTGCAGGTCGGTGTAGGCATAGTTCCGGGGGCCGCGGTACACCGCCTCGACGGTGATGCCGTACCGGGGCAGGTACCACTCGTAGTACGGCGTCCTCATCGTATAGAGACCCAGCACGGCTATCACCAGGGTTATGGGGTTGGTGAACAGGAAGAGGAGCGCGCTGGCCCTCGACCCCGTGATCATCATCGCCACGGCCACTCCGACGGTCACGAGGCCGACGACCCACGCACAGATCTTGAGGGTGCGGAAGTACGCCTCGTCCTCGGACTCCGTCGGCGTGCCTTCGGTGACGAGGGCCGCGCCGTCGGATTCCCGGTCTTCGGGCAGGCACGCGGTGACCGCGTCGGCGAACACCGTGGCCGCCACCGCGCTCACGCCCCGTACCTGGAACACGGTGGGGGTTGTACCGGCCGGGGCGGTGAGCTCCACGGCGAGGGCTCGGCCCTCGGCGCGGACTTGACGGACGGCCTGGAGCGGGATCCGCTTCTCCTTGCGCCGGCGGCTCAGGACGAGGGCGTCCTCTTCGGCCTGGAGGGTGGTTCCGCCGGAGCCTCGGAGGACGGGTACGGGCGAGGTGGTGGTGGACATGGGCATTGATCGTAAAGGGGGAGGGTCCGGGGGGCCAGGCGTGTCTCGCGGACCTGAAGTCCTAACGGCCTCAGGACTTCGTTCAGGAACGGCTCGACCGCCTTGCCAACTCATTCCGAAATGATCAGTAAGGCGAACCGTCCAGGGTCGGGTAGCGGCGAAACCGGAACACCCGAACCCGCACGGCGCTCCTGCCCCGTACTACTGGGGTGAGCGCCGCCGCAGTTCACCGCCCATCAGGCCCGTTGCACGACGAGGGCATGGAATGCGCGTCAGGTGCAGGCCGTGGTCGCGGCAGTGTCGACCACCAGCTGGGACCAGTGGTGGGCAGCGCTGATCTGACAGACGTGCCGAGTGATTTGGCGTGTGTCGAGGGTCCACAGCCGTCGTTCGGTGCCCGTGGCTCCGCCGGCGAGACTCGCAAGTGTGCGGCCGTCGGGGCTGACGGCCAGGGCGTGAACGCCTTCCGCGTGGCCGCTGAGGACGGCCGTGGTGTGGCGGGTTTCGACACCCCATAGCCGCAGCGTACGGTCTCGGCTTCCCGTGATCAGGGTTTCCCCGTCGGGGCTGAAGGTGAGAGCGGAGACCGAATCACTGTGGCCGGTCAGCACAGCCGTCGACTGGCGGGTGCTGGTGTCCCACAGTCGTGCCGTGTGGTCGGCGCTCGCGGTGGCGAGGAGGCGGCCGCGGGGATGGAAGGCCAGGTGGTAGACATCGGCCTTGTGTCCGGTGAGTGACGCTGTGGTTCGGCCGGTGGTGACGTTCCATAAGCGGACTGTCCGATCGCCGCCCGCCGTGGCGAGTGTCCGCCCGTCAGGGCTGAAAGCCAGGGTGAAGACGGCGTCCGTGTGTCCGGTCAGCACCGCGGTGGTGCGGCGCTCGGCCACGTTCCAGAGTCTGACGGTGCCGTCGTAGGTGGCGGTGGCGAGCGTGCGGCCGTTGGGGCTGTAGGCAACCGTCATGAGCGGGCTTCGGTGCTCGAAGAGGGCGAGTTGCCGGTGGGTCGCTGTGCTCCACAGCCGGACGCTGGTCTCGACGCCCCCGGCCGTGGCGAGCGTACGGCCGTCAGGACTGAAAGCCAGGCTGCGGATGCTGTCGCGGTGACCGGTGGGCATGACCGCCTCGCGCTGTCGGCGAATGTCCCACCATCCGACCGTGCCATCGCTGAAGGCACTGGCCAGGGCCCGCCCGTCAGGACTGAACGCCACGTCGGAAGCACCTTCGGTGTGGTCCCCGAGATCGGCGAGCATCTGACGCGTCGCTGTGTCCCACACCCGGACCGTGCCGTCCCCGGCTACTGCGATCGCGCGGCCGTCGGGACGGAACGCCACCGCGTTCACGGCGACGTCGCTGTGGCTGGTGACGACCCCGATCCGCCGGTGGCTGCCGGTGTTCCACAGCGTGACCGTGCCCACCATGCCGGTGGTGGCGATCACGCGGCTGTCCGGGGAGAACGCGAGACCGCGCACCGTCTGGCCTTCGCCGTCCAGAACGGCGACCGTTCTCCGGGTCTTGACGCTCCACAAGCGGGTCGTGCTGTCATCGCCGGCCGACGCCAGGAGTCGGCCGTCCGGCGAGAAGGCCACCGCTTGGAGGGCATCGGAGTGGCCGGTGAGGGTGGCTGTTGTCCTGCGGGTGTGCGTGTTCCACAGGTGCACGGTGCGGTCGGCACCGGTCGTGGCCAGCGTGCGGCCGTCCGGTGAGAAGGCCAGGGCCAGAACAGTGCGGGTGTGGCCGGTGAGAGTGGCCGTTGTGCGGTGGGTCCGCGTGTCCCATAGCCGTACGGCCTGGTCGCCGCCGGCGGTGGCGAGGGTGTGTCCGTCCAGGCTGAAGGCGAGGGTGTTCACGGGATGGGTGTGCCCGGTGAGCATGGCCGTTTCCCGCCGTTTGACGGGGTCCCACAGCTTGACGCTGTGGTCTGCGCCGGCGGAAGCCAGGGTCCGCCCGTCGGGGCTGAACGCTACTTCGGTGACGGTGTCGGTGTGTCCGCTGAGGGTGGCGATCAGCTGCCACGTACGCGTGTTCCACAGCTTGACGGTGTGATCCTCACCCGCCGAGGCCACCGTGCGTCCATCAGGGCTGAACGTCACCGCCCGCGCGCTCTTGGTGTGTCCGGTGAGTACATTGGCGCGGTACATGCCGTAGGCGCTGATCAGACTGGAGCGGGCTTCCAGCGTGGGGCTGCGCTGGAAGCCTTTCAGCGCCGTCAGCATCGCCGCTTCGGGCCGCTGGGCGAGCAGTGCGTCGCTGCGGGCCGCGTACTCGCGCGAGACCGCGACATCGCGCTGTGCGTTCGCGATCCGTTGCGCCCGCACCGCCCAGACCGCGGTGGTGGTGGCCACCAGAAGCAGAACGGTCAGCAACGCCACAGCCTGGCGCCGCAGTCGTGCACGTCGTCGTATCGCCGTTTCCTCTGCTGCGTGCGCGGCCAAGCCGGCATCGAGGAAAGCCGACTCCAGGGTGGTCAGCGACCGTCGGTCCAGGCCGGTGGCCAGCACCAGGCGGACGCCGCGATACAGTGCCCCGGCATCACGACCCAGCTGCTCCCACGCGGTGGCGGCCTCGGTGAGATGCCGGTGAGCACGTAGGCGCTCTCGGTCTTCCTCGATCCAGCCACGCAACCGGGGCCAAGCGGTGATCATGGCTTCGTGAGCGAGTTCGACGGTTTCCTCGCCGATGGTGATCAGACGTGCGCGGGCCAGCCGATCGAGGATCACGCCTGTGTCTGGGTGCCTGGCGGTGTCGAGTTCGCTTCGGGCAGCCGGGCGGCGGGTGTCAGGGGAGCCTTCACCGGGGGAGATCAGCCGCAGCAGGACCGTCCGGGCCAGCTTCGCCTGCTCGTCTGACAAACCGGCGTAGACGTCCTCGGCAGTTTGCGCGATCGCGTCGTGCAGCCCGCCTGCCGCCTCATACGCCTGCAGCGTCAACGCCCGCCCCCGCCGACGGCGCCAAATCTCGTGCAGAGCGTGCGACAGCAGCGGCAAGCCGCCCGGCTCACCCTCCACCTCCCGGACCAGCCGAGCCGTCAACTCCCGCTCGACGATCAGCCCGGCACCTTGCGCCGGCTTGACGATCGCCTCGCGCAACTCGGATGCACTCATCGGCCCGACCAGCAGGCTGGAAGCGGACACCGCCGCGGCCAGGGCACGGTGCTCGGCCAGACGCCCGTAGAAGTCGGCCCGTACGGCGATGATGACCCGCAGCCGGCTGTCCGGCTCTTGGGCGGCCAGCAGCCGGTCGACAAACCCAGCACGTTGCGCCGGATCGCGGCAGAGGGTGAAGAGCTCCTCGAACTGGTCGACGACGATGACGGTGTCACCGTCCGCGTCCTTCGCCCGCAGAACGGCCGCATGAGTGCGCAGGGGCTGCTCGCCCGGTGTCAGGATCCGTATCGCCGCCACCTGCCCCGCGCTGTCCTCGCGCAGCGCCGGTATCAGCCCGGCGCGCAGCAGGGAGGACTTCCCACTGCCCGAGGGACCGAAGACCGCCGAGAAGCGGTGCTCGGCCGTCATCCGCCCGACCTCGGCGACCAGTTCGTCTCGGCCGAAGAACCGCTCGTGGTCGTCCGGCTCGAACCGCGCCAGTCCCTGGTACGGCGACCGGCCCCCCTCCTCCTCCAGACCCCGGGAAGCCGTTTCCTCGCTCGCCTCCTCCCAGCGCCGCTCCCACTCCTCCAAGTCGCCGCCGCACGCCTTCACATAGGCCAGGGCGACAGCGAGCGAGGGCAGCTGCTCCCCAGCGGCCGCCTGTGACAACGCGGTCACCGAATAGTGGGCCCTGCGGGCCATCTCCCGGTAGGTGAGCCCTCCCGCTTCCTGCCGCAGCTTGCGTAACTCGTAAGCGAACCGCTGCACCGGACCCTCGTTCGGATCAACAGGCCTCTCGCGACGCCCCACAACTCCCCCTGCTCCCCGTGTTTCCCGTCACGCAGAGGTCCGCTGCGCTGAGGGGACGCTACGGGCGCGTCCAGCGGCCCTACAAGGCGATCTCGCGCCGATGCCGCTCCGCAACCTGGGCGCGCGTGATTGTTCAGTGTGGTGAAAGGGGCCTGCTGAACAAAGGTGCGGCCCGCTGAACTGGTGCTGCGGCGCCCCGAGCGCCCCATTCGCACGACGGCGGGCAGCCGCCCGCACACCTCGCAGAAGGGGACACAGTCCATGGGAATGAAGACGCATATCGCGTCCGCGGCAGCCACGAACAAGATGAGTTACTGGAAGCGCGTCCGGGCCGTTGGCGGCGTAGCCGCCGCGGTGACCGCCGCCGTGGTGCTGAGCGCGACACCGGCGTCGGCCAGCGGCGACTACAGCGGTCTGTCCATGGTGGCCGGAAGCGGCGGCTTCAGCGACGACTGGAACGACGAGGGCATCCTGTCGACGAGCCGCCACACCTCGTCGAACGCCACCTGCCTGTGGCAGAAGGTCCTGTGGGCGGACGGCCACCTGCCCTGGAACGACATCGACGGCGTGTTCGGGTCGAAGACCCGTGACGCGACCATCGCCTGGCAGCGAGCCTATGGGGGCGGGGCCGACGGCGTCGTCGGCAAGGACACGTTCAGCAAGGCCGGCCAGTATCTGAAGGACACCGACGGCAACGGCTCCGTGGACACCTACCAAGGAACCGGCGGCCGTTCGTTCCTGGTCTCCCGTACCGCCGACGGCGACTACACCTTCTACGACCGCAGTGGCGAAAAGCGACTCGCCGGCTACAACTACCGCACCTGCACCTGATCAGAGGCGCGTCCCGCCCGGCGTCGCCACATGAGGGAGACCCACGAGGACCACCCTCCCGAGCGACGCCGGGTAGGCGAGCAGCGGTATCTCCCCGGAGCCCGTGCGCTCTAAAAGGTGCGCCGCCTCCGTCCGGCCGTGCCTCCGGGGGCCGTGCCTCCGGCCGGGCCGTGCCGCCGTGCGCGCCGTGCGCGCCGTGCCGCCGTGCGCGCCGGGCGCCGTGCCTCCGGGGGCCGCTCGTCGTACGCGCTGCCATCACCACGGTGACCCCCCGGCCGGTGAACAGGTCCGCTGGCTGCCCCGCCGCCGCGCCTCCGATATCGCCCTGCCGGGCAACGACTTCTGGCTCCTGGACGGCCGCATCGTGCAGTTCCACCAATTCACCGGCAACGGCGACTGGGCGCAGTACGGCAAGGGGCGCACCGACGACCCGACGGTGGCCGCCCTGTGCGCGCCGCGTTCGAGAAGGTCTGGGAGCGGGCGATCCCGCACGAGAAGTACACCGTCTGACCCGGCCCGGACAGCACATGCCCGCTTCCCCCTCCTCCAGCGCACAGCGCCGCCGCACAGGCCGCTCGTGAAGCCCTCGCCCGGCGCCTGAAGCACCTGATGAAGGACGCCGGGATCCAACGGGCGCGTGCTGCCCGCCCCGTGCGGCTGGTACCCGGCGGCTGGGACCCGGCCAAGACCTCCCGCATCCTCAACGCCAAGGCCGCACCCTCCGACACCGACCTGCGCGCCTGGTGCGACGCCTGCCGCGCCCTGGACCAGGCCGCCGACCTCATCGCCATGCGTCTCCGCGACCCGGACACCGCCCGTGCCCGTCCGTGCTCGACTGCCTCTCGCCCCCAGGCGGACGTGGAGTATCTGACGGGGCCGCAGCAGCCCGCTCTGGTGCGGTCGGTCGGTGAGTCCGACGCCGACTCCGTCCAGGTCCTGTGTGAGGTCTTGGACGCGACCAGCGACGTGTCGGCGACCGTGGATCTCACCGGTGTCGCGTTCGCGAGCTGCGCCCTCCTGCCCACCCCCTCGACGCTCGCCGGTGCCTTGTACTGGTTGGCCCCCTGCTCCACCAGCTGCGCCGCCTGCTCGACATCTCCGGCACGGTGGAGCTGTTCACCCAGACCCGTACCCTGGACGGCGCCCATCAGCTGTGCGGGAGCGCAGGTTTCCCGGTCGCCGGTCAAGAGGTCGCGCAGATGGGCGATGGCCAGGGTGGGATGGCATGTGAGGCACCGGTTCCTTGATCATGGAGTTGCGACGCTCTGTGATGACAGGGAGACCTGTGCTCGTGCTGCGTCCCCGCGCCTGCTGCGGTTGTCCTAGGCGGTGGTGGGAGTGGTCAGCGCACCAGCTCGGTGGCCAGGAGGTCCATCAGCAGGCCGTCGTGCCAAGTGCCGTCTGCGCCACGCTCGTACTGCCGCATGATGCCCACCGGTCGGAAGCCGACCTTGGTGTAACAGCGGATCGCTGCAGTGTTGTCGGCTGCTGGGTCGATGACCAGACGGTGATAGCCGTGGTCGTCGATGAGATGACAGGCCAATGTCCGTACGGCGTCAGTGCCCAGACCCCTGCCGTGCACGGTGGGATCCAGGAAGAGATCGATGCCGGCGTGCCGGTAGTCCGGGTCTTCCTCGGCGTACCACTGGATCATGCCGATGACGCGCTGTTGGTGGTCGATAGTCAGGCACCGGGTGTCAGGGTCTTCAAGATCGGCGGCGATGTCTGCCTCGAGATCGTCCCCGCCCCTCCACCGTGCGCGCACCTCAGGTGTGGCCCGGATGGAGGCCAAGATGGGGATGTCCTCCCGGACGGTGGGGCGAAGGGAGATGGAGGCGCCACGCAGCACGGTCATGACCAGGTACTTTACGCGACCGTGGCCTCGGAGCGGCTTGCTCGATCTCATGGGCGACGTTGTGGGCCGTTGTCCCAGCGGTGGGTCGTCCAGGAGCGTCGGATCAGGCTGCGGATGGTGAGGATGGTGTCGGCGAGGTCGCAGAATGCGTTGATCACGGTAGCGCGGCGTTCGTAGCAGCGGGCGAGCCGGTGGAAAGCGTTCTGCCAGGCGTGGGTGCGTTCGGCGTGCCACCGCTGACTCGCTTGGATCGGTGCTTTCTCGCCTCTTGTGCGCGGGTGTCGGTGGAGTCGTAGCCGGCGTCCAGATGGACGGTGATCTTGTCCGGCAGGGGTCCAAACAGGTCGAGGGAACGGCCTGGTCCTCGACGGCGAGGTCGTCGTCTGGTCGCAGGGGCGGCTGTCCTTCGAGGCACTGCAACGCCGCGCTTGCGCCGGCGGCCGCACAGCCGGGCAGCTCGCCGGCGCGCTGCCCGCCCACTTCATCGCCTTCGACGTCCTTCAGATCGACGGCCGCGAACTGCTCACCGAGCCGTACGACCGCCGCCGCACCGTACTGCAGGACCTGTTCACCCAGTACGAGCTGCCGCCGCCGTGGACGCCACGCGCGGCTGGGACAACCCGAATCCGTAGAGCCGAGCAGGGGAGGGCCCGTGCCGATGTGGTCGGTACGGACCCTTCGTTGCGCCGCAGCAGGCCGAGCAGGCTGCCAGGCCCTGTCTGTCAAATGATCATCTGGCGGGTTCGCGGAGCCACAGGACCAGAGCTGCCAGGGACGATTCCAGCCCGGTAGCGATCGGCGAGCTTGTCGAACCTGGTCGCGATCGCACGGAACTGCTTGAGGCGGGCGAAGCATCGTTCGACCACGTTGCGGTCGCGGTAGATGTCCCTGTCGAAGGCGGGTGGGCGGCCGCCGGTGGGCTTCACGTCGCCGACGGCTGGCCATCTGGTCGCGGCGTTCGGGGATCGTGGCAACGATGCCCCGGCGCCGCAGCAGGTGGCGTATCGCCCGGTTGGAATACGCCTTGTCGCCCAGTACTCGCGCCGATGTCGTACACCCGGCCTACCGCGTCGTCGCGGACCTGGACGTGTTCCAGCAGCTTCGCCCAGGTCCCGTCCGCTTCCCAGCGGGCGAACCGCTCGTAAATGGTCTGCCAAGGCCCGTAACGCCCGGGCAGATCACGCCACGGAGCCGCGGTCCGCAGCCGCCACAGCACCCCGTCGATCACCTGCCGGTGATCACGCCACGGACGACCACGCCCATCCACCTGCGGCAACAGGGGCTCTACTCGCTCTCACGCCGCGTCCGTCAACTCACCTCGACCTGCGACAAGATCAATGATCAGAGTGCCCGCGCTCGGACTCCCACCCGGGGTTCCCCCTCCGAGGGAGGGGACCTCTCACATAAAGTGTCGCTTGAGAGGTATGTCTAGCCGCCAGCGACATCGTCCAGGAGACTGCCGTCGAAGTTTCCTTCGACCCATTCAATGCACATTGGGCGATCTCCGGTTCCGTTCGCGCAGAACTCTTCCAGCGCCGAGCGCAAGGCCGCGAGAGGCAAGGCGCTGACGCGATCCATGTATGTGGGTGCCCAGGGATCGCTCGGAATTTCCGGATCGAATTGGGGCGGGCTAGGGTTTATTGAGACCCAAATGGAATCAGCGAAGTCGTGGCCAACAGTCTCGGCTAGGCGTGTGGCTGTAACTCCGTCGGCATACCAGACGAGACCTCCAAAACCGTTCTCAGGGTTGACGGTTACGGTTAGGGAGGCTTCCTTGGGCACGGGGTCCCTGTCCTTGTGGTACATGAAGGAGACCGTTTCGCAGCCCAGGACGCTGTCGGGGGCCAACGCGCGGTCATTGGCCTCGACTACTTCACGCTTGCCTTCGAGGAAGACAGTTTTATCGGTATGAACAGACAAGATCACGGCAGTGGCTTCTTCCTCTTCCCGACCAGGGGGACTGACTTGCTGGCGCCAGCAGGATGCACGGCGAAGGATACGACTGTTGGGACGTCAGTCGAGCCGTGTTCCGTTCTGGTTTCCGGTAACCCAACGGATCCCGTTAGGGCGCCTTCCGCCTGCTTTACAGAACTCTTCTACCGCGTTTCGGACCTCTGTGAGAGGGAGCACTCCGCCGGGGGGCGAAGTATGAGGGAGCGTAATGATCAGACAGGGCGAGGCCTGACGATTTCAGAAGCTCATCCGCTCGGCCGTAAAGGTGGTCATGTTCGCCACTCAGGCGTATGCGAAGCTCATCCGTGTCAGCGACAGGGATTTCACTGCCATCCAATGCGCTGTCTGTTTCGGATGCCGCGAGTTCCGGCGACTGAAGTGCGGCGGCCCCGACAGCCCGCCGCCCCGACCAGGCGGTAGGGCGCCGGACACTGCCGGACGGCTATCGCCGCGTGATCGAGGCGGACCGCCAGGCTACGCCGCCATCCCGGGTGGACCCGGGCCATCGCGGAAGCGGTGGAGGGGCAGAACCGGGCGATGAGGGAGCTATCCCGCCGGGCCGTCCCCGAGCCCGACGTCGTCCCGGATGATGCGCCGACCCTGCACACCGCGCCGCCGCCAGGCCGCGCCCAGAGCGGTGACGGCCTGGCGCAACGGGTCAGGAAGGCCGGTGGATCTCCTTGTCGGACGATGTGTGTGCGAACCAGTTCCGCGTCTCTTCCGCGGTCAGGACGCGGATCAGCTCGGCCTTGCCCGGGAGATGTGGGAAGAAGCGGTCGGCGTTCCAGCTGCGCTGGTATGTCGGCTCGTCGAGCACGAGCAGGCGGCATCCTTCCACCACAGGTATGTCGTCGGGCAGCCCTTCGTTCCAGATCCGCTCGCCGTCCGCGGTGAGGAGCTCGAAGGTACCGGTCGCAACGGTCTGGGTGCGTCCCTGCGCAGGCTCGGGATCGGTGGCCAGGCGGACGCTCTCCCGCGACGGCTCGGTGCCGGGTACGTAGCCTCCGCCGACGAGGACGTGGGCGAGCAGCGTGTGCAGCTGGAAGTTGTCCCCGATGCCGCTGATGCGTACCTCGAACCCTGTCCCGGTCGGCCTGTGCAACACGACGAGGGGCTCGTCGTCCAAGACTGCCAGCGCGTAGGCGAGGCATTTCAGGTCGTGCCGCTCCAGGGACGCAAGCTCGCGGCAGGCAGGGAGGATCGCGGATGTATACCGACGGCGCACCTCGGTGCTGCGGCACAGCACGGCCAGCGCGGGCGGCTGCCACTGTTCGACCGAGCACCAGGCCAGCGCCAGCCGCGCGGCCTCGTGCCCGTCGCCGCCGAGGCGGGCCAGCAACGCGTCGTCAATGATTTTCTCGTCCGGCTCCGGCAGCACGTTCTCCGCTGCGCAGGTGGAGGTCCAGCGGCGGGCGAACTCCAGGGCGTCGAGCAGGTCCTGGTGTACACCGTCGAGGATCGGCTCGGCGCAGTCGGCCGGATCGGCCCCGTGCTCGACGCAGAAGCCGGCCGCCATCGCCAGCATCGGCCGCGGGCCTGTAGGCGGGAAGGCGGGAAGCAACGCTGCCAGCCGGGGTCCTGCCAGTACGCGTTCAGCATCCGGTGCCGACTGCACGGCGTTCATCATGGCGGTGAAGGCACGCCCGGTACGGTCGCCATCGCGAGTGGCGACCGCCTCTTCCAGCTCGGACACGATGGCGGTGAGGCCCGTGGCCTCCCGCTTCCTCTTGAAGATCACCGGCACACCTTAGATCCGGGGTCGGTCTGGCGTCATCAGGCCCAGACCGTCCGAATCCCTCGGAAAGAAGATCGCCCAGGGCAAAGACCACACTCAGGCCCTGCTCTGCCTCGCCCGACGCCGGGCCGACGTTCTCTTGGCGATGCTCCGCGACGGCGCCTTCTATGAACCCCAGCCTGTCCCGGCCGTCGCTCCGCACACCTAGACCATGGTCAAGAGGTGATCCGTGGGGCCGTAGTCGATCTTCCAGTCGGCATAGACCCCCGCGGCGCGGTCCTTCTGGCACCGCAGCCCAACGGTCACCCAGCGGACCGATCCGTCGTCGGCCAATGAGAACGCCACCGCGGTCTCGAACTCCTCGCTCCCGCAGGGGCAGCCAGCCTCGCCAGGATCCACGTCCTCCCAGAACTCCTCGCTATCCGCGATGAACGCGCGACCGCCGCAACCAACGCCCACCCGCTCGGCTCCGCCCTCAACATCGTCGACGAGCACAAGAACACTCGCCCGCCACATCCGCCGCAGAGGAAGGGACGACCTTCAACGGGCGGCCGTCGGCGGCGTTCCGGAGAAACGCCGCGAGGTCTGCAGAGACACCCTCGGCAACCTGATCATCAGCATGCACAGGCTCATCGTTCCAGACGCCCGAACCAGCGCCCGTCCACGTTGACCAAAGAGATAGGGGCACCCCCCGATGCCCCGGCGTACGGCACGAACTGCGCTGGACTGCGCCGAAGCTGATCACGGCGGCCAACGAGGCGGTGACCGGTGCGATAGTTCGGGCCGTGCACGTCCTGGCGCCCGCCGCCCCTGCCGCCACGGTGCCGTCGCCGGCCGCAGTCGACGAACCAGCCCCGCGGCCAGCTGTTCCGGCAGGGCCGGTGAAGACGCGGGAGAGCGCGTCGACCGGCTACCACCGTGCCCTCGCCGCTCACCGTGCGGCCGCCGCACCCTGGCAGGAGGGCCCGGCCCCGGCCGCACAGCAGGAACAGGTCCGCCGCGAGCGTGCCGCCACCGTCTTCCCCGACGTCCCTCGAAGACGCCTCGCCCAGCAGCGCCAGGCCCCCGCAGCCACCCGGATTCCCGCGATCCTTCGGGCCCGCACCGAGCGGACCGGACGGCCGGCGCCGACCCCGCCCTGCGCCAGGCCGGATGAACTCTTCTTGCCCGTGCCGAGCACCAGGAGCACGGTCCCGGCCGCGCCCGCCACGTACGTCACCATCCCGAGGCGTACGTCATCTCGGTGACGTACCGCCAGGCGCACGGCCCGGTCCACCGGTTGCTCCACCGGTCGCCTCACCGGTTGCCTGCCTCTCCGACCCAGCCTGGCGGCGGCGCAGGCCACAGGCCCTGGGCCACTCGATTCCGGCGTCGGCACCTCTTCTAGGGAGATCAGGAGGGGCATTCTCTCCATCTCAGCGCCCGGGGCGGCCGGACGTGGCAGGCTGCAGCCGGTTGTCAGAAATTTCTGACAACCGGCCGGGTGGGGGAGACTGGGCCGAGTGAGCACCGTCCGACGCCGCCCGCTCGGTCCGGACCGCTGCCGTACGAAGCCGGTCTGCGCCTGCCCGGCCGGGCTTTCAGGGCGCCCGCTGAAGGCTGGGCCAGCGTCGGGGATGGGCTCGAGAAATCTCCCCACCCTGCGCTCGGGGGTGGGACAGACCTGCTCACCCAAGTTCCCCACCCCCGGGGCGCTGACCTGCGGTCGGGCGCAACACCGGAGGGGCGTCCGATAGCCAGCCAGGCCCAGGGGCGGGCCGAGCTGTCCAGGTGGCCGAAGGCCAGCGCGGAGCGCCGCCGTAGGCGCCCTTGACCCCTCGGCACGGCCCGCGCTCTCCACGGTCGGGCGGCCCCGATCCCCGTTGCCGCAGCAACCGACTGGGGAACCAAGAGCGGCCCTAGGGAAAATTCGGGCTCTGACCGGAGTTCCGTGAAATCCCAGCTCAGGAGCTGTATGAGGGAACGTTTTGGCAGGGCATTTGTCGATGGTGGGGGTTTGCTCTCTGGAGGATGTGCTGTTGCCGGACGTTGATGTGCGGTTGGAGGCCGTGGAGGTCACGGCCGAGGTGTTGGTCGTGGTGGCGGCCGCGTGCAGTCCGCCGCCCAGGTGCCCGGGGTGCCGTGCCCCGGCTCGGCGGGTGCACAGCGCTCGTGTCCCGGGCCTCGGACGAGCAGCACACGGCGTCTTACCGATCGGCACCGAGCTGCTGCCCGAAGCCATCGACATCCAGCACGGGCAGTGCCTCCCGAGCCGCCCGAGAAACGCTGCTCCTCGTCATCGACAGAGCCACCGGCTCGCCGAATGGGGTCGCGGTCGACGACAGCAGCCGCCACGGGACCGTGACCCAGGTGCCCTCGCGGTGGTCACGCAGCCAGACGAGCCGGCTGCGAGGTGCTGGGGCTGGCGACCGAGCCGCGCATCGTCACCCCGGGGCGCCGGCCGGTGATGGAGATTGCCGGTGTGCCGCACGAGCTGATCCGCTGGACCTCCCGGCGCAGCGACCAGATCGCCGTCTGTCTGGCAGAGCTGGAGCACGAGTACGTACGTCACCGCGGTCGACGACGGCGGCGAGCCGAACTTTCTTCCCAGGCGCCCGCCGGACGGGCCCGCGCCAAGCTGAGCCAGATGGCCGCCCGCAAGACTCGCCCGCCGAAGCAGAAGACCCGGCCGCTCGCGCAGCTGCGCGCGTGGTGGAAGACGAGCGCGATCCTCACCTCCGGGGCGGCCGTGGACGTCATCAACTCCCTCCTCGAGCACGCCCGTGCTGCGGCTGCGGCGATCCGGGCCCGGGTCGCCGCAGTGGTCGACATCGCCCTGGCGGCACGGCCGTCGACGTCACCGCGACGGTGTTCGTGATGAACGAAGGTGGCCGCTTCCACCGCCAGCATCTGCTCGCCGAAGCCCGCCGCCACCTCGCCCTCGTCCTGCGCGGCCGTCGCCGCGAGCCGGGCCCGGACGACTGGATTATGGCCGCCGCTATCTCCACCCAATGCCTGGACATCAGTGAGCCGAAGACCGTGCGCGGCCTGGAGTCCGGCTACCGCCTCTACACCGCCCGGTGGGACCTGTCCGACCTCCCGCCCGACGCCACCCACCAACCCCCGCCCCCGGCCCGGACCGGCAACCCCCGGCCGAGCCCGGCGAGCCGGCTGCGCTCCGGCCCCGGGGCCAGGACGCGGGGGAGTGGGAGATGCCCCGCCTTCCGCTGCAGTACGAGCGAGCGGTCCTCGCCGGTGCGGGAGCAGCCGCGCACCACCACCGGCGCTGTGCGTGGCCGGGCGTACGACGTCGTCGCGCACGAGCAGGCGGCGATGCCTGAGCAGCTGCTCGGGGCCGCGGCCGTCGACCCCGAGCACGACGACCAGGAGCCGGAGGCCGAACCTCGGGAGGCGATCGACTGACGGCGCTGCGGGCCTTGAGGGAGTCCCGCACGGGCGTGGAAGCCCTCGATCTCACGGCCGACCGGCTGCGCCGCCTCCAGGACCTGTTCACCAAGGCGGCCGACGTCTCCCGCGTCCGCACGGACCGCTACGCCGAACAGGACGATGCCGATGGAGCTCACCCGGTGCGCCAGGACGACCAGCAGGCGCACCGACCGCAGGAGCCCGGACCGCACCGCGGCCGGGAGGCCGGCCACTGAGCGGACCCGATGCCACGCGCCTGGTGCCGTGGTGCGCACCGACGATGCGGTGGGCTCCACTCCACCGAGTGGAGCCCACCCGCCGGAGTGGAGGACACCGTGCTCGACACTCACTCCACTGAGTGGAGCCCACTCAGTGGAGTGAGCCTCCGCCAACTTGAAGTTGCAGGCCAAAGGGCTGGTGTGACCGGTCCCCGGGGCGCTCACGCTGGTCGTGGGCGGCTGTCTGCGGAGGAGACCAGTTGGCGATCAACCAGCTCGCGACTATCAGGGTGAAATGCCAGCACATGTGCCACTTGGTGGACTTGGACTCTGCGGAGGCGAGACGGGGTCGGCCGCCGGCGGGACCGGATGCGATATTCAGTGGCGGACGAAGTCGATGAGCACAACGATGCGATCATGGACTCAGGCGAGCGCAACGAAGCAGCAGCGGTGACTCGGTGGACTCCTTCCACCCTCTACCCCGACATGTGGGTCGACCCGGTTGACGACCCGCGCGAGACGGAAGTCGAGACGGTCGACGAACGCGGCACGTTGCTGGAGAGTCTGCGCCACTTCCGCCTGACCATCGAGATGAAGTGTGCGGGCCTGGACGTCGAACAGATGGCCTGGCGCTCCGTACCTCCGTCCACGATGTCTCTGCTTGGGCTGGTGCGGCACATGGCCGAGGACGAGCGGCACTTCCGCCGGATGGCCGGCGAGGAGTCTCCCAGGATCTACCGCACCGCCGAAGACCGTGACGGCGACTGGAACGGCGCGGTCGCCGACCCTGCGGTCGTTGAGGATGCCTGGCGGCAGTGGCGGGCCGAGAGCGAGGTGACCGACCGGTTCATCGCCGGCTTCGCCGACCTCGGCACGCGAACCGGGGAGGCTCCGCTTCGCGAGATCCTGGTGGCACAGATCGCCGAGTACGCGCGGCACTGCGGCCACGCCGACCTCCTGCGCGAAAGGATCGACGGCCGAGTAGGCCAGTGATCAACAGGGCATGTGTGGCGGGAGCTGGCCGTCCGGTTCCTGCCCGCTGTAGCCGGACGGCCTTCTACGATCTGGTGCATGCTGGATCCCGAGCTGTTGGAATGGATCACCGCCCGCCGCGCGGAGCTGGACGAACTCGAAGAGCAGCTGGCCGAGGTGCGGGCCGAGGGGGACGAACCCGCCGTCGCCGAACTGACCTTGAGCGAGTGAGCGAGCGGTCTGGATCTCCGCCGCCCGGCCCGGCCGCACCCACGACAACACCGCCGCCCGCCACGACCGCATCCTGGCCCACCTGCGCGCCGCCGGCCTCGGCGCCCTCGCGGACCTCGGCTTTCGCGGCCTGGACAACGACGTACTCGACCCCGTGATCGTCACCGGCTTCCACGCCAGCCGCACCCCCAAGCTCACCCCAGGCCAGAAGGAAGCCAACCGCCTCCTCGCCGTCGGACGCGCACCGGTCGAGCACGGCTTCGCCCGCCCCAAGAACTGGCGGATCCTCACCAAACTCCGCACCGACCCCCGCCCACGCCACCCAACTCCTGCGCGCTCTGCTCGTCCTGACGAACCTCGAAATCAACCGTTGACAAACGGTCTACGGCGCAGCCTGCGCCCACGACCAGCACGAGTACCCCGGAACACGGTCACACCAGCCCTACTGACCTGGGATCTTCAGGTTGGCGGAGGCTCAGTGGACGACATCGTGCGGGAGTGGACGGCATCGCCGGGGACGATGCCGTGCATCCACTCGGTGCGCACCCGCCGCATTTCTCCTTGACGTGTGTCCCGAACATGAAAGGAAGTTGCATGTGGGAGCGATTTCCGGAAGTGATGCTGTGCGAGAGATGAAGGTTTCGTGGCCCTTCGGAGCCGCCCCGCGGGGGGAGAGAGCGCGGCACCGAGACCGGATCCTGGCGCGGTCAGGTCTGAACCCCGATCCTCCTGCTGCGCTTGTGGCGCGTCTGTGCTCTCGACGTGGCGGTCCTCGGTCCCGTACCGGCCACGCCGCCCGATGGCGGCGCGGGCCGGGAGCCGGGGCTGCCAGCTCCGCCCCCGTCTGGCGGTGGGAGCGGGGCGCGGGCCGCCCACCGTGGCGTCCGGGCTCGCGCCCGCTCGTTACGGCGCGGAAACCGTGTCGCGTACGGCGCGGTGGCCGTCGTCGAACGGGCTTTCGGCTGGCTCATGCGCCACCGCCGCCTCGCCCGCGGCTACGAGACCCACCCCTACCGCTCCGAAGCCATGATCAAGGTGGCAATGGTCGGCCTCATATGCCGCCGGCTCACCCGCGAATCGACCCCGAACTGGCGCGACGCATGACCACTGGGCACGGCATCATCACGAGCTCGCCGACCCCTGCCGCAACACCCTGAATCGCTGATCCACCAGGTCAACACACTCATGCAGACCCGGGATCGGTAGACTGGCACGCTCACGCATCACGGCGATGGCCTGCACATTCCGCCCGGCCGAAACGAGACCGTCCACCTCCGCCTGCACCTCGATCGAGAGCCGGTCCCACAGAGCATTCCCCATACCCGCATTGAACCCCACGGACCGCACTCAGGAGCGACCGTGATCCGCCGGAACCGTCGCCTTACCAAACACCCCTGGCAGGACAAAGCACTCTTCAAAACGCCGCTGGGTGTGCCGAACTGGCCACCCGCCGACGCGAAGCCGACGACATCCCCGGCTCCCTCTGGGCCGCCAAGCGCGGCCTCTTGGCCGCCGACGACATCGATGCCCTGCGCCAAGCCGCGGCCCGCCTCGCCCGCATCAACGAACAGCTCCTCGGCGGCGTCGACATGGAAGCCGAAACCGCCGAACTCCTACGCAACCTGCTGCCCCGCCCCGTCACCCGCGCCCGCTGATAACGCAGACGCCACGACATCACCCAGAAAGGGGAACGCACGATCACGATGCCGTACAGCTACCCCGGACCCTCACAGCAGGGCCGGTCACGATCCCGTAGGTCGCCGCCTCCGTCGGTGCGGTGTACTCTCCGCGGGGGCGCGAGGAGGCCGTATGACCGGGGGGGGGGGGGGGGGGGGGCCCGCCCCCCCCGCCCCCCATGAAAAGCTACAGGCGGGCGGGGCGGAGCCAGCGGTTAAGGCCAACCGAGTTAACA
>NZ_JBIBTW010000008.1:0-47035 GCF_043078785.1 Streptomyces sp. NPDC015346 | reverse complement strand
CGGCCGCCCGCCCCGCCGCCGCCCGCCCCCCGCCCCCGCCCCGGCGCCGCCCCCGCCCGCCCCCCGCGCCGCGCCCCCCCCCCGCCGGCCCCGATCGAGCTGCCTGCCGTCCTTGAACTGCTCGAGGCGGGCGTGGCGGAGCGAGCGGTTCAGGCCTACGGAGTGAACACTGTCTGCGTGAGTCGGGCAGTGCCCCCGTCCGGATCGACCTGGCGAAGCCGAAGCTCCCGTTGTCCCTCGCGAAGGAAGCCGCGCTCGACAAGGCGAAGGCAGCACGCCAGACATGCCCCGGTCCCAGCGGCCGGCGCTACTTCCACTGCCTCCAGGCTGCCGTATTGCATTCGATGCAATATCCGCCACGTTGGGCCCCAGTCGCTGACCTGCAGGTGGAGTTCACGTTAGCGCTGCGCCGGCGTCTGTCCCTGCGGTCCTGACCAGGCCCCCGTTACCAACTCAACGATGTTGCGTTAGATGCATCGTGAGCGTGGTTGATGAACTGCCCGGGGCTGCGCATCTGGTCCTGGCCGACGGAGTCGTACATCTGGCTCCAGAACCCGCGGTTCTGGAAGCGATGCTGGAGGGCTGGGCGCGACAGCAGCGCACGCGATTCCTGAACTTCGAGTCGACGATCCGTCCCAGAATCTCGTTGGTTCGGAGGCTGGCTGCCTTCACGAATGAGTACCCATGGCAGTGGGCGCCAGGAGAAGTTGAGGCCTTCTTCGATCACCTGCGGACCCGCCGTCCGGGCAGGCCACTGACGGTGTCGACAGCCCGGAACTACCAGAATGATCTACGGCTGTTCTTCGAGTACGTCACCGACACCCGCTACGGATGGCCAGCCACGTGCAGGGAACGCTTCGGACGGGCTCCGGTTCAGGTCCTGCACGAGTGGAACACGGTCACCCACACCAGTGGATACGAGGGGGCCGCAGAGCGCAGGCCTCTCACGTACGACGAAGTGCAGAATCTCTTCGACGCGGCGGACGGCCGAGTCGAAGAGATCCGAAAGCGTCGGCGCAAGGGCTCGCTCGCCGCCCTTCGTGACGCCATGGTCTTGAAGGCGGTCTACGCCTACGGCCTGAGACGCCAGGAAGCATGTGGCCTGGACCTGGGTGACCTGCGTCGGAATCCGAAGGTCGCTGCCTACGGCCGTTTCGGGGCGTTCTTCGTCCGCTACGGCAAGGCCTCCAAGGGAGGGCCGCCCAAACGCCGCACCGTTCTGACCGTTCCAGAAATGGACTGGATCGTCGAAGTTCTCGACCAGTACGTCACCGAGGTTCGCCCAGCCTTCCTGCCGGGCAGGCATCCGGCGTTCTGGATCACCGAGCGGCGGGGACGGATGTCCTTGCGACGACTCAACGACGCCTTCGAAAGGGCTCGCCGCTCGGCCGGCCTGCCGGAGGAGCTGGATCTGCACTCCTTGCGCCACAGCTACGTGACCCATCTGATCGAGTTCGGTTATCCGGAGAAGTTCGTCCAGGACCAGGTCGGCCACGCGTACGCCAGCACCACGGCCATCTACAGCCACGTCTCGGACGAGTACCGAAACCGGCTCCTGCTGCGCTCGCTGCAGGCCCGGCATGGCGACCTTTGGGAGCAGGGAACATGATCCGGAAGATGGGCATCGCCTGGCAGTTGAGGATCCGGATGGCGGAGAAGGGAATGTTCCAGACCACGGACCTTGTTCCATTGCTGGCCGAACGTGGAGTCCACCTGTCGCGCGAGCAGGTCTTCCGTCTCGTGACCCAGACACCGCAGAGACTCTCCATGGACACCCTCGCCGCGCTGTGCGACATCCTCGGATGCGAACCCAACGACCTGATCCAAGTCGAAGTCGCCAACGCCGAAGTACGCAAGGCGGTCGGCGAGCAGACACGGGCCCGGCCGCAAACGCGCCGCACCACAATCCGGCGCCCTGGGGCGACATGACCACCCCGCTCCGTACCGACGAGGCGCGTCGCCGGGTGGTCGCCCACCTGACCGCACAGCTCGTGGGAGTGACCAGCGCTCAAGCAGTGGAGGCCCTTGAGCGCGCGAAGATCACAGCCCGTTCCTGCGTCAGCCTGTGCCGCCACCTCGAGCAGCACGCAGACGCTCTGATGAATCCGGGCCCGACTCCTCCAGCGACCCTCGTGCGTCTCGCCCATGCCCTGGTGGCAGCCGGGCACGGGCCAGTCGCTTTGCCGGCATGCACCGGCTGCGGAAAGACCACGCCTTACCTCACACACCGCATTGCAGCCGGACGTTGCTGTTCGAGCTGTTCCTACCGAGTTCGGCCGGCGAAGACCTGCGCGGGTTGCGGGCGGCAGATGCAGATCAACGCCGTGGGGCCGAACGGGCCCCTTTGCGGCACCTGCTACGGCAAACACACGGCCACCGAATGTGGACAATGCGGACGCGTGCGTCGCGCATGCTGGCGTATGCCCGACGGCAGTGTCCGCTGTCAGGGATGCAAGGAGCGCCCCGAACACACATGCGTCGGCTGCGGAACCCAGGCCGCAGCTCAGGCGATCTCGGAAGACGGCCCCGTCTGCCGCCGGTGCTACCAGCAGCCCAAGCGCCCCTGCGGAGAATGCGGAGAAACTCGCATCATTAACAAGCGCGCCAGCCGGGACACCCCGGACCTGTGCTCCGCCTGCTACCGCCCGCCCCCTGTTGCCTGCTCCGCCTGCGGACGGATCCGACCCTGTGCTCAGAAACGGGCAGGCAAGCCCCTCTGTCAGGGCTGCGCTCCCCGTCCTGCACGTGCGTGCATCCGATGCTCTCGCGACCGCCCAGTCCATACCGACTGGCCCATGGGCCCGGTATGCAAAGCCTGCTACACCGCAATCCGCAACCACCCCAACGCCTGCCATCAGTGCGGGCAGCGCCGACCGCTCATCGGCGTCACCGATGCTGGCCACGGCATCTGCGGACCCTGCGCAGGAACTGATCTCACCTACGCCTGCCAGCAGTGCGGAGTGAACGACAAGCTCTACCGGGGACACCTGTGCACCCGCTGCTTCACAAGGAAGCGGCTGGACAGCGCGCTTGGCGTGGACGGCGCCACCATTCCGTTGGCTCTGCGAGACGTGCACTCTGCTCTCGCGGGGGCCGGACGCCCGCGTCGGGTCCTGCACTGGCTGACTCGCAGCGGCGTTCCTACCCTCCTTTCACAACTGGCCGACGCCGAGGAACAGCTCACCCACCAGCATCTGGACGACCTGCCCAACACGCCGACCACCCGCTACGTCCGCGATGTCCTCGTTGCCGCCGCCGTATTGCCCGTGAGGGACGAACGACTGGAGGGCCTGCCCCGCTGGGCCGACGCTCTTCTGAGCCAAGCACCCGCACACCACAAACACCTAGCCACCCCCTTCACACACTGGTACCTCCTCCACCGCATCCGCCGGGCCAACCGGCACCGGACCCTGCGAGCCAGCACCGAGAACGTGATGCGATCCAAACTGCGCCGGGCTCTGGAGCTGCTCGGCTGGCTCGACGAAACCGGCACAGACCTCGGGCAGCTCACACAGCCAGCACTCGAAAGATGGGTTGAGGAAGGGCCGGCCAACCGGCGCGACGTACGAGCCTTTATCACTTGGGCCCGGAGCCGCCGCCTCACCGGGGATCTCACCATTCCCCTGGCAACCGTTCCCGCACCCAGCACCTTCACCACCGAGAAGGAGCAGGCAGACCAGTTGCACCAGTGCCTGACCGACGACACCATGCCCATCGACGTCCGCACGGTCGGCGCACTCACCCTCCTGTTCGGGCTCCAGCCGACCAAGCTGCTCGAGCTCACAGTGCACGACATCGTCGAGGATGAAACAGCCACAGTTCTCAACCTCGACGGCCAGCGGATTCCACTGCCTCCCAAAGTCGCCCGGCTGGTCCGCGTACTACGCGACCGCTGTCAGGAACGCTGGCAGCTCAACCAGACGGCCAGCACCACCCCGTGGCTGTTCCCTGGACAGGAGCCCGCCCGCCCTCTCGGCGCCACCTACCTCAGCCTGAAACTCCGGCAGCACGGAATCACGCCTCTTGCCGGCCGCAACAGCGCCCGCCTCGCCCTGGCCGCCGACCTGCCGGCATCCGTCCTTGCCGACTTCACCGCGACCAGCATCAGCAACGCCACCCGATGGACCGGATACGCCAGACGCGACTGGTTCGACTACATTGCCACCCGCAAGAGGAACTGACGCAAGGTCAGCCGGTGCTCCGGGCACCCCCACGGATGGTCGTCGCAGTCAGCACCGGATTGACAGGGGGTACCAGTTCCTCCGTGGCGACCCTTAGAAGATGATCAGGAACGGTGCCGTCCTTCAAGGCGCCCACGTACTCGATGACCTCGGCAAGAGACAGCACCGGCAGTCGCTGACGCAGGGTGTGCATGGCGTGGATCCGCCCACGAGCAGCCGCCACACCGCGAACCTCTTCGTGCAGATCATCCACCGCCGTCCGCACAGCCTGGCCTCGGATGCGGCTTCTGTAGTCCTCCTGCCACCCATCAGACACCGCCGAGACGACGCCGATCTGGTGCAGGCTCCCGTCGAGTCGATCAACCAGGTAGGGACCGTTTCCGACCACCATGAAGTCCGGATTCCGGGTGCGCAGGTACTCCTCGGACGTCCAGGAGACGATCCACACCAGCTCGTGCTCTTCCACTCCCGCGACAGCCATGAGCATCGGGTCCGGGCGCACCGAGCGGTCCGTCTCGTAGTCGCGTTCCAGCTGTTCTTCAACGATCTGAACTGCGGTTTCTCGATCGATCACGTGTGCAGCATCGCGCACGACCTCACACGGAGACCAGCGGGTTTTCGCGGTGCCAGCGCATCCGGGGACGCCGCTGACCTGCCAACGGTCCTCGCCGACTTCACCGGAACCAGCGTCCGTAATGCCCTCCGCTGGACCGGCTGAGCGAAACGAGACCGGCTCGACTGCATCGCCAGCCCAAAGCTGGCCTGACGAAAGCGATGTCAAGTGAAGTGGCGACGAGGGCAGGATTCGAACCTACGTCCACCCGGGATCAGAGCCGGGCGCTCCTCCGCAGAGCTTCCTCGTCGCCACGCCGATCATGGCTGGGGCTGCCGTTTTGGGCAACCGATTTCCCCACGCCCTGGGCAAGCAGTCACAGCCACTCCCTCGCCGCTGCGCGCTTGCCATTGCCGGAGAACACGCCTGCCGACCGGAGGGCACTGGCCATGAGAGGGTCCGCAACGGCAACACCGTGCACAAGCTCGGGCGTCCGGCGGAAGGCGACAGCCTCAGCCGTCGGCCTGGGGGCGGTCCAGGCGCTGGCGACGGGATCCCTCTGATGACGGGCGCAGACTGCCTCGACCAACGAACGTGGGCATTCCTTCTCCCCTCGGAGTACCTCCCAGGGCAACGGCAGCTCTGCCCAGATGTAGGTGTCAGGGTGCAGCCCGCCGCCGCTCATACGGTGCCAATACGCCACATCGGCAGCCATCAGGCGAGGAACCTTACCCGGGCAGACCCGGTCCAGAATCTTCTCCTGGCCCAGTTCGGACAGAATCGCGAACCAGTGCGCTCGGGCCGTGTTCCACGCCTGCGCGGCCTGGTTCCACGTCGATGAGTCGTCGCCGCGGCGCACGATCATCGTTTCGCGCTCCAGCGGGTGCCGATTCCAGGCGTCCTCCAACAGGTCCGCGACCTGGCGCAGGAAGCCGTTCCATCGGACCAGCAGTTGAGTGAGGTCCTCCTCGGAGACTGCCGCGAGCACCTCCGACGTGGGATGCACATGCGCGACCGCAGACCAGCAGGTCCGCTCGGGCTGCGCGCGCAAGCGCTGAAACAGCGCCTCGGCGACCTCGTCGTAGACCTGGCGCTGGCGGCCATTCGTGAAGACGCTGCGCATGTAACCCCGCGCCGTGATGTACGCGATGAAGGCCGCCGTGTTCGGGTCCACAGCGAAGAGACCGTACGGCACTACGTGCGCGAGTGCTCCCTTACCCGTCATCGTCACCTCGCGGCGGCGTTGCTCGTGGATCAGCCGCGCCAGCTTGGCCTCCATGCGGCGCAGGAGACGGAAGCGCTTGTTGTACTGGCGCTTGGAGACCTCGCCGAGGCCGGCAGCAGTTCGCTCGGCCCGGTCGAGACGGTCCACGCCGAAGTCATTTTGGCCGTACACGCGGCCTATGGACTCGCCTGCAACGCGGATCACTACCTCGATCCGGTCCGGGTCGTCTCCGGCGCTGTCCGGAAGCTCCGGCACATTCGTGAACAGGCTTGCCGCACGGGCGAGCTGGCGCTGTGCGCCTACCGGGCGGGCAAAATCCTCCCGCATGGAGGTGTAGCCGTGCCAAAGGTTGCGCAGCGAGTGTTCGGCGGCCTTGGCGAGTGCGGCCTCAGTGACCTCGTCGAGTTCGGTGCCCTGTGTCGCATACAGATCCTGGATGAGCCGGGCTACATCCTCCGGACGCTTGCGCAGTGTGAGCGAGGCGTGCAGTTCCCGGAGGATTTCTTCGACGGTGGGCGACAGCATGACCCTCACCTTGTCACTCCTAGGCCAAGTGCCCAACTGAATATCTACCGGCTGCAGCCTCGGACCACCCCGCAGTGGTGATGGCGGGATTGCCAGCCCGCCGCCGGGCCGCGACAGGGCGGCTCGCTGTCCCACCAAGCCGACATCCAGGAATACGACAGCTGCAGAACAAGGGCACTCCGCCAATACCGCTCAAGACCTTGGGGTCCTGCTTTCTCCGAACTAGGGGCGTGTCTCTTGACGGTTCCGTCCGCTCGGCTCCGTCCGCCCGCCTCCGTCCGTCGGCCGTGTGCCCCACGAGATGTCGGCCACCGCCTCCGGCACGTTCAACTGCCCGATCAGTGTGCCGTCAGGGTCATAAAAGTGGACCCCGTCCGCCATCGCGGCGGCCCAGCGCCGGCCCTCTTCATCGAAGCGGGCCGCCGCACGGGGCTCCGGCCGCCGCGACCAACTTCGGGCCTTTTGTGCCGGGCGGTGTGGCAGTCGTCCCGACCAGCCGCCCCAGGGGGCGAATCCACGACCGGCCTTCAGACCGCCCTACGCCGACTCGTCGGTGCCCGGCATTTCGCGGAAGCGTGCGGCGAGCTCACTCCGGGAGCGGATACCAAGCTTGGTGTACACGTGGGTGAGGTGATATTGCACTGTCTTTACGGAGATGAACAGCTCCAGGGCCGTTTGCTTGTTGCTCGCGCCGGCGGCGACACGTCGGGCGACGGCCTCTTCCTGAGCGGTGAGGCGGGGCAGTCCCGGTGCGCCACGAGGTGTGTGCAGCCCGCCCGCCTTGAGTTCTCGCTCGCACCGTTCGACACAGCTGTGGGCGCCGAGGGTGAGGTAAGTGTCCCGGGCGTTCTTCAGGACTGTGTCGGCTTCTCGGCGTTTTCCCGCGCGACGCAGTGTCTGGCCGTAAGCGAGGTTCACGCATGCCCGGTCGTAGGGCAGGGGCAGTCGTTCGAGATGGGCAAGGGCCTGCTCGAACTCCTTGCGGGCAGTCTCGATGTCGCCTCGGGCGCCGGTGATCCGCCCCCGTACCAGGCCGAGCCGGGCCAGGCTGGAGTGGTGACCGCGGCGTGCGGCGAGGTTCTCGTACGGGATGAGGAAGGCGTCGGCCTCGTCGATGCGGTTGGTCATCACCAGGGCGTGGGCGTGAACGGCTTGCCAGGGCCAGAATCCCGGCTCGTCGAGACGCTCCAGGGACGGCAGCCGAAGTAGGGGAGCGAGCGCCTCGACGACCCTTTCGTAGTCGCCGCGGGCTTCGGCGACCTGGGCGCGTGCCAGGCAGGCAGGAACGAGCATGACCTCGTAGTGATGCATGTCGGCGGCGGCTTCCCTGACGTGGTGGTCGGCCGTGTCCCAGTCACCGCGCAGTGCGTGGATGTGGGCTCCGGTCCAGTGCACCAGGGGACGGACGAGTTCGATCCTGACGTCGGCGAGGTGGGAGGCTGCCCGCTCCACGGTTTCCAGGGCCTCCTGCCATGCCCCCAGGGCGAACTGCGTGCGGGCCAGCCATCCCTGTGCCCACAGCGAGATCCGGGTGGAGCCCATCCGGTAACCGGTCGGGACCGCCTCTTCGAGTTCCCTGCGGGCGGCTTCGGGGGCGTCCAGGGCGAGGTCCACCCAGCCGCGGCCGAGCTGGAAGCGTTGAGGGTGGGCGCCGCCGGGCAGCTTGGCAGCGGCTGCCTCATAGGCGGCCGTGGCCTCGTCCGGCCGGCCCATCGCGGCGAGTCCCAGTCCCATGATGGCTTCGGACTCGATGGCTGAGGGGTCATTCGGGTCCGCCAGTTCGAGCGCCCGGCGGGCCCAGGCGACGAGATCAGGCGCGTCCCAGCGTGCCAGGGCGTGCAGCACGCGCCGCTGGCAGATCTTCGCTGTCAGATCGGGACGGCGCCCAGGGTCACACCGCTCCCAGGCCTGAGTCAGGAACGTTTCGGCCTCCGACGCGCGGCCGCGCATGATGGCCAGGTAGCCGAGGACGACGTCGCGCAGTGTGCCGGCCGGGAAGCTCTCGAGTTCTGCGGCGAAGACCGAGGCCTGGGGGATGTCTCCGGCACCGATCATGGCGTCGACGGCGCGCAGCAGCCGGTCCTGGCGTGTGGCACGGTCCGGGCTCAGGCGGCTGGCCTTCACCAGAAGATCGGCGACGGCGGCCCACTCACCCGCGGCGGCTCGTTCGGCCGCGTACTGATCGAGTTCGTCAGCCAGTTCCGCGTCCGCCGTGCTGGCGGCGGCGACGCGGTACGTCAGTTGCCGGCCGCGGTCCCCGGTGATCGCCGCCGCGCGACGGTGGAGTGCCCCCCGCCTCGTCAACCCGATGCTGGTGAGGACGGCGGCTCTGACCAGCGGGTGCGGGAAGGAAAGCGTCACTTGCCCAGGGTCGACGGTCACCATCAGCAGTCCGGCCGCCTGTGCCTCGTCCGCCGCGGGAAGCGGGTCCTCAAGGTCCGTGAGCGCGGCGGCCTCGGCGACGAGAGCCCCGTCGGTGAGGACGGAACATGCCTCCACCAGGGCCCGAGAGGCTTCGCCGACCTGGGCGAGCCTGTGGCGTACGGTCAAGGCGTAGCGGGCCGGAGCCGGCAGAACGGGCTGCCACTCCCGCCAGATGTCGGGCGGCAGCTCGCGGAGCAGCTCGGTGATGTGCCGTGGGTTGCCCGTGGTGTGCCTGCACAGATGCCGCGCGGTGGGGAGGGCGAGGGTGATGCCGCAGGCCTCGTTCGCCAGTGCCTTGACCTCCTCCGGCCCGAGCGGGCTGACACGTACCGCGTCTTCGCGGCAGCCCTCCAGGAACTCCAAGATCTTCAGCGCTTGCAGCGTCTCCTGGGTTCCCGAGGTCTCCAGCGAGGGGTATAGCTCGTACGGATCGTCCCGGGCCATCAGGATGACGAGCACCTGCTCCGTCGACATCCTGCGTACCGCGGAGCGGACCGCCCGCAGACTCTCCACATCGGCCCAGTGGGCGTTGTCGACGACGACCACGAGGGGACTGCGCTGCTGCGCCGTCCGGAAGAGCTGGTGGAGGCGCTGTGCCGCTGCGAGGATCACGTCCGGCGCCGTGGCCGGGACGTCCAGCTCCTCGTCGCAGGAACGGGCCAACTGTTCGGACACTCCCAGAGCCACACCCGACTCCCAGGACACGCCCGTGGCGCGCAGGACGTGCAGGGGTTCCTCCGCCCCCGAGAGGACCTGCTCGACCAGGGCTGTTTTTCCGCTCCCCGATGGGCCGGCGACCAGCACCATCGATGGATGGCCCATGCGGGCGGCGCTGAGCCTGTGGGCCAGCGCGGCAGTTTCGCCGGCCCGTCCGATCAGGCTCCGGCGTCGCTCAGGACGCGTGTCCATGTCTCAGCACGCTAGCACTGCTGCCGGGCAGGGGCTCCTGCTCGGGAGCGGCCGGGACGTGCGCACCGGTCTGACGTGGGACGAAGCCGGTCACCAGCATGCCGGCGACGGCGACGCAGGCGAACACGTAGAAGGCGTACAGGGGCGGGACTCCGGCGCCGACGAGTGCCCCGCCGACGACCGGGCCGCCGATGCCGCCGAGTCGGCCGAACCCGGCACACCAGGAAACACCGGCGGCGCGCGCCACGGTGTCGTAGTAGTTGGACACGAAGCCGTAGATGAGGACCTGGGTGCCCAGTGTGCCCACCCCCGCGACAGCGACGAAGCCGAGCAGTACTCCGAGCGGGAGCTTGAGCGTCAGCAGGGCCAGGGACACGGCGGCGAGGCCGAAGGTGGCGGCGATCACGCGTTTGGGCCCGAGCCGGTCGGCGGCCCGTGAGGCGATCAGGCCGCCGACGATGGCGCCGCCGTTGAGGGTCAGCAGGAAAGCCAGAGAGTACGACTTTCCGTAGCCGTTGCGACCCATGATTTCCGGCAGCCAGGTGTTCAAGCCGTACGTCAGGAGCAGGGCGGAGAAGCTCATCAGGCCGAGGAAGAAGGTGGCGAGCGCGTAGCGGCGGGTCGCGAGCGCCGCGAAGCCGACCTTCTCCTTGATCGCGTCCGGTGCCGCGTCGGCGGCTGTGGTGGGCTTCCCGGCGGCCGGCACGGCCTGGCGTGCGCGTTCCTCCTGTCCGCGGACCAGCAACCACTTGGGCGACTCCGGCAGCCGCAGCATCGCCACGGGCAGCAGCACGATCGGCAGCGCCCCGACCAGGAACAGCCCGCGCCATCCGATGGCGTCGGAGGTCAACAGCGCCAGCAGGGCCGCCAGTACGCCGCCTGCGGGGACGCCGCTGTAGACGATCGCGTTGTAGAAAAATTGCGCCGGTCCGGCGGCGCGAACTCGGCGACCAGGGCGCCGACGGTGGCTATCAGGGCCCCCACGCCGATGCCTGTGAGGAATCGGAGGATGCCGAAGGCGGTGACGCTGGTGGTCAGCGCGGTCAGCCCCATGCCGACGGAGAACCAGGCGAGGTTGACCAGCATGATGCGGCGCCGGCCGATGTGGTCGCCGATGGCGCCTGCGGCCAGCGCGCCGACCATGACACCCATGAGGGCGTAGCTGCCGAGCGCCCCCGCCTGTCCGGGGGTGAGGGGACCGAGTTGGCCCGGGTCGCGCAGCAGGCTCGGTACGACGGTGCCGTACACGACCAGGTCGTAACCGTCGAAGAGGAGGGTCACGGCGGCTATGCCGATGACCCAGCGCAGCTCGTTGTGCTGGCGTGAGCGTGGACCGGTGCGTCTGTGCGGCTGAGCGTTCATCGCGGATATCCCATGATCGTGGTGGCCGGTCTGGGCGGGTGGAGCGCGGAGCGGGTGGGAGCGGAGGGCGGGTGTGCTGAACCGAGGTTCAACCGAGGTCCCCGCCGGCGACGGGAAGCACCGTGCCGGTGATGTAGGACGCCTCGTCGGAGGCGAGGAAGACGATCGCCGCGGCCTGCTCGTCCAGCGAGCCGTACCGCTTCATCAGGGAGGAGGCGATGGTCTGGTCGACGATCTGCTGGTACCAGGACTTCTCCTGATCGCTGCGGGCCGCTGGGCCGCGGGCGACGCGCCGGGCCGGGGCGTCGGTTCCGCCCGGTGCGGTGGCCACGACGCGGATGCCGTACGGCGCCGCTTCCAGGGCCAGCGAGGCGGTGACGGCGTTCACCCCGCCCTTGGCCGCCGCGTAGGGGACACGGTTGACGCCGCGGGTGGCCACGGATGAGACGTTGACGATGGTCCCGGAGCGTTGCGCGATGAGGTGGGGCAGGACGGCGCGGCAGGTCCACAAGGTCGGGAACAGGGAGCGTTGGATCTCCGCCTGGATCTGCTCGGGTGTGTAGTGCTCGTACGGCTTGGCCCAGATCGTGCCGCCCACGTTGTTGATGAGGCAGTCGATCCTGCCGTGCCGCGCGTGGGCCACCGCGATGGCGTTCTCGGCTCCCCCGTACCGCTCCAGGTCGGCGACGACGGCATCGGCCTTCAGCTCGGCGGCGACCTCCTGGACGAGCTCCGAGCGGTCGACCAGGACGACATCGGCCGACTCGGCCACCAGGCGGCGGGCCACCGCCAGACCGATGCCCTGGGCGGCACCGGTGACCACGACTTTCTTGCCGCTGAACCTGCCGGGGTGCGGCGTGAACGAGTGCGCCGGCGGCGTCGGGCTCACCGGGCCGCTCCTGCTCCCGCTCCCGCTGTCACCGCGAACTTCTCGTAGTGGAAGCCGGCAGGGGTGATGCCCAGGGCCGCGACGTGGCCGCGTACCGCCTCGACCATGGCCGGTGGCCCGCACAGATAGACATCGGCGTCACCGTCGTGCAGGGCCTTCTCGTCGATCAGGCCGGTGACGTAGCCCTTGTTCCGGGCGCTGCTGGCCGGGTCGGCGACGCAGTGGTCGAAGGTGAAGCCCGGTATGACGTCGGCGTAGTCGTCCAGCGTGTCCAGGTGGACCAGATCCTGGTCGGTGCTCACTCCGTAGATGAGGTGGACCGGGTACGGGGCCGGTGCCTGGGTCAGCCGTTCCAGCATCGACAGCAGCGGCGCCAGTCCGGTGCCGCCCGCCAGGAACAGGGCGGGGCGATTGAGTTCGCGTAGGTAGAAGCTGCCCATCGGGCCGGTGAAGTCGATGCGGTCGCCGACTTCGGCACGGTCGGTGAGGTAGCCCGACATCGCGCCGCCTTCGGTGATACGGACGAGGAAGGACACCTGGTGCTGGTGGGGCCCGGTGCTGAAGGAGTACGAGCGGGTCAGCTCGGTCCCCGGGACGCGGACGTTGACGTACTGCCCGGGCAGGAAGTCCAGGGCCCGGCGGTCGTCGACGTCCAGGGTGATGCCGACGGTGCTGGCGGAGTACCGGGCGATCTCGGTGAGGGTGGCGGTGTGGGTGGCCGCGGCCGTCCTGGCGGCGGCCGAGGTGGAGGGGATGCGCAGGACGAGGTCGCTCTGCGGTGTCATCTGGCACGGCAGGCAGTAGCCGAGCGCCGCTTCGTCGTCGGTCAGTGCCTCGTCGATGTAGTCGCCGCCGTCGTAACTCCCGGACTCGCAGAGCGACTTGCAGGTGCCGCAGGCGCCGTCGCGGCAGTCGAGCGGGATGTTGATCCGGGCCCTGTACGAGGCGTCGGCGACGGTCTCGTCCGGTCCGCAGTCGATGAACCGGGTGATGCCGTCCTCGAAGCTCAGGGCGACCTGGAATGCCATGGTGGTGCTCATTTCGGGTTGCGGGAGGGGGGAAGGGCCACTCGGTTCAGACGTGGTAGACGTCGACCACGTGGTGGACGTAGTCGTTCTTCAGCACGACCTTCTTGGCTCTGATCAGTGGGCTCGGGCCGGTGAAGTCGATGCGGTAGAACGAGGTGCCGAAGTACGTGTCGACGCTCTGGTAGCGGTAGTAGAGCGTGAACCAGTTGAAGCGCACGTCCACGAGGCCGCCGTTCTCAGCGGTGATCTCGACATTGGTGATGTTGTGGCCGGTGCGGGGCTCGGGCAGGCTGGTGGCGCTGGAGCGGTCGGTGCGGATCCGGAAGACCCGGTCCTCCAGGCCGCCGCGGTTCGCGTAGTAGATCAGCGAGATCTCGCTCTGCGGGTCACGGGTGAGCTCGTCGTCGTCCGCCCAGGCCGGCATCCAGAACTCGACTTCCGGGTGGTAGCACTCCAGCCACTTCTCGAACTCCCGGTCGTCGAGGTGGCGCGCCTCCCGGTAGAGGAACCGGCGGACCGCTTCCAGCGTGACGGTGCTCGTCTCCGCGGGGGTCATCGTCATGATGCTGCTCCTTTCGTGAACGCCGTGGTCATGCGCATCGTGCGGGTGCCGTGACGTCGTCACGCCGCTGGGCGTGCCGGTCTTCCTCGTCCAGCGCGCGGCGGATGGTCTCCAGCCAGTAGCCGTGCTGGATGGGGTAGAGGCCCTCGTCCTCGGTCCGCACACCACTGGCGAGCGGGTTGAGCCCGATGCGCTTGGCGTCCTCGTCGGGGCCCTGGATCTGGTGCACGGCACCGCGGCTGAGGTCGTTCCACGGGGCGGCGGTGGCCAGGTAGGTCTTCTGGCAGGAGCGGAACTCCTCCAGGTCGTCCGGGGTGGCCATGCCGGTGGCGTTGAAGAAGTCCTCGTACTGCCGGATGCGCTGGGCGCGTGCGGCGGCCGACTCACCCTTGGGGGCGATGCAGTAGATCGTGACTTCGGTCTTGTCGACCGAGACGGGCCGGAAGTGCCGGATCTGGGAGCCGAACTGGTCCATCAGATAGACGTTGGGGTAGAGGCACAGATTGCGGGAGACGCCGATCATCCAGTCGGCCTTGTCCTCGCCGTACTCCGCCACCAGCTCGTCGCGCCGCTCGTGCAGAGGCCGGTTGGTGGGGTCGAGCCACTTGGTCCACAGCAGCAGGTGGCCGTGGTCGAAGGAGTAGAAGCCGCCTCGCTGCTTGGCCCAGCCACCGGCGTCCATCGTCTTGGTGTCGTTGGCCGACTCACCCGCGGTACGGCGCGCCTGGGTCGCCGCGTAGTTCCAGTGGGTGGCCGACACGTGGTAGCCGTCGGCGCCGTTCTCCGCCTGCAACTTCCAGTTGCCGTCGTAGGTGTACGTAGAGAAACCGCGCAGCACCTCCAGCCCCTCCGGGGACTGATCGACGATCATGTCGATGACCTTCGCCGCGTCACCGAGGTGCTCGGTAAGCGGTGGGACGTCCGGGTTCAGGCTGCCGAAGAGGAAGCCGCGGTAGCTCTCGAAGCGGGCGACCCTGGTCAGGTCGTGTGAACCGTTGGTATTGAACTGCTCCGGGTAGCCGGCGCCGCGCGGGTCCTTGACCTTGAGGAGCTTGCCGGCGTTGCTGAACGTCCAGCCGTGGAACGGGCAGGTGAAGGTGGTGCGGTTGTCCGTCTTGCGGCGGCAGAGCATCGCGCCGCGGTGGCTGCACGCGTTGATCAGGGCGTGCAGCTCCCCCTGCTTGTCGCGGGAGATGACGACGGGCTGCCGGCCGATGTGGGTGGTGAAGTAATCTCCGACGTCCGGGATCTGGCTCTCGTGCGCGAGATAGACCCAGTTCCCCTCGAAGATGTACTTCATCTCCAGCTCGAAGAGCTCCTCGTCGGTGAACACGCTCCGGCGGACGCGGTACACGCCGCTCGTAGGGTCTTCCTCCAGGGCGTTTTCGAGAATCGTCCGCGCCCGGCTGGGTGCTTCGACCATAGTCCGTTCCTCCGAATCATGTGCATCGGTTACGACTGCTTTTCAGCACCATGACATCGCGATGAAGACTGGGCCCTAGGTAATTCCCCCAGGGTTGACCCAGGGGGGTATTGATATCGCCTCCGTATCAATACGCTGGAATCAAGTATTTGTCCGTCCGGGATTCCGCTTCCTACGATGAGGCGCAATCGAGGGCCCGAGAATTCAGGAGGCGGCCCCATGGAGCTCAGGCACCTCCGGTATTTCGCGGCCGTCGCCGACACCCGCCATTTCGGCAGGGCGGCGCAGCTGCTGCACATGGCACAGCCCCCGCTGTCCCAGGCGATCCGCCAGCTGGAGGCCGAGCTGGGTGTCGAGCTGTTCACCCGTACGACCCGGCAGGTCGCCGTGACCGCGGCCGGAGAGGTGTTCCTCGCCGACGTGCAGCGCATTCTCCACGCCGTCTCGGAGGCGGCGGCCAGGGTCACGCGCTTCGCGTCAGGCGCCGAGGGGGTGCTGCGTGTCGGCCTGACGGGGTCCGCCTCGTACCGGCAGCTGCCCGCGCTGGCACGGCTGGTGAAACGCGAGATGCCGGGAGTGATGTTGGAGGTGCACACCGAGATGCTCACGCCCGCCCAGGAGTCGGGACTGCTCGAAAGGCGCCTCGATGTCGGCGTACTGCGCCCGCCGATCCGGCGGGAAGGCATAGCCCACCGCACCCTCGCCGACGAGCCCCTGGTCGTCGCCGTACCTGACGAGCACTGGCTGAGCGAGGCGGACGTCGTACGCGTCGAGCAGCTGCGGCATGAGAGCTTCATCATGTACGCGGCCACGCTCAGCTCAGTCGTCGATGACGCAGTGATCCGCAGCTGTCTGGCAGCGGGTTTCCACCCGCGCCGCGCCTACGAAGTCACGGAGACATCCGCGGCGCTGGCCCTGGTCGCCGCCGGCCTCGGCGTCGCCGTACTGCCGGACTCCGTCCGCTCGGCACCGCGCGAAGGCGTGCTGTGCAAACGCATCGAGGGCGCCCTGCCCGTCCGGCTCGCGATGGCTTGGCGCGAGGACGACGAATCTCCCCTCGTGAGGAATCTGCTGAACATTCTCGAAAGGAACCGCGTGTTTATCGCGCCCGAAAACCTCGAGATCGAGGGGTCATGAAGATCACCAAGATTGAGGCAATTCCCTTTTCGATTCCCTACAGAAAGCCGCTCGTATTCGCCAGCGGCGAAGTACGCGATGCCGACCATGTGCTGGTACGCGTGCACACGGACGACGGGTTGCTCGGTGTCGCGGAGGCGCCGCCCCGCCCCTACACCTACGGCGAGACGCAGGAGTCCATCGTCGCGGTGATCGACAGGATCTTCGCGCCGCAGATCCTGGGCCTTTCGGCGCTGGAACGGGAGGCCGTCCACGAACGGCTCGACCGGACCGTCGGCAACCCCACCGCCAAGGCCGCCCTCGACATGGCCCTGTGGGACCTCCTGGGCCAGGCGGCCGACATGCCGGTGTCCGGTCTGCTCGGCGGGTACACCGACCGGATGAGGGTGAGCCACATGGTGGGCTTCGCACCGGCCGACCGGATGGTTGCCGAAGCCGAGCGCGTCCGGGACGCCCACGGCATCACCACGTTCAAGGTCAAGGTCGGCCGGCGGCCCTACACCGACGACGTCGACGCCTGCCGCGCACTGCGCCAGGCCCTTGGCCCGGACGTGGAGCTCTACATCGACGGCAACCGCGGCTGGACCGCGTCCGAGGCGGCCCGCGCCCTGGACGAGATGGCCGACCTGGGGCTGACGTTCGCCGAGGAACTGTGCCCCGCCGACGACGTACTGGGACGCCGCTGGCTGGTCGGCCGGAGCCCCATCCCGTTCATCGCCGACGAGAGCGCCACCCGGCCGGCGGAGGTGACCCGCGAGCTGCTCGGCGGATCCGCGACCGCCATCAGCATCAAGACGGCGCGCACCGGCTTCACCGCCTCCCAGCGCGTGCTGCACCAGTGCGAGGCCTTGGGCGTCGAGTTGGTGATGGGCAATCAGATCGACGGGCAGATCGGCACCCTCTGCACCGTTGCCTTCGGCGCGGCTCACCGGTCGGCCGCCCGGCAAGCCGGTGAATTGTCGAACTTCCTCGACATGACCGACGACCTGCTCACCGAGCCGCTCTCCATCGAGGACGGAACCCTGCGCATCCGCGAAGGTGCCGGGCTGGGGATCGACATCGACCCCGAGAAGCTGGCCCGCTACCGCCAGGACGTCTGAGGTCGCAGGACCGCCCCAGGAACTGAATCCGGCCCCAGCCACGGAAACAAAAGACAGAAACAGAAGCAAAAACAGGAACGAGACATGACCGACATCACCACGCCCACAGCCGCTGAAGCAGCCACCGCGGCCACCGCCGCCGCCTCCGGCGCCGCCGCGACCGAGAAGTTCCGCGCCACGCAGCGCACGGCCGCCGCCGTCGCCGACACCAAGAACGTGGACACCAAGCGCGTCGACACCCTGGCGTCGGAAGTCCTCGCCGCCGTGCACGACATCATCTGCCGCCACAAGGTCACCTACGCCGAGTACGACGCGCTCAAGGCCTGGCTCATCCAGGTCGGCCTCGACGGTGAATGGCCGCTGTTCCTCGACGTGTGGGTCGAGCACGTCGTCGAAGAGGTCGCCAACGAGGACCGGCAGGGCAGCAAGGGCACGATCGAGGGCCCGTACTACGTCCCGGGCTCGCCGACGTTCACCGCCGAGGCCACCCTGCCCATGCGCGACGACGAACCCGGCACACCGCTGCTGTTCCAGGGGCAGGTGGCCGGCGTGGACGGCACGCCACTGGCCGGCGCCAAGGTCGAGATGTGGCACGCCGACGCGGACGGCCTCTACTCGCAGTTCGCCCCCGGGCTGCCCGAGTGGAACCTGCGCGGCACCGTCGTCACCGACGGCGACGGTCGCTTCGTGATCCACACCATGGAGCCGGCTCCGTACCAGATCCCCACCGACGGCTCCTGCGGCAAGCTGATCGCCGCGGCCGGCTGGCACGCCTGGCGCCCCGCCCACCTGCACCTGAAGGTCTCCGCACCCGGCCACCAGCTCATCACCACCCAGCTGTACTTCCGGGGCGGCAGCCACGTCGAGGACGACATCGCCTCGGCCGTCAAGCCGGAGCTGGTCCTCGACACCGCGCCCGCGGCATCCGGCGTCGGCAACGAGGTCACGTACGACTTCGTGCTCGACAAGGCCTGACGTACGTACCGCGACACCACTCTCAACCGGCAAGGAAACACCATGTTGTTCGCAGTGAAGATGGACGTCGGTATCCCGCACGACCTCGAACCGGAAGTCCGGGAGGACCTGGTGACCCGCGAGAAGAGCTACTGCCGGGAACTCCAGAAGTCCGGTGTCTGGGTCCACATCTGGCGGTGTGCCGGTCAGTACGCCAATCTCAGCGTCTTCGACGTCACGGACAACGAGGAACTGCACCGCCTCCTGTGGCAGTTGCCGCTCTTCCCCTACATGACGATCACAGTCATTCCCCTGGCGAACCATCCGTCCGCGCTCGAAGCCCCTGCCGTGGCGGCGACCTGATGGCGATGGACAAGGTGGTGGCGACGGCCGCCGAGGCTGTGTCCGATGTGACTGACGGTGTGTCATTGGCCGTGGGCGGCTTCGGCCTGAGTGGTGTGCCGAACGTGCTCATCCAGGCGCTCCATGAGCGCGGTGTGGGCGGGCTGGGGGTGGTGTCCAACAACTGCGGGGCGCTGGATTCGGGGCTCGCGGTGCTGCTCGCGGCGGGCAGGATCGGCCGGGTGACGGGTTCGTACATCGGTGCCAACAAGGAGTTCGCACGGCAGTACCTGGCGGGAGAGCTGGAGGTGGAGCTGATCCCGCAGGGCACCCTCGCCGAGCGGCTGCGCGCCGGGGGTGCGGGTATCCCGGCCTTCTACACCCCGGCGGGGGTCGGTACGCAAGTGGCTGACGGCGGCCTGCCATGGCGGTACGACGGGAGCGGCGGTGTCGCGGTGGCGTCCCCGCCCAAGGAGGTCCGCGAGTTCGACGGCGTACCGCACGTACTGGAACACGGCATCCGTACGGATTTCGCGCTGCTCCGGGCGGCCAAGGGTGACCGGCACGGGAATCTGGTGTTCGCCAAGTCGGCGCGCAACTTCAACCCGCTGGCCGCGATGGCCGGGCGTGTCACGGTCGCCGAGGTCGAGGAACTGGTCGAACCCGGCGAGATCGACCCCGACCATGTCCATGTGCCGGGCGTCTTCGTGCAGCGGGTGGTGCCCCTCACCGCCGAGCAGGCCGCCGACAAGAGGATCGAGAACAGGACGGTGCGCGGCTAGATGGCCTGGACACGTGAGGAGATGGCCGCCCGGGCGGCCACTGAACTCCGCGACGGTGAGTACGTCAATCTCGGCATCGGCCTGCCGACCCTGATCCCCGGACATCTGCCGGAGGGCGTGCATGTGGTGCTGGAGTCGGAGAACGGGATTCTGGGCACGGGGCCTTTTCCGTACGAGGACGAGGTCGATCCGGATCTGATCAATGCGGGCAAGGAGACGGTGACCGTGCTCCCCGGGGCGTCGTTCTTCGACTCGGCGCTGTCGTTCGCGATGATCCGTGGCGGGCACATCGACGTCGCGGTACTGGGCGCCATGCAGGTGTCCGCCGACGGGGATCTGGCCAACTGGGCTGTGCCCGGCAAGCTGGTCACCGGCATCGGCGGGGCGATGGATCTGGTGCACGGGGCGCGCCGGGTGATCGTCGTCATGACGCACACGGCCAAGGACGGCAGTCCGAAGATCGTTCAGGAATGCACCCTGCCGCTGACCGGCCGTGCCTGTGTGCACCGGATCATCACCGATCTCGGTGTCCTGGACGTCACCGACGACGGGCTGATCCTCGTCGAGACCGCACCGGGCGTGACCGCCGCCGACATCACCGACAACACAGCCGCCAAGGTCCTCGTCCCGGAAGAGATGGCCCGATGAGCCTGCGTGACGTCTACATCGTCGACGCCGTCCGCACCCCGGTCGGCAAGTACAACGGCGGCCTGTCCTCCGTCCGCCCGGACGACCTGGCCGCCCACACCATCCGTGAACTCCTCGCCCGCACCCCCGAGCTCGACCCCGCCCGCATCGGTGACGTCTTCTACGGCAACGCCAACGGCGCCGGCGAGGACAACCGGAACGTGGCCCGCATGGCGGCGCTGCTGGCGGGCCTGCCGGTGACCGTGCCGGGTGTCACGGTCAACCGGCTGTGCGCCTCCGGACTGGAGGCGGTCATCCAAGCCGCGCGGGCCATCGCACTCGGCGACGTCTCCATCGCCCTGGCCGGCGGCGTCGAGTCGATGACCCGCGCACCCTACGTCCTGCCCAAGCCCGATCGCCCCTTCCCGGCCGGGCACACCCAGCTGTACTCCACGACGCTCGGCTGGCGCATGGCCAACCCGGCGATGGAGCCGCAGTGGACGGTCCCACTCGGTGAGAGCGCCGAGCTGATCGCCGAGAAGCACGGCATCACGCGAGAACAGCAGGACGCCTTCGCACTCGCCTCCCACGCGAAGGCGGCGAGCGCCTGGAAGGACGGCCTGTACGACGCGGAGACGGTGCCGGTCGAAATCCCGCAGCGCACGGGCGAGCCGGTGGTCCTGGACCGCGACGAGTGCATACGCGACCACGCCTCCCTGAACGCGATGGCGAAGCTGAAGCCGTCCTTCCGGACCGAGAACGGGACGGTCACCGCGGGCAACGCCTCTCCGCTCAACGACGGCGCGGCGGCGCTGCTGCTGGCTGATGCCGAGGGCCTGAAGGAGTGCGGCCGTGAACCGCTCGCCCGGATCAGCGCCTCCGCCGTCACCGCCATCGAGCCGCACTACTTCGGCCTCGGGCCCGTCGAGGCGGTCAACCGGGCGCTGGCCAAGGCGGGCAGGACGTTCGCCGACCTCACCACCCTGGAACTCAACGAGGCGTTCGCCGCCCAGGTCCTCGGCTGTGTCGCCGAGTGGCCCTCGTTCGACCCGGCGATCCTCAACCCGCGCGGTGGCGCGATCGCCATCGGCCATCCGCTGGGCGCGTCCGGCGCCCGGCTCGCCGGCGCCGTCGCCCACCAGCTGAAGGCCGCCGGTTCGGGCACGGGCGTCGCCACGCTGTGCATCGGCGTCGGGCAGGGGCTCGCCCTCGTCCTGGAACGCTGACGCCCGCCCCCTCTTCATCTCGTAGGAGCCGCCGTGCCCCCCGTCCGCTTGCTGCACCACCACCTCTCGGGCCCGCCCGGAGAACCCCTCCTGGTCCTCGGTCCCTCCCTCGGAACGTCGATGACCGTATGGGCACCCCACCTGCGGGCCCTGGCACAGAACTTCCGCGTGCTGCCCTTCGACCTGCCTGGGCACGGCGACTCCCCGGCCGATCTGCTGGGCGACCCCGGGCCCGGTGGCACCACCGTGGCGGACCTCGCCGCACTCGTCCTCGACCTCATCGACCACCATGGAGTCCGGCAGTTCCACTACGCGGGCATCTCCCTGGGCGGAGCGATCGGTGCCCACCTCGCCGCCCACCACCCCGAGCGCGTCGCTTCCCTCACCCTGATCTGCTCCTCCGCCCACTTCGGCGCTCCGGGCCCCTGGAGGGAGCGCGCCGCACTCGTACGGCTCAAGGGCACCGCCCCGCTGCTCGTGACCAACCCCGGCCGATGGTTCGCCGACCCTCGCACCAGGACCACACCCCGGGGCCGCGCCCTGCTGAAGAGCCTCGCGGACGCCGACCCTGCCGGTTACGCGGCCTGTTGTGACGCCCTGGCCGGCTATGACCTGCGGCCCCGCCTCGGGCAGATCAGCGCCCCCACACTTGTCATCGGCGGTGCCCATGACGTGGCCACCCCTCCCCACCACGCCCAGGAACTCGCCCACGGCATCCGACGGGCGACCTTGAAGATCATCAGCACGGGACACCTCGCCGCGGAAGAGCCCCTTACCGTGGAGACAGCGCTGATGACTCACATCAAGACGGCCGACACTGGCTGATCACAGTACCGACGAGGCGATCCGCGTCAGCGGGCCAGTCCGTCAGCGTCCTACGCCATCCGGCCACCGACCACGCCGGCTCGATCGCGACCTCGGGGACTCGTCGTCCTGACCAGTCAGCCGTTACTGATGGTGTTCGCTGTACGAGGGTGGGACGGCAGCACCCACTACGCTCGGCCGTCGATCCTCCGCATGGCCGAGGCCTTTCGAGACTTGCCGCTCTCAGCCGACAGGGAGGTCCTGCTCGGCCCAGATGGTCTTGCCCTCCCGGGCGTGACGGGTGCCCCACCGCTGGGTGAGCTGGGCGACGAGGAGAAGACCACGGCCGCCCTCGTCGAAAGCGCGGGCGCGGCGCAGATGGGGAGCGGTGTTGCTGTTGTCGCTCACCTCGCAGATGAGCGTGCGGTCGTGGATGAGCCTCAGCTGGATGGGAGGACGACCATATCGGATGGCATTGGTGACCAGTTCGCTGACGACCAGCTCCGTGGTGAACAGCGCCTCCTCGAGTCCCCAGACGGCCAACTGGTGGGCCACGTCCGCGCGGGTCCGAGCGACGACGGACGGATCGGACGGTACGTCCCAGGTGGCGACCTGGCTGGCTCCAAGCGCGCGGGAGCGTGCGAGGAGAAGAGCCGCATCGTCGTCGGTGCCGGCAGGGAGCAGCGCGTCGAGCGCCGCGTCGCAGACGGCGTCCAGAGAGGGGGCGGGGTCAGCCAGCGCCTGGCGGAGCACCTCCAATCCTTCATCGATGTCGCGGTCACGCCCCTTGACCAGGCCGTCGGTGTAGAGCGCGAGGAGACTGCCTTCGGGCAGTTCCACCTCCACGGCCTCGAAGGGCAGGCCGCCCAGGCCGAGGGGCGGACCGGCGGGCAGGTCGAGGATGTACGCGGCACCGTCCGGGCCGACGGCTGCCGGTAGCGGATGCCCGGCGCGGGCGAGAGTGCAGCGGCGGGAGACCGGGTCATAGACCGCGTAGAGGCACGTGGCCACGGTGGCCTCCGCAGAGGGCGTGCCGGCAGAAGCGGCCGTTTCGGTGGACATGCGGATGACAACGTCGTCCAGGTGCGTCAGCAGCTCGTCGGGTGGAAGGTCTATATCGGCCAGCGTGCGTACGGCGGTGCGCAGCCGCCCCATGGTGACGGACGCCTGGATTCCGTGGCCGACGACATCACCGATGACCAGGGCGGTACGGGCACCAGAGAGCGGAATGACATCGAACCAGTCACCGCCCACGCCGGCCCGGGAACCCGCGGGCCGATAGCGGGAAGCTGTCTCGACCGCCGCCTGGCCGGGCGTCGTCTGCGGCAGCAGGCTGCGCTGCAAGGTCACGGCGGTCGTGCGCTCACGGGTGTAGCGGCGGGCGTTGTCGACGCAGACAGCCGCCCGGACGGTGATCTCCTCGGCCAGAAGCAGATCGTCCTCTTCGAACGGCTCGGGGCGCCGGTGGCGGAGAAAGAGGACCACGCCGAGGATGATGTGACGGGCCTGTAGCGGGACGACCATCACGGAGTGGATCCCCACGTCGCGGATGCGGGCGCCCCGGGCGGGATCATGAGCCGTCCAACCGGCGACGGCGGAGTCGGTCATCTCGTACCTGGCCGGCCGGCCCGAGGCGAGGCACTCGGCAGGAGGAGAGAGCGCCGGGTACGTCGCCATGCCGCCCAGTTCGACCACGGACTCCGGGGCGCCCGGGATGACGGACTGCCGAGCGACTCGGCGCATGGTGACCGGACCGGACAGCGGACCCGAGGGCGGCTCGCCACCGTCCTCCAGGGAGACCAGCAGGTCGACGGTGACGAAATCCGCGAGCCGGGGGACGGCCACATCGGCCAGTTCCTGTGCGCTGCGCGCCATGTCCAGGGTGGTGCCGATGCGGCTGCTGGCTTCGTTGAGCAGCAGCAGACGCTGCCGGGCCTCGAACTGCTCCGTGAGGTCACGTGCTGCCAATCCCACTCCGTACAGCTGGCCGGAGGAGCCTTTCAGCGGGGCCAAGGAGACCGACCAGGCATGCTGGCGACTCTCGCCCGGGACGCGCAGGACGTGCTCCAGATGCTGCCGTTCACCGGTCTCCAGCGCCCGGCGCATGGCCCGCTCGGTGTTCTCGGCTTCCGGGTTGTCCGGCACGATCTCCGGCAGCCGCATGCCGCGCATCTGTTCGTCGGTGAGCGCCACCGCGTTCTGCATTTCGGCGTTCGCCAGCACGGAGCGCAGATCGGTGTCGTAGATCGCCAGAATGGACGGTGACTGGTCGAATCCCGACCGCACCAGCGCGTCACTCACACGTGGGGCGGATCGACGTGCGGTCGTCCACACCACGAGCCAGTCGACTCCGTTTGCCGCCACCCGATGGTGCGCGAGCAGGTCCGCCTGCACACAGTGGCCGCTGCGGTGACGCAGCATTACCCGTCCGTTCCAGCTCTCATGCCCGGACAGGGACCGCTTGGCCGCCTCGGTGACATCCTCGGCGAGCAGACGGGCCGCCGCTCGCCCCACCACATCCTCGCGGCTATAGCCGAGCAGGCGCGTGGCGCCCTCACTCCACCCGGTCACGACGCCCCCCTCGTCAACCGTTGCCGTTGCCGGATGGACGGCGTCGAGCGGATCGTCCGGCCGGTCTTCGGGAGCGGTAAGGCCGCGCATCTTCACCGCCCCTCTTCCTCTCCGTAAGGCGCGTTCCGGGACATCTCACCTCGAAGGCAAAATGACTCCTTAATAATCTTCTCATTTCGCCCATTCATGCGCGGTCCGTCCAGTCGGCCTGGAGATGGAAGGGGTACAGACAACCTCCTGCGCCCATGCCCTGCCTGGTCTGCATCGCTGAGCGCCGCTGTACGCCGGGGGGAGGGGCTAGGAAATCCCATCGGCGGTGCCGGTCGCGTGCCGTGCGCGCTGGGCCTCGTTGTCCAGGCTGGAGGAGCGGGTGGGTGACCTCGGCCTGAGCCAGCGGTTGGACCCGGCGTGGGTAAGCGAATGCGGCGCCCGACGGCACCCACTACCTGTGGCCTGCCCTGTGGCACCGCCTGTCCCACCGCCCGGACGTTCCACGACACGTGCGGTGGGAACTGCTGATCACTCTGCGTACGGGAGACCATGTGCTGAGCCTGCTGGATGTGATTCCCGGCGACTTTACCCCGCTGCCGAAGGTGACCTCACGCGAAGAGGGGATGCAGGTCAGGCGTCCGTCGATATCCGGATGCCCGCTCCGGGCAGGAGCTGCACGCTGCCGGCGGACTGGGTCAGTCTCCCTGCCCGCCGGGGGCGGCCAATTGGGCAAGCCTGTTCGGGGAGCCGCTGCCGGCGCTCTTGACGGCGCCTGTGGTGGCGTTGGCCGTCATGGCGTCGCTGACCTGGCCGGGGTGGCCGAGGGGCGGGCGGCAAGGTAGAGGGCGGCGGCGTCGGCGACGTGCGGCGTTGCCATGGAGGTGCCGCTGATGGACATACTGCGGCCTGGCTGGGAGAAATAGTCGTCCACAGCGAGGACATCCGTCGGCCATTGGGTCTTGGCGGACACCCCCGGTGCCCACCCCGACCGCCGTGGCCCCGTTCTTCGCCAGCCGCGATTCCACCGTCGCGAGCAACGCCGCGATCGCGGGCTTGCGGGTCGAGGCCACAGTGCCATCGAATTCGAGTGCTGTGGATCACTAGGGATCAGGTGCGTCGTGCGAGGAAGACGAACTCTTTGCCTGGTCGGTCGGGCGCATCACGAACGTCTTCCACCGCGTAGCCCTGCGTGACCAGGTCCGTCTCGACCTCTTCGCGCTCTCGGAAGCGCAGGGTCGAGTCCGACGTCAGCGCCTGTCCGTCCGCTGCGAAGACGTAGGTCCAGCGGAAGGTCACCAGAGGCCAGCTCACCTCGGTCAGTTGGACCCATCTCTCGACGGAGCCGACGCTCGGGATCTCCGTCACGTGGTAGGAGTTCTCCCGGGTCCACTCTTCCCAGGCGCGCCTGGCCGGATCACGAGTCTCGAACACCAGGTGCCCGCCGGGCCGCAGCGCTTCGTAGGCTCCCCGCAGCGTCTTCTGCCAGGTGTCCGGATCAACGATTTCCTGGGCGACGTTCGCCGTCATCGTCGCGAGGTCGACCTGCAGTGGCGGGAGAGCTGTCGCGTCACCGCAGATCCAGCGCACTCGCTCACTGCCCGGTTTGGCCCGGGCGACGTCAACGGATGCCTGGGCGGGATCGATGCCGACGACGTCGGCCCCGCGGTCGGCCAGGAGAAGTGCGAACACCCCGGTGCCGCAGCCGATGTCCAGAACTTGCTGCGTCCCAAACTCTTCCGCCATCCGGAGGTAGGTATCGAGGTCGCTGCGGTCGGGGTCGAGCGGATCGTAGATCGCGGCGAGTCGTGGATGCCCGAAGCAGTCGTCAGCCATGCGGCCGAACGTATGCAGAGCTGGCCCCGAAGAGCTACTGAGTTTCACTGGACTCGGCCGGCTGGGGTTGTCGGGCGAATCTGATGTAGAGCGCCGTGATGGTCGTCAGGGTGATCCAGGTGTCGTGGTCGTCGAGGAAGCAATGCCATGTTTCCTTGGCAGTGAGGCCCTGTGAGTAGTAGATCTCGATCTTTCGGCAGTTGTCCTCGCTCATGAAGGGCCGCGATGTAGGCTGCGGATCGGGGAAACGCGGGCTGAGGATCCTCTTCAGGCCCCAGGGCGGGATCTGCCGGCTGTTGGCGATCTGCCGCAGGCTGTCCTTGTTCCAGCGGGCGTCCTGTTTGATCAACCCGGTCATGTCGAAACCGTCGTTCTTCAAGGCGACGCGGCGGCGCAGCCGGAGGTCGTCCTTCGTGCAGACAGCGAGTTGCGCCGGTTTGGCATCCGCGAGGGTGATGGCCAGGACGTCTGTCGAGCGGCCACAGACCTTCGCGAGATGGGCCAGGGCGGGCCTGTTGCCGGTCTTGTGTGGTGGCGGCGCCAGGTGTCGGACCAGCTCGCTGGGCTTGAGATGGTTGGCTCGCGCGAGGCGCTGGATGTAGCTGACGGTCGTCTCACCGAGCCGGGGGTGGATGTCAACGGGGAGAGGAGCGGGATCTGCATGTACTCGTTCACCGACGAGCCCCGGCGGCGGTGCGGGAGAAGGACTGCGCGGAGCGGTCCAGGGGGACCGCGGCGAGCGACTTCTTGGTGACGGCCTCGGTGCCGGTGAGGATGGCGTCGATCGCGGCGCCTCGGATGGCGGTGAGGGTGCCGGGCTGGTGCCGGTGCAGAAGCAGGGTGCTCTCCAGCGTGGCGACCAGGCCCTTCCATTCCATGTTGGAGGAGAACGGGGCTATGGGGATGAGGCTGAAGCGGCCCGCGATCTGCTGCCCGCGGGTTCCCGACAGCAAGTTGGAGTGCTCGATGTCGATGCCGGCGTAGATGAACGTCGCCGGGATCCACTCGGAGAAGTGCTTCAGGGTGTCGGCGACTTCCGCGCCGGTGCGGCTGGTGAGCGAGATGTTGTGGAGTTCGTCGACCAGGACCAGACCGGTGCAGGTGTCGGTGCAGACAACGACGACGGCCTGTCGGCGTACACATGAAAGTGCTCACCGGGGTACGGCGCTACGTACCCATGCCACGCGCTCTGGGCTGCTGTTCAGGGTGTGTGGGCGAAGCGCACTCGCACTGCGAGTAGGTCACCCGACGAATCCAGATCGGCGATCACCGGGAAGGAGCCGTCGCCCCAGCTCGTCATTGCGCACAGCACTCGGGCATCACCGAGTTCCACGGATCCGGCTTCGACGTGCGAAGCACGTACCTCGCGCATGATCTGCCAGTGATGGGAGTGAGGTCGGAAGTCCACCGCCATGCGTCGTCCGGTCTCGTCCTTCCATCTCGACAGAGCACGTGCTCTGTCCATGGCCTCCGAGACGGGCAGGGCAGTCCACCCGCGAACACCGTCCTCGCCGGGTTCGCCCAGTTCGGGTGCGGCAAACGTCGCGGCTGCTTCGTCTGCCGCGGCCCCCCAGAACGCCACGTCGGCCAAGCCGTCCACCGGCTCATCGTGCTGCCAGGTGTTCAGGGCCTCGACATCACCGAAAAGCACACGTGCCCAGTCCACTCCTATGTCACCCAAGGAAACCGATGACGCGACCTGGCCCTCGCGCATCCGGATCGAGATCTCGGACCAGCGAGCGCCGACACCGTCTCCGTAGTCGACCTGTGTAGCCAGCACGGGCAGGTGCCGACTTCTGGGTACGCCACCCACTGCAACGACGGGCACCCCGAACATCGAAAAGCTGCCACCGCCCTCTTCGGCTGTCCGACGGGCCCTGTGGGCATGAGCCTCCCGAACCGGCAGGGCCTCCAGTCGCGCGTCCAGGCCGGCAGATCGGCAGTGACCATCGAAAGTCGCCTCGAACTCGGCGGCCTTCGAGGCCGGGATGTCATGGAACCTGGAGCCTTGCTGCCTATCAAAGGTCCGAACTGCTTCGGAGGCGTCCGGCCCGCTGACCACGAAGTCAATGGCACCCGTGGCGTCGGCGGCCATTGCAGGGTCTTCGATACCCAAGGAGGCCGGATCGATGTCCGCCGGCGACCGGTCTCCGCTCCACAGCCCCAGGTAACCACCGTCAATGATCACTAGGGTGCCGGACGGGCAACTGATGGTCCCCAGCTCGAACATCTCTTCCATGGCGCGCGAGTCTAGGCCCCCCCGGCAAGCCGTCCGCGGGCGATGGCTAGTCGAACGGCCACTGAGTCCCTGCGCCGCACGGCAGGGGGTGACGTTTCCGCGTACCACCCTGTGCACTTTCACGCGAACGCCGATACGGCCTCGATGAGGTCGGTGATGTTGGACGTGCGGCGGACCGGCAGGCCGAGGAGGCGGGCGAACTCGGCGGCGACCATGCGGGCGGTCGCGGCGGGTGGGACCGTGATGTAGACGACCGGGATCCGGCCGGTGACTGTCGGGTGCCGGGCCTGGTCCAGGAGTTCATGCGCCCGCCCGAGCTGGGTGATGGCGATGGTCTTGCCGGTGCCGGCGGGACCGGAGACGCGCAGCCCGCGGCGGGCGCTGATCGCGTATTTGTTGAGCAGGACCAGGCGGCGGCCGCAGGTGACGGTGTGCCGGACCGTGGACGTGGCGACCACGCGCAGTCGGGCATGGTGGTCGAGCCGTTCTTCGTCGTAGAGCTCCCGCTGGAACGGCTGAAGCCGTTCGTACTCGTCCTCGCTCAACAGCCTTGGCGGGGCGGGCGGTTCGTCGGAGAAGCGACGCCATCCCTGCAGGGTGGTCAGCTGGTATCCGGCCTGATCGTCCGCCGTTTCCACGGCGGCGTCGTCCCGTGGGCACTATCCAGCCAATTGATTGACGCGAACCTGACAATTCAATATCGCTGTGGGACCCTCCATGACGCAACGCACCCGGATCCGCGCGACTCCGCCTGTCGGACGCGGACGCGGGCTCCCCTCGCACCCCCACAAGGACGTGGCAGAAGGAGCGACATGAGGTACCTCTCGAAACTCTCGTGCGTCACCGCCCTGATCATCGCGGCCACCGCCGCGGCATCCGCGGCGGCGACGGCGTCAGGACCCACCGCCGAACAGCGGGTCGACGGCGTGATCGTGGTCGCGGGCAACACCTGCACCTGGACCAACGCCCGGACGAGCGCGAACCCGCCCGCCGCGCTGACCATCGACCGCACCACCATCAACAGGCCGGGCGGCAACCTCAGCTGCAGCGGAAGCATCACCGCCGTCCTCAACAACAACCCCGCGGTCACCTTCGACGACGCGGCCGGCAGGGCGAAGGCCGACGTCATCGACATCACGGGACAGCAGAGCGGCATCTCATGCCGCTACAAGGCGACGAACGTCCTGTGGAACCGAGATGGCACCACCCGCAAGTACGTGAACCAGGCGTTCACCGCAACGAAGACCTCCGGCAGCTTCCTCTGCCCTGGCTCGGTCAGCACCGCCGCCGGCGACGCCTCCCTGCTGTTCCACTGACAGGCCACCGACACCGAAACGGATACCGCGCCGGCGCCGACAGCAGCCTGTCGGCGGCGGCGCTCGTGCGTGGCGTACGCGGGACGAGGCGGGCTGCACCGGGTGCAGTCGTTGGTGTTGCCGCCCGTCACGACGAAAGCGAGCGGGCGGCCCCGGCTGTCACAGGCCAGGTGGATCTAATAGCGCTGCAGTGAGCCCAAGTACGGAAGTGCAAGGGCCTGCTGTGTGAGGTGGAAGCCTGCCGCCGTTCCGGGACTGTGATCCCTCAGGCCAGACCGGCTCCTCCCCATACGCCGTCGGGCGGACGCCCAAGGTGGATCGGGGATTCACGGTTCCGGCACGCTTGGCCTCGACTCCAAGCACGCCCGCGCGGTCCTGGCCGCGGCACCTACCCGGGCGGCAGCCTGCGTGCTCTGCTCAATCACGCCGGCCGGCTCCGGCGCGGGACCGACCCCGAGATCGAACGGCTCCGGGAGATCTTCCGCTGGGAGTGCCTGCACCAGCTACCGCAGGTCGAGCAGGCCATGGGTAAGCAGGCCCAAGCCTTGATCCAGCAGCTCGAAGCCACCTGCCGAAGCGTCGACGACCTTGCGACGGCCACCGAGGAAGCGTTCCTGTCTCACCCCGACTCGGAGATCGTCACCAGCTTCCCCGGCCTGTCAGTGATGTCCGGAGCCCGCGTCCTCGCCGAGGTCGGTGACGACCGGGAGCGGTTCGCCGATGCCCGGGCCTTGAAGGCGTACGCCGGCGCCACCCCGGTGACCCGGGCCTCAGGCCGCAGCCGCGTCGTGGTCGCCCGGACTGTCAAAGACCAGAGGCTGGCTTCCACCGGCTACATGTGGGCCTTCGCAGCCCTGCGCTCGCACGAACCCCGCGAGCATTACGACAGCCGGCGTTCCACCGGTGAACGCCACACCGCCGCCCCTGCGGAACCTGTTCAACAAGCTCCTCGGCTGCCTCTACCACTGCCTGTAGAACCGTACGCTCTACGACCCTGAACGGGCCTTCGCTGCAACTGCCGCGCTCGCTGCCTAGAGCTTCGGACCCACGGAGATGTCGACTGCGGCCGCGTTCCAGCCAGGCTCGTCAACAGCGACACGGATCCGCCGCCTGCCCGCTTCACCGATGAGGCTCACGAAGCGCGTCACACCCATGACATCACCGATCACCAGCCGTCCGTCAGCCAACGAGATCGGCCCCTCGAAGACGGTCGTGAAGGAAGGATCCGGCCCCAGCCCGTCGTCGAATGGCTCGGTGAAGAGCCGGACCTTGATGAGTTGCACCTGAGCCTGAACCCGGACCACCACATGGGTGTCACACCCGGCCGCGGCCTCGTCTGCCAGCTCCAACACCGGCAGCCAGTCGGTCGACCCCAGCGCCAGAACCGGGTGATTCACCCGAACCTCAACGCCAGCGACCTGCATGTTCGGTCCTCTCTGGTGTCCGCTCTTATGACGCGAGGCGATGCTATCGGGCGGCTCCGACAAGCCAGGCCCATTACCTCCGACCACTGGGCTGGACGTGACACCACCACCACCCATCAAGTTGACTTCCAGCGACATGAGATGTCTTGCTGGCCGCGTGCTGGTGGGCGCGAACGAGCGTGAAGTCGACCGATCCAGCCAGTTGATGTCGCCTACCGCGTCCGCCTTAGCCTGAGCGGCCCTAAGCATTCGGTCGAACGTTCCGTCCGCCGCCCACCTGCGGAAACGCGTGTGAAGCGTGGCCCAAGGACCATACCGCTCAGCACACCCCACCAGGCCGTGCCAGTGCGGAACTTCCACACGATCATTCAAAGGCGCCGCCTTGCGTGCCTCGCGGGCCAGGACTGCTCGCGAAGTGACCGACGATCCCATTCAGGCTCTTACGATCTCGGGCATGTCGATCTCGCCCATACCCGTCCTGCGTGGCTCCCGCGGCACCGTGCTCCAGTTCACCGGCGACGCGCTGATGTGGAGCCGAAACGCCGAGGAGCTGAGCATCACGCTCCAGGCGATCCAGCGGATCCGAGCCGAGGGGCGCACCGTCACGGTCGAACTCGTCGCCCCGGCAGGCACGGTGCCCGCCGTGCACCGCGTCGACGGCGTGAGCAAGGCCGCCGCGGCGCTGTTCGTCCCGGCCGTCACCGCGGCCCTGCCCGTGCGCGCAGAGGAGGCCGAGACGGTCGACGGCTCGACGCTGGTGTCCGCCCGCACCGTGCCCGAGTCCGATGACGATCCGGAGCTGCGCAAGCAGAAGAGGGCGGCGATCGCCATCGGCGTCGAGACGTTCGCCCTCGTCCTGGCCGTCGGGCTCCGTGGGGCATGGGGCATCGCGGTCATGGCCGGCTCGTCGCTCCTTCGGCCTCGGGCTCTCCGTAGCCGGCGTTGTGATGGTCGGCTGGGTGTGCCAGCAGTGGTACCTGCCTCGGCACGGCATCACCGTCGCGACGGAGAAGGTCGCGGTGTACAGCCACAACGGGAGGGCGTCGTACGAGTACACGGATCTGCATGGTGGGAAACACCGGTTGTCGGGCAAGGACAGAACGGGCACCACCTATGCCGCCTACCACCCGTCCGATCCGGACAAGGAGGTCCTGTGTTACTCGCTGCTCAAGGTCGCGCTGCACATGGTCGCCTCCCTGGTGCTTCTCCTCCTCGGCCTCGGAGTGGTGGCCCTTGTCATCAGTGTGACTGGCGGGGTCCTCCTGGACGGCTGATGACGCCGTGACCGTTCATCAGGGATCCCCGGGGCGAGCACCAGGCAAGATCATTTGAAGACACCCCCTAAGAACTCCTAACGGAATGATAATTTAGGGTCGGCTGGTTCTGTTCACGAGTTCTGGGTTCTGGCACAGATCTTGGGGAGCCGTCGCGGAGGGTGACGGTGTCGTTCGATTGAGGGCGCGGGTCCGGGGCCCGTCAGCGTTCCCGCATTCTGGTCCACCACCAGCCGAACACCCCCAGCTCGATGTTGTTGGGGGCGGGCAGGGTGCGGCGCTCGAGTTCCTCATCGATGCGTGTGATCAGTCGGCCCAAGTCCCGTTGCGCTCCGGGCGGAAGGTGCCGCATCGCCCACTCGAGGTCATCACGGGCATCTCCCACCCCGGGCGATTCGAACTCGGAGGCGTCCAGGTAGCGTCCCGGCTGGTTAAAGGCTTGCTCGAAACATGAGAGCGCATTGGCGACCGCGTTGGGCCACATCTCCTGGTCTTCGACCCGGCGGATCGCTGCACGAGTCCGCGCGGAGACACCGCGGACTCTCAGGACCGAACAGTGCCATCGTGGCCGCCACCGCTCTGCGCGGACGGCCTTGGGACGCCTACGCGGCATCGCCCTTTCGGATCAACATGAGGCCATCCTGCCACGGCTGGGCGCCTGCTCTCGCAGTGTTACTGGAGCAGGATCATCTTGCGGAGGAGTTCAAATTCGGCTCGGCCGCTGGCGCTTGATCTTTTTGATCCGGTTGACGGCGCCCTCGATGCTGCCGGAGCTCCAGTCGAGAGTGAGCCCAGCTGTCACGGCGTCAAGGTCCCGCAGAAGGTGGAGCGCGAACCCGGTGAGACCGGGGAGCTGGCTGTCATCGACTGCGTCGATCCACGAGCCGAGGCGGTCGGTGAGTATCTCGCCGAAGCCGCGGACGTGTCCGGCGGCTGTGTCCAGTTCGGGGCAGCGTGCAAGGACATCCTTCAGGCCGGCCCGGTCTTCCTCGCTCAGCGCAGTGGGGTGTCGGGTGAGCCAGCCGGTCACCTGGCGCACCGTCGGAGGCCGGGGTGGCGTGCCGGCGGGAGTCACGAGGAGGGTGGCGATGTGGGCGCGGACCATCTGGTAGGTGACGGGCGCGTTGTCGGCAACGAGTTCACTGTGCAGGTGGGTGACGCTGGTGCATCCCTCAGCGAAGCGTCGCTCCAGGTAGGGCTTGTAGGGGTCCAGTCTGCTGGGCCGGGGCCGGTTCTCGCGGATGATGTCCTGCCAGCGTGCGGCGTTCGCGTACCGGAGCACGGTGTTGAGGCCCAGCCCAGGTGCCGGGCAATCGCCCGGCGTGAATGACCTTGGGCAAGTAGTTCGTGGACCAGGGCGTGTGCTGCCTTCTTCCGCTCGGCTCGTCGGACGACAGGCGCCGGGGTGGCCTGCGGGCGGCGGGATGCCAGTCGGGTGGCGGGATGCCAGTCGGGTGGCCTCCGGCAGCATACCGTCGGGCGAAGGATTGCGCAGGCAGTCGCGGTGGGCGGCGACGCAGGTCTCCACGGCGCGGCCGAGGCCCTGCCACAGATGGAACCGGTCAGCGACCTGCAGAGCATCGGGGGCAACGCGGCGGGCGCCCTCGGCGTTGGCGCCGGCCCTGTCCGGCAGATGATCTCCACGCCGGGGTGGCGGACCAGCCAGGCGGCCAGTGGCCCGGCGTCACGGGTCGGGAGCACATCGACTACACGATGGTCTTCGACGCTGGTCAAGACGGTGGAGTAGGTCTGGCCGCGACGATCGCGAAGTCGTCAACACCCAACACACGCGGCGTGTCGAACCGTGGGTCGGGCAATCCCATGACTCTGCGTAACAGGGTTATCCTTCCCGCGCCGAAGCCCAGCTATGCCGCCAGCCGAGCGCCGGCCCGCCCGGCCAATGTGAGCCCCACTTGTTCCAAGGCGCGGTTGAGCCGAGTCGTGAACCGTGCGTGCGGGGCAGCCAGCCGGGAGAACGGCTCGGCGAACGTCCGGCGCGGGCAGTCCGCCGATCCGCAGATGAAGCGCCGGACCGTCAGGCGGATCACGAAGCCCTGCTCAGCGAGCGGAAGGCCCTTCAGCCTGCGCTGGTAACGGTCGTGGACTCGGTCCGAGAAGCGACCGCAGTCGGGACATGCAGCCCCGGCCGCGTGGCCTCTCGCCAGCACCTCGACCGTGCCGAACGCGGCCGTTACCGCCTCGACATCTACGTCGTCGATCCCCTCGAACACCAGCGAGCCCCAGAACGGTGCATCGGTCTGCATGACCAGCACCATCACCGTCACCAAGCGGGCGCAGCAGCGGCCTGGCAGCATCTGATGGAGCGTCAATTCTGATCGCCGGGGGATAAGGCGTACGCGGTCTCATGCGAACCATCTCATCGCAATCGAACACCGGGGTAACACTCCGCGACGACTCCCCAAGATCTGCGCCAGAACCGAGTTCTGACGGTAGATGTGCACGACTTCGGGAGGCGCCCCGCCCGGGCCGTGGTCGATGTTCACGAGAACGGGAGGCACGTCCTGGACCCACGCGCGGGCCGGGTGGAGGTAGGGCGTCGGCTGGGCCGCGTCGACGTTAGCGCGCGCGCTCTAGAGTGGTCTGATGTTCGATCGTTTGGAGATCAGGGTGTTGCCGCCGGGAAACCGGTTCGCGGCTCAGGTGCGGTTTTGGGTCAACGGCGAGGACATCGTTGAGGAGGCGGTCGACGAGGGTGGCCGTGGACCGTACGCCGCCGATCTACTGCCGCCGGGGCGGCCCAGCCCTCTGCGGGCGACCAATGAGGCTCGCCGCTTGGAGCTGGGGGAACCCGAGTGCACCGGCGGGTGCTGCGGCTTCCTGACCGTGGTCGTGCAGCGGTTCGAGGAGATCGTGCAGTGGTCGGACTGGGAGGTTCCGTGGGCAGCACACACCGACATGCCCCACCCTCCGCCGGAGCTCCACTTCGACGCGAGTCAGTACGACGCCGAAGTGGCTCGTGCTGAGGCAGACCGCTGGTGGCAGGTGCACCCATACGCTCAGCACGGCGTGGCCCTGCCGGGCTGCGAGCTCTTACCGGCCCCGCGTCCTTTGTTAGCGCGACGCCTTAGCAGGCTCAGGCGCTGTCGAAACTCGGGTTCTGGCACAGCTTCCGTGCAGCAGTGACCGAGCGTTGCGAGTCATCGGGACATAGGCCTCGGCGACAGGGCTGGATTTGATCCGACCACGCCAGGTTATGGTGCTGATCCACAAAGCGAGGGAGCCGGCATGCCCAACAGGTCGCAAGCGAAGGACGCTCTCGACTGTCTGCGTGCCGAGCTGGCGGCCGAGCAGTCGACGACGGCCGAGGGGTCGACTCGGGGCGCATGGCTCGCCTTCACGCGGTTCGGGCGGAGGCGCTTTCACACAGCGCCCCAAGCCGACTCTGACGGCTTGCTCTTTCAGTACGGCACGTACCTTTCCGGCGGGCGGCCGATGTTCACTGTGGACCTCACGAGGCAGCTCAACGTCAGTGACGACAGTAAGCACGACCACTACGTGCAAGTTCGCTGCGAACTCCGCTACACGCCAGCACTGGACCTGGACGCTTTGGGAAGTTTCGACTCCTGGTTCTTCTACGACACCGATACGGACCTCGACGGGTGGTTCGCTGACATGGAGGAACGTCTCGGACCGCTTCTTGATCGCAGGCCCGCGGGGATCGACTTGTTTGAGGAGCCGGTATAGCCATTTCGGCCGTGGAAGGCCGCATGGCTTCGTCACGCGAGCAGGACGCGCTTGCGCAGGAGGTCGAAGCCGGCGCGGCCGAACATCTGACGCTTCAGCATCTTGATCCTGTTGACGTGGCCTTCGACGACACCAGAGTTCCAGGGCAGGGTGAGGCCGGCGATGACGGCGTCACGGTCGCGGTCAATGCCTGCTGCGAGCGTGTGGAGACTGGGGAGGTCATCCTGCCGGACTGCGGCGAGCGATTCCGGCAGGCACTCACCTTTGCGGTCCGCGAGCATGATGGCGAAAGACCGGACGTGACGAGTGAGCGCGTCCAGTTCGGGACAGTGCGTCCGAACGGTCTTGAGCCGAAGCTGCTCGATCTCGGTGAGGTTCTCTGGGCGGCGGAGGATCCATCCGGCAACGGACCGGGGCGAGGGCGCCCTGGCAGCCACCGTCTGCGGTGACGTGCGCTTCTCTTGCAGGTAGGCACGAACGCGCTGGTAGCTGCCCTTTGTCGCCGAGTGGAACGATCTCCTCCCACAGCTTCCAGGCATTGCTGCAGCCTTCGGCCCACCGATCGTCGAGGTAGGTCTTGTACTCGTCGAGAACGGAGGGACGGTTCTGCCACTGACCTGTGAAGAGCTCCTCTGGAGTCTGGGCGTCGGCGAGCTGCTTGACGGTACGGTAGGTCATCCCGAGCTGCCGTTGGATCGAACGTCGGCTGTGCCCGGCCTCCAGCAGGGCGCGGACCGCAGCGTGCCGATCCCGGTGCGGTCGGCGAACCGGTGGCCTCGCGGCCACGGCGAGCCGGACGGGTCCGCGGCCGGGGCGGGCTCGGATTCGGACTCGCTTCGGGAGTAGAGGGGACGAGAACGGGCAGGCAGCGGCGGTGCTGAGCGACGCTTCGCTCTGCGGCATCGCTGAGGTTGTGCCAGAGATGCCACCGGTCCGCGACTTGAATCGCCTGCGGGGCTCCGGCTGTGGCACCTTCTGCGAAGAACGGCGCGGGGTCCCGGCAGACGACCTCGGCGCCAGGCCGCTGCGCGAGCCAGGCGGCCAGGCTCGATGCTTCCCGATCAGGGAGGAGATCGCGCCACCACGGATCCAGCACCTCGAGTTCCGCGACGTGTTCGGGCGGTACCGCGGGGGATTTCCGGTGGTTGGACAGCCACCGGCCCAGTGCAAAGCCGTTGAACCGCTCACCGATCGGAGCCGCGAGGTGGCCGTGATGGGCAGCGTAGGCACGGGCGTGGGCCAGACCGGTATGAAATGCCTGCTCGGGGGTGAGCCGAAGCCCGCGGCCCCGCGACGGGCTGCCCCCCACCGCCTCCGGCTTACTGCCCGCGTCGCGGTAGGCCTGCAGTTCCCGGGCGATGGGCCGGGGCCGGTGTGCCATGTGCAGCGTCCACAAACGATTGGCGGCGTCTGCACCAGCATGGGACCGCACGCAGTTGTGCACCCACACCAGCAAGGGCCCGGCTGAGGTCGAAGCGATCTTCTCGGGCAGCCAGCCCCGGTTGGTGATCTGGGCCAGCTTACTGACCAGAGCAGGCGTGTCCGAAAGGGTGTGCGGCAGGTGGCCGCCGCTCTCGGCGAGCAGCCGCCGCCTGAAGCGTTCGTCAACGAGAACAGAGGCGAGGGCAACCGTCTCTGGGTAGGTGACCGCGTCCCTGGCCAGCAGCCGCCACCAGCCGGGATTGGTGCCTGGCGGCGCGAGCTGCAGTGCTCGGCGCGGCCACTGCTCTTCCTCAGGCCACTGCTGTGCCCACCAGGAAACGGCCACGGCATGCGCGACCTCGAACGCACGAACACCGTCCGGCCGGTGACGCAGCAGATTCATGTGCCGTCGGTGTGCCGTGATCATCTCCGGCAGCCCCGTCAGGTCGATCTGCTCGGTGCCGGCCGGCGCGCCGTCGATCCAATGGGTGCCGAGCGTCCAGCGCCGGTGGCGCGGGCAGATCCGGGTGTGCGGCTGCAAGTACAGTCGTGCGGGCTTGGCCCGTCCGGTGCGTGCGGCCGTGCACAGCCGGCAGCCTTCCCCCGCAGCCGGGACCACGGAGCCGAAGCGGAACCGCCCGGCCGTACCCGCCCCGTCCGCCGCAAGGGGTTCCTGAGTGGTCCAGGCAGGCAGGGCCCGCCCCAGGACGTCTTCAGGGACGCGGCTGAACGCGGAGATTCGGGTGCGCGCTTCGGCGTTGAGGTACACCTCGCCGTCCGTACGGTAGCCCTTGAACAGTCCTCCGCCGACCTGCAGCAGCGCGGGGACGAGGTCTCTGACACCGAGCCGGTAGCGGTCGGCCAGCCGGTCCAGGTACGAAAGGTTCGTCTCGCCCTGCAGCGGTGCGACTCGTACCGGACCCGGTCGTGCCGCAGCCATACGCGGTGGCTGCGGCTGTGGTGGAAGAAAGTCGTGCATCAGGGATTGGAGGTCGTTTCCTGGCGGACCCGGATGTACTGGCATCCGAGCCGTGGCGAACGGGGGATCGGTGCGGACGGTTGAGGCAGACGCCGCCGGTCAGGGCTGGCGTTGCGTGGGCATCGGGTGGCGCCTGGGTGCCCGGGCCCGTTGTTCGGCGGCGGTGTCGAGCTCGATGTGTTCGAGGAGCTTCTTGGTGATCTTCTCGGTGCCGTCCAGCAGGGAGACCAGGGCGGCTTCGCGGATGAGGTGGGAGAGGCTGCCCATGCGGCCGCCGGTGCGGGCGTGCAGGTAGGCGGCGTGTGTGACCAGCGTGCCGGGCCGGTGCTGGCGCAGCCGCAGCGCGCTGTCCATGCCGTTCACCAGGTCATTCCAGACCTGCTTGTCGCCGCTGCTGCCGTAGCGCAGCGGCTGGTTGCGCACGATCTTGAAGCGGCCGGCGAGCTGGGAGCCGCGCACGCCGGTCAGCAGCGGTGAGGCTTCGACGTCGATGCCGGAGTAGACGAACGTCGCCGGGATCCGCTCACCGAGGTACTTCAGCTGGTCGGAAGTCTCGGCGCCGGCCCGGCTGCGGGTGTCCATCAAATGTACGTCGTCGACCAGGACCAGCTGGGTGCCCATCTCGCACAGCAGCTCGCACACGGCGTTGGTGATCTGGATCTGGTTCATCCGCTCCAGCGTCGGCAGGCCCAGGAAGCGGGCGAACTCGCTGATAAGCATTTTCGGGGTGGAGGACGGCGGCACGGTGATGAACAGGACCGGCAGACGGCCGTCCTGGTCCGGGTGGCGGAGGCGGTCGGCGAGTTCGACGGTGCGCCCGAGCTGCTGCATGGCGGTGGTCTTTCCGGTGGTGGCCGGCCCGGAGATGATCAGGCCGCGCCGGGCTCCGCCCTGCTGGCCGCGGTTGAGCAGCAGCAGACGGCGGACCGCAGTGGAGATGGTGTCCATGGCGGGGGTCTTCAGCACCACGAACCGCGCGTGGTAGTCCTCCCGCTGCTCCAGCGTCCACTCCTGGTCGTCGGCGTCCCGTGCCGGTGCGTGGGGCGCGTCGACGAACTGCTGCCACCCGTCCCACGTCGTCAGTGGACTGAAAGTGCTGGCGGGCTGGGCCGTCGTCACCATGCCTGGGCCTCCTGGTACGGGTCGTAGATGCGCATGCCGCCCGCCCCGCCAGCGTCCGGCGTCTGCTCAGCGGCCTGGTCCCCGGCCGTTGCGGCCGTCGTCTCGGACGCTCCATCCGTGTGGCCTGCCGTGACGTCCTGGCCGTCGGCGAGGGCGGCGAGAAGGTAGTCCTCGCCGCCCGGATCGTCATCGATGTCATCCAGGCTGTCGTCGATGTCCCAGCCGTCGGCGTCCAGCGGGACGGTGAAGGAGCCGGGCAGCCCGAACGAGGCCCCCGGCGCGAGCGGCGCAGGCCACTGCTGCCGTGTGGTGACGGGGGAGGGATCGGTCATCTGCGCGGCCGCCTGGGCCCGGGCGGCTACCGTCCGCTCTCGTCTGCTGCCCAGTCCCTGGCTGGCACGGCGCAGCAGTGCATCCAGCGCCTGGGCGATCGCCGCCTCGTGCTCTTCGCGGCCATGCCGGCGTTCCACGGTGCGGCGGACGTGGTCGAAGGTGAACGCGGTGAAGGGGCGCCGTACCGCCGCCGCGTGGACCCACGGCACCTCCAGCCATCCCTCGGGCAGGCGCACCCACACCCGGTTCGGATCGTAGGGGTTGTGGTGGACCTCCCACCGTCCGTTCTTGTCCGCCTGCGGTGAGCGGCGGCGCCGGTAGGGGTTCAGGCCGGGGTGGTCGTAGGTGCGGTAGCCGAAGCGGATGCCGTAGTCGTTGATGGCCTGCCACCTCACGGGCAGCAGCTCAACGTAGTCGTCGGCGGACAACGGCACGGGCACGTGCCCCGTCACCGCTACCAGCGCTGCCCACATCTCGTTCGGGGAGACGGCGACCTGCGGCATCATCGGGTGCCGCAGCGCCTCGTGCCGGCGCTCCTGCCACCCGCAGATGACCCACTCGTCCAGCAGCTCCTGAAGCTGCGCCAGGCTCCAGCACGCATCCTCCTGCGTGGCCCCGCCCCGCTGGGAGACGTCCGAGCCGGTGTGGCCCGGCAGGTACTGGCTGAAACCGTCGGCGATGGCGCGGAAGGTCCGCTCCACGTTCCCCTTCGCCGGGCCGTTCGCCGGCGGTACCGGCTGCACCGACACCCCCAGGCTCTCGCACACGGAGACGAACGAAGCCGACACATACACCCGGCCCTGGTCCACCACCACGGTCTCCGGCATGATCACCGGCCGTGCGGCCGCCTGCTCCAGCCGAGCGTCCAACGCGATCAGCCGCTCATACGGGATGACGGACCGCTGCATGGACAGTGCCTTGTCCCAGCCCGGCCGCATCGCCGCCGGCACCACCATCTGCGCCAGCAGCATCGCCGCGTCCACCGACGTCGTGCCCACAGGGCGCAGCAGCGCGGCGCAGAGGCTGCGCGTCGCCACGTCCAGCGCGATGCAGAGTTCAAGACGGCCGGTCACACCATCGTCCAGCACCGCCAGCACGTCCAGCGGCGTGCTGTCCAGCATCACCAGCTCGCCCGGCCGCAGTGCCACCGTCGGCGTGAACGGAGGTGCTGGCCGCGACGCGTGCCACCGCCGCTGCGCCGCCGTTCCCAAAAGGCCCTGCCCGTCGGCCACCGCGTGCACAAGCCGGTTGAATGTCGATGCCGGCGGCAAGTCCACCACCCCCGCCCCGTACTCCTCCTCCAGCAGCCACCCCACCTGGCGGCGCAGCCGTACCAGCGTGCCTGTCGACCGCTCCCGCTGCCCCTCCAGCACCTTCCTGACTGCCGCGACCACCCGCTCATCGGCCCGCCCCACCGCCGACCGCTCCCGCACCGCCCGGCCGTCCACCAATCCCCACAAGCCCTCGCTGCGGTGGCGCGCTCGCATCCGGCGCACCGTCGCCGCACTCGCAGCCCAGCCCGCCGCCCTCAACTCCTCCGCCTTCGCCTGTTCCCGCTGCGCCAGGCTCCACGTTGCCGGATCGAACTGCTCACGCGGGGCGCCCTGGCTGACCGCGTCAGGGAAGCCGGTCTCCACCTCCCGCACATGCCGCTGCCACGCCACAGCCCGCTCGCGCACCTGGTCCGGCAGGGCCTCCAGCAGCCCGAACGGCGGCACTCTCCCCGGCGTCGGCCCGCCTTCCACATCGAAGGACGGATCAGCGAACAGATAGGGCAGCAGCACCACCGCCGAGGTGCCCTCATCGGTCACCAGCGTGGCCCAGGCACCTTCCAGCACGGCGACCGTCCATACCCGTTCGTCGTAGCGAAGGCGCGCCCCGACTTCGACAACCGCCTGCGTCATGCCGCTCCGGCCTCCTGCCGTGCGACCGAGACAACGGCACGCTCGTGCAACGGTTCGTCCAGCCGCACCCGAAGCACACCGCTCCACAGCGCATGAAAGACCGCGGGCCACAGGGCGATCGGGTCACCCAGCTCCCGCACAGCCTCCACCGCTGGCCGCGGACTGCTGAACGCCTCCACCAGAGCTGGCATCCACGGTCCTGCGGCGTACCGGGGATGCCGGTAACCGGCCAGCCACCGCACATTGGCCACCAACACCGGATCCGGCGGCCCGCGAGCCGATAGGACCAGCCCACTGCCTCCGCGGCAGCCGCCACAACCCGCGCCCGCTCCGCCAGCCGGGCAGACGCCCCGATGCGTCCCGCGCAGTCGAGCAACAGGCCCCTGCCGTCCTGAAGCCGGGCCATCAGCTGCGGCGCATGAGAGACGACCTTGCCGTCCTCACGCCACACCAGCTCCACTGGCCGACAGGCCAGCGCCACAACCGCCGGATCCCGGTCGAGCAGCATCAGCTGGGTCCGCATGACACCGGACCCGTACGCCACCAGCCGCCCACTGGTCGACGACCACCACCACCCCGGCGCCACGCGCCGCCCATACCGGACGGGAAACGACCGAATCACAGGACAGTCCTCAAAGACAACGTCCTGCGCCGCCTCAAGCCACGAAACCTGATGTGCCTTTCCCAGAGGATCACGAAAGCACGCGTCGACCCTGCCGGTAGCCACAGGTACAGCGGAAACCTTGAGATCACCCGCCGCATCCACACCAACAACTCCGCCAGGCTTCATACCCGAAGCCAAGTACATGAGCAGAAGCGCAGATGTTCCGATCCTCGCCGCTCACCCGAACGGATGAGAACTCTTCGCGCAGGGCGTGGTGTCTCGGCAGACCGGGCTTGGTCTGGCTGGACAGCGGCCCGAAGTTCGAGGTCTACGACTGGGGAGCCGATCTCGTCCTTCATGGTGTCGTCTCGGCTCTGGCATTCCTACCCGGACGCGTCCGACGGTACGGGCTGGACGACGGCTTCACCCGCCGGACCCGGGCCCCAAGGCCGACTCGGCACCGGCGCGGTCACTGCCCAGGGAACGTCCAGTGCAGCGAGGGCGGCCTGCTGCTCCTGGGCGAGCTTGCCCCACCTCGATTTGGTGTTCGAGACCCACACGCCCAATCTGACGGCCACCGGCTCGGTTTCGCCTTCGATCGCGATCTGCTCACTGTGGCTTCTTGGTACCGGCCGGTGGGCGCCTTCCCGTTCCACCCACTGCTTGAGGGCCGCGAGGCCGCGTTGGAATGCCTGCTGCGCCTTGCTCGTGCCCTTCGCCGTACGCGCCGCCGCTGGGGCGGGGGCCGGTGCCTGGTCGGGCTGCACACCGAGCTTGGACAGTCGTTCCTGCTGTTCGGTCGACAGTTGCTTCCAGGTGCCTGGCTTGCGCTGTTGTTGGAGCCATCGTCCGATGTCGTCGCCGGCCATGAGGACGCCGGGCTGGATGTCGGGCAGCACTCCACCGGCCTCGTCGGCGGCGAGGTCGGCGAGCACCTTGTAGTGGCGTTGCCAGTCGAGTGGCCAGGGGCAGTTCCAGTCCGGGTCGATCTCCGCCAGCTGCTCCGCGCGTGCGGCGGCCCGCTTCGGGTCTTTGCCGAGGCCGTCTTTGCGGCGGAGGTTGGCCATGTGCTGCCCAACCGGCACAAGGCCGTCTCCCTCGCCTTCGCCCCACATCGCGTCCTGCCTCGGGGCGAGGTGTCCGGTGGCCCGCCGGTAGGAGCGGAACGCGGCGAGTTTGGTTTCCCATGCTTCGTCGCCGGGTTCCCACACCATTCCGGCGTCGTCGAGGAGTTCTTTGCGGTGGGGGTCGAGTTCACCGGCCCGCAGCGCTTTTCGCTGTTGGTGCACCCATCGCCCAAGCGGAAACGCCTTCGTCGTCCCGACCTCGGTCTCGACGTCATAGGGGACGGCGTGCAGGCCGGTGATCCCGTTCTCGGCACGCCACCGGGCCATGGCCTGGTAGCCCTCGAGCCAGACCAGGGACTGAGGACGGATGACGCGGCAGCGTGTGAGGGCGGCGATGTCGGCGGCATCACGGGGGGAGGCGAAGTTGACCACGATGGATGTGACCCGGTCGACCTCCTGCTGCGCCTGGCTGGTCTCCTCGGGCATGTCCCCGTTCTCCGGGCCGGCCGCGGGGGCGGGCCGGACGTGGATACGCCGCCTTTCGGTGCCGCGTGTCAGGGCGCGGGAGGCGAGCTGGTCGACCATGCGTTCCGAGTGCGAGCGCAGGGCTTGGAGGATGTCGACGAGGGGCTGGTAGCTGGCCGAGGCAACCATGTCCTTCGGGTCCTCCCCGGGCTGGAGGAAGACGGGGATGATGACCCGCGCGGTCTTGGTCGTACCGTCCGGGTTGGGGCGCAGGGCACGTCCGATGTTCTGGACGATGTCGACCTGGGAGCTGCGCGAGCCGACGATGCATACGGCTTCGACCCCGCGCAGGCCGATGATGTCGACCCCGACGCCGAGCGCCCGTACCGAGGATAGGAACGCCCGGTGTACCCGCCGGTTCTGGGCGTCGATGCCGTTGGCGAACCGGTGGATCACCTCACGCCGGTGCGCGATGGGATGGTCCCCGCACAGCCAGTCCGCCCACACCCGCTCCGGCGGCACGTGACGGCCCTCCTCCAGCTCGTACAGCTCGGCCTCGATCGATGACGCGGGCAGCTCCTCCGCCTCGGCCAGCGCCGCCGCGGAGGCCTCAGCGGCGTACAGCTCGGCGGCTGTGCGCGGCATCTGCTCGGCGAACGCTGCGGCTTCCTCGACCCGCTGGTGGAACACCATGGTGGTGTGCAGGTTCAGCTGCGCCGCGTGCTCCAGCAGCGCGGCCTGGAGCAGCGCCAGGCGCCGGCCGCGCAGCGCGTCCTCCGACAGTCCCAGGATCGGGTCGGGGTCCCGGATCTCCAGCACATCGATCTCGAAGCCCGAGAGGATCGAGCGTTCCACCGCCTCCGCCAGCCCGAGATCGAAAATCCTGGTGCCGTAGGTGGCGCTGTCGTCCTCCATCGAAGCGATCACCAACTCACGCCCATCCTGGCCCCGCTGAGGGCTGGGCGCGGCCAGGATCCGCGGGGTGGCGGTCAGGTAGAGCCGGAAGTCGACGGGGATCCGGCTGTTGTCGTGGATCGCCGCCCACGGCCGGCCCATGTCCCCCGCGGTCATGTGCCCCTCGTCCAGAATGGCCAGGTCGAACGGCACCATCCGCTGCCCGTACAGCCGCTCCCCGCCCGCGAAAGCGGCCTCCAGCGGCCCGGGCACCGTCCGCCGACCCGACGGGTCCTCCGGGTCCTCGCGGTCCACCAAGGAGGCGTACGTGGCGAACACGACCACCGGCCCGGATCCCGCCCGCAGCGCGAGCTGGATCGGATTGGTCGTGGTACGCACTCCGAGCTGCTCCAGGACCTCGTCCCTGTCCACTGAGCAGACCGCGACCATGGGCGCGCGGTGCCCGACCCGGCGCCAGGACTGCGCGCTCTGCACGATCAGATCCAGGGTGGGCACCATGACGAGGATCCGCCCCTCCGGGAAGCACTCCAGAGCGCACGCAGCTGTGGTGATCGTCTTCCCCGACCCGGTCGCGGACACCCCCATGGCACGCGCCCCCTCAGGGGGAACAGATGATCTTGCAGGGAATCCCACCCATTTTCGGAAGGCCGACTTTTGGGCGATTTGATGTTCCCTGAGAGAGACTCCCTGCATTTCTGGTTCCCCTTTTTGGGTGGAGGCCCGGGCAGCGGTGGGATATCGAGGCCTCAGCCCGTAGGGCCGAGGCCTCTGAGCCCCCATTCGTCGAGTCCGGCATAGATGGTGGCAGTGAGGCATTGAGGGGCGTCCATGACTTCGGCTTCACCGCGGTAGACGGCGACCAGCGAGTCGGGACCGCGCCACCAGGTGTCCGCAAGGCTGGCAACCTCCGGTACGGCCTCGAACCCCTCGAGCACGAGCTCGTCCACGGCAGCACCCTTCAGAGTCGTGGTCGTGCGCGCCCAGTTACGCGCGTGGTCCGCCAGAGCCAGGGCTTCCACCCATCCTTCGTCACTGGCGTGCAGCGGCACCCACTTCCCGGCGTGAAGACCGAACTCCCCGTTCGGGCCAATCATGAACGAGTAGGGAAGAGCCGTACGCTGCGTACCGGCTCCGAAGTGCCAGTCAGGGTCCGGCCCCTCGGGCACATCCCCACTGAGCGTCCGCGGCCCTCCGTCATAGTGAAGAGAAGGAGGAAGGGCCAGACCGCCCCAAGCCGCCTCGAAGGCCGCCACGCGATCGACCTGAGCCGCAGGCACCCCATGGCCCATCCACCGAACCCTGTACTGCTCCACGTCGTAGCGACCGGTCCAGTATCCATGAGCCCGGATGAAGCCTTCCGCCCTGCGTGTGAGCCCCGCAGGGATATCTGTGTCGATCGCCATTTCCCCACCCGAGCCTATGCCACGTTTTCACCAATACTACATGCTGCATCAGACGATGCAGCTGACACCACCGAAACCCGACACACAAGCACCCCCCACTCCTCCTAGCCAGCCAGGCCCGCGCCAGCGGGCCCATGAGCCCTGGAGGCGCAGCCGGAAGGGCCCTTAAGGCGGGGGAGCGCAGCGGACCCGCCGACCCTGGGCAGAGCGAAGCGAAGCCCAGGAACAACGGGGCGAAGCCCAGCCAGCTCCGGAAGCGCAGCGAACGGAGCGTCACCAGGCTTGCGAAGCAAGCCTGGTGAGTGGGACGCGCAGCGTCCCACCAGCCCTCCCGCTCCGCGGGAGGGCAACACCCGCGCGCAGCGCGGGTGTTCGCTTGCACATCGCGCAGCGATGTGGTACCCGCTCCGCGGGG
>NZ_JBIBTW010000007.1:0-447135 GCF_043078785.1 Streptomyces sp. NPDC015346 | reverse complement strand
GCCCGGTTACATTCCGAACCCGGAAGCTAAGCCTTTCAGCGCCGATGGTACTGCAGGGGGGACCCTGTGGGAGAGTAGGACGCCGCCGAACAATCTTTCAGGACCCTTGGTCCCAGCGTTCACGCTGGGACCAAGGGTCCTTTTGTTTTTCCCTCGATTTTTCCGAAGCGCGTCGGCTTGCCGACTGCGCGAGAATGACTGCAGTACCCGAAGACAGGAGTCACGTCGATGTCCACCAACTCTCCCGACGACCGTCCGGAGCGCGAGCCGCGTCGTAGGGACGGTGGCGACCGGGGCGGCTACCGCGGGCCCCGTCGTGACGACAACCGAGGCGGCGGCGACACCCGTGGTGGTGGCGGCTTCCGCCGCGTCGACAACCGCCGTGACGACAACCGTGGCGGTGACAACCGCGGTGGCGGTGGCTTCCGTCGTGACGACAACCGCGGTGGCGAGCGGCCGGCGTTCCGCCGCGATGACCGCCGTGATGATCGTGGCGGCGGCTTCCGTCGCGACGACCGCGGTGGCGACAACCGTGGCGGTGACAACCGCGGTGGTGGCGGTGGCTTCCGCCGGGACGACAACCGAGGCGGCGGCGATACCCGTGGCGGTGGCGGTTTCCGCCGCGATGACCGCGGTGGTGACAACCGCGGCGGCTACCGGGGCGGTGACACGCGCGGTGGTGGCGGTTTCCGTCGCGACGAGCGCCGTGACGATCGTCCGTCGTCCTTCCGTCGTGATGACCGCGGTGGCGAGCGGCCGACGTTCCGCCGGGACGACCGGCGTGATGACCGTCGTGATGACAACCGTGGTGGTGGTGGCGGCTTCCGTCGTGACGACCGTGGCGGTGACAACCGCAGCGGTGGCGGCGGTTTCCGTCGCGATGACCGCCGGGACGAGCGTCCCCCCTTCCGCCGTGATGACCGTCGTGACGACCGGCGTGATGACAACCGTGGTGGCGGCGGCTTCCGTCGTGATGACCGTGGTGGCGACAATCGCGGTGGTGGCTTCCAGCGGGACGACCGTCCGTCGTTCCGTCGCGACGACCGGCGCGACGAGCGCCCCTCCTTCCGTCGTGATGACCGTCGTGACGACCGACGCGATGACCGGCGCGACGAGCGTCCCCCCTTCCGTCGTGACGACCGCCGTGACGACAACCGCGGTGGTGGCTTCCAGCGGGACGACCGTCCGTCCTTCCGTCGCGACGACCGTGGCGGTGAGCGGCCGGCGTTCCGTCGGGACGATCGCCGTGATGACCGTCGGGACGACCGGCGCGACGACCGGCCCCGTGGTCCTCGTCGGGACGACAGCCGTGGCGGTGGTGGCGGCTTCCGCCGCGACGACCGTGGTGGCGACAGCCGGGGTGGGTACCGCGGTCGGGACGACCGGGGTGGCTACGGGCGTCGTGACGACCGGGACCGGGACCGGCCGGATCGCGCGCCGATCAAGCGGCTGCCGATCCCGGCGGAGATCACCGGTGAGGAGATCGACGCGGACGTGCGCCAGGAGCTGATGAGCCTGCCCAAGGGGCTCGCGGACGACGTCGCCCGCAACCTCGTCATGGTCGCCAACCTGATCGACGAGGACCCGGAGCAGGCGTACGCGTACGCCCGTATCGCCCTGCGGCTCGCCTCCCGCGTCGCCGCGGTGCGCGAGGCCGCCGGCTTCGCCGCGTACGCCACGCAGAAGTACTCCGAGGCGCTGGCCGAGTTCCGGGCCGCGCGGCGGATGACCGGCGGTGTCGAGCTGTGGCCCGTGATGGCCGACTGCGAGCGCGGCATGGGCCGGCCCGAGCGGGCGCTGGCGATGGCCGGTGAGCCCGAGACGCAGAAGCTGGACAAGGCCGGACAGGTCGAGATGCGGCTCGTCGCCGCCGGTGCGCGCCGGGACATGGGACAGCTGGACGCCGCCATCGTGACCCTGCAGAGCCCCGAACTCGCGTCCACCGCCGTGCACCCCTGGACGGCCCGCCTGCGGTACGCCTACGCCGACGCCCTGCTCGCCGCCGGGCGGGAGGACGAGGCGCGTGAGTGGTTCGCCAAGGCGCTGGAGTCGGACAAGGACGGGGCCACGGACGCCTCCGACCGGCTCGCCGAGCTGGACGGTGTCGAGTTCGTGGACGCCATCGACGACGTCGAGGAGTCCGACGAGATCGTCGAGCCCCAGGCCGCCGATGAGACCGACGCCGACGCCGACGATGACATCGCCGACGACGACATCGACGACGAGGACGACCGCGACGAGGACGACCGCGTCTGACGTCTGACACGGCACGAAGAAAGGGCGGCACCCCCACCTCGGGGGTGCCGCCCTTTTTGGTGTGCTCAGTCCAGCGCCAGGCTCCTGAGCACCAGGCCCGTCGCCGGCTTCGGGCCGAACGACGTCGACTTGCGGGGCATCGTGACGCCCTGCCGGGCCAGGTCCCGTACGACCTCTTCCCGTACCGGATGCATGAGCACCGCCGTACCGCCGCGGCGTTCCGCCTGCTCGACGGCGGCCGCGGTGTCGTGGATGTAGCTGATGTGCTCGGGGGCGTCCGGGATGTGCCAGAGGTGGTCGAGGAGCGTGGCGTGCAGGACCGTCGCGTCCAGGGTGCGCCAGGCCTCCGGGCGGTCGGTCCGTACCGTGCGCGAGATCAGCTCCGGGTCCGGCCGGTCGACGAGGTGGAAGCTGCCGTCGCCGGTCAGGAGGAAGGCGTTGCCCTCGGCCGCCGCCGACGCCAGGGATTCCAGGGCTGCCGGCAACGGGCCCTCGACGCGGCGGACCCGGAAGCTGTCCCCGAGGGCCGCGAGCGCGTCCGCGACGGGGAGGCGGTTCAGGAGGCGGTGGATGGCGCGGACCCGCAGGGGGTAACGGGCGGTGTCGATGAGGAGCACCAGGCCGTAGTTCCACGGGCTCGGTGAGGCGTGCTCCTCGCGCAGGCGGAGGTAGGTCGCCCAGCGGTGGTGACCGTCGGCGATCAGCGCCTGGTGCTCGGCGAGGCCGGCCGTGATCGTGGCGAGATCGGCGGGGTCCGTGACCGACCAGAGGCGGTGGTGGAAGCCGTCCTCGGTGGTGGTGGCGAGCAGCGGCTCGCGCTGGACGGTCCGCTCGATGACGTCCGCCGCTCCGTCGCCGTCGCCGCGGTACGTGAGGAGCAGTGGCTCCAGATTCGCGGCGGTCGTCCGCATCAGCGCCGCCCGGTCCTCGACGACGTGCGGCATCACGTCCTCGTGCGGGAGCACGATGCCCTGTGCCGGGGTGGAGAGCTCAAGGGCGCCGATGACGCCCCGCTGGAGGATGCCGTCGCCGTGCTGCTCGTACACGTACAGCGCGGGCTCGGGGTCCGGGGCGAGGATGCCGTCGGCGATCCAGCGGTCGAGGGTGACGGCGGCCTTGCGGTGGCGGGCGCCGGCGATGACGGCCTGCGGCAGGATCAGGCGGACGATGTTGTGGGGGTCGGCGGACTCGAGGTGGTGCAGTCCGTCGGGCCGTACGACGACGTCGTACGGCGGGGAGGTCACGGCGGCCAGACTGCCGACCCGCTCGGGGACGTAGCGGAGCCCCCGGAACGGGAGCAGGCGCAGACCGTCGGCGCGGACGTCGTCGGCCGCGGGACCTGAGGTGTTCATTGCGCAATCGTAAGTGGGTGGTGGCTATGAGCGATGATCGGGGGGAGCGGGGGCCTTCGCCGGGAGGCCCCGGTGACGCATCGGTGACGTTCACCGGTGTTCGGTGATGTGAGGAGTACGAGGTCATGGACGACGGCGGCGTGGGCGGCGGTCAGGGTCGGCTGGGCAGGAAGCGGCCGGGCGGCAGCGCGCGGGCGCTGAGCGAGGCGTACGACACGGCGCTGCTCGACCTGGACGGTGTGGTGTACGCGGGCGGGCAGGCGATCGCCCACGCGGTCGAGGCGCTGGCCTCGGCGCGGGCCGGCGGCATGCATCTCGCGTACGTCACCAACAACGCGCTGCGGACGCCGGACGCGGTCGCGGCGCACCTGACCGAGCTGGGCGTGCCGGCCGAGGCCGGGGACGTCGTCACCTCGGCGCAGGCGGTGGCGCGGCTGATCGCCGACGAAGTGCCCTCCGGATCGCGGGTGTTGGTGATCGGCGGGGAGGGGCTTCGGGTGGCGCTGCGCGAGCGGGGCCTGGAGCCGGTGGACTCGGCGGACGAGGAGGGCCTGGCGGCGGTCGTGCAGGGGTACGGCGGGCCGAACCTGACCTGGAGCCGGTTGGTCGAGGCGAGCTACGCGGTGGCGCGGGGCGTGCCGTGGTACGCGTCGAACACCGACCTGACGATTCCAGGGCCTCGTGGGATCGGGCCGGGGAACGGAGCGGCGGTGGAGGTCGTACGGATCGCCACGGGCGGCACCGTGGAGCCGAAGGTCGCGGGGAAGCCGCTGCCGCCGATGCACCGGGAGACGGTGCTGCGGACCGGCGCCGAGCGGCCGTTGGTGGTCGGGGACCGCCTGGACACGGACATCGAGGGGGCGTTCAACGGGGGCGTGGACTCACTGCTCGTGCTGACCGGGGTGACGGACGTACCGCAGCTGCTGGCGGCGGTGCCGGAGCACCGACCGACGTATGTGGCGGCGGATCTGCGGGGGTTGCTCGTCGGGCAGCCCGAAGTGGCCGAGGTGGAAGGCGGCTTCGTGTGCGGGGGGTGGACGGCTGCGGCGAGCGGGGGAGCACTGGTGCTGGACGGGGAGGGGGATGTGCTGGACGGAGTACGGGCGTTGTGCGGGGCGGCGTGGTCGGACGCGGGCGCGGGGGCGTGCGGGCTGGACGCCGGGAAGGCGTTGGGACGGCTGGGGTTGTGAGGTGAGGGGCCGGGGAGGGGGCGGCGGGCCGCGACCGGCGGGTCAGGGAGGCGGCCGGAGAGGTGTCCAGGGCGCTGATCAGGGAGCTGACCAGGGAGGTCGGCCCGCGAGGGGGATAGCAGGGTAGGCTAACCTAACTTCGTGTTGGTCGAGAGTCCCTCCCGAACGAGCGCGGAGTCGTCGGATCATGCCCAGCCGCCGAGGCGTCGCCATTCCGTGCGCGCCGTCGGCCTGGTCGTGGCCGTCGGAGTCCTGCTGCTGGTCTGTGTCCTGAGCATCATGATCGGCGCCAAACCGGTGCCGCTCGGCGATGTGTGGCACGGGCTGTTCCAGAACAGCGGTGTCGGAAACGACGTCATCATCCATGACGTACGCGTCCCCCGGACCCTCCTCGGGCTGCTCGTCGGCGTCGCGCTCGGTCTGTCCGGTGCCGTGATGCAGGGCCTCACCCGCAATCCGCTCGCCGAACCGGGCCTCCTCGGCGTCAACGCCGGCGCCGCCGCCGCCGTCGTGTCCGCGATCGCGTTCCTCGGGATCACCGAGGTCACCGACTACGTCTGGTTCGCCTTCGTCGGCGCGGCCGTCGTCTCCGTCGTCGTGTACGTCCTGGGCGGCAGCCGCAGCTCCACACCCGTACGCCTCGCACTCGCCGGCACCGCCGCCACCGCCGCGCTCTACGGCTACGTCAACGCCGTCCAGCTGCTGAACTCGGCCGCCCTCGACCGGCTCCGCTTCTGGACGGTCGGGTCGCTCGCCTCCGCCGACATGGAGACCGTGCGCCGCGTCGCCCCCTTCATCCTGGTCGGCGTCGCCCTCGCCCTGCTCATCGCCCGGCCGCTCAACGCGATGGAGATGGGCGACGACACCGCCCGCGCGCTGGGCGCCCACCTCAACCGCACCCGCGTCATCGCCATGCTGGCCGTCACGCTGATGTGCGGCGCAGCGACAGCCGCCTGCGGGCCGATCATGTTCCTCGGGCTGATGGTGCCGTATCTCGTACGTGCCGTCACCGGCCCCGACATGCGCTGGATCCTCCCGTACGCCGCCGTCCTCGCGCCCGTCCTGCTCATCGGCTCCGACGTGATCGGCCGGCTCGTCGCCCGGCCCTCCGAACTCCAGGTCGGCATCGTGACGGCGCTCGTCGGCGGCCCGGTCTTCATCCATCTCGTACGCCGCAAGAGGATGGCCCAGCTGTGACCACCAAGTCGCTACGGACCGGTGGCGGGCTCTCCGTACGCTACGCGCCCCGCGCCGCGCTCTCCGTGCTGGCGCTGATCGTGCTCACCCTCGCCGTCGGGGTCGTCCTCATCGGCAGCGGAGACTTCCCCATCGCCCCGGCGGACGTCGTCGCCACCCTCCTCGGCGACGGCACCGCCGTCCAGGAGTTCGCCGTCATGGACCTGCGCCTGCCGCGCGTCCTCGTCGCCGTCTTCGTCGGCGCCGCGCTCGGCATCGGCGGCGCCGTCTTCCAGTCGATCTCCCGCAACCCCCTCGGCAGCCCCGACGTGATCGGCTTCGGCCAGGGCGCCTCCGTCGGCGCGCTCCTCGTCATCGTGCTCTTCCAGGGCAGTTCGGCCGCCGCCGCGGGCGGCGCGATCGTCGGCGCGCTGGTCACCGGCACAGTGATCTACCTGCTCGCCTGGAAGCGGGGAGTCCACGGCTACCGCCTCGTCCTCGTCGGTATCGGCGCGGCCGCCATGCTGACCGCCGTCATCCACTACCTCCTCACCAAGGCCAACCTGGTCGACGCGACGCGCGCCACCGTGTGGATGACCGGTTCGCTGGACGGAAGGGACTGGGACCACTTCTGGCCGCTGCTCGCCGTCAGCGGCCTGCTCGTCCCGCTCGTCCTGGGCCACGGACGGGCGTTGCGGATGCTGGAGATGGGGGACGACGCCGCGTACGCGCTCGGTGTGAAGGTCGAGCGGACCCGCGTCGTGCTGATGGGCTCCGCCGTGCTGCTCGTGGCCGTCGCCACCGCGGCCGCCGGCCCGATCGTCTTCGTCTCGCTCAGCGCGCCGCAGCTGGCGCGCCGGCTCACCCGCTCGCCCGGCCCCAACCTCGCCGCGTCCGCCCTCATGGGCTCCGCGCTGCTGCTGGTCGCCGACTGGCTCGCGACCAACGCCTTCGGCGACCGGCAACTCCCCGTCGGTGTCGTCACCGGCGTGCTCGGCGGCTGCTATCTGCTGTGGCTGCTCGTCACCGAACGCAAGGCGGGACGGATATGAACGAGAAGAACCTCAGGAGCAACCCCATGGACGGTCGGACCCGGCGGCTCAGCGCGGAGTCGGTCACCCTCGCCTACGACCAGCGGATCATCGCCCGCGACCTGTCGGTGGCGATCCCCGACAACTCCTTCACGGTCATCGTCGGGCCGAACGCCTGCGGCAAGTCGACCCTCCTGCGCGCCCTGTCCCGGATGCTCAAGCCCTCCCAGGGGCGGGTGCTCCTGGACGGACAGAGCATCCACACCATGCCCGCCAAGAAGGTCGCCAAGACCCTCGGCCTGCTGCCCCAGTCGTCCATCGCCCCGGACGGCATCACCGTCGCCGACCTGGTGGCGCGCGGCCGCTACCCGCACCAGGGGCTGCTGCGGCAGTGGTCGCCCGAGGACGAGCGGATCGTCCAGGAGTCGATGGCGGCGACCGGCGTGGCCGAGCTGGGGGAGCGGTACGTCGACGAGCTGTCCGGCGGTCAGCGCCAGCGGGTGTGGATCGCGATGGCGCTCGCCCAGCAGACGCCGCTGCTGCTCCTCGACGAACCGACGACCTTCCTGGACATCCAGCACCAGATCGACGTCCTCGACCTGTGCGCCGAGCTGCACGAGACCCAGGGCCGCACCCTGGTCGCCGTCCTGCACGACCTGAACCACGCCGCCCGGTACGCCACCCACCTCATCGCCGTCCGCGGCGGCGAGGTCGTCGCGGAAGGCCCGCCGGCCGAGGTCGTGACGGCCGAGCTGGTCGAGCGGGTCTTCGGGCTGCGCTGCCAGGTCATCGACGACCCGGAGACGGGAACGCCGCTGGTGGTCCCGGCGGGCCGGAAGACGCGCGCCCGCGAGACGGCGGCGGCACCGGAGCCGGCGCTGCGGAAGTGACGGGGGCGGGGGCCGGGCCTGCGGAAGTGAGCGGGGGCGGGGGCCGGGCCTGCGGAAGGGGATCCGGGCCGGCCACGGGGTGCCGCCCTACAGCAGTGACCGGAGCCGGAGCAGATCGCGGAAGCCGGCCTCCAGCCTGACCCGGCCGGAGGCCCAGGCCTTCGCGAAGTTCAGCTCGCCGTTCACCATCGCCACCAGGTCGTCGCCGGTCATCGACAGGCGGATCTGCGCCTTGTCGGGCGGCGGCCCCACCACCGTGTCCCGGACCTCGATCCGGCCGCCCGCGAGCAGGCCGGTGAACGTCGTGTCCAGGTCCGTGAGGTGGCAGCTCAGCGTGCGGTCGAGCGCGGTCGCGCTGCGCACCTCGCCGTCCGCGCGGGTGAGATTGTCCGAAAGCTTGTCGAGTGCGCTGCGGCACTCCTCGATCGTGGCCATCGTGATCGACCGTACCCCAGAGCTTCGCGATAGCGTCGGGGGATGGACGACGTGATGCCGGAGCCCGAGCCGCAGGAGACCACGGCGGCGGCGGACGAGGACGCGGCCTTCGAGCCCGCCGCACCCGCGCCCCTGGGCGTGCCGCTCACCCCCACCGGTCACCCCGGCGTGGACGCCCTTCTCGCCCGTCTCGCGGACGCCGACCACCTGCCCGCCGACGGACACCTGGAGGTGTACGAGGATGTACACCGTGGGCTGCGCTCCGAGCTGACCTCGCTCGACGCCGTCCGCCCCGGACCGACACCGCCGAACAACCACAGGAGCTGAACCGAACGTGGCAGGAGTGGCCCGCCGCCGTCTCGACGCCGAGCTGGTACGCCGCAAGCTCGCGCGCTCGCGCGAGCACGCCAGTCAGCTGATCGCCGCCGGGCGGGTGACCGTCGGCAAGACCGTCGCGACCAAGCCCGCCACCCAGGTCGAGACCGCCGCGGCCATCGTCGTCTCGCAGGACGACGCCGACCCGGACTACGTCTCGCGCGGCGGCCACAAGCTGGCCGGCGCCCTCGCCGCGTTCGTACCGCGGGGACTGAAGGTCGAGGGCCGGCGCGCGCTCGACGCGGGCGCGTCGACCGGCGGCTTCACCGACGTGCTGCTGCGCGCCGGCGCCGCCCACGTCGTCGCCGTCGACGTCGGCTACGGACAGCTCGCCTGGTCGCTGCAGAGCGACGAGCGGGTCACCGTGAAGGACCGGACGAACGTCCGCGAGCTGACCCTCGACGCGATCGACGGCATCCCGGTCGATCTCGTCGTCGGCGACCTCTCCTTCATCCCGCTCGGCCTGGTGCTGCCCGCCCTGGTGCGCTGCACCGCCCCCGACGCGGACCTCGTCCTGATGGTCAAGCCGCAGTTCGAGGTCGGCAAGGAGCGCCTCGGCACCGGCGGAGTCGTCCGCAGCACCGAGCTGCGCGCGGACGCGGTACGGAACGTGGCGCGGCAGGCCGGCGAGCTCGGCCTCGGCGTGCTGGGCGTCACGGCGAGCCCGCTGCCCGGGCCCTCGGGCAACGTCGAGTACTTTCTGTGGCTGCGGGCAGGGGCGCCCGCGCTGGATCCGGCGGATGTCGACCGCGCCGTGGCGGAGGGACCTCGTTGAGCTCAACGACCGCACCACCTGATGTTCGTCCTGGCAGTCGTACTGTCTTCCTGCTCGCGCACACCGGCCGGCCGGCCGCCGTGCGCAGCGCCGAACTCGTCGTCCTCGGTCTGCTGCGCAGCGGGATCGGCGTCCGCGTCCTGGAGGCGGAGGCGGCCGACCTGCCGCTGCCGCCGTCCGTGGAGGTGGTGCGGGAGGCGTCCTCCGACGCGCTCGACGACTGCGAGCTGCTCGTCGTCCTCGGCGGCGACGGGACGCTCCTGCGCGGCGCGGAGTTCTCGCGGGCGTCCGGCGTGCCGATGCTCGGGGTCAACCTGGGGCGGGTCGGCTTCCTCGCGGAGGCCGAGCGCGACGACCTGGACAAGGTCGTGGACCGGGTGGTCACCCGGGCGTACGAGGTCGAGGAGCGGATGACCCTCGATGTGGCGGTCTACGAGAACGGTGACGTCCTGCACCGCGACTGGGCGCTGAACGAGGCGGCCGTCCAGAAGGTCTCCCCGGAGCGGATGCTGGAGGTCGTGCTCGCGATCGACGGCCGGCCGGTCACCGGTTTCGGCTGCGACGGGGTGATCTGCGCGACTCCGACGGGTTCGACGGCGTACGCCTTCTCGGCCGGCGGGCCGGTGATCTGGCCGGAGGTCGAGGCGCTGCTGATGGTGCCGATCGGCGCGCACGCGCTGTTCGCCAAGCCGCTGGTGACGACGCCGGAGTCGGTGCTGACGGTGGAGGTCGAGCCGCACACGCCGCACGGCGTGCTGTGGTGCGACGGCCGCCGGACGGTCGGACTCCCGTCCGGGGCACGGGTGGAGGTACGGCGCGGGGCGGTGCCGGTACGGCTGGCCCGGCTGCACCACGCCTCGTTCACCGACCGGCTGGTGGCGAAGTTCGCCCTGCCGGTCTCGGGCTGGCGCGGCGCACCGCGCTAGCCGCGCCGGCCGTGCTTCCGTACGGCGGTGGGTGCCCGGCGGGCACCCACCCCCACGGGTGACAACCGCTTTCCCGACCTGCGGGTTCATCACGTTCCGGCAGGGGCCGTCGCACAGCCGGCCTCGGACCTCGTAAGGTCTTCCCCGTGTTGGAGGAGATGCGGATACGGTCGCTCGGGGTCATCGACGACGCGGTCGTCGAGCTGTCGCCCGGTTTCACCGCGGTGACGGGCGAGACCGGTGCGGGCAAGACCATGGTCGTGACCAGCCTCGGGCTGCTGCTCGGCGGGCGGGCCGATCCGGCCCTGGTGCGGATCGGCGCGGCGTCCGCCGTCGTCGAGGGGCGGATCAGCGTGCCCGCCGGCGCCCCCGCCGCCGTACGGGCCGAGGAGGCGGGCGCCGAGCTGGACGACGGCGCCCTGCTCGTCAGCCGGACGATCTCGGCCGAGGGGCGCTCGCGGGCCCATCTCGGCGGGCGCTCCGTGCCCGTCGGGCTGCTCGCCGAGCTCGCCGACGAACTCGTCGCCGTCCACGGCCAGACCGACCAGCAGGGCCTGCTCAAGCCGGCCCGGCAGCGCGGGGCCCTCGACCGGTACGCGGGTGACGCCGTCGCCGTACCGCTGGCCGCCTACGGGGAGGCGTACCGGCGGCTGCGGGCCGTCGTCGCCGAACTGGACGAGATCACCACGCGGGCGCGGGAACGGGCCCAGGAGGCCGATCTGCTGCGCTTCGGGCTCGGCGAGATCGAGGCCGTCGAGCCCCGGGCCGGCGAGGACGTCGAGCTCGCCGCCGAGGCCGAGCGGCTCGGGCACGCCGAAGCCCTCGCCTCCGCCGCCGCCCTGGCGCACGGGGCGCTCGCCGGGAACCCGGAGGACCCGGAGGCCGTCGACGCGACGACGCTGGTCGCGGGCGCCGGGCGCGCGCTGGAGGCCGTACGGTCGCACGATCCGGCGCTGGCCGCGCTCGCGGACCGGATGGGGGAGATCTCCATCCTCCTCGCCGACGTGGCCGGTGAGCTCGCCGGTTACGCCGACAACCTGGACGCCGATCCGCGGCGGCTCGCCGTCGTCGAGGAGCGGCGCGCGACGCTGACCCAGCTCACCCGGAAGTACGGCGCGGACGTCGCCGCCGTCCTCGCGTGGGCGGAGGAGAGCGCGGCCCGGCTCACCGAGCTGGAGGGCGACGACGACCGGATCGGCGAGCTGACGGCCGAACGGGACGCGCTGCGGGCGGAGCTGTCCGTCCTCGCGCAGGCGCTCACGGACGCCCGTACGGAGGCGGCGGCCCGGTTCGCCGACGCCGTGACCGCCGAACTGGCCTCGCTCGCCATGCCGCACGCGCGCGTGTCCTTCGACATCCGCCAGACCGAGGACCCCGAGGGCGTCGAGGTCGGCGGACGGACGGTGGCCTACGGGCCGTCCGGCGCCGACGAGGTCGAACTGCTCCTCGCCCCGCACCCGGGGGCGCCGCCGCGGCCGATCGCCAAGGGCGCGTCCGGCGGTGAGCTGTCGCGGGTGATGCTCGCGGTGGAGGTCGTCTTCGCCGGTACGGACCCGGTGCCGACGTACCTCTTCGACGAGGTCGACGCGGGCGTCGGCGGCAAGGCGGCCGTGGAGATCGGCCGCCGGCTCGCCAAGCTCGCCAAGTCCGCGCAGGTCGTCGTGGTCACCCACCTTCCGCAGGTCGCGGCCTTCGCGGACCGTCAGCTGCTGGTGGAGAAGACCCACGACGGCTCGGTGACCCGCTCCGGCGTCACCGTCCTGGAGGGCGAGGACCGCGTCCGCGAGCTGTCGCGGATGCTGGCGGGCCAGGAGGACTCGGAGACGGCCCGCGCCCACGCGGAGGAACTCCTGGCGACGGCGCGGGCCGACGCCTGAGGGGACGCCTGAGGGGTCGAGGCCGCCGCCGAGCTGACGCCTGAGGGTCGGGCCCGTCGTCGCCGGGAACGGCCGGTGGCGGGCTCGCCGGCCGCCCGCGTCACCCGTGTGAGTGATCCCGTCCGCCGGGCCGGGGCGGACGACACAGGAACGACACGACAACGAAGCGGCTTCGGTGCCGGAACGTGCGTACGGGCTGGCATCCTTGGGCGCGTGACACAGCTCCGTACGGTCCAAGTGCTGGGCGGCGGCAGCGCGGGCAGCAGCGCTCACGTCAGATCACTCGCCTCGGGGCTGGTGGCCAGGGGCGTGCGGGTGACCGTGTGCGCCCCGGCCGAACTCGATCACGCCTACGACTTCCGCGGCGCCGGCGCGCACTTCGTGCCCGTCCCGCGCCTGGGCGGCCCCGCGACGCTCGCCGCGCTCCGCAACGCCTTCATCGGCGCGGACGTCGTGCACGCCCACGGGCTGCACGCCTCGGTACGGGCCACGCTCGCGCTGGCGGGCGGCGTCCGGGCGCCGGCGCTCGTGACGACCTGGCACACCCGCGGCCACGCGGAGGGGACGCGGGGCGGGCTCGTGCGGCTGCTGGAGCGCAGGAGCGTACGGGCGGCCGACGTGGTGCTCGGCACGTCCTCGGAGCTCGTGGACCGGGCGCGGCGGCGCGGAGCGCGGGACGCCCGGCTCGCCCCGGTCACGGTGCCCGCCTCGCGGGCGCCGGTCTGCCTGCACGACGGCAAGGCGCGGGCCGAACTGGGCGCGGTCGACCGGCCGTTGCTGATGGCGGTCGGCGCTCTGGAGCCCGAGCGGGGGTACGGGATGCTTCTCGACGCCGCACGGGTGTGGCGCGGCCTCGACCCGCAGCCGCTGCTCGTGATCGCGGGGGAGGGGCGCGAACGGGCGGCCCTCCAGCGCCGGATCGACGCCGAGGGGCTCGCGGTCCGGCTGATCGGCCGCCGGGACGACGTGGCGGAGCTGCTGGCGGCGGCGGACGTGGCGGTCCTGACGTCCCGCTGGGAGTCCCGCTCGCTGCTCGCGCAGGAGGCCCTGCGGCTCGGGGTGCCGCTGGTGGCGACGGCGGTGGGCGGTGTGCCCGAACTGGTCGGCGACGCGGCCGAGTTGGTTCCGTGGGGGGACGCGGAGGCGCTGGCGGCGGCGGTGCGGGGCCTGCTGGAGGACGTGGACCGTCGGATGGACCTGGCGGCGGCGGGACGCGTACAGGCGAGGACCTGGCCGACGGAGGACGAGACGATCGCCCACGTCCTGAGCGTGTACGACGAGTTGGCGGGACGCTGAGGGTCCGACGACCGCAGGCAGCCGCAGCCCCGGCAGCCCCGACCCCCCGGCACCGCTGCCGGCCCGGCAAACCCCGACACACCCCCCGCCCGCCCCCTACGAGGTGTGGCGTCGCGCCCGCAGCGCCAGCGACAGCGCGAGCACCGTCTGCGGGTCGTCCAGGTCCGTCCCCAGCAGCTCCGAGATGCGGGCCAGGCGGTTGTAGAGCGTCTGGCGGTTCAGGTGGAGCTCCCGGGCCGTCTCCGCCTTGCGGCCCGCGTGCGCCAGGTAGGTCTCCAGGGTCGGCAGCAGCGGCGGGCGTGACGTGCGGTCGTGGTCGCGGAGGGGGCCGATCGCCCGGTCCACGAAGGCCGGCAGGACGGTGTCGCCGTGGTGGTGCAGGCGCCACAGCAGCAGGTCGATGTCCAGGCGCCGGGCGTCGTACCAGGGCCGGTCCGAAAGGCCCTGCGCCGCCGTCGCCGTCTCCGCCGCGTGGCGCAGGCCGGCGGAGGCCGCCGCCCAGCTTCCCGCGACGCCGACCACGACCACCGGCGGATGCGCTCCGGCGCTCCCCCAGGCTTCGCCCGGGGGTGCCCCCATGAGCCCGGCCCGCTCCACGCCCGCCCGCAGCGCCGCCGCGACCCGGTCGGCCACCGCCGTACGCTCCGTCTCCGACCGCAGCCCGAGGAGGAGCGGGACCCTGCCCTCCACCGGGCGGACACCGAGCAGCACCGGCACCCCCACCGACGACAGCTCCTCCAGGACCGCCCGGGCGAGCAGCGCCCAGTTCCCGGACGGGGAGAGCTCGGAGGCAAGCCGCATCACCACCGGCAACAGCGGCCCGTCGCCCGGCTTGAAGCCCAGGACCCGCGCCTGCGCCGGCGCGTCCTCCGCCGCGATCCGGCCCTCCGCCAGGTCCGTCAGGAAGTCGCCCCGGCCGCGCGCCGCCAGCTCCTCCTCCTGGCGGGCCTGCATGAGGACGACCGCCAGGAGGCCCGCCGCCCGGTCCGCCGCCATCCGGTGGACGGGCGACAGGGGCCCCGAGACCGCAAGGAGCACCAGCCGCGCACGCACCGATCCGCTGCCGGGCCCGCCGCCGCCCGGCACGTCCACGAGGACCGCGCCCGTCGGCGGGCCCGACTCGCGCGCCGCCCGCTGTCCGCGCAGCCCGTCCCAGACCTGCAGCGGGTCCGCGGGGGCCGGGTCCGCGCCCGCCGCGTAGAGCAGCTGGCCCTCCGGGGTCTCCAGGAAGACCGGGTTCGCCGTGAAGTCGGCGAGGATGCGCAGCACCTGTGGCACCCCGCCCCCGCCGAGCAGCGCCTCCGTGCACTGCCGGTGGACCTCCTCCGCCTGCCGCAGCAGGGCGTAGTGCCCGTTGACGATCTCGGTGTGGATCTCCTCCGTCACGGCGACGAAGGGGACCTCTCGGTGCAGCTGCACCAGCGGCAGCCCCGTCGAGCGGGCCGTCTCCACGATCGTCGCCGGCAGCCGCGAGAAACGCGGCCCGAGCTCGACGACCAGCGCCGCGATGCCACGGTCCGCGAGCCGCCGTACGAACGCCCGCTGCTCCGCCGGTCGCGTACCGAGCCCGAGCCCCGTGGTCAGCAGCAGTTCGCCGCCCTTGAGCAGCGACGCGATGTTCGGGACCTCGCCCGCGTGCACCCAGCGCACCGTCCGGTGCAGCCGGTCCGCGCCGGCCACGACCTCCGGGAGCCCGCCGCGCAGTCCGGGCAGCTCCAGCGCCCGCTGCACGGTGATCCCGCCCTGATTGTCCATGGGCCGGACGCTACCTCCGTGGATGTTCCGGCGACATCACCCGACGGTTACGGGACCGGACAGTTCGTCCCCCGCCTGGACAACACGTCGCCCCAATAGGCCGATTGTGCGACCGCATGTCGATTGTGGCGTACGTCACCTCGGAGGATGCTCTCCCGCCATGGCAGAGAACTCCACACCCGGCTCCACCGGATCGAACCCCCGCTCCACCCCCGGCTCCACCCCCGAGGTGCACCGCCTCAAGGCGAACTCGGTCGGGATCGTCGGCGTCGTCTTCATGGCCGTCGCCACCGCCGCCCCGATCACGGCGATGACCGGCAACCTCCCCATCGCCGTCGGCTTCGGCAACGGCACGGGCGCGCCCGCCGGCTATCTCTTCGCGACGCTGGTCCTGACCGTCTTCTCGGTCGGCTACGTCGCCATGGCGAAACGCATCACCGCCGCCGGTGCCTTCTACGGCTACATCTCGCACGGCCTCGGCCGGATCGCGGGCATGGCGTCCGGGATGCTCGCCGTCCTCGCGTACATCGTCTTCGAGGCCTCCATCGTCGGCGTCTTCGCCTACTTCACCCAGACGACGGTCGCCGACCAGCTCGGTGTGGATCTGCCGTGGATCGTGTACGCGGCGGCGATGCTCGCCGTCACCGCCGTCCTCGCCCACTTCGACATCAACCTCACCGCGAAGGCGCTCGGCGTGATGCTGATCGCCGAGATCGCGGTCCTGTTCGCCGTCGCCACCGCCGTGCTGATCGCCGGCGGCGGCCCCGACGGCATCCCCGTCGAGCCCATCAACCCCAAGAACGCCTTCACCGGCGCCTCCGCCGGTCTCGGACTCTTCTTCGCCTTCTGGTCCTGGGTCGGCTTCGAGTCGACCGCGATGTACGGCGAGGAGTCCCGCGACCCCAAGCGGGTGATCCCCAGGGCCACCCTGATCTCCGTCGTCGGCGTCGGCCTCTTCTACATCTACGTCTCCTGGATGACGATCGCGGGCAACGGCCTGGCCGGCTCCGTGAAGCTGTCGTCCTCGGCCACGCCCCTCGACCTCTTCTTCGCCCCCACCCAGTCCTTCATCGGCGCCTGGGCCGTCGACGCCTTCCAGTGGCTGCTGCTCACCGGCTCCTTCGCCTGCGGCATGGCCTTCCACCAGTGCGCCGCGCGCTATCTGTACGCCATCGGCCGCGAGGGCTTCCTCCACCCGGCCCTCGGCCGTACGCACGCCCGGCACGGATCCCCGTACATCGCCTCCTACGTCCAGAGCGCCATCGCCGTCCTCCTCGTCGGCGCCTTCTGGCTCACCGGCCAGGACCCGTACATCCACCTCTACACGCTGCTCGCGATCCTCGGCACGATGGCGATCCTCATCGTCCAGACGCTCTGCTCCTTCGCCGTCATCGGGTACTTCCGCAAGAACCACCCCGAGGACCGCCACTGGTTCAAGACCCTCACCGCGCCTCTGCTCGGCGGCATCGGGATGACCGCCGTCGTCATCCTGCTGATCGTCAACATGGAGACCGCGGCCGGCCTCGCCGCCGACTCGCTCTTCTTCAAGGCGATCCCGTGGATCGTCGGAACGGTTTTCCTCGGCGGCCTCGGCCTCGGTCTCTATCTCAAGGCCAGGCGGCCCGAGCGCTACGACATCATCGGCCGGATCGTCCTGGAGGACGCGACCGAGCGCACCGACGAGCCCACGCGTGCCGACGAGCCCGAGCAGACGGACACCACCCCCGCCGTGTCCCCCCTCTCCCAGAGCTGATCCCTCCCACCCGCAGGAGCTCCCCATGGCCCGCACCAACCCGATGCACCTCCTGAAGAACCTGGCCGCCGAGCACGCCGACGCCCGACGGCTGGGCCTCCCCGTCGCCGAACTGCGAGGGATGAGGGCCGACGAGATCGGCCGGCGCTCCCTCCTCAAGTACGCCGCCGCGGCTGGCCTCACGGCCGGCGCCGTGGCCGCGACCGGGATGCCCGCGACCGCCCGCGCCGCCACCCCCGACCCCAAGGCCAGGGGCACCGCCCGGATCGCCGTCGTCGGCGCCGGGATCTCCGGGCTCACCGCCGCCCTCACCCTCCAGGACGCGGGCCTGAGCCCGGTCCTCTACGAGGCCAACCCCTCCCGCGTCGGCGGCCGCATGTGGACCCAGCGCGGCCACTGGGCGTACGGGCAGACCTCCGAGATCGGCGGCGAGCTGATCGACACCAGCCACAAGAAGATCCTGGAGCTCTGCCGCCGCTTCGACCTGCCCGTGGAGGACTTCCTCGGCGGCGGACCGACGGGCGCCGAGGAGGTCCTCTGGTTCAACGGCACCTACTACCCCCGTCACCAGGCCGACGAGGACTTCAAGGCCGTCTACCAGGCCCTGCACCGCGACCTGTCCGAGGCGGGCGAGGTCAAGTGGAACCAGACCACGCCCACCGGCACGGCACTCGACAACATGTCGATATACGAATGGATCGAGTCCCGGGTCCCCGGCGGGCACACCTCACCGCTGGGCAAGTTCATCGACGTCGCCTACAACGTGGAGTACGGCGCCGAAACCACCGAACAGTCCTCGCTCGCCCTCGTCCTGCTCATGGGCTACCAGACCAATCCGGGCCACTTCAACGTCTGGGGTCTGTCCAACGAGCGCTACCACATCACCGGCGGCAACGACCAGCTCCCGAACGCCATCGCGGGCGCCCTCGCCCCCGGCACCCTGCGCCACGGCTGGTCCCTGACCGCCGTACGCGCCAACGCCGACGGCACCCAGACGCTCACCTTCACCGAGGCCGGCGCCACCCGGACCGTCACCGCGGACCACACGATCCTCTGTCTCCCGCTGCCGATCCTCAAGCAACTCGACCTCAGCCAGGCCGCCTTCGATCCCCTGATGAAGAACCTGCTCCGGGACGCGCGGATGGGGCACTGCACCAAGCTGAACATGCAGTTCGCCACCCGCCCCTGGCGCGGCACCGGCCCCTGGCCGGGCGTCTCGGCCGGCGACTGCTTCACCGACACCGAGGTCCAGCAGACCTGGGACACCACCAAGATCCAGGGCGGGACCGGCGGCATCCTGATCCAGTACGGCGGCGGCACGCTCGCCAAGTCGCTGACGCCCGCCGGGCCCTTCTCCACCGAATCCGACCCGTACGTACGGACGCTCGTCAGCCGGTACCTGACCGGCATCGACGCCTTCTTCCCAGGCACCTCCAAGGCGTACACGGGCCGCGCCCAGCTCTCCGCCTGGCACCGCAACCCGTACACCCTCGGCGCGTACTCCTGCTGGCCGGTCGGCTATCTGCACCGGTACGCGGGGTACGAGGGCACCGCGCAGGGGAACGTCCACATCGGCGGCGAGCACTGCAGCTACGACTTCCAGGGCTTCATGGAAGGCGGCGCCACCGAGGGCGCGCGGGCCGCGCGGGAGGTGATCGACGCCCTGAGGTGACGCCACCCGGCGGGCCGTCAGGCCGGCGCGGCCGGTGCGATGTTGTGGTTGAGGCGGAAGACGTTGTCGGGGTCGTAGGCGGCCTTGACCATGGCCAGGCGCTGGTGGTTCCCGGCGCCGTAGCCGGCGACGACCCGCCGCTCACCCTCGTTGCCGATGAAGTTGAGATAGACGGCATCGATGGACCACGGCCTCGCATCGGCCCGCACGTCCCGCACCCACCGGCGTACGCGGTCGTCGTCGGCCGGGTCCTCCCAGGTCGCGAACGGGTGCACGACCCAGGGCGCGGTCCGCCACGGCACCGGATGGTCCAGCGGTCCGTCCGCCACCGCCCCGCCCATCATGAACAGCACGTGCTGCGTGGTCGTGGGCATCGGGATCCGCGATGCCCGCTCGCAGAAGACGTCCACCGCCTCGTCCGGGAACTCGCTCAGATACTCCGCCGACCAGTAGTTCCGCAGCCCCGGCGGGTCGTCCATCATGCACTGCAGCTCCGCGTACGGAATGTCCGTGACCATCTCGGCCTCGGGCTTCAGCGCCAGCAGCGGCGCCGCGAACTCGCGGACCTCGTCCACCGGGCCCGTGTACGTGAGCAGGGCGCCGCAGACCAGTTCGCCGACGAGGTGCTCGGGGACGAAGGGCGCGGGCGGCGCGGGGAAGTAGACGATGCCGCCGCCCACCTCGTCGGGGGCGACCTCGCCCAGATCGCGGAAGGCGCGCACCGCCTCGGGCGCGGCGCCGGGGAGGAAGAAGAGCATCGCCATGCTCATCGCCGGCAGCTCGTGCAGCCGCAGGGTGAGCGAGGTCGCCACGCCGAAGTTGCCGCCGCCGCCGTGCAGGGCCCAGAACAGCTCCGGGTGGTCGTCGGCGCTCGCCACGACGTGCTTGCCCTCCGCCGTGATCAGATCGACGGCGAGCAGGTTGTCGCAGGCCAGACCGAACTTCCGCTCCAGCCAGCCCGATCCGCCGCCCAGCGTGAAGCCGCCGACGCCCGTGGTCGACGCCCGGCCGCCCGTCGTCGCCACCCCGAAGGGCTGACAGGCCCGGTCCAGGTGGCTCATGGTCGCGCCGCCCTCGACCCGTACGGTCAGGTCCTCCGGGTCGACCACGACCCGGTGCATGCGCCGCAGGTCGACGACCAAGCCGTCGTCGACGGCCGAGGTCCCGGCGACGCTGTGACCGCCCCCGCGCACCGCGATGGGCAGCTCCGTCTCGCGGCCGAAGAGGATCGCGTTGGAGACGTCCGCCTGGGTCTCGCACTGGGCGATGACCGCGGGACGCCGGTCGATCATGGCGTTGTGGAGGGTCCGGGCCTCGTCGTAGCCCGGGTCGCCGGGGACGAGCACCGCACCGGCCAGATCCTCGCGGAGTCCGGCCAGGGCGCTCTCCGGCACACTGCGGGGAGCCATGTGACCCCCCTTTCCGAGGGGGGAGCAGGACCATTTCATCGTATTGCGGTCCACCGCCCCCCGCGTCCCGGCCGTGGGTCCGGCGTCCCCCAGGCCCCGGACTCCTACGCCTCAGCCCCCGTACGCTCCGCTCGCCGTCAGGCGCAGCGCCGTGTCGATCAGCGGAACATGGCTGAACGCCTGCGGGAAGTTGCCCACCTGCCGCTGCAGCCGGGGGTCCCACTCCTCCGCGAGCAGTCCCAGGTCGTTGCGGAGCCCCAGGAGCTTCTCGAAGAGCTTGCGGGCCTCGTCCACCCGCCCGATCATCGCCAGGTCGTCGGCGAGCCAGAACGAGCACGCCAGGAACGCGCCCTCGTCGCCCTCCAGGCCGTCCACGCCCGCCTCCTCACCGGCGGTCGGGTAGCGGAGCACGAAGCCGTCCTCCGTGGACAGCTCCCGCTGGATCGCCTCGATGGTGCCGATGACCCGCTTGTCGTCCGGCGGCAGGAAGCCCATCTGCGGGATCAGCAGCAGGGAGGCGTCCAGCTCCTTGGAGCCGTACGACTGCGTGAAGGTGTTCCGCTCCTTGTCGTAGCCCTTCTCGCAGACGTCCCGGTGGATGTCGTCGCGCAGCTCGCGCCAGCGCTCCAGCGGGCCGTCGGCGTCCCCGGACTCGATCAGCTTGATGGTGCGGTCGACCGCCACCCAGGCCATCACCTTGGAGTGCACGAAGTGCCGGCGCGGGCCGCGGACCTCCCAGATGCCCTCGTCGGGCTGGTCCCAGTGCGTCTCCAGGTACCGGATCAGCTTCAGCTGGAGCAGGGAGGCGTAGTCGTTCCGGGACAGGCCCGTCATGTGCGCCAGGTGCAGGGCCTCGGTGACCTCGCCGTAGACGTCGAGCTGGAGCTGGTTCGCCGCCCCGTTGCCCACCCGTACCGGGCCGGAGTTCTCGTACCCGGGCAGCCAGTCCAGCTCGGCCTCGCCGAGTTCGCGCTCGCCCGCGATCCCGTACATGATCTGCAGGTTCTCCGGGTCGCCCGCGACCGCCCTGAGCAGCCAGTCCCGCCAGGCACGCGCCTCTTCGCGGTAGCCGGTGCGCAGCATCGACGACAGGGTGATCGCGGCGTCGCGCAGCCAGGTGTAGCGGTAGTCCCAGTTCCGGACGCCGCCGATCTCCTCCGGCAGGGAGGTGGTCGGCGCGGCGACGATGCCGCCCGTGGGGGCGTACGTCAGCGCCTTCAGCGTGATCAGGGAGCGGACCACGGCCTCGCGGTACGGCCCGTGGTACGTGCAGTGCTCGACCCACTCCCGCCAGAAGTCGACGGTCGCCTCCAGCGAACCCTCCGGGTCCGGCAGCGGCGGCGGCTCCTTGTGCGAGGGCTGCCAGCTGATCGTGAAGGTGATCCGGTCGCCGGGGGTGACGGTGAACTCGGAGTACGTCGTCAGGTCCTTGCCGTGCGTCTCGACGGCCGTGTCCAGCCACACCGAGTCGGGCCCTGCGACGGCCACCGTGCGGTCGCCGACCTTGTGGACCCACGGCACGACACGGCCGTAGCTGAACCGCATCCGCAGCGCCGAGCTCATCTGCACGCGGCCCGAGACGCCCTCCACGATCCGGATCAGCTGCGGAGCGCCGTCACGCGGGGGCATGAAATCGGTCACCCGGACCGTGCCGCGGGGGGTGTCCCACTCGGATTCCAGGATGAGCGAGTCGCCGCGGTAGCGGCGCCGGTCGGCCGGGGCCGGGGCGGAGCCGTTGGGTACGGCGGGACCCACCCGCCAGAATCCGTGTTCCTCCGTGCCGAGAAGTCCGGCGAAGACGGCGTGTGAATCGAAGCGGGGCAGGCACATCCAGTCGACGCTGCCGTCCCGGCAGACCAGTGCGGCGGTCTGCATGTCTCCGATGAGTGCGTAATCCTCGATGCGCCCGGCCACGTGCTATCTCCAGTCGAACGGCCAACGTCCGCCCCGCGGGGCGCTTCCTACAGATGGTGCCAGCAGTCAAGGGATCGTTGACGAGCTCTTGACTTCCGGTTGACTGGCGGGATGGGTGCCGATGGCCGGTCCGGCTCGGCAGGGAGTGTCCGAGCAGGATACGACGCACCCCGAGCCGGCGCCGCTACGCCCTTGTAACGACGCTGCGCCGAACGGGTGAGACTCGTGTGACCTGTGGTGTCGTCGTCCGGATGCCCGCACCCGCATTCCGGACGCGTTCCGTACGCATTCCGGATGCGTTCCCGGACGCAGGTGGGACGGGGTCCGTATGCGGTCCGTATGCACCCGACTGCCCCGTGTGGCCGGAAGCGGTCTCCCTTCGTCGCTGATACCCTGGTACCCCGTGGACCGGTGGGAAACGGCGAAAGCCGAGGACCCCGAAACCGCAGCGACGGCACCCCCCGATTCTTCCGGAGGGAAGGCCGGTACGCACCTCCAGAACGCGACCACGGGAGCCCCCTCTTGGCGATGCCGCCCAAAACCACGACGACCAAGCACATCTTCGTCACCGGGGGTGTCGCCTCCTCCCTCGGCAAGGGCCTGACCGCCTCCAGCCTGGGTGCGCTCCTCAAGGCGCGGGGCCTGCGGGTCACGATGCAGAAGCTCGACCCGTACCTGAACGTCGACCCCGGCACGATGAACCCCTTCCAGCACGGCGAGGTGTTCGTCACCAACGACGGCGCCGAGACCGACCTGGACATCGGCCACTACGAGCGCTTCCTCGACGTCGACCTCGACGGCTCGGCCAACGTGACCACCGGCCAGGTCTACTCCCAGGTCATCGCCAAGGAGCGGCGCGGCGAGTACCTCGGCGACACGGTCCAGGTCATCCCGCACATCACCAACGAGATCAAGTCCCGGATCCGCCGGATGGCGACCGACGACGTGGACGTGGTCATCACCGAGGTCGGCGGCACGGTCGGAGACATCGAGTCGCTGCCCTTCCTGGAGACCGTCCGCCAGGTCCGTCACGAGGTCGGCCGCGACAACGTCTTCGTCGTGCACATCTCGCTGCTGCCCTACATCGGCCCCTCCGGCGAGCTGAAGACCAAGCCGACCCAGCACTCGGTCGCCGCCCTGCGCAACATCGGTATCCAGCCGGACGCGATCGTCCTGCGCGCCGACCGTGACGTCCCCACCGCCATCAAGCGCAAGATCTCGCTGATGTGCGACGTGGACGAGGCCGCCGTCGTCGCCGCGATCGACGCCAAGTCGATCTACGACATCCCCAAGGTGCTGCACACCGAGGGCCTGGACGCCTACGTCGTGCGCAAGCTCGACCTGCCGTTCCGCGACGTGGACTGGTCGACCTGGGACGACCTGCTCGACCGGGTCCACAACCCGGCGCACGAGGTGACCGTCGCCCTCGTCGGCAAGTACATCGACCTGCCCGACGCGTACCTCTCGATCACCGAGGCCATGCGCGCCGGCGGCTTCGCCAACAAGGCGCGGGTCAAGGTCAAGTGGGTCACCTCCGACGACTGCAAGACGCAGGCCGGCGCCCAGAAGCAGCTCGGTGACGTCGACGCGATCCTGATCCCCGGCGGCTTCGGCGACCGCGGTGTCAACGGCAAGATCGGCGCGATCCAGTACGCCCGCGAGAACAAGGTGCCGCTGCTCGGCATCTGCCTGGGCCTGCAGTGCATCGTGATCGAGGCGGCGCGGAACCTGGCCGACATCCCGGAGGCGAACTCCACCGAGTTCGACGCCGCGACCGCGCACCCCGTCGTCTCCACGATGGAGGAGCAGCTCGCGTTCGTCGAGGGCGCCGGCGACCTGGGCGGAACGATGCGCCTGGGCCTGTACCCGGCGAAGCTCGCCGAGGGCTCGATCGTGCGCGAGGTCTACGACGACCAGCCGTACGTCGAGGAGCGCCACCGCCACCGCTACGAGGTGAACAACGCCTACCGCGGCGAGCTGGAGAAGAAGGCCGGTCTGGTCTTCTCGGGCACCTCGCCCGACAACAAGCTGGTCGAGTACGTCGAGTACCCGCGCGAGGTGCACCCCTACCTCGTGGCGACCCAGGCCCACCCGGAGCTGCGCTCGCGTCCGACGCGTCCGCACCCGCTCTTCGCGGGCCTGGTGAAGGCGGCCGTCGAGCGGCAGCAGGAAGCGCGCAAGACGGGCAAGTAGGCGCAAGCGGTTAACGTTGCCGGGGTACGGGTCCCTCACAGGACCGGTACCCCGGTTGTCGTGTGTGGGAGGACGCAGATGGAGTTGCAGGACACCCCGGAGGAGTGGCGGGTCGTCGCCACGACGACCCCCTTCCAGGGCAACAAGACGAGTGTCCGCACGGACGACGTGGTCATGCCGGACGGCACGGTCGCCCGCCGCGACTACCAGGTCCACCCCGGCTCGGTGGCGGTCGTCGCTCTCGACGACCAGGACCGGGTCCTGCTGCTCAAGCAGTACCGGCACCCGGTGCGGCAGAAGCTCTGGGAGATCCCGGCGGGCCTGCTCGACGTGCCGGGCGAGAACCCGCTGCACGCGGCGGTGCGCGAGCTGTACGAGGAGGCGCACGTCAAGGCCGAGGACTGGCGGGTCCTGACCGACCTCTACACGACGCCGGGCGGCTGCGACGAGGCGGTACGGATCTTCCTGGCGCGGGGCCTTTCGGCGGCCGAGGGCGATCGCTTCGCCGTCGCCGAGGAGGAGGCCGACATGGAACTGGCGCGGGTTCCGCTGGCGGAGCTGGCGCGGGGCGTCCTGGCGGGCCGGCTGCACAACACCTGCCTGGTGGCGGGCGTCCTCTCGGTGCTGGCCGCCCGAGCGGGCGACGGCCTCGACGCCCTCCGCCCCGCCGAGTCCCCCTGGCCGGCCCGCCCCTTCGAGGCGTAGGGGCTGTCCGGGCGACGGGAGCGGCGGGGCTCGTGGCGGGAGCGACGGGGGCGGCGGGGCTCGCGGCGGGGCCGTCGTCCGTACCGCCGGTCTGACGATCGGCTGATCCGATCGGGGGACCTGTGGGTCGTGCTCCGCCGGGTCGGCACCGTGCCCTGAACTACGCTCGGGATCGCCCGTGCGGAGACCCCCGCGGGCTCGGCTCATGCGCAGGTGGACGGGAGTGTGGCCCGTGACGGATCAGGCGGTGGCAGCGGGCGGGGTGCGGAGCTTCTTCGGGCGGCAGCGGGAGCTCAAGGCCCTGCGCGCCGACATCGAACGGACCGGACTCGACACCCTCGCCGGCCACAAGGCCCCCCGCGCACGCGTGCTCCTGATCGCCGGCCGGGCCGGTTCCGGGCGGACGGCTCTCGCCGCCGAGCTCGTCGGCTCTCTCGGCGACGCCTACCCCGACGGGGTGTACCGCGCCCGCCTCACCGAGCCCGGCGGGGACCCCGTCCCCACCGCCCGGGTCGCCCAGGGGCTGCTCAAGGACCTCGGAGTCGCCGAACCCCCCGGCGCCGCCGAGGACGAGCTCACCGAACTGGTCCGCGAGGCCCTCGCCGTACGCCGTACCGTCCTCGTCCTCGACGACGCCGTCGACGCCGAGCAGGTCGACCCGCTGCTTCCCGACAACCCGGACGCCCTCGTCGTCGCCGTGGCCAGAGGCCCCCTCACCGGCATTTCCGACGTCCGCCCGTGCACCCTCGGCGGGCTCGACCCCAAGTCCGCCATCGAACTCCTCACCACCTTCACCGGTTCGGTCCGGGTGACGGTCGACCCCCAGGCCGCCGAGACCCTCGTCGAGGAGTGCGGCGGCCAGCCCGCCGCCGTCGTCCTCGCCGGCGGCTGGCTCGCCACTCGCCCCAAGGCCTCCGTCGCCGACCTCGCCAAGCGGCTGCGCGCCCAGAGCGGCGATCCGCTCTCCCGCGCCTTCCGGGTGGTCCACGACTCCCTGGCCCAGCCCGCCGCCCGGATACTGCGATTCCTCTCCCTCGCGCCCCTCGGCCGCGCCGACGCCCACACCGCCTCCGCGCTGGCCGGCTGCTCCGTCTCGGCGGCCGCGACCACCCTCGCCGGCTTCGTCGGCCTCGGGCTCGTACGGGACGAGGGAACGGGGGAGTACGAAGTGCCCGGCCATCTCGTCCCCCTCCTGCGCGAACAGATGGAGGAGCGCGACCGGCCCGCCGAGGTCCAGCTCGCCCGGGCCCGGATGCTGGAGCGGACCGTACGGCTCCTCCAGTCCTGCCGCGCGGTCACCGAGCCCGAGGGGTCCGCCGCCCGCAAGAAGCTCGCCGGGCTGCCCCGCGCGCTGCGCTTCCCGAGCGTGCCCGCCGCCGCGGAGTGGCTGGACGCCCGCCGGCCCGTCCTGCTCGCCTCCGCGCGGCTCGCCGTCGCCGACGGCGAGCTCGACACCCTGGCCCGCCGCCTGGTCGCCGCCCTCGTCCGGGCCGAGACCGCGCACCGCGGCGCCGAGGCCGCGGCCGCCGACCTGTACGGCCTGCACCGGCTGGTCCTGGACGTGGCCGAGCGGCGCGGGCTGCACCGCGAGCGGGCCGCGGCGCTGCTCAATCTCGCCGATCTGGACGCCAAGACGGGCCGCACCCAGGACGCACTGACCCGCTACCGGGCGGCGCTGGACGCCGGAAAGGCGGCGAACGACCCGTACGCGATCGGCCGCGCGATGGAATCCGTAGGCGGCTCCTACCAGGAGCTGGGGGACTGGCAGCGGGCCGGCGACTGGTACGGCCGGGCCCTCGCCCAGCGCCTCGCCCGCGACGAGCGGGCCGACCAGGCCCGGCTGTACGCACGGCTCGGCGCGGTGCAGACCTACGCGGGCCGCTACGGCGAGGCGCTGCGGAACTGGCGCGCCGCCGCCGCGGGGTACCGGCGGCTGTCCGATCTCCCCGGCTACGCACGGGCGTTGAGCGAAGCCGCCCGGGTCCAGGAGTACGCCGGGCGGCCCGAGGAATCCCTGCGGACCTGCGAGGAGGCGGTCGAGTGGGCCCGGCGCGCGCAGGACGTACGCCTCCAGGCCGCGCTGCAGCTCCGGCTGGCCGACACCCTCGACCGGCTCGGCGACCCGGCCGCCGCACGGCTGCACAGGTCCGCGGCCGAAAGACTGCTTGGAACCGAGGCCTCCGCCTACGAAATCCGCAGTGCTTCTCTCGAAGATTAATGCTTTGCAAGGCTAGACAGAGGGAACTCCTTCATTAGACTGGGTGCGCCGCGTTCGATCGCGGTCTGTCCCGGTGCGCCGCAGTGCGGCCGGGTATGTATCGCATTGCCCCCAGTTATCCCCCTGATTCAAGGACCGTGATCGACGATGAAGGTCGGCATCCCCCGCGAGGTCAAGAACAACGAGTTCCGCGTGGCCATCACCCCTGCGGGTGTCCACGAGCTCGTCCGCAACGGCCACCAGGTCTTCGTCGAGCAGAACGCCGGTGTGGGCTCCTCGATCACGGATGAGGAGTACGTCTCGGCCGGTGCGCAGATCCTGCCCACCGCCGACGAGGTCTGGGCCACGGCCGACCTGCTGCTGAAGGTCAAGGAGCCCATCGCGGAGGAGTACCACCGCCTCCGCAAGGACCAGACCCTCTTCACCTACCTGCACCTCGCCGCCTCCCGCGAGTGCACGGACGCGCTGCTCGCCTCGGGCACCACCGCCATCGCGTACGAGACCGTGGAGACCGCGAACCGCGCGCTGCCGCTGCTCGCCCCGATGTCCGAGGTCGCGGGCCGCCTCGCCCCGCAGGTCGGCGCCTACCACCTGATGCGCTCGGTCGGCGGCCGCGGCGTCCTCCCCGGCGGCGTCCCCGGCACCCACGCCGGCGAGTGCGTCGTCATCGGCGGCGGCGTCTCCGGCTGGAACGCCACCCAGATCGCCGTCGGCATGGGCTTCCACGTGACCCTGCTCGACCGTGACATCAACAAGCTCCGCGAGGCCGACAAGATCTTCGGCACCAAGGTGAAGACGATCGTCTCCAACGCCTTCGAGCTGGAGAAGGCCGTCGTCGAGGCCGACCTCGTCATCGGCGCCGTCCTCATCCCGGGCGCCAAGGCCCCGAAGCTGGTCACCAACGAGCTCGTCGCCAAGATGAAGCCCGGAAGTGTCCTTGTCGACATCGCCATCGACCAGGGCGGCTGCTTCGAGGACTCCCACCCGACCACCCACGCCGAGCCGACCTTCCAGGTCCACAACTCGGTCTTCTACTGCGTCGCCAACATGCCGGGCGCGGTGCCGAACACCTCCACGTACGCCCTCACCAACGCCACGCTGCCCTACATCGTGTCGCTGGCGAACAACGGCTGGGTCGAGGCGCTGCGCCGCGACTCCGCGCTCGCCCTGGGCCTCAACACCCATGACGGCAAGGTCGTTTACAAGGAGGTCGCCGAGGCCCACGGCCTCGACCACCTCGAGCTGAGCAGCCTGCTGGGCTGACCCTCCCCGACGTCGCGTCAACGCGTGCCGTCAACCTCACGCATCCGGCCGGACCTTGTGCACCAAGGTCCGGCCGGATGTGTGTCCGGCCACTTCAGAGGCCTTGTTCAACTCGCCTCGAACGTAACCCTTTAACCGTTTCGCACACCCCCGAAACGTGCGGATGCGTGGCCGCGCACCCTTGACAGAGGGGTGTTCGGTTACCGACACATCGGGCCGGGAACGGCGGATTGTGTTGCTGCGGAGCGGTGACACGCCATAGAGTCGCCAACCGTCGGCATGGTGCCACGCTGACCTATCGATAAATGTTCCTGGCCACATCAAGGAGGTAAGACGACTTGTGAATGAGTCGACATTTACTCCCGGGGGTGGACAGCCAGGAATCCCTGTCGGCTCCGTCGCTGTCCGAACCTTCGCGAACAACGCGGCGGCCAATCAGCCCATGACGACAGCCCACACGATGAAGATGATGGACGGCCTACACGTGAACGCCACGGCCGGCAACGAGAGTGGCCGAGAGTCCACCCACTTCGCCGCCTACGACGAGGTGCCCGAGGGGCACTTCTACGACCCCGACGCCGAGTACGAGCCCGACCCGGAGTACGCGGCCACGCTCGCACCCGACGCTGCCCGCCAGCGCCGCGAGCGGATCGGCCCCACCGGACGGCCCCTGCCCTACTTCCCGATCCCGGGCCCGTTGACCGACCACGGACCCGCGAAGATCATCGCGATGTGCAACCAGAAGGGCGGCGTCGGCAAGACCACGTCGACCATCAACCTGGGCGCCGCGCTCGCGGAGTACGGGCGGCGGGTGCTGCTCGTCGACTTCGACCCGCAGGGTGCCCTGTCGGTCGGTCTCGGTGTGAACCCGATGGAGCTCGACCTCACCGTCTACAACCTGCTCATGGAGCGGGGCATGTCGGCGGACGAGGTGCTGCTCAAGACCGCCGTTCCCAACATGGACCTGCTGCCCAGCAATATCGATTTGTCAGCGGCAGAGGTGCAGTTGGTCAGCGAGGTCGCGCGCGAGTCCACGCTCCAGCGCGCCCTGAAGCCGCTGATGAACGACTACGACTACATCGTGATCGACTGTCAGCCCTCGCTCGGTCTGCTGACCGTGAACGCGCTGACGGCGGCTCACAAGGTCATCGTGCCGCTGGAGTGCGAGTTCTTCGCGCTGCGCGGTGTGGCCCTGCTGACCGAGACGATCGAGAAGGTCCAGGAGCGGCTCAACCCCGAGCTGGAGCTCGACGGCATCCTCGCCACGATGTACGACTCCCGGACCGTGCACAGCCGTGAGGTGCTCGCGCGCGTCGTCGAGGCCTTCGACGACCACGTCTACCACACGGTGATCGGCCGGACCGTGCGCTTCCCGGAGACCACGGTCGCCGGTGAGCCGATCACGACGTACGCCTCCAACTCCGTGGGCGCCGCCGCCTACCGTCAGCTCGCCAGGGAGGTGCTCGCCCGGTGTCACGCCGAGTGAGTCTGCCCGGCGCCGACGAACTGTTCCGTACGACCGGGGGGATGGCGCTGCAGTCCTCCTCACCCCGCAGGGGCGAGGCCAGGGTGCCGGCTCCCGCGGGCGAGAGCGACGCGGGGGCGGCGGAGGGCTCGGCGTCCGCCGAGCACTCGGCGGCGGAGTCGGAGACGGCGGAACCGCGGGCCAGGACCGCGGAGCCGACGGCTCCGTCCGCCCAGACCGGCCAGACCGGCCCGGCGGCGCCGGCCGGACCCGCCGCGCCGGCTCAGGCGCGACGGCGGGGCCGGTCGCCGAACCGGCGGCCGAGCGGACGCGAGCGGCACGACGAGAAGATCACGGTCTACGTCTCCGCGGAGGAGCTGATGGACCTGGAGCACGCGCGTCTGGTGCTCCGGGGCGAGCACGGCCTCGCCGTGGACCGCGGCCGGATCGTCCGCGAGGCGGTGGCGGTGGTCCTGGCGGACCTGGAGTCCCGCGGCGACGCGAGCATCCTCGTACGCCGCCTGCGCGGCCGCTGAGGGTAACCTGCGGGCTGCCGCGCTCCCGCACCTCCCTGGACCCCGATGCCCCCGCCCCCCGACGAAACGTCCCGCCCACCCCGCCGCCGTCCCCTGGGCCGGGGCCCGGGAACGCCGCCCACGGGGCCCGCACCGCCTGAGCCCCCGCCCGCCGCGCTCGACGCCCCCGAGGGCCCTGCGGGCCCGGCCGGCCCGGTCGCCCCGGTGGAGGAGGCCGCTCCCGCGGGCGTGGGGGAGGCGCCGGCCGAGGCCGCTCCCGCTCCGGTACCCGACGCGGCCGTCGGCGGGCCGGCCGGGAACACCCCCGTACCCGCCGAAGGCGCCCCCGTGCCCGAGGACGGGCGGTTCACCGTGCGGCTGGCGAACTTCGAGGGGCCCTTCGACCTCCTGCTGCAGCTCATCTCGAAGCACCGGCTCGACGTCACCGAGGTCGCCCTCTCCCAGGTCACCGACGAGTTCATGGCGCACATCCGGGCCATGGGCCCCGACTGGGATCTCGACCAGACCACCGAGTTCCTGGTCGTCGCCGCCACCCTGCTCGATCTGAAGGCCGCCCGGCTGCTGCCCGCGGCCGAGGTGGAGGACGAGGCCGATCTCGCGCTCCTGGAGGCGCGGGACCTGCTCTTCGCCCGGCTCCTGCAGTACCGCGCGTACAAACGCATCGCCGAGATCTTCGCCGAGCGGTGGGAGGCCGAGGGGCGGCGCCACCCCCGGACCGTCGGCCTCGAACCCCACCACGCCGAGCTGCTCCCCGAGGTCGTCATCAGCATCGGCGCCGAGGGCTTCGCCAAGCTCGCCGTCAAGGCCATGCAGCCCAAGGCCAAGCCACAGGTGTACGTCGACCACATCCACGCCCCCCTCGTCAGCGTCCGCGAGCAGGCGGCGCTGGTCGTCGCCCTCCTCAAGGAGCGCGGGACGGTCGGTTTCCGCGACATCGCGGAGGGAGCCCCCGACACCCTCACCGTCGTCGCCCGCTTCCTCGCCCTCCTGGAGCTCTACCGCGAGAAGGCCGTCACCCTCGACCAGGAGGACGCCCTCGGCGACCTGACCGTCACCTGGACCGGCGGCGACGGCGACGAGGAGCCCCGTGTGACCGACGAGTTCGACCAGGAGACCCAAGAAACGGAGGCCCAGAGGTGAGCGCACCCGACGACCTCAAGCCCGCCCTCGAAGCCGTCCTCATGGTCGTCGACGAGCCCGCCACCGAGGCCCATCTCGCCAAGGTCCTGGAACGCACCCCGCGCGAGGTGGGCGACGCCCTGCGCGAGCTGGCGGACGAGTACACCGTCCAGGGCCGCGGCTTCGAGCTGCGCCTGGTCGCCGGCGGCTGGCGGTTCTACACTCGCGCGGAGTACGCCCCGGCCGTCGAGGCCTTCGTCCTCGACGGGCAGCAGGCCCGGCTCACGCAGGCGGCCCTGGAGACCCTCGCCGTCGTCGCGTACCGCCAGCCCGTCAGCCGATCCCGCGTCTCCGCGGTCCGCGGTGTGAACTGTGACGGGGTCATGCGGACCCTCCTCCAGCGCGGTCTCGTGGAGGAGGCGGGCACGGAACCCGAAACAGGTGCGATCCTGTACAGGACGACGAACTACTTCCTGGAGCGGATGGGCCTGCGCGGCCTGGACGAGCTCCCGGAGCTCGCGCCCTTCCTCCCCGAGGCGGACGCGATCGAGGCGGAGACGCTGGAAGGGGTCCCGTCGTTCGACCCGGACGCACCAGATGCACCGGGTTTCGAGGACGCAGACGACAAGACGGAACTTTGATGCGAAGCAGCAGCGGCAGGAACAGCAGCGGAAACAACGGCGGGAGCCGTGGTGGCAACAGCGGCGGCCGCGGAAGCGGCAGCAGCAGCGGCGGCCGCGGCGGCAGCACGGGCGGTGGCGGCGGCTACCGAGGTGCCGGTGGCGGCGGTGGCCGTGACGACAGGCAGGGCGGCGGCTACCGAGGTGCCGGTGGCACCAGTGGTGGCGGCCGCGGCGGCAGCGCGGGCGGTGGCGGCGGCTACCGGGGCGCCGGTGGCGGCGGTGGCCGTGACGACCGGCAGGGTGGCGGCGACCGGCCGCGCAACCCGCGCCCGGAGGAGCGTCGCTATGACGTGGGCGGCACGTCCGAGGCCCCGAAGAAGGGCCGCGGCGCCGCGGCCCGCGGGGGCGCCAAGGGCGGCCCCAAGGCCCCGCAGGGCGGCACTCCGCCCCGCCGCGGCCCGCACGGGCAGCGGCAGGCCCCGGCCCGTTCGCGTGAGCTCGACGCCAAGATCGAGCAGCGCAACCGCGACCGGTACGCGGACCGCCCGGAGATCAAGACGCCCAAGACCTTCCCCGGCGCCGAGCAGGAGGGCGAGCGGCTCCAGAAGGTGCTCGCCCGGGCCGGCATGGGCTCGCGCCGCGCGTGCGAGGAGCTGATCGAGCAGGCCCGCGTCGAGGTCAACGGCGAGATCGTCCTGGAGCAGGGCAAGCGCGTCGACCCCGAGAAGGACGAGATCAAGGTCGACGGCCTGACCGTCGCGACCCAGTCGTACCTCTTCTTCGCGCTGAACAAGCCCGCCGGTGTCGTCTCCACCATGGAGGACCCGGACGGCCGCCAGTGCCTGGGCGACTACGTCACCAACCGTGAGACCCGGCTCTTCCACGTCGGCCGGCTCGACACCGAGACCGAGGGCATCATCCTGCTCACCAACCACGGTGAGCTGGCCCACCGCCTCACGCACCCGAAGTACGGCGTGAAGAAGACCTACCTGGCCGCCATCACGGGCCCGCTGCCGCGCGAGGTCGGCAAGCGGCTCAAGGACGGCATCCAGCTGGAGGACGGCTACGCCCGCGCCGACCACTTCCGCGTGGTCGAGCAGACCGGCAAGAACTACCTGGTCGAGGTGACCCTGCACGAGGGCCGCAAGCACATCGTGCGCCGGATGCTCGCCGAGGCCGGTTTCCCGGTCGAGAAGCTGGTCCGCACCGCCTTCGGCCCGATCGCGCTCGGCGACCAGAAGTCGGGCTGGCTGCGCCGGCTGACCAACACCGAGGTCGGCATGCTGATGAAGGAAGTCGGCATGTAACCCCTCGTGTCGCTACGACGCGGAAGCCCGTGACCGCCACCCGGCGGTCACGGGCTTCCGCGTTCCTTCGTTCGCACTTGTGGCCGAAGCCCGTCACGCTTTATAGTCAACATGACTCTTAAGGAGGCGGGCGTGAGCCTCGCGAAGATCCTCGAACCCCTGCAGCAGCCGCTTTTCACGGTCCTGGACACCCCGGTCAGCTGGACCGAGGTCCTCGGCTTCGGCAGCGGAGCGCTCTGCGTCTGGCTCGTCGCCCGCCAGCACGTCGCCAACTGGCCCATCGGCATCGCCAACAACGTCTTCTTCATCCTTCTCTTCGGCCAGGCCGGGCTCTACGCCGACGCCGGCCTCCAGATCGTCTTCATCACCCTCGCCGTGTACGGCTGGTGGACCTGGACCCACGGGGGTGGACCAGGCTCCGACACCCTCCCGGTGCGCCGCACCACGCGCACCGAGTGGACATGGCTGCTCACGGCGGGGGTGGTGGGGACCCTCGGCCTCACCCTGCTGCTCGACCGCGCGACCGACTCCACCGTCCCCTTCTGGGACGCCCTGACGACCGCGCTCTCCCTGATGGCGACCTACGGCCAGTGCCGCAAGCGGCTGGAGTCCTGGTGGCTCTGGATCGCCGCCGACGTGGTCTACGTACCGCTGTACGCGTACAAGGAGCTGTACCTGACCTCCCTGCTGTACGTCGGATTCATGACGCTCTGCGTCCTCGGCCTGCGCGGCTGGAGCCGCGACCTCGCCGCCCGGCGCGTCCTCCCGGTGGAGGCGACGGCATGAAGCGCTACGGACACGGCCTGGTGCTCGGCAAGTTCTATCCGCCGCACGCCGGCCACCACCACCTCGTCCGCACCGCCCGCGAGCGCTGCGAGCGGCTGACCGTCCTCGTCTGCGCCTCCTCCGTGGAGTCGATCTCCCTGGAGGACCGGGTCGACTGGATGCGCGAGATCCACCCCGACGTCCTCGTCGTCGGCGCCGTCGACGACATCCCCGTCGACCTCCACGACCCCGACGTGTGGGCCGCCCACATGGCCGTCTTCCGCGCCGCGGTCCCCGAGCACGTCGACGCCGTCTTCACCTCCGAGGTGTACGGGGAGGAGCTCGGCCGCCGCTTCGGCGCCGAGTCCGTGTGCGTCGACCCGGACCGCAGGCTCTTCCCCGTCTCCGGCACCGCCGTCCGCAAGGACCCCGTCGGCTGCTGGGACTTCCTGGAGCCGCCGGTCCGGGCCGCGCTCACCCGGCGCGTGGTCGTCCTCGGCGCCGAGTCCACCGGCACCACCACCATGGCCCGCGCCCTCGCCGAGCACTACCGCGGCCGGGGCGGCGTGTGGGCCCGCACCCGGTACGTACCGGAGTACGGCCGCGAGTACAGCGAACGCAAGCTCGCCGAACTCCGCGCCGAACGCCCCGGCGCCGACTGGGCGGACGTCACCTTCCGGTCCGCCGACTTCCCGGTCATCGCCCAGCGCCAGGCCGAGATGGAGGAGGCGGCCGCCCGTGAGGGCTCGCCCGTGCTCTTCTGCGACACCGACGCCTTCGCCACCACCATCTGGCACGAGCGGTACATGGGCACCACCAGCCCCGCCACCGGCGAGGTCGCCGCCCGGTGCAGGCAGCACCTGTGGCTGCTCACCGACCACCACGGCGTCCCGTTCGAGGACGACGGGCTGCGCGGCGGGGAGCACCTGCGGCCCTGGATGACCGCCCGCTTCGTCGCCCAGCTCTCCCGGACCGGCCGCCGCACCGCCGTCCTCACCGGCCCGCACGAGGAGCGGCTCGCGGCCGCCGTCGCGGCCGTGGACGCCCTCCTCGCCGAAGGCCCGCGCCTCGCCGACCCCCTCCCGGAGCGCCGATGAACCCGTCCCGGGCGCCCGAGGGCTACGACCCCTCCGCCTTCGAGCCGTTCGCCGTCACCGCCGACCTCGCAGTCTTCACCGTCCGCGAGGAGCGACTGCAGGTCCTCCTCGTGGAGCGCGGCCAGGAGCCGTACGCGGGGGCCTGGGCGCTGCCCGGCGGCTTCGTGCTGCCGCGCGAGTCCGCCGAGCAGGCCGCGCGCCGCGAACTGGCCGAGGAGACCGGCCTCTCGGCGGACACGGTCGCCGGCCTCCACCTCGAACAGCTGCGCACCTACAGCGAGCCGGACCGCGACCCCCGGATGCGGGTCGTCTCGGTCGCGTACACCGCGCTCGTACCCGACCCGCCCGAACCCCGGGGCGGCGGCGACGCGGCGCGGGCGCAGTGGATGCCGTACGGCACGCCGGGGCATCTCGCCTTCGACCACGACCGGATCCTCGCCGACGCGCACGACCGGATCGGCGCCAAGCTCGAGTACTCCTGTCTCGCCACCGCCTTCTGCCCGCCCGAGTTCACGATCGGCGAGCTGCGCCAGGTGTACGAGACGGTCTGGGGCGTCGAGCTCGACCGCCCCAACTTCCGGCGCAAGGTCCTCGCCACGCCCGGCTTCGTCCGGGCCGTGGAGGGACCACCGCGCCTCACCGGCGGACGGGGGAAACCGGCCGCTCTCTACCGGGCGGGTGAGGCCACGGCCCTCCACCCGCCGCTGCTGCGACCGGAGGGACGATCCACCTCATGACCACCAGGGCCATGACCACCAAGCAGGCCGCCACCGGCTCCCTGATCGGCCTGGCGCTCGGCGACGCGCTGGGCTACCCGACGGAGTTCCACGACGTGCCGTCGATCCTCGCGAAGACCGGGCCCTGGCGGGAGATGGAGCTTCCGGGCAAGGGGCAGGGCAAGGGCATCGCGTACATCACGGACGACACGCAGATGACGCTCGCGCTCGCGCGGGGCGTCCGGACCGCCATGGAGCGGGGCGCGCTCGCCCCGCTGCGGCTCGCCCGGCCGGTCCGGGAGGAGTTCGTCGACTGGTACCACTCCCCGGAGAACAACCGGGCGCCCGGGCGGACCTGCATGGTCGCCTGCCGGCTCCTCGACGGCGACCGGCCCTGGCAGGAGGCGAGCCAGACCGGCTCCAAGGGCTGCGGCGCCAACATGCGGGTCGCCCCGATCGGGCTCGTCCCCGGCCTCAGCGAGGAGCAGCGCGCGGGCGCGGCCCAGCTCCAGTCGGCCCTGACGCACGGCCACCCCACCGCGCTCGCCGCCTCGGACCTGACGGCCCGCGCGGTGTATCTCCTCGCCCAGGGCGTCGACCCCACGGGCCTCGTCGGCCACCTGCGCTCGTACGCGTACGAGAACCGCTCCCGCTACCACGAGAGGTGGCTCGGCGACCTCTGGACGCACGCCCAGGACCCGTCGGCCCGCCACTTCATCGAGCGCGGCTGGGACGAGTGCCTGGCCGTCCTGGAAAAACTGGACGCCGTCCAGCGCACCGCCGACCCCGAACTCGACCCCTGCGCGTACACCGGCGACGGCTGGATCGCCGAGGAGGCCCTGGCCACCGCGCTCCTGTGCTTCCTCCTCTTCCCCGAGTCCCCCCTCACGGCCCTCCGCCGCGCCGCCTGCACCCGCGGCGACTCCGACTCCCTCGCCTGCCTGACGGGCGCCTTCGCCGGCGCCCACCTGGGCGCCGCGGCCTGGCCCCAGGACTGGACGACCCGCATCGAACACCGCGACGAACTGCTGACCTTCGGCGCCCTCTGGGACGCTTGATCCATGACCGCAGCTCTCGCTCTCGAAGCCGACCTGTCCGCCGTCGTGGCGGAGCAGCCCGATCCGCTGATCTTCGCCACCGTCTCCGGCGCCCACCTCTACGGATTCCCGTCCCGCGACTCGGACGTCGACCTGCGCGGAGCACATCTCCTGCCGGTGGCCGCCCTGATCGGGCTCCGCGAACCCGAGGAGACACGGAGCCGGATGTGGGACCGCGACGGCATCGAGATGGACCTCGTCACCCACGACCTGCGGAAGTTCGTCCGGCTGATGCTGCGGCGCAACGGTTACGTACTGGAGCAGCTGCTCTCCCCGTGGGTGGCACACACCTCGGACACCCATGCCGAGCTGGTCTCGCTGGTGCCCCATGTGCTCACCACCCACCACGCGCACCACTACCGGGGGTTCGCCGGGACCCAGTGGCGCCTCTTCGAGAAGACCGGGGAGCTGAAGCCTCTGCTCTACACGTTCCGGGCGCTGCTCACCGGAATCCACCTCATGCGCTCGGGAGAGGTCGAAGCACATCTGCCCACGCTGGTCGGGGAGGTGCCGGAGGCTCCCGCCTACGTACCGGAGCTCATCGCCGCCAAGGCGGCGGCCGAGCACGGGCCGGCCGAGGTGGACGTGCGGCGCGTGAGCGGTGATGTGGAGGCGCTGCACGCCGTCCTGGACGCGGTGCAGGCCGGGTCGGGACTCGGGGACGAGCCGGGGGCACTCGACGCCCTGCACGACCTTGTCGTACGGACCCGGCTAGAGCACGCGCAGGGCTGAGGTGCGGCGGGCGTGGAGGAGGAAGGCTTCGACGCGGGGGTGGTCCGGGGTCGAGGGGAGGGGGCTGGTGGTGGAGGCGCGGTCGGCCTCGTCCGTGAGGCGGGTCATCCAGGCCTCGACCTCGGGCCACGACACCTCGCCCCGCTTCACCGCGAGGAGGCGTTCTCGCTCCTCGCCCACGTGGATGGTGAGTTCGCCGGTGCGGAGCAGGTCGCGGCAGCTCATCAGCAGCCGCAGCAGGTGCATGGCGTGCTTCCAGCGCGGCTCGCCGTACTGCCGGACGTCGGCGTCGAGCTTCTTGCGCTGCCCTCCCGCGTACCGGACGAAGGTCTGGTGCGCCTGGCGGGAGAGGAACGCCTCGCGCAGCGAGACCAGTTCGCGGCCGATGTCGTCGATGTGCTCGACGACGGGGGAGTGGAGGCACTCCAGGACGTTCGGATTGGCGCGCAGAGCCAGCTCGCAGAAGCGTTCCAGCTCCCAGCTGAACTGCTCCTCGCCCGGGCCCTCCACATGCGCCGGAGGCTTGTCGAAGTGCCAGAAGAGCGGCGTCGGGGCGAGGTAGACGCCCCGACGGTCCGTGTCGCTCCCCTCGGTGGCCAGACCGAACGCGCGCGATCCCATGACGCAGGAGTAGATCGTGTGGTCGCGCACCAGTTCTTCCGGAGTCATGGGCGACAGGCTACGCGAGGGTGATCGTGTCCCCCGACACGGTGATCCGCTCCTCCGGCAGCGGGCGCGAGGCCGGTCCCGCGGCGACCGAGCCGTCGGCGATCCGGAACCTGGAGCCGTGGCAGACGCAGTCGATCGTGCCGTTCTCCACCTTGGCGACCGTGCAGCCCTGGTGCGTGCAGACCGCCGAGAACGCCTTGAACTCACCCGCCGTCGGCTGCGTGACGACGACCTTCCGCTCCTTGAAGACGGTCCCGCCCCCCACCGGGATCTGCGAGGTGCGCCCGAGCGATTCCCCGGCCGGCGCCGACCGCGTGGTGGTGCCCGTGGGCGTCGGGCTGGCGGCCGTACCGCCGTCCTTGTCGCCGTCGGAGCCGCAGCCCGTGGTCAGCGCGGCGACGGAACCCGCACCGGCCAGCAGCAGCACGGTACGGCGGGGCGTGGCATCTGGAGTCATGCCGTACAGCTTGCTCGCGCCCCCCGCCGGCACTCCGCCAACACGCCTGGGTGTCTCAGACCCAGGGGGTCAGCTCCCTCGCACGGCCGTCGGCGTCCCGGCGGACCTCCAGGACGGCCGTGACGGCCGCCCGCTCGATCGGGCCGTACACATGCGGGAAGAGCGTGTCCTCCGACCCCTCCCAGCGGACCTCCGCCGTCAGCCGGCTCTCGTCCACGACGAGCACCAGGAGCGGGCCGTGCACGCCGCGGTAGTGCGCGTCGGCGACGGCCAGCGCCGCCGACTCGTCCGGCGAACAGTGCACGAAGCCCTCGGCGGCCAGCGACGGCGGCGCGTAGGGCAGCCCGGGTTCGGCGGACCATTCGTCCAGCGGTACGACGTGGAGAAGCATCCGACAGTTGTACCCCGAGGCCTCCCCGGCCGGCAGGGCACCCGGAGCGCCGTCTCGGAGAGCGGTCGCCGGGGCGAAGCGCCCAGCCCCCTGACTAGGCTGGTCGGAGCACTGATCGCTTTTCGAAGGAGCACGACGTGGCGGTACGAGCGGTCCGAGGCGCCGTCCAACTCGAACGGGACGAGGCCGGACACATGCACGAGCAGGTCGAGGAGCTGCTCACCGCCGTCCTGGAACGCAACGGACTCACCGCCGACGACCTGATCAGCATCTGGTTCACGGCCACCCCCGACCTGCACAGCGACTTCCCGGCCGCCGCCGCCCGCCGTATCGGGATCGTCGACGTCCCTCTCATCTGCGCCCAGGAGCTGGACATCGAGGGTGCGATGCCGCGGGTCGTACGGCTCCTCGCGCACGTCGAGTCGGAGCTGCCCAAGTCCGCGATCGCGCACGTCTACCTCGGTGCCGCGGCCGCCCTGCGCAAGGACATCGCCCAGTGAGAACCGCCCTCGTCATCGGAACCGGCCTCATCGGCACCTCGGCCGCGCTCGCCCTGGCCGGACGCGGCGTCGCCGTGTACCTGCGCGACCACGACCCGGCGCGCGCGCGTACGGCGGCGGCGCTCGGCGCCGGTACGGACGAGGCGCCCGAGGGCCCCGTCGACCTCGCCGTCGTCGCCGTACCGCCGGCCCATGTGGCGACCACCCTCGCCGCGGCGATGCGGGACGGGCTCGCGCGCGGCTACCTGGACGTGGCGAGCGTCAAGGGCGGCCCCAAGCGGGAGCTGGAGCAGCTGGGCCTCGACCTCACCGCGTACATCGGCACGCACCCCATGTCGGGCAAGGAGCGCTCCGGCCCGCTGGCGGCGACGGCCGATCTCTTCGAGGGGCGGCCGTGGGTGCTGACCCCCACCCGCGACACCGACACCGAGGTCCTCAACCTGGCCCTGGAGCTGGTCGCGCTCTGCCGCGCCGTCCCGGTCGTCATGGACGCGGACGCCCACGACCGGGCGGTCGCGCTCGTCTCCCACACCCCGCAGCTGGTGTCGTCGATGGTGGCGGCCCGCCTGGAGGAGGCGGACGAGACGGCGGTACGGCTGTGCGGCCAGGGCATCCGCGACGTCACCCGGATCGCCGCCTCCGACCCGCGCATGTGGGTCGAGATCCTTTCGGCGAACCCCGGACCGGTCGCCGACGTGCTCGCGGGCGTCGCCGCCGACCTGGACGAGACCGTACGGGCACTGCGCTCGCTCCAGTCGGCCGACGAGGCCGAGCGCCGCGGCGGAGCCCTGGACGTCGAGGACGTGCTGCGCCGGGGCAACGCGGGCCGCGCCCGTGTCCCGGGCAAGCACGGCGCCGCACCGGCGCAGTACGAGACGGTCGCCGTCCTCATCAGCGACCAGCCGGGCGAACTCGCGCGGATCTTCGCGGACGCGGGCCGGGCGGGCGTCAACATCGAGGACGTCCGCATCGAGCACGCGACGGGCCAGCAGGCCGGTCTCGTCCAGCTGATGGTGGAGCCTTCCGCCGTCCCGGTCCTGGAGGCCGCGCTGAAGGAGCGCGGCTGGGCGCTGAGGGCAGGCTGAGGAGGCGCTGAGGACATGCTGGCAGCGGGCTGAGGGCGGGCCCCGGGCGGGCTGAGGTTCCCCGGTGGCGGGCCCGGACCCGGGCCGCGCGGCCCGGCGGGCCGGGCTCCCGGGAGGGTCCCGGCCCCCGCTGGGCCGAATGGGTGCGCGGGAATCGGTAACCTTGGGGTGGCCCCCTGCATCCGGTGGGGCCTCACCGCGTACTCACCGCGTACCCAGGAAGGTGTTCCCCACCGTGGAAACCGTGATCGTCGCCATCGACGGGCCCTCTGGCACGGGCAAGTCGAGCACCTCGAAGGCGGTTGCCGCCAAGCTGGGCCTGAGCTACCTGGACACCGGTGCGCAGTACCGCGCGATCACCTGGTGGATGATCAGCAACGGAGTCGACGTCGACGACGCGGACGCCGTGGCCAACGCCGCCGCCAAGCCCGTCATCGTCTCCGGCACCGACCCGGCCCGGCCGACGATCACCGTCGACGGCGCCGACGCCGCCGGCCCCATCCGTACCGAAGAGGTCACCTCCAAGGTCAGCGCCGTCAGCGCCGTCCCCGAGGTACGGACGCTGATCACCGAGCTGCAGCGGACCATCGCCAAGAGCGCCGAGGGCGGCATCGTCGTCGAGGGCCGGGACATCGGCACCACCGTCCTGCCCGACGCCGACCTCAAGATCTTCCTCACCGCGTCCCCCGAGGCCCGCGCGGCCCGCCGCTCCGGCGAGCTCAAGGGCGTCGACGTGGCCGCCACCCAGCAGGCCCTGATCAAGCGGGACGCGGCCGACTCCAGCCGTAAGACCTCCCCGCTGGCCAAGGCCGACGACGCCGTCGAGGTCGACACCACCGACCTGACCCTGGACCAGGTCATCGAGTGCGTCGTGACCCTGGTGGAGGAGCGACGGAGCGACATGCGGGCGGCCGCCAAGTGACCCTGCCCTCCGAGAAGGGCGCCGCCGTCGGGCGCGGCATCGGCATCGGGCTGATGTACGGCCTGTGGAAGCCGCGCGTCCTCGGCGCCTGGCGGGTGCCGGCCGCCGGCCCGCTGATCCTCGCCGTCAACCACGCGCACAACATCGACGGACCCATGCTCATGGGCACCGCGCCCCGGCCGGTGCACTTCCTGATCAAGAAGGAAGCCTTCGTCGGGCCCCTCGGGCCCTTCCTGGAGGGCATCGGCCAGCTCAAGGTGGACCGGGCCGGCGCCGACCGGGCCGCGATAGGCAACGCCCTCGCGGTCCTGGAGCACGGCGGCGTCCTCGGGATCTTCCCCGAGGGCACCCGCGGCGAGGGCGACTTCGCCTCGCTGCGCGCCGGCCTCGCCTACTTCGCCGTCCGCAGCGGCGCGCCGATCGTGCCGGTCGCGGTCCTGGGAAGTTCCGACCGCCCCGGACGGTTGATCAGAGCACTGCCGCCGCTGCGCAGCCGCGTCGACGTCGTCTTCGGCGACGCCTTCGAGGCCGGTGACGGATCGGGCCGCCGGACGCGCAAGGCGCTGGACGAGGCCACCGTACGTATCCAGGAGCGGCTCACGGGCCACCTGGAAAACGCGAGGCGCCTCACCGGGCGCTGAGCGACACTCTCAGTAGTGGGCCCCGAGGCTCGGGAACCCACCGACCACGAATGATCAAGGAACGGACTTCATGAACGACCAGCACGACCACGGGGCACTTGGCGACGCCGAGTACGCGGAGTTCATGGAGCTCGCCGCGGAAGAGGGCTTCGACGTCGAGGAGGTCGAAGGCGCGATCGAGGCGGCCGGGCACGGCCCGCTCCCCGTGCTCGCCGTCGTCGGCCGCCCCAACGTCGGCAAGTCGACCCTGGTGAACCGGATCATCGGACGCCGCGAGGCCGTCGTCGAGGACAAGCCCGGCGTCACCCGCGACCGCGTCACCTACGAGGCCGAATGGGCCGGCCGCCGCTTCAAGGTCGTCGACACCGGCGGCTGGGAGCAGGACGTCCTCGGCATCGACGCCTCCGTCGCCGCCCAGGCCGAGTACGCCATCGAGGCCGCCGACGCCTGCGTCTTCGTCGTCGACGCCACCGTCGGCGCCACCGACACCGACGAGGCGGTCGTCAAGCTGCTGCGCCGGGCCGGCAAGCCCGTCGTGCTCTGCGCCAACAAGGTCGACGGCCCCTCCGGCGAGGCCGACGCCACCGCCCTGTGGTCGCTGGGCCTCGGCGAGCCGTACCCCGTCTCCTCGCTGCACGGCCGAGGCACCGGCGACATGCTCGACGCCGTCCTGGAGGCGCTGCCCGAGGCTCCCGCGCAGACCTTCGGCAACGCGGTCGGCGGCCCCCGCCGGATCGCCCTCATCGGCCGCCCGAACGTCGGCAAGTCCTCGCTCCTGAACAAGGTCGCCGGCGAGGACCGTGTGGTCGTCAACGAGATGGCCGGCACCACCCGTGACCCGGTCGACGAGCTGATCACGCTCGGCGGCAAGACGTGGAAGTTCGTGGACACCGCCGGTATCCGCAAGAAGGTCCACCTCCAGGAGGGCGCGGACTACTACGCCTCCCTGCGCACCGCCGCCGCGGTCGAGAAGGCCGAGGTCGCCGTCGTCCTCATCGACACCACCGACAACATCTCGGTCCAGGACCAGCGGATCATCACCATGGCGGTCGAGTCCGGCCGCGCGCTCGTCATCGCCTACAACAAGTGGGACGAGCTCGACGAGGAGCGGCGCTACTACCTCGAGCGCGAGATCGAGACCGAGATGCAGCAGGTCGCCTGGGCGCCTCGGGTCAACGTCTCCGCCAAGACCGGCCGCCACATGGACCGGCTCGTCCCGGCGATCGAGACCGCCCTCGCCGGCTGGGAGACCCGCGTCCCGACCGGCCGTCTGAACGCCTTCCTCGGTGAGCTGGTCGCCGCCCACCCGCACCCGATCCGCGGCGGCAAGCAGCCCCGCATCCTCTTCGGTACGCAGGCGGGCACCAAGCCGCCCCGGTTCGTGCTCTTCGCCTCCGGCTTCCTGGAGCACGGCTACCGCCGCTTCGTCGAGCGCCGGCTGCGTGAGGAGTTCGGCTTCGAGGGCACGCCGATCCACATCTCGGTGCGGGTCCGCGAGAAGCGCGGCCGCAAGAAGTAGGCACACGCGGACGCGAGACGCGAGGACACGAGAACGGCGGAGGGCCGGGGCGGCATCGCCCCGGCCCTCCGCCGTTCTCGCGAGTCCCGTGAGCCCTACAGCCCTCGGCGGGGCGCCGGTGGCAGCGCCGCCGGAGTGTGGTGGAGCCCCGAGTGGTGCTGCGCCGACCAGGCCACCGGATGCGCCGTGTGGGACGCCTGGGACGCCTGGGACGCGTACCGGCTGCCGCCGTGCCCCTGACCCTGTCCGTACAGCCCCGTGCTCACCGGCGTCCCGAAGGACCGGAAGGCCAGATCCTCCTCGCCGCTGCGGTCACCCGGCAGCGTGCGGAACGACCGACGGTACTCCGAGTACAGAGCGTCGTAGATCGGCGTCGCCGACTGGCCTGCGGTGATGTCCTGCGCGGGGCGCATGGAAGGGATCTGCTGACTCGGACTTGGCGGGCGGAGTGGGTCGTATGTGTGCACATACGTGCCAACGACACCGTCCTCCGTCGGATGCGGGCGGTCCTCGGAAAGAGGAGCCCGCCGGGGGCGGGGCACGGTCGTCACCGGGACCCAGGGGCCGTACCCCAGTGGTCCTATGCCCGGACGCCCGTGCTCCCTCACGTGCCGGCCAGCGGCATCGCGGCGGCCACCAGGCAGCCGTTGGCCGCGGCCTTCTCCAGGGCGTCGCGCAGCAGGTCCTCGCGCGGCTGCTGGCCGATCGAGCCGACCGGGGCGGCGAAGACCAGGACGGTGTGCGACTTGTTGGCCGCCGCGCGCCAGCCCTCGGTGACCTGCAGCGGCTGGTGGGCCTGCCACCAGGCGGCCTGCCCGCTGCCGCCCGCGCCCGGCTGGAGCACGGAGTGCAGCTGGCCCATGGCGACCAGCACGGACCAGCCGGGAAGGATGTTCGGCTTCTGGTTCACGTCGGCGACCGGCGCGAAACCCTGCTCGATCAGGAGCGGCAGGAATTCGTCGGTGAGCCCGCCCGAGCCCGGCCGGGCGACCGGCGCGGTCGGTTCGACGACCAGCGCCGGGTGGAGCTCGCCCTCGATCAGGACGAGACCGCTGGTGACCCCGAGCACGGCCTGCTCGGGGTGGGCCGCGCCGAGCGCGTCCGCCGCGTCGGTCGCGGCGATGGAGCGGACGGCTCCCTGGAGCTGCTCCTCGGCGACCTGGACGACCTGCGACGGAATGCAGCTGGCGTGGGCGAACGCCAGGACGGCGGTCTCCTCGCCGACGAACAGCACCGTGCTCGTGCGCTCCTGCTCGGAGTCACCCGGCGTGCGGCAGGAGGTGCAGTCGTAGCTGCCCGGGGCGTTGTCGCCGGCGAGCAGCCGGTCGGCTTCTTCGTCGCCGATCTCGGCGCGTACGTCCTCGCTGACGTCGAGCATGCGCGGCACGGGGGGCTCCCTGGACTCGGTACGGGCGACGCCGGGCGGATCCCGGCACGTCTCATACAGACTTCAACGGGGAAGGCTCGGCCGGGGTCACGCGTCGGCGCGCGGCAACTTGCGCGGCGGGCGGCGGCCGGGCGGGCCCGCTGAGGCGCCTGAGGCGGCGTGAGACCGCGTGACACGGTCGTCCGCGGTCGTGCGCGGTTGTCGTCCGCCCGGCCGTGCGCGCGGCCGCCCACGCGCGTGCATCCGACCGGGTGGGGTCGGCGGTCCGTTCCGCGCGGCACGGGAGTGGCGCCGGGGCCCGATGCCTAGCCTTCCCCGATGTCGACTATCCGATGGTGGACGGCCGGTGCGCTGGCCGGGATGTGCTCTCTCGCGCTGACGGGCCTGTTGCCCGGGCCCGCGCGAGCCGCCGCATCCGAGGTTCTCTCAGGGGTCCCCTCCCGAATCCCCTCCGGCGTCCCCTCCGGGCCACCCGCCTACGCCTGCGCGAAGGACCAGTGGCCCTGGGGCTGCATCGCCGAGTGCGAGAGCAGCGGCCGCTGGCACATCAACACCGGCAACGGCTTCTACGGAGGCCTCCAGTTCTACCAGCCGACCTGGGTCGAGCACGGCGGGCCGCGCTACGCCCCGCGCGCCGACCTGGCGACCCGGGCGCAGCAGATCACGATCGCTGAGGAGGTGCTGCGGACGCAGGGCTGGGCCGCGTGGCCGACCTGCGCCAAGCGGTACGGGCTCAGCGGGCGGGTCCACACGGTGCAGCCGGGGGACACGCTCAGCTCGATCGCCCGGCGGTTCGGGATCGCCGGCGGATGGCAGGCGCTCTACGCGGCGAACCGCAGCGTGGTCGGGGCTGACCCGAACCGGCTCATGACCGGGACGATGCTGAGCATCGCGCCGCTCACCGTCCTGAGGTGAGCTCGGCGGCCTCTCCGCTGAAGGCGAGGGAGCCGCGCCGCAGTTCGTGCGCGAGGGTGCCGGGCGGCAGTCCGGGCGGGAGGCGCTGCTCGGCCAGGGCGACGGCGGCGCCGCCGCGCAGGGCGAGGGCGGTGAGCAGACGGTACGTACGGGAGGCGACGGCCGGGGACATGCCGAGGGCCGGCTCGTCGACGAGGACCACGCGGGCGGGGGTGAGCAGGGCGCGGGTGAGCGCGAGCATGCGGCGTTCGCCGCCGGAGAGGGTGCCGGCGGGGCGGGCGAGGAGGGGGGCGAGCTCGGGGTACGCCTCCAGCGCCGCCTGGTGGTCGTGGGAGGCCAGCTCCAGGTTCTCGGCGACGGTGAGGGTCGCGTACACCGCCCGTAGGTCCGGTACGAAGCAGAGGCCGCGCCGTGCCCGTTCGTGGGCGGGCGTCCGGGTCACGTCGGCGCCGCGCCACAGGACGCGGCCGGAGGACAGGGGCACGGTGCCGGCGAGGGCGCGCAGGGCGGTGGTCCGGCCGGCGCCGTTGCGGCCCAGGAGGACGGTGACGGTGGCGGCCGGGAGGGGCAGGTCGACGCCGTGCAGGGCCTCCAGGGGGCCGTAGCGGACGCGGGCCCGGCGCAGGGCGATCTCGACGCTCATGACACGATCCGGCCTCCCTCCATGGTGTGCACGGTGTGGGCGATGCCCGCGACGAGGTCCGGGTCGTGCTCGACGACGAGGACGGTGAGGCCGTCGGCGGCGAGCGCGGCGAGCAGCCGGGCGAGGGCGTCGGTCTCGGCGGCGTCGAGCCCGGCGGAGGGCTCGTCCAGGAGAAGGGTGTGCGGCCGCCCGGCCAGGGCGCGCGCCAGCTCGACCCGGCGCAGGGTCCCGGTGGCCAGGTCGGCGGCGGGCCGGTGCCGCACGGCCCCGGCGAGCCCGAGGAGCCGCAGGCTGCGCTCGGTCGCGGCGGGGTCGCGGATGTGGCCCTGCTCGGCGCCGAGGCGGACGTTCTCCTCGACGGTGAGGGACGGGAAGACGGCGAGCCGCTGAAAGGTCCGGGCGATACCGAGCCGGGTACGGACGTGGGCGGGCCGGGCGGTGATGTCGACGCCGTCGAGCGTGACGCGCCCACGGGTGGGTCGCAGGGCCCCGGCGAGACAGTCGAAGAGGGTGCTCTTCCCGGCCCCGTTGGGCCCGACGAGCGCGGTGACCCGCCCCGGCACGAGCCCCAACGAGACGGAGTCGAGGGCGGTGAGTCCCCCGGGGTAGGTGAGCGTGAGCCCATGGGCCCGCAGCCGCACGGGAGGCACGGACGCGCCGGGCTCGGCCCCGCGCCTCCACCCGGCGGACCGCGCGGCCGGCCGGGGGCCGGTCCGGACTCCGGCGGGCGGGGGACCGTCGGGGGTGGGCCCCGGAGCCGCCTCGACGGGAGGTCCAGCGGGGGTGGTTCCCGGGGCCGCTCCGGCGGGCGAGGGTTCGCCGCCGACGGCGCCCGGGCCCGCTCCGGCGGGCAGGGGCCCACCGGAGCCGGCGTCCGGAGCCGCCCCGGTGGGGCCGGGTTGCTCCGCCTTGTCCGGGGGCTCCGGCTCCTCCCCTGTGGGAGGCCGAGGGCCCCCTGTCGGCGTCGGCGGGCCTCCTGGCGCGTCGGGTGTGGTCCCGGGTCGCCCTCCGGGCGGGGCCGAAGGCCTCTCGCCCGGCGCGCCCTGTGGCGGGGCTCTCCGGGGCTCCGCCGACTCGGGCCGGTCCGGGTGCTCTGCGCCCCGCGGTTCGCCGGTGGGTGCGGAGGCGGCTCGGCGCCTGGCTCCCGGCCGGGGGCGGTCCGCGGCCTGCAAGGCTGAGGATGGCGGCGCAGGGGGGCGCCCTGCGGGGCGGGCCGGGGCCTCGCGGGCGCGGGAGAGCAGGGTGGTCAGGGGTGGGAGGCGGCCGACCAGGGTGGCCAGGATGCCGATCGTCGCTGCCGCGACGCCGCCGCGGGTGCCCGCGTCGAGGCCGACCAGGAGGACGGCCGCGGCGAGCGGGGAGAGGAGGCTGTCGGCGCCGAGGACGACGACGGCGGCGAACCAGAGGAGGCCCCGGAGGGGGTCGTAGGCCTCCGGGTCGAAGGCGCGCAGGCCCATGCCCAGGAGGCCGCCGCCGAGGGCCGCCAGGGCCGCGCCCAGCACGAAGGCCAGGAGCTTGAGGCCGGCCACCCGCACCCCGGCCGACTCCGCGCCCGCCTCGTGGTCGCGCAGGGCCGCGAGCGCCCGGCCCGTGCGGCCCCGGCGCAGCGCCGCGACCAGCAGCAGACAGCCGGTCAGGACGACGAGCTCCAGGGCGTAGTAGAGCCGGTCGTCCCCGAAACCGGCCGGGCGGCCGAGCTCCAGGCCCGCCGTCGCGTACGGCTGCGCGAAGACGAACCGGCTCACCGCCACCCCGACCGCCAGCGTCGCGAGCGCCAGCGCGAGGCCGTGCCTGCGGATCGCGGGCCAGCCCGTCAGCAGGCCCAGCGGGGCGACGAGCAGCACCGCGAGCGCGAGGGCCGCGAGCTCCGGCACACCACCGGCCGCGAGCAGCGCCGTGAACAGGGCGCCGAGACCGGCGTACGCCGCCTGCCCGAGCGCGATCTGCCCGCCCCGGCCGGTCACCACCACCAGGGACAGCAGCACGATCGCCAGCGCCGGCACCTGGACCGACGTCCGCAGGTCCGAACCCGCGAACCCCAGGGGGAGGAGGAAGAGGACCCCCGCCGTGACCCACACACCCCCCGAAACCCGGCCCTCCCGCGTCGGCGGCGGCAGCGCGTCCTGCCCCCGGCCGCCCACCCCCGGCACGAGCAGCACCGCCGCAAGGAGCGCCACCACGAACAGGTTCGCCCCGACCGCCTGTACGAGCGGCCCCGCCCACCCCTCCGGGTGGAACCGGGCGAGCTGCGCCTGCGCCACCCCGATCGCGAGGGCCGTCGCGATCGCCACCGGCAGGCTCCGCATCCGGGCCGCCACCGCGACCGCGATCACCTCGACGACCAGCAGCGGCATCCCGTACGGATCGAGCCGTACGTACGGGGCGAGCAGCACCCCCGTCAGACCCGCGGTGAACGCGCCGAACGACCACCCCACCGCCGACACCCGGTCCGCGTCGATCCCGCCGAGCATCGCCAGCGGCCGGTTGTCGACCACGGCCCGCAGCTCCCGCCCGAAGCGCGTCCACCGGGTCACCGCCCCCACCAGGCAGGCCAGCAGCACCACGGCCGCGAGCTGCGCCCACGGGTCGTCGCCGAGCAGCACCGGCGCGTCCGCCCGGGTACCGCCGCCCCACACCAGCGCCGCCCCGCCGACGAGCAGCACGAAGACCCCGATGGAGGCCACCAGCGTCTGCGCCGGGTTCGAGCCGGCCAGGGCCGGCGGACGGAAGACCGCCCGGTCGAGGACGAGCCCGATCCCGGGGGCGACCACGAAGAGCGTGACCAGGGCGCCGAGCGGCAGCGGCCAGCCCCACTCGACCACCAGCTGCCGCAGCACGTACGCGCAGACCATGGCGATGGCGCCGTGCGCCAGGTTGAGCACGCCGGTCGCCCGGTACGTGACGATAAGACCGATCCCGGTGAGGGCGGCGGCGCTGCCGACCGCGAGACCCGCGAGGGCGAGGTCGTACGTCAGCGAGGCCACGGCTCACACACCGGACAGGGGTCCAGTTCCTCGTCCCCGACCGGCACCGCCTCCGACCGGCCCGCCACCAGCGGGCAGTCCGGACGGTGCGCCAGCGTCCCGCCGGGGACCCGGACGGGCGGCTCGTCCGACGACGGCGGGGGAGCGTCCTCCGGCAGGGGGGCGGGCGGCGCCTTCCGTCGTACGGGAATCCCGCCCGAGGCCCCGACCAGCACCGCCCCCGCCACGATCAGCGCCGCACCGGGGACGGTGCACGAGGCGAGGTACGGCAGCTGCCGCTCCGCGAACCGTTCCCCGGAGATTCCGTACCACCCCAGGAAGCAGAGCACCGCGCCGCCGACGGCCGCGGCGAGGCCGCCCCACAGCAGTTCCCGGGATGCCGGCACGGGACCTCCCTCGCGCTCTTCCGGGCGGCGCCCTCTTCCTTGCACTTCGCCCGCGAGCGGCACACCCTTGAATCATCGGGCCGTTCGGCAATCATCAGTCCGTACGGCCAGGAGGACACCCGGTGGTGAGCCAGATGGTTCTCGAACGACATGGTGGACGCTCCCGTCTCGTCGCCCTGGCGGCGGCCGCGGCCCTGGTGCTCGGGCCGACCCTCGCGGGGTGCGGCGACGGCGACGGCGGCGACGGCGAGGCCCCGCCCGCGACGCTGCCGACCGCCACGGACCAGCCGCGCGACCCGGAGGCGGCCGAGGCGGAGATCACCAAGAACTGGACGGCCTTCTTCGATCCGAAGACCCCCACGGACGAGAAGGTGAAGCTGCTCGAGAACGGCGAGCGGATGCGTACCGTCCTCGCCGCCTTCGCGGGCGACAAGAACGCGGCCATGACCTCGGCGAAGGTCAAGGGGGTCGAGTTCACCTCGCCGAACGACGCGAACGTGACCTACGACCTGCTGGTCGGCGGGTCCGCGGCCCTGCCCGACTCCAAGGGGACGTCCGTCCTCCAGGAGGAGACGTGGAAGGTGTCCGTGAAGACCCTCTGCGGCCTGGTGCAGCTCAGCGGTGCGTCCGTTCCGGGCTGCTGAGGCGCTCACGGCGCTGCTCCTCGCCGCGCTGCTCGCGCTGACCGCGGCGTGCGGCAGCAGGCTTCCTCGGGACGCGTTCGGGGAGCGGCCCACCGCCCGCCCCGCAGGCGGTGAGCCGCTCCGCGTCGGCATCATCACCAGCGCCACCAGCCCCGTCGGCGGCGACGCCCTCACCGGCCCGCGCGACGGCGCCCGCGCCTGGTTCGACGCCCTCAACGCGCGCGGCGGACTGAACGGCCGCCCGGTCGAGGTCGTCACCTGCGACGACGGCGGCAGCGGTGTCGGCAACAACGCGTGCGTGCACCGGCTGCTCGACGAGCGGAAGGTGTTCGCCCTGGTCGCCACCACCGCGCTCGACTACGCCGGGGCCCCGCGGGTCTCCGAGGCCGGCGTCCCCGACATCGGCGGCCAGCCGCTCACCCCTGCGTACGACACCTATCCGCATCTGTACGGGATCTACGGCAGTTCCGCCCCGCGCACCGGCACGGCCCCCGGCTGGGACGGCGTCCTGTACGGCGGCACCGAGACCTACCGCTGGTTCAAGCGGGAGTACGGCGCCCGTACCGCCGCGGTCGTCGCCTACAACCAGGCGGCCTCGACCTCCTACGCCCGGCTGATCGCCGACGGGCTGCGGGCCGAGGGCTACCGGGTCGTCCACGAGCAGGTCGACTTCGCCCTGCCCAACTTCCGCGCGGTCGCGGCCGATCTGCGGGCCCAGGGCGCCGAGATCCTCTTCGACGCCCTGGACACGCACGGCAACGCGCGGCTCTGCGAGGCGATGGAGGCGCTCGGGGTGCGGGTCACCGCCAAGGTGACGAACGTACAGAACTGGTCCTCCTCCGTGCCCCGCGACTACGCCGAGTCGCCCGGCTGCCGCGCCGCCCTCCACGTGACCGGCTCCAGCCGGAACTTCGAGGACACCGGGCACCGGGCCGTACGGGAGTTCAGGGCGGCGATGGGCGGCCGGCCGCTCTCCCAGTGGCAGCTGGAGGGCTGGGCGGCAGCCATGTGGTTCACCGACGCGGCGCGCTCCTGCGGGGACCGGCTCACGCGCTCCTGCGTCGAGGAGTTCCTCAACCGCCCGGAGCCGTACACCGCCCGCGGCCTGCTGCTGCCCGTACGTTTCGAGAAGCTGCCCGAGCCGCCGAAGACCCGTCACACCTGCCTGTCCGTGGCCCGCTGGCAGGACGGGCGGGGCTGGGTCACGCGGGGAGAGATGACCACGAACTGCGCCACCGTCCCCCAGCTCGGCTACCGGCCGTGAAGCGGGATCCCGGGCGGGCAGTACAGTCGGCCCGTCCGAACACCAGACCGGGGGGAACCGGCAGCCCGATGCGCATCTCCTTTCTGCTCCACAACGCCTACCACATCGGCGGAACCATCAGGACGACGTTCACGCTGGCCCAGGTGCTGGCGGAGCGTCACGACGTGGAGATCGTCTCCGTCTTCCGGCACCGCGACGAGCCGATCCTCGGTTTCCCCACCGGCGTGACCCTGCGTCACCTCGTCGATCTGCGGAAGAACAGCCCCGGCTACGACGGCGACCACCCCGACCACGCCCGCCCGGCCCGGGTCTTCCCGCGCGGAGACGGCCGGTGGAAGCAGTACAGCGCGCTGACCGACGCCCGGATAGGCGAGCACCTGGCCGCCGTCACGGCCGACGTGGTGGTCGCCACCCGCCCCGGCCTCAACGTCCACCTCGCCAAGCAGGCCCGGCGCGGCCCGGTCCTGGTCGGCCAGGAGCACCTCGTCCTGACCGGCCACACCTACCGGCTGCGCCGCGAGATCCGCCACCAGTACGCGCTCCTGGACGCCGTCACCACCGTCACCGAGTCGGACGCGCGCGCGTACCGGCGGCTCGGCATCCCGGGCGTACGGATCGACGCGGTGCCCAACAGCGTGCCCGCGCCGAAGGTGGGGCCCGCCGATCCCGCCGCGAAGATCGTCGTCGCGGCGGGCCGGCTGACCCGGATCAAGCGGTACGACGTGCTGATCGACGCCTTCGCCGAGGTGGCCGCCGCCCACCCCGACTGGCGGCTGCGGATCTACGGCACCGGTGACGCGGTCGACGACACGCGGCCCGCGCTCGCCCGGCGGATCGAGGAACGCGGCCTCGGAGAGAACGTCTCCCTGATGGGCTGGGCCAACCCGATGGAGCCGGAGTGGGCGAAGGGCTCGATAGCCGCCGTCACCTCGCTGCGCGAGTCCTTCGGCATGACCATCGTCGAGGCGATGCGGTGCGGCCTCCCCGTCGTCTCCACCGACAGCCTCGGACCCCGCGAGATCATCGAGGACGGGGTCGACGGCCGGCTCGTCCCGGTCGACGACGTCTCAGCCATCGCCCGGGCCCTGCTCGCACTCGTCGAGGACGACGAACTGCGGGCCAAGACCGCGCGGGCGGCGCTCACGGCCTCCGAGCGCTTCGACCCGGTCCGCATAGCCGCCCGTCACGAGCGGATATGGGCGGAGCTCGTCGCCCGGGGCCCGGCCGGACGGAGCCACGGCCGGGCGGCCGCCGGACTCCACCGCGCCGTCGGGTCCGCCGTCGACGCCGGCTACGAACTGAAGCGCCGGATCGGGGTCCTGGTGCGCCGCTTCCGCTGACCCCGCGCCGGCCCGGGGTGGGAGCGGTATCGAGGACCGTAGCTGTCCTCGACCGCCGGCAGACTCGGCGCCATGTTGGAGACCTCCGCACGACTGCTGCGTCTGCTCTCACTGCTCCAGGCCCACCGCGAATGGTCCGGGGCCGACCTCGCCGAGCGAAGCGAGATGGGGGTCCCCCCGGCCGAAGGCTGGGGGAGGCTCGGGGTCACGCCGAGGACCGTGCGGCGGGACGTCGACCGGCTGCGCGAACTGGGGTACCCGGTCAACGCCAGCCCCGGCACCGGAGGCGGGTACCAGCTCAGCGCCGGTGCGGAGCTGCCCCCGCTGCTGCTCGACGACGAGGAGGCCGTCGCGGTGGCGGTGGGGCTGCGCACGGCGGCCGGCCACGGTGTGGAGGGCATCGGCGAGAGCTCCGTACGCGCGCTCGCCAAGCTGGAGCAGGTGCTGCCGGGCCGGCTGCGGCGACGGGTGAGCACCCTGAACGCCTTCACGGTGCCGATGCTGCGCGCCCCTCGCGACCGGGTCGACCCGGCGGTCCTGACCGAGCTGGCGAACGCCTGCCGGGACAGCGAGCGGCTCCGCTTCGCCTACCGCGACCACGACGGCGCCGCCAGCCGTCGCACGGTCGAACCGCACCGCCTGGTCTGCACGGAGAACCGCTGGTACCTGGTGGCGTGGGATCTGGACCGCGCGGACTGGCGTACGTTCCGAGCCGACCGGATCGTGCCCCGACCGCCGCACGGCCCCCGTTTCCCGCCCCGCGAGCCGCCCGCCCCGGATCTGGCCGCCTACGTCTCCCAGGGCGTCTCGACCCGCGCCTACGCGGCGGAGGCGACGCTCCGCCTCCATGTCCCGATCACCGAGGCCGCGCGGGTCGTCGGGCCCGCGCCCTGGACCGGAGTGCCGCGGGGGCGGCCGACCGGCCTGGGGAGCGCCGGGGCGATTGACGTATGTGTGCGTTCTGCGGGGGAATGGTGAATGCCGGGCGGTCGTGCCATGTCCGTCAATTCCCCGGAGTGGTGCGCGCGACGGAATTCCGATAGGGGTTGTCGGAACCGCCGGAAGAGGCCGGGAATTGCTGGAGATTCGACCGGAAACTGCCCTTCCGGGTGACGGTCCGCGCGCCAAACATATGTCGAGAAGCTGTGACACAAGCGTGACCGGTGAGGTACATGGGCTTGCTGGGAGATCTCTTCGCTCTCCGCTTCCGTCACCGTCCGGGGCCGCCTAACGTGAAGCACATGACACCGATGCCGAGCTCTTCCGTACCGCCCGAGGACGCCTCCGATGAGTCGTATGTGGGACTGCCCTCGGGGCGCGCCGAGCAACTGGCCAGGGATCGCGGCTGGCGTGTGGTGCGGTCGCTGCCGCCCGGCTCGATCATCACGATGGAGTACCTGGAGGGGCGCATCAACTTCGAGGTGAAGGACGGCACCGTCACCCGCTGCTGGCTCGGCTGACGGCGAGCGGCGAGCGGCCGGTCCGGACATGGGAAGGGCCCCGGCCGCATGGCCGGGGCCCTTCCTCGCGGGTCGTGGTGCCGGGGTGCTCAGCCGCCCGTGAGCGGCCGCGAGTGCGGCGGACGGCGACTGCCTGCCGGGGTGACCGGCGTCCGCTCCGAGCGCACTCCATGCGTTCCGTGCCCGGCGTGCGCGGGGTGCCCCGCGTGCCCGCCGTGTCCGGCGTGCGTCGCGTGCGTGGAGTGCGCGCGGGGTGCGGTGAGCGGCGCGGCCAGCCGGCCCTCCGAGCCCGGCCGGGCCTCGCTCCGTACGGACGGAGTCCGGCCGCTGCCGGCGCCGACGGGTTCCCGGACCGGCTCCTCGGGCCCCAACGGGGGCTGCGGGATCAGCACCGGACGGGGGCCGCCGCTCGCGACGGGCAGCGAGGGCACCAGCCGGCGGCGGGCCCGCAGCTGCTCGCGCAGCCGGTCGCGCAGGCTGAGGATCATCGCCTCCGCGCGGCCGATCAGCGGCTCGCACCACGGCAGGGCGAGCAGGATCAGCAGCCCCGCGGCCCAGCCGAGCAGCACATCGCTCAGCCAGTGCGTACCGAGGTAGACCGTGGTGAGGCCGACGCCGAGCGCGACCACGGCCGAGAGGGCCGACAGATAGCGCCGGGCCCTCGGCGTGGTCGCCAGATAGGCCAGGATTCCCCAGGTCACGACCGCGTTCGCGGTATGGCCCGACGGAAATATATCGCCGCCCGCGAAGAGCTCGGCAGAGCCGATCCGCGTCGCGTAGTGGGGACCGAGACGGCCCAGTCCGAGCTTGACCGCGCCGACCGTGACGTTGAGCAGGAGCAGCGCGGCGCCGAGTGTGAGCAGCGGCCGGAGGGTGTGCTGGCGCCAGGAGCGCCAGCCCAGCCAGGCCGCCACCATCACGGCCGTAGGACCGCGCTGGCCGAGGACGACGTAGTAGTCGAGGAAGGCGTGCAGCTCCGGCCACTGCTGATAGGGCCGGAAGAGCATGATCTTCCAGTCGAGGGTCACCAGCCACGTCGAGAGCAGCACGGCCACGACGATGGCCAGATAGAACGCCAGCGTCCCGCCGAAGAGGGCGAGACGCGTGCGGGTCATCCGCGGGACCTCTATCTTCGGCGGTTCCGGCTCCCGGTCCAGCCGGGCAAAGATGTCGGTACGCACCCAATCGACGTTACAGGGAGTGAGTAGCGACCCACGTCGATCCGGTCTCTTCGTGATGACGATGTGATGTGGAACAGGTCTCAGTCCCGAAGTTATTCATGGCGTCTGTCGGAGAATCCGATGACCTTCAGCCCTATTGCCGGCGGGTGACTTTCCGGAAGTCTGTTTGTACGCCGCGGAAATGCTTCAAACGGTTGTCCGGGTGGAATTCCATGCGACGCGCGGAGCGGACGGAGTGGCGTACGCCACACTCCGTCGTCCGCCGGGGTGAGAGCTGCGCCACGCGCTCGGGCCCTGGACTCGCGTACGCTGACGGCTCACTCGCCCGTCGATGCCGGGCCGCCCCGAGGGCGCGACCCCCGGCCGGTGCCCGCCGAGCGCGAGGGCTTCACTGGGAGGTACGTACATGCAGCGGACGATCACGGCCGGGGCACGGCTCCGCGCCGCCGGCGGCGGCGCCAACCGCTGGGTCGTCCTAGTCGTCCTCTGCGTCAGCCTGCTGCTGGTCGCGCTGGACGCGACCGTGCTCCACGTCGCCGTGCCCTCCCTCACCGAGGACCTGCGCCCCAGCTCCACCGCGCTGCTCTGGATCGTCGACGCCTACCCGCTGATCTGCGCCTCGCTGCTGATCCTCTTCGGCACGCTCGGCGACCGGGTGGGACGGCGCCGGGTGCTGCTCCTCGGCTACGCCCTGTTCGGCGTCGCCTCCGCGGTCGCCGCGCTCGCCACCGTCCCCGAGGTACTGATCGGGGCCCGCGCCCTGCTCGGCGTCGGCGGCGCGATGATCATGCCCGCCACCCTCTCGATCCTCCGGGCCGTCTTCCCCGACCGGCGCGAGCGGGCCACCGCCATCGGCATCTGGACGGCGGTCGCCGCGGTCGGCGCCGCCACCGGCCCCGTGCTCGGCGGCTTCCTGGTCGAGCACTACTGGTGGGGCTCCGTCTTCCTGATCAACATCCCGCTGATGGCGATGATCCTGCCGCTCGGCCGCTGGCTGCTCCCCGAGTCCAAGGGCGGCGGCGACGGCCCCTGGGACGTCCTCGGGGCGCTGATGGCCGCGGCCGGCGTGCTCGGCGTCGTCCTCGGGGTGAAGCGGATCGGCGCCGGCGAGAACATACTGGCCCCGCAGACCGCGATACCACTGCTCCTCGGAGCCGCGCTGCTCATCGTCTTCGTGCGCCGGCAGAGGCGCCGGGCGCAGCCGCTGATCGACATGCGGCTCTTCTCCCGCCCCGCCTTCACCACCTCCGTCGGCTGCATCGTCCTCGCCATGCTGGCCCTGGTCGGCCTGGAGCTGATCGCGGTCCAGTACCTCCAGCTGGTCCTCGGCCTCACGCCCCTGGAGACCGGGCTCCGGCTGCTGCCGCTCACCTTCGCCGCCATGGCGGCGGGCGCCACCGGCTCGTACACGCTGCGCCGGATCGGACCCCGCCGGATGGTCGGCTGGGGCTTCGTGCTCACCGCCGCCGCCGTGCTGCTCCTGGTGTTCATGGGACAGCACGACCGGCCGCTGCTGCTCACCGTCGGCTTCGTGCTGCTCGGCTTCGGGCTGCAGACCACCCTCTTCGCCGCGTACGAGTCGATGCTCAGCGAGGCCCCGCCGGAGAGCGCGGGCGGCGCCGCGGCCATCGGCGAGACCTCGTACCAGCTCGGCGCCGGCATGGGCATCGCCCTGCTCGGCAGCGTGATGAACGCGGCGTACGCCCCCGGTCTCTCCTCCGTCCCCGGCGTGCCGGCCGCCGCGGGCGAGGCCGCCGCGAACTCGCTCGGCGAGGCGTACCAGGTGGCCGACCAGCTCGGCGGCGCGGCCGGCGGGGCGCTCTACCACGCGGCCCGGCACGCCTTCGTCGGCGGACTGCACCTGACTCTCTTCGTCAGCGCCGGCCTGCTGCTCCTCGGTGCGCTGATGGCGCTGCGGCTGCCGCGCGTGATGGAGTGCCCGGTGGATCCGGCAGACCTGGTCGCCCCCTCCGAACCGGTACGCCTTCCGGCCTCGCGCGAGCCGCTCACCCGCGGGTCGGCCACCCGGGAGCCGTCCACCCGTGACCCGGCCGGACGTGACCAGGCCGCGTGCGAGTCGGTCGAGCCGGCCGGCTACGGGCGCCCGGCGCGCTGAGCCGCGCGGTCCGACGACGGCGGGGTGCCGGCCGCGCGGCCCCCCGGCGTCAGCTCTGGTTGAAGAAACCGTCCTGCGAACGGCCCGCGGAGTCTCCGCTGATGATCTGCGTGTCGGCCGGGGTCAGCAGGAAGACCCGCGTCGCCACCCGCTCGATCGATCCGCGCAGGCCGAAGGCGAGGCCGGCGGCGAAGTCCACCACACGCTTGGCGTCGGAGGGCTCCATGGCGGTGAGGTTCACGATGACCGGGACGCCGTCCCGGAAGAGCTCGCCGATGCCCCGGGCGTCGCGGAAGCCGTCGGGGGAGACGGTCGCGATCCGGCGGCCCCGCTCCTGCGCCGAGTCGGACGCGACCCGGACGCGCGGGTCCGTCACCCAGGCGTCGCCGTTCTCGGCACCCTCGGCGTACTCGTCGTCGTAGTAACGATCGTCGCTGTCCTCGACGAGTCCCAGCCAGGCACTGGCCTTGCGCACCGATCCCATGGACGCCTCCTTTCAACGCGGTCACTTGTGGTTCCGCATGTCCCTATCGTCGTCCATGATGCGGATCGCGCGCCAAGTGGATAGTCGGCGCGCGAGGGTTTCGTGACGGTACTGGTGCAGAACGTGAGGGCGGGTTTCTGGCGATTCGTCAGGAAACTTGCGGTATGCGGGGCCTGACGGGGGGTCGCCAGGGATTGCGCAACTTAAAATATGAAAGTCGGGCCAGAAGGGTGACTGTCGGGGCGTACGGGTGAACGACGGGCTCGATACGATGCCTGCCGCACCGCCGGCGCGGGCACCGGAAAGCCCCGGCGCGGCACCGGCACGGTGACGGTGTACGCGCGACTCACGGGGGAGTCTTCATGTTCGGAATCGTCAGGCCCTGCACGCACCGGCTGACCGACAGTCTCAAGACGGAGTGGATGGCCCATCTCTGCGGACTCTGTCTGGCACTTCGGGCCGATCACGGGCAGTTCGCCCGGGTGGTCACCAACTACGACGGCCTCATCGTCTCGGTTCTGACGGAGGCTCAGGCCGGGGTCGTCTCCGGCACACGGCGTACGGCGGGCCCCTGCCCGCTGCGTCAGATGCGGACCGCGCCCGTCGCCCGGGGGGAGGGCGCGCGCCTCGCCGCGACGGTGTCGCTGGTGCTCGCCTCCGCGAAGATACGCGACCACGTCGCCGACGGGGACGGGCTGTTGGCCCGCCGCCCGGTCGCCGCGGCGGCCCGCCGGGTCGCCAGGTCCTGGGACCGGGCGGGCGCCCGCACGGGGCGGGAGCTCGGCTTCGACACGGCGGTCCTGGTGGACGCGGTCGACCGGCAGACCGGGATCGAGGCGCTCGCCGGGCCCGGCACGCCTCTCCTCGCCGTGACGGAGCCGACCGAGACGGCGACGGCGGCCGCCTTCGCGCACACGGCGGTCCTGGCGGGACGGCCGGGGAACGCGGCGCCGCTGGCCGAGGCGGGGCGGCTCTTCGGCCGGCTCGCGCATCTGCTGGACGCCGTCGAGGACCAGGGGGCCGACGCCGCGTCGGGCGCGTGGAACCCGCTCACCGCGACGGGCACCTCCCTGGCGGAGGCCCGCAGGCTGGCGGACGACGCGCTGCACGGGATCCGGCTCGCGCTGCGGGACGCCGAGTTCGCCGACGGCAAGCTGGTCCACGTCCTGCTCGCGCACGAGTTGCGCGCCTCGGTGGACCGGGCGTTCGGCACGACGACGTGCGCGCACGGTGCGTTCGGTGCGCACGGTGCGGCCGGGGCGGGGCAGGGCAACCCGTACCAGGGCGGAGCCCCCGGGCCGTACGGATCCCAGAATCCCTACGGGGGCGGCAACCCGTACGGGGGCGCCCCCGGCAACCCGTACGGCGGGCCCTACGGCGGCGGGGCCGGTGTCCCTTACGGCGGCGGGGCCGGAGGCCCCGGTGGGCCGGGCGGGCTGCCCCCGCAGTTCGGTGGTGGCGGCCCCCAGCAGCCCAAGCCGCGCGGTTTCCTGGCCGGATGCGCCGCCTTCACCTGGCTGTTCTGCACCTGCCAGATCTGCTGCGCGAAGGAGTACGAGGGCCCCTGGTCCCGGAAGAAGCGCGAGGGCTGCTGCCGGGACTGCGACGACTGCGGCGGCGGCGACTGCGGTTGCTGCTGCCCCTGCGACGGCTGCTGACGGTCCGTCCGATCCGGCCGCCTCGTTCCCGCTCCCGCGGGAGCGCGGCGTCTTCCGTACGGAGTACTCCGGCACGACGCCGTGGTCGTACCCCCGGCTTCCCGAGCCCGTGTGGAATGGTGGAACACCATGAGCACGGAACCTCAGCGGGACCCGTCCCAGGACGCGCCCCGGGACGCGCAACAGGACTGGCAGCACTGGCACGAGCAGCGTGTGGCCGCGGTCGCCTCGTCGTACGGCCCGCTCTCCCTCACCGGCACCTACTGGCTCTCGGACCACCCGGAGGGTCGAATTCCGGCCGTTCCCGGGCTGTGGCGGGAGGAAGGCGACGAGGTGGTCCTGACGGCGGGCGCCGAGGACGCGATCACCGTCGACGGAAAGCCCCTGATGGGCAGCGTCCGGCTGACCGCCGACCATCCCCCGATCCACGAGTCCCGGGCCGAGTCGGCCGGGCGGCGGCTCGTCCTGCTGCGTCGCGAAGGGCAGTGGGCGGTACGGGACTTCGACCCCGAGTCCGCGGCGCGCCGGAACTTCCGGGGCATCGAGGCCACGCCGTACGACGAGCGCTGGGTGGTGCCCGGCACCTTCCGCCCGTACGACGAGGTCCGCGTCGTCCGGGTGGAGAACGCGGACGGCAGGGAACGCGGGCTGAGCCTGTCCGGCGAACTCTCCTTCGAACTCCGCGGCGTCGAGCACACCCTCCAGGTGGCGGTCGAGGAGGACGGCACGCTGTGGGCGGTCTTCGCGGACGCCACGAGTGGCCGGGACAGCTACCGCTTCCGCTTCCTGCGCACCGCCCCGCCGGCGGCGGACGGCTCGGTGACGGTCGACTTCAACCGCGCGCTGCTGCCGCCGTGCGCCTTCGTGGACCACTTCATCTGCCCCTTCCCGCCGCCCGGGAACACCCTCGACACCGCGGTGCTGGCCGGGGAGCGGCGGGTCGTCCAGGGCTGACCTGGGCTTCTTCCGGCACGGGCGCCGACGGCCATGGAGTCGTACGGCGCCCGTTCGGTGTGCGGTCTTGTGCGTCCGGCATTCGGGGGCCACTATCGCAGCGGTGCATGTCAGGAACACGTCACCTGATGGCGCCTCACGGGCCCGCCACCCACGGGCCCCTCCGCTTTCCCATGAGGAGACCCGTGAGACCAGTGAGGATCAAGCGCACCCGACTGCTCGCCGTCGCGGCCGGCCTGGCGGCCGTCACCGCCCTCGGACTCCCCGGCGCCCACGCGGCACCCACCCCCGGGCCCGCCGGTGCCGCCCAGCTCGCCCGCGCCGACGCCGCCGTGCTCAAGGCCGACGTCGGAGGCACCGCGTGGTACGTCGACCGGGCCGCCGGCCGGGTCGTCGTCACCGCCGACTCCACCGTCACCGACGCCGGCATCGCCAAGATCCGGCGCACCGCGGGCGCCGACGCCGGCGCGCTCACCGTCCAGCGCACCCCCGGCGTCTTCAAGCCCCTGCTCGGCCCCGGCGACGCCATCTACGGCAGCGGCTACCGCTGCTCCCTCGGCTTCAACGTCCGGAGCGGTTCCACGTACTACTTCCTCACCGCCGGCCACTGCGGCAACGTCGTCAAGACCTGGTACGCCAACTCGGCCCAGTCCACGCTGATCGGCCCCACCACCGGGTCCAGCTTCCCCGGCAACGACTACGCCCTGGTCCGCTACGACAACGCCTCGCTGAGCCACCCCGGAGGCTTCACGGCCGCCGACGCCTACGTCGGTGAGCCCGTCAAGCGCTCGGGCTCCACCACCGGCACCCGCAGCGGCACCGTCACCGGTCTGGACACCACGGTGCACTACTCCGGCGGCGGCACCGTTCGCGGCATGATCCAGACGAACGTCTGCGCCGAGCCGGGCGACTCCGGCGGCGCGCTCTACGACGGCACCAAGGCGCTCGGCATCACCTCCGGCGGCAGCGGAAACTGCTCCACCGGCGGCACGACCTTCTACCAGCCGGTGCCCGAGGCGCTCGCCAAGTACCGCGTCAGCCTCTACTGACCCCAATGACCCTCGGGCGCCCGGTAGTTGAGCGTCGTACGGCCGAAAGGCGCCCTTGCGGCGCCGGCCCGGGCGGCCCGAGACTCCCCCACAGCGCCGGCCCCCGGCCGCGCCTCACGGGTCCGACACCCCACTGCGGACCCCCGATTCCCCTCTGGAGGAACGAGAAGTGAGGATCAAGCGCACCACCCCCACCACCCCCCGCGGCAGCGCCACGAGACGGATCCGTCTCCTCGCCGTCACCACCGGTCTCGTCGCCGCCGCGGCGCTCGCCGTCCCCACCGCGAGCGCCGACACCGCCCGGACGTTCAGCGCGACGCAGCTCTCCGCCGCGAGCGACGCCGTCCTGACCGCCGATGTGGCCGGCACCGCCTGGCACGTCGACCAGGCGACCAAGACCCTGGTCGTCACCGCCGACTCCACCGTGTCGCAGGCCGAGATAGCCAAGATCAAGCGACAGGCCGGCGCCAACGCCGGCGCGATCCGCATCGAGCGGACGCCCGGGAAGTTCAACAAGCTGATCTCCGGCGGAGACGCCATCTACGCCACCAGCTGGCGCTGCTCCCTCGGCTTCAACGTCCGTGACAGCGCGGGCACCTACTACTTCCTGACCGCCGGGCACTGCACCGACGGCGCGGGCACCTGGTACTCCAACTCCGGCCGGACCACCGTCCTCGGCTCCACCTCGGGATCCAGCTTCCCGAACAACGACTACGGCATCGTCCGGTACACCAACAGCACGGTCAGCAAGCCCGGCACCGTCGGCAGCGTGGACATCACCAGCGCCGCCAACGCCACCGTCGGCATGTCCGTGACGCGCCGCGGCTCCACCACCGGCACCCACAGCGGCTCCGTCACCGGCCTCAACGCCACGGTCAACTACGGCGGCGGCGACATCGTCTACGGCATGATCCGCACCAATGTGTGCGCCGAGCCGGGCGACTCCGGCGGCCCGCTCTACTCCGGCAGCCGTGCCATCGGTCTCACCTCCGGCGGCAGCGGCAACTGCTCCTCGGGCGGTACGACCTTCTTCCAGCCCGTCACCGAGGCGCTGAGCGCGTACGGGGTCAGCGTGTACTAGCCGTCAGGCCGTACCTCCGTCACACCGTGACCCGAGCGGACGTCAGGTCCCCCGGCCGCCGCCGCGGCCGGGGGACCCGGCGCGTGGACACGAGCGGATCACGCACCGCCGCCGGCGGTCCGCTCCGACTCCGGTGTGCGCTTCAGGGAGGACATCACCAGCGTGACCACGCTGCCGACGAGGGCCCAGGCGGACAGGACAAGGAGGGAGCCGGTGAGGTCGTTGCCCTTGAAGTAGGCGATCGAGCGCGCCGCCCAGGTGCCCGCGCCCGGCGGCAGGGCGGGGCCGATCGCGTTCCAGAACGGGGGCAGCATCGGCAGCGGGAAGGCGCCGCCCGCGCTCGGATTGCCCGCGATCACGATCAGCAGGATCGCCAGGCCGATGCCCACGATGCCGAAGACCGACTGCAGGGCCAGGGTGGCCGCGCCGACCGCGAAGACGACCAGGGCGCCCAGGCCCCACAGGGCCGCGATGCTGCCGGGCAGCGCCCCCAGGATCGGGCCGACGACGATCGCGCCGCCGAGGCCGCCGAGGACCGCGTAGAGCGCCAGCACCCCGAGCCGGATGATCGCGCGCTCGCGGTTCGCGGGCCGGGAGCCGGCGCTGATGGCGAGGATCGCGGCGCAGATGTAGCCGCCGACGCACCAGCCGACGACCAGGTAGAACGCCGAGAGACCGTCGAAGTCCTGCCTCGACGCCGGGGCGATGTCGACGGTCCTGATCGTGCGCCCGTTGGCGGCCTCGACCCGGGTGAAGAGCGTCTCCAGGGCGGAGGAGAGCACCGTTCCGCCGCCGGAGGCGACGAGCAGGGTGTCGGTGGTCCCGCCGGGGTTCACCACCAGGGCGCCGTCGAGGTCCCGGTTCATGATCAGTTTTCGTGCCTCGGCCTCGTCCGCGACCGTCCGGGGGGCGAGCGGATCGCCGGGGAGTCTCTCCAGCCGCCCGAGGAGCTGGGCGGAGACCTGCTGCGGAGCGACCACGCCGAAGGGCACGTCCTTCGGCTTCGGGTTGTGCAGCGCCCCGACGTACGAGGCGATGAACAGCAGCTGCAGGGCGAGCACGCCGACGACGAGCAGGGCTGCTCGGGGGGTGACGGCGCTCTTCAGTTCCTCGACGAGACTCATGCCCCCACGCTCCGGGGCGGGAGGTGTTCCCGCAGGTGGGCCGGGGCCGAACGGATGAGGCGGAGGCGCGCGCCCGACGTATCGTACGGGCGTTCGAAATGGTCTATGGTGAAGAAGAGGGGGGTGGGAACGTACGTACGAATCGAGGCGGGAGGTGCGCATGCCGGGGTTCACGCATCTGCACACCGCGTCGGGCTTCTCCCTGCGCTACGGCGCCTCGCACCCCGGGCGGCTGGCCGAGCGCGCCGCCGAGCGGGGCATGGACGCCCTCGCCCTCACCGACCGGGACACGGTCGCGGGCGTGGTCCGGTTCGCGAAGGCGTGCGCCGAGGCGGGGGTACGCCCCCTGTTCGGCGTCGACCTCGCGACCGACCCGGCCGGCCCCGGCCCGGGCTCGGGCTCGGGCTCGGGCTCCGGGCTCGGATCCGGCCTCGGTGAGAGCGGTCCGGGCCGGACCTCCGCGCGCCGCGTCCCCGTCCGCGGTGGCGCCTTCGTCGACGAGTCCGCGCCCCGTGTCGTCTACCTCGCCCGCTCCCGGGCGGGCTGGGCCGCGCTCTGCCGGATGATCAGCGCCGCCCACGCCCGGGACGAGGGCGCGGGGACGGCGAGAGGCGGCACGGCCGACAGCTCCCCGCTGCTGCCCTGGGAGGCCAACCACGGCGACGGCCTGACCGTGCTGCTCGGACCCGCCTCCGACGTCGGCCGCGCCCTCGCCGCCGGCCGCCCCGACCGGGCCGCCCGGCTGCTCGTCCCCTGGCGCGAGCGGTACGGCGACGCGCTGCGCCTGGAGGCCGTCCACCACGGCCGCTCCGGCTCGGGCCCCGGCTCCCTGCGGCTCGCCGCCCGTACCGTCGGCTTCGCCGCCGAGCAGGGCGTCCGCCCGGTCCTCGGCAACGCCGTCCGCTACGCCGACCCCGGCCAGGGCCCCGTCGCCGACGTCCTCGATTCCGCCCGCCGCCTGGTCCCCGTCGACCCCCGCAAGGAGCTCGACAGCGGCGAGGCCTGGCTCAAGGACGCCGGTGACATGCTGGCCGCCGCCGAGCGGATCGTCGAGGCCGCCGGATTCCGCCGGGACACCGCGCACCGGCTGCTCGAACAGACCCAGGCGGTCGCCGCCGACTGCCTGGTCGACCCCCAGGACGACCTCGGCATGGGCTCCGCCCATTTTCCCGAGCCGTATCTCGTCGGCGCCGAGCGCCGCACCGCCCAGCGCGTGCTGGCCTCCCGGGCCGCCGCCGGAATGGTGCTGCGCGGGTACGACAGGCGCTCCGACCGGCGGGTGTACTGGGACCGGATGCACCGCGAGCTCGACATCATCGACCACCACGGCTTCGCCACCTACTTTCTGACGGTGGCTCAGGTCGTGGACGACGTGAAGCGGATGGGGATCAGGGTGGCCGCGCGCGGCTCCGGCGCCGGCTCGCTCGTCAACCACCTCCTCGGCATCGCCCACGCCGACCCGGTCGGGAACGGGCTGCTGATGGAACGCTTCCTCTCCAAGAACCGCACCGCCCTGCCCGACATCGACATCGACGTCGAGTCCGCCCGCCGCCTGGAGGTCTACCGGGCGATCATCGACCGCTTCGGCACCGAGCGGGTGGCCACCGTCGCCATGCCCGAGACCTACCGGGTGCGCCACGCGATACGGGACGTGGGCGCGGCCCTGTCCATGGACCCGGCCGAGATCGACCGGCTCGCCAAGGCCTTCCCGCACATCCGGGCCCGGGACGCGCTCGCCGCCCTCGACGAACTGCCCGAACTGCGCGCGCTCGCGGGCGAGCGGCAGAAGTACGGCAGGCTCTGGGAGCTGGTCGAGGCCCTCGACAAGCTGCCGCGCGGAATCGCCATGCACCCGTGCGGGGTGCTGCTCTCGGACGCCTCGCTGCTCACCCGTACCCCCGTCGTGCCCACCAGCGGCGAGGGATTCCCCATGTCCCAGTTCGACAAGGACGACGTGGAGGACCTCGGACTGCTCAAGCTCGACGTGCTCGGGGTGCGGATGCAGTCCGCGATGGCCCACGCCGTCGCCGAGATCGAGCGGGCGACCGGCGAGAAGGTGGACCTCGACGACCCGAAGCAGGTGGAGCCCGGCGACCCGAAGACGTACCGGCTCATCCAGTCGACCGAGACCCTCGGCTGCTTCCAGATCGAGTCGCCCGGCCAGCGCGACCTGGTCGGCCGGCTCCAGCCCGCCACCTTCCACGACCTCGTCGTCGACATCTCGCTCTTCCGCCCGGGACCGGTCGCGGCCGACATGGTCCGCCCGTTCATCGAGGCGCGCCACGGCCGGGTCCCCGCCCGCTACCCGCACCCGGACCTGGAGGAGGCGCTGAAGGAGACGTACGGCGTCGTCGTCTTCCACGAGCAGATCATCGAGATCGTACGGATCATGACCGGCTGCGGCCGGGGCGAGGCCGACCAGGCGCGGCGCGGACTGTCGTACCCCGAGTCGGAGGGGCGGATCAAGGTCTGGTTCGCTCAGCGGGCCGCACAGCGGGGGTACGACCCCGAGACGATCGCCCGCACCTGGGAGATCGTGCAGGCCTTCGGCTCGTACGGCTTCTGCAAGGCGCACGCGGTGGCCTTCGCCGTACCGACGTACCAGTCGGCCTGGCTCAAGACCCATCACCCGGCGGCCTTCTACGCCGGGCTGCTCACCCACGACCCCGGGATGTACCCGAAGCGGCTGCTGCTCGCGGACGCGCGGCGGCGCGGGGTGCCCGTGCTGCCGTTGGACGTGAACCGGTCCGGGGCCGCTCATCGGATCGAACTGGTGTCCGAGAAACCTCGGGTGTGGGGGCTCCGGCTCGCCCTCGCCGACGTCCACGGCATCAGCGAGGCGGAGAGCGCGCGGATCGAGGCGGAGCAGCCCTACGCCTCGCTGCTCGACTTCTGGGAGCGGGCCCGGCCGCGGAAGCCGGTGGCCGAACGGCTCGCGCAGGTGGGCGCGTTGGACGCCTTCGGTGCCAACCGCCGCGATCTGCTGCTGCACCTGACCGAACTCCACCGCCTCCAGCGCGGAGCCGCCTCCTACGGCGGTCAACTCCCGCTCGCCCAGGGCCGGAAGACCGCGCCCGTCGGGCTGCCCGACCTCGACGAGTCGGAGCGGCTCAGCGCCGAGCTGGGCGTCCTCGGCATGGACGCCTCGCGCCACCTCATGAGCGACCACCACGCCTTCCTGCGCGAACTCGGCGTGGTCTCGGCCAAGCGGCTGCGCGAGACCCCGCACGGGCAGACCGTCCTGGTCGCCGGCGCCAAGGCGGCCACCCAGACCCCGCCGATCCGCTCCGGCAGGCGGGTCATCTTCACCACCCTCGACGACGGCACCGGCCTGGTCGACCTCGCCTTCTTCGACGACTCCCACGAGGCCTGCGCCCACACCGTCTTCCACTCCTGGCTGCTGCTCGTCCGGGGCGTGGTGCAGCGGCGCGGCCCGCGCAGCCTCAGCGTGGTCGGATCCGCGGCCTGGAACCTCGCCGACCTGGTGGAACTGCGGGCCACCGGAGGCCTGGAGGCGGTGGGGGAGCGGCTCGCGGCGCCCCTGCCCTCCGGGCCCTCCGGAGCCGGTGACGGCGGCCGCCGGATCAGGATGTCGACCGGGTACGAGCTGAACCCCTGGGCCGACCTCCAGCCGGCCGGCGAGGGCGCGGCGACCCCGTCGCGGAAGCTCTGGCACAGCAGTCCGGGGAGCGCGGGATGATCCTCTGTGTACGGTTCCGCCTTGAACCCGCGCCTTTCGAAAGCGGAGGGGCCGAGCCGTCGCTGCCGCGACTGGTGGACCTGCTCGGCGAGTTCACCCCGGTCGTCGAGGCCGCTCTGCCCGACACCCTGCTCGCCGACGTGCGCGGCGCGCTGCGCTACTTCGGCTGGAGCCCGACGGAACTGGCCTCGGTGGTACGGGTCAGGGCGCTCGCCCTGTACGGCGTCGACTGCGTCGTCGGAGCCGGACCGAACCCGATGCTGGCCCGGATGGCGGCCCGCGAGGCACGCCCCGGCGCCACCCTGGTCGTCGACGACCCGGCGGACTTCCTGCGGGACCGCCCGGTCGACGCCCTCGACGGGGTCGGCCGCACCACCGCCCGTACCCTCGGCGCGTACGGACTCGACTCCATCGGCCGGGTCGCGGACGCGCCGCTCGCCGTCCTCCAGCGGCTGGTCGGGGCGAAGACCGGACGCGAACTGGCGGAGCGGGCGCGGGGCGTCGACCGCACCCCGGTCGTCCCGAACGCCCTCTCCCGCTCGATGGCGGCCGAACGCTCCTTCCTCCGCGACGAGCTGGACCCCTCGGCCCACCGCAGGGCGCTGCTCTCGCTCACCGAGGAGCTGGGCCTCCGGATGCGGACGGAGGAGCAGGTGTGCCGGTCCCTGACGGTAACCGTGCGGTACGCGGACCGGTCCACCACCGTCCGCACCCGGACGCTGCCCGAGCCGACCGCGCACACGGCGGCGCTCACCGCCCTCGCGTACGCGATCCACGCGTCGTTCGGGCTGCAGCGGGCCCGGGTGCGGGGGATCGCGCTGCGCGCCGAGGGGCTCACGCCCGCGGAGGGGGCCGCGCACCAGCTGACCTTCGACCCGGCGGACGAGAAGGCCCGGCGGATCGAGGCGGTGGCGGACCGGGCGCGGGCGAAGTTCGGCCCGCGAGCGGTGCTGCCCGGCTCGCTGGCGGCCTGACCGGCCTGCCCTTACTCCTTATTGACGAGAAGTCAAATTTTACCGACGCGTAACTTCCCCGTGCGCGCTACCCGTGCGTAGCTTGTCGGGAGCGCATCCCCACTTGTGGTCCGGACCGCAGGGCGTACTGCATTCGTTCGTCCCAGACTCCCCTTGAGCCGCAAGGAGATCGCCCGATGCTGCCCTGGAAGCGACGCGCCGTCAGAGCGCTGTCCGTCCTCCTGCTGACCGCCGCCGCCACCCTCGCCCCCACCGCCTCCGCCTCGGCCCAGGACGCCGCCGCCACTGCCACCGCCCCGAGCCGGGGCTGGAACGACTTCTCCTGCAAGCCCTCCGCCGCCCACCCCCGCCCGATCGTCCTCGTCCACGGCACCTTCGGGAACTCCTGGGACAACTGGCTGGGCCTCGCTCCCTACCTGGTCGACCGGGGGTACTGCGTCTTCTCGCTCGACTACGGCCAGCTCCCGAACGTGCCCTTCTTCCACGGCCTCGGCCCGATCGACAAGTCGGCCGAACAGCTCGACGCGTACGTGGACAGGGTGCTCGCGGCCACCGGAGCCGCCGAGGCCGACCTCGTCGGCCACTCGCAGGGCGGCATGATGCCGCGGTACTACCTCAAGTTCCTCGGCGGGGCCGAGAAGGTGCGCGCACTCGTCGGGATCGCCCCCGACAACCACGGCACCACCCTCCTCGGCCTCACCGAGCTGCTGCCGTACTTCCCCGGCGCGGCGGAGCTGCTCAGTGAGAAGACCCCCGGCCTCGCCGACCAGGTGGCGGGATCCCCGTTCCTCACCAAGCTCAACGAGGGCGGGGACACGGTGCCGGGCGTCACGTACACGGTCATCGCGACCAAGTACGACCAGGTCGTCACCCCGTACCGCTCGCAGTTCCTCTCCGGCGACGACGTCACCAACGTCCTCATCCAGGACAAGTGCGCGCTGAACCTCTCGGAGCACGTGGCGATCGGGACGGTGGACCGGGTCACGTTCCACGAGGTGGCCAACGCCCTCGACCCGGCCCACGCGACCCCGACCACCTGCCTGTCCGCGATCGACTAGCGGATCGGCCGGCGCGACGGCCGACGGATCGGCTAGCGGCTGTGGCGGCCCGTCGACCCGGGCAGCGTCCTGCGGCGGACCGTCGCGAAGAGCACGGCCGCACCGAGCGCCAGCACGGCGGCGCCGCCGATCGCGAGGTACGGGGTCGCGGCGTCGCCACCGGTCTCGGCGAGGCTCTCGCTTCCGGAGCCGGCGGCGGCGGGCTCGTTCGGCGCCGCCGGCGCTGTGGCCTCGGCGGAGGGCGCCGACCCGGTCGGCGCGGTGGTCGCGGACGCCGTCGCCGGCGCCGCGGTCTCCTTCGCCCCGGTCTCCGCCTTGTCGTCCCCGTGCCCGCCGTGCTCGACGGACGACTCGTCCCTGCCGTCCTCGATCTGACCGTCGGTCGGCGGCGTCGCGGTGGGAGCCGGAGACGCGCCCCCGCCGCCCGCGTTGTCCGCGCCGAAGACGACGTCGGAGCAGGTGTAGAACGCCTCGGGGGAGTCCGAGCGCTGCCAGATCGAGTAGATCAGGTGCCGGCCGGACCTGTTCGGCACGGTCCCGTCGAAGACGTAGTCACCGCCCTCCATCCGGGGGTCGGTCACCGTGGCGAACGGCTTCTCCTCCAGGTCCGCCCACGTCAGCGGCTTCGACGGGTCGTAGCCGTCCTTGGTGACGTACAGCTCGAAGGACCCCCGGTGCGGAGCGGTCCCCTTGTAGCGGAAGGTGTGCTTCCCGGAGTCGAGCCGGCTCGTCGGCCAGTCACCGCGCGCCAGATCCAGTCCCCGGTACTTGTCGTTGCCGGCGCTGCACAGCTCGCCGTCCGGGATCAGCTCGCGGTGCTTCCCGGCGGCGTTGGCGATGTTCACCGCGTTCCAGTCGTAGAACGCCTGCACCCCGCTCGCCGCGACCGCGGCCCTGCACGCCGCCGAATCGGGGCTCTCCGGCCCCTCCGCGTAACAGGCCGAGACCCGGCTCACCGGATCCGTCATCGACCCGTGCGCGACGGCCGGCCCGGCGGCCAGACCCGCCATCGCGAGCGGCGCCACCCCGAGGGCGAGTACGGCGGAGGCCGTGCGGCGAACGGTCATGGTGAGCAACTCCTTCGAGGGGGGACGTGGGGTCGCTCAGCAAGCTAGCCGCCGAAAACCGCGAAACCGGCCGGGGAGAGGGGGCGACGGCGATCCTTATGGTCGCTTTAAGAAGCCGCTAAGCGGCACAATAGAAAGATCGGCGCGGCCGTCCCGAGAGGTGGACCGGAGCATGCCCGTACTCGTCGGAACCTCGGGGTGGCAGTACCGGGACTGGCGCGGGGTGCTCTACCCGCCCGCGACCCCGCAGCGGCTCTGGCTGGAGGAGTACGCCCGGGCCTTCGCCACCGTCGAGAACAACAACGCCTTCTACCGGCTGCCCACCACCGAGACCTTCCGGGCCTGGCGGGACCGCACGCCGGAGGGCTTCGTCATGGCGGTGAAGGCCAGCCGCTACCTGACGCATCTGAAGCAGCTGCACGACCCCGAGGAGCCGGTGGAGCGGCTTCTCGACCGCGCGGCCGGGCTCGGGGACCGGCTCGGGCCCGTGCTGCTCCAGCTGTCCGGCCGGTTCCGCGAGAACGTCGAGGCGCTGGACGCCTGCCTGCGCTGCTTCCCGCCGCACGTCCGCGTCGCCGTGGAGCTGCGCCACCCCTCCTGGTGGGAGGCGGAACGCGCGCTGCGCACGGTGCTCGAGCGGCACGGCAGCGCGCTGTGCTGGGCCGACCGCTGGTCGCGCCCGGTGACGCCGCTGTGGCGGACCGCGTCCTGGGGGTACGTACGGTTCCACGCCGGCCTCGCCCAGCCGCCGCCGCGCTACGGCCGGCAGGCGCTCGCCTCCTGGGCCGGACGCCTCGCCGACGCCTGGCCGGACGAGGCCGAGGTGTACGCGTACTTCAACAACGACACCGGCGGCGCGGCGATCGCCGACGCCGTCCACTTCGCCCGCGCGGTGACCGCGCTCGGCCGGACCGTGAGCCGTACGGCCGTGAACCCTGGCCCGGCGACGACCGGGACCCGTAAGGCTTCGACCGGCGGTCAGCCCGCGACCGGGAGTCAGCCCCCGAGCCGCCGGTAGCGCCGTTCCGGGCGTCCCGTCCCCCCGTAGCGCAGGGTGATCTCCGCCCGGCCCGTCTCCGCGAAGTACTCCAGATAGCGGCGGGCGCTCACCCGGGACAGGGAGCCCGCCTCCGCGCACTCCGTCGCCGACAGGCCCTCCGGATGGGCCCGCAGGATGCCGTCCACCAGGTCCGCCGTCGGGGCCGCGAGGCCCTTGGGGAGCTCGCGGGACCCGGGCGGGCGGGCGCCGAAGATCTGGTCCACGTCCTCCTGGCGGGCCTCGTCCAGCTCGTCGAGCCGGCTGCGCAGCGAGGCCACGTGCCGCAGCTGCTCCTGCAGGGCCGCCTGGTTGAAGGGCTTGATCAGATAGTGCAGCGCCCCCGCGCGCAGCGCCGAGCGGATCATGCCCGCGTCCCGCGCCGCCGTGATGAACAGCGCGTCGACCCCCAGGCCCGCCCCGCGCAGCTCCCGCAGCACGCTGATCCCGTCCATGTCGGGAAGAAAGATGTCGAGCAGGACCAGATCGGGACGCAACAGGTCGGCGGCGCGCAGCGCCTCGGCGCCGCTGTGCGCGACACCGACGACGGAGAAACCGTCCACGGTCGACACATAACGGCTGTGCAGCTTCGCGACCATGAAGTCGTCGTCCACCACCAGCACCTTCGTCACGCCGCCACGCTAGGTCGCGACCACAAGGACCACAACGTCCGTTGATTGCGGAAGAGAGACAGCTTCTTAACGCGCAGGCAACATGTGGGCCACTTCCCTTCACCTACCGAGAGGCGGCACCGTTGCGTCTGCGCACTCCCCTCGCCCTGCTCGGGGCGGCGCTGCTGGTGCTGGTGGGGCCGCCGCTGCTCTCCACCGGCAGCGGCTCCGACACCGGCACCCAGATCCCCGGCCTGCGGTTCATGGTTCCCAACACACCCGGCGGCGGATACGACATCACCGCCCGCACCGCGGCCAAGAACGCCGAGGACGCCGGTCTCACCACCGACATCGAGGTCTTCAACCTGCCCGGTGCCGGCGGCACCGTCGGCCTCACCCGGCTCGTCGGCGAGCACGGCAACGGCCGGCTCGCCATGTCCATGGGCCTCGGCGTCGTCGGAGCCGTCCACACCAACAAGACCCCGAAGACCCTCGCCGACACCACCCCGATCGCCCGGCTCACCGAGGAGCAGGACATCGTCGTGGTCGGCAAGAACTCCCCGTACAAGACCATCCAGGACCTTCTCGCGGCCTGGAAGAAGGACCCCGGGAAGCTGCCCGTCGGCGGCGGCTCCTCGCCCGGCGGGCCCGACCACCTCGCCCCGATGCTGATGGCCCAGGCCGCCGGGATCGCGCCGTCGCGCGTCAACTACATCCCCTTCGACGGCGGCGGCGAACTCCTCGCCTCCATCCTCGGCGACAAGGTCGCCTTCGGCGTCTCCGGCGTCGGCGAGTACCTCGACCAGATCAAGTCGGGCGAGCTGCGGCTGCTCGCCGTCACAGGCCCGAAGCGAGTCCCCGGGCTCGACGCCCCCACCCTGCGCGAGGCCGGGCTCGACACCGAGTTCACCAACTGGCGCGGGATCGTCGCCCCGCCCGGCCTCTCGGACGCCGAACGCGACAAGCTCGTCGTCCTGGTGCGGAAGCTGCACGACTCCCCGCAGTGGCGGGAGTCGCTGAAGAAGAACGGCTGGAACGACGCCTTCCTGGCCGGGGAGGAGTTCGGCGCCTTCCTCGACGAACAGGACCGGCGCGTCGGCGCGGTACTGAAGGAGCTGGGACTGTGACGACGCCAGAAGACACGACAGCAGACACGCCGGAAGACACGACAGCAGACACGCCGGCGACCACGGTGACGGCGACGGCGAGGAAGTCCTGGCTGCGCGAGCACTCCGAACTCGGCGTCGGCCTCCTGCTCCTCGTCATCGGCGTCCTCGTCCTCACCGACGCCCTCACCATGACCGTCGACATCACCCAGCGCGGCCCCGTCGGCCCCAGGACCGTCCCGGTCGTCGTCGGCGCCGGCCTCCTCGTCGTCGCCGTCCTCCTCGCGATCGACGTCCTGCGCGGCGGCCGGGGCGAGGCCGAGGGCGGCGAGGACGTCGACCTCTCCGAGCCGAGCGACTGGCGCACCGTCCTCCTCCTGGCCGGCGTCCTCCTCGCCTTCGCCGTCCTCATCGGCCCCGTCGGCTTCCCCGTCGCCGGAGCCCTCCTCTTCTGGGGCGCGGCGTACGCGCTCGGCAGCCGCCACCTCCACCGCGACCCCCTCATCGCGGCCGGCCTCTCCCTGCTCACCTACGTCGTCTTCGACAACCTGCTCGGAGTCCCGCTGCCCGGCGGCCCGCTGATGGGAGTGCTCTGACCCATGGACTCACTCAACTCGCTCATCGACGGCTTCGGTACGGCCCTCACCCCGATGAACCTGCTGTGGGCCGCCATCGGCGTGCTCCTCGGCACCGCCATCGGCGTGCTGCCCGGCATCGGCCCCGCCATGGCCGTCGCCCTGCTGCTCCCGGTGACCTACGGCCTCGAACCGACCGGCGCCTTCATCATGTTCGCCGGCATCTACTACGGAGCCATGTTCGGCGGCTCCACCACCTCCATCCTGCTCAACACCCCCGGCGAGAGCGCCGCCGTCGTCGCCGCCATCGAAGGCAACCCCATGGCCAAGGCCGGGCGCGGCGCGCAGGCGCTCGCGGCGGCCGCCATCGGCCACTTCACCGGCGGCATGATCGGCACGCTGCTGCTCGTCGCCCTCGCCCCGACCGTCGCCGCGCTCGCCGTCGACATCGGCGCACCCGACTACTTCGCCATCATGGTCCTCGCCTTCATCGCGGTGACCTCCGTCCTCGGCTCCTCCCGCATCCGGGGCCTCGCATCGCTCCTCATCGGACTCACCCTCGGCCTCGTCGGCCTCGACCAGATGACCGGCCAGCAGCGCCTCACCTTCGGCTCGCTCCAGCTCGCCGACGGCATCGACGTCGTCATCGTCGCGGTCGGCCTCTTCGCGATCGGCGAAGCCCTCTGGGTCGCCGCCCACCTGCGCCGCACGACGGGCGAGGCACTGCCGGTCGGACGGCCGTGGCTCGGCAGGGACGACGTGAGGCGCACCTGGAAGTCCTGGCTGCGCGGCCCCGTCATCGGCTTCCCGTTCGGCGCGATCCCGGCCGGCGGCGCGGAGATCCCGACCTTCCTCTCGTACGTCACCGAGAAGCGGCTCTCGAAGCACAAGGAGCAGTTCGGCAAGGGCGCCATCGAGGGCGTCGCCGGCCCCGAGTCCGCCGCCTCCGCCTCCGCCGCCGGCACCCTCGTCTCCATGCTGACGCTCGGCCTGCCGACGACCGCCGTCGCGGCCGTCATGCTCGCCGCCTTCCAGCAGTACGGCATCCAGCCCGGACCGCTGCTCTTCGAGCGCGAACCCGACCTGGTCTGGGGCCTGATCGCCTCACTCTTCGTCGGCATGGTCCTGCTGCTCGCGCTGAACCTGCCGCTCGCCCCCGTCTGGGCCAAGCTGCTGCGGATCCCGCGCCCCTACCTCTACGCCGGCATCCTCTTCTTCGCCGCCGTCGGCGCGTACGCGGTGGGCGGCGAGGCGCTCGACCTGGTCATCCTGCTGATCATCGGCCTGATCGGCCTCGGCATGCGGCGCTACGGACTCCCGGTCCTGCCCGCCGTCATCGGAGTCATCCTCGGCCCGGCCGCCGAACAGCAGCTGCGCCGCGCCCTGCAGATCAGCGACGGGTCGCTGACCGGCCTGGTGAACACCCCGTTCTCCGTCACCGTGTACGCCGTGATCGCGCTCCTGCTGGCCTGGCCCCTGCTGAGAAAGGTGATCATCCGCCGCCGTAACGTACCGGCATGACAAGCAGCGTTCCCCGCCCCGCCCTTGCCACCGACGTGCCCGCCGTGAAGGCCGTGACCGACGCGGCCTTCCACCACTACATCGAACGGATCGGCCTCGTACCGGCCCCGATGGAGTACGACCACGCGGCGAACGTGGCGGCGGGGCGGGTCTTCGTCGTCGGCGACCCCGCGCACGCGCACTCGGACTGCCCGAGGTGCGGCTTCTCACCAACGCGATGATGTGGGAGAACCAGAAGCTGTACGAGCGGTACGGCTACGAGGTCGTGGAGCGGCGCGTGGAGGGGCCGTACGACCGCGTCCATTACCGCAAGCGGGTAGGAGCGACCGGCTGACGCAGCAGCTCCACCAGGCCCTCGCGGCCGAGGCGTTCGAGCTCGTCGAGGGCGACGACGGCGCGGGCGGCCGCCTCCGGGTCGACGACCGCGAGGCCGCTCGCCTCGAACTCGTCCTCGTCGAGCCGCAGCACCTCACTGCCGTCCGCCGACACCCACAGATCAAGGTCCAGGTCCTCGACCGCCACCTCGGAGCCGTCGACCCGCGCGGGCCGGGTGATGTCGCAGTACCAGCCCTTGAGCGCCCCGCCGGCGGAGCGGACCTCCTTCACCGCGTACCACCGGTCGCGCCAGTAGTGCTCGACGAAGACGTCACCCGGCTCGAACCGTACGAAGCCGAAGTCCCGTACCCCCTCGGCGGCCCAGGGGGCCCGGACGGTGAGCCGGGTCCCGTCGTCGGCGACGACCTCGGCGGGGTAGCGGATCTTCGTCCGGCCCGCCTTCACCAGCTTCACCTCAACCGAGCGTGCGGACATGACGTACCTCCGTGGCGCAGATCGTGTAGCCGAACCACGTGTTGATCGCCAGCATCGGCTCGTTGCCGGCGTCGTTCCCGGTGAACGCCTCCGTACAGCCGGCGGCGCGCGCCCGGTGCAGGGAGTGGTTCTTGGCGAGCTTGGCGAGGCCCCGCCCCCGGAACTCCGGGGCGGTGCCCGTCATGCCCGTGAAGTAGCGGCCCCGCCCGTCGGTCTGGGCCGCGCTGAACGCGGCCGGGCGGCCGTCGACGACGGCGACCATCGTCAGCTCGCGGTCGAAGAGCGGATGGTTCCAGGTGGTCGCCAGCCAGTGCTCGTAGTCCGTCAGCTCGGCGCCGACATCGCCCGGTTCGTCGGCCGTGGTCAGCGCGTCGAGCGCGAACAGCGGGCGTGGATCGGCGGCGAAGTCGGCGCCGGTACGCAGCTCCACACCGGCCGGCGCCTCCTGGAGCGGCGGCAGCGCGGCGGCCGTCAGATCGAGGCGGAGGAAGTGCGCGGGGCGGCGGGCCGTGTAGCCGCGGCGCGCGGCGAAGTCCCGGAACGCCGGCTCGTCGAGAACCCAGCTGTAGAGCGTCGTCGCCCCGCGCTCCGCGAGGTGCTCCTCGGAGGCGCGCAGCAGGAGCGTCCCCGCGCCGAGGCCCCGCCTGTCCGGGTGCACGTAGACGTTGACGGAGCCGACTCCGGGCTCGGGCGCCTCGTGCGCGATGCTGAGCTGCGAGGTGCCGACGATCTCCCCGTCGACCTCGGCGACCAACGGGCGCGCATGGGCGTCGGGATGGGCGTGGGCCCAGTCGAAGGCCGTCTGCTCGGGACTTGCGAGCATGAACGGGAGCGCGGCGCGCCGGACCCGGGCGAAACCCGCCGCGTCCTCGGGGTCCTCGGGCCGTACGTCACGGACGATCACAGTCATGCTGTCGCACGCTACGTGCGGGCGGTGCCGGGCCGCCTCTCATTTTCCGGGGGAGCGGAGGTCGGGGGAGCGGGGGCGGGGGGAGCGGAGGCAGAATCGGAGCCGTGACATTGCGAATCACCGTGGACACGGACTCCCCGACCGCCCCGTACGAACAGCTGCGCGCCCAGATCGCGGAGCGCGCCCGCTCCGGGGCCCTGCCGGTCGGCTACAAACTTCCGACGGTACGGGGCCTGGCGGAGGAGCTGGGTCTCGCGGCGAACACGGTCGCCAAGGCGTACAAGTCGCTGGAGGCCGACGGGGTGATCGAGACGCGCGGCCGCAACGGCACGTTCGTCGCGGCGGCGGGCGACGCGGCCTCCCGCCTGGCCGCGACGGCCGCGGCGGCCTACGCGGGCGAGGCCCGTCGCCTGGGCCTGACCCGCGAGGCGGCGACCGCGGCGGTGACCGACGCCCTCCGGGCGGCGTACGGAAGCTGATCCCCCCCCGCCCTGCGCGGTCGTCCGGCCGGTGCGAAGGGCTACGGTGCGGACCCGTGCGGGTTTCCGGCCTCGCGGAGCCTTGAGGCGAAGGGCGGCTACAGGTACAGGCCCGCGTCCGGGGTCCTGGGCTCCGGCAGGCCCGGGGCCTGCGTGCCCCGGCGCAGCGCGTACAGCTCCGCCAGCGTCGCCCCGTCGTGGGAGACGCCCTCCTCCGTGCCGAGCCACGCCACGGCCTCGTTGCGCGTCAGGCCGCCCACCTCGATGCGCGCCAGGCACCGTCCCGGGCGGACCACCGCCGGGTGGAGGCGCTCCAGGTCCTCGTTGGTGGTGACGCCGACGAGGACGTTGCGGCCCTGGCCGAGGAGCCCGTCCGTCAGGTTCAGGAGCCGGGACAGCGCCTGGCCCGCCGTGTGCTTCGCCTCGCCGCGGATCAGCTCGTCGCAGTCCTCCAGGAGCAGCAGCCGCCACCGGCCCTTCGCCGTGCCCTCGTCCTCGCCGATCGCGATGTCCATCAGATAGCCGACGTCGTTGAAGAGCCGCTCCGGGTCCAGGACACAGTCCACCTGGCACCAGTCGCGCCAGGACCGGGCGAGCGTGCGCAGCGCGGACGTCTTGCCCGTCCCCGGCGGCCCGTGGAGCAGGAGCAGCCGCCCCGCGATGTCGTCCGGGGTGACCTTCATCAGCCGGTCCATCGCGTCGGCGACCGGCGCCGTGTAGTTGGGCCGGATCTCCTCCCACGTGCCCGCGCTGATCTGACGGGTCGTACGGTGCGGGCCGCGCCGGGGCGACACGTACCAGAAGCCCATCGTCACGTTCTCCGGCTGCGGCTCGGGTTCGTCCTTCGCCCCGTCCGTCGCCTCCTTGAGGACTCGCTCCGCGAGCTCCGGGCCCGTCGCGGTCACGGTGACGTCCGCGCCCCGGTTCCAGCGGGAGATCAGCAGCGTCCAGCCCTCGCCCTCGGCGAGCACGGCGCTGCGGTCGTCGTCCTTGGCCGCGCGCAGCACCTTCGCCCCGGCCGGCAGCAGGGTCGCGGCCGGCTTCACCCGGTCAAGGGTGGTGCTCTGCGAGTGCGGCTGCTCGCCCGTCGTGAAGCGGCCGAGGAAGAGCGCGTCGACGACGTCGGCGGGCGAGTCGCTGTCGTCGACGTTGAGCCGGATCGGCAGCGCCCGCTGCGGTTCGGACGGCGCGGCGGGCTCCGATGGGGTGGCAGACATGGCGACCATGATCCGGCAATCGGGCATTGCGTGCACAGTGTTTTGAAGGGGACGAGCCCGCATACCTCTTCCGCCGAGGCTGTGGTGCCGGATGATCCATCAGCTGGCCGGAAATCGACCTGTCCTGACGGAGCGTCGGCAGGTTCTCGCCAAATCTTCTTGGCATGGACACTTCCAGCAGGCGGGGTCCGCTGCTACTACCTAGTAACGCAGAGATCCTGCTTCAGGGAGGTTCCATGAAACTGTCCCGATTCGCGGCCTTCTCGTCCTCGCTCCTGCTCGGCGCCGTCCTCGCCCTCACCGGGGCGGGAACCGCTCAGGCAGCCGAAACCGCCGCCCTCGACTACGTGGCGCTCGGTGACTCGTACTCCTCCGGCGTCGGCGCCGGGAACTACGACAGCGCCAGCGGCAACTGCAAGCGCTCCACCCGCGCCTTCCCCGTCCTGTGGGCGAACGCCAATTCGCCTTCCTCGTTCGCTTTCACCGCTTGCTCGGGCGCTCGTACGGGTGATGTGACGAGCGGACAGCTCGGACCCCTCTCCGCCGCCACCGACCTGGTCTCGATCACCGTCGGAGGCAACGACGCCGGATTCGCGGACGTCATGACCACCTGTGTCCTCCAGTCGGAGGCCGCGTGCATCGAGCGCGTGAATCAGGCCAAGGCGTACGTCGACACCACGCTGCCCGGAAAGCTCGACGCGGTGTACTCGGCGATCAGATCCAAGGCTCCCAACGCCCGGGTCGTCGTCCTCGGCTACCCCCGCTTCTACAAGATCGGCGGCAGCTGCGTCGCCGGGCTGAGCGAGAACGAGCGCCGTGCCATCAACGGCGGTTCCGACCACCTCAACACGGCCACCGCCAAGCGCGCCGCCGACCACGGCTACACCTTCGGGAGCGTCGTCCCCGCCTTCACCGGACACGAGATCTGCTCCGGTGCGTCCTGGCTCCACAGCGTCAACTGGGGCAACATCGGCGAGTCCTACCACCCCACCGCCGCCGGACAGTCCGGTGGCTACCTGCCCAGTTTCAAGGCCGTGGCGTAGGCGATCCGGCCGTAGGCGATCCACCCGGGGAGGTGGCCCCGCCCGTCGGGGTCGCCTGCTCACAGGTGACCGAGAAGCCCACCCAGTTCGAGCGCGCCTCGACCGGAGCCCGGACCTCCATCCGGATCCGGTCGCGACGCGTGTCGCCCGCGCGGTACGCCGCCCGCGTGAGCTCGACCCGCTTCTCCTGAGGGCCGCCCGCCGCGAACTCCAGGGTCCGCCAGTCGTCGTCCGGGCCCTCGCCGCTCTCCGTGACCCAGCGGTACTCCACCGAGGCGGGCGTGCGCCCCACCGTGAGCGTGGCGGCGAAGGCGGGCGCCTCGGCCTCCGGCGGCGGGCACGGTCCCGAGTAACTGCCGCGCACGGCCCTCACGTACACCAGGACCGTATGGGCCGGCGGCGCCGTGGTGGTGCGTGTCGCGGTCGGGGTCGGACCGCTCGTGGTGGTGGCCGTGGCGGGTGGACCGCTCGTGGTGCCGGTGGTGCCCGTCGCGGGGGCGCCGCTCGTGGGCCCGCCGCCGGGATCCCTGCCGCCGCCCGGCTCATCGTCCCTCAGCAGGGCGTACGTCAGCGCTCCCACGGCCAGCAGCAGAAGGACGACCCCGACGGCGAGCACCGTCACGGCGCGTCGCCCCGCGCGCTCCCGCCGGTCCTCGTCGTACGCACCGGGCAGCGGCGAGGTCGCCCCGGAGCCGGACCCGGAGCCGGAGCCGGAGCCGGACCCGGGAGCCGAGGGCCCGAGCGGGATCGGGGCCACCGCCGGCCGGCCGGGTCCGTACGGATCCGCCGACACCGGCCCCGAGCGCGGCGCCCCGCCCGCGCCCACCAGCCGCAGGGCCTCCTCCGCCGCCGCGGCCGACAGGCGCTCGACCGGATCCTTCCGCAGCAGCCCCTCGATCACCGGGGCCAGCGGCCCGGCTCTGCGCGGCGGCGGAAGCTCCTCGTCCACCACGGCGCGCAGCGTGCTCAGCGGAGTGTCCTGTCGGAAGGGGGAGTTGCCCTCCACCGCCGCGTACAGCAGCACTCCGAGCGACCACAGGTCCGACGGCGGACCCGGTGTGCGGCCCAACGCCCGTTCGGGAGCCAGGAATTCGGGGGAGCCGACCAGCTCTCCGGTCATCGTGAGCGGGGAGGTGCCCTCCACGGCGGCGATGCCGAAGTCGGTCAGGACGGCCCGCCCGTCGTTGGCGAGCAGGACGTTGCCCGGCTTCACGTCGCGGTGCAGGACCCCCGCCTCGTGCGCGGCGCGCAGCCCGGCCAGCACGTCGGCCCCGATCAGCGCGGCCCGTCGCGGCGGCATCGGGCCCTCCGCGTCCAGCACCTCGGAGAGCGTGAGTCCGGGGACCAGCTCCATCACGATCCAGGGACGGCCGTCCTCCGTGACCACGTCGTAGACCGTCACCACGTTGCGGTGGGTGATCCGGGCGGCCGCCCACGCCTCCCGCTCCAGGCGGGCGTAGAGCCGGCGCTCGTCCGCCGCGGGGAGGCCGGCCGGGGCGCGGACCTCCTTGACGGCGACGTCGCGGCCCAGCGTCTCGTCCCTGGCGCGCCAGACGGTGCCCATGCCGCCCTCGCCCAGGACGTCGAGGAGCCGGTACCGCCCCGCGATCACGGTCATGGCGCGTCTCCCGTCAGCCGCCGGCAGGTGGGGCATTCCTGCCCCCCTCGCGGGCACTTCGAACTCCGCGTGGCGCGAGCCCGGGTGATCTTGGTGGTGGAGATCACACTCCGTCAGATCTTCGCAGAGGAGCGCTTGATGTGCAGGATGGTTCGTGGCGGTTCGGCTGGTGTTCGAGCGGTGTCCAACTCACCCTGGAATCAGCCGTATTCGGACAGTAGTCGTCAACCCCCGTACGAGTGCGGTGAATCCTGCCGCCGGGATACACGGGTGTCACAGCGGGGCGATAGGGTTAACCTGCCCGGGCCGGGTGCCCTCGTCAGGGTGGGGAGTGTCATGGAACAGATAGCAATGCGGAGCAGGCCGCGAGTGCCTGCCATCACGTGCGGGAGCAGCGCGACCAGTTCGCGGCTCGACCGCCATCTCGCGGTGCTGGGCGGCCCTGCCGTGCCGCAGCGCGAGGCGGCCGAGGCGACGCTCCTGATGCGCGAACTCACGTCGCGCGACATCACGCACAGCCGTCGCAGCAAGAGCGCGCGCGTCTCGCTCTTCGCGCCTCTGCGCCGACTGCGCCGCTCGCTCTTCGGCAGCCACCGCTAAGCCGGGGGCCCACCGCCACCCAACCGGTCGGGCCGGCCCCCGCGTGCCACGCGCACCCGCCCGCTCCTCGCTCGGCCCGACCGTGCCCGCCGACGCTCCGCCGGACCAGTCCCCACCCGTCCGGCGCCGCCGCATCCCGCCGCCCGCGCCGTCCATGACAGCCGCGCGCCCGGCCCGACGACCGCCACTCCGGCCGCCGACCGTCCGGCCCGGTAACCCTCCGTCCGGTCCGCTCGGCCAGTCGTCCGGCTCGTTCGGGCAGCCGCCCGGCTCGGCGGCCGGCCGGCGTGCTGCAACCCAGTCGGCGTCACCGCCCCGTCCGGCGGCATCACCGTGTCCGGCAGTTCGCCCGCCCGACGGCGTCATCCCGTCCGGCGGCGCCATCTGTCGGACGGCTCGCGCCGGGGCAGGGGGCGCCGTCGCCGGAGCGTCAGGCGATCACTCCCGCCTCCCGCAGGGAAACACGCTCATGGGCCGGCACGCCCAGTTCCTCGAGGATCGCGTCCGTGTCCTGACCCAGGGCCGGGATCCGGTCCATGCGGGGTTCGGGGCCGTCCGGGAAGGTGACCGGGGGGAGCAGGGAGCGCAGCGGTCCCACCGGCGAGTCCACCGAGCGCCAGCGGTCGCGTGCTCCGAGCTGCGGGTGTTCGGCGAGGTCCGCGACCGTGTTGAGCCGGGCGCAGGCGACCCCCGCCGCGTCCAGCCGTACCAGCGCCTCGGCCGCCGTCAGCGGTGCCAGGGCCGCCGCGACCACCGCGTCCGTCGCGGCGCGCCCCGCCACCCGGGCCGTGTTGGTGGCGAAGGCCGGATCGTCCGCGAGCTCCGGCCGGCCCAGGACCTGTTCGGCGAGCCGCCGCCATTCGCGGTCGTTCTGGACGGACAGCAGCACCATGCCTCCGTCCGCCGTCGGGTAGGCGTCGTACGGCGCGATGACGGCGTGCGCCAGACCGGTGCGCGCCGGAGCCGTGCCCCCGTGCATCACATGGTGCAGCGGATGCCCCATCCACTCCGCCAGCGCGTCCAGCAGCGACACCTCCACGGGGCCGCCCCGCCCTGTCGTCCCCCTCCGCACGAGCGCGGCCAGCACACCCGCGTACGCGTACATCCCCGCCGCGATGTCGGCCGCGGGGATCCCCGACTTGACCGGCCGCTCCTCCGTCCCGGTCACCGACACGAGCCCCGCCTCGCACTGCACGAGCATGTCGTACGCCCGCCTGTGCGCGTACGGTCCGCCCGGCCCGTACCCCGAGATGTCCACCGCGATCAGACGTGGATGCGCGGCGCAGAGGCCGGCGGCGTCCAGGCCGAGGCGGGCCGCCGCCCCCTGCGCCAGGTTCTGTACGAAGACGTCGGCCCCGGCCACCAGCCGGTGGACCAGCTCGCGCCCGCGCCCGTCCTTGAGGTCGACGGCCACCGACTCCTTGCCGCGGTTGCACCACACGAAGTGCGAGGCGAGACCCCGGGCCGCCGTGTCGTAGCCGCGGGCGAAGTCCCCGCCGTCCGGCCGCTCGATCTTGACGACCCGGGCGCCGAGGTCGGCGAGCTGGCGGGTGGCGAAGGGGGCGGCGACGGCCTGTTCGACCGCCACGACCGTGACGCCTTCCAGAGGAAGTGGCTGAGTGCTCATGACCGCCCTGCCTACCCGCTGAGCACCCCCCTTGTCACTGCGGCCCTTCTCACCCGCTCTCACGGAACAGGCCGTGCGCCGCGCCCGAGGGGACCGTACGGCTAGAGGAGCGCGAACTGGCCCTCCGGGCCCTCCTCCTGGTGGTCCAGTACGGAAGCGGGGCGCCGCGCGGTCTCCGGGGCGGGCAGGACGCCCGCCTCCCGCAGCGCGGTACGGGTCAGCCGGGCGCCCTCGGCGAGCGGAGCCCGCTCCGGCTCGCGCTGGGCGAGGAGCGCGAGGACGGTGATCAGCTCCAGGAGCTCCGAGGTCCACTCCTGCGGCCAGGCCGCCGGGCCGGTCGCCTCAAGGGTGCCGGGCTCGGCGGGCGCGGTCCGGTGCGTGAACCACTGTTCGAGCATCCGCACACCGCCGACGCGGTACTCCCACGCCTCGCGGGGCACGGGGGAGATCCTCCCCGCATCGAGGGCGAGCGTCTCCTCCTCGGAGTCGTACGAGAGGGTCCGGGGCCGGGCCGGGATCGGCGCCCGCACATAGGGGCGCCGGCCGCCGGGCAGCCGGGGCCGCTCCCCGCCCCGGGCTCCGCGCAGCTGGATGCCGGTCAGCCACCGGCCGAGCTCCACGCCCGAGGACCACAGCACCGGGTCCGCCGGCAGCGGGACCCGGCAGCCGGCGGGGGAGGGGCGGGCGGCGGCCACGGCCCACGCCAGCACGTCCTCGGCGGCGACCTCCTGTCCGTACCGCTCGCCCAGCAGGGCCGTGAGTCCCGGCGCGAGGTTCGGCTCCAGGCCGCCGGGGCGCCGGAACAGCGGACGGATCCGGCCCGGGCGTCCGGCCGGGGACCGGCCGTCGGGCAGCGCGGCGGTCACCAGCAGCGCGGGCCCGGCCGCACCGGGCACGTACCCCTGCTCGACGGCGAACAGCTGCTGCTCGTCCCACACCCGCCACAGCTCGGGCCGGGCGCTGTCGATCAGCCGGTGGTCGGGGATCAGCCACTGCTCGTCGAACGGCCCGTGTGCGAGCCGTACGGGATCGGGGCACGGCCCGGACTCGCGGGCGAACCGGCCGGTGCCGGTCCGCTGCCCCGGCAGCGCGGCCACCGAACTCCTGGGCGTACGCGCCCGGCTGGACCGGAACAGCGCCTCACGCTCGGCTCCCTCCGCCTTCATCAGGCGGTCCCAGCGGATCCGCAGCGTGCGGACGTCGGGAGCCACGATCCAGGACCTGCCGAGCCGCAGCGGCGCCACGGACCACGGCATGAGCTCGTCGAGGAGGGGCGCGTCGTCGTCCGGCCGCGGGTCTTCGGTCGTCACGCCCCGCATGCTAACGAGCCTCCTCAGTGCGCCTCCACCGTCACCGGCGAGCCACCACCGTTACCGGTCGGCCTCCACCGTCACCGAGAAGGAGAACCGGTCGCCGCGGTAGCGGATGCGCGCCACGTCCACCACCCGGCTGTCGGCGTCGTAGGTCACGCCGGTGTAGTGCAGGATCGGCGAGAGCAGCGGCACCTGGAGCAGCGCCGCCGTCTCGGGGTCCGCGAGCCGCGCCTCCACCGTGTCCGTGATCCGGCTGATCCGGACCCCGACGACGTCCCGCAGCACCTTCGTCATCGGCCAGCGCTCCAGATCGGCCGGGTCCAGTCCGGCCGCGATGTCGGGCCGGACCGCGTTCTCCGCCCAGTTCGTGGGCTCCCCGCTCTCCCCGTCGGAGCGCAGCCGGCGGTACGCGACCACCTCCGTCTCGTCCGGGAAGTACTCGGCCAGCTCGCCGGGCACCGGCCCGGAGCCGTGGCCGAGGACGGTCGTCCGCTCGCCCGACTGCTGGGCCACGATCGCGTCGATCGAGCCGAGCAGCCGGCGCGGGGCGGACCGCCGGGCTCCGGGCTCGATGAACGTGCCCCGCCTCCGGTGCCTGCTGATCAGGCCCTCCTCCTCCAACTCCTTGAGGGCCTGGCGCATCGTCAGCACGCTGACGCCGTAGTGCGTGGCGAGCTGCTCCTCGGTGGGCAGCCGCAGCGAGGCGTCGGGCGTGCGGCCCAGTATCGAGGCGCGCAGCGACTGCGAGACCTGATACCAGAGCGGCAGCTTGCGGTTCAGGATCAGCGAGTCGGGAGCGAAGGCGGTCACGGCGTTCTCCGTACTACGACCGGAAGTGGCGCTCAAGACCCTGCCACACGTCGTCGTACCCCTTCTGCAGATGGTCGGCGTTCGCCGCCTGACCGGTGGCGGTGACGGGCCAGCGGGTCTCGAACATGAACGCCAGACCGTCGTCGACCTTCTGCGGCTTCAGCTCGGCGGCGCTGGCGCGGTCGAAGGTCTCCCGGTCCGGTCCGTGCGCGGACATCATGTTGTGCAGCGAGCCGCCGCCCGGCACGAAGCCCTCGGCCTTCGCGTCGTAGGCCCCCTCGATCAGGCCCATGTACTCGCTCATCACGTTGCGGTGGAAGTACGGCGGGCGGAAGGTGTCCTCGCCGACCAGCCAGCGCGGGGCGAAGACCACGAAGTCGACGCCCGCGAGGCCGGGGGTGTCGGACGGCGAGGTGAGGACCGTGAAGATCGACGGGTCCGGGTGGTCGTACGAGATCGTCCCGATCACGTTGAAGCGGTGCAGGTCGTAGACGTACGGGGTGTGGTTGCCGTGCCAGGCGACGACGTCGAGGGGGGAGTGGCCGTACGTCGCCGACCAGAGGTTGCCGCAGTACTTGTTGACGACCTCGACCGGGCCCTCGACGTCCTCGTACGCGGCGACGGGGGCGCGGAAGTCGCGCGCGTTGGCCAGGCCGTTGGCGCCGATCGGGCCGAGGTCGGGCAGCTGGAAGGGCGCGCCGTAGTTCTCGCAGACGTACCCCCGGGCGCTCTCGTCCAGGAGCTCGACGCGGAAGCGGACTCCGCGCGGGATCAGGGCCACCTCGCCGGGGCGGGCGGCGAGCAGGCCGAGCTCCGTGCGGAGGAGGAGGCCGCCGCGCTCGGGGACGATCAGCAGTTCGCCGTCGGCGTCGCTGAAGACCCGCTCCATGGAGGCGTTGGCGTGGTAGAGGTGCACGGCCATGCCGGTGCGCTGGGTCGCGTCACCGTTGCCGCCGAGGGTCCACAGGCCGCCGAGCCAGTCGGTGCCCGGCGCCGGGTCCGGCAGGGGGTTCCAGCGGAGCCGGTTGGGGTCCGGGACGGTCTCGGTGAAGGGGGCGGAGCGGACGGCGCCGTTGTCGATCCGGGTGAACGGCGGGTGCGCGGCCGAAGGGCGGATGCGGTAGAGCCACGAGCGGCGGTTGTGGGCGCGCGGCTCGGTGAACGCGCTGCCGCTCAGCTGCTCGGCGTACAGGCCCAGCGGGGCGCGCTGCGGCGAGTTGCGGCCGTGCGGCAGGGCGCCCGGCACGGCCTCCGAGCTGTGCTCGTTGCCGAATCCGGTGTGGTACGTCAGCGCCTCCGCGGTCTTTCTCGCCTGCGCCGTCGTGTGGTCCGTGGTCATCGCCCGCTCCTGTCCTGAGCCCAATGGAATCCTATGCATGACCGTAGGATTCCGCGACCGCTCGCGTCAACGGGGCTCCGCTTCGACGTGGTGGGCGCACGGGGGGTTCCAGAGGCGAACCGTGCTCGCGGCGCTCACCGCCGCCCTCGGCGCCACCCGTCACCGTCCCGCCCCCGCCCCGCACCCCCCGAAAACCGGCGGGAGCGGCATCATGGTCCCCGTGCCCCAGCCCGATCCGCCCCGCCCCGTCGCCCGGCACGCCCTCCGCCGCACCCCCGTCCAGCAGCGCAGCGCCGAGCGCCTCGCCCGCATCCTCGACGCCTGCGCCGAACTCCTCGACGAGAGCGGCTACGAGCGGCTGAGCACCCGCGCCGTCGCCCTCCGAGCGGGCGTCCCCATCGGCTCCGTCTACCGCTTCTTCGGCAACAAGCGCGCCATGGCCGCCGCCCTCGCCCACCGCAACCTCGACCGCTACGCCGAGCGCGTCACCGCTCGCCTCGCCGCGGCCCCGCGCCCCGACGCGTACCGGGCGATCGACAGCGTCCTGGACGAGTACATCGCCATGAAACGCACCGTTCCCGGCTTCGCGCTCGTCGACTTCGGCGTTCCCGCGCCCGCCGCCGGCGAAGGCGCCGACGACGACCCCAACGACCTCGTCGCCGACCGCCTCTGCGGTCTGCTCGCCACCCACCTCGACCGCCCCGCCGACGACGTCCTGCGCCGCAAGGTCCTCGTCGGTGTCGAGGCGGCCGACGCGCTGCTCCAACTCGCCTTCCGTACCGCACCGGCCGGGGACCCCGCCCTCGTCGCCGAGACCCGCGAGCTCCTCTACGCCTACCTGGCGCCCTCCCTGAGCCCGTAAGCCACAAGGGGCGTAGCGCGGAACCCGGAACCCGGTGCCCGAAGCCCGTCAGCCGGGAAACCGCAGGCCCGCCCGCCCCGGGCGGCGCGTAACCCCCACGCCCCTCCCCACCGTGCCTACCGGTCGGTATGCTCGCTGGTGCCCGCGTGCCTCCGTCGCCGCCCCAGGGAGCCGTCATGCCCACCGCCCCGCGCATCTGCCCGCTCTGCGAAGCGACCTGCGGGCTGACCCTGACCATCGAAGGCACCCAGGTCACCGGCGCCCGAGGCGACCGCGACGACGTCTTCAGCCAGGGATTCATCTGCCCCAAAGGCGCCTCCTTCGGCGAGGTCGACTCCGACCCCGACCGGCTGAGGACACCCCTGATCCGCAAGGACGGCGAACTGCGGGAAGCCACCTGGGCCGAGGCGTTCGACACCGTCGCCGCCCGGATCCGGCCCCTCGTCGAGGAGCACGGTCCGAACGCGGTGGCCATCGTCCTCGGCAACCCGAACGTCCACACGATGGCCGGCGCTCTCTACCCGCCCCTCCTGATCGGTGCCCTGGGGACCCGTAACCTCTTCACCGCCTCCACGCTCGACCAGATGCCCAAGCACGTCTCCAGCGGGCTGCTCTTCGGCGACCCCTTCGCCGTCCCCGTACCGGACCTGGACCGCACCGCGCACCTGCTCATGCTCGGCGCCAACCCGCTGGAGTCCAACGGAAGCCTCTGCACCGCCCCCGACTTCCCCGGCAGACTCAAGGCGCTGCGCAAGCGCGGCGGCACCCTCACCGTCGTCGACCCGCGCCGCACCCGTACGGCGCGCCTCGCCGACCGGCACCTCCCCATCCGGCCCGGCGCCGACGCCCTCTTCCTCGCCGCGCTCACCCACACCCTCTTCGACGAGGACCTCACCGATCTCGGCGCCCTCGACGGTCACGTCGAGGGCGTGGAGGAGATACGTGAAGCGGTACGGGAGTTCACCCCCGAGGCCGTGGCCGCCGCCTGCGACCTGGACGCCTCCACCATCCGTACGGTCGCCCGCGAACTCGCCGCCGCCCCCTCGGCCGCCGTCTACGGACGCATCGGCAGCTCCACCGTCAGCCACGGCACCCTCGCCAGCTGGCTCGTCGACGTCCTCAACGTCCTCACCGGCAACCTGGACCGTCCCGGGGGCGCCCTCTTCCCGCTCTCCGCCACCACGCCCGCGCCCCGCCCCGCCGGCCCGGGCAAGGGCTTCGCCCTCGGCCGCTGGACCAGCAGGGTCTCCGGCCACCCCGAGGCGAAGGGCGAGCTCCCCATGGCCGCCCTCGCCGAGGAGATCGAGACCGAGGGCGAAGGCCGCGTCCGCGCCCTGATCACGATCGCCGGCAACCCCGTCCTCTCCGCCCCCGACGGCCGGCGCCTCGACGCGGCCCTGGACACCCTCGACTTCATGGTGGCCGTCGACCCCTACCTCAACGAGACCACCCGGCACGCCGATGTCGTCCTGCCCCCGCCGCCGCCCTCCCAGAGCGCCCACTTCGACTTCGCCTTCAACGGCTTCGCCGTCCACAACCAGGCACGCTTCACCCCGGCCGCCGTCCCTCTGGAAGAGGGACGCATGGACGAGTGCGAGATCCACGCCCGGCTGATCCTCGCCGTCTCCGGCATGCACGGCGCGCCGCCCTCGGCCGTCGACGACCTCGCCATCGACACCACCCTCGCCAAGGCCGTCACCCAGGAGCACTCACCGGCCCACGGCGCCGACCCCCGCGCCTTCGCCGCCGCCCTCACCGGGGCGACGGGCGCCGAGCGCCGCCTCGACCTGATGCTGCGCCTCGGTCCGTACGGTCTCACCCTCAACGCCCTGCGCGAGCAGCCCCACGGCGTCGATCTGGGACCGCTGAGGCCTCGCCTTCTCCAGCTCCTGAAGACCCGCAGCGGGCGCGTCGAACTGCTCCCCGCCCCCTTGGCCGCCGATCTGCCCCGGCTGCGCGCCGCCCTGGACACCCGCCCCGAGGCGCTCGTACTCGTCGGCCGCCGCCATCTGCGCTCCAACAACAGCTGGCTCCACAACGCCCCGTCCCTGAACGGCGGTTCCAACCGGTGCACCCTCCAGGTCCACCCGGACGACGCCGACCGGCTCGGCCTCGCCGACGGAAAGCCCGCCCGGATCTCGGCCGACGGAGGCGAACTGGACGTGGAGGTGGAGATCACCGACGCCGTACGGAGCGGTGTGGTGAGCCTTCCCCACGGCTGGGGTCACGACCGGCCGGGAACCCGTCTGACGGTCGCCGCCGCCCGCCCCGGAGTCAACGTCAACCAGCTCCTCGACGGCTCCCGGCTCGACCCGCTCTCCGGCACCGCCGTGCTCAACGGTTTCCCCGTGGACGTGTCACCCCTTCTGTGACCTGGTGTTTTGCTCGTATTGCTCACGCGTCAACACCTTGTTAACGGCTGAAGAGGGCACCTAACGTCGTCGCCACCGCCGCTCTGGCGGGAGCCTCCCCGGTGGGAGTTCAAGGGTGAACGTGAGGTGTCCTCGATGCTGACCATCCTCGGCTTCGCCATGATCGCGACCTTCCTGGTCCTGATCATGACGAAGAAGATGTCGCCGATCGCGGCGCTCGTGCTGATACCGGCGCTCTTCTGCGTCTTCGTCGGACAGGGCGCCCAGCTCGGCGACTACGTCATCGAAGGCGTCGGCAAGCTCGCGCCCACCGCGGCGATGCTGATGTTCGCCATCGTCTACTTCGGCGTGATGATCGACGTCGGCCTCTTCGACCCGATCGTCCGGGGCATCCTGCGCTTCTGCAAGGCCGACCCGGTGCGTGTGGTGGTGGGTACGGCGGTGCTCGCCGCGATCGTCTCGCTCGACGGCGACGGCTCGACCACCTTCATGATCACCGTCTCGGCGATGTATCCGCTCTACAAGCGGCTCGGGATGAGTCTGGTCGTCATGACCGGTGTGGCCGCCACGGCCAACGGTGTCATGAACACCCTGCCCTGGGGCGGTCCCACCGCCCGCGCCGCGACCGCGCTCAAACTGGACGCGGCCGACATCTTCGTCCCGATGATCCCGGCGCTCGCCGTGGGCCTGCTCTTCGTCTTCGTCCTCGCGTACGTCCTCGGCCGCCGCGAGCGCAAGCGCATCGGCTACCTCACCCTGGACGAGATCCTGGCGCCGGAGACGGAGACCGTCCTGGTCAAGGCGGGTGGCGGTGTCGGTGCAGGCGGCGGTACGGAGCGCCCCGCGGCGTCCGGCGCGTCCGGCGCGTCCGGCGCAGACGTGCCGGAGTCGCCCGAGGGCGCCGACGTGAGCCACGCCGGCGGCTTCCAGGGCCTCGACCCGGACCGGCCGACGCTGAGGCCCAGGCTGTACTGGTTCAACGCGGGCCTGACCGTGGCGCTGCTCGCCGCGATGATCCTCGAACTGCTGCCGATCCCCGTCCTCTTCCTGCTCGGCGCCGCGCTCGCGCTCACCGTCAACTACCCGAAGATGTCCGAGCAGAAGGCCCGGATCGCCTCCCACGCGGAGAACGTCCTCAACGTCGCCGGCATGGTCTTCGCCGCCGCGGTGTTCACCGGCGTCCTCACCGGTACGGGGATGGTCAAGCACATGGCCGACTGGCTCGTGGACGCGATCCCGGCGGGAATGGGCCCGCACATGGCCCTGGTCACCGGCGTGCTCAGCCTCCCGCTCACGTACTTCATGTCGAACGACGGCTTCTACTTCGGTGTGCTGCCGGTCCTGGCCGAGGCGGGCGCGGCCCACGGCGTCTCGCCGCTGGAGATCGCCCGCGCCTCGCTCGTAGGCCAGGCCCTGCACATGTCGAGCCCGCTGGTGCCGGCCGTGTACGTCCTCGTCGGCATGGCGAAGGTCGAGTTCGGCGACCACACGAAATTCACGGTGAAGTGGGCCGCGCTCACCTCGCTGGTGGTGCTGGCGGCGGGGATCCTCTTCGGGATCATCTAGGTTCGCGGTCGCCCAGGGTGACGGGCAGGCGGCCGGGGGAGTGAATGTGGAGGGTGTCGCGGCGTTTCTACCACCCTCCGCACTCACGTCATGACTGATAGTCAGATTATCGGTTGATCCATCCGACGTCTTCATGACTGGAGGAACCCCGCATGACCGCTCTGGCTGTCCGTCCCCTTCTGTCCACCGCCGTCGCGACCCTCGCCCTCGGTGCCGTGGCCCTGGCCGGTGCGCCCGCCGCTGTCGCAGCCCCCGAGGACGGCGACCTCAAGATCCACCACGCGGGCCGCCCCGACGAGGCGCCCCGCACCGGTGAGACCGACCAGCACAACGAGCCCAAGGTCTGCACCTTCTACCTCGCAGCCCTCAACTTCGACGGGCTGCGGGCGCTCAACTACACGATCTCGCCGCAGCCGCCGAAGAGCGGCCTGGTGGTGCCGCCCGGCGTCATCAGCATCGATTCCGCGGGTAACGGGTTCACGCCGGACCTGGAGCTTCCCGACGGCGTCTACAAGGTCGAGTGGACCTGGGAAGGCGCGACAGGGGCCAAGAAGAGCAAGGACTTGAAGGTCGACTGCAAGGGCTTCAACAACCCGTCGCACGGCGGCAACGGCGAGAACGGGGACAACGGCAACGGCGGGAAGGGCGACGGCGAGAACGGAGGAAAGGAGAACGGCGGGAACAGCAACGGCGGGAACGGTGACAACGGCGGAAACGGCAAGCCGCCTCACGGCCCGGTCGGAGCGGGTGGCGGCGGCAGTGCCGAGCTGGCGAGCGACGACAGCTCCGCCTTCGGTATCGGGACGGCCGTCGTCGCCGGCGTCGCCGGTACGGCCGGACTGATCCTCATCCGCCGGTCGCGCCGCCGCACCGATGGCGCCGCGTAGGTACCGCTCCACGCGCCGGCAGCGGCGCCTTCGCCGGCTCGCCCGGACGGTGGCGGTGACCCTGTCCCTGGTCGTCGGCGGCATCTGGTGGGCCCAGGACGAGGAGCCGGCGGGCCCGCCGGTCGCCGCCGCCCCGGACGCGCACGGGGTGGCGGCGATGCCCGCCGCCGCCCCGGTCGATCCCGGGCAGCACCCCGACGGGACGCCGAAGGCGCCGCCTCCGTCCGAGCCGAAGCCCCCGCCGCCCCCGCCGCCGCCTCCGCCCCCGCCTCCGTCCCTGCCGAAGCCCCCGCCCAAGCCCACGTCCGAGCCGAGACCGAGGCCGGCTCCGGCCACGTCCCAGCCGCCGCCCCCGCCGCTGGCGCGTTCGCGCGCCACCAGCCTGGCCATCCCGGCGATCACCATCGAGGCGCCGGTCACGGGCCTGGGCCTGGACCGGTCGGGACAGCTCGGCACTCCGCCGGTCGACAACCCCCGGGTCGTCGGCTGGTACGAGGGCGGGCCCGCGCCGGGCGAGCGCGGCACGGCGGTCGTCGTCGGCCACCGCGACACCCGCTCCGGGCCCGCCATCTTCCTCAACCTCAACTCGCTCAACCCGGGGAACACCGTCCGGGTCGCCCGCGCCGACGGCCGCGTCGCCGTCTTCACGGTCGACAAGGTCCGTACGTACACGAAGGCCGAGTTCCCCGACAAGGAGGTGTACGGCTCCACGGGCCGCCCCGAACTGCGGTTGCTCACCTGCGGTGGCAGCTTCGACCGCAAGACGGGTTACGAGTCGAACGTCGTCGTCTTCGCCCACCTCACGGACGTCGCCGAGAAGATCTGACCGGTCCGACCGGAGTTCTGTCGCCCCGCCCGGCGCGCCCGCCGGGCGGGGCGTTTCTCCGCCCGCCTCCCTCACGGTGGCGAGATATCGCCAACCGCTTCCCAAGTCCGGTGCCGGGCGCGGAAGATGGCTGAGGAGTTGGAACGGCCTCGCGTCCCCCGCGTGGAGGTCGTCCGGCGCCACCATGACGGGCCGCTCGGTCGCCACCTCTCCGAGCAGTCCGGCCGTCGCCCGGAACAGCCGGTCCCGCTCCTCCTCGGGGCCGCGTCCGGACCTTCGGTGCCCGTACGGGCCCGCTCGCCGGTGGTCGACCGGCCCGGCCAGCCGGTCCCCCATGCCCCGGCGAGCGGACCGTACGGAGTGCGTCCCTCCGTGCCCCTCCCCCGTGAGCGGCTCCTTCCTCGCCCGTACGGATCGAGCCGACGCCCCGTCATGTCCGCCGCGCCCCGGGGTGGTCAGCACGCCGGCCCGCCGCACCCCGAGGAGACGTACGTGCCCCACGCCCGCCCGCATGCCACCCGCACCCGACTCGTCACCGCCGCCACCGCGCTGCTCGTCGTCCTCGGCGCGCCCGCCGCGTACGCCACGCTCGGGGAGCAGGCGCCGGAGACCGCCGCCGCCGTGACGCAGGCCCGGGGCACGGCGTATGTGGAGACCCGGCTCTTCTTCGGGACCGAGCGGCCGGACGGCGGCCCCGACGTCACCGACCCGCAGTTCATGGCCTTCGTCGACACGGAGGTGACGCCGCACTTCCCCGACGGCCTGACGGTGCAGGACGGTCGTGGACAGTGGCGGGACCGGAACGGCACCATCGAGCGGGAGCGATCGTACGAGCTGATCCTTCTTTACCCGGCGACCGAGGCGAGGGTCCGCGACCCGCTGATCGAGCGGATCAGGGAGGCGTACGAGCGGGGCTTCGGGCAGGAGTCCGTGGCCCGGCTCGACGAGCCGACCCGCGCCGACTTCTGAGCCGCGCGGCTCGGGCGGTCGCAGGCCCTGGCGCCAGAAAACTATCAGCGCTAGTTTGGGTCCCGCGACGAACCGGCCGGTAATGAAGGAGCAGCGGATGAAGTGCCACGACGGGATGTACATCGGCGGGGAGTGGCGCCCGGCCGCCTCCTCCGACACCATCGCGGTGATCAACCCCGCCGACGAGCAGGTCATCGGCCATGTCCCGGCCGGCACCGCCGAGGACATCGACGCCGCCGTACGGGCCGCCCGCGCCGCCTTCCCCGCCTGGGCCGCCACCCCGCCCGCCGAGCGAGCCGCGCTGATCGGAGCGGTGCGCGACGCCCTCGCCGCCCGCGCGGGGGACATCGCCGCCACGGTCACCGCCGAGCTCGGTGCCCCGCCCCCGCTCGCCGCCGGCGTCCACACCGGCCTGCCGATCGCCATCGCCGGCTCGTACGCCGAACTCGCCGCGACCCACCCCTTCGAGGAGAAGGTCGGCAACTCCGTCGTCCACGCCGAGCCCGTCGGCGTCGTCGGCGCGATCACCCCGTGGAACTACCCGCTCCACCAGATCGTCGCCAAGGTCGCCCCCGCCCTGGCCGCCGGCTGCACCGTCGTCCTCAAGCCCGCCGAGGACACCCCGCTGACCGCCCAGCTCTTCGCCGAGGCCGTCCACGCGGCCGGCGTCCCGGCCGGAGTCTTCAACCTGGTCACCGGCCTCGGCCCGGTCGCCGGGCAGGCGCTCGCCGAGCACGAGGACGTCGACCTCGTCTCCTTCACCGGCTCGACCGCCGTCGGCAGGCGCATCGGCGCCATCGCCGGGGGCGCCGTCAAGCGGGTCGCCCTGGAACTCGGCGGCAAGTCGGCGAACGTCATCCTGCCCGGCGCGGACCTCGGCAAGGCGGTCGCCGTCGGCATCGCCAACGTCATGTCCAACTCGGGCCAGACGTGCAGCGCGTGGACCCGGATGCTGGTCCACACCGACCAGTACGACGAGGCCGTGCGGCTCGCCGCCGAGGCCGTCGCCAAGTACGTCCCCGGCGAGCGCGTCGGCCCCCTCGTCAACGCCAGGCAGCAGCAGCGGGTGCGCGGCTACATCGAGAAGGGCGTCGAGGAGGGCGCCCGGCTCGTCGCCGGCGGCCCCGAGGCCCCGCTGGAGACCGGCTACTACGTGTCGCCGACCGTCTTCGCCGACGTCACCCCGCAGATGACCATCGCCCAGGAGGAGATCTTCGGCCCGGTCGTCTCGATCCTGCGGTACGAGGACGAGGAGGACGCCCTCGCCATCGCCAACGGGACGGTCTACGGCCTCTCCGGCGCCGTCTGGGGCGAGCCGGAGGCGGCCGTCGCCTTCGCCCGCCGCATGGACACCGGCCAGGTCGACATCAACGGCGGCCGGTTCAACCCGCTGGCTCCGTTCGGCGGCTACAAGCAGTCGGGCGTAGGACGCGAATTGGGCGCGCACGGCCTCGCCGAGTACCTCCAGACCAAGTCCCTCCAGTTCTGACCGCCCGAGGAGTTGTGAGCGTGATCCGCGCCGCGATACTGCCCGCCGTCGGCTCCCCCCTGGAGATCGCCGGCATCGAACTGCCCGAGCCCGGACCCGGCCAGGTCCGCATCCGCCTCGCCGCCGCCGGGGTCTGCCACTCCGACCTGTCCCTCTCCAACGGGACCATGCGCCTGCCCGTCCCCGCCGTCCTCGGCCACGAGGGCGCCGGGACGGTCCTCTCCGTCGGCGAGGGCGTCACCCATGTCGCTCCCGGCGACCCGGTCGTCCTCAACTGGGCGCCTTCCTGCGGCACCTGCCACCCCTGCTCGATCGGCGAGATCTGGCTCTGTGCCAACGCCCTCACGGGCGCGGCGAACGTGCACGCCGTGACCGAGGACGGCACCGAGCTCCACCCGGGCCTGAACGTCGGCGCCTTCGCCGAGGAGACCGTCGTCGCGGCCGGCTGCGTGCTGCCCGCGCCGGACGGAGTGCCGCTCACCGACGCCGCCCTGCTGGGCTGCGCCGTCCTGACCGGCTGGGGCGCGATCCACCACTCCGCGCGGGTACGTCAGGGCGAATCCGTCGCCGTCTTCGGCGTCGGGGGCGTGGGCCTCGCCACGCTCCAGGCCGCCCGGATCGCCGGCGCCTCGACGATCGTCGCGGTCGACGTGTCACCCGAGAAGGAGGCGCTGGCCCGGGCCGCCGGAGCCACCGAGTACGTCGTCGCGTCCGAGAACACCGCCAGGGAGATCCGGAAGCTCACCGGCGGCCAGGGCGCCGACGTGGCCGTCGAGTGCGTCGGCCGCGCCGTCACCATCCGTACCGCCTGGGACTCCACCCGGCGCGGCGGCCGCACCACGGTCGTCGGCATCGGCGGTAAGGACCAGCAGGTCTCCTTCCACGCGCTGGAGCTCTTCCACTGGGGCCGCACCCTGTCCGGCTGCGTGTACGGCAACTCCGACCCGGCGAAGGACCTGCCCGTCCTCGCCGAGCACATCCGGGCCGGCCGCCTCGACCTGAGCACCCTGGTGACCGAGCGGATCACCCTGGACGGCATTCCGGGTGCCTTCGACAACATGCTCGCCGGCAAGGGCGGCCGGGCCCTGGTGGTCTTCTAGACCTTGCCCTTGTCCGGGATCCCGGCCTCAGCCTCAGCCTCGGCCTCGGGTCCGGCGGGACCCGAGGACCGGAGCCGGAGCCGTCTCGGCCGTCGCCTTCACCGGCTTCGGCCGGGAGCGCGAGACGGCCACGCCCGCGAGGCACAGCGCACCGCCCGCGAGCGTCAGCAGCCCCGGCAGCTCGCCCAGGAGGACCCACGCCATGACGACCACGAGGGCCGGCACGGCGTACGTCGTCGCGCCCATCCGGCCCGCGGTCGTCCGGGCCAGGGCGTAGGCCCAGGTCGTGAAGGCCAGCGCGGTCGGGAACACCCCGAGGTAGACCATGTTCAGGGTCGCCGAGAGCGGGGCGCGGCCCGCCTCGTCGATCAGCCGCCCGGCGAACGGCAGACAGGCCACCGTGCCGACCAGGCACCCGAACGTCGTGACCTGAAGGGCACTCCCGTGGGCGAGCGCGGGCTTCTGGGCGACGACACCGCCGGCGTACGCGATGGCGGCGAGCAGACAGAGCACCACGCCGAGGACCGAGGCGTGACCCTCGCCCGACATGGACAGGCCCACGGCCACCGCTCCGGCGAACGACACCCCCATGCCCGCGATCAGTCGCGGCGGCAGCCTCTCTCCGAGGAAGCGGGCACCGAGCAGGGCGATCAGGATCGGTCCGATGTTCACGACCATCGCCGCCGTGCCCGCGTCGACCTCCTGCTCTCCCCAGTTGAGCACCACCATGTACGCGCCGAACCAGAGCAGTCCGGAGACCAGGATCCCGGGCCAGGCCCCTCGGGCCGGCAGCCCCTCGCGCCGGATCAGCAGGACGGCCCCCAGGACGAGCGCCCCGGCGAGCAGCCGCCCGAGGGCGAGGGCGCCGGGGGAGTAGGCCGCTCCGGCGCTGCGGATCGAGACGAAGGCGGAGGCCCAGAGGACGACGGTGACACCGGCGGCGGCGAGGGCGAGCCGGGAGCTCGCGGGGGAGTTGCTCATGGGGCGACCGTAGGCCCTGGACTGTTCGGCGCTCACCGAATTATCGCCGGCTCGATGCCCAGCGCCCGCTGGAGGGCCCGCTCCCCTTCGGGCGTCACCTTCACGGCCCGCTCGGAGCCGATCCGTACGCACCAGCCGGCGTCCATCGCGTGCCGGCACAGGGCGGCGCCCGCGATCCCCGCGAGGTGCGGCCTGCGCTCGGTCCAGTCGAGGCAGCCCCGGGCGACGGGCCGCCTGCCCGTGGGCGCGAGGGCGATCCCCAGCTCCCCGAACCACGCGACGCCCGCGTCCGTGAGCGCGAACCCGGTGTCCTGGCGCAGCAGTCCGCGTACGGTCATCGCCTCGGTGATCGTGATGCCGAGCCGCCCCGCCAGGTGGTCGTAGCAGGTCCGCCCGCGCGTCATGGCGTGCCCCGCGCTCGCGGCCCGCAGGCCCCGCGGCGCCTCCTTGACGGCGGGCTCGGCGCGGGCGGCGAGATCCTCGACCAGGTGCGCGATGCCGGGATCGGCGAGGCGTACGTAACGGTGCCTGCCCTGTCGCTCCTCGGCGAGGATCCCGCCGGTGACGAGCCTGCCCAGGTGCTCACTGGCGGTCGACGGAGCCACGCCAGCGTGCCGGGCCAGCTCCCCGGCGGTCCAGGCCCGCCCGTCGAGCAGGGCGAGGAGGAAGGCGGCGCGGGTCTCGTCGGCGAAGAGGGCGGCGAGGGCGGCGAGGTCTCTGGGTGCCATGGGACCAGGGTGCCGGACGCACGTGTCGGCGACGGCCGAACGGTCCTCCACGGCCCCCGCCTGCCCCGAGGACCTCTCCCGCGCCGCCGGCCCCTACTGCTCCGCTACGAGTCCTGCCGCGCCCACTTCCCCCGTACCGCTCCCCGTACCTCCGTCTCGTACTGCATCGCCAACCCGTCGAGCAGCGCCCGCAGTCCCGTGTCGAACGCGCCCTCGTCGACCTTCTGCCGGTGCTCCGCCAGCAGGTGTGCCTGGCCGAGGTGGGGATAGTCGGCGGGGTCGTAGGCCGTCTCGTCGTCGACGAAGCCGCGGGCGAAGGAGCCCAGCGCCGAGCCGGTGACGAAGTACCGCATCAGGGCGCCGATGTAGGTGGCCTGGGCCGGGGGCCAGCCCGCGCGGACCATCGCGCCGAAGACGGCGTCCGCCACGCGAAGGCCCGCCGGGCGGCGGCCCGGCCCCTGGGCCAGGACCGGGACGATGTTCGGGTGGTCGGCGAGGGCGGCGCGGTAGGAGGCGGCCCAGTCGTGCAGCGCCGTACGCCAGTCGCGCGCGTCGCCCTCCTCGAACATCGACAGGTCGACCTTCGCGCTGACCGCGTCGGCCACGGCGTCGAGGATCTCGTCCTTGGTCCGGAAGTGGTTGTAGAGGGACGGCCCGCTGACCCCGAGCTCGGCCGCGAGCCGCCGCGTCGAGACGGCGGCGAGCCCTTCCGCGTCCACGAGCGCGCTCGCCGTCTCGACGATCCGGTCTCGGCTGAGGAGGGGCTTGCGCGGTCGGGCCATGGCGCACATAGTAGGCCTGCGCACTGGAAACTAGCAGTGCTAATTTAATGTCGTCCGAAGGTCGGTGTCGCAGTGAATCTGGAGCTGAGCGAGGAGCAGGAAGCCGTGCGACGGCTCGCCGAGGAGTTCGTCGCGCGCGAGGTCGCCCCGCACGTCGTGGAGTGGGACCGCGCCGAGAACGTCGACAAGGCGATCGTGAAGAAGCTCGGTGCCGTCGGCTTCCTCGGCCTCACGATCCCGGAGGAGTACGGCGGATCGGGCGGCGACCACCTCTCCTACTGCCTCGTCACCGAGGAGCTCGGGCGCGGCGACTCCTCCGTGCGCGGCATCGTCTCCGTCTCGCTCGGCCTGGTCGCCAAGACCATCGCCTCCTGGGGCAGCGAGGACCAGAAGCGGCGGTGGCTGCCCCGGCTCGCCTCCGGCGACGCCGTCGGCTGCTTCGGCCTCACCGAACCGGGCACCGGGTCCGACGCCGGAAGCCTCACCACCCGGGCCGTCCGGGACGGGGACGCGTATGTGATCAACGGCTCGAAGATGTTCATCACCAACGGCACCTGGGCCGATGTCGTCCTGCTCTTCGCCCGGACCGGCGACGCCCCCGGCCACAAGGGCGTCTCCGCCTTCCTCGTCCCCACCGACGCACCGGGGCTCACGCGCCGCACCATCCACGGCAAGCTCGGCCTGCGCGGCCAGGCGACCGCCGAACTGGTCCTTCAGGATGTACGCGTGCCCGCCGCCGCCATGATGGGGCCGGAGGGCAAGGGCTTCTCCCTCGCCATGTCCGCCCTCGCCAAGGGCAGGATGTCGGTCGCCGCCGGCTGTGTCGGCATCGCGCAGGCGGCGCTCGACGCGGCCGTGCGCTACGCGGGCGAGCGCGAGCAGTTCGGCAAGCCCATCGCCTCGTACCAGCTCGTACAGGAGCTGATCAGCGACATCGCCGTCGACGTGGACGCGGCCCGGCTGCTGACCTGGCGGGTCGCGGACCTGATCGACCGAGGCCAGGACTTCGCCACCGCCGCCTCGAAGGCCAAGCTGTACGCCTCCGAGGCCGCCGTACGGGCCGCCAACAACGCCCTGCAGGTCTTCGGCGGCTACGGTTACATCGACGAGTACCCGGTGGGGAAGCTGCTGCGCGACGCCCGCGTGATGACGCTCTACGAGGGCACCAGCCAGATCCAGAAGCTGATCATCGGACGGGCACTGACGGGCGTCTCCGCCTTCTGAGCGCGGACGGTGCGCGCCCCGCGCCTCTAAGCGCTTGCTCAGCTTCGTTGTATGGTGTTCGTCCTGACGGCTGGAGAAGGGGCGAGCGATGAGCGCGGCGGACGCGGCGGAGGAGACGCCCGGCGGCGAGGAAGACATGCCGTGGGGCGAGGTCACGCCCGAGGCGGCCAGACGGCTGCTTGTCGCGGCCGTCGAGGCGTTCGCCGAGCGCGGCTACCACGCCACCACGACCCGGGACATCGCCGGCCGGGCGGGGATGAGCCCGGCGGCGCTCTACATCCACTACAAGACCAAGGAAGAGCTGCTCCACCGGATCAGTCGCATCGGTCACGACAAGGCCCTGGAGATCCTCCGGGCCGCGGCCGCCGGCGAGGGCACGGCGGGGGAGCGGCTCGCCGACGCCGTACGGTCCTTCGTGCGCTGGCACGCCGAGCGCCATACGACCGCGCGGGTCGTCCAGTACGAACTCGACGCGCTCGGCCCCGAGCACCGCACCGAGATCGTGGCGCTGCGCCGCGAGTCCGACGCGGCCGTGCGCGGGATCATCAACGAGGGGGTGGCGTCCGGGGAGTTCGACGTCCCGGACGTGGCCGGAACCACCGTCGCGGTCCTCTCGCTCTGCATCGACGTGTCCCGCTGGTTCAACACCCAGGGCCGCCGGACGCCGGACGAGGTCGGCGCGCTCTACGCCGACCTCGTGCTGCGGATGGTCGGCGCTCAGAAGTAGTAGCGCGAGACCGACTCGGCGACGCAGACCGGCTTGTCGCCGCCCTCGCGCTCCACCGTCACGGTCGCCGTCACCTGCACGCCGCCGCCGGCCTCCTCGACCTTCGTCAGCACCGCGCTCGCGCGCAGCCGCGAGCCGACGGGGACGGGGGAGGGGAAGCGGACCTTCTCGGTGCCGTAGTTGATGCCCATCTTCATGCCCTCGACGCGCATGACCTGCGGAACCAGGGCCGGCAGCAGCGACAGCGTCAGATAGCCGTGCGCGATGGTCTTCCCGAACGGCCCGGCGGCCGCCCGCTCCGGGTCCACGTGGATCCACTGGTGATCGCCGGTCGCGTCGGCGAACAGGTCGATCCGCTTCTGGTCGATCTCCAGCCAGTCGCTGTGGCCCAGCTGCTCGCCGACCCCGGCGCGCAGTTCCTCGGCGGATGTGAAGATCCTCGGCTCAGCCATGTCCCTGCTCCCTGCCTCTCACCCGGTTTCGCTCGATCTAAGCGACTGCTTAGTCTGACGGGGACCGGGGCCCGTGTCAACGGGTCGGCGGGGCCCGACAGTAGGGTTCGAGGAGTGCCGCAGATTCCAGAGACCATCCACGAACTCACCGTCGGCCAGCTGTCCGCGCGCAGCGGCGCCGCGGTGTCCGCCCTGCACTTCTACGAGTCCAAGGGCCTGATCACCAGCCGCCGCACCAGCGGCAACCAGCGCCGCTACGGCAGGGACATCCTGCGCCGCGTGGCCTTCATCCGCGCGGCCCAGCGCGTCGGCATCCCGCTCGCGACCATCCGCGACGCACTCGCCGAACTCCCCGAGGAGCGCACGCCCACCAACGAGGACTGGGCCCGGCTCTCGGAGGCCTGGCGAACGGAGCTGGACGAGCGGATCAAGCAGCTCGGGCGGCTGCGGGACCATCTGACGGACTGCATCGGCTGCGGGTGCCTGTCGCTGGAGACCTGCGTCCTGTCCAACCCGGACGACGTGATCGGCGAGCGGATGACGGGCTCCCGGCTGCTGCCCGAGCGCCGGGGCGGTTGACGGGGCGTCGTCACGTCAGGAGAGAGGGGCCCGCCACCCCCGTGGACGGGCCCCTCGGTCACTGTGCGCGGGCGGGGGGCCTCTCATGTCCCTCCCCCGCGCCGGATCACTCGTACTCGGTGCCGCCCTTGCGGGTCAGATACGCCGGACTGACCGCCTTGGCGATGGCGCGGCCGCCCACCACGGGGCTGTACCGCTCCGTCACCGGGCGGATCACGACGCCCTCGCGCAGATGCAGCTCGCGCCCGGACACGGTCTCCCGGCCGCTCGCCAGCTCCAGCACCTTCGCCGGCTCGTACGGCCCCGTGAACAGCCGCGGTACGAGCGGCAGTTCGCCCGGCTCCAGGACCTCGGCCGGGTCCAGCCACCGCACCTCGCCGTCGATCTCGGCCGACACGTCGAAGACGGCGTACCCCAGCGTCTCGCCGCGGGCATCGGCGCCGTAGCCGAGGTCCTGCACACCGGCCCCGTACACCTCGCCGAACAGCCCGACCCGGCGGGCGCCGAGGCGCGCGGCGAGGCGCGCCGCGACCGCCGGGACGTCATGGCCGAGGACGGCCCGCCAGTACAGATTGCGCGGGTCCTCCCGGAGGGCCAGCCCCTTCGCGCCGAAGCCCTTGGAGGAGACCTGGACCCGTCCGTCCTCCGCGAGGTACGTCACCAGGCAGGCCGAGCCGTGCAGCTTCTCCGTCAGGACGACGGGCTCGCCGGGCTCGAAGATCCCCGGATACCGCTGGAGGTTCTCGATGTCGACCCACGGCAGCAGGTCGGGCGCCGCCTCCACGTCCCCGCTCATCGTCGGCGGTATGGGCGGCACCCACTTGGTGATCCCCAGCACCTCGGCGAAGTCGGTCCCCTCGGCGGCCGCCTCGGCCAGATCGACGTCCGCCAGCGCCTTCGGCCGGCACACGATCCCCTGCGACAACTCGCCCCGCAGCCGCACCGCCTTGACGCGGTCCGACGCCTTCCCGGCGAGCCGGCCCGTAAGGCCCAGCTCGTCGACGAGCGCGGCGGGCAGCACGGCCTGCTCCGGGATGTAGACGGCGATGTCCCCGCTGCGGTACGCACCCTTGGCGACGACGGCCCGATAGAGCCCCACCTGCGCCAGTTCGAGCGCGTCGGCGTTGGGATGGGCGTGGACGGTCAGCGATTCGGCGGTGACGCGCAGCGTCGACATGATCAACTCTCCGGTGATTCGGACGGCGTTCTCGTCGCCGGACACTGTGCCCATCCGAAAATCCCTTGGGCCAGGGGATTTACGCTCTGCTAGCGTCGCTCCTCACGCCGAGACCGCCGCCGCGACCAGCGATGCGTTGGAGGTCGCCGGACTGCCGTCCGGCAGGAGCAGCGTGTCCTCCAGACCGATCCGGGTCGACAGACCGAGGCGGCGGGCGAGGCGTACCACCGGCCACGCGCCGCCGTCCTCACCGTGCAGAAGGACCGGTACGGCGGGCGCCGCGTCGAGTGTGGCCAGCAGGTCCAGGGCGGTCGTCCCGGCCGTGGCCGGGTCCGGGTCCGTGACCTCCGCCAGGATCCGCAGCACCCGCGGGGCCAGCGGCGAACGGAGAAACCGCGCCGGGCCTTCCGTACCCGACCAGAGCCCCGCCTCCACCCCCACGCCCCGGTCCAGGAGCGCGGCCGCGAGCTCCTCGGCGCCCGGCTCGTGCCAGTTCACCGAGGCATGGTCCGGCAGGACCGTCCAGGCACGGACGCGCTCCACCCGCCGTACCGGATCCGGCTCCGCCCACGCACCGGTCGTCACCCCCACCGGGACGTCCACGGCCGCCCGGACCGCCGTCAGCGTCTCCGCGAGCACCCGGGGCGAGAGCGTGTCGCCCCCGCACGGCGTCCTGGGGTGGACGTGCACGTCCGTCGCCCCGGCCGCGACCGCTCGCGCCGCCTCCTCCGCCATGGCGGCCGGCGACATCGGCACGGCCGCCGAATCCCCCGGGCCGCGCCGCCCGTTCAGACAGACCTGGAGCACGACGCGCCTCCGTGCCTCAGGCGACCGACGCCAGGCGCGGGAACGCCTCTCCCCGTGCCCGGGCCAGCGCCCCCGAGGTCAGGACCGCCCGCGGCACCACCACGCCGCAGTCCCCGCACACCGGCCCGAACCACGGCTCGTCCTCCAGGTCCGGCCGCCACTCGATCCGGGGCCCCGAGCAGACCGGACAGCGCTCCCCGGGCCCCGACTCCAGCGCCGCGATCAGCCGGCGCAGCACCACGGCCAGCGGCTCCGACGGATGGAGCGCCGGATCGTCGCACCGCGCCACTCCGTTGCCGCCCCACGTCCGCCGGTGCCAGTCGTCGAGCGCGCCGGGCCTGCGCAGCCCCTCATGCTTCTCGCGTCGGCGCCGGGCGGCGAACTCCCTCTCGTACGCGAGCCACACCGCCCGCGCCTCCTCCAGCTCCTCCAGCGCGGCCACCAGCCGCCGGGGATCGAGCTCCCGGTCCTCGGGCCCGAACCTGTGCCTGCGGCACAGGTGGTCCCAGGTCGCGCGGTGCCCGTAAGGGGCGAACCGCTCCAGGCACTTGCGCAGCGAATACCTCCGCAGCGCCGTGTCGCACCCTGGATCACGTACCTGTCTCGCGAGACTCCGGAAACCCGCCATCGCTCCGCACCTCCGTCGCTGCTGTACTTCGGCGTCAAGGACGTTATGGAATGGACGAACGACTGCCCCGTCGTGTTCCATCCAAAATTCGATGGGGGCCATCAAAGGGGCGCGAGTGACCCGCGAGACACCTCCGATGGGCGACGCACGCCCGGACGAGCGCCCCGTCCGCCGAGGTCAGCGGCTCAGCGGCCGATCCGGCCGGCGGAGGTCACCACCCGCGCCAATTGCGCATGACAGATGTCACTGTGCTCCCCCACCACCTCCGCCGCGTCGACGCTGACGCACCCCGCCGCCGGAATCCCGCCCCGCAGCGCCCCGGCCAGCGTCAGCGCCGCCGTGCCCGGCACCGCCTGGATGCCGTCGTGGCCGATCGCGCCCCACCGCTTGTCGCTGCCGAGCAGCGAATCGGCGTCCCGGGCGAGTCGCGACGCCAGCGGATAGAACACCCGGAGCGCGGTGTCGTGCCGGGAGTAGCAGCCGACCACGGGCCCGTCGACCCGCCGCTGCAGATCACGCAGCGCGCCGCCCCTGCCCGGCTCGTGCGGCAGGCTCGCCGCGAAGGCGTAGTGCGAGAAGGAGCCCTGAAGGAGTGTCAGCGAGCGGACCGTGCGCACCCCCTCGGGCAACCCGCGCAGCGCGTACGCGACGAGCCGGGCGCCCATGCTGTGCCCGACGAGGTGGATCCGCAGCCCGGGGGAGGAGCGGGCGACCCCGCCGAGCAGCGGACCGAGACCGCGCTCGCCGACGATTCCGGCCCGGCGCTTCATCGTGTAGTACGTGGCCTGGCGCAGCGCCTCCCGCGCGCCCTTCCAGTACCGACCGAGCCTGCTGCCGCCGAACGCGTCCCGGGGGGTGGGCACGCTTCCCGGGCCGGCCGCCTCCTCCAGCGCGTCGGCGAACATCGCGCAGACCGCCACCGGGTCCCCGAGCAGGAAGTCCGGCACCGGCGGGCCCGCCGACCCTTCCGCGAGGCCCGCCGCCGCGCCCTCCGCTCCCGCCGTGAAGGCGGCCGATCCGTTCGTGTCCGTCAGCACCCGCAGCAGCTCGCCGAACTCGGTGAAGGCGGCCTCGTCCTCCGGCTGTTCCCGCAGCAGTACGGCAAGTCGCTCCACCACCGTCTCCTTGCCCGGGTGGACGGCCGCCACGGACGCGAAGTCGGGGATCGGCTCGTCGGAGAACATCATCGAGGGCCAGACCACCCCCACGTACCCGACCCGGACGCCCGGCCGCACCAGGCCGGGGAACGGGGCGAAGAACGCCGAGTACAGCCGGGCGGCGACCGACGGCGAGTTGTTCCACCCGTGGGCGAACATCACCAGATCCGTGACTCCCCGCCCGGCCATCGCCGACAGCGCCTCGCGCTGCCCGGCCGCCCCGTCGCCGTCCTTGTCGAACCTGATCTCCCGGTACGGCTCCACACTCATCCCGGCCATGGACTGCCCGTCCCTCCGCGTCGAGGAAGCTCTGCTCGCGACAGCATCCTGCGGGCGCGGGGGGACGGCCAGGCTTTCAGCGCAGACGCGCCGCGGAGACCTCCGGGAAGTGCAGGACGGCGTCGTACGCCGTGGCGAGGCGGACGGGTGCCCGACTGCCCGGCCACGGATAGGCGGTACCGATCAGCCAGCTGGGCCGGTGCGTGTTCAGCCAGTTCCTGGCCGCCGGGGTCGCCGTCCGCACATCCAGCAGGAACGGCCGCGGCGACACCCGGTCCAGGGTCTCGGCGTTGCTGCCCTCGCCCGGCAGGCCGACCGTGAAGCGCCGGACGGGCTCACCCACCGCCTCCGTGTCGTGCGCGTTGAACGAGCCGCGCCCGAAGGAGGCGCCCACGCTGACGTAGTCGCGTCCCAGCGCGTCGCGCAGGAAGGCGCCCTGAAGGCGGGGGTAGTGGTCCGGCTCGGTCGTCTCGTAGCCGACGTGGCCGTTGTGCGCGGACAGCACCATCCGGTCGCCCGTCATCCGCTGCCACCACACGGTGTTGTCGGCCATGATCCGGTCGCGGTAGAGCATCGCCTCGGCCACCCCGTCGCCCGTCAGGTCGTGGGCGTACTCCGTGCCGACCTGGGCGATGGCCCGCGCGTGCTGGACCATCCAGGTGTGCTCCTCGCGGTCGGGGCCGGTGCCGGGCTTCTGCCGCTCAAGCAGCGCCAGGGCCTGCCCGACCTCCGAGGCCATCCGACGCCGCTCCTCGCGCGGCTTGCCCAGATAGGCGTTCATCCAGGCGTCGACCGTGCCCACCGGCCGCGAGGCGCGGTACAGCTCCTCGAAGCGGGGCAGCAGCCGCGGGTACGTACGGCCCACGTACCCGGTCACGGTGTCGAAGAGGTGGGCGCCGGCGTAGCCGATGTCGTTGCCCATGAATCGCACCGGATGCCCGGGATGGCGCACGTTGTGCCGGCGCATCCAGGTGAACAGGTCGAGGTACTCCTCGGTGTTCCAGAAGCCGTAGGCGTTCTGGAACTCCTCGCGCATGATCTTCCGGATGTCGCCCCTGCCGAAGCGGACGTAGTCGTCGATGAGCACGCCCGTGGACCAGTTGGCCTCCAGGGCGAAGGTGGTGAACCCCCGCTTCTCGACCAGGTGCTCGAAGATCCGGTGCTTGGCCTCGAAGAACTCGGCCGAGCTGTGCGTCGCCTCGCCGATCCCGACGACCTTGGCCGGGCCGACCACCCGGTCCAGCGCCCGCAGGTCGTCGAAGGGGCGGGCGGTGCGGGCGAGTTCACGGGCGGGATCCAGCGCCGGGGGGTCCGCCTGTGCGGCGGGGGCGAGGGCGGCGAGGCAGAGCGCCACGACCGTCCCCACCAGCGGTAACCGATGTCGTGTCAGCTTCGTCATGGATCAAGCCTGCCGACCGGCCCGCCCGTCCCGCCAACCTGCCCACACCCGTCCGTACGGGGGGTTAGCCCCACCGGTCAGCGGTACATCAGGTACTCCTCGCGCACGGCACGGAAGGCGCCCAGGTCCTCGGCCCAGGCCCCCACCACCTCGTCGGTGTCCGCGCCCGCGTCGATCAGTGTCCGCACCCGCGTCGAACCGGTCAGCTTGTCGATCCAGCGGTCCGGGCGCCAGGCGAAGCCGCTCCACGACCGCTTGGCGCAGACAAGGAGGCCGATGCCGGTACGTACGGGATCAAAGGCCGACCGGTCGTGCACCTGGACCTGCACGCCGCCGACCGTCCTGCCCTGGAACTTGGAGAAGGTCGGGGCGAAGTACGCCTCGCGGAACCGCACTCCGGGCAGTTCGAGGGCGTTCGCCGCCTCCGCCCACCGCCGGTCGATGCCCTCCGCGCCGAGCAGTTCGAAGGGGCGGGTGGTGCCGCGCCCCTCGGAGAGGTTGGTGCCCTCGAACAGGCAGGTGCCGGAGTAGACGAGCGCGGTGTCGGGCGTGGGCATGTTGGGGCTCGGCGGCACCCACGGCAGCCCGGTGGCGTCGAAGAAGTCCGATCGCTTCCAGCCCGACATCCGTACCGTCTCCAGGGCCACCGGCCTCGCCAGGAACTCGCCGTTGAACAGCCGGGCCAGCTCCGCCACCGTCATCCCGTGCGCCTGCGCGATCGGCTCACGGCCCACGAAGGTGGCGAAGGCGCGGTCGAGGACCGGGCCGAGCGCGGCCCGCCCGGTCACCGGGTTCGGCCGGTCCAGGACCACGAACCGCTTCCCGGCCAGCGAAGCGGCGACCATGCAGTCGTAGAGTGTCCAGATGTACGTGTAGAAACGGGCGCCCACGTCCTGGATGTCGAAGACGACCGTGTCCACGCCCGAAGCGGTGAAGACGTCGGCGAGCGGCTGCCCGCTCTTGAGGTACGTGTCGTAGACGGGGAGTCCGGTCGCCGGGTCGTCGTGGCGGCCCTCGGAGCCGCCCGCCTGGGCCGTCCCCCGGAAGCCGTGCTCGGGGCCGAAGACGGCCGTCAGGTCGACCCGGTCGTCGGCGTGCATGACGTCGACGATGTGCCGGACGTCGGAGGCGATCCCGGTGGGGTTGGTGACGACGCCTACCCGCTGCCCGGCGAGCGCCGCGTATCCGTCGGCGGCCAGCCGTGCGAAACCGGTACGGACCGGACGCGGCGGCTTGTCGTGGGCGAGGGCGGTGGGCGCGGTCACGGCTCCCACCCCGAGCGCGCCGCCGGCGGCCAGCAGACCGCGTCTCGAAAGACCGGCCGCGCGGGACGCGTGGGAGGGGTCGGACGCGTGGGAGGGGTCGGACGGGTCGGACGGGTCGGACGGGTTCATACGGAAACCTCCTTGATCGCCTTCCCTGACATGCGCCCGCACGCTAGCGCTCCTGACGCCCCCAGGGAACGAGGCGTGCGCCGGAGGGCTTCCCCTGTGACATACCGACTGGTTAGTCTGCCCGGACGGTCGTCACGGAGAGGCGGGTCTCGATGAGTACGGTGCAGGGCGCTGGAGTGGTCGTCACGGGCGCGGGAGGCGGGATCGGCGCCGCGCTGGCCCGCAGGTTCGCCGCCGAGGGCGCGCGGGTCGTCGTCAACGACCTGGACCCCGGTCGTACCAAGGCCGTCGCCGAGGAGATCGGCGCCACCGCCGTGGCCGGAGACGCCTCCGCGATCGTCGAGGAGGCCCGCGAGGCCCTCGGCGGCACCGTCGACGTGTGGTGCGCCAACGCCGGACTCGCCTCGCCCGGCGACGCCTTCGCCGACGAGGCCGTCTGGGCGGCCGCCTGGGACGTCAACGTCATGGCCCACGTCCGCGCGGCCCGTGCGCTGCTGCCCGACTGGCTGGAGCGCGGCAGTGGCCGCTTCGTCTCCACCGTCTCCGCCGCCGGCCTGCTCACCATGGTCGGCGCCGCGCCCTACAGCGTCTCCAAGCACGGCGCGTACGCCTTCGCCGAATGGCTCTCCCTCACCTACCGCCACCGCGGGGTCAAGGTCCACGCCATCTGCCCGCAGGGCGTGCGTACGGACATGCTGACCGCCGCCGGATCGGCCGGCGAGCTCGTCCTGGCCCCCACCGCGATCGAACCCGAGGACGTCGCCGACTCCCTCTTCGACGCCATCGCGTCCGACCGCTTCCTCGTCCTGTCGCACCCCGAGGTCGCCGACTACTACCGCGCCCGCGCCACCGACCCCGAGCGGTGGCTGGGCAACATGAACCACATCCAGCGGAAGTGGGAAGGGGCGGGCGCGTGACCACACGGGAGTCGATCTACGCCGCCAGGCCCTGGCTGGCCCAGCTCACCGAGGCCCAGCGGGCGCCCATCGCCCCGCCGCCCACCGTGCTGCACGCCTTCCGCGCCGCCGCCGCCCGCGCCCCCGAACACCCGGCGCTCGCCTACTTCGACGGCCGCCTCGACTACCGCGAGACGGACGCGCTCTCCGACTCGGTCGCCGGCCATCTCGCCGCCCGGGGCGTCGAGCACGGCGACCGGGTCGCGATCATGCTCCAGAACAGCCCGCACTTCGTCCTCGCCCTGCTCGGCGCCTGGAAGGCCGGCGCGACCGTCGTCCCGCTCAACCCGATGTACAAGTCGGCCGAGGTCGGACACGCCCTGCGGGACTCCGGCGCCGCCGCCCTGATCTGCTCCGACCGGGCCTGGGAGGCGTACCTGCGCGACACCGTCGCCGACTCCCGCGTCCGGGTCGCGCTCACCGCCTGCGAACGCGAGCTCCAGACCCGCGACGACCCCCGCGTCCTCGGTTTCGAGCCTGTCCCCACCGAGGTCGACGACCTGCTCACCGTCGCCCGCGCCGGGCATCCCGCCCCCCTCGGTCGCGAGCTCGACGGCGACGACGTGGCGCTGATCAGCTACACCTCCGGCACCAGCGGCACCCCCAAGGGCGCCCTCAACCTGCACCGGGGGATCATCCACAACGCCGAGCGCCAGCGCACCGGACACCCGGTCCCCGAGGGCGCCGGCTACTTCGCGCTCGCCCCGCTCTTCCACATCACCGGCCTGGTCTGCGAGCTGTCCGCCTGCTTCGCCAACGCCGGCACCCTCGTCCTCGCCTACCGCTTCGATCCCGGCGTCGTCCTCGACGCCTTCCTGGAGCACCGCCCGGCCTACACCGTCGGCCCGTCCACCGCGTTCATGGCACTCGCCGCGCACCCGGGGGCCGGCCGCGACCACTTCTCCTCGTTCCGGGTCATCTCCTCCGGAGGCGCCCCGGTCCCGCCCGCCCTGGTGGAGAAGTTCCGCGCCGGCTTCGGCCCGTACATCCGCAACGGCTACGGCCTCACCGAGTGCACGGCGCCCTGCGCCTCCGTACCGCCCGAGAAGGAGGCGCCGGTCGATCCCGCCTCCGGCACCCTGTCGGTGGGCGTCCCCGGGCCCGACACGGTCGTCCGCATCCTCGACGAGACCGGCGCGGAGGTCCCCTTCGGCGAGCAGGGCGAGATCGCCGTGCGCGGCCCCCAGGTCGTCCCCGGCTACTGGGGGCTGCCCGAGGCCACCGCCCAGACCTTCCCCGACGGGGAGCTGCGGACCGGCGACATCGGCTTCATGGACGAGGACGGCTGGCTCTACGTCGTCGACCGCAAGAAGGACATGATCAACGCCTCCGGCTTCAAGGTCTGGCCCCGGGAGGTGGAGGACGTCCTCTACACCCACCCGGCGGTCCGCGAGGCCGCCGTCGTCGGCGTCCCCGACCCCTACCGGGGGGAGACGGTGAAGGCCTACGTCAGCCTGCGCCCGGGAGCGGTCGTCGAGCCCGTCGAGCTCTCCGCGTACTGCGAGCGGCGCCTCGCGGCGTACAAATACCCGCGGGAGGTCGAGATCCTGCCGGAGCTGCCCAAGACGACAAGTGGGAAGATCCTCAGACGGGAACTCCGTTCCCACCGGTAGGGACCCTCTTCCACCGGTAAGAACCCTCACGAGTGAAAGGCGGCGGCGCATGGCCAGGACGACGGACGGGAGCGGTACCCCCGTCCCCCAGAGGCTGCTGGCCGCCGCCACCCGGCTCTTCGCGGAGCGGGGCTACGACCGCACCTCCGTCCAGGAGATCGTGGAGGCGGCCGGCGTCACCAAGGGCGCGCTCTACCACTACTTCGGCTCCAAGGAGGACCTCCTGCAGGAGGTCTACTCCCGGGTGCTCCGGCTCCAGCAGGAGCGGCTCGACGCCTTCGCCGACGCGGACGCCCCGGTCGAGCGGCGGCTGCGCGACGCCGCCGCCGACGTCGTCGTGACCACGATCGAGAACCTCGACGACGCCTCGATCTTCTTCCGCTCCATGCACCACCTCAGCCCGGAGAAGAACAAGCAGGTACGGGCCGAGCGGCGGCGCTACCACGAGCGCTTCAGGGCCCTGATCGAGGAGGGCCAGCAGGCCGGCGTGTTCTCCTCGGCGACCCCGGCCGACCTGGTGGTCGACTACCACTTCGGCTCCGTCCACCACCTGTCGACCTGGTACCGCCCGGACGGCCCGCTCACCCCGCAGCAGGTCGCCGACCAGCTGGCCGACCTGCTGCTGCGGGCGCTGCGACCGTAGCGACCCCCGGCCGGAGGCGAGCCGTCACGGCTCCCCTCCGGCCGCCCCGCGCCCGGCTACAGGTACTTCTTCAGCTCCCGCCGCGCCAGCGACCGCTGGTGCACCTCGTCGGGGCCGTCCGCCAGCTTCAGGGTCCGCGCCGCCGCCCACAGCTCGGCCAGCGGGAAGTCCTGCGAGACGCCGCCGGCGCCGTGCACCTGGACCGCCCGGTCGAGGATGTCCACCACCGCGCGCGGGGTCGCGATCTTGATGGCCTGGATCTCCGTGTGCGCGCCGCGGTTGCCGACGGTGTCCATCAGCCACGCCGTCTTCAGGACCAGGAGCCGCAGCTGCTCGACCGTCACCCGGGCGTCCGCGATCCAGTTCTGCACGACCCCCTGCTGGGCGATCGGCTTGCCGAAGGCCGTACGGGACACGGCCCGGCGGCACATCAGCTCGATCGCCCGCTCGGCCATGCCGATCAGCCGCATGCAGTGGTGGATCCGGCCGGGACCGAGCCGGGCCTGCGCGATGGCGAACCCGCCGCCCTCCTCGCCGATCAGGTTCGAGGCCGGGACGCGGACGTCGTGGAAGAGCACCTCGGCGTGGCCGCCGTGGGAGTGGTCCTCGTAGCCGTACACCCGCATCGCGCGCCGCACCTCGACCCCCGGGGTGTCGCGCGGGACGAGGATCATCGACTGCTGGCGGCGGACGTCCGCGCCCTCGGGGTCGGTCTTGCCCATCACGATGAAGATCTTGCAGTCGGGGTTCATCGCCCCGGAGATGTACCACTTGCGGCCGTTGACGACGTACTCGTCCGCGCCGTCGGAGGCGCGCTCGATCCGGGTCTCGATGTTCGTCGCGTCCGACGAGGCCACCTCGGGCTCCGTCATGGCGAACGCCGAGCGGATCTCGCCCGCGAGGAGCGGCTCCAGCCACTGCTTGCGCTGCGCCTCGTCGCCGAACTGCGCGAGCACCTCCATGTTGCCGGTGTCGGGCGCCGCGCAGTTGAGGGCCGTGGGCGCCAGGTGCGGGCTGCGGCCGGTGATCTCGGCCAGCGGCGCGTACTGGAGGTTCGTCAGGCCCGCTCCGTACTCCGCGTCCGGCAGGAAGAGGTTCCACAGCCCCTGCCGCTTGGCCTCGGCCTTGAGGTCCTCGACGATCTGCGGGGTGTCCCACGGGGAGGCGAGCAGCGCACGCTGTTCGTCGGCGACCGGCTCGGCGGGGTACACGTGCTCGTCCATGAAGGCGAGCAGCTTCGCCCGCAGCTCCTCGGTGCGCGCGTCGAATCCGAAGTCCATGGGGGTTCAGCCTTCCTGGAGGGTGGTGAGGCCGTGCTCGATGAAGACGGGGACCAGTTCGCCGATGCGGTCGAAGCCGGCGCCGACGGTCTGTCCGAGGGTGTAGCGGTAGTGGATGCCCTCGAGGATCACGGCGAGCTTGAACCACGCGAAGGCCGTGTACCAGGAGAGGGAGGAGACGTCCCGGCCCGAGCGGGCGGCGTAGCGCTCGATCAGCTCGGCGGGGGTGGGATGGCCGGCGGCCGCGGCGGTGGTGCTGACAGGGGAGTGCGGGACGTCCAGCCTGGCGCTGTACATCGCCAGCAGGCCGAGGTCGGTCAGCGGGTCGCCGAGTGTCGACATCTCCCAGTCCAGGACGGCCTTGATGCGGTCGTCCTCGCCGATCAGGACGTTGTCCAGGCGGTAGTCGCCGTGGACGACGGTGGCCGCGGGGGAGACCGGGAGCGCCCGCCCGAGGGCGGCGTGCAGCTCGTCGATGCCCGCGAGCTCGCGGCCCCGGGAGGCCGCGAGCTGCTTGCCCCAGCGGCGCAGCTGCCGGTCGAGGAAGCCCTCGGGCCGCCCGAAGTCGGCGAGGCCGACCTCGGCGGGGTCCACGGCGTGCAGGTCGACGAGCGTGTCGACCAGGCCGAGGACGGCCTCGCGAGTCCGCTCGGCGCCCAGCGGGGCGAGCTGTTCGGCCGAGCGGTACGGGGTGCCGGCGACGAACTCCATGACGTAGAAGGGCGCCCCGGTCACCGTGTCGTCCTCGCAGAGCAGCACCGGCTCGGGGACGGGCACGGCCGTCCGGTGCAGGGCGCTGATCACGCGGTGCTCGCGCTTCATGTCGTGCGCCGTGGCCAGCACGTGGCCCAGCGGGGGCCTGCGGACCACCCACCGGCCGGCGCCGTCCGTGACGACGTAGGTGAGGTTCGACCGGCCGCCCTCGATGAGCCGGGCGTCGAGCGGGCCGCCCACCAGCCCGGGCCGCTCGCGGTCGAGGAATCCGCGCACCTGCTCGAGGTCGAGACCTGGCGGCTGGGCTGAGCTCATCGTGCGTACCTCCGGGTGGCTGTCCGGCAGCCGGGGCTGCGGCGTGTCGGCGTTCATGATGACCGACCAGTCGGTATGTCGTCCAGGGTCCCGCCGGAAAAGCGCTGTCGGCGGTCTGGTCGCCGATCGCTCCCCTGAATAGGGTTCACATATGGATTCCGCGTTGATCGTCGAAGACGTCCGGCTGACCCCGATCCTCATCTCCGACCCACCGCTCCTGAACACCCAGGGGGTGCACCAGCCGTACACGCCACGGCTCGTGGTCGAAGTGGTCACGCGGGGAGGCGTCACGGGTCTGGGGGAGACCTACGGCGACGGGAAGTACCTGGCCCTCGCCCGGCCGCTCGCGGAGGCACTGCCCGGGCGGCCGGTCACGGACGTGAACGGCTTGTTCTCGCTCGCCGAGCGGGTGTGCGGCGACTCGCGGGCCGTGGACGGGCGGGTGGACGCGGGCGGCCTGCGCGGCGTCCAGACCGCGGACAAGCTCCGTCTCTCCGTCGTCTCCGCCTTCGAGGTGGCCTGCCTGGACGCCCTCGGCAAGACCCTCGGCCTCCCCGTCCACGCCCTCCTGGGCGGCAAGGTCCGCGACCGGGTCGAGTACAGCGCGTACCTCTTCTACCGCTGGGACGCCCACCCGGAAGGCGGCCGGGCCGACGAGGGCGACGACTGGGGAGCGGCGCTCGACCCCGCCGGCATCGTCGAACAGGCCCGCCGCTTCGACCGTACGTACGGCTTCCGCTCCTTCAAGCTCAAGGGAGGGGTCTTCCCGCCCGAGCAGGAGATCGCCGCGATCCGCGCCCTGGCCGAGGAGTTCCCCGGCCGGCCGCTCCGGCTCGACCCGAACGGCGCCTGGTCCGTCGAGACCTCCCTGGCCGTGGCGCGCGAGCTGAAGGACGTCCTGGAGTACCTGGAGGACCCCGCGAGCGGTACGGACGCCATGGCCGAGATCGCCGCCCGCGCCGACGTGCCGCTCGCGACGAACATGTGCGTGACGGCCTTCGAGGAGGTGCCGGAGGCCTTCGCCAGGGGCGCGGTACGGATCGTGCTCTGCGACCACCACTACTGGGGCGGCCTGCACCGCACCCGCGAACTCGCCGCGCTCTGCCGGACGTACGGCGTCGGGCTCTCCATGCACTCCAACACCCACCTCGGCATCAGCCTCGCCGCGATGACCCACGTCGCCGCGACCCTGCCCCACCTCGACCACGCCTGCGACACCCACCACCCCTGGCAGAGCGAGGACGTCGTCACCACCCGCCCCGCCTTCGAGGACGGCCGGCTCACCGTCTCCGACGCGCCCGGTCTCGGCGTCGAACTGGACCGCGACCGGCTCGCGGCACTGCACCGCCGCTGGGTGGAGGACGACGGCACGATGCGGGACCGCGACGACGCGGCGGCGATGCGCGTGGCGGACCCGGGGTGGCGCACGCCGGAGGTGCCGCGCTGGTAGCCGGAGCCGCCCGGCCGCCCCTCGGGCGGGGCGGCTCCGGGTGGCTCAGCGGGTTCGCTCAGCGGGGCGGCTCAGGCGTGGCAGGGCACCGGCGCCCCGCCGTTCATCGCCGCCATGTCGCCGAAGACCGTCACCCCGTCCAGGGCCGAGCCCTCCGGGAGCCCGTCCAGCTCGGCGTAGGCCCGGTGCAGGTTGGCCACCAGGCGCTCGGCCTCCCGCCAGGCCGCGAACTCCCCGAGGTCAGCCCGGCGCGCCACCTCCAGCGGAGGCTCACCCTTGGCGTACCCCTCGCGGGCGAGAGCGGCGACCCAGCGCAGATACCGCTCCGTCGCGTCGTACGCCGACGGGTCGGTGACCGGGCCGTGGCCCGGCACCACCGTCGGGGCGTCCAGCGACCGCAGCAGGTCGAGCGCCCGCAGCGAACCGGCGAGCGAGCCCATCGGCAGGAACGGTGTCCCGCCGTGGAAGACCAGATCCCCGGTGAACACGACGCCCTGGCCCGGCAGATGGACGATCGAGTCACCCGTGGTGTGCGCGGGCCCGGGATGCAGCACGCGTACCTCCACCTCACCGACGTACAGCGTCAGCCGCTCGCGGTACGTGAGGGTCGGCGGGGTCACCTCGATGTCGCCGAAGTCGGTCTGCGGCCAGAGCAGATGGAGCTGGCGTCCGGCCGCGAGCTGCTCGGCCCGGCAGTTCTCGTGACCGACGATCCGCGCCTCGGGCAGGAAGACCCCGTTGCCGTAGGTGTGGTCGCCGTGGTGGTGGGTGGAGACGATCGTCCGCGGCAGCGGCAGCCCCTCGGCGAGCACCGCCTCGCGCAGCAGCCGGGCCCGCCGCTCGGTGGCGGCCGTGTCCACCAGCAAGGTCTCACCCGCGTCGCCGACGAACCCGGCGTTGTTCAGGCACCAGCCGCCGTCGGGCTGGACGAAGGCATGGACACCCGGCGCGAGGGCGACGACGTACGGATCGGTGACGGACAAGGGACCCCCGGACGGGACGGAGCGACGAGCGACAGAGACGAGCGACAGAGCAGCGAGCGACGGAACGGCGAGCGACGGGAGGGGTGCCGCCGGCGCCATCGCAGGGCAGATTAGCCCCGAACGCCCCGCTCGTCCTCGTTCCATCCCTGGGCGTCGGCGAACGCGTCGCCGTACTCGGCCGACCAGCGCCCCAGCGCCTCGATCGGGCCGAGCAGCGTACGGCCCAGAGCGGTGAGCGCGTACTCGACGCGCGGCGGCGACTCGGCGTAGACCTGCCGTTCGACCAGGGCGTACCCCTCCAGGCGGCGCAGCGTCTCGGTGAGCACCTTCGCGCTGATCCCACCGATCCCGGAGCGCAGTTCACGTGGCCGGCGCGGACCTTCCGCCAAGGCGTACAGCACCACGGCGTTCCACGTGTTCGCGAGCAGATCGAAGCCGAGCCGGGCCCGGCAGTCCGCGAGCAGACGGTCACGCACCGGCGTTCACACCGTTCACACACCGTTCGGTAACCATGGCCCTCCCTAACGTCGTTCGCATCACCCCACACCATCACAGGGAGCGGACATGAGGATCGGAATTCTCGGCACGGGCGACATGGCCGAGGCGCTCGGCGGGCAGTGGGCCCGCGCCGGCCACGAGATACTCGTCGGCGGCCGGGCCCCGGAGCGGGCAGGCGCGCTCGCCGGACGGATCGGCGCTCGTGCGGGCTCCCTCGCCGAGGTGGCCCGCTTCGGCGACGCGGCGCTGCTCGCCCTCCCGTACGACGCCGTCCTCGACGTACTGGACGCCGTGGGCGAGCTGCGCGGCCGGATCCTGATCGACTGCACCAACGCCATCGGGCCCGGGTTCACCCTCACCACCGGCGAAGGGCCCGGCGCGGCCCGCCGGATCGCCGCCGCCACCGGCGCCCGGGTGGTGAAGGCGTTCAACCACGTCACCCCCGCCGTCTGGAGCCGTACCCCACCGGTCGTCGCCGCCGCCGCCGACCTGCCGACCGGCCGGCCGACCTCCCCGTCGGCCGCCCCCTCGGCCGCGCCGCTCACCGTCCCGCTCTGCGGCGACGACGAGCGGGCCCTCGCCCTCGTCGCCACGCTGGCCGAGGACATGGGCTACGCGCCGCTCGTCACCGGACCGCTCGCCCGCGCCGATCTGCTGGAGGCGACCACCGCCTTCCTCATCGGCCTGTGGCACTCCGGCCACGACCCGCGCACCCTGCTGCCGCCGCCCTCGGCGCTGGGCGGCTGACGCCCTGTCGGGTGAATCCGGCTTGCGACGGGTGCGGAGCACACCGATGGTTCGGGGTATGAAGGCGATCAGCTACAGCCGGTACGGGGGACCAGAGGTACTCGAGTACGGCGAGCGGCCCGACCCGAAGGTCGGCCCCGACGACGTACTCGTGAAGGTGCGCGCCGCCGCCGTGAACCCGGTCGACCGGAAGGCCCAGGCCGGGTACCTCGACGGGATGATGGACGTCGTCTTTCCAGTCGTCCCGGGCTGGGACGTCTCCGGGGTCGTCGTCCAGCCCGGCGTCTCCGTCACCGAGTTCGCCGTCGGCGACGAGGTCATGGGCTACGTCCGCGAGGACTTCCTCTGCCACGGGACCTTCGCCGAGTACGTCGCCGCCCCGGTCCGCACCCTCGCCCGCAAGCCCCGGACCCTGGGGTTCGAGGAGTCCGCGGCCCTGCCGCTCGCCGGTCTCACGGCCTATCAGGTGCTCCACCAGGCCCTGGCCGTCCGCGAGGGCGAGACCGTCCTGGTGCACGCGGCCGCCGGCGGGGTCGGCTCCATGGCCGTCCAGATCGCCCGCCACCTCGGCTGCCGGGTCATCGGCGCGGCGCGCGAGGGGGGCCAGGACCGGATCAGGGAGCTCGGCGCCGAGCCGGTGCTCTACGACGAGCACACCTTCGCCTCCCAGGTCCGCGCCCTGGCCCCGCAGGGCGTGGACGCGGCCTTCGACACCGTCGGCGGCCCCTTCCTCAAGGCCACCCCGGAGGTGCTGGCGCCCGAGGGACGCCTGGCGTCGATCGCCGACGGCGAGGTCATCGGCCTCGGCGGCCGCTACTTCTGGGTCCGCCCCGACTCCGACGGCCTGGCCGCGCTCGCCGCTCTGGTCGAGGAGGGCGTGCTGTCCGTCCAGGTCGCGAAGACCTTCCCGCTCGACCAGGCGGCGGAGGCCCAGCGCGCCAACGCGGAGGGCGGCCTGAACGGCAAGGTCGTGGTCACGGTGGAGTGGCCGACCTGATCGATTCCGCCCACCGCGCCGGCCTCCGGCGGTCCGCCGGACCGCCGGAGGCCGCCATCGGCCCGTAAGCCCACAAGCCCGTACCCGCGTACGCCCGTCTCAGAGCACCACCGCGACGGCGAACGCCGCCAGCGCGACCGTGCAGGCCGCCGCGAGCAGCGCACCCCGGTGCGACAGCGCTGTCGGCCGGGGCGACTCCAGGGCCCGGATGCGGCGGTGACCGACGGCCAGGAACCCCACCCAGACCAGCGCCGACAGGGACGCGCCCGCCACCCCCGCCGCCGTGATGTCGTCCTCGATCGCCTGCTTCCCGGCGAGGATCGCCACGACCGTGCAGGTCAGCGTCGTACGCCGCCACGCGAGCCGGGTCCGCTCCGGCTGCAGCCCCGGGTCCCGGGTCTGCGTCACCGGCCGGCCCAACCGAAGACGATGACCACCACCATCGCCAGCGCCACCACGGCCACGGCCAGGCTGAGCACCGTCGGGAACCGCGAGACCGGCAGGTCCTCCCCGTGCCGCATCGCCCGCTCGCACCGCACCCAGTGGTTCACCGCGCGCAGCGCGCACAGCACACCCGCCCCGAGCAGGGCAAGCGCGAGTCCGACCCGTACCCCCCAGCGCAGGTCCGGCAGGAACTGGTCGACGGCGAACCCGCCGCCGACCAGCGCGAGCGCGGTCCGGATCCAGGCGAGGAAGGTGCGCTCGTTGGCCAGCGAGAAGCGGTAGTCGGGCGTCTCGCCCTCGTCCCGGATCCGCTGCGGCGCGAACCACAACCGCAGGCTCTGTACGAAGTCGCTCACGCGGGCACCCTATCCGCCGGGTGATCAGCCCGCCCCGTACTCGGCCCGCCCCGTACTCAGCCCGCCCGGTACTCCCTCAGCCGTCGGTACGCGTCGAGGCCGTCCGGCACCCAGTCCCATGCGTCGAGTCGTGCCGTCAGCTCCTCCTCGGGCAGGAAGGCGTGCCAGGCGACCTCCTCCGCCTGCGGGTTCACCGGCAGCACGCAGCGCACCTGGTAGACGGCCGACCACCACTTCCCCGCCACGCCCCCGGAGTCGTACAGGAAGCGGAAGAGCGGCTCGGGGGCGGGCAGGCCGCTCACGCCCAGCTCCTCCTCGGCCTCGCGCAGCGCGGCCCGGTCGTACGACTCGCCGGCGCCGACCACGCCGCCGACGAACATGTCGTACAGGGACGGGAAGAGCAGCTTCGTCGGCGTGCGGCGGTGGACGAAGATCCGGTCCTCGGCGTCTCGTACCAGGACGAAGACGCAGCGGTGGATCAGTCCCCGCGCGTACACCTCGGCGCGCGGGGACTGTCCGATCACCTCGTCGTTCTCGTCGACGACGTCCAGGATCTCTTCGGCGGGCTGGGTCACCCCGCCATCAAACCACCCGCCTCACCGACCTCACCGACCTCACCGACCTCACCGACCTCACCCACCCATGACGTACTTCACCGTCGGACCGGTCGTCCAGCCGCCGTCCACCGCCAGTTCGGCGCCGGTCATGTAGGAGGCCGCGTCCGACAGCAGGAACACGACCGCGCCCGCTATCTCGGGCGCCTCACCGACCCGCCCCATCGGCGTGTTCGGGTACTTGCCCGCGCCGCGCTCGATGCCGACGGCCGCCGTCATCGGTGTGTACGTCATGCCCGGGTGGACCGAGTTGACCCGGATCCCCGCCGTACCCAGCTCCACCGCGCCGATCTTCGTCAGGCCCCGCACACCCCACTTGGAGGCGCCGTAGCCGGCGGTCAGCGCCAGACCCATCAGGCCTGCCGCCGAGGAGATGTTGACGATCGAGCCGCCGCCGGCCTCCTTCATCGCCGGGATCGCGGCCTTCATGCCGATGAAGACACCGGTGAGATTGGTGTCGAGGACCTTGCGGAAGTGCTCGACGGACTCGGTCTCCAGGAACGCGCCGGTGGCGATCCCGGCGTTGTTCACCAGTCCGTGCAGCCCGCCGAACTCGGCGACCGTGTACGCGACGGCGGCGGCCCACTCCTCCTCGGAGGTCACGTCGTGCCGCAGGAAGCGCGCCCGCTCGCCCAGTTCGGCGGCGGTGGCGCCGCCCTCCTCGTCCAGGACGTCGGTGATCACGACGTTCGCGCCGGCGGCGACGGCCTGCCGGGCGGCCTCGGCGCCAAGGCCGCGGGCGCCTCCGGTGACGAGGACGGTCTTGCCGGTGAGGTCGTTCATGTGGGGTCCTTTCGGCATGCGGGGTCGTCTCGGTGGGGCGCGGGTGCCCGGAGCAGAGCCGTCGTGGTCTCGACGAGGTCGGCGAGGAAGAGCGCCTCGCTCGTGAGCGGGGGAGTGCCGTCGAGGTACTGCCGGGCCCGGTCGGCCATCGCGGCGCCGACGACGGTGAGCACGAGGTCCAGCCGTTCGAGCCGCAACGGCTCCGGCAGCCCGGCCCGGGTCAGGCAGGCCTCGACCCGCTCGATCAGCCGCCAGTAGACGGTGCCGTCGAGCGTCGGACGGGGCGTACGGCCGCGGACCCCGCTCTCGTGGCTGAGCTGGGCGGAGATCCGCAGGCAGCGCCGACCGCGCTCGGTGCGCAGCTCGCTCGCCTCCGCGCCGATCAGGGCGGCGAGCAGCGCGCGCACGTCGTCCGGTGCGGTCGCGACGAGAGGACCCAACACCCGTTCCGTACGGCGTTGGCGGCCGGCCATCACCGCGTCGAGCAGTCCGGCGCGCGAGCCGAAGTGGTACTGCACGGCCGAGGGGTTGCTCTGGCCCGCGAGCGCGACGATGTCGCGCAACTGGGCGCCGTGGACGCCCTGCGCGGCGAAGATCTCCTCCGCCGCACGGATCAGCTTCTCGCGTGTCTCGGGTCCCGAGGTCCGTGCCATCCGCCCACATTAATGTTCGACATTAGAAAACGGGAGGGGTTGAGGGCGCCCCGAAAGGTTGACTCGATACATTCGTGTATCCAATATTCGGTCCATGTCGTACGACGCTGATGTGATCGTGATCGGAGCCGGCCTCGCCGGGCTCGTGGCCACCGCCGAACTGGTCGACGCCGGGCGGAGCGTGATCCTCCTCGACCAGGAGCCCGAACAGTCGCTCGGCGGCCAGGCGCACTGGTCCTTCGGCGGACTCTTCCTCGTCGACTCGCCCGAGCAGCGCCGGATGCGGATCAAGGACAGCCACGACCTCGCCCTCCAGGACTGGCTCGGCACCGCCGGCTTCGACCGCGCGGAGGACCACTGGCCGCGGCGCTGGGCCGAGGCGTACGTCGACTTCGCGGCCGGCGAGAAGCGGTCCTGGCTGCACGCGCGCGGGGTGCGGTTCTTCCCCGTCGTCGGCTGGGCCGAGCGCGGCGGGTACGACGCGAACGGGCACGGCAACTCGGTGCCCCGCTTCCACATCACCTGGGGCACCGGCCCCGGCCTCGTCGCCCCCTTCGAACGCCTGGTCCGCGAGGGCGTCGCCGCCGGCCGGGTCCAGCTGCGCTTCCGGCACCGGGTGACCGCCCTCGGCCGCACGGCCGGGACCGTGGACACCGTCAGCGGCGAGATCCTGGAACCCTCCGCCGCCGAACGCGGCACCGCGAGCAGCCGCGAGGTCACGGGCGCCTTCGCCTACCGGGCCCAGGCCGTGATCGTCACCTCCGGCGGGATCGGCGGCAACCACGACCTCGTCCGCGCGCAGTGGCCGGACCGGCTCGGCACCCCGCCCGCGAAGATGCTCTCCGGAGTGCCCGCCCACGTCGACGGGCTGATGCTCGGGATCGCGGAGGAGGCCGGGGCCCACCACATCAACCGCGACCGGATGTGGCACTACACCGAGGGCATCGAGAACTGGAACCCGATCTGGGCCCGGCACGGCATCCGCATCCTGCCCGGCCCGTCCTCGCTCTGGCTGGACGCGCGCGGCAGACGGCTGCCCGTCCCCCTCTTCCCCGGCTTCGACACCCTCGGCACCCTCGAACACATCATGCGGACCGGCCACGACCACACCTGGTTCGTCCTCGACCAGCGGATCATCGGCAAGGAGTTCGCGCTCTCGGGCTCGGAGCAGAACCCCGACCTGACCGGCAAGTCGATCCGGGACGTCATCGGCCGGGCCCGGGCGGACGTGCCCGGCCCGGTGAAGGCGTTCATGGACAAGGGCGTGGACTTCGTCGTCGAGAAGGACCTCTCCGCGCTGGTCCGGGGCATGAACGCGCTGACCGACGAGCCGCTCATCGACGAGGCGCGGCTGCGCCGCGAGATCACCGCCCGGGACCGCGAGATCGCCAACCCCTTCACCAAGGACCTCCAGATCACGGCGATCCGGGGCGCCCGCGGCTACCTGGGCGACAGACTGATCCGTACGGTCGCCCCGCACCGGATCCTCGACCCCAAGGCCGGTCCGCTGATCGCCGTACGCCTGAACATCCTCACGCGTAAGTCGCTCGGCGGCCTCGAGACCGACCTGTCCTCCCGCGTCCTGACCGAGGCCGGCGACCCCCTGCCCGGCGTATACGCGGCAGGCGAAGCAGCCGGCTTCGGCGGCGGCGGCGTCCACGGCTACCGCTCCCTGGAGGGCACCTTCCTCGGCGGCTGCCTCTTCTCCGGCCGCACGGCGGGCCGCGCGGCGGCACGGGCGGTGTCCTGACGGGTCAGGGGGCCGGGACGGCCGGGGGTTCGGGGAGGCCGGGGCCCTAGTCGTGTCCGGAGGCCTCCCGGCCGAGCCCGGCCGCCCGGACCCGTCAGGCGAGCCTCTCCACCACCTGGAAGCGCTCCGCCACCACCACCGTCGAGTCGTCGACGATGAAGTGCGGGTCGCCGAGCGCCTCCTGCATCTCCTCGCTGTGCCAGAAGCGCTCATGGGCCGCTCGCCACTGCGCGACCGACCCGTACCCCTCGCCCTCGTCGAGCGCGTGCTGGAGGTCGACCTCGCCGAGCGGCAGGACCCGGACCTCCGTCACCTCCACGACCGCGACCTCGCGCCCGTCCGAGTCGATGAGCGCCGAGCGCTCGCCCACCTCCGGCAACTCCTCCCTCTCCACCTCGTACTCGGCCAGCAGGCCGGTCGTGGAGACCTTCTCGCCGCGGAGCACCGCGGCGACGAGCTGGTCCCGCAGCGGTCCGGGGAAGGCGAGCAGAAACGGTTTGAGCGCGTGAGGGCCGGTCATGGCCGACAGTCTGTCAGCCACGCCCGGCCCTCACGGCACGTTTTCCCGCTCCCCTACAACACCAGGGACAGCAGCAGGACGAAGACGATGCCGACGACCGAGATGATCGTCTCCATCACCGACCAGGTCTTGATCGTCTGGCCGACGTTCATCCCGAAGTACTCCTTCACCAGCCAGAACCCGGCGTCGTTCACATGGCTGAAGAAGAGCGATCCGGCGCCGATCGCGAGCACCAGCAGAGCCGTCTCGCTCGTCCCCATGCCCTCGGCGAGCGGGGCCACCAGGCCGGCCGCCGAGATCGTCGCCACCGTCGCCGAACCCGTCGCGAGCCGGATCGCCACCGCGATCAGCCAGCCGAGCAGCAGGGCGGGGATCGACCAGTCCTTGGAGAAGTCCAGGATCATCTGGCCCACGCCGGCGTCGATCAGGGTCTGCTTGAAGCCGCCGCCCGCGCCGACGATCATCAGCACGCCGGCGATCGGGGCGAGGGACTTCTCGACGGTCGAGGAGAGCCGCTGCTTGGTGAAGCCGGCCGCGCGGCCCAGCGTGAACAGACCGACGAGGACGGCCGCGAGCAGCGCGATCAGCGGCGAGCCTATGACGTCGGTGACCTTCTGCAGACCGTTGTCCGGGTTGTCCACGACGATGTCGACCAGCGCCTTGATCAGCATCAGGACGACCGGCAGCAGCACGGTGGAGACCGTCGCCACGAAGCCGGGACGCCTCTCCAGGTCCTCCGAGGGGCGCACCGGGATCATCTTCTCCGGGGCCGGGATGTCCACCCAGCGGGCGGCGTACCGGGAGAAGAGCGGACCGGCGATGATCACCGTCGGGATGGCGACCAGGACACCCAGCGCGAGCGTGACGCCGAGGTTCGCGCCCAGCGCGTCGATGGCGACGAGCGGGCCGGGGTGCGGCGGGATCAGTCCGTGCATCACCGACAGACCGGCGAGCGCGGGGACGCCGATCCGCATCAGCGAGTAGTTGCCGCGCTTGGCCACCAGGAGGACCACCGGGATCAGCAGCACGATGCCGACCTCGAAGAAGAGCGGCAGACCGATGACGGAGGCGATCAGCACCATGGCCCAGGGCATCGCCCGGCCGCTCGCCTTGGCGAGGATCGTGTCCACGATCTGGTCCGCACCGCCGGAGTCGGCGAGCAGCTTGCCGAGGATCGCACCCAGCGCGATCAGCACGCCCACGCCGGCGACGGTCTTGCCGAGCCCGGCGGTGAAGGAGTCGATGGTCGCCGCGAGCGGCGCCCCGGCGAACGCGCCCAGGGCGAGCGACCCGATCGTCAGGGCCAGGAAGGCGTGCAGCTTGAACTTGGTGATGAGCAGGACGATGACGGCGATGCCCGCGAGCACGGCGATGCCGAGCTGGGCGTTGCCGGCCGAGGTGATCGGCTCGACGGCGTCCGCTGCCAGCATCTCGACGCTGAGACTGGTCACGGTGGGTTCCTTAGGGGACGACGGGTGGGGGCGGGAGGGGGAACGCGTACGTCGGGGTCCGCACAGGTGCGAATCTCGGCGGTACGAAGATCGGCGTTACGGGCGTTACGGGCGTTACGAAGGATCCGAAGGGCCCTGAAGACCCCCGGCCGTACGGGCGCACGGGCGTACGGGATCAGCCGGTGAGCCGGCCCAGCGCGGCGGCGGCCCGTGCGGCGATCTCCTCGGGCGTGCCGGAGACGTCGACGGCCACGCCGGCCTCGTCGTCCTGCAGCGGCTGCAAGGCGGCGAACTGCGAGTCGAGCAGCGCGGTCGGCATGAAGTGCCCCTTGCGCTCGGCCATCCGCCGCTCGATCAGCTCGCGGTCACCGGTCAGATGGAGGAAGACCACGCCCGGGGCGGCCGCCCGCAGCCGGTCCCGGTAGATCCGCTTGAGCGCGGAGCTGCTCACCACACCGCCGCGTCCTGCCCGGCTCTGGGCCCAGCGCCCGATCGCGTCGAGCCAGGGCCCGCGGTCGGCGTCGTCCAGGGGGATGCCGGCCGACATCTTGGCGACGTTCGCCGCCGGGTGGAAGTCGTCGCCCTCGGCGTAGGGCACGCCGAGCGCCTCGGCGACCAGCGGACCGATGGTCGTCTTGCCGGTGCCGGCGACGCCCATCACGACGACGACCCGGGGGGCCGGCGGTGCCGTCCGAGGGGTGGTGCTCATGGCTGCTGCCTCGCTGTCTTCTTCGACATGACATGACGTGACATCGCCATCGCCATCGACATCGACATCGGCTCGATCTCGATCTCGATCTCGATCTCGATCTCGATCTCGATGGCGACGGCGATCGCGCGATTCCGTCGCGCTCATGAAACCCATTGGGTACGACGTATTCAAGAGCCTGTGACATAAAAGTCATACTTTTTGTTACCGATCTTCGTCCCCGCATAGGCTGACCCCATGACGACACCGGCCCAGGGGCTCCATCCGCACGTCCTCGCCACCCTGGGCCTCGCGATCACCGCGGGGGAGTACCCGCCCGGCAGCGTGCTGCGGACCGACGAGCTCTCCCAGCGCTTCGACGTCTCCCGGACGGTCGTCCGCGAGGTCGTCCGCGTCCTGGAGTCCATGCACCTGGTCGAGTCCCGGCGCCGGGTCGGCGTGATTGTGCTGCCGGCGGCCAGCTGGAACGTCTACGACCCCCAGGTCATCCGCTGGCGCCTGGCCGGCGCCGACCGCCCCCGCCAGCTGCGCTCGCTGACCGTCCTGCGCTCCGCGGTCGAGCCGGTCGCGGCCGGTCTCGCCGCCGTCCACGCCACCCCCGAGCAGTGCCGCGAGCTCACCGAGCAGGCCCTAGGCATGGTCGCCACCTCGCGCGGCCGGCAGCTGGAGGCGTACCTCGTCCACGACATCGCCTTCCACCGCGTCGTCCTCAACGCCTCGGGCAACGAGATGTTCGCCCGCCTCGGCGACGTCGTCGCCGAGGTCCTCACCGGCCGTACGCACCACCAGGTGATGTTCGAGGACCCGGACCCCGCCGCCGTCACCCTCCATGTGCAGGTCGCCGAGGCGGTGCGGGAGAGGGACGCGGTACGGGCGGAGGAGCTGACCCGTCAGATCGCGGTCGGCGCCCTCAAGGAGCTGGACGTCCTCGCCCCGTAAGCACCCGGACCGGGCCCGACCACCCCCCGTACACCCCCGCGCAACCTCAGAAGTAGCTCAAATATGGGCGTTCAGTGACATTGGCCACTGCTCAGAACCCCGCTTGCCGTGAGTATGTCCGCTGGCCGTGCGATGGAAGACCTCCACGCGCGCGCGGCCGGGTACCGCACAGACCCTCCCCCTCACGAAGGCGAACAACTCCATGAGTGACCGCACCTTCCCTGCGGCCGACACGCTGTCCGCCACGCCACCGGCGTCCGTGGCGCCGGGCTCCCCCCACGTCGACGCCGGTGACGCCGGGTACCGCAAGGACCTGAAGTCCCGGCACATCAACATGATCGCCATCGGTGGCGCGATCGGCACCGGACTCTTCCTCGGCGCCGGTGGCCGCATGGCGAACGCCGGACCGTCCCTCTTCATCGCCTACGCGGTCTGCGGCGTCTTCGCCTTCTTCGTGGTGCGGGCCCTGGGCGAGCTGGTCCTGTACCGCCCCTCCTCGGGAGCCTTCGTCTCCTACGCCCGTGAGTTCATGGGCGAGAAGGGCGCCTACACGGCCGGCTGGCTGTACTTCCTGAACTGGTCGACCACCGCCATCGCCGACATCACCGCGGCCGCCACCTACGCCCACTTCTGGGCCATGTTCAGCGACGTCCCGCAGTGGATCCTGGCGCTGATCGCCCTCGCGGTCGTCCTCGCCGCCAACCTCATCTCCGTGAAGTACTTCGGCGAGATGGAGTTCTGGTTCGCGATCATCAAGGTGGGCGCCCTGGTCGCCTTCATGCTGATCGGCATCTTCCTGATCGCCACCTCGCACGACGTCGGCGGCCACACCCCGGGCCTGTCCACCATCAGCGACAACGGCGGCATCTTCCCCAGCGGTGTCATGCCGATGCTGCTGCTGATCCAGGGTGTCGTCTTCGCGTACGCCTCCGTCGAGCTGTGCGGCGTCGCCGCCGGTGAGACCGAGAACCCCGAGAAGATCATGCCGAAGGCGATCAACTCGATCATGTGGCGCGTGGGCCTCTTCTACGTCGGTTCCGTCGTCCTGCTCGCGCTGCTGCTCCCGTACACCGCGTACTCCGGCGACCAGAGCCCCTTCGTCACCGTCTTCGACAAGCTCGGCGTCCCCGGCGCCGCCGGCGTGATGAACCTGGTCGTCCTCACCGCCGCGCTCTCCAGCCTCAACTCGGGTCTCTACTCGACCGGCCGGATCCTGCGCTCCATGTCGCTGTCGGGCTCCGCGCCCAAGTTCACCGGCGTCATGAACAAGGGCGGCGTCCCCTACGGCGGCATCCTGCTGACCGCCGCCTTCGGTGTCCTCGGCGTCGGCCTGAACTACGTCATGCCCGGCGAGGCCTTCGAGCTCGTGCTGAACTTCGCCTCCATCGGCATCATCGGCACCTGGGCCATGATCATGGTCTGCTCGCTGCTGTTCGTGAACCGCTCCAAGGACGGCCGGGTCACCCGCCCCGGCTACCGGCTGCCCTGGGCCCCGTACACCCAGATCGTCACGCTGGTCTTCCTCGGCTCGGTCCTGGTCCTGATGTGGATGGACGGCGGCATCAGCCGTACCACGGTGAACTGCCTCCCGCTCATCGCCCTGATGCTGGTCGGCGGCTGGTTCCTGGTCCGCAAGCGGGTCCGCGCGACCGCGGCCGCGTACAAGGGCTGAATCCGCCTCCGCACCCCCCACGGGTGACGAGACCCCCGCAGGCGCGCTCTGCGGGGGTCTCGCGCTGTGTCAGGAGATAGTGATACCCAAGAGCCTTACAGCGAAGGGGTGTCTGCCATGCCGCAGCAAGTCCAGGGGGTCATCGCCCCCGGCAGGAACGAGCCCGCCCGGGTCGAGACGATCGTGATCCCCGACCCGGGCCCGGGCGAAGCCGTCGTGCGGATCCAGGCGTGCGGGGTCTGCCACACCGACCTCCACTACAAACAGGGCGGCATCAACGACGACTTCCCCTTTCTCCTCGGCCACGAGGCGGCGGGCGTCGTCGAGGCGGTCGGCGCCGACGTCACCGACGTCGCCCCCGGCGACTTCGTGATCCTCAACTGGCGCGCCGTGTGCGGCGCCTGCCGGGCCTGTCTGCGCGGCCGCCCCTGGTACTGCTTCGACACCCACAACGCGCGGCAGCGGATGACCCTGGCCGCCACCGGACAGGAACTCTCTCCGGCCCTCGGCATCGGCGCCTTCGCCGAGAAGACCCTGGTCGCCGCGGGCCAGTGCACCAAGGTCGACCCGTCCGTCGCCCCCGAGGTCGCCGGACTCCTCGGCTGCGGCGTCATGGCGGGCATCGGCGCCGCCCTCAACACCGGAAACGTCGGCCGCGGCGACACCGTCGCCGTCATCGGCTGCGGCGGCGTCGGCGACGCGGCGATCGTGGGCTCCCGCCTGGCGGGGGCCGCCCGGATCATCGCCGTCGACATCGACGACCGCAAACTGGAGACCGCCCGGACGATGGGCGCCACCCACGCCGTCAACTCCCGCTCCACCGACCCCGTCGACGCGATCCGCGAGCTCACCGGCGGCTTCGGCGCCGATGTCGTCATCGAGGCGGTCGGCCGCCCGGAGACGTACAAGCAGGCCTTCTACGCCCGCGACCTCGCAGGCACCGTCGTCCTCGTCGGCGTGCCCACCCCCGAGATGACGCTCGAACTCCCGCTCCTCGACGTCTTCGGACGCGGCGGCGCGCTCAAGTCCTCCTGGTACGGCGACTGCCTGCCCTCCCGGGACTTCCCCATGCTCGTCGACCTGCACCAGCAGGGCCGCATCGACCTCGGCGCGTTCGTCACCGAGACCATCGGGCTCGGCGACGTCGAGAAGGCCTTCGCCCGCATGCACGAGGGCGAAGTCCTGCGCTCGGTGGTGGTCCTCTGATGACCGCCCGCATCGAACACCTCGTCACCTCCGGCACCTTCTCGCTCGACGGCGGCACCTGGGACGTCGACAACAACGTCTGGATCGTCGGCGACGACTCGGAGGCGATCGTCATCGACGCCGCCCATGACGCCCCGGCCATCCTCGCCGCCCTCGACGGCCGCACCCTCCGCGCGATCGTCTGCACCCACGCCCACAACGACCACATCGACGCCGCGCCGGCCCTCGCCGCCGCCACCGGCGCCCGCATCCTGCTGCACGCCGACGACCAGCCGCTCTGGAAGCAGACCCACCCCGACCACACCCCGGACGGGGAACTCACCGACGGCCAGATCCTGACCATCGCCGGCACGGACCTCCAGGTCCTCCACACCCCCGGCCACGCCCCCGGCGCGGTCAGCCTCTACGCCCCCGACCTCGGCACCGTCTTCACGGGCGACACCCTCTTCCAGGGCGGCCCCGGCGCGACGGGCCGGTCCTTCTCCCACTTCCCGACGATCATCGACTCGATCCGCGACCGCCTCCTCACCCTCCCGCCGGAGACGGTCGTCCGCACCGGACACGGCGACTCCACGACCATCGGCGCGGAGGCCCCCCACCTTCAGGAGTGGCTCACCCGAGGCCACTGAGGCGCAGCCGGCTCTCGAAACGCATCCCCTCACCCGTGACCGGGTCGGTGAACTCCAGCCTCCGCGCGAGAAGTTGCAGCGGACGGCCGAAGTCCTCCGGCCCGTCCTCACGGACCACGGGATAGAGCGGATCGTTCAGGATCGGCAGCCCCAGGGCGTTCATGTGGACCCGCAGCTGATGGGTCTGCCCGGTCGCCGGCAGCAGCCGGTACCGCCCCAGAGGGCCCCGGTGCTCCACCAGCTCGATCCGGCTCTCGCTGTTCGGCTCACCCGGCTCCTCCCGGGCGGCCATCACCCCGCGCTCCTTCACGATCCGGCTGCGCACGGTCACCGGCAGCGCGAGCCCCGGATCGTACGCCGCCACCGCCTCGTACTCCTTGCGCACCAGCCGGTCCCGGAACAGCGTCTGGTACGCCCCCCGGTCCCGCGGCCGCACGACGAACAGCACCAGGCCGGCCGTCATCCGGTCGAGCCGGTGCGCCGGCTGCAACTCCGCCATCCCCAGCTCCCGCCGCAGCCGGGCGAGCGCGGTCTCGGTCACATGCCGCCCCCGCGGCATCGTCGCCATGAAGTGCGGCTTGTCGGCGACCACGATCCGCTCGTCGCGGTACACGACCCCGATCTCGAACGGCACCCGCTCCTCCGGCGGAAAGTCCCGGTGGAACCACACCCGCATCCCGGCGGCGTACGGCTCACCCCCGCTCACCGGCCCGTCCACCCCCACGAACCGGCCGTCCCGCAACATCTCCTCGACCCGCCCGACCCCGATCGCACCCCCGAACCGCGCCCGCAGATGCTCCCCGACGGTCCCCCACACCCGCCCCGGATCCCCGGGCAACCGCACCATCACCGGATCCACCCCCTCCCGCTGCGGCAGGGGAGCGGCCACGGCCTTCGTTCTGCGTCTCACCGGTTCCACCGCCGTCAGGAGCACTCAAAACAAGAAAGACCCCACGTGATGTGGGGTCTTTCGCTGGTGTCCGAGGGGGGACTTGAACCCCCACGCCCGATAAAGGGCACTAGCACCTCAAGCTAGCGCGTCTGCCATTCCGCCACCCGGACAAGGTGTCTGTCTTCCTGGCCCGCTGGGCCGTTCCGACGTGGAAAACCATAGCAAACATTCGGAGTGGCCGATCACCACCCTCCCCGGGGTGAGAACCGTGTGACGGCCGCATGTCCGCCGACGGGCGCCCTTGGGTCTCGGGGGCCGGGCGCGGGAGGATGGGGCGAGCACCAGCAATCACGTGGGGCACGTAGTGGGAGGAAGCAGCGTGAGCGAGTCGAACACGGCCCGGAGCGTCACGGGCGAGGACGAGGTCGTGGACCTCTGTCGTGACCTCATCCGCATCGACACCAGCAACTACGGCGACCACTCCGGCCCCGGCGAGCGCGCGGCGGCGGAGTACGTCGCCGAGAAGCTCGCGGAGGTCGGACTCGAGCCGAAGATCATCGAGTCGCACAAGGGCCGGGCCTCCACCGTCGCCCGTATCGAGGGAGAGGACCCGTCCCGGCCGGCGCTGCTCATCCACGGGCACACCGACGTCGTCCCGGCCAACGCCGAGGACTGGACCCACCACCCCTTCTCCGGTGAGGTCGCCGACGGCTGCGTCTGGGGCCGGGGCGCGGTCGACATGAAGGACATGGACGCGATGACCCTCGCGGTCGTACGGGACCGGCTGCGCAGCGGCCGCAAGCCCCCGCGGGACATCGTCCTCGCCTTCCTCGCCGACGAGGAGGCCGGCGGCACCTACGGCGCCCGGCACCTGGTCGACAAGCACCGGGACCTGTTCGAGGGCGTCACCGAGGCGATCGGGGAGGTCGGCGGCTTCTCCTTCACCGTCAACGAGAACCTGCGGCTCTACCTCGTCGAGACGGCCCAGAAGGGCATGCACTGGATGCGTCTGACGGTCGAGGGCACGGCCGGTCACGGTTCCATGACCAACAAGGACAACGCGATCACGGAGCTCTGCGAGGCCGTGGGCCGCCTCGGCCGCCACCAGTGGCCGGTACGGATGACCAAGACCGTACGGTCCTTCCTGGACGAACTCTCGGACGCGCTCGGCACCCCCCTCGACCCCGAGGACATGGACGCCACCCTCGCCAAGCTCGGCGGCATCGCCAAGATGATCGGCGCCACGCTCCGTAACTCGGCCGCCCCCACCATGCTCGGCGCCGGGTACAAGGTGAACGTCATCCCCGGGCAGGCCACCGCGCATGTCGACGGACGGTTCCTGCCCGGTTACGAGGAGGAGTTCCTGGCCGATCTCGACCGCATCCTCGGCCCGCGGGTCAAGCGGGAGGACGTGCACGGGGACAAGGCCCTGGAGACCAGCTTCGACGGCGACCTCGTCGACGCGATGCAGCTGGCCCTCAAGGCCGAGGACCCGATCGCCCGGGCCGTGCCGTACATGCTCTCCGGCGGCACCGACGCCAAGTCGTTCGACGACCTCGGCATCCGCTGCTTCGGCTTCGCCCCGCTGAAGCTTCCGCCGGAGCTCGACTTCGCCGGGATGTTCCACGGAGTGGACGAGCGGGTGCCGGTGGACGGCCTGAAGTTCGGCGTCCGGGTCCTCGACCGGTTCATCGACGCGTCCTGATTTCGCCCGTTCCGGTAATCGCCCACGCGTGCGCATGTGACCGGAAAGAGTGAATGCACTCATCGGTTCGTAGCCCCATAACTTCCTTCTCGTTACAGGTGATGCGGTCCGCGGTTAGGACCGCATTGCCAACAAGGAGGAATAATGATCAAGAAGGTCGTCGCTGCTGCGGCTGCCACTGGCGGTCTCGTTCTCGCGGGTGCGGGCATGGCCGTTGCCAACACGGGTGCCCAGGGTGCCGCCCTCGATTCCCCCGGCGCGGTCTCCGGCAACGTCATCCAGGTGCCGATTCATCTCCCTGTGAACGTCTGCGGCAACACGGTCAACGTGATCGGGCTGCTGAACCCCGCCTTCGGCAACACCTGCGTCAACGCCTGACGTTGTGCCTCGACCCGTGAGGGTCTGAGCCCCGGCCGGCCCCGGAGTGCGTGCCATGCACTCCGGGGCCGGTGGGCATTTCCGCCCCGGGCACCGTGCCCGGAGGCCCTCTTCTGAAGCCGAGAAGGCAAGAAGCCCAGAAGGCAGGACAAGCTATGCGACAGGTCACGCGTAAGGGACTGATCACCGTTGCGGCCGCGGGCGGCGTCATCGCCCTCGGGGGCGGGTACGCGCACGCCGAAGCGGGTGCGAACGGTACGGCCTCGAACTCTCCGGGCATCGCGTCCGGAAACTCCGTCCAGGCGCCGGTGCACGCCCCGGTGAACATCTGCGGAAACACCGTCAGTGTCGTCGGGTTGATCAATCCGTCGTTCGGCAACAAGTGCGCCAACGTCTCGGAGCCGGGCGGCGGCGGTTCGTCGGCCGAGGGGTCCACGAGCGACTCGCCCGGTATCGGATCGGGCAACAACGTGCAGGCGCCGGTCCACGTCCCCGTGAACGTGTGCGGGAACAGCGTCACGGGCGTCGGCGCCATCAACCCGACGTTCGGCAACGAGTGCGACAACGGCATCGAGCCGACGCACCCGGGCCACCCGGAGCAGCCGGGCAACCCCGGTAACCCGAGCAACCCCGGCAATCCGGAGAACCCGGGCAACCCGGGGACGCCGGAGAACCCCGGAACCCCCGGGACGCCGGTCAGCCCGGGCGGCGGAAGCGAGCACCCGGGCGGCCCCGCCACCCCGCAGGGGCCGAACCAGCCGGACACCGACACCATCGCGGAGTCGGACGCCACCGAGGAGCTCGCGGAGACCGGCTCAGGCCCGCTCGGGATGATCATCCCGGCCGGCGCGGGGCTGCTGCTCGCCGGTTCCGTGATCTACCGCCGCGCCCGCCGGTCCGCCTAGGGAGTGTCCGGAAAGTATCGCCGTCCGCCCGGAGGGCGGGGTGCGCGGCGTCCGGTGCGTGCGATCGCAAGGCGGAGGAGGGAGACAATGGCGGAGCCATGGCGACCGACGACAACGCGGCGAGCGTGCGTGCAGGGCGTCGCGCACCAGGCGAGACTTTCCGGACACGACCTAGGACGCAGGCGCGACGCACAGGGGCCCCGCACGGCGGGGCCCCTTTCCTGTCACCAGGTGGCGCGGACCTGACGAATGATGCGCCTGCGCAGGCGCACCCTCCGGCTGCCGTCCCGGTGGAGGGTGAGACGGTCCAACTCCCAGTGTCCGTACTCGGCATGGTCGGTCAGGAGCCGCGTCGCCTCCTTGCGGGAGACGCCGCGCGGCACGTACACGTCGACAAATTCGTATTCCGGCATCGCATCTATTGTGCGGGCACGGGCCAGGTACGGATAGCGTCTGTCCTATGTCTGATGCTGCGCAGCCCACGGCTGCCGAGGTACGTGCCGCCGCCGAGGCGGTCAAGGCCGCACTGGACCGTCACCTCGAGGCGGTCGAACGCCGCACCGGGGACGACGACCCGGCCGTCTACGAAGCCTTCAATGCCCTCGCCGCGGCGGCCGAGGCGTACGACGAGCGGCTCTACGACCGGTACGACGAGGTCACCCCCTTCGAGATCCCGGGCGCCGACGACTCCCTGCCGCCGTACACCGGGCCCGAGGAGCCGCACGCCCTCAGCGTGCTGATCCGTCGCGACTACGCAGTGGTGGAACCCGAGCGCCTGCTCGCCCAGGCCCAGCGCATCGCCGACGTGGAGGGCGGCGAGGAGCGCGCGGAGTCCGCCGCCGTGGTCGGGGCCAGCACGCACGCGGCGCTGGGTGTGCTCTTCGGCGAGTACGAACCGGACGAAATCGCCTCCCGGCACAAGGAGTTCGGCCTGGAGGAGGGCGACTCCACGCTCTGGGTCTCCGCGGCCGAGGACCTGCCGGAGCCGGGGGAGTGGCTGAACGCGCCCTTCGAGCAGGCCGACCCCGAGCGGATCGTCTGCCGCTTCGACGTGAGCGCGGTCTTCGACGACGAGCTGGACGACGACCTGGAGGAGCAGGAGGCCTGACGGACCCGGGGTACGCCTCGGCCGGGAGTACGGGGCTGACGGGGGAGGGCGGGGCACCGTGCGTGGCGCCCCGCCCTCCCTCTTGCCCCCCTGCGCCCTCTTACGTCAGTCCTCCGCCGTCAGTCCTCCGCGGCGGCCAGCAGTGCTTCCAGAAGCGGTCGCAGCCGGGTCGTACGCTCCTCGGCGACCCCCTCGGCCACCGCCCGGGGCAGCGCCTGGTCCACGCCGTGGACCACCGACAGATGGCGCTCGCCGCGGCCGAAGGCCGTGTAGACCCAGGCCCGGCTCAGGCCCTGGGCCGCGTCGCCCGGCAGGACGACGACCGCAGCGGGCCACCGCATCCCGGCCGCCTGGTGCGCGGTCAGCGCCCAGCCGTGCCGCAGCGCCGCCTCGACCCGCTCCTTCGGTACGAGGAGCTTCTCGCCCTCGCACTCCAGGCGCAGCCCCTCCGCGTCGGCCGAGAGGACCGTCCCGGTCACCGTCCGTCCCGGCGCCGGTACGTACGCCACCCGGTCGCCCGGGTCGAAGCCGCCGAAGCGGCCGGGGCCGGGGTTGAGCCGTTCCTTCAGGGCCGCGTTCAGCGCGCGGGTGCCGGCCGAGCCGCCGTGGCCGACCGTGATCACCTGCGTCCGCTCGGACGGCACGCCGATCGCCCGGGGGACGGAGTCGGCGACCAGCTGGACCGTGCGGTGGACGGCCTCGCCCGCGTCCCGGGCCGGGACGATCACGACCTCCTTGCCGGGGGCCTCGACCTGGTTCAGCTCGCCGATGCCGATCCCCGAGACGAGCTCCCCGATCGGGCCGGGGTCGGGGACGCGGGACGCGATCTGGGGGCACACCCGGGCCGCCAGCAGATCGCCGAAGACCCGGCCCGCGCCCGCGGAACCGAGGACGGCGGGGTCGCCGCTAAGGACCAGACGGCAGCCGTCGGGCAGCGACTCCACGAGCATCGCGGCGCTCTCGACGTCCAGCTGCGGCGCGTCGAGGACGACCAGTAGGTCGAGGGCGAGAGCGCCCTCCTCGTCGCGGCCGGGGCCCGCCGCCCCGGAGAGCAGGGCGGCGACCGTGAGCGCCGGGGCACCGAGGCGGCGGACGCCGTTCTCGCTGTGCGCAGCGATCGCCACTCTCAGGCCCCGGTCGCGGGCGGCCTCGGCGAGCGCCACCGGCTCGCTGCGGGCCGCCTCGCCACCGGTGTGCAGAACCAGGCCGTGCGCGCCGGCGGCCCGGACCAGCTCCGGCCCCTCCCAGACCTCGGGAGAGACGGTCTTGACCAGCCGGGCCAGGCCGTCGGCCAGGCTCTCCTCGGCGAGGGCGTACCGGTCGAGCCCGAGCAGCACGGGAACGTCCAGGCCGGTGTCGGGCCCCTCCGGCCGGGACTCCTCCGCCTCGGCCCCCTCGGCGCCCTCAGCCGTCTCGTCGGCTTCGAGGTCTTCCGCGCCTTCCTCGGTCTCCTCCTGGAAGACCAGCACCGCGCCCTCGGAGACCGCCTCCTTGACCGCCTCGTCCGGATCCGGGACCGACAGCTTGGCGAGCCCGGACCGGACGGCCGCGTCCTCGAGGGCCGTGTGCCCCTTCACCGCGGCCCGTTCGAGGAGCCAGGTCACCAGCGCGACGGCGCGGCGTGGATCGCCGGGGCCGCACTCCGGGCCGAGCAGCGCCCGGGCGAACGCGTCCGCGTGCTCGGGCTGCACCCCGGCGACCGAGAGCAGCCGCCAGGGGTCCTCGCGCAGCGCCTGGGCGGCGCTCTCGCCGAGCGTGGCCGCGACCGGCCCCGCCAGCGTCTCGGGCGCCCCGCCGCTCGCGAGGACCTCGCGCACGGCCGTCAGCGTCTCGGGCCCCGCGGTCGGTGCCCCAGCCGGTGGACGCACCGGCGTGACCGGCGCGGTGACCGGCGCCGGCGCGGGCCGGCGCGGGGGCTCGGGCGTCTCGAAGAACGCGGTGCCCGACGTCGTACCGCTCTCCACGGCCCGTACCGCCGCGAGCAGGTCGGCCGCCGTGCCGCTGAGCTTGGTGCCCGCCTCGATGGGGGCTTCCTTCTCGGCCTTGCGCTGCTCGATCCGGGCCCGCAGCTCACGCTGCGCGACCAGCTCGGCCTGCGCCTCGGAGAGCTCGGCGGCCTTCGCCGCCTCATCGCCGCTCGCGTCGGCGGCGGGCGCCCCGGCGGCGCCCCCGTCACTCGCCTCACCGACCGGTGACACGTCGGTGCCCCCGTCGGCGGGGGCGTCCGCGTCGGGGTCCGCGTCCCCGTCCGTATCGGCGTCCGCCTCCGTGGCGGCCGGTGGAGCGTCCCCTTCGGCCGTCTCCGGCGTCGCCTCGTCCGCCACCGGTCCCGCGGCGGCCGGCTCCACGAGGGCCTCGTCGTTCTCGCCCCGCACGGGCTCGGCGGCCTCGGGAGTGGTCTCCCGGGAAGGCTCGGTCACAGGGTGCTCCAGTCCTGATCCGGATAGCGGTGCACGGGCGCCGACACATCGTCGAGCGCCCGACAGATCTCGTCAGGAAGACTAAGGCTCTCCACTGACAACGCGGCCGTGAGCTGCTGCGCGGTACGCGCGCCGACGATCGGGGCGACCACCCCCGGCCGGTCCCGCACCCACGCGAGCGCCACCTGGAGCGGGGTCGTCGCCAGGCCGTCCGCGGCCGTCGTCACCGCGTCCACGATCCGGCTCGCGGCCTCGTCCAGATACGGCTCCACGAAGGGCGCCATGGTCTCCGAGCCGCCCCGCGAGTCCGTCGGCGTACCGTGCCGGTACTTCCCCGTCAGCACCCCGCGGCCCAGCGGCGAGGAGGGCAACAGGCCTATTCCCAGGTCGAGCGCGGCGGGCAGGACCTCCCGCTCGATGCCGCGCTGCAGCAGGGAGTACTCCATCTGCGTCGCCGCCAGCCGGGTCCGCGCCCCGCCCGCCGTGCCGAGCTGCCAGGTCCCCGCCTTCGCCAGCTGCCACCCGCAGAAGTTCGACACCCCCACATAGCGGGCCCGTCCGGTGCTCACCGCGATGTCCAGGGCCTGGAGAGACTCCTCCAGAGGTGTGTACGGATCGAAGGCGTGCAGTTGCCACAGGTCCACGTGGTCGGTGCCGAGACGCTCCAGGGAGGCGTCGAGCGCCGCCAGGAGATGGCCGCGCGAGCCGTCCGTCCGCCGGTCGGGGTCCGGCACGCTGCCCGCCTTCGTGGAGATGACCAGATCCCGGCGCGGCACCAGCCGCTCGACGAGCTGCCCCAGCAGATACTCCGCCTCGCCGCCGCCGTACACGTCCGCGGTGTCGACCAGCGTGCCGCCCGCTTCCCAGAACGCCTTCAACTGCTCGGCGGCGTCGTGCTCGTCGGTGTCCCGGCCCCAGGTGAGGGTGCCGAGCCCGATGCGGGACACGCGCAGGCCGGTACGTCCGAGATGCCTCTGCTCCATGGGCGCGAGATTACTGGCCAAGACCCCACGCGGAGAGAGCCTGTGGACAACGTGCCCCTGACGGATCCCGCACCCGCGCGCTAGAGTCCGGCCCAAGGGACGTTACTGATCAGTAAAGAGGGTGCGGATATGCGGCTCGGCATCAACCTCGGCTACTGGGGCGCCGGAATGGACGGCGACAACCTCGCCGTCGCGCAGGAGGCGGACCGCCTCGGATACGACGTCTGCTGGGCCGCCGAGGCCTACGGCTCCGACGCCCCCACGGTGCTCTCCTGGGTGGCCGCCAAGACCGAGCGGATCGACGTCGGCTCCGCGATCATGCAGATCCCGGCGCGCCAGCCCGCCATGACGGCGATGACCGCCGCCACCCTCGACTCGCTCTCCGGCGGCCGCTTCCGCCTCGGCCTCGGCGTCTCAGGACCGCAGGTCTCCGAGGGCTGGTACGGCGTCAAGTTCGACAAGCCGCTGGCCCGCACCCGCGAATACGTCGAGATCGTCCGCAAGGCCATGTCCCGAGAGCGCCTCACCTACGAGGGCGAGCACTGGACGCTCCCGCTGCCGGACGGCCCGGGCAAGCCCATCAAGCTCACCGTCCACCCGCAGCGCGAGCACATCCCGCTCTACATCGCCGCGATCGGCCCGAAGAACCTGGAGCAGACCGGCGAGATCGCCGACGGCGCGCTGCTGATCTTCCCCTCCGCCGAGCACCTGGAGGAGACGGCGCTGCGCCCGCTGCGGGCCGGCCGTGAGAAGGCCGGGCTGACCATGGAGGGCTTCGATGTCCACCCGACCCTGCCGATCGCCCTCGGCGACGACATCGGCGCCCTCGCCGACCTCTTCCGCCCGTACACCGCGCTGTACGTCGGCGGCATGGGCAGCCGTAAGCAGAACTTCTACAACCAGCTCGCCCGGCGCATGGGATACGAGAAGGAAGCCGCCGAGATCCAGGACAAGTACCTGTCCGGCGACAAGACCGGCGCAGCGGCGGCCGTACCGCGGCAGCTGATCGACCAGACGACCCTGCTCGGCTCCGTCGACCGGATCGCCGACCGGATGAAGGCCTACGCCGAGGCGGGTGTCACCACGCTGACCCTCGCCCCGGCCGGCTTCACCCTGGACGAGCGGGTGGCGGCGCTGCGGGCGGGCACGGAGGCCCTGGAGCGGGCCGGTCTGGCGTAGCGGAGAAAAGCCTGCGGCCGTGGTGGGGGCTCGGGGGTCTTCCCCGCCACGGCCGTCACGCAGCACAACGCTCCACGCGGCTCGGCGGTTACGGACGCCGGGCTCACTCTTTCGGCGGAGTCGGCGGACTGTCGTCTTGCCCACGGGGCCGTGCCGCACTTCACTCGTGCTCTGCGGCGTGCGGTGTGCGGACGGCCGCGTGGAGGTGGTGGCTGCAATGCTCTCGGCCAAGAGCCTGTTCCAGGAGATCATCGACAACGACGAGTCCTTCCGGCTCTTCTGCTCCATCGCCGCCAGCGGCGAGACCCAGGGCGGCTGGGAGAACGGCCGGATCGCTGCGCTCGTCGCCCCGGGCATGCAAGACCTGGCGCCCAAGATCACCCGGCACGGTGCCGACGAGGACAAGCACGGCCGGATCTTCAACGCGTTGATGAAGAAGCGCGGAGTCGAACCCGTCCCCGTGCCGCCCGACACCGACTACACCATGCTCCTCGAACGGCGCGGGATCGGTCTCGCCCACGACAAACTCCGGCGCGACGAACCCCTCAGCGAGCGGGACATCATCGTCTACCTCGCGCACAGCCGGGTCACGGAGCAGCGGGCGGCCGATCAGATGGACATGCTGGTCAAGCACTTCGGGGACCACCCCGAGCTGGGCAAGGCCATCCGCATGATCGACAACGACGAGGAGAACCACCTCGCCTACTGTCACGAGGAACTGCTGCGCCTCGCGTACGCCGGACACGGCCCGCTCATCCAGCGCACCCTGCGCGAGTCCGCGCTCGCCGAGATCCAGGTCTACCGTGACGTCAGCCTCGCCGTGATGAGCCACATGGGCCGCATCCTGCGCTGGCCCAGGGTCAAGTCGCTCGCGTTGGCGGCGGGGATCCACGCCATGTACGCGTACGAGCGGGCGGGCGGCTGGCGCAGGATGGTCGACCTCAAGATGCCCGAGCGGCGCGACGCGCTCGGCGGCCCCCCGACCGCGGCCCCCGCTTTCTGACCCCGGCCTCCGCTCAGGGGCGCAAGCGCGTCACATCCAGCCCCGGCGCTTGAAGAGCCGGTACAGGCCCAGTACGGCCCCCGCCATCAGCGCGATCACCGCCGGGTACGACCACGCCCAGCGCAGCTCCGGCATGTGGTCGAAATTCATGCCGTAGACCCCCGCGACCATCGTGGGGACCGCTGCCATGGCCGCCCACGCCGAGATCTTCCGCATGTCGTCGTTCTGCCGCACACCCATCTGGGCCAGGTGCGCCGACAGCACGTCCGAGAGGAGCCGGTCCAGGCCCTCCACCTGTTCGGTGGCCCGGATCAGGTGGTCCGCGACGTCCCGGAAGAACGGTTTCGCCTCCTCGTTCACGAACGGCACGGTCCCCGCCGCGAGCCGCTCCATCGGCGCCGACAGCGGACTGCTGGCCCGGCGGAACTCCAGCACCTGCCGCTTGGCCGTGTAGATCCGCGCCGCCGTGTTCCCCGCGCTCACGCCGGCCGGGGCGAACACCTCGGCCTCCAGCTCCTCCAGGTCGATCTGAAGCTCGGCCGCCACGTCGATGTAGTGGTCCACGACCTCGTCGCTGATCGCGTACAGCACGGCCGTCGGGCCCTGCCGCAGCACCTCCGGCTCGGCCTCCAGCCGACGCCGTACCGCCGCGAGCGGCGCGCCCTCGCCGTGCCGGACCGTCACCACGAACGAGTCGCCCATGAAGACCATGACCTCGCCGGAGGAGACCCGGTCGCTCTCCGGCTCGTACAGCACCGGCTTGAGGACGACGAAGAGGGAGTCGTCGTAGACCTCCAACTTGGGGCGCTGATGGGCTTTGAGCGCGTCCTCGACGGCCAGCGGGTGCAGCGCGAATTCGGCCGTCACATGGTCGAACTCGTCCTCGGTCGGCTCGTGCAGTCCGACCCACAGAAACGCGTCGCCGGTCGCCCTCGCCTCCTCCAGGGCGTCGGACAGGTCGGCGGGGCCGTCCGTACGGCGCCCGTCCCGGTAGATGGCAGAGTCCACGATCACGCGCCGTATTCTTCCCCGGACCGCCCGGTCCACGCACACGAGAAATCGGACCGGCCCAGCCGGCCGGCCGCCCGCCGCTCGGACAGGCCCGGCCGCACCCGTAGACCCTGACCGCCCCCACGCGCGCGTGCGGCCGCCTACGCTTGCCGCCATGGCCACGCTGATCCTCGTCCGCCACGGACGCTCCACCGCCAACACCTCAGGGGTCCTCGCCGGACGGACCCCGGGAGTCGCCCTCGACGAACGAGGAGCCGCCCAGGCCGCCGCGCTGCCCGGGCGGCTGGCCGGGGTACCGCTCGCCGCCGTCGTCAGCAGCCCGCTGCAGCGCTGCCTCGAGACGCTGCGACCGCTCCTCGACGCCCGGCCCGGCCTGCCGTTCCACACCGACGAGCGGATCAGCGAGTGCGACTACGGCGACTGGTCGGGCCGCAAGCTCGCCGAGCTCAACGACGAGCCGCTCATGGAGATCGTCCAGACCCACGCCTCCGCCGCGGCCTTCCCCGGCGGCGAGTCGATGCGCGCCATGCAGGCGCGGGCCGTCGACGCCGTACAGGACTGGAACGCCCGGATCGAGGCCGAGCACGGCGAGGACGCCGTCTACGCCATGTGCTCGCACGGCGACATCATCAAGTCGGTCGTCGCGGACGCCCTCGGCATGCACCTGGACCTCTTCCAGCGCATCCACGTCGACCCCTGCTCCCTCACCGTCATCCGCTACACACGGCTGCGTCCCTTCCTCGTACGCCTCGGCGACACCGGCGACTTCGCCGCCCTCGCCGCCCGGGAGAACGGCGGGAACGGCGGGGCCGCGGAGGTCGGGGGCGGTGCGGGCGCACCGTGATCCATCCGCGCAGTAGGGTGGACGGGCCGCTGTAGCGCGGGCCTTCACCACTGTCGAGACTCAAGGAGTCAGGGACGTGTCCCGTCAGGTGTTCCTCTACGACCCACCGGAGCGTTTCGTGGCCGGCACGGTCGGGCTGCCTGGCCGCCGTACGTTCTTCCTTCAGGCGTCCGCGGCGGGCCGGGTCACCAGTGTGGCCCTGGAGAAGACCCAGGTCGCCGCGCTCGCCGAACGCATCGACGAACTCCTCGACGAGGTCGTGCGCCGCACCGGCGGCAACGCCCCCGTCCCCGCGGTCGCGCCCGCCGACATCGCGGACACCGCGCCGCTCGACGCCCCCGTCGAGGAGGAGTTCCGGGTCGGCACCATGGCGCTGGCCTGGGACGGCGAGGAACAGCGCATGATCGTCGAGGCCCAGGCGCTCGTGGAGCTCGACGCGGAGTCCGAGGAGGACCTCGCCGAGGCCGAGGAGCGGCTGCTGCAGGACGAGGAGAACGGCCCGCCGATGCTGCGGGTCCGCCTCACCGGCGCCCAGGCCAGGGCCTTCGCCAAGCGCGCCCTCGACGTGGTCAACGCCGGCCGGCCGCCGTGCCCGCTGTGCAGCCTGCCGCTCGACCCCGAGGGCCATGTGTGCCCGCGCCAGAACGGATACCGGCGGGGAGCATGACGGAGCTGCCGAGCGTGCCGACGGCGCCGCATGTGGCGACCGCCCCCAGCGCGGCGACCGCGCCGTCCGTTCCGGTCGTCGACCTGCTCGCCAAGGGCGAGCTGACCGTCCGCGGTCAGGTCCGCGAGGCGTCGAACGCGGTGCTCTACTGCTCCGTCGCCCACGAGGGCGCGGAAGCCTTCTGCGTCTACAAGCCCGTCGCGGGCGAGCGCCCGCTGTGGGACTTCCCCGACGGCACCCTCGCTCAGCGCGAGGTCGCCGCCTACGCACTCTCCGAGGCGACCGGCTGGGGGCTCGTACCGCCCACCGTGCTGCGCGACGGACCGTACGGCGAGGGCATGGTCCAGCTGTGGGTCGAGGCCGACCCCGGCGTGAACCTCCTCGCCCTCACCGAGGACGAGGAGGCGGGGGAGGGCTGGAAGGCCGTCGGCCCGGCCCAGGTCGGCGAGGACCGCACCGCGCTCCTCGTCCACGCCGACACCCCGGATCTGCGCCGCCTGGCCGTCCTGGACGCCGTCATCAACAACGGCGACCGCAAGGGCGGACATCTGCTGCCCGCCCCGGACGGGCGGCTCTACGCCATCGACCACGGCGTGACCTTCAACGTGGACGACAAGCTGCGCACCCTGCTGTGGGGCTGGGCGGGCGAGGAGCTGCCCGCCGAGGCCACCGAGGTGCTGGACCGGCTCGACGCCTCCCTCGCGCCCGGCACCCCGCTCACCACCCGGCTGGCGGAGCTGCTCACGGCGGCCGAGGTGGACGCGCTGCGCGGCCGCGTCACCCGGCTGCGCACGACCGGACGGCACCCCGAGCCCTCCGGACAGTGGCCCGCCATCCCCTGGCCGCCGGTCTGAGCTCGCGTCGGTCTGACCGTCGGGATCCGGCCACCTCTCGGCCGACCGCCCGCACCCCCTGGGGGTATGCACGGACGGCGCTGACCCGCAAGACCGCCTATTCGGTCAAGATCCCGCATCCGGTTCGTATCCGGAACAGCTGTCCGGTTACGCTCAGGTCATGCATGCCTGGCCCGCTTCTGAGGTCCCCGCCCTGCCCGGCAAGGGCCGCGACCTCCGGATCCACGACACCGCGACCGGCGGACGAGTGACCCTCGCCCCCGGCCCCGTCGCCCGTATCTACGTCTGCGGCATCACGCCGTACGACGCGACCCATCTGGGTCACGCGGCGACCTACAACGCGTTCGACCTCGTTCAGCGCGTGTGGCTCGACACCAAGCGGCAGGTCCACTACGTCCAGAACGTCACCGACGTCGACGACCCTCTCCTCGAACGGGCGATCCGCGACGGGATCGACTGGGTCGGCCTCGCCGAGCGCGAGACCGCCCTGTTCCGCGAGGACATGACCGCCCTGCGGATGCTGCCCCCGCAGCACTACATCGGCGCGGTCGAGGCCATACCGGGCATCGTGCCGCTCGTCGAGCGGCTGCGGGACTCCGGCGCGGCCTACGAGCTGGAAGGCGACATCTACTTCTCCGTCGAGGCCGACCCGCACTTCGGCCAGGTGTCGCACTACGACACCGAGCTGATGCGCCACCTCTCCGCCGAGCGCGGCGGCGACCCCGACCGTCCGGGCAAGAAGAACCCGCTCGACCCGATGCTGTGGATGGCCGCCCGCGACGGCGAGCCCAGCTGGGACGGCGGAAGCCTCGGCCCGGGGCGCCCCGGCTGGCACATCGAGTGCGTCGCCATCGCCCTCGACCACCTCGGCATGGGCTTCGACGTGCAGGGCGGCGGCTCCGACCTGATCTTCCCGCACCACGAGATGGGCGCCTCCCACGCCCAGGCGCTGACCGGCGAGTTCCCCATGGCCAAGGCGTACGTCCACGCCGGCATGGTCGCCCTGCACGGCCAGAAGATGTCGAAGTCCAAGGGCAACCTGGTCTTCGTCTCCACGCTCCGCCGCCAGGGCGTCGACCCGGCCGCCATCCGGCTCGCGCTGCTCTCCCACCACTACCGCGCCGACTGGGAGTGGACCGACCAGGTCCTCCAGGACGCCCTGGCCCGCCTGGACCGCTGGCGCGCCGCGGTCTCCCGTCCCGACGGCCCGTCCGCCGACGCGCTCGTCGAGGAGATCCGCGAGGCGCTCGCCGACGACCTCGACGCGCCGGCCGCGCTCGCCGCGGTCGACCGCTGGGCCGAGCGGCAGACCGCCGAGGGCGGCGAGGACGAGTCCGCGCCCGGCCTCGTCTCCCGCGCCGTCGACGCACTGCTCGGCGTCGCGCTGTAACGAGCACCTCCGCGCAACCCCCTTTCACGCGGCCGCCCTCGGACTTCCCCGCGAAGTCCGAGGGCGGTTCCGTTCTGCCCCTGTGCTCATGCTTGTTTCTGCGCTAAAGAGGCTCCATGCAATCAGGAATGCGCACGAGAGCTGCAGTCGCCGGCGCTCTGCTCGGGCTCCTCGCGGTCTTCGCGGGACCCGGAAGCGCCCAGTCCGCCGAACCGCCCCCGACCACCGTCGGGGACGTCACCGGCTTCACCGCCGAAGGCTCCGTCTACGAGCTGACCGCCGGCCCCGCCCGGGCCCGCGTCAGCTTCGTCACGGCGGAGACCTTCCGCATCGAACTCGCCCCCGACGGCACGTTCACCGACCCCACGGGCCGGGACATCGTCCTGCCGCAGGGCCCGCCGCCCGCCACCCGCTGGTACGACCGCGGCGACCGCTACGAACTCGCCTCCGCCGCGGTGACCCTGCGCGCCTACAAGGCGCCCCTGCGGTTCGAGGCGTACCGCGCCGACGGCACCCCGCTGTGGTCCGAGACCAAGGGCCTGACCTGGCATCAGGACCGCACCACGCAGACCCTCGCCCGGGGCGCCGACGAACAGTTCTACGGCGCCGGCATGCAGAACGGACGCGGCAACACCTCGCACCGGGGCAAGACCGTCGAGGTCGGCGTCGACTACAACTGGAACGACGGCGGCCACCCCAACTCCGTCCCGTTCTACCTCTCCTCGGCCGGCTACGGCGTCTACCGCAACACCTACGCCCCCGGCACCTACGTCTTCGGCGAGCCGGTCACCACCAGCGCCCGCGAACAGCGCTTCGACGCCTACTACTTCGCCGGCTCCGGCTCCGACGCCCTCAAGGACGTCATCGGCCAGTACACCGCCCTCACCGGCAAGCCGTTCCTGCCACCCGTCTACGGCCTGGAGATCGGCGACGCCGACTGCTACCTCCACAACGCCAACCGCGGCGAGCGCCACACCCTCGACGCCCTGAAGGTCGCCGACGGCTACGTCCAGAACGACATGCCCAACGGCTGGATGCTCGTCAACGACGGCTACGGCTGCGGCTACGAGAACCTCGCCGAGACCGCCGCCGGCCTCCAGCAGCGCAAGATGCAGCTCGGCCTGTGGACCGAGGACGGCCTCGACACCCTCGCCGAGCAGGTCAAGGCGGGCCAGCGGGTCGCCAAGCTCGACGTCGCCTGGGTCGGCGCGGGCTACAAGTTCGCCCTCGACGGCTGCAAGGACGCCTACGCCGGCATCGAGGCGAACAGCGACGCCCGCGGCTTCACCTGGGCACCCGAGAGCTGGTCGGGCGCCCAGCGCTGCGGCGTCCAGTGGTCCGGCGACCAGGCCGGCACCTGGGAGTACATCCGCTGGCAGATCCCGACCTACGCCGGCGCCTCCATGTCCGGCCTCGCCTACACCACCGGGGACGTCGACGGCATCTTCGGCGGCAGCGCCAAGACGTACACCCGTGACCTGCAGTGGAAGATGTTCCTGCCCGTCACCATGACCATGGACGGCTGGGCGGCCAACGACAAGCAGCCCTTCCGCTACGGCGAGCCGTACACCTCGGTCAACCGCGACTACCTCAAGCTCCACGAGGCGCTGCTGCCCTACATCTACTCGCACGTCCACCGGGCCACCAAGACCGGCGTGGGCCTCGCCCGGCCGCTCGTCCTCGAGTACCCCGACGACCCCAAGGCCGCCACCGACGCCGCGAAGTACGAGTTCCTCAGCGGCGAGGAATTCCTGGTCGCCCCCGTCCACCAGGACGCCGTCGAGCGTGATGGCATCTACCTTCCCCAGGGCACCTGGATCGACTACTGGAGCGGGCGCACCTACGAGGGCCCGGTCACCGTCGACGACTACAGCGCCCCGCTCGACACCCTGCCCCTGTTCGTCCGGGCCGGCGCCGCCGTCCCGATGTGGCCGGGCGGCATCCGCTCGTACGCCGACCGCACCCCCGGATCCCCGCTCGCCTGGGACATCTACCCGCAGGGCACCTCGTCCTTCGAGCTGTACGAGGACGACGGCGTCACCCGCGCCCACCGCACCGGCCAGTACGCCACCCAGCGCGCCGACGTCCGGGCGCCGCGGCGGGGCGCGGGCGACGTGACCGTACGGATCGGGGAGAGCAGGGGCACGTTCGCGGGCAAGTCCACCGCCCGGCCGTACCAGTTCACCGTGCACACCGGGGACGCGCCGAGCGGCGTGACGCTCGGCGAGCGGAAGCTGCCCCGGCTCACCTCCCGGTCCGCCTACGAGGCCGCGACACAGGGCTGGTGGTACGACCGTGACGACCGCGGCGGAGTCGTGAAGGTCAAGACGGCCGACCAGCGCACCGACCGCGGCCTTACGCTCACCCTGAAGGACACCAGCGCGGTCGGCGGAGCCGTACCCGGGGCCGCCGCCACCCTCGCCGTCGCCCCCGGACAGGAGCTGGGCGCGGGAGCGCCCGGCACCGTCGCCGTCGACGTCACCGCGGGCACCAGGGACGCGACCGGCGTGGAGGTCTCCCTGACGGCCCCGGCGGGCTGGCAGGTCACCCCCGCCGCGCCCGTCGAGCGCATCCCGGCCGGCACCACCCGGCGGGTCGAGGTCTCCGTCACCCCCGCCGAGGAGGCCGAGCCGGGGGAGGCCACGCTCACCGCGACCGCCCGGCACCGCTCCGCAGGACAGGACCGCACCGCCCTCCAGCGCTTCGCCGTCGGCGTGATGCCCGAGCCGCCGGCCACCGCGTCCTGGGCGAGCGACCTCGTCTGGCTGAAGTCCACCAACGGCTGGGGCCCGCCCGAACGCGACCGCTCCAACGGCGAGTCGGGCGCGAACGACGGCCGGACCCTCACCCTGGCCGGAAAGACGTACGAGAAGGGGATCGGCGCCCACGCCGACTCCGACATCGAGGTCTACCTCGGCGGCCGCTGCACCGCGTTCACCGCCGACGTCGGCATCGACGACGAGATCAACGGCTACGGGGAGGTGGCGTTCTCGGTGGAGGCCGACGGCGAGGTGCTGTGGACCTCGCCGAAGCTGACCGGCGCCTCGGCGACCGTACCCGTCGACGTGGACGTCACCGGCGCCCGCCATGTCCGTCTGCGGATCACCGACACCAACGGCTCCAAGAGCGGCGACCACGGGGACTGGGCGGCGGCCCGCTTCGCCTGCTCCTGAACCGGTGCGACAGGCGGTGTGAGCACGCGGAAGGTGTAAGCACGAGGAAGGTCTGAGCACGCGGAAGGGGGCCGCGCCGATCCGGGCGCGGCCCCCTTCCGTACGTCCTTCGCCGCCGTACGTCCTACTCGTCGGCGTCGTCGCCCTCCTGAGGCGGTTCCTCGGGCCCCGAACGCCCGGACGGCGCCCCCGGACCGGCCTCGGGCGCCGACTCGGGGCCCGGCTGCTCCGGCTTCGGCGGGCGGGTCCGGCCGCTGGAGGTGTCCCGCAGGTACGAGGTGTCGCCGCCCTCCGTCGCGAGGCCCGGCCCGGGACCGGGGCCCTGCCCGGGCTCACGGCGCCGCAGATAGCGCTCGAACTCCCGGGCGATCGCCTCACCCGAGGCCTCCGGCAGCTCCGCCGTGTCCCGGGCCTCCTCCAGCGTCTGGACGTACTCCGCCACCTCGCTGTCCTCGGAGGCCAGTTGGTCCACGCCCAGCTGCCACGCCCGCGCGTCCTCGGGCAGCTCGCCCAGCGGGATGCGCAGACCGATGAGGTCCTCGAGCCGGTTCAGGAGCGCCAGCGTGGCCTTGGGGTTCGGCGGCTGCGAGACGTAGTGCGGCACCGCCGCCCACAGGCTGACCGCGGGCACGCCCGCGTGCGTGCACGCCTCCTGGAGGATGCCGACGATGCCCGTCGGGCCTTCGTAGCGCGTCTCCTCCAGATCCATCGTCCGCGCCAGGTCCGGATCGGAGGTGACACCGCTGACCGGGACCGGCCGGGTGTGCGGGGTGTCGCCGAGCAGCGCGCCCAGGATCACCACCATCTCCACGCCCAGCTCATGGGCGAAGCCCAGGATCTCGTTGCAGAACGAGCGCCAGCGCATCGACGGCTCGATCCCGCGCACCAGGACCAGGTCACGCGGCTTCTCGCCGCCGACCCTGACCACGGACAGTCTGGTCGTCGGCCAGGTGATCTTCCGGACGCCGCCGTCCAGCCACACCGTGGGCCGGTTGACCTGGAAGTCGTAGTAGTCCTCGGCGTCGAGCGCCGCGAACACCTCGCCCTTCCATTCCCGGTCCAGATGCGCGACCGCGGTGGAGGCGGCGTCGCCGGCGTCGTTCCAGCCCTCGAACGCCGCCACCATGACCGGGTCGATCAGCTCGGGCACGCCCTCGAGCTCGATCACCCAGTGCCTCCTTCCGAAGTTCCTGTCGTACGGACCAACCTTACGGCTTTCCGGCGGCCCGTCCGCAGCCCTCGTACCTCACCGGGAGCCTTCGCGGCCTTGATCGACTACCCAGGAAATCGGCCCGGCACACGGGCGGCCGACGCGTGGCCCGCCCGATCGCACGCGCGTACGCGGTAAGGGGCGGCCTCCAGGGAGACCGCCCCTTACCGCTTACTCCTTACCGCCCACCGCTCGTCAGCGGGTGAGCATGTCCTCCACCTTGCCGCGGATCTCGTCCGTCGCCAGACCGCGGATCGTGAGCGTCGTACGCCGCCGCAGCACGTCGTCGGCGGTCTCGGCCCACTCGTAGTCACGGGCGTAGGCCACCTGGGCCCAGATCTCCGGGGCGTCCGGGTGGATGCGCTCGCCGAGCTCCGGGTTCTCGTTCGCCATCCGCGCGATGTCGAAGGAGAGCGAACCGTAGTGCGTCGCCAGGTGCTTGGCGGTGTCGGCGGCCATCCGCGGGCCGGGCGCGGGACCGTCGACGAGGAGCCGGTGCGCGACCGCGTCGGGGTTGGCTATGCCGGGCAGCGGCAGCCGCTTCGGCAGCGTCGAGACCGACTCGTAGTCCTCGCCGAGCGGGTGGCCCGGCAGGGACTCCAGCTTCCTCATCACCGTACGGCCGATGTGGCGGAACGTCGTCCACTTGCCGCCGGCCACCGACAGCATGCCGCCGCGGCCCTCGGTGACGACCGTCTCGCGCTTGGCCTTGGAGGTGTCGCCGGGGCCGCCCGGCAGCACCCGCAGACCCGCGAAGGCGTAAGTGATCAGATCGCGCGACAGCTGCTGGTCGCGGATGGAGAAGGCGGCCTCGTCCAGGATCTGGGCGGTGTCCTTCTCGGTGACCTCGACCTGGCCGGGATCACCCTCGTACTCCTCGTCGGTGGTGCCGAGGAGCAGCATGTCCTCCCAGGGGAGGGCGAAGGTGATGCGGTACTTGTCGATCGGCGTGGCCAGCGCCGCCTTCCACGGGGAGGTCCGCTTCAGGACGAGGTGCGCGCCCTTGGAGAGACGGATGGAGGGGGCCGCGTTCGGGTCCTCCATCTTGCGCAGGTGGTCGACCCACGGCCCGGTCGCGTTGAGCACGAGCCGGGCGGTGACGCCGAACTCGTCGCCGCTGGTGCGGTCCTTGAGCTCCGCGCCCGTGACCCGGCCCCTGGTGAAGCGCAGGCCGGTGACCTCGGCGTGGTTGAGGACCGTGGCACCGGCCGCGACCGCGGCGCGGACGGTCATCAGCGCCATCCGGGCGTCGTTCATCTGGTCGTCGCCGTAGACGGCCACGGCCTTCAGGTTGTCGGTGCGCAGCTCCGGCACGTCCTGCGCGGCCTTGGCGGGGCTGAGCAGGTGGCCGACGCCGTCACCGAAGGCGGAGAGCGCGGAGTAGGCGAAGACGCCCGCTCCGAGCTTGGCCGCGCCGTGCGGGCCGCCCTTGTAGACGGGCAGGTAGAAGGTGAGGGGGTTGGCGAGGTGCGGCGCCACCTGACGGGAGACCGCACGCCGCTCGAAGTGGTTCTCCGCGACCAGCTTCACCGCGCCGGTCTGCAGGTAGCGCAGACCGCCGTGGAGGAGCTTGGAGGAGGCGGAGGAGGTGGCGCCGGCGAAGTCGCCGGCGTCCACCAGGGCCACCCGCAGACCGGACTGCGCGGCGTGCCAGGCGGTGGAGATGCCCAGGATGCCGCCGCCGATCACCAGGAGGTCGTACGTCGCCTTGGAAAGCTGTTCCCGGGTCTCGGCACGGCTCGGCAGGGAACCGGCTGCCGGGCGCGTCCCCAGAGCGGGGACGCATCGCAGGGTGGTCATGTCGCTAACTCCTCGTCAGTTCTCTTCTTCGAGCCAGCCCATGGAACGCTCGACGGCCTTCAGCCAGTTCTTGTACTCGGCGTCACGCTTCTCGGCGTCCATGCGGGGGGTCCACTCGGCGGCCCGGCGCCAGTTGGCGCGCAGGGCGTCGGTGTCCGGCCAGAAGCCGACGGCAAGGCCGGCGGCGTAGGCGGCGCCGAGGCAGGTGGTCTCGGCGACCATCGGACGCACCACCGGCGCGTCCAGGAAGTCCGAGAGGGTCTGCATCAGCAGGTTGTTGGAGGTCATGCCGCCGTCGACCTTGAGCGCGGTCAGCTCGACGCCGGAGTCCTTCGTCATGGCGTCGGTGATCTCACGGGTCTGCCAGGCGGTGGCCTCGAGCACGGCGCGGGCGATGTGCGCCTTGGTGACGTACCGGGTGAGGCCGGCGATCACACCGCGGGCGTCGGAGCGCCAGTACGGGGCGAACAGGCCGGAGAAGGCCGGCACGAAGTAGGCGCCGCCGTTGTCCTCGACCGAGGACGCGAGGGTCTCGATCTCGGCGGCGGACTTGATCAGGCCCATCTGGTCGCGCATCCACTGCACCAGCGAACCGGTGACGGCGATGGAGCCCTCCAGGGCGTACACCGGAGCGTCTTCACCGATCTTGTAGCCGACGGTGGTGATGAGCCCGGAGTACGAGTTGATGATCTTCTCGCCGGTGTTCATCAGCAGGAAGGTGCCGGTGCCGTACGTGGACTTGGCCTCGCCCTCGGCGAAACACGTCTGCCCGAACAGGGCGGCCTGCTGGTCGCCGAGTGCGGAGGCGACCGGGATGCCGTCCAGGACGCCGCCCTTGACGTGGCCGTACACCTCGGCGGAGGAGCGGATCTCCGGCAGCACGGCCGCCGGGACCTCCATGGACTCGAGGATCTTCTGGTCCCACTCCATGGTGTGCAGGTTCATCAGCATGGTGCGCGAGGCGTTGGTGACGTCGGTGACGTGGTGGCCGCCGTCGACGCCGCCGGTGAGGTTCCAGATGACCCAGGAGTCCATGGTGCCGAAGAGGATCTCGCCGCGCTCGGCGCGCTCGCGCAGCCCCTCGACGTTGTCGAGCAGCCAGCGGACCTTGGGGCCGGCGAAGTACGAGGCGAGCGGCAGGCCGGTCTCGCGGCGGAAGCGGTCCTGGCCGACGTTGCGGCCCAGCTCCTTGCAGAGCGAGTCGGTGCGGGTGTCCTGCCAGACGAGGGCGTTGTGGACGGGCTCACCGGTGTTCTTGTCCCAGAGCACGGTGGTCTCGCGCTGGTTGGTGATGCCGATGGCCTTGACGTCGGCGGCGGAGATGCCGCCCTTCTCGATGGCGCCGGCGACGACTTCCTGGACGTTGGTCCAGATCTCGGCGGCGTCGTGCTCCACCCAGCCCGGCTTCGGGAAGATCTGCGCGTGCTCCTTCTGGTCGACCGAGACGATCCGGCCGTCCTTGTCGAAGACGATGCAGCGGGACGAGGTCGTGCCCTGGTCGATGGCGGCGATGAACGGGCCGCTGGTGTGTGCGTCGGTCACGGAGTGCTCCAAGGAGGTCTCAGGTGTACGGCTACGACTACTGCTGTACGGCTCAGGCGAACGCGAGGTTGTAGATACCCGCCGCGAGGGCTCCACCGATCAGCGGACCGGCGACCGGGATCCAGGCGTAGCTCCAGTCGGAGCCGCCCTTGTTCGGCAGCGGCAGCAGAGCGTGCACGATGCGCGGACCGAGGTCGCGGGCCGGGTTGATGGCGTAGCCGGTCGGGCCGCCGAGCGAGAGGCCGATGGAGACCACGACGAAGGCCGTGATCAGGGCGCCGATGACGCCGAGGCCCTTGCCGCTGTCGTTGAGGCCCTGCGTCAGCACCGCGAGGACCAGCACGACCGTGCCGATGATCTCGGTGGCCAGGTTCTGCCAGACGTTGCGCACCTCGGGGCCGGTGGAGAAGACGCCGAGCACGGGCCCGGCCTTCGGGGCGGCCTTCTGGTCGACCATGCCCTCCTCGTGCGGCGGCGCGGAGAGGATCTCCGGGTCCGTGAGGTGTGCCTGGAACTGCCCGTAGTAGGCGATCCAGACCAGGGCGGCGCCGATCATGGCACCGAGCAGCTGGCCGGCGAAGTAGACCGGAACGTCGCTCCAGTCCCCGTCCTTGATCGCGATGCCGACCGTGACCGCCGGGTTGAGGTGGGCGCCGGAGAGGGTACCCGTCATGTACACGGCCGTCATGACCGCGAAGCCCCACCCGAAGGTGATGGCGAGCCAGCCGGCGTTCTGCGCCTTCGAGCGCTTGAGCACAACGGCGGCGACCACGCCGCCGCCGAGCAGGATGAGTACGGCGGTACCAATGATCTCGCCGATGAAGATGTCGGAGCTGGACACCCGCGACTCCTTTGTCCTTCGTCCAGGGGAAGGCGAACCCCGGGTCCCTCCGGTGGTCCGCGCCCTCGTGTAAGGGCGTTGCCGGCCCTTGGCAGTGCCATACCCTAGCGTGTATTGCCGGTAGGTGTTCGACAATGCCGACCGATGCACGGAAGTTTTGCCCCCGGCTTAACAGCGCGTCAAGGGTTCTGTGGCCGATACCGTTCCGCATGACCCGATCGTTACCCACGGGTCGCGCGGGCGCCGCCGGACACACGAAGGCCCGGCCGCCGTGAGGCGCCGGGCCGGGTCGTCGAGGGGGTGCGGGCGGGTTCGGAGGCGTCCGGTCAGAAGCGGCCGTTCGGAGGCGTCCGGTCAGAAGCGGCGGGCGCCCAGGTCCCGGGAGACGGCCCGGGCACAGTCCCGTACCGCCGCGATCAGCTCGGAGCGCAGCTCGCCGTCGTCGCAGACCCGCTCCACGGCGCCGGTGATCGCCACCGCGCCCACCGGCATCCGGCGCCGGTCGTGGATCGGCGCCGCCACCGAGGCCACACCCTCCCAGGTCTCCTCCACGTCAGCGGCCCATCCGCGCGCGCGGGTCAGGTCGAGCAGGGACTCGAACTCCGTCAGGTCGGTCACCGTGCGGGGCGTGAACCCCTCCCGCGGGACCTCCAGGACCTCGCTGTGCGCCACCGGGTCGTACGCCGAGATCACCTTGCCCAGGGCTGTGGAGTGCAGCGGCTGCATGGCCCCCACCTCCAGGACCTGACGGCTGTCGTCCGGCCGGAAGACGTGGTGCACGATCAGTACGCCCTGCTGGTGGAGCACGCCCAGGTGGACGCTCTCCCCGCTGGAGCGCGCCAGGTCGTCCGTCCAGACCAGCGCCCGCGCCCGCAGCTCGTGGACGTCCAGATAGCTGTTGCCGAGGCGCAGCAGCTCCGCGCCCAGCTGGTAGCGGCCCGAGGGGGCGTCCTGCTCCACGAAGCCCTCGGCCTGCAGCGTGCGCAGGATGCCGTGCGCCGTCCCCTTGGCCAGGCCCAGTGAGGAGGCGATGTCGGACAGGCCGAGCCGGCGCTCGCCGCCCGCGAGCAGTCGCAGCATCGCCGCCGCTCGTTCAAGCGACTGGATGTTCTTCGCCATCGCCCGGCCCTTCTCCCTCTCCATGATCCCGGTGGTTCCGGTGGATCCTACGGACAGGATCTCGTGGATCATGCTGTTCGACAATGCTGAACACTATCGGTCGATGCCGACCACCCGTTACCTGAACAGTGTCGTTCACGAACGAGCGTGACCGGGAGTCTCCGCACACAGAATGCCGTCCGGCCCTTGGGACGCCATGTCCACCCCGACGCCCGCACGGTTACTCTGGGCCCGTGCACCCTCCTCCGAAGGTGCAAAGCCGACAGCCGTCGCATCCCAGGGAGCTCATCCATGGCCTCGTCGCCAACCCCTTCCGCCGACAGCCGGAACCGCGCCGCCACCCTCCGCGAAGCACTCGCGACCCGCGTGGTCGTGGCCGACGGAGCCATGGGCACCATGCTCCAGTCACAGGACCCCACCCTCGAGGACTTCCAGAACCTCGAAGGCTGCAACGAGATCCTGAACGTCACTCGCCCGGACATCGTCCGTTCGGTGCACGAGGAGTACTTCGCCGTCGGCGTCGACTGCGTCGAGACGAACACCTTCGGCGCGAACCATTCGGCGGCGAACGAGTACGAGATCGCGGACCGGATCTTCGAGCTGTCCGAGGCGGGCGCCCGCATCGCCCGCGAGGTCGCCGACGAGTTCGGAGCCAAGGACGGCCGGCAGCGCTGGGTGCTGGGCTCGATCGGCCCCGGCACCAAGCTGCCGTCGCTCGGCCACATCGCGTACGACGTGCTGCGCGACGGCTACCAGCGGAACGCCGAGGGCCTGCTCGCCGGTGGTGCGGACGCCCTGATCGTGGAGACCACACAGGACCTGCTCCAGACAAAGTCGAGCCTGATCGGCGCGCGCCGGGCGATGGACGCCCTCGGTGTCGACGTACCGCTGATCTGTTCCCTGGCCTTCGAGACGACCGGCGTGATGCTGCTCGGCTCCGAGATCGGCGCCGCCCTGACCGCCCTGGAACCGCTGGGCATCGACCTGATCGGCCTGAACTGCTCGACCGGCCCGGACGAGATGAGCGAGCACCTGCGCTATCTCGCCCGCCACTCCCGTACGCCGCTGATGTGCATGCCCAACGCCGGCCTGCCCGTCCTCACCAAGGACGGCGCGCACTTCCCGCTCGGCCCCGAAGGCCTCGCCGACTCCCAGGAGGCGTTCGTCCGGGACTACGGCCTGTCCCTCATCGGCGGCTGCTGCGGTACGACCCCCGCCCACCTGCGGGCCGTCGTCGAGCGGACCCGCGACCTCGCCCCGACACCGCGTGACCCCCGCCCCGAGCCGGGCGCCGCCTCCCTCTACCAGGCTGTCCCCTTCCGCCAGGACACCGCCTACATGGCGATCGGGGAGCGGACGAACGCCAACGGTTCGAAGAAGTTCCGTGAGGCGATGCTGGAGGGCCGCTGGGACGACTGCGTGGAGATGGCCCGCGACCAGATCCGTGAGGGCGCGCACATGCTGGATCTGTGCGTCGACTACGTGGGACGTGACGGTGTCGCGGACATGGCGGAGCTGGCGGGCCGTTTCGCGACCGCCTCGACGCTGCCGATCGTGCTGGACTCCACCGAACTGCCCGTCATCCAGGCCGGTCTGGAGAAGCTCGGCGGCCGGGCGGTCATCAACTCCGTCAACTACGAGGACGGCGACGGCCCGGAGTCCCGCTTCGCGAAGGTCACCGCGCTCGCGAAGGAGCACGGGGCGGCGCTGATCGCGCTGACCATCGACGAGGAGGGCCAGGCCCGCACCGTCGAGCACAAGGTCGCCATCGCCGAGCGGCTGATCGAGGACCTGACCGGCAACTGGGGTATCGACGAGTCGGACATCCTGATCGACTGCCTCACCTTCACGATCTGCACCGGGCAGGAGGAGTCCCGCAAGGACGGCATCGCGACGATCGAGGCGATCCGCGAGCTCAAGCGCCGCCGCCCGAATGTGCAGACGACGCTCGGTCTGTCGAACATCTCCTTCGGTCTCAACCCGGCCGCCCGGGTCCTGCTCAACTCTGTCTTCCTGGACGAGTGTGTGAAGGCGGGTCTGGACTCGGCGATCGTGCACGCGAGCAAGATCCTGCCGATCGCCCGCTTCGACGAGGAGCAGGTCACCACCGCCCTCGACCTCATCTACGACCGGCGGAGTGAGGGCTACGACCCGCTGCAGAAGCTGATGGCGCTGTTCGAGGGCGTCAACATGAAGTCGATGAAGGCGGGGCGTGCCGAGGAGCTGATGGCCCTCCCGCTCGACGAGCGTCTCCAGCGACGCATCATCGACGGCGAGAAGAACGGCCTGGAGGCCGACCTCGACGAGGCCCTCACGACCCGTGCGGCCCTGGACATCGTCAACGACACCCTCCTGGAGGGCATGAAGGTCGTGGGCGAGCTGTTCGGCTCGGGTCAGATGCAGCTGCCGTTCGTGCTCCAGTCCGCCGAGGTCATGAAGACCGCCGTGGCCTATCTCGAACCGCACATGGAGAAGACCGACGACGACGGCAAGGGCACGATCGTGCTCGCGACCGTCCGGGGCGATGTCCACGACATCGGGAAGAACCTCGTCGACATCATCCTCTCCAACAACGGCTACAACGTCGTGAACCTGGGCATCAAGCAGCCCGTCTCCGCGATCCTCGACGCCGCCGAGGAGCACCGGGCCGACGTGATCGGCATGTCCGGTCTGCTCGTCAAGTCCACGGTGATCATGAAGGAGAACCTGGAAGAGCTGAACCAGCGCGGCATGGCCGCAGACTTCCCGGTCATCCTCGGCGGCGCCGCCCTGACCAGGGCCTACGTCGAGCAGGATCTCCACGAGATCTATCAGGGCGAGGTCCGCTACGCCCGTGACGCCTTCGAGGGCCTGCGCCTCATGGACGCCCTCATCGGCGTCAAGCGCGGTGTGCCCGGGGCGGCGCTGCCGGAGCTCAAGCAGCGCCGGGTCGCCCAGCGCGCCACGGCCCTCGAGGTCGACGAGCCGGAGCCGGGCGGCCGCTCGGACGTCGCCACCGACAACCCCGTGCCCACCCCGCCGTTCTGGGGCACCCGGGTCGTCAAGGGCATCCAGCTCAAGGAGTACGCGAGCTGGCTCGACGAAGGCGCCCTCTTCAAGGGCCAGTGGGGCCTCAAGCAGAACCGAACCGGTGACGGACCCTCGTACGAGGAGCTGGTGGAGAGCGAGGGCCGGCCGCGGCTGCGCGGCTGGCTGGAGCGGCTGCACACCGAGAACCTGCTGGAGGCGGCCGTCGTCCACGGCTACTTCCCCTGTGTCTCCAAGGGCGACGACCTGATCATCCTCGACGAGGCCGGGAACGAGCGGACCCGCTTCACCTTCCCGCGCCAGCGTCGCGGCAGGCGTCTGTGCCTGGCCGACTTCTTCCGCCCGGAGGAGTCCGGCGAGACCGATGTCGTCGGCCTGCAGGTCGTCACCGTCGGCTCCCGGATCGGCGAGGCCACCGCCAAGCTGTTCGAGTCCGACTCCTACCGCGACTACCTGGAGCTGCACGGCCTGTCCGTGCAGCTGGCCGAGGCGCTCGCCGAGTACTGGCACGCGCGCGTGCGGGCCGAGCTCGGCTTCGCCGGCGAGGACCCGGCCGACGTGGAGGACATGTTCGCGCTGAAGTACCGCGGCGCGCGCTTCTCCCTGGGCTACGGCGCCTGCCCGGACCTGGAGGACCGGGCGAAGATCGCCGACCTGCTCCGGCCCGAGCGGATCGGCGTCCAGCTCTCCGAGGAGTTCCAGCTCCACCCGGAGCAGTCCACGGACGCGATCGTCATCCACCACCCCGAGGCGAAGTACTTCAACGCGCGCTGAGGCGTCCGGCACACACCAGGGATAAATCCCGGCGTCCCGGGCGATCGGGACGTACACTTGTCGGCCCAGTGCAGGCCGGTCTCCTTCTCCGTACCGGGGAGAGAGGCCGGCCTTCTCGTCCCTCCATGGAGGTGTGCCGGATGACCAGTACGGTCCCCGCGTCCTTGTTCCGTACCAACGGAAGCTCCGCCCTGCAGGCGGTCTTCCTCGACATGGACGGCACCCTCGTCGACACGGAGGGATTCTGGTGGGACGCGGAGGTGGAGGCCTTCGCCGCGCTCGGGCACCGGCTGGACGAGTCCTGGCGGGACGTCGTCGTCGGCGGCCCCATGACCCGCAGCGCGGGCTACCTCATCGAGGCCACCGGCGCCGACATCACCCTCGCCGAACTCACGGTGCTGCTGAACGAGAAGTTCGAGCAGCGCATCGAGCGAGGCGTACCGCTCATGCCCGGCGCCGAGCGGCTGCTCGCCGAACTGGCCCGGCACAACATCCCGACCGCCCTGGTCTCCGCCTCCCACCGGCGCATCATCGACCGGATCCTGGCCTCCCTCGGCCCTGACCGCTTCGCCCTCAGCGTCGCAGGCGACGAGGTGGTCCGCACGAAGCCGGACCCCGAGCCCTACCTGACCGCCGCCGACGGGGTCGGCGCCGACCCCTCCCTGTGCGCCGTCATCGAGGACACCGCGACGGGCGTGGCGGCCGCCGAGGCGGCCGGCTGCCGGGTGGTCGCCGTGCCCTCCGTCGCGCCCATCGCGCCCTCCCCGGGCCGGGTCGTGGTCCGCTCCCTGGAGGACGTGGACGTCCCCTTCCTGCGGACGCTGATCTCCGGCCCGTGAATCGTCGACGGCCCGGATCTTCGAGCCATTGATCCTTTGAGCCTTTGAGCTTTCTCTGAGCTTGCCTTTCCGGTCCGCATTCGACCGCGAAATGAACCGGCCATCCATCGAAAAGGCGCCACGTGACCTTGGTCACGCAGCGTGCCGGTCGGGGGGTGGCCGGTCCGCGTCAGGTGTCCGGATCGCGGCGGTTACGCCCTCCCCGTGTGTCCCGATTCGCCGTATCGCGTACGAAACGCACCCGCGCATGACTATCGAGCGCCCCGCATTCATGATCACTGTGCGATTACTCGTACGGGTGCCCGCGGTCGGGCAATACGGCGCCGCGCACTAATCTTTCGCGAGTACTTCGCCGCACCATCCGTGTGCCCCGGCGCCCCACCCAAGTCGCCGCGCACACAGGACCGATCGCACACCATCCCGGCCCGATCCTCCGCCCCGACCGGGCGGCCCGCGGCGCAGTCCGTACCCGCTGTATCCCAGTGCCGGATGAGGAGAACGTCCAGGATGAACCGCAAGACTCTGGTGCTGCCGGCCGTGGCCGGCCTGCTCGCCCCCCTGCTAGTCGCCTGTGGCGGATCGGACGACACCAGAGCCATCGTCGTCGGCACCACGGACCAGTTCCTCGCCACCAGCGAGGCCCCCGCGCCCCTCGACCCGGCCTTCGCCTACGACACCGGCGCCTGGAACATCCTCCGGCAGACCGTCCAGACCCTGATGCACGTCCCGCGCGGCGGCGGCGAACCCGTACCCGACGCCGCCGAGAGCTGCGCCTTCAGCGACCGGGCCAGCGAGAGCTACCGCTGCACTCTGCGCGAAGGGCTCACCTTCGCCGACGGCACCCCCGTCACCGCCGAGGACGTCAAGTTCTCCGTCGAGCGCGTGCTGACCATCAAGTCCGACAACGGAACCGCCGCCCTCCTCGCCAACATCGACGCCGTCGAGACCAAGAACGAGCGCGAGATCGTCTTCCACCTCAAGACGCCCGACGCGACCTTCCCGTACAAGCTCTCCACCCCGGTCGCCGGCATCCTCAGCAAGGACAAGTACAGCGCCGACAAGCTCCGCGAGGGCTTCGAGGTCGACGGATCCGGCCCGTACACGATGAAGGCCGAGCGCGACGGCGAGCGCGTCGCCAAGGTCGTCTTCACCAGGAACGAGAAGTACAAGGGCGACGCCACCCTGCGCAACGACAAGGTCGAGCTGCGCTCCTTCGCCGACGCCGAGGCCATGAACAAGGCCCTCGAGGAGCGCCGCATCGACATGATGACCCGCGCCATGTCGCTCGCCCAGGTCAAGGAGCTCACCGAGAAGCCCAAGGAGGGCATCGAGCTCACCGAGGTCCCCGGCCTGGAGATCCGCTACCTCGCCTTCAACACCGCCGACTCCTCCGTCAGGGACAAGGCGGTCCGCCAGGCCATGGCCGCCGTCGTCGACCGCGGCCGGCTCGTCAGCGAGGTCTACGGCACCACCGCCCAGCCGCTCTACTCGCTGATCCCCTCCAGCGTCACCGGCCACTCCACCGCCTTCTTCGACACCTACGGAGAGCCCAGCACCGCCAGGGCGCGCGGCCTCCTGCGCAAGGCCGGCATCACCACCCCGGTGAAGCTGACCCTGCACTACACCACCGACCACTACGGCTCCGACACCAAGAAGGAGTTCGAGGCGCTGCGCGGACAGCTCAACGCCACCGGACTCTTCGACGTCACCGTCCAGGGCGCCGAGTGGTCCACGTTCCGTCCCGCGCAGAAGCGCGGCGACTACCCCGTCTACGGCCTGGGCTGGTTCCCCGACTTCCCGGACCCGGACAACTACGTCGCCCCCTTCCTCGACGCCGACAACTTCCTCAACACCCCCTACGTCAACAAGGTCGTCCGCGACCAGTTGATCCCGCAGTCGCGCCGCTCGGCCGACCGCACCGCCGCCGGCCCCACCTTCGGGCAGATCCAGAAGATCGTCGCCAAGGACGTGCCCGTCCTGCCGCTGTGGCAGGGCAAGCAGTACATCGCCGCCCGCGACGACGTCACCGGCGTCGAATGGGCGCTGAACACCTCCTCGGACCTGCTCCTGTGGGAGCTCGGCCGCGGCACCGCCTGACCCCTCAACCAGCTCCGTTTCAACCGGCCGCGCACAGGCGCGCGGCCGGCCTGGCAAGAGATCAAGAGGCACGTTCTGTGAAGCACAACAAGTGGCTGACGGCTCCCCTGGCCGCGGGGCTGTCCGCCGCCCTGCTCAGTGGCTGCGGCGCCGAGCAGGGTGGAGGCTCCGCGAGCTCCGGGGACAATGTCCGCGTCGGAATGTCCGACGAGGTCCTCAGCACCGACCCCGCGGCCGGCTACGACCCCGGCTCCTGGCTGCTGTTCAACAACGTCTTCCAGTCCCTGCTCAGCTTCCCCAAGGGCAGCACCGAGCCCACGCCGGAGGCCGCCGAGAAGTGCGACTTCCAGGGAGGCAGCAAGGTCTACCGCTGCACCCTCCGCGAAGGCCTGGAGTTCTCCAACGGCAACCCGCTGACCTCGAAGGACGTCAAGTTCTCCTTCGACCGCGCGCTGAAGATCGCCGACCCCTCCGGCCCGGCGCCGCTGCTCGCCACGATCGACTCCATCGAAACCCCCGACGACCTGACCGTCGTCTTCCGCCTCAAGACCCCCGACGCCACCTTCCCCAGCAAGATAGCCTCGGGCGCCGGCTCCATCGTCGACCACCGCGAGTACGCCGAGGACGCCCTGCGCACCGACGGCAAGGCGGTCGGCTCCGGCCCGTACAAGCTGGAGTCCATCACCGACACCGAGGCCGTCTTCTCCGTCAACTCCGGCTACCGGGGCACCGCCGAGACGAAGAACGCCGGCGTCACCCTCAAGCTCTACGGCGGCGACCGCGCCGCCCTCTCCAAGGCCCTCGCCGACAACGAGATCGACGTCGCCTACCGTGGCCTCGCCGCCGACGACGTCGCCTCCCTCGAAGCCTCCGCCGCCACGGAAGACCAGGGCATCGAGGTCGTCCAGGGCACCAGCGCCGAAGTCCAGCACCTGGTCTTCAACGTCAACGACCCCGTCGTCGGCAAGCTCGGCGTCCGCAAGGCCATCGCCCACCTCGTCGACCGCGACGCACTCGTCCAGAACGTCTACAAGTCGACCGCCACGCCGCTCTACTCGATCGTCCCGGCGGGCATCGCCGGCCACAACACCGCCTTCTTCGACACCTACGGCGGCCGCCCCGACGCCGCCAAGGCCAAGAAGGCGCTCCGCGAGGCCGGCATCACCGACAAGGTGAAGCTCACCCTCTGGTCCACCCCCAGCCGCTACGGCCCCGCCACCGACCAGGAGCTCAAGGCGATCGCCGAACAGCTCAACGCCAGCGGCCTGTTCGACGCCACCGTGCAGTCGGTCGAGTTCGAGCAGTACGAGAAGGACATCGAAGCCGGCAAGTACGGCGTGTACGTCAAGGGCTGGGTACCCGACTACCCCGACGCCGACAACTTCACCGCCCCCTTCTTCGGCAAGGGCAACGTCCTCGGCAACAACTACCAGAACACCACCATCACCGGCAGCCTCATCCCCAAGACCTCCGCCGCCGCCGACCGCGCCTCCACCGACCAGGACTTCGGCCGCATCCAGGACCTCGTCGCCGAAGAACTGCCGATCCTCCCGCTCTGGCAGGGCAAGCAGTACGCGGTCGCACGCGACAACATCACAGGCCTGGAGTGGACCCTGGACGCCTCGACCGTCTTCCGCTTCTGGGAGATCAAGAAGAGCTGACCCCCTGACTTCGCCGGCACGACGAAGGGGCCCGGCGCGCGTCACGCGCGCCGGGCCCCCTCGCCGTTCCCCACAAGCCTCGCGAGAGGCTACTGCGCCCCCGGACGGACCAGGCCGCTCTCGTACGCGTACACCGCCGCCTGCACCCGGTCCCGCAGACCCAGCTTCGTCAGCACATGACCCACATGCGTCTTCACCGTCGTCTCACTGACGAACAGATCAGCCGCGATCTCCGCGTTCGACAACCCACGCGCCACCAGCTTCAGCACCTCGACCTCACGGTCGGTCAACGTGTTCAGCGTGTCCGGCACCTGCTCGTCACCCGACGGCAGATGCGCCGAATACTTGTCCAGCAGCCGACGCGTGATCGACGGCGCCAGCATCGCCTCACCCGCCGCCACCACCCGGATCGCCTGCACCAGCTCATTGGCCGGAGCGTCCTTCAACAGGAACCCGCTCGCCCCCGCCCGCAGCGCCTCCACCACGTACTCGTCCAGATCGAACGTCGTCAGCACCAGCACCTTCGCCGGACCGTCCCGACCCGGCCCCGTGATCTGCCGGGTCGCCTCCACCCCGTCCATCCGCGGCATCCGGATGTCCATCAGCACCACATCCGGCTGCAGCGCCCGCACCTGGTCCAACGCCTGCAGACCGTCCCCGGCCTCACCGACCACCGCGATGTCCTGCTCCGCCTCCAGAATCATCCGGAAACCGGTGCGCAGCAGCGGCTGGTCATCGACCAGTAGGACGCGGATGGCCACAGGAACTCCTTCAGGGCGCGGGCTCGACCGGCACCATTCTGCCCTGACCCGAATCGCCCGCCTCCGGCGGGCGCGCGGAGACGATCTCCAGCGGATACACCGGCGGCGTCCCCCCGAACTCCGGACACACCACCTGGTGATCGCACCACCCGCACAGCTTCGTCGGACGCGGCCGCCACTCACCCGTCTCCGTCGCCAGCCGGATCGCCTCCCACAACGCCAGCAGCTTCCGCTCCACCCGCAGCAGATCCGCCTCCACCGGGTCGTACGTCAGCACATCCCCACTGCCCAGATACACCAGCTGCAGCCGCCGCGGCACCACCCGCTTCAACCGCCAGATCACCAGCGCATAGAACTTCATCTGGAACAGCGCCCCCTCGCTGTACTCCGGCCGCGGCGCCTTCCCCGTCTTGTAGTCGACGATCCGCACCTCACCCGTCGGCGCCACGTCGACCCGGTCGATCACCCCCCGCAGCCGAAGCCCCGACTCCAGCTCCGTCTCCACGAACAGCTCACGCTCCGCCGGCTCAAGACGCGTCGGATCCTCCAGCGTGAACCAGCGCTCCACCAGCCGCTCCGCCTCACCCAGCCAACGCGTCAGCCGCTCACCCTCCGCGTCCTCCGCGAACAGCTCACCCAGCTCCGGCCGCGACTCCAGCAGCCGGTCCCACTGCCCCGGAATCATCGCCTTCGCCCGCGGCACCGTCCGCTCCACCGCCGGATCGTCGAAGAGCCGCTCCAGCACCGCGTGCACCAGCGTCCCCCGCGTCGCCGCCTCACTCGGCTTCTCCGGCAGCCTGTCGATCACCCGGAACCGGTACAGCAAGGGACACTGCATGAAGTCGCTCGCCCGCGAAGGCGACAACGACGACGGGGTCCGGGCCCCGGAAGGCGGCTGCTCGCTCGTACTCATGACCCAGACCCTACGGCCCGCCACCGACAGCGAGCCGAATACCATCGACGACAGACCCGGTCACGCTGCATGATCGAAGAGTGACGCACGACATGAGTCGGGCGGAAGGCGACGAGAGGAACCCGTGAACCAGGACGACGAGCGCGGCGAGAACAAGCGGCCGCGGTCCGGCGACGCGGAACCGCCGGCCACCGCCGACGCCCGCACCCGGCGGACCGAGGAACCCGGCGGAGGAATCCTCATGGGCCGCCCCTTCGGCGTACCCGTCTACGTCGCCCCCAGCTGGTTCCTCGTCGCCGCCCTCATCACCTGGGTCTTCGGCGACCAGATCCAACGCGTCCTGCCCGAACTCGGAGCAGCCCGCTACCTCGTCTCCCTCTTCTTCGCCATCGCCTTCTACGCCTCCGTCCTCGTCCACGAACTGGCCCACACCATCGCGGCGCTCCGCTTCAAACTCCCCGTGCGCCGCATCCAGCTCCAGTTCTTCGGCGGAGTCTCCGAGATCGAGAAGGAGACCGAAACCCCCGGCCGCGAATTCGTCCTCGCCTTCGTCGGCCCCCTCCTCTCCCTCGTCCTCGCCGGTGTCTTCTATCTCACCCTCTACGCCGTCGAACCCGGCACCGTCCCCGGCGTCCTCCTCGCCGGCCTGATGATCTCCAACCTCATCGTCGCCGTCTTCAACCTGCTCCCCGGCCTCCCGCTCGACGGCGGCCGCATGCTCCGCGCCGTCATCTGGAAGATCACCGGCAAACCCATGAGCGGCACCATCGCCGCCGCCTGGGTCGGCCGCGCCCTCGCCGTCACCGTCCTCATCGGCCTGCCCCTCCTCACCAGGACCGGCCTCCTCGGCAACTCCACCGACGACATCAGCGGCATGGACACCGTCACCGACGCCCTGCTCGCCGCCATCCTCGCCGCCATCATCTGGACCGGCGCCGGCAACAGCCTCCGCATGGCCCGGCTGCGCGAACACCTCCCCGAACTCGGCGCCCGCAGCCTCACCCGCCGCGCCATCCCCGTCGAACCCACCACCCCGCTCTCCGAAGCCCTGCGCCGCGCCAACGAAGCCGGAGCCCGCGCCCTCGTCGTCGTCGACGGCCTCGGCAACCCCACCGCCCTCGTCCGCGAGACCGCCATCGCCGGCGTCCCCCAGCACCGCCGCCCCTGGGTCGCCGTCAGCGGCCTCGCCCAGGACCTCACCGACGGCATGCGCGTCCCCGCCGAACTCAGCGGACAACCCCTCCTCGACCACCTGCGCGCCAGCCCCGCCACCGAATACCTCGTCATCGAGGACACCGGAGAGATCTACGGAGTCCTCTCCACCGCCGACGTGGAACGCGCCTTCGTCCGGGCCATGGCAAGACCCTCCTCCTAACCCCGGTACTCTGGTCACATGTCCGAACCGACCGGTGCCGCCCGCCGTCGCGGGCCCTTCAAGGTCGGGGACCAGGTCCAGCTCACCGACCCCAAGGGACGCCACTACACGTTCACGCTCGAGGCCGGGAAGAACTTCCACACCCACAAGGGTTCCTTCCCCCACGACGAGCTGATCGGTGCTCCCGAGGGCAGTGTTGTCCGTACCACGGGAAACGTCGCCTACCTCGCGCTGCGCCCCCTGCTCCCCGACTACGTCCTGTCCATGCCCCGCGGCGCCGCCGTGGTCTACCCCAAGGACGCGGGGCAGATCCTGGCCTTCGCCGACATCTTCCCCGGCGCGCGCGTCGTCGAAGCCGGCGTGGGCTCGGGCTCGCTCAGCAGCTTCCTGCTCCGCGCCATCGGCGACAGCGGCATGCTGCACTCCTACGAGCGCCGCGAGGACTTCGCCGAGATCGCCAAGGGGAACGTCGAGCGCTACTTCGGCGGCCCGCACCCCGCCTGGCAGCTGACCGTCGGCGACCTCCAGGACAACCTGTCCGACACCGACGTCGACCGCGTCATCCTCGACATGCTCGCCCCCTGGGAATGCCTGGACGCCGTCTCCAAGGCCCTCGTCCCCGGCGGCATCCTCTGCTGCTACGTGGCGACCACCACCCAGCTCGCGCGCACCGTGGAGTCCATCCGCGAGTTCGGCTGCTACGCCGAGCCGCAGCCCTGGGAATCCATGATCCGCAACTGGCACGTCGAAGGCCTCGCCGTCCGCCCCGACCACCGGATGATCGGCCACACCGGCTTCCTCGTCACCGCCCGCCGCCTCGCCGACGGGGTCGAGCCCCCGATGCGCCGCCGCCGCCCCGCCAAGGGCGCCTACGGCGAGGACTACGAAGGCCCCAACAAGGGCTGACACCCCGACAACGCGAGCGTGCCGCCGCCCAGTTCCCGCCCCACGCCGGAGAACTCGACGGCGGCACCTCCACGTTCGGCGTCTTCACGCCAAAGCCCCGCCCCGTCTTCGCGCCAAAGCCCCGCCCCAGGGCCAGGACTCGGCCCACCCCGACGGTTCCACCCACCTGTGACGTGTGGCACGATGCCCGCAACTCCTTCCGCACCACCCTCACAGGAGACATCCCGCGTGCAGCCCTCCGCCGTCCCGGACCTCGCGCACACCCACGCCCGGCCCGTGCACTGGCTGGCCACCGCGACCGCCATGGCCGCCGTCGTCGCCACCGCCGGCCTGCTGCAACCCGACTCCGCCACCGCCACGGCCGGCGCCACCGGCACGGTCGCCGCCGGAGCCCAGGCCGCCCCCGCCGCCGCACCCGCACCCGACGCCACCACCGCCGACTACCCCCTGGAATGCGCCGGAGCGGCCGACACCGTCGCACGCCAGGCCCGCGGAGACCTCGACGGCGACGGAAACCCCGAAACGGTCGCGGTCGTCCACTGCGAAGCCGGCTCCGGCACACCCCCCAGCGGCATCTACGTCCTCACCCACGGCAAGGACACCACCCCGCGCGTGGTGGCCACCCTCCTGGAGCCCGCCCAGCAGAAGAACGTCGGCGACCTCGCCCTACGCGACGGAGCGATCACCGCCACACTGCTCGGCTACTCCTCCCCGGACGTACCGAGCTGCTGCCCCGACCAACAAGAACGCGTCACCTGGCGCTGGCAGAGCGGCGCCTTCCTCCGCTCCACCCAGACCACCCCCACCGGCACGTAACAGCGCAGCGTACGCGGCACGTCACTCCGCGTCGGGCCCGAAGACCTCCACCCTGTCCGACACCCGCCGGACATGGATGCAGTCGCCCGGGCACTCCTTCGCGGAGTCCACCACATCCTGAAGCAACGGCAACGGCACCGGCGTGGTCGCCCCCGCATCCTGCAGCAGCTCGTCGTCCGCGCTCTTCACATACGCCAGCCCGTCGATGTCCAGCTCGAAGACCTCAGGCGCGTACTGCACACAGATCCCGTCCCCGGTGCAGAGATCCTGGTCGATCCAGACCTCCAGCGCCTCACCGGCGCCCGCCGTCGGAACCTCGTACCGCACGGTCATGTCTCCTGCCGTTCCCGATCGTCGAAAAAGATCGTTCGTCTAAGTCCGGCCAAGCCTGACGGGTGTTGACCACCGACGACGATACAACCGCCCGCTTTCCGATGTTGATGGGTGGGTATTCCCTTGGCGTGAGGGGAAGCGCAAGGGTGAAGATCGGACACACCCCACAGTCTTTGTGATCTAGGGGTTTCAATCACCACCCACGCAGGTAGGGTCAGGAAGCGTCCAGCTCCCCTTGGAGGAGGTGAGGACCGTGGCAGCCCACGACGACGACATCAACCGCGGCATCCGGCCGGGGCGGGGGTCTGAAGACCCCGCCGGCCAGGTTGCCTATCTCGAGCAGGAAATCGCCGTCCTGCGCCGCAAGCTCGCCGACTCTCCGCGTCATACGAGGATTCTCGAAGAGCGGATCGTCGAGCTGCAGACCAACCTGGCCGGCGTGTCCGCACAGAACGAGCGGCTCGCCAACACACTCCGTGAGGCCCGCGACCAGATCGTGGCCCTCAAGGAGGAGGTCGACCGGCTCGCACAGCCGCCGGCCGGCTTCGGTGTCTTCCTGCAGGCCAACGAGGACGGCACATGCGACATCTTCACCGGGGGCCGCAAGCTCCGGGTGAACGTCAGCCCCAGCGTCGAGCTCGACGAGCTCAGGCGCGGCCAGGAAGTCATGCTCAACGAAGCGCTCAACGTGGTCGAGGCCATGGAGTTCGAGCGCGCCGGGGACATCGTCACCCTCAAGGAGATCCTCGAGGACGGCGAGCGCGCCCTGGTGATCGGGCACACCGACGAGGAACGGGTGGTCAGGCTCGCCGAGCCACTGCTGGACATCACCATCCGCCCCGGCGACGCCCTGCTGCTCGAACCCAGGTCCGGCTACGTCTACGAAGTGGTCCCCAAGAGCGAGGTCGAAGAACTCGTCCTCGAAGAGGTCCCCGACGTCGACTACGACAAGATCGGCGGCCTGGGCAACCAGATCGAGCTCATCCGCGACGCGGTCGAGCTGCCCTACCTCTACCCGGACCTCTTCAAAGAGCACGAACTGCGGCCCCCGAAGGGCATCCTGCTCTACGGCCCGCCCGGCTGCGGCAAGACGCTCATCGCCAAGGCCGTCGCCAACTCCCTTGCCAAGAAGGTCGCCGAGGTCACCGGCCAGCCCGCCGGGAAGTCCTACTTCCTGAACATCAAGGGCCCCGAACTCCTCAACAAGTACGTCGGCGAGACCGAGCGGCACATCCGCCTCGTCTTCCAGCGTGCCCGCGAGAAGGCCAGCGAGGGCACCCCCGTCATCGTCTTCTTCGACGAGATGGAATCCCTCTTCCGCACCCGCGGATCCGGAGTCAGCTCGGACGTCGAGAACACCATCGTCCCCCAGCTGCTCGCCGAGATCGACGGAGTGGAGGGCCTGGAGAACGTCATCGTCATCGGCGCCTCCAACCGCGAAGACATGATCGACCCCGCGATCCTGCGACCCGGCCGCCTCGACGTCAAGATCAAGATCGAGCGCCCGGACGCGGAGGCCGCGAAGGACATCTTCGCGAAGTACCTCACGCCCACCCTCCCCCTGCACGCCGACGACCTCTCCGAGCACCACGGCTCGAAGGACGCCGCCGCGCACGCCATGATCCAATCCGTCGTCGAGCAGATGTACGCCGAATCCGAGGAGAACCGCTTCCTCGAGGTCACGTACGCCAACGGCGACAAGGAAGTCCTCTACTTCAAGGACTTCAACTCCGGCGCGATGATCCAGAACATCGTCGACCGGGCCAAGAAGATGGCCATCAAGGCCTTCCTCGACCACAACCAGAAGGGCATCCGCGTCTCCCACCTCCTCCAGGCCTGCGTGGACGAGTTCAAGGAGAACGAGGACCTGCCCAACACCACCAACCCCGACGACTGGGCCCGAATCTCCGGAAAGAAGGGCGAGCGGATCGTCTTCATCCGCACCCTCGTCACCGGAAAGCAAGGCGCGGACACCGGACGCTCCATCGACACGGTGGCAAACACCGGTCAGTACCTGTAAACGCACACCGGCTGCGGATGTCCGGAACCTCGGACATCCGCAGCCGTCGCATTCCAACCCAGCAAAACCTCGAATCGATCTCCCCACCGGCGTGGAGTCGCTCTAGGCTCGTCGGTACTTGTTGCGCCGCACCCGAAGGGGAGCGCCGCCGGGCAAGGAGGGCCGCATGACCGTACGGCGAGTAATGGGCATCGAAACGGAGTACGGAATCTCCGTTCCGGGCCACCCGAACGCCAATGCCATGCTCACCTCGTCCCAGATCGTCAACGCCTACGCGGCGGCGATGCACCGGGCGCGCCGCGCCCGCTGGGATTTCGAGGAGGAGAACCCCCTGCGGGACGCGCGAGGCTTCGACCTCGCCCGCGAGACCGCCGACTCCAGCCAGCTCACCGACGAGGACATCGGCCTGGCCAACGTCATCCTCACCAACGGAGCCCGGCTCTACGTCGACCACGCCCACCCGGAATACAGCGCCCCCGAGGTCACCAACCCCCGCGACGCCGTCCTCTGGGACAAAGCCGGCGAACGGATCATGGCCGAAGCCGCCGAACGAGCCGCCCAGCTCCCCGGCGCCCAGCCCATCCACCTCTACAAGAACAACACCGACAACAAAGGCGCCTCCTACGGCACCCACGAGAACTACCTGATGAAGCGGGAAACCCCCTTCTCGGACATCGTGCGCCACCTCACCCCGTTCTTCGTCTCCCGCCAGGTCGTCACCGGCGCCGGCCGCGTCGGGATCGGCCAGGACGGACGCGAGCACGGCTTCCAGATCAGCCAGCGCGCCGACTACTTCGAGGTCGAGGTCGGCCTGGAGACCACCCTCAAACGGCCCATCATCAACACCCGCGACGAACCCCACGCGGACGCCGAGAAGTACCGCCGACTCCACGTGATCATCGGCGACGCCAACCTCTCGGAGATCTCCACCTACCTCAAGCTGGGCACCACCGCCCTCGTCCTGTCGATGATCGAAGACTCCTTCATCAACGTGGACCTCGCCGTCGACCAGCCCGTACGCACCCTCCACGAGGTCTCCCACGACCCCACGCTCGCCCACCTCGTCACCCTCCGCAGCGGCCGCACACTCACCGCGGTCCAGCTCCAGATGGAGTACTTCGAGCTGGCCAGAAAGTACGTGGAAGAGCGCTTCGGCGCCGACGCCGACGACCAGACCAAGGACGTCCTCGTCCGCTGGGAGGACACCCTCAACCGCCTCGAGAACGACCCGATGAGCCTGGCCGGCGAACTGGACTGGATCGCCAAGCGCGAGCTCATGGAGGGCTACCGGCGCCGCGACGACGTGGAGTGGGACGCCCCCCGGCTCCACCTCGTGGACCTCCAGTACGCCGACGTACGCCCCGACAAGGGCCTGTACAACCGTCTGGCGGCCCGGGGGCGGATGAAGCGCCTCCTGGACGAGACCGAGGTCGAAAGGGCCGAGACCAAGCCCCCAGAGGACACCAGGGCCTATTTCCGAGGCCGCTGCCTGGAGCAGTACGCGGACGACGTGGCCGCGGCCTCATGGGACTCGGTCATCTTCGACCTCCCGGGCCGCGACTCGCTCCAGCGCGTGCCCACCCTGGAGCCCCTGCGAGGCACCAGGAACCACGTGAAGGAACTTCTGGACCGGTGCAGGACGGCGGAAGAACTGGTGCGCGTCCTGTCCGGTGGCTCATGAGGGGCTGAAATGCCCGAGCACTGGGAATCATGGAATGAGGGCCCGGACGTTGTAGAAACTGCGGGGCCGATGTCAGACCTGGCTTGTAGGGTCTGATCTTGAGAAGACCCAACCGAGCGGGCCGATTCGAGCGGGGTGAGGGATATGGCGACCAAGGACACCGGCGGCGGACAGCAGAAGGCGACGCGTTCCACGGAGGAGGTCGAGGAGACCACCACGGAGGAGACCTCCGACCTCAAGGAACGCCAGGAGAAGCTGAGCGACGACGTCGACTCGGTTCTGGACGAGATCGACGACGTCCTTGAGGAGAACGCTGAGGATTTCGTGAGGTCCTTCGTGCAAAAGGGTGGCCAGTAAGGCCATCTGACCTTCGAATCAAAGGCGTGGGGGTGGCGTGGTCGAGGCTAGTGCGTCCACAGGCGTGAAGCATTGTTCGCGATGTCGACGTGCTCTGCCGCGTGCCGCGTTCGCGGGCAACCGCTCGACGCGTGACGGTCTTCAGGCGTACTGCCGGACGTGTCAGGCCGACGAGTACAAGAAGCGCCAGAAGGCGAAGGGGCGGACGGTGCGGGTGAAGGTTCCCGTGCCGTCCGGCCACAAGCGATGTCCTCAGTGCGGGCAGGTCAGGCCGCACGCCGACTGGGAGCGCAACAAGAGCAGCTCCGACGGTTGGGCGAGCTATTGCCGCGAGTGCCGTGCCGAGCGCAACCGGGTCAGCTATTTCAAGCGTAAGTACGGTCTCACTCCGCCAGAGTTGAAGGCGCTGGTCGCGGACCAGCAAGGCGTCTGCTGCATCTGCCTTGCTGCCCCCGCTGAGCATGTGGATCACTGTCACGAGACGGGTAGGGTCCGTGGCGTACTGTGCTTCAGCTGCAACGCAGCATTGGGGCAGTTCAAGGATCGGCCCGATGCCATAAGGCGGGCCGCAGCATACGTGGAGGGACACGCGTGGAAGCCAACACTCGTAGCACCGGGCGTCTACCAGCTGCCTTCCTGACGCCGGGGTCGTCCTCGTTCATGGACTTCCTGTCCGAGCACTCGCCGTCTCTGCTCCCGGGCAACCGGAAGCTGCCCGAGGGGATCGTCGAGGCGCCGCACGGCACCACGATCGTCGCCGTGACCTTCCCCGGCGGGGTCGTGCTCGCCGGTGACCGGCGGGCGACCATGGGGAACATGATCGCGCAGCGCGACATCGAGAAGGTCTTCCCGGCCGACGAGTTCTCGGCCGTGGGGATCGCCGGCACCGCCGGTCTCGCCGTCGAGATGGTGAAGCTCTTCCAGCTGGAGCTGGAGCACTTCGAGAAGGTGGAGGGGACGACCCTCTCCCTGGAGGGCAAGGCGAACCGGCTCTCCACCATGATCCGCGGCAATCTGGGCATGGCCATGCAGGGTCTCGCCGTGGTCCCGCTCTTCGCCGGCTGGGACGAGGCCAAGGAGAAGGGCCGGATCTTCTCGTACGACGTGACCGGCGGCCGCTCCGAGGAGCATGGCTTCGCCGCCACCGGCTCCGGTTCGATCTTCGCCCGGGGCTCCATGAAGAAGCTCTACCGTCCCGACCTGACGGAGGAGCAGGCCACCACGCTGGTGGTGCAGGCCCTGTACGACGCCGCCGACGACGACTCGGCGACCGGTGGCCCGGACCTGTACCGGAAGATCTATCCGATCGTCACCGTCATCACCGACGAGGGCTTCCGCAGGCTCACCGACGAGGAGGCCTCGGCGATCGCCCGCCAGGTGACCGACCGGCGCCTGGAGCAGCCCGACGGTCCGCGCGCCGCCCTGCTCTGACCGCTCGTCTTCCGTAGGACTCAGAAGAAAGGGACGGGTAGCCGGTGTCGACTCCGTTCTACGTCTCACCCCAGCAGGCCATGGCCGACCGGGCCGAGTACGCCCGTAAGGGCATCGCCCGCGGTCGCAGCCTGGTGGTTCTCCAGTACACCGACGGGATCGTGTTCGTCGGTGAGAATCCCTCGCGGGCGCTGCACAAGTTCAGCGAGATCTACGACCGGATCGCCTTCGCGGCGGCCGGCAAGTACAACGAGTACGAGAACCTTCGTATCGGTGGTGTGCGGTACGCCGATCTGCGGGGCTACACCTACGACCGGGACGATGTCACGGCGCGGGGCCTCGCGAACGTCTATGCCCAGACGCTGGGCACGATCTTCTCCAGTGCGGGCGAGAAGCCGTACGAGGTGGAGCTGGTCGTCGCCGAGGTGGGCGAGGAGCCCGAGGGTGACCAGATCTACCGGTTGCCGCACGACGGGTCGATCGTGGACGAGCACGGCTCGGTGGCGGTCGGTGGGAACGCGGAGCAGATCAGCAGCTTCCTCGACCAGCGGCACCGGGACGGGATGTCTCTCGCGGAGGCGCTGAAGCTGGCTGTGCAAGCGCTGTCGCGGGACACGAACGGCAGTGAGCGGGAGATTCCCGCGGAGCGGCTGGAGGTGGCGGTCCTGGATCGCAGGCGTCCGCAGCAGCGGAAGTTCAAGCGGATCGTCGGGCGTCAGCTGGTGCGTCTGCTGGAGGCGGACAACGCGGCGAGCACCAGGACGGACGAGCCGTCGGACGACATCCTGGACGACTTGGACGAGTAGTTTTTGGACGAGTAATTTTGGGCGAATAGTTCTGCGCTCCGGTCCTCCGGAGGGTTCTCGAAGGCCTCGGCCCGCGTGTGCGGGCCGGGGCCTTCGTCGTGTTCTCAGGCGGGTGGCGGGCCGGAGGAGCCGCGGGGCATGAGGGTGACGGGGAGGCCGCCGGGTTCGGGGGTCTGGCCGGCGAGGACGGCGAGCAGGGCTGCCATGCCGCGTTCGCCGATGTGTTCGGCGGGGAGTCGGACGGTGGTGAGTTCGGGTTCGACGGCGGTGGCGAGGGCGAGGTCGTCGAAGCCGGTGACGGAGATGTCCTCGGGGACACGGAGGCCGAGGCGGCGGACGGCTTTGCAGGCTCCGGCGGCCAGGATGTCGTCGTCGCAGATGAGGGCCGTGGGGCGGGGGCCGGGGTCGGTGAGGGCGCGTTCGGTGGCGGCGCGGGCGCCGTGGACGTCGAGGGGGGCGTGGACGGTGCGGACGGAGACGTGGCGCAGTGCGTCGGTGAGGGCGGCGGCTCGTACGTCGAAGGTCCAGGAGGGTACGGCGGAGGCGAGGTGGAGGAAGCGGCGGTGGCCGAGGGCGAGGAGGTGGCTGGTGACCTGGCGCATGCCGTCGGCGATGTCGAGGTTGACGTGTGCGGCGGCGCCGGTGTCGGAGGGGTCGCTGTCGAGCATGACGAGGGGGAGGTCGGTGCCGCGGATGGCTTTGAGGGCGTCGGCGGCCATGGAGGAGGCGATGACGCCGTCGAGGGCGGCGCGGGCGGAGGCGAAGGGGTCCTTGGCGGGGCCGACGCCGGCGGGGGAGGGGTAGAGGACGACGCCGAAGCCGTGGCGGGCGGCGACGGTGGCGGCGCCGGTGTAGACGCGGGCGAAGAACTCGTTGGTGAGGGCGGGTACGACGAGGAGGGCTGTCCTGGTTCGTCCGAGGCGGAGGTTGCGGGCAGCGAGATTCGGCCGGTATCCGAGTTCGGTGGCGGCTCGGCGGACGGTGTCGGCGGTGCGTTCGGAGACGCGGCCGCGCCATTTGTCGCCGAGGACGAGGGAGACGGTGGCCTGGGAGACCCCGGCGAGTCTGGCGACGTCCCGGCTGGTGGGCCGTCCTGCGGCGAGGGGTTCCGGGGTGTGCACGCATGCCTCCGCGAGGGACGGTTCCTGCCCGCGGGGTGGACCCCGGGGATGCGGCCATGGTACGTATGACGCACGACGTTATACGTAAAACCTCGGAGGTGGACACCGGGGGAGAGGAGACCGGCATGGCCAGCGAGGCCAAGGACAGCGGCGGCTATCGCGACATACTCAGGGCGCCGCACGCCCTGCGCCTGCTCACCGGCACTCTCGTCGGCCGCCTCCCCAACGGCACCGGGCCGATCGCGATCGTGCTCTTCGTCCGCTCCGAAGGCGGCAGCTACAGCCTGGCCGGAGGCCTCACCGCGGCCTACGGCATCGCCACCGCCGTCGGTCAGCCGCTCCTCGGCCGCGCGGTCGACCTCAAGGGCCAGCCGCGCGTCCAGCTGCCCGCCGCGCTCGTCTCCGCGCTCGGCATGATCGCCCTCGCGGTGGCCGGAATCAGCCCCCTGGTCCTGGCCTACGCGGCGGTCGTCGTCGCGGGACTCTTCACCCCGCCCCTCGAAGGCGGACTGCGCGCTCTGTGGCCGAGCGTGCTCGGCCGTGAGGACCGGGTCCACCGGGCCTACGCCCTGGACGCCGTCGCCCAGGAGGTGATGTTCACGGTCGGCCCCCTGCTGGTCACCCTTCTGGTCGCACTCTGGTCGCCGGCCGCCGCCCTGCTGGTCATCAACGTCCTCGGCGTCCTCGGCGCGCTCTCCGTGGTCCTGTCCGAGCCTTCGCGCGCGTGGCGGTCGGACCCGCGTGAGGCCCACTGGCTAGGCGCTCTGCGCTCCCCGGGCCTCCTGGCGCTGCTCGGCTCGTTCTTCTTCGTCGGGCTCGCGCTCGGCTCCATCACGGTGGCCGGCCTCGCCTACGCCGACGACCGGGGCAACGAGGCCGCGTACGGCTGGCTGATGGCCGCCCTCGGGCTCGGCGCGCTCGTCGGCGGTGTCCTCTACGGAGCCCGCCGGTGGGCGGGCGCTCCCGAGCGGCGGCTGCGGGTCATCGTGGGGCTGCTCGCGCTCGGCTATCTGCCGTTGATGCTCACTCCCGGTGTCGGTGCGATGACCGCGCTCGCCGCGCTCTCCGGGGTCTTCCTCGCGCCGGCGCTGGCCTGCGGGTTCATCGTCGTGGACCGGCACGCCCCCACGGGTACCGTCACCGAGGCCTTCTCCTGGCTGGTCACGACCTTCGGTGTCGGGGCCGCTCTCGGCTCGGCGGTCGCGGGCCCGGCGGTCGAACTCGCCGGAACCACGGCGGGCTTCGCGGCCGCCTCGGCGGGGGGTTTCGTGGCCCTGCTGGTGCTCCTGGCGACCGGGCGGGTCCTCATGGTCCCGGGCCGCGGTGTGCGACACGCCGTCAGCGTGGCCGTGCCCGGCGTCGCGCACACCGAAAAGAACACGCGCTCATCGGAAAATGATCGAAACGGGGCCGTCGAACCCGGTTTCAGCGCACGCCTTCAGGCGTAATGTTCAGACATGGACCGCCGCATTTTCGGGCTGGAGAACGAGTACGGCGTCACGTGCACGTTCAGGGGACAGCGCCGACTGTCTCCTGACGAAGTGGCGCGCTACCTCTTCCGCCGTGTCGTGTCATGGGGCCGCAGCAGCAATGTCTTCCTGCGGAACGGCGCCCGCCTGTACCTGGACGTGGGTTCGCATCCGGAATACGCAACTCCCGAATGCGACAACGTGGCCGAACTGGTCACGCACGACAAGGCCGGGGAGCGCATTCTCGAAGGCCTGCTCGTCGACGCCGAACGCCGCCTGCACGAGGAGGGAATCGCGGGCGACGTCTACCTCTTCAAGAACAACACCGACTCGGCCGGAAACTCCTACGGCTGCCACGAGAACTATCTCGTCGCCCGCCACGGAGAGTTCTCCCGGCTCGCGGACATCCTCATTCCCTTCCTCGTCACCCGGCAGCTCATCTGCGGCGCCGGAAAGGTGCTCCAGACCCCGCGTGGCGCCGTGTACTGCGTCTCCCAGCGTGCCGAGCACATCTGGGAGGGCGTCAGCTCGGCCACCACCCGCTCCCGGCCCATCATCAACACCCGAGACGAGCCGCACGCCGACGCGGAGCGCTATCGCCGGCTGCATGTCATCGTCGGCGACTCGAACATGTCGGAGACGACCATGCTGCTGAAGGTCGGCGCCACCGACCTCGTGCTGCGCATGATCGAGGCCGGCACGGTGATGCGTGACCTGACCCTGGAGAACCCGATCCGGGCGATCCGCGAGGTCAGCCACGACATCACCGGCCAGCGCAAGGTCCGCCTCGCCAGCGGGCGTGAGGCCTCCGCCCTGGAGGTCCAGCGCGAGTACTACGAGAAGGCGGCGGACTTCGTCGACCGCCGCGGTATCCGTACGGGCACGGTCGCCCAGGTCCTGGAGCTGTGGGGCCGGACCCTGGACGCCATCGAGGCCGAGGACCTGGACCGTATCGGCACCGAGATCGACTGGGTCATGAAGTACAAGCTCATCGAGCGGTACCGGGCGAAGAACAACATGACCATGTCGCACCCGCGGGTCGCCCAGATAGACCTCGCGTACCACGACATCCACCGCCGCCGCGGGCTCTACTACCTCCTCGAGAAGAAGGGCCAGGCCGCCCGGATCTGCAACGACCTGAAGATCTTCGAGGGCAAGTCCGTGCCCCCGCAGACCACCAGGGCGCGACTGCGCGGCGACTTCATCCGCCGCGCCCAGGAGCAGCGGCGGGACTTCACCGTCGACTGGGTCCACCTCAAGCTCAACGACCAGGCGCAGCGCACGGTGTTGTGCAAGGACCCCTTCCGGTCGGTGGACGACCGGGTGGAGAAGCTGATCGCCGGGATGTAGGCCGGCGGCGTGAGCGGTGCGGGCCCCGCGCGTTCTTCGCGCGGGGCCTTCGGCACGCCCTGGGCCCGCGAGCCGGGCGGGATCCTGGGCACACCCCCTAGAGTGTCGGGCAACTACTGTGCCGTCTGAGATCTGAGGAACACGTGCGCCGACTTGCCGGCCTACTTGTCGTCCCGCTGCTGCTGCTCTCGACAGCGGCCTGCGGCAGCGACGACAAGGGCTCCGATTCCGCCTCGATGACGAACGGGCTCCCCGCCATCACCGCGGGTGCGAAGTTCGGAGAGAAGCCCACCCTGGCGAAGGGAGAGGGGGACCCGCCGAAGGAGCTCAAGGTCAATGTGATCAGCAAGGGCGACGGCGCGGTCACGAAGAAGGGCGACGCGCTCCAGGTGAACTACCTGGGCCAGGCCTGGGACTCGGACAAGCCCTTCGACAACAGCTTCGACCGTGGGCAGCCGTTCGACCTGACCCTCGGCGCCGGCCAGGTCATCAAGGGCTGGGACCAGGGCCTGGAGGGCCAGAAGGTCGGCAGCCGCATCGAGATCGGCATTCCGCCGGAGCTCGGGTACGGAGCGCAGGGCCAGGGTGACATCAAGCCGAACGCCACCCTCGTCTTCGTCGTGGACATCCTGAAGTCGACGACGATCCCGAAGTCCGCCGAGGGCACCGAGGTCGCCCAGGACAACAAGGACCTGCCGAAGGTCGGTACGAACACCGACGGCAAGGCTCCCTCGCTGACCGTCCCGAAGGTCGACCCGCCGGCCAAGCTCGTCTCCAGCTATGTGCTGGAGTCCAAGGGCGAGGCCGTCAAGGGCACCGACACGGTCGTCGTGAACTACGTGGCGGCGCTGTGGAAGGACGGGAAGGTCTTCGACTCCACGTACGCGACGGGCAAGACCGCGAACTTCCCGCTGGCGCAGCTGACGCTGAAGGGGCTGAAGGACGGCATCACCGGCAAGAAGGTCGGCAGCCGCATCCTGATCGTCGCTCCGCCGTCGGAGGCCTTCGGCGACCAGGAGAAGCAGGGCATCCCGAAGAACTCCACACTGGTGTTCGCCGTGGACATCCTCGCGAAGATGTAAGACTGTCCCGTTCGCGTAGTTAATTCGCGTAGTTCATCGGTATGAGGAGCAGTTCAGTGAGCATCGAGAAGCCCGAGGTCGACTTCCCGGGTGGCGAGCCGCCGAAGGACCTGGAGATCAAGGACATCTGGGAGGGCGACGGCGAGGTCGCCGGGGCCGGCGACTTCGTCAAGGTCCACTACGTGGGTGTGGCCTTCTCCACGGGTGAGGAGTTCGACGCCTCCTGGAACCGCGGCAGCGCTCTGGACTTCCAGCTCGGTGTCGGCCAGGTCATCAAGGGCTGGGACCAGGGCGTGCAGGGCATGAAGGTGGGTGGCCGCCGTCAGCTGGTCATCCCCGCGCACCTCGCGTACGGAGACCGTGGCGCGGGCAGCGCCATCGCGCCGGGCGAGACCCTGATCTTCGTCTGCGACCTGGTGGGCGTCACCAAGAAGCGCTGACCGTTTCTGGCCCACGAAGGGCCCATACCGACCCCCGGACCTGGTCCGGGGGTCGGTATGGGCCCTCGGCTTTTGTCTCGACACCCCGGGGCGGTACGGTCGGACGTCCGAGAAGTCAATCCGGCAGAAGAGGTGCGGGGCGTCGATGGCGATTGCCAAGGCCGAGCGGCTGATGAACCTGGCGCTGTGTCTGCTCGGAACCCGCCGCCCGCTGAGCAAGCGAGAGCTCCGCGGCTCCATCGAGGCGTATCTGGAAGCGGGAGCCGACGACGCCTTCAACCGGATGTTCGAGCGCGACAAGGACGATCTGCGCGAGCTCGGCCTGGTCATCGAGACCGTCGAGAACCTGGACGGCGAGACCGGCTATCTGGCCCGCCGGGACTCCAACCGTCTTCCGCCGATCACGCTCGACGCGGAGGAGGCCGCCGCGCTGGGCCTGGCCGCCAAGGTCTGGCAGCAGGCCCGTCTCGCGGGCGCGGCCAGCGGCGCCCTGCAGAAGCTCCGCGCCGCGGGCATGCCCGAGGCCGAGGACTCCTACGACGTCCAGCCCAGCGCGCTCGAGCCGCGGATCCCGGTCCACGAGGCCGCCTTCGAGCCTCTGATGCTGGCCTGCCGTGACCGGCGCCCCGTCGTCTTCGACTACCGCAAGGCCACCGCCGCCCGTCCCGAAACCCGCCAGGTCGAGCCGTGGACGCTGGAGTGCTGGCGCGGCCACTGGTACCTGGCCGGATGGGACCGTGACCGGGGTGCGGAGCGTGTCTTCCGGCTCTCCCGTATCACCGGCAAGGTCCGCTCCCGCGCCGGAGCGTTCACCGCCCCCGTGCCCGACGCCGTCACCGTCCGCGAGACCGTCGAGAGCTGGGCGGGGGAGACCGCCACCCGCTCCGCGCGGATCCGGCTGCGGGCCGGCTGCGGCTATCCACTGCGGGCCCGCGCGCAGTCCGTGACGGAGGGCGCGGACGGCTGGGACGAGCTGGAGATCCCGTACGGCCACGGCCTGGACGCCTGGCTCGTGGAGTTCGGGCCCGACGTGGTCGTACTGGAGCCCGCGGATCTGCGGGCCGACGTGGTGGACCGGCTGCGCGCCGTGGCCAAGGGCTGAAGGGAAGACGTACGGCATGGCTGCGAACGCGATCGACCAGACGAGGCGGATGCTGTCCCTCGTCACCTACCTCCGGGAACGGCCGGGCGCCCACGTCGCCGATGTGGCGCGTGCCTTCGGGATCACCGAGGACGAGCTGATCTCGGACCTCGACGTGCTGCCGATGTGCGGTACGAGCTTCCGCGGCGGCGATCTGCTCGACATCGACACCGACGGCGACCGGATCTGGTGGCGCAACCCCGGCGCCCTCGGTGCCGACGCGGCGGAGCCGCTGCGTCTCGCCGCCGACGAGGCGACCGCCCTGCTGGTCGCCGCGCGGGCCGTCGCCACGCTGCCCGGGCTGCGTGAGGGCGACCGTGAGGCGCTGCTGCGGGCCACCGCCAAGCTGGAGGCGGCGGCGGGCGAGGCGGCGGGGGCCAGCTCCCGGCTGTCGGTCACCTTCGAGTCCGAGGGTGGTGTCTTCGCCGAGGTGGACCGGGCGATCTCGGAGCGCCGGCGGCTGTGGCTGCGCTACTACTCGCCCGCCCGCGACGAGCTGACCGAGCGCGAGGTGGACCCGATCCGTCTCTTCGCGGTGGGCCACACCTACATGGAGGCGTGGTGCCGGCTCTCCGAGGCGCGGCGCACCTTCCGTCTCGACCGGGTGGCGGAGATCCGGATCCTGGACGAGCCCGCCGCGCCGCCGGAGATCGAGCTGCGGGACCTGTCGGAAGGGCTCGTCCAGCCGTCGGCGGAGGACCCGGAGGTCGTGGTGGAGGTCGGTCCCGGCGGTCGCTGGGTCGCCGAGTACTACCCGCACGACCGCGCCGACGAGCTGCCCGACGGCGGTCTGCGCATCACGCTGCGGACGCCCGACCCGACCTCGCTGCGGCGCCTGGCGCTGCGGCTCGGCAGCGACGGACGCATCGTCTCCCCGCAGGGCCTCGCGGACAGCGCGCGAGAGGCCGCGACCGCCGCTCTCGCCGCCTACGACGGCCAGGAGTGACCCCGGGGGCCGGTGGAATGTGACATTCCACGGCCGGGCGGCGCTGTTGCCTATGGAGTCGACGGATGTGCGGGGCCCGGAGACGCGAGTGCGCGAGTCGAGAGAGATGAGGGAAATGTCCGTGATGCACGGAATGCCGGCGGCGATCGCCCCGGTCTTCTTCAAGGCCTCCTGCCCCGACTGCCGCGCCCGTTTCGAACTCTCCGCCTCCGCCCTGCGCCTCGCGATCGGCGCCAGCCGCCGAACGACCTTCTACTCCTTCACCTGCCCCGAGTGCGGCAGCGCCGTGCGCAAGCCCGCCGGCGAGCGCATCGTCGAACTCCTCACCGGCGGCGGCGTACGCACCCTGCGCCTGCACTCCACCGTCTGAGGATCCGGCGGCCGTCGGCGGATCCGCATCCGTCCGGGGGTCCGGGAGCTCCACGGCGACCGCGCAACGTCTAGGCTCGGCACATGTTCTGGCCCATGCTCGCCATCGCTCTCGGATTCCTCGGCATCGCCGTCCTCGGCGTCCTCGGCATCAAGGTCTTCCTGGAGGCCCAGCGGCTCGGCCGTCAAGTGGCCCACACCGCCGAACGCGTCAACCGCGCGGCCGAGGACCTCGAAAAGGCGGCCGAAGATCTGGCTCGAACCGGCGACGCGTTGCGCTGAGTCCGTGCCGTACGCTGCTGGAAGCGGCGATGGGAGGGGTGCGCGGGCCGCAATCGCGAGTATGCACAGGCATTGCCCTGCGTTTACTCCTGCGGGTTACGATCGCAGACAGCGCGGTGGCCGGACGCATGTCCGACCCGCCGGGCAACGCACTCCATGTCGCCTCGGTGAAGAAGGTAAACAGCTATGGGTAGGCTCGGCCCCACCGAGATCATTCTCATCCTCGTCGTCATCATCCTGCTGTTCGGCGCCAAGAAGCTCCCGGACATGGCCCGTTCGCTGGGCAAGTCGGCCCGCATCCTCAAGAGCGAGGCCAAGGCGATGAAGTCCGACGACCAGCAGAGCGCCCCCGCCGACCCCCCGCAGCCCGGCACCCCGGACCAGGCCGCCCCGCGCACCATCCAGGCCGCGCCCGGAGACGTGAGCAGCTCGCGTCCCGTGACCGAGCCCTCCGACACCACCAAGCGCTGACCCGGTCCGCCGCGGCCGCCGCGCCGAGCGGCGGCTGCCGCACGAGATGAGGACGTGGGTTGCTCAAGTCTGCCCGCAAGCAGGAGAAGGATCCCGAGGGCCGGATGCCCCTCGTGGAACACCTGCGTGAGCTTCGCAACCGTATGGCGAAAGGCCTGCTGGCCATCGCCGCGGTCACCGTCGTGGCCCTCGTGTACAGCGAGGAGCTGATGCAGTTCCTGACGAAGTCGGTGCCCAAGTGCGGGCCCGACGTCACCAGCGACGGTGGAAACTGCGCGATCGTCTCCTTCAACACGCTGATCGCCCCCTTCAGCACGACGATCCAGGTCAGCCTCGTGACCGGCCTCGTCGTCGCCAGCCCGATCTGGCTGTACCAGCTGTGGGCCTTCATCGCGCCCGGCCTGCACAAGAGCGAGAAGAAGTACACGTACGCCTTCGTCGGCGCGGCGGTCCCGCTGTTCTCCGCCGGCGCCTACCTCGCGTACCTCATCCTTCCCATCAGCGTGAAGGTGCTGATCAGCCTCACGCCCGGCGGCTCGGCGAACATCCTGTCCCTCGGTGACGTCCTCGACTTCACCCTGCGCATGGTCCTCGTCTTCGGCCTCGCCTTCGAGCTGCCGCTCGTCCTGGTGATGCTGAACCTCACCGGCGTCCTCACCGGCCGCCGGATGGCCGGCTGGTGGCGCGGCGTGATCATGGGTGTCTTCGTCTTCGGCGCCCTCATCACCCCCACCACGGACCCCGTCGGCATGCTGGCACTCGCCGGGCCGATCACCGTCCTGTACTTCGCCGCCGTCGGCTTCTCGCTCATCAACGACCGACGCCGCGCGCGCAACAATCCCGACGCCGAGCTCGACGACGACGAGGCCTCACGCCTCGACCTCACCCCCGAGACCGTCGGAGCCGTCGAACCGGTCGGCGCGCCCCGCGCCCTGCCCGAGCAGGCCACCGGCGAAGCCGAGGGCAGCAGGGCGCTGCGACCGGGCGGATACGACGACATCACCTGATCTCGCAGGGTCCCCGCCCCCCAGGCCCGGCCGCTCGCGCGCTCCCGGACGCCGGATTCTCAGCGGTCGTTAAAGATCGCGTCACTGTCGGAGGGGGCGGGTAGGCTCGACAGCAAGATGACAGAGGACCTCACACCAGCCGAAGCGTACGCAGCTGCCCGGGCCCGGAACGCCGAGCAGGCCACTGCGCTGGCCCCCTTCCGCGAGCTGTACGAATTCGGTCTGGACCCCTTCCAGATCGAGGCCTGCCAGGCCCTCGAGGCGGGCAAAGGCGTGCTCGTCGCGGCGCCCACGGGCTCGGGCAAGACCATCGTCGGCGAATTCGCCGTCCACCTCGCGCTCCTCCAAGGGCGCAAGTGCTTCTACACGACGCCCATCAAGGCGCTGTCGAACCAGAAGTACGCCGACCTCGTCAAGCGGTACGGCCCCGGCAAGGTCGGCCTCCTGACCGGGGACAACAGCGTCAACGGCGACGCCCCGATCATCGTCATGACCACCGAAGTCCTCCGCAACATGCTGTACGCGGGATCCCAGGCGCTCAGCGGGCTCGGCTATGTGGTCATGGACGAGGTCCACTACCTCTCCGACCGCTTCCGCGGCGCCGTCTGGGAGGAAGTGATCATCCACCTCCCCGAATCCGTGACACTGGTCTCACTCTCCGCGACCGTCTCCAACGCCGAGGAGTTCGGCGACTGGCTCGACACCGTGCGCGGCGACACCGAGGTCATCGTCTCCGAGAGCCGTCCCGTGCCGCTCTGGCAGCACGTCCTGGCCGGACGCCGGATGTACGACCTCTTCGAGGAGGAGACCGATCACGGCGGCCGGGCCGCCTCGCGCCGCGAGGTCAACCCCGACCTGATGCGCCTCGCCCGCACCGAGAACACCCGTACGTACAACCCGCGCGAGCGGCGACGCGGCAAGATGGTCCGCGAGGCGGACCGCGAGCGCGAGCGCCGCCAGCGCTCCCGCATCTGGACCCCCGGCCGGCCCGAGGTCATCGAGCGGCTCGACGCCGAGGGACTGCTGCCGGCCATCACCTTCATCTTCAGCAGGGCCGCCTGCGAGGCCGCCGTCCAGCAGTGCCTGTACGCCGGACTGCGGCTCAACGACGACGACGCCCGGCAGCGCGTCCGCGAGATCGTCGAGGAGCGCACCGCCTCCATCCCGTCCGAAGACCTGCACGTCCTCGGGTACTACGAGTGGCTGGAAGCCCTGGAGCGCGGCATCGCCGCCCACCACGCCGGCATGCTCCCCACCTTCAAGGAGGTCGTCGAGGAGCTCTTCGTCCGCGGACTGGTCAAGGCCGTCTTCGCGACGGAGACCCTCGCGCTGGGCATCAACATGCCCGCCCGGTCGGTCGTCCTGGAGAAGCTCGTCAAGTGGAACGGCGAGCAGCACGCCGACATCACCCCCGGCGAGTACACCCAGCTCACCGGACGCGCCGGACGGCGCGGGATCGACGTCGAGGGCCATGCGGTCGTCCTGTGGCAGCGCGGCCTGGACCCCGGCCACCTCGCCGGACTCGCCGGCACGCGCACATACCCGCTGCGCTCCAGCTTCAAGCCGTCGTACAACATGGCCGTCAACCTGGTCGACCAGTTCGGCAGGCACCGCTCCCGCGAACTGCTGGAGACCTCCTTCGCGCAGTTCCAGGCCGACCGGTCCGTCGTCGGGATCTCCCGCCAGGTCCAGAAGAACGAAGAGGGCCTCCAGGGCTACAAGGAGGGCATGACCTGCCACCTCGGAGACTTCGAGGAGTACGCACGGCTGCGTCGTGACCTCAAGGACCGCGAGACCGAACTGGCCAAGCAGGGCGCGGCGCAGCGCCGGGCGCAGGCCGCCGCCTCCCTGGAGCGGCTGAAGACCGGCGACGTCATCCACGTCCCCACCGGCAAGTTCGCCGGTCTCGCCCTCGTCCTCGACCCCGGCATCCCGGCCGGGCGGACCAACGGGCACCGCGGCTTCGAGCACCACGACGGGCCCCGCCCGCTCGTCCTCACCGCCGAACGGCAGGTCAAGCGGCTTGCCTCGATCGACTTCCCGGTCCCGGTCGAGGCGCTGGAGCGCATGAGGATCCCCAAGTCCTTCAACCCGCGCTCCCCGCAGTCGCGGCGGGACCTCGCCTCCGCCCTGCGGACGAAGGCCGGACACATCAACCCCGAGCGGCACCGCAGGGACCGCTCGGCCGCCGCCGACGACCGCGAGATCGCCCGGCTGCGCACGGCGCTCCGCGCCCACCCCTGCCACGGCTGCGACGAGCGCGAGGACCATGCCCGTTGGGCGGAGCGCTACCACCGGCTGCAGCGGGACACGCGGCAGCTGGAACGGCGCATCGAGGGCCGCACCAACACCATCGCGCGCACCTTCGACCGGATCGTCGCGCTCCTCACCGAGCTCGACTACCTCCGGGGCGACGACGTCACCGACAACGGCAAGCGGCTCGCCCGGCTCTACGGCGAACTCGACCTGCTCGCCAGCGAATGCCTGCGCGAGGGCGTCTGGGAGGGCCTCAACCCGGCCGAACTGGCCGCCTGCGTCTCCGCGTTGGTGTACGAGGCACGGCAGGCCGACGACGCCGTCGCGCCGAAGCTCCCCACGGGGAAGGCGAAGGCCGCCCTCGGCGAGATGGTGCGGATCTGGGGACGACTGGACGCGCTCGAAGAGGAGTTCAGGATCAACCAGGCGGAGGGCGTCGGCCAGCGCGAGCCCGACCTCGGCTTCGCCTGGGCCGCCTACCAGTGGGCTTCGGACAAGGGGCTCGACGAGGTGCTGCGCGAGGCGGAGATGCCCGCTGGTGACTTCGTCCGCTGGTGCAAGCAGGTCATCGACGTCCTCGGACAGATCGCCGCCGCCGCGCCCAAGGAGAACAGCACGGTCTCCAAGAACGCCCGCAAGGCGGTGGAGTCGCTGCTGAGAGGCGTCGTCGCCTACAGCTCCGTGGGCTGACAGAAACTTGGCCACGTAGTCGGCCGGGGCCCGTGGTTGCCGCCACGGATCCCGGCCGTTTCCGTGCCCGCGTGTTCATCCACAGGGGGTTTTCCACAGGGGTGGCGGAGTGTCGGACCTCTCCGATTCCATGGAGTCACACACCGGGCAACACCGCGGGGAGGGAACGCACGTGACCACGCAAGCCGGTCCGACCGCCGCCGACATGACCGTCGTCGGCGGGGCTGCCGCCTACGGAGCCGCAGCCGACGGGACGACGGACGGACAGAAGATCGTGCCGGGTCCGCGGGGCGTGCCGCTGCTCGGGAACCTGCCCGAGTTCGGAAAGGACCCCCTCGCCTTCTTCGAACGGCTGCGCGCACGCGGGGACTTCGTCAGCTGGCGGTTCGGCCGCGGCCGCGCCCTCTTCATCGCCCACCCCGACACCATCGGCGAACTCCTCACCGAGGTCGAGCGCACCTTCGACCAGCCCGACCTCGGCATCGCCTTCCGCACCCTGCTCGGACACGGAGTGGTGGTCGCCAAGGGCGCCGACTGGCGCCGCAAGCGCTCCCTGGTCCAGCCGTCCGTCCGCCCCAAGCAGGTACGGTCCTACGCCGCCACCATGGCCGAGTGCGCCGTCGCGCTCGCCGACCGGTGGAGCGACGGGCAGCGCGTCGACGTCAAGAAGGAGATGGCCGCCCTCACCCAACTCATCGCGGTCCGCACCATCTTCGGCGTCGACACCGCGGCCGACGCCGAAGCCATCGGCCGCGCCATGGATGTCGCGCAGAAGGAGATCGGCGCGGAGTTCAGCGGCCTGGGGGCCTTGCTGCCCGACTGGGTGCCCACGCCCGGGCGGGCCCGGGTCAAGCGCGCCACCGCCGTCATCGACGCCGAGGTCTCCCGGATCGTCGCCCGCCACCGCGACGGCGACACCGAGCGACCTGATCTGCTCAGCCGCCTGCTCGCCGCCCAGGACGAGACCGGCGCCCATCTCTCCGACCGGGAGATCCGCGACGAGACCGTCACGCTCTACATCGGCGGACACGAGACGACGAGCTCCACCCTCGTCTGGGCCTGGCACCTCCTCTCCCACAACCCGCGGGTCCGCACGGCGCTCACCGAAGAACTGGACCGGGTCCTCGGGGACCACGAACCCGGCTTCGACGACTACGCGCGCCTGACGTACACGCAGGCCATCGTGAAGGAGACCCTGCGGCTCTACCCGACGATCTGGCTCCTCACCGGTATCGCCAAGGAGGGGGCGGTGCTGGGAGCAACGCCGATCCCTCCGGGGACACGGGTGTGGAGCAGCCAGTGGGCGACCCACCGGGACGCCCGCTGGTTCACCGACCCGGAGGAGTTCCGGCCGGAGCGGTGGGGAACGACGGAGGGCGAGCCGGCCGAGGAGATACCTGAATACGCCTGGTTCCCCTTCGGCGGCGGGCCGCGGGTCTGCCTCGGCACCCGCTTCGCCATGGTCGAGGCCGTCCTCGTGCTGGCCGTCCTGGCCCGCCGGTTCCGCCTCGACCTGGACCCCGGCGAGATACGCCCGGTGCCGAGCCTGACCCTCCAGCCGGACCGGGAGGTCCTCGCCACGGTCCGGTCAAGGGCGGGGCGGTAGGCGCACGGACGTGGGCGCCGGGGCGCTTCGGGGCCCTGGTCCACCCGTGGGTGGGGTTCCGAGCGCCGCGATCCGGTGCGCCGCCGCCATGGTGGAGTTGCGGCCCTCGGCGGCGAAGTACACCGCCGAGGTGGACGCTCGCATCAGCGAACCGTTGCCCGGCGCGCGGCCATTGACCTGGAAGTGGAGGGCGGCTGCACGGTCCCAGGGGTCGCCGTTCATGAGGACGTCCTCGGTCTGCAGACCGAAGTCCTTCGGCTCCGCGGCCGCCCAGGCCCGGAACCGGGCGAAGACGTCCGACAGGTCCATGCCGCCGCCGGTTGATGGGACCAGCCTAGGCGGCGGCCGGGGCCTCAGGGGTGGGCTTCTTCAGCGCTCGTAGGGGGAGGAAGAGCAGGAGACCGATGGGGGAGAGGAGGATCGTCAGGATCAGCAAGGGGCCCATGACCAGGGCGGAGATGTCCCGCCTGCGGGCTTCGCGGTACATCCACTGGCCGATCAGGAGGTCCCAGGCGACGACCTGCGCCCAGATCGCGCCGGCTCCGTTCGCGAGCGCCGTGAGGTCGCGGAAGGTGTCGATGTCGGGGCTGCTGACCGCCGCCCACAGTTCGGGGAGGACCGGGAGGGCCAGCGTGAGGTAGACCGCGAGGATCGGTACGACCGTCAGCGGTGAGGCGGCGAGCCGCTCCGTTCCCCGCCAGCGCGGCGCGAAGATCATCAGGAGCCAGACGGGTGCGGCCAGGAGGAAGGAGAGCTCGAAGAGGAAGCCGGTCATACCAGGGACTCCTGGGGGGCGAGGGCGGGTTCGGTACGGGCAGAGGTGCGCAGGGACGCCCAGGTCGCCGCGGCGGTCGACGCGGCGATCGCCCCGGCCGCGGCGAGGGTCGTGGCGTCCGGAGCGAGGAGCGCCTGGCCGCGCAGCGCCTGCCAGGTGACCAGTGCGAAGCCGGCGGCGTACGAGCCGGAGGCCACGAGCGTCAGGCGCAGCCGTACCCGCTCGTCGCGCAGCGGGGCGAAGCGCGGGGCGAGCGCGACCAGGGCCAGCACGAGCAGCGGGATCACCTGCAGGGCGTGCATGCCGAAGAAGTGCGCGATCCGCAGATCGCCGCCGGTCGTGGCCCAGCCGGTCAGCGGCATCGAGGGACCGCCGTCCGCGACGCCGACGCTGTGGGCTCCGACGATGGAGGCGTCGTCCCCGGCCGCGAGTTGCGCGGGCGTCGGTCGGACCATGAGGAAGCCGACCGCCGCGCCCGCCAGGGCGATCAGCGAGCCGAGCCGTACGGCCCAGGCGGTGGCGCGGTCCAGGATCCGAGCGCGCAGCAGCAGGACCGCGATGACCAGGGCGCCGAGCCAGAGGACGACGACCGTGGCGCCCATGGCCTGGAACAGGGCCGCGTCGAAGGGGGTCTCGTTGTTGAAGTGGCTCTGCCTGCCCCGGATCACCTGTGTCGTGATGAGCACCATCTCGACCGCGCTCGCCGCCGCGACCACGGTGCCCGCCCACCATCCGGCCCGGCGGCCGCGGGGGAGCAGGGTGAGCATCCAGGCGAGGGTCATCGCGTACGCCACGAACGACACCGCGAACTTGAACGGCTTGAACCAGATGGGAGCGCCGACGAGGACGCGGTCGTCGAGGAGGAGGCCGGCGGCCGACACCAGAGCCAGTAAGACCATGGAGGCGGAGAACCAGACCAGCGGTCGGTGGAGCTCGCGTATTCGCGGTATCGAAGAGGACATGGGTACCCCCGGCAGTTATGGATAGTGACACTCGCCGCTATCTGATAGCGCTACTATCTATGATGGGGGGACCGGTCGGCAAGGCCGGAGCAGGACCGGAAAGGTGAACGCACGATGCGCATCGGAGAGTTGAGCCGCAGGACCGGAGTCTCGGTGCCGACGATCAAGTACTACGTACGGGAAGGGCTGGTGCCGGCCGGGCAGTTGACGAGCCCGAACCAGGCCTCCTACGACGAGACGCATGTGCGGCGGCTGCGCCTGGTCCGCGCGCTCCTGGACGTGGGCGGGCTCTCGGTCGCCGGCGTACGGGAGGTGATCGCGGCGATCACCGACACGGAACGGCCCGTGCACAAGGTGCTGGGCGTGGCGGCGGACCGCGTGGTGCCGCGTTACGCGGAGGAGTCGGGGGAGGGGATCACCGCCGCCCGCGAGGCGGTGGCCGCGCTGATCGCCAAGCACGGATGGCGGTCGCATCCGGACAGCCCGGCGGCGGAGGCGCTGGCGGTCGCGCTGGCGGCGCTGGAGGGCGTGGGCCACGGGGCGTTCGCGGAGGTGCTCGACGCGTACGCGGAGGCGGCGGAACAGGTGGCCCGGGCGGACCTGGACTACGTGGCGCGGAACGTGGGCCGCGAGGAACTGGTGGAGAGCGTGGTGGTCGGAACGGTCCTCGGGGACGCGGTCTTCGGCGCCCTACGGCGACTCGCCCACGTGGACGCCTCCGACCGCCTCTTCGGCGAGAACACCTGAGACCCCCTCAGCCCGGACGACCGCCGGTCGGTCACCCAGTCGAGGGGGTCGGGGTCGGCGGTGGGTCGGAGGCGGGGGGTGTTCGGACGTCAGGCACCGGAACTCGCGCGAAGCGCGGTGAGGCCGCAGTCCGGACACCCACCGCCGCAGGCCCTGGCGGCCTGGTCCACCCACGGGTGGACCAGGCCCACGCCGAAAGGGCCGATCAGGACTCCTGCTCGCGCTCCACCTGGTCGTTCCACTCGCGCTTGATCGCGCGCCACGCCTCGTCCGTCTTCCCCGCGCGCCAATAGCCCGAGATCGACAGCCGCTCCCGCGCTACGCCCCGCTCCAGCCGCAGGTGCCGGCGGAGCTCCTTCACGAAGCCCGCCTCGCCGTGGACGAACGCGTGGACGTCACCCTCGGGGAAGTCCAGGCCCCGTACCGCCTCGATCAGCGCCTCGCCCGTCGTCCGGTCGCCCCGGTGGAGCCAGGTCACGTCCACGCCCGCCGCCGTCGCGAACTTCTGCTCCTCCGACGCGTCCGCGACCTCCACGAACGCGTGGACCGTCGCCCCCTCCGGCAGTCGCTCCAGGGCGACCGCGATCGCCGGCAGCGCGCTCTCGTCGCCCACGAGCAGGTGCCAGTCGGCCGCCGGGTCCGGCGCGTATCCGCCCCCCGGCCCAAGGAAGCGCACGGTCTCGCCGGCCCGCGCCCGCGCCGCCCACGGCCCCGCGAGGCCCTCGTCGCCGTGCACCACGAAGTCGACGGTCAGCTCGCGGTGGACCGGGTCCCAGCTCCGTACCGTGTACGTCCGGGTGGTGGGCCACTGCTCGCGCGGGTACTCCGCGCGGATCCGCTCCATGTCGAACGGCTCGGGGTAGCTCACGCCGTCCGGGGCGAAGAGCAGCTTCACATAGTGGTCGGTGTACTCGCCCACCTCGAACGTGGCGAGGCCGTCCCCGCCCAGCACGACCCGCACCATGTGCGGAGTGATCCGCTCGGTGCGCACCACCTGTGCCTCGCGGGCCTTCGGTGCCTTGCGGGCCGGCTGCTCTGCCACGACGCTCTCCCTGGCTCGGTGACCTAGGACTTAGGTCTACTCAGGTCTACTTAGGTTTACCTAAGCTAGCATCCCGCGCTTCAGGACCGGCAGCAGCCGTCCGACGGCCCCGCCCAGACCCCACCGCTTCACCAGAGCCGCCAGCAGCTCCGGGTCCCGCGGCGCGCTCGGCAGCGTCGCGTCGAAGTCCGGCAGGGGTACGTCCCCGGCGACCCGGACGACCGTCGGTGCCACGTCCAGATAATCCGCCGCCTCCACGATCCCGCGCCGCTTGGCCGGGGTCAGCTTCGACGTGCGGTCCACGGCGGCCGCGCGGACGCCGGCCAGATCGCCGTACTCCGTGATCAGCTGCGCGGCCGTCTTCTCGCCGATGCCCTTCACCCCGGGCAGCCCGTCGCTGGCGTCCCCCCGCAGCGCCGCGAAGTCGGCGTACTGGTCGGGCCGCACCCCGTACTTCGTACGGATCAGCTCGCCGTCGACCAGGTCGCAGTCGCCGACGCCCTTGCGCGGGTACAGCACCCGCACCGCGCGCTCGTCGTCGACGAGCTGGAAGAGGTCCCGGTCGCCCGTGACGATGTCCACGGGGCCCTTCGCCTGCCCGGCCAGCGTGCCGATGACGTCGTCCGCCTCGTAGCCGGCGACCCCGACCCGGGCGATTCCCAGCGCGTCCAGGACCGCTTCGATCACCGGGACCTGCGGCGCGAGGGTGTCCGGGATCTCCTCCACGTCCGGGCCGGTCTCGCTCGCCACGGCGACGCGGTGGGCCTTGTACGAGGGGATCAGGTCCACTCGCCACCGCGGCCGCCAGTCGGCGTCCATGCACGCCACCAGCTCGTCGGGGTGGTGGTCCTGGACGAGCCGGGCGATGAAGTCCAGCAGCCCGCGCACGGCGTTGACCGGCGTGCCGTCCGGGGCCCGGACCGAGTCCGGCACGCCGAAGTACGCGCGGAAGTACAGGGAGGCGGTGTCGAGGAGCATCAGGCGTGGCGTCACACCCCCGATCATGCCGCACCCCACCGACAACGCACGCCCTCGTGGGTGACACCCGTCACCTTCGCGTTTGCCTCCCGAGGCCGGGGGCAGGTGCGCGCCCGGAGCGGACCCGGTACGCGATTCAACAAGTCGATCGCCGTACGAGGGGAGACGCGGGCCGAAACCGCCCGCTCCACGGCCCGGCCGCGGGGATGGGGTTCCCCAGGACGAAGCCCCAGGCAGAGGGCCGTTTTCGTTTCAACGCGTGAGGTATATGTGTCCAGGCTCCAGGCCGACCACCTCTACAAGGTGTTCGGCAGACGACCCGACGAAGCCGTCAAGAAGCTCGCAGACGGCGCGGACCGCGACGAACTGCGCGCGGACGGCACGACGGCCGCCGTGATCGACGCGTCCTTCGTCGTCGAGCCCGGTCAGATCTTCGTCGTGATGGGTCTGTCCGGATCCGGCAAGTCCACCCTGCTGCGCATGCTCAACGGTCTGCTGGAGCCCACCGCGGGCCGGGTGCTGTTCGACGGCAAGGACCTCACCGCGCTGAGCCCCCGCGATCTGCGCACCGTGCGGTCCACGAAGATCAGCATGGTCTTCCAGCACTTCGCGCTCTTCCCGCACCGCAGCGTCCTGGAGAACGCCGCCTACGGCCTGGAGGTCCAGGGCGTGCCGCGCGCCGAGCGCGAGGCCCGTGCCGCCGAGGCGCTGGAGCTGTGCGGCCTCGCCGGCTGGGAGAAGTCCTGGCCCGACGAGCTCTCCGGCGGCATGCAGCAGCGCGTCGGCCTGGCCCGCGCGCTCGCCACCGACGCCGACCTGCTCCTCATGGACGAGTCGTTCAGCGCGCTCGACCCGCTGATCCGCCGCGACATGCAGGACCAGCTCCTGGAGCTGCAGAAGCGGCTGAAGAAGACGATCGTCTTCATCACCCACGACCTCAACGAGGCCATGCGCCTCGGCGACCGGATCGCGGTCATGCGGGACGGCCGGATCGTCCAGCTCGGCACCGCCGAGGACATCCTGATCCGCCCGGCCAACGACTACGTCGCCTCCTTCACCCAGGACGTCGACCGTTCGCGGGTGCTCACGGCCGCCGCCGTGATGACCGCCCCCGAACCCTCCGCCCCCGAGCACGCCACCCCCGGGCACTCCGCCCCCGAGCACCCGGCGCCCGACTCCTGCGGCTGCGAGACCGTCGGCCCCGACACCCTCGTCGCCGACCTGTGCGCGGTCAGTGCCCGCGTCCCGCACCCGGTGGCCGTCAAGGACACCGACGGCGCGGTCCTCGGAGTCGTACCGCAGTCCCGGCTGATCGGCTTCATCGGCGACGAGCAGCGCCCGCCCCTTGCCTGCACCACCGGCACGGAGGTGATCTCCCATGCCTAGGCTTCCCCTCGGCCAGTGGGTCGACAGCTCCGTCGACTGGCTCCAGGCCCAGCTCGCCTGGCTCTTCGACGCCGTCAGCGCCGCCGTCACCGGTCTCTACGACGGGATCGACGCGGTTCTCTCCGCGCCCGAGCCCCTGCTCTTCGCCGGCATCCTCGCCGTCGTCGCCTGGTGGCTGCGCGGCCTGTCCGCCGGCGTCCTCGCCTTCGCGGGCTTCGCGCTCGTCGACTCCATCGAGCTGTGGGACGACGCCATGTCGACCCTCTCCCTCGTGCTGGTCGCCACCCTGGTGACCCTGGCGGTCGCGATCCCGCTCGGCATCTGGGCGGCCCGCTCCAAGACCGTCAGCGCCGTGCTGCGCCCGGTCCTGGACTTCATGCAGACCATGCCCGCCATGGTCTATCTGATCCCCGGCATCATCTTCTTCGGCGTCGGTGTCGTCCCCGGCATCATCGCCACCATCATCTTCGCCCTGCCGCCGGGCGTGCGGATGACCGAGCTCGGCATCCGGCAGGTCGACGGTGAACTCGTCGAGGCCGCCCAGGCGTTCGGCACCAGCCCGCGCGCCACGCTGCTCCGCGTCCAGCTGCCGCTCGCCCTGCCCACGATCATGGCCGGCGTCAACCAGGTGATCATGCTCGGTCTGTCCATGGTCGTCATCGCCGGCATGGTCGGCGGCGGCGGGCTCGGCGGCGCGGTCTACCGCGCCATCGGCAACGTCGACATCGGTCTCGGCTTCGAGGCCGGCGTCTCCATCGTCATCCTCGCCATGTACCTGGACCGGATGACCGGCGCGCTGGGCCGCCAGGTCTCGCCGCTCGGCCGCCGGGCCCTCGCCAAGGCACGGGCCGCGGTCGCCGCCCGCACCGGGGCGAAGGTCTGGGGCCACCGCCCGCAGCCCGTCACCGCCCTCGTCGGCGTGGTCGTGCTCGCGCTCGTCGCGGGCGGCATGGGCTTCCTCGGCGCCGGCGGCCCGGCGACCGCCACGGCCGGCGGCGGCAAGAACACCGGCCACGGCAAGGAGATCAGCCTCGGCTACATCCCGTGGGACGAGGGCATCGCCTCCACCTTCCTCTGGAAGGAACTCCTGGAGCGCCGCGGCTACGCGGTCGAGACCAAGCAGCTGGAGGCGGGCGCGCTCTACACGGGTCTCGCCGGCGGCCAGATCGACTTCCAGACCGACGCCTGGCTCCCCGTCACCCACGCCCAGTACTGGGAGAAGTACCGCAACAAACTCGAGGACCTCGGCTCCTGGTACGGCCCCACCTCCCTGGAGCTTTCCGTGCCGTCCTACATGAAGGGCGTCGACTCGCTCGACGACCTCAAGGGCAGGAGCGGCGAGTTCAAGGGCCGGATCATCGGCATCGAGCCGAGCGCGGGAATGATGGGCATCCTCAAGGACAAGGTCCTGAACGACTACGGCCTGAAGGGTGAGTACAAGGTCGTCGACGGCTCCACGCCCGGCATGCTCGCCGAGCTGAAGCGCGCCTACGACAAGAAGGAACCGGTCGTCGTCACGCTCTGGTCCCCGCACTGGGCCTACTCGACCTACGACCTGAAGAAACTCAAGGACCCGAAGGGCTCCTGGGGCAAGGGCGACGGTGTGCACACCCTGGCCCGCAAGGGCTTCACCGCCGACAACCCCGAGGTCGGGGCCTGGCTGAAGAACTTCGAGCTCACCGAGAAGCAGCTGACGGATCTCGAAGCCGCCATCCAGAAGACCGGCAAGGGCAAGGAGCAGGAGGCCGTCCGCGGCTGGCTGGAGAAGAACCCCGGCCTCGCGGAGAAGCTGACCCCGTAGCGCGGGGTCTGAGGTCTTTCCGACTCCTGTCCGCGAAGGGGTGGTCGCCGACCGTGTTCGGCGGCCACCCCTTTTCGCCACGACGCGAAACCCCAGCCCAAAGCTGCGTAAGGTTCAGGTAACCGACCAGTACACAGCGCACGAGGGACGAGGGAGGGAGCCGACATGGACGACAAGGAATCCCCACGCGTGGGCGCGGCCGTCAAGAGGCGCCGCAGAGCGCTTCAGCTCACCCTGGCCGTCGTCGCCTCGCGCAGCGGCCTCTCCGTGCCCTTCCTCAGCCAGATCGAGAACGAGCGCGCGAGACCCAGCATGCGCTCCCTGCAGCTGGTCGCCGAAGCGCTCGACACCACGTCCGGCGACCTGCTCGCCGCCGCCGAGTCGGCCCGTACCGTCGACGTCGTACGGTCCGACGAGGAGGAGCTGCACGACCTGCCCGCCGGGGTACGGCCCCTGGTCCGCGGCCGCCATCAGCTGCACGCGCTGGAGTTCACCGGCGAGCGGGACGCGGGCCGCGAATTCCAGCACCGCAACGACGAGTTGCTCTTCGTCGCCGACGGGGCCGCCGAGGTCGAGGCCGAGGGCCGCGCCTACCGGCTGGAGCGCGGCGACACGCTCTACCTCTCCGGAGGTGTACGACACCGGTGGCGCGCCACCGAGCCGGGCACCCGCCTGCTCGTCGTCGCCGTCGCCGAACACATCGAAGCCACCGACGTATAAGGGCCCGCGGCCCCTGTCCGGCGGTCACCTCACCGGCCGGGCTCCGCGAGGAGCGTCCCGCCGAGCAGGCCCCGCAGGGTGTGGAGGCCGGCCACCAGCCAGGCGGCGACGAGGAACACGTACAGCGCGATCGCGAGCCACCGGAAGGCGTCGAGCCCGGTGTGCCGGGCCAGCCCCTCCGCGCCCGTCACGCACGTACCGACCGGGAACGTGAAGGCCCACCAGGTCATCGCGAACCCCATGCCCCGGCGCCGCGCCCGCAGGACCAGCGCCCCGGCGAGCGCCAGCCACAGCAGCGCGAAGCCCATGACCGGCACGCCGTACAGGACTGCGAAGGCGGCGAAGCCGTGCCCGTACGGGGCGGGCAGCAGGCCCGGGGCCGCGTCGGCGAAGTTGTTCGCGGCGGTGGTCGACTGGCCCAGCGGGCCGAGGACCAGGAAGAGCGTCGGGGTGAGCGCCAGCGGCAGCGGGCCGCCGGTGACCAGCCGGCCGAAGACCAGCGGCAGCATCACCAGGGTGGCGAGCAGGCTGACGCCGAACATCGCGTAGCAGGCGATCAGCAGCGTCTGCCGCCCCTGCCCGGCGGCCAGGTGGGGCAGGAGCAGCGGACCGAGGGCGGCGGAGACCATCGGCGCGACCACCGGAAGGAGCCACACGGGGGAGGCGCTCTCGATCCGGTGGTGGACGACCATGAGATACGGGATGGCGACGGCGGCGGCCAGGCCGATCACCGTGCCCGCCGTGAACAGGACGGCGTCCAGCGCCACGGCCGCCGGGAGCCCGATCCAGTCCCTGCCGACGATCAGGGCGCCGCCGCCGACCGCGAGCAGAGCCATCGACAGACAGCCGTAGAACGGGGCCACGGCCGGGTCCAGCAGATGCGCGCGCGCCCGGTCGCGGTGGTGGATCCAGTGCAGGGAGCGGGCCGTGAGCAGTGTCAGGAGCATCGCCAGGGAGAGCGCCCACACGGCCGCGCAGGCGGTGCGCAGACCGGGGACGTGCACGGGGATGGTGGCTCCGGCGTTGGCGACGATGGCGGTGCCCATCACGGTGGCGTACCAGTTGGGGCCGAGGTGGCGGACCGCGGCCGCCCGGACGCCGGGGGTGGTGGCGAGGGTGGCCGGACGGGAAGGTGCGAGGGTTGCCATGGCTCCACCGTCGTACCGATGCGCCGTACCGACCAGGGATCTTGGCGCTATGACGTCATAAGCTGACTTTATGAGCAGTGAGAGCAGCGAGAGCCGTGAGAGCAGTGCGACGTCCTTCCTGTCCCACCGGGTCCCTGATCTCGGCGCGCTCGAACTCCTCCTGGCCGTCGCCCGCCACGGGAGCCTGGGGCGGGCCGCCCGCGAGGTCGGGATCACCCAGCCCGCCGCGAGCAGCCGCATCCGGTCGATGGAGCGGCAGCTGGGGGTGGCGCTGGTGGACCGTTCGCCGCGCGGCTCGCGGCTCACGGACGCGGGCGCCCTGGTGACGGACTGGGCGCGGCGGATCGTGGAGGCGGCGGAGGCCTTCGACGCCGGCGCGCAGGCGCTGCGGGGGCGCCGGGACTCGCGGCTGCGGGTGGCCGCCTCGATGACGATCGCCGAGTACCTGCTGCCGGGCTGGCTGATCGCGCTGCGCGCGGAGCGACCCGACACGGCCGTGTCCCTGATGGCCGGGAACTCGGCGGTGGTCGCGGAGCGGCTGCTCGCCGACGACGCGGACCTGGGGTTCGTGGAGGGGCTCGCCGTGCCGGAGGGTCTGGACGGGGCGGTCGTGGCCCATGACCGGCTGGTCGTGGTCGCCGCGCCCTCCCACCCGTGGGCCCGCCGCCGCAGGCTCCTCGACCCCGCCGAACTGGCCGCGACCCCGCTGATCCTGCGCGAACGGGGCTCGGGCACCCGTCAGGTCCTCGACTCCGCGCTCGCCGCCCACGGCGGCCTTGCCCGGCCGCTGCTCGAACTGGCCTCCACCACGGCCGTGAAGGCCGCGGCGGTCAGCGGCGCCGGTCCGGCCGTCCTGAGCGAGCTCGCGATCACGGAGGAGCTGGCCTCACGCCGCCTGGTGGAGATCCCGGTCGAGGGTGTTCTGCTCCGCCGCGACCTCCGCGCGGTCTGGCCCACCGGCCACCGCCCCACGGGCCCGGCGCGCGACCTGCTGTCCTTGACCAGGGCGACGCCGTCGGGGTGAGGGGCGGTCACGGCTGCGGGGTCCCTGCGGGTGCCTTGTGGCTGGTCGCGCAGTTCCCCGCGCCCCTAAGCGCCCCCGGGCGCCCCCCCACGCCCCCGAGGTCCGGCGGGTCCGTGCCGTCGGCAGTCTGCGGGTGCGTTGTGGCTGCGCGCGCAGTTCCCCGCGCCCCTAACCACCCTCCGCGCGCGCCCCCCGCGCCCCTGAGCACCCCCCGGGCGCCCCCCGCGCCCTGAGGTGCACCTAGGTCCTCGCCGCCGCGACCAGTCCCCGCATCACCCTCACGTCCTCGCCCATCTCCGGGTGCCACTGGACGCCCAGCGCCCAGGCCGGTTCCGCCAGTTCGATCGCCTCGACCGTGCCGTCCTCCGCGTAGGCCGAGGCTGTCAGGCCCGCGCCCAGGCGGTCCACGGCCTGGTGGTGGTAGGTCGGCACCGAGGTCAGCTCCGGGACCAGGGAGGCGTACCGCGTGCCCGGGACCGGCTTCACCGCGTGGCGGCCGATCACGCCGATCTCCTCCACATGGCCGTCCAGGTGCTGGATCAACGTGCCGCCGAGCGCCACGTTGAGCAGCTGCATGCCCCGGCAGATGCCGAGCACCGGGGTGCCGGTGGCCAGCGCCGCCTCGATCAGGGCCAGCTCCCACGCGTCCCTGGCCCGGGCGGGCGGGCCGGTGCGGGGATCGGGCGTGGCCCCGTACCGTACCGGCTCGACATCCGCGCCGCCCGCGACCACCAGGCCGTCCAGCCGAGCCGCCACCGCTGCCGCGGCGGACGGCTCGTCCGGCGGGAGCATCGCCGCGAGCCCGCCGCTCGCCTGGACCAGGCGCGGGTACTGCGCGGGCAGCAGGGCCGCGGGCATGTCCCACACCCCCCACCGGGCCCGGTCCAGATAGGTCGTCACGCCGATGAGCGGCTTGGACACGGAGAACTCCTCCTGAAGACAGTGGTGGTCAGTCGCGTTCCAGCTCGGCCTCGGCCGCCGCGAGCGCCGCGAACTCCTCCTCCGGCGCCTTGGCCACCAGATGGTGCCGACTGTAGAACGCGAAGTAGGCGAGAGCGATCACATAGACCCCCAGCGCGATGAAGGCCGCCTCCTGGTCGACCAGGAAGGTCGCCACCAGCGCGGACGCGGCGAGGACGAGGGCGACCGAGGAGGTCACGACACCGCCCGGGGTCCGATAGGGCCGGGGCAACTCCGGCTCGCGGCGGCGCAGCACGATGTGGGAGAGCGCCATCAGGGCGTACGAGATGGTGGCGCCGAACACGGCGATGTTCAGCATCCGCGCGCCGTTCCCGGTCCCGGCGGCGAGCGCGAAGCCGATGGCGCCGGGGATCAGCAGCCCCAGGTACGGCGACCTGCGCCGGCTGGTCAGGGAGAGGAACCGGGGCAGGTAGCCGGCCCTCGACAGGGCGAAGAGCTGCCGCGAACCGGCGTAGATGAGGGAGAAGAACGAGGCCACGAGGCCCGCGAGACCGGCGTAGTTCACGAAGCGGCTCAGTGCCGTCGGGTCGCCGTCGCCCTGCAGCGCCACGACCAGTGGGTTGCCCGCCTCCTGGATCGCCGCCGAGCCGCGGGCGCCCGTGGCGGCGAAGAAGGTCACCACGGCGAGCAGCACCAGGATGCCCATCGACAGGGCGAGCGCCCTGGGCATCGAGCGGACCGGGTCCTTGGCCTCCTCGGCGGCGAGCGGCACACCCTCGACGCCGAGGAAGAACCACATGCCGAAGGGGAACGCCGCCCAGATGCCGAGGAGGCCGAACGGCAGCCAGGAGTTGGCGCCGAAGGCCTCGCCGTCGACGGGGATGTCGTTCAGGCCGTCGACGTGGAAGTCGCTGAGCGCGCCGAGCGCGAAGATCACGAGCGCGGCGACCGCGATCGCCGTCACGACGAGGCTGAAGCGCAGCGCCTCGCCCACGCCGTACAGATGGATCCCGATGAAGACCACGAAGCAGGCGAGGTAGACCGGCCAGCCGGACTCCAGGCCGAAGAGGCCGAGGGACTCGACGTAGTCGCCGATGAAGATGGAGATCGCGGCGGGCGCGAGGATGTACTCGATGAGGATCGCGGTGCCGGTGAGGAACCCGCCCCAGGTGCCGAGCGCGCGGCGCGCGAAGCCGTAGCCGCCGCCGGCGGTGGGCAGGATGGCGGAGAGTTCGGCGAGCGCGAAGACGAGACAGGCGTACATCGCGCCCATCAGGACGGTGGCGACGGCGAGTCCGCCGAAGCCGCCCTTGGACAGGCCGATGTTCCAGCCCGAGAAGTCGCCGGAGACGACATAGGCGACGCCGAGCCCGGTGAGCAGCAGCCAGCCGGCGCTGCCGCGGCGCAGGGCGCGGCGTTCGAGGTAGTCGTCGGGCGCGGTCTTGTCCCCGGTGGTGTCTTCGAGCGTCATGACAGCGTCAGCTCCCCGCAACGGGCCCAATGGATTGGCCCCATACCTTTGCGTCGAGTCTCGGGGAACGCAACCCCCGTGCGTTACTTTCGCGTTACGGCCATGTCCCCCGGGGGGCCTGCCGCCCTCTCACGTCAGGAAGCCGCGCAGCAGCGCCGCCGTGCCGCCGCAGTGTTCGCGCATCACCTCGCGTGCCGCGTCCGCGTCCCCGTCGAGGACCGCCTCCACCAGGGCGGTGTGCTGGTGCTGGGAGTGCTCCAGATTGCGTACGAGCAGGGGGATGCAGTCCAGCAGGTTGTTGACGGTCGCCCGGACGGCCGCGTACTGCGCCGTGAGCGAGGGCGACCCCGACAGCTCGGCCAGGGTGAGGTGCAGCAGCGTGTCCTGGCGGCGGTATTCGGCCAGCGGGGCGTCGTGCGTCGCCGCGAGGGCCGTACGGAGGCGCTCGGCGCCCTCGTCGGTCAGGCCGTGCGCCGCGCAGAGCCCGGCCGCGCCGACCTCCAGCACTTCGCGGAAGCGCAGCGTGTCCTCGACGTCGACGGCGGCGATCCGGCGGCGCAGCTCGTCCTCGTCCGCCGTCTGGGGTCGGTGCAGCACGAACGTTCCGCCGTAGCGGCCCCGCCGGCTCTCCAGCAGGCCCTGCTCCTGGAGGACCTTCAGGACCTCGCGCAGGGTGACCCGGCTGATCCCCATCCGCTCGGCGAGCTCCCGCTCGGCCGGCAGCCGCTCCCCGCCCGGGACGAGCCCGAGCCGCACGACCTGCAGGATCTGCTCCAGCGCCTCCTCGAAACCGTTCCCCGCCCGGACCGGCCGCAGCACGGGCGTCAGCCGGTCCGCCGATTCACTCGTACTGGCCACGTTGCCGTTTCCCCTTCCCAATCAATGGTCTTCCGCAATACCTTATGGCTCCCGGCTGACCGAAGGAGGAGTAATCCCGTGGCAGACCGCAAAGCCCCGCTCTCCGTCGAGGAGCTACGCGCCCTCGTCGCGAGCGGTGAGATCGACACGGTCGTCCTGGCCTTTCCCGACATGCAGGGGCGGCTCCAGGGCAAGCGGTTCGCCGCACCGTTCTTCCTCGACGACGTCCTCGACCACGGCACCGAGGGCTGCAACTATCTCCTGGCCGTCGACACCGAGATGAACACGGTCGACGGTTACGAGATGTCCTCCTGGGACCGTGGCTACGGCGACTTCGCCATGCTCCCCGACCTCACCACTCTGCGCCGCGTCCCCTGGAACGAGGGTACGGCGATGCTCATCGCCGACCTCGCCTGGAGCGACGGCTCACCCGTCGTCGCCGCACCCCGCCAGATCCTCCGCCGCCAGCTGGAACGGCTCGCCGAACACGGCTGGACCGCCCACGTCGGCACGGAGCTCGAGTTCATCGTCTTCAAGGACACCTACGAACAGGCCTGGGACGCGAACTACCGGGGCCTGACCCCGGTCAACCAGTACAACGTCGACTACTCCGTCCTCGGCACCGGCCGCGTCGAACCCCTGCTGCGCCGCATCCGCAACGAGATGGCCGGCGCCGGCCTGACGGTCGAGTCCGCCAAGGGCGAGTGCAACCCCGGGCAGCACGAGATCGCCTTCAAGTACGACGAGGCGCTCGTCACCTGCGACCAGCACGCCGTCTACAAGACGGGCGCCAAGGAGATCGCCGCCCAGGAGGGCGTCTCGCTCACCTTCATGGCGAAGTACAACGAGCGCGAGGGCAACTCCTGCCACATCCACCTCTCCCTCCAGTCCCTCGACGAACCGGGCCGCAACGTGATGGCCGGCGACGGACCCGGCGGCATGTCGGACGTCATGCGGTACTTCCTCGCCGGCCAGCTCGCCGCCCTGCGCGACTTCTCCCTCCTCTACGCCCCCAACATCAACTCCTACAAGCGCTTCCAGCCCGGCTCCTTCGCCCCTACCGCCGTCGCCTGGGGCGTCGACAACCGCACCTGTTCCCTGCGCGTCGTCGGCCACGGCCGCTCGATGCGCTTCGAGAACCGCCTCCCGGGCGGAGACGTCAATCCCCACCTCGCCGTCGCCGGACTGGTCGCGGCCGGCCTCTACGGCATCGAGCACCGCCTCGAACTGCCCCCGGCCTGCGACGGCAACGCCTACACCGCCGACTACGCCCACGTCCCGACCACCCTGCGCGAGGCCGCCGAACTCTGGGAGACCAGCCCGATCGCCAAGGCCGCCTTCGGGGACGAGGTCGTCGCCCACTACCGCAACATGGCCCGCGTCGAACTCGACGCGTACGACGCCGCGGTGACCGACTGGGAGCTGCGCCGCTCCTTCGAACGCATGTGAGGAACGCGTTGTCGCACGAACTGCACGAACCGCGTGAACTGATCGTCCTGAACCCGGCGACCGAGGAGGTCGTCGCCACGGTCCCCGCCGCCACCCCGGCCGACGTCGACGCCGCCGTCGTACGCGCGACCGAGGCCCAGCGCGGATGGGCCGCCCTCGCCCCCGCCGACCGGGCCCGGCTGCTGCGCCGCTTCGCCGCCGTCGTCGACACCCACATCGAGGAGCTCGCCCTCCTCGAAGTGCGCGAGGCCGGCCACACCCTCGGCAACGCCCGCTGGGAGGCGGGCAACGTCCGCGACCTGCTCGACTACGCGGCCGGGGGAGTGGAGCGGCTGAGCGGCCGCCAGATCCCCGTCGCCGGCGGCCTCGACATCACGATCCTCGAACCGCTCGGGGTCGTCGGCGTGATCGCCCCGTGGAACTTCCCCATGCCGATCGCCGCCTGGGCCACCGCCCCGGCCCTCGCCGCCGGCAACGCCGTCCTCCTCAAACCCGCCGAGACCACCCCCCTCACCGCGCTCCGCCTCGCCGAACTCGCCCTGGAGGCCGGACTCCCCGAAGGCCTCTTCGAGGTCCTCCCGGGCGAGGGCGCCGTCGCGGGCAACGCGCTCGTCGAGCACCCCGGCGTCGCCAAGATCGTCTTCACCGGTTCGACGCGGGTGGGCAAGAGCATCATGGCGAAGTGCGCCGACCAGGTGAAGCGGGTGACGCTCGAACTCGGCGGCAAGAGCCCCAACATCGTCTTCGCCGACGCGGACGTGGCGGCCGCCGCGGCCGCCGCACCGATGTCGTTCCTCGACAACAGCGGGCAGGACTGCTGCGCCCGCACCCGCATCCTCGTCCAGCGCTCCGTGTACGACCGCTTCCTGGAGCTGCTCACCCCCGCCATCGAGGAGATCGTCGTCGGCGACCCGGCCGACGAGACGACCCAGATGGGCCCGCTGATCTCCAGGGCCCAGCTGGAACGCGTACGGGCGTACGTCCCCGACTCCCTCCCCGGCATCCGGGGCAAGGCCCCTGAAGGCCCCGGCTTCTGGTTCCCGCCGACCGTCCTCACCGGCCTCGCCGAGGACGCGCCCTGCGCCGTCGAGGAGGTCTTCGGGCCGGTCGCCGTCGTCCTGCCCTTCGAGGACGAGGCCGACGCCGTCCGCCTCGCCAACGCCACCGACTACGGCCTGTCCGGCTCGATCTGGACCCGCGACGTGGGCCGCGCCCTGCGCGTCTCGCGCGCCGTCCGGGCCGGCAACCTGTCCGTCAACTCCCACTCCAGCGTCCGCTACTGGACCCCGTTCGGCGGCTACCAGCAGTCCGGCCTCGGCCGGGAACTGGGCCCCGACGCCCTCACCGCCTTCACCGAGACCAAGAACGTCTTCATCAGCACGGAAAGCAACACGGAAAGCAACACGGAAAGCAACACGGAAAGCACGGAGGCCTGAACCGCATGAGCACCGAAGACATCGTCTGCCGCCGCCTGGTCGGCCGTACCGCCGTCATCACCGGAGCCGGCAGCGGCATCGGCCTGGCCACCGCCCGCCGCCTCGCCTCCGAAGGCGCGAACGTCGTCTGCGGCGACATCGACGAGACCGCCGGCAAGGCCGCCGCCGAGGAGGTCGGCGGGACCTTCGTCCGGGTCGACGTCACCGACCCCGAGGAGGTCGAGAACCTCTTCAAGGTCGCCTTCGACACCTACGGCTCCGTCGACATCGCCTTCAACAACGCGGGCATCTCCCCGCCCGACGACGACTCCATCCTCACCACCGGCCTTGAGGCCTGGAAGCGCGTCCAGGACGTCAACCTCACCTCCGTCTACCTGTGCTGCAAGGCCGCCCTGCCCTACATGCGGCGACAGGGCCGCGGCTCCATCATCAACACCGCCTCCTTCGTGGCCGTCATGGGCGCCGCCACCAGCCAGATCTCGTACACCGCCTCCAAGGGCGGCGTGCTCGCCATGTCCCGCGAACTGGGCGTCCAGTTCGCCCGCGAGGGCATCCGCGTCAACGCCCTCTGCCCCGGGCCCGTGAACACCCCGCTCCTCCAGGAGCTGTTCGCCAAGGACCCGGAGCGCGCCGCCCGCCGGCTCGTACACATCCCCCTCGGCCGCTTCGCCGAGGCCGACGAGATCGCCGCCGCCGTCGCCTTCCTCGCCAGCGACGACTCCTCCTTCATCAACGCCACCGACTTCCTCGTCGACGGCGGTATCTCCGGGGCGTACGTGACCCCGCTCTAGAACCTCACCCTCCACCCCCCACCCGGCAGCCGGGCGTCGCAAGGCGCCCGGCTGCCGTGCATCCAGGACGTCCGGTCGTCCCCAGACAGGAGCGCGCCCATGAACCCCCGAACCCGCCGGATCGCGGCCGTCGCCGCCACGGTCCTCGCCCTCTCCGGCATGGTCACCGCCTCACCCGCCCACGCGAAACCCGGGAAATGCCCCACGCTGAACGTCTCCGAGGGCTGGTACGGCGACAACCGCGCCCGACTGCAACGACTCATCGACACGCACTGCCAGGACAGTGGGGGCAAGGGTGCCGACCGGCCCGTCGCCGTCTTCGACTGGGACAACACCGTCATCAAGAACGACGTCGGCGACGCCACCATGTTCTGGCTCCTGCGCAACAACCGCATACGCCTGCCCGAGAACGACGACTGGACGACCACCAGCCGCCACCTGACCCCGGACGCGGCCGCCGCCCTGCGCGCCGCCTGCCCCACCGGCGTACCCACCCTGCCCACCGCCACCGACACCCGCTGCGCCGACGAGATCCTCTCCGTCTACGCGGACGGTGCCACGACCACCGGCCGGGAGGCGTTCGCGGGCTTCGACCACCGCCGTATGGAACCGGGGTACGCCTGGCTCGCCCAGCTCCTGCGCGGCTGGACCACCCGCCAGATCGCCTCCTTCGCCGAGGCGGCGCGCACCGAGAACCTCGCCGCCCCGATCGGCACCGAGCAGCCGGTGGGCATCCGGAAGGTCACCGGCTGGGTCCGCTACTACGACCAGCAGCGCGACCTCGTCCGTACCCTCCAGAAGGCCGGCTTCGACGTCTGGATCGTCTCCGCCTCGCCCGAACCGGTCGTGGACGTCTGGGCCCGGGGCGTCGGCGTCAAGCCCTCCCACGCCCTCGGCATCCGTAACACCACCGAGCACGGCCGCCTCACCGCCCGGCTGAAGGGCTGCGGGAGCGTGCCCGACGGCGAGGACTCGATGATCACGTACATCGACGGCAAGCGCTGCTGGATCAACCAGGAGATCTTCGGCGTCCGCGGGCCCGCGGCCGAGCGGATCCAGCCCGCGTCCCGGCGCCAGGTGTTCGCGGCCGGCGACTCCGACACCGACGTCTCCTTCCTGCGCGACGCCACCGGACTGCGCCTGGTCCTCAACCGGAACAAGAACGAGGTGATGTGCCGGGCGTACGACAACAGCGACGGCCGCTGGCTCGTGAACCCGATGTTCATCGAGCCCAAGAAGCGGAAGCCGACTCCGTACCCCTGCGCCACGACGGCGTACACCGCCGCCGACGGCACCGCGCAGCCGGTCCGCCGGTCCGACGGCACCGTCGTGCCCGACCAGTGGGACTCCGTGTCCGGACCCTGAACGCGCCCTCTAGGGTGGCGGGATGAGCATGACGACCCCTCCAGGCTGGTATCCGGACCCGGGCATCCCCGCCGTCGAACGCTGGTGGGACGGTACGACCTGGACCACGCACACCCGGCCGGCGGCAGGCCCCGCCGCACCCCGGGGGCGCGGCAGGGTGCTCCTCCTCGCCGCGGCGGCGGTCGTGGCGGCGGCGGCCGTCGTCACGGGTGCCGTCCTCCTCGGGGGCGAGGAGGACGACCCGGGGACGGCCGGTCCGCCGGCGTCGAGCACGACCGGCGCGGCGCCGACGTCGACACCCACCACCGGCCCGTCGAGCAGCCCGCCCGCCGAGGACCCCACGCGCGTCGCCGACCAGCTCAACGGCATCACGCTGCCCATCCTCAAGGGCTGGGAGAGGCCGGAGTTCCGCGGCGGCGACGTGCCGACCGTCGTCACCGTGGGCGAGTACCCCTGCCCGGCGGCGACCGACCGCGACTGCCGGCGCGGCACGGTCAACTCCCGTACGGCATCGGGCACCGACGCCACCACCCCGGAGGCGATCGCCAAGGAGGACATCGCCCTGGCCGCCGACGCCTTCTACGAGGACGACGTCCTGGGCAACCGCCTGTACGGCGGGATCCGCTCGCACAAGGTGGTCGCCGCCCGGCCCGCCGTCGTCGCCGGGCGCACCGGCTACCTGGTCCGCTGGCAGGTCACCACCGGCCAGGGCCCCGGCGGCTACGTCCAGTCGCTCGCCTTCCCGTCACCCCAGGGCAGCGAGTCGCCGGTCGTGGTGCGCTTCGCCTTCGACGCGGGCCCCGACGGTCCGCCGCTCGCCACCATGGACGAGATCGTGAAGGGGATCCTGCCCATCGGCTCCACGACGAACGGCGGGGTGGGCGCCTCGATCAGCCCCGGCTCCTGACCGGCCGGGGCGTACAGGGCCTGATCCGGTTCACGCTCCGGTCACAGGAACGTGCGGCCCTCGCCCCGGTACGTCGGTACGGTCGCCGTGACCCGGTCGCCCTCGACCAGCCGCAGACTGTCGAAGCGTTCGCACAGCTCCCCGGCCTTCGCGTGCCGGAACCACACCTTGTCCCCGATGAGGAGATCGTCGGCGGGCGAGCCGAGCAGCGGCGTCTGCACCTCGCCCGGCCCCTCCTGCGGGTCGTAGCGCAGCCCCTCCGGGAGGTACGGGACGGGCAACCGGTCCGCGCCCGCCGCACCGGACGCCGGATAGCCGCCGCCGAGCACCGTCACCACGCCGACACCCGGGCGCCGCACGACGGGCTGGGCGAAGAGGGCGGCCGGGCGGCCGGTGAAGGACGTGTAGTTGTCGAAGAGGCGCGGCACGAAGAGCCCCGAACCCGCGGCGATCTCGGTCACCGCCTCCTCCGCCGCGGTGTGCTGCACACTGCCCGTACCGCCGCCGTTGACGAACTCCAGGTCGGGCGCCACCGCCCGGACCGCCCGCACCACGGCCGCGCGCCGGGTCGCCAGCTCCCTGCGGGCGGCCGACTGCATCAGCCGGATCGCCCGGGACCGCAGCGGCCGCCCCGCGACCGCGTCCCCGACACCGGCGACATGCCCTTCGTACGCCATGACGCCGACGAGCCGGAAGCCGGGCCGCCGGGCGATCGAGCGGGCGAGTTCGGCGAGCTGCGCGGGCTCGCGCAGCGGGGAGCGGCGTGCGCCGACCCGCACCCGGCCGCCGAGCAGCCGCAGCGAGGTGTCCAGCTCCAGACAGACCCGGATCTCCTCGCCGCCACCCGCGCGGGCGGTGTCGACGAGGTCCAGCTGCGCCGGGTCGTCGACCATCACGGTCACCGCGGCGGCGAGCTTGGGGTCGCTCGCCAGCTCGCCGAAGGCGGCGCGGTCGGCGGACGGATAGGCGAGCAGCACGTCCTCGAACCCGGCGCGGGCCAGCCACAGCGACTCGTCGAGCGTGAACGACATGATCCCGGCGAAGCCCTCGCGCGCCAGGACCCGCTCCAGGAGCGCCCGGCACCGCACGGACTTGCTCGCCACCCGGATCGGCTTGCCACCGGCCCGCCGCACGAGATCGTCGGCGTTGGCGTCGAACGCCTCCAGATCGACGATCGCCACGGGCGCGTCGAGATCGGCGGTGGCCCGGTCGTACCGGGCCCGGTCGGCGGCGCGGGGAGTCATGGCCCGAGCTTGCCAGACGGGTTTACGGGTGGGTAGCCCCTGAGTTCCCGTGCGGTGGGGAACAGCCCGTAGAGTGGCGGGCATTGCGCCGGGACAAGCAGGGGGACGGGGATGAGCACCGAGTCGCACCGACCCGCGTCCCGCATCACCGACGCACTCCTGCCCTCCCCGACGTCCTCGACGCCGGCCGACGCCCCCGCGTCCCACGGCCCACGCCCGACGGGCGTGGTGAGCGCCCCGCTCCCCGCCGAGGTCCCTCCCCGCCCGGCCAAGGACGCGCGGCGGCCGCATGCCGAGGTGCCCGCCGTCGAGACGACCACCCGCCTGCGCCCCATCCGCGACAACGCCCCCGCACCCGCACCCGTCCCCCAGCCCCCGCACCGCCCGGACGGCCCCCGTCCCGCGCCGTGGGCCCCGCCGCAGCCGCCGCACCCGCCGTCCGGAACGCCGCACAGCGCTCCGCACCCGCCGTCCGGCGTGCCGCGGCCCGCCTCCGCGCCCGACGAGGCCGGCGCCGGGGCCGGGCAGTACGCCTACGGGACGTACGGGGCCTACCGGTCGCCGTACACCGACGTGCCCGAGACGCCCGCCGAGACCACCACCCGGCTGCGGCCCGTCTCCGTCCCCGTCCGCGAGCGGCGTGCCGGATGGGTCGTCGCCGCCGGGGCCTGTCTGATCCTCGGTCTCGGGCTCATCGGCGGGGCCGTCGCCGGAGCCGTGCTCGCGGCCACGGACGCCGGCGCACCGGCCGAGCCGGCCGGATACGCCCAGGCCAGGACCCTGTGGCACAGCGTCCCCGTCGACACGCTCTTCCCGCGCACCCTCCCCGGCCCCGGCGCGGGCCCCGGCGCCGCCACCCGTACCTGGACCCGTGTCGTCGTCGCGGCCGACGCCCCCTGCTCGGCGACCGTCCTGCCCCCGAGCCTGCTCACCGCCCTGCGCCCGGTCGGCTGCGACCGCGTCCTGCGGGCCACGTACACCGACGCCACCGCCACCAGCGTCATCACGGTCGGCCTCGTCTTCACCCAGGCCGACCCCGCTACCACCCGCACCCTCTCCACCCAGGCCGCCCGCCTCGCCGCCGACGTCCCCCCGGCGCTCTCCGCCCCCGGCACCGTCGCCGCCCGCTTCGGCGCCGCGCAGCGCGCCAGCTGGTGGACCCACCCCCTCGCCGACCTGCCCGTCGTCGTCACTTCCGTCTCCGGCTTCGCCGACGGCCGCCCCGTCACCCGCCCCGAGCCCGCCGAGAAGGCGATGACCGCCGGTTCGACCAGCGCCCCCGCCCAGGCCGGGCTCGGCCACGAGGCCCGAGGCGTCGCGAACCGCATCGAACGCCGGCTGCGCGCGAGCGTCGCCGACACCACGAAGGTCGAGGACGAAAAGTGACCCGCCGCGCCCTCGCCGCGCTTCTCGCCGCCGCCTTCGCCGTCCTCCCGGCCACCACCACGCCCGCGTACGCCGACACCATCCGCGCCCGCCAGTGGGGCCTCGAAGCCCTGCACACCACCGAGGCCTGGCGCACCACGCGGGGCGAGGGCATCACCGTCGCCGTCCTCGACACCGGCGTCGACGCCGACCACCCCGACCTCGCCGGTTCGGTCCTGACCGGCAAGGACCTCATCGGCTTCGGCGCGAAGCGGGGCGACCGTGCCTGGGCCCGCCACGGCACCGCGATGGCCGGCATCATCGCCGGGCACGGCCACGGGCCCGGCCGCGAGGACGGTGTCCTCGGGATCGCGCCCGGGGTGAAGATCCTGCCCGTCCGCGTCATCCTCGAAGGCACCGACAAGGCCCGGGACAAGGCCCGCAAGAGCCGCGGCACCGCCCTCGCCGAGGGCATCCGCTGGGCCGCCGACCACGGCGCCGACGTCATCAACCTCTCGCTCGGCGACGACTCCAAGTCCGCCCACCCCGACGCGGGGGAGGACGCCGCCGTCCAGTACGCCCTCGCCAAGGGCGTCTCCGTCGTCGCCTCGGCCGGCAACGGCGGCGAGAAGGGCGACCACATCTCGTATCCGGCCGCCTACCCCGGCGTCGTCGCCGTCACCGCCGTCGACCGCTTCGGCACCCGCGCCTCCTTCTCCACCCGCCGCTGGTACGCGACCGTCAGCGCCCCCGGCGTCGACATCGTGATCGCCGACCCCGACCGCCGCTACTACGAGGGCTGGGGCACCAGCGCCGCCGCCGCCTTCGTCTCCGGCGCCGTGGCCCTGGTCCGGGCCGCGCACCCCGACCTGACGCCCGCCCAGGTCAAGCGGCTGCTCATCGACACCGCGCGCAACCGCCCGGCGGCCGGCCGCAGCGACGCCAAGGGGTACGGAACCGTCGACCCGGCCGCCGCGATCAAGGCCGGTGCCGCGCTGAAGGGCGCCGACCCCAAGACCGCCGCCGCCGGCTACCGGGGCCGCTACTTCGGCCCCGGGCCGCTGCCCGCCCCGGACGAGGCGAAGCCGGTCGGCGTGCTCGCCCCGGTCGCCGGCGGCCTGGGCGCGGTCCTGCTCGTCGCGGCGGTGGTCCTCTGGCGCCGCAGCACGCCCCGCTGAAGGCGCCACCGAGCCACCCGCGGGGAAGGCGGCCCACGCACGGCGGTTAGGCTCGGTGCGTGGCGCTCAAGAACATCCCTGACCCCGGTTTCTCCGACGACGACGGCACCGCCGACCCGCGGCTCGCCGCGGCCCTCGCGGCCTGGTCGGAGGACCGCACCGCCCACGGCCCGGTCCTTGAGGCGCTGCGTGAGGCACGCCTCCTCGTCCCCATCGTCGCCGTCCTCGGCGAGGTCGAGGAGGACGAGGAGACGGGGCTGCGCCGCGAGAAGACCAGCGACATGGCCGTGCCCACGCTCACCGCGGGCGACCGGCGCGCGCTGCCCGCCTTCACCTCGCTCGCCTCGCTGGCGCTCTGGGACCCGGCCGCCCGGCCCGTCGCCGTCCCCCTGCACCAGGCGCTGCAGGCCGCCGCGCACGAGAAGGCCGACACGGTCGTCCTCGACCTCGCGGGACCGGTGCCGTACCAGCTGACGGGCCCGGCGCTGCTCGCCCTCGCGGAGGGCCGCACCAGCGTCGACCCGCTGGACGACCCGGCGGTACGGGACGCGGTGCACGCGGCGGTCGCCGCCGAGCCCGCGGTGCTGCGCGCCCACCTCGGCCCCGGCAGCGCCGACGGCACCCTCGCCCTCGTCCTCGCCCCGGACGCGCCCCCAGCTGAGGCGGCCCGGCGCGTAGCGGCCTCCCTGGCGGCCGACGAAACACTGAGGGCCCGCCTGGTACGCGGCCTCGACCTGGCACTCCTGCCGGCCACGACCACGCCTCCTGGCGAGCCCTTCTACGTCAAGCGATAAGCCGGGGGTACGGGGGTCGCCCCCCCGCACGGACTCCTAGCCGTACACCGGCCCCGTGTACTTCTCGCCCGGGCCCTGGCCCGGCTCGTCCGGGACGAAGGAGGCCTCGCGGAAGGCCAGCTGGAGGGACTTCAGGCCGTCCCGCAGCGGGGCCGCGTGGAAGGAGCTGATCTCCGTCGCGCCGGCGTCCAGCAGGCCCGCCAGCGCGTGGATCAGCTTGCGCGCCTCGTCGAGGTCCTTGTGCTCGTCGCCCTCCTCGGTGAGCCCGAGCTTCACCGCGGCGGCGCTCATCAGGTTGACGGCGACCGTCACGATCACCTCGACCGCCGGGACCTCCGCGATGTCGCGGGTCATGGCGTCGAAGTCGGGGGAGTCCGCGGACTCGGTGTGGGGCGTTTCGCTCATGCCCCACACGATAAGCGGCGGCGGGCGGGGGAGCGGTGCGGGCCTGGCGTTAGCGAACCGGCGCGGGCGGTGCTAACCTTGTGTAACGACCGGCCGGACACCTGTGTGCCCGGCCCGCAAGTGGAGGCTCCGATCTCCCACCTTGCTGCCCTCACGGGCGGCGGGTCACCGGTCAGGTGGCGCCCATCGTTCCGTACGGACGATGGAGCCGCCCGATGTGCGCCCCGCGGTTGACCGCGGCGGTGCTCCGGTATTTCCGTGGAGCCCCGCCTGTGTCCCGTCCGGGGCGTTTTTGATGTGCCGGCGCGGTTGGTCTCAATGTCACAGACATACGCGTCCGTCCGCCAGGCGGTCGCGTGGTGCTACCTAGGAGGATCCATCAGCGCCGAGCCCCGCATCAACGACAGGATTCGCGTTCCCGAGGTGCGACTTGTCGGACCCAGCGGCGAGCAGGTCGGGATTGTTCCGCTTGCCAAGGCCCTGGAGCTCGCACAGGAGTACGACCTCGACCTGGTCGAGGTGGCGGCGACCGCCCGTCCGCCCGTGTGCAAGCTCATGGACTACGGGAAGTTCAAGTACGAGTCGGCCATGAAGGCCCGTGAGGCGCGCAAGAACCAGGCGCACACGGTCATCAAGGAGATGAAGCTCCGGCCGAAGATCGACCCGCACGACTACGACACCAAAAAGGGTCACGTCGTCCGGTTCCTCAAGCAGGGCGACAAGGTCAAGATCACGATCATGTTCCGTGGTCGTGAGCAGTCCCGCCCCGAGCTCGGCTTCCGGCTGCTGCAGCGGCTTGCTTCGGACGTCGAGGACCTTGGCTTCATCGAGTCGAACCCGAAGCAGGACGGCCGGAACATGATCATGGTTCTCGGCCCGCACAAGAAGAAGACCGAGGCCATGGCCGAGGCGCGTGAGGCCCAGGCCGCGCGCAAGGCGGAGCGTCAGGGCGTCTCGTCCGACGAGTCTGCCGAGGCTCCGGCCGAGGACGCTTCGGCCGAGGCTCCCGCCGAGGCCGAGAACCCCGAGGCGTGATCCGACGGGCTGCCACCCAGGCAGCCCCGGGTGCCCGCACGGACCATCACACGATATTGACGCTCCCGGATCGCCGGTGCCCGCACCGGTGGGGAGCGCCACTGACGAGGAGATAACGGCGCTATGCCGAAGAACAAGACGCACTCCGGTGCCAAGAAGCGCTTCAAGATCACCGGCTCCGGCAAGGTGCTGCGCGAGCGCGCCGGCAAGCGCCACCTGCTCGAGCACAAGTCGTCCAAGCTGACGCGTCGCCTCACCGGCAACGCCGAGATGGCCCCGGGCGACGCGGCCAAGATCAAGAAGATGCTGGGCATCTGAGCTTGATCTCCCGCCCTCGGCGACGAGGGCATCCGGCCAAGTCCGGGACCCATCCGATTTCCGGGTCGTGTGAGTACCACCACGACCCCGCTACAAGGAGTTAAGAAGTGGCACGCGTCAAGCGGGCAGTCAACGCCCACAAGAAGCGCCGGGCGATCCTCGAGGCGGCCTCCGGCTACCGCGGTCAGCGTTCGCGCCTGTACCGCAAGGCCAAGGAGCAGGTCACCCACTCCCTGGTCTACAACTACAACGACCGCAAGAAGCGCAAGGGCGACTTCCGTCAGCTGTGGATCCAGCGCATCAACGCCGCTGCCCGCCAGAACGGCATGACGTACAACCGCCTCATCCAGGGTCTGAAGGCCGCCAACATCGAGGTGGACCGCAAGATCCTCGCGGAGCTGGCCGTCAACGACGCCAACGCGTTCGCCGCGCTCGTCGAGGTCGCGCAGAAGGCCCTCCCGGCCGACGTGAACGCCCCGAAGGCCGCCGCCTGATCTTCAGGCCGCAGATCTTCTGCACCGGACCCGCAGGCCTTCGGGCCTGCGGGTCCCGTGCGTTCACCTGATCCGCCGTAGCGTCGAGGGGCCCAGGGGCGCCCCGACGCCCTTCGAGCGCCTCCGGGCAGGCATCCGCCCGAGGGCGGCCCCCGGGCATCCGCCCGAGGCGGCCCCGGACACCAGTTCCAAGCCCTCCCGAGGCAGCCCCGGGCACCTGTTCCAAGCCCTCCCGAGGCGGCCCCGGGCACCTGTTCCAAGCCCTCCCGAGGCGGCCCCGGGCACCTGTTCCAAGCCCCCGGGGCATCCGTCCGAGGGGCCCGCAGGCCCGGGCGACCTCCGCACATCCGAGTCAGAGAGCCGCAGGCACATGCGCACCCCCGAGCTGATCTCCCCGCGTTCCCCGCGTGTCGTCGCCGCCCGGCGGCTCGCCAAGCGCAACTTCCGGGGCAAGGACCGCCTCTTCATCGCCGAGGGCCCCCAGGCCGTCCGCGAGGCCGTCGAGCACCGGGGCAGCACCGGTGAACCCACCCTCGTCGAGCTCTTCACCACCGTCGAGGCCGCCGAGCGGTACGCCGGGATCATCGAGGCCGCCCACGCCGCCGGAGCCCGCGTCCACCACGCCTCCGACGCCGTCCTCGCCGAGGTCTCCCAGACGGTCACCCCGCAGGGTCTGGTCGGCGTCTGCCGCTTCCTCGACTCGCCGTTCGAGGAGATTCTCGCCGCCGAGCCCAAGCTGGTCGCCGTCCTCGCCCACGTCCGCGACCCCGGGAACGCCGGCACCGTGCTGCGCTGCGCCGACGCGGCCGGCGCCGACGCCGTCGTCCTCACCGACGCCTCCGTCGACCTCTACAACCCCAAATCCGTCCGCGCCTCGGTCGGTTCGCTCTTCCACCTCCCCGTGGTCGTCGGCGTCCCCGTCGAGCAGGCCGTCGCCGGGCTCAAGAGCGTGGGCGTACGGATCCTGGCCGCCGACGGTGCCGGGGACCGTGACCTCGACGACGAGCTGGACGCCGGCACCATGGGCGGCCCCACCGCCTGGGTCTTCGGCAACGAGGCCTGGGGACTGCCGGAGGAGACCCGCGCGCTCGCGGACGCGGTGGTACGGGTCCCGATCCACGGCAAGGCCGAGAGCCTCAACCTCGCCACGGCCGCCGCCGTGTGCCTGTACGCCTCCGCGCGTGCCCAGCGCCCCCGGAGCTCCGGCTGAGGAGCCGCGGGTGCGCTGAGGGGCGCTGAGGGGGTCCACGCCGTCACCTTCAGCTAGTAGGGTGACGGGCTCGGGGGCCCACTGCGCTACACGGAGGGGTGGGGAACGGGGATGACGGCCGGGACGGACAGGCCCGCACACGCACGGAGCGCCGTGCCGGGCGCCCCCGAGCACTGGCCCGGTATCGACCCCGACGATCTGCCCGACGGTCTCGTCGTCGCCGACGAGACCGGCCGCGTCGTCTGCTTCAACGCGGCCGCCCGCCGCATCGCGTCCGTCTCCGGCCGCGAGGTCCTCGGCCTCCCCCTGGAGCAGGCGCTCCCCCTGGAGGACCTCAAGGGCCGCCGCTGGTGGACCCTCACCGACCCCTACGGAGGGCTCGCCACCCGCCGCGGCCAGCCCGAACGCAACCTGCTCCTGCCCGGCGGCCGCGAGGTCCTCGTCTCCGCCCGCTACGTCCGGGATGAGCCCACCGGGCCCGTGCGCCGCGTCGTCGTCTCCCTGCGCGGCACCGAGGCCCGGCGCCGTACCGAACGCAGCCACGCCGAGCTCATCGCCACCGTCGCCCACGAGCTGCGCTCCCCGCTGACCTCGGTCAAGGGGTTCACGGCGACCCTGCTCGCCAAGTGGGAACGGTTCACCGACGACCAGAAGCGGCTCATGCTGGAGACCGTCGACGCCGACGCCAACCGCATCACCCGGCTCATCGCGGAACTCCTCGACATCTCCCGGATCGACTCCGGCCGCCTGGAGGTGCGCCGCCAGCCCGTCGACATCGCCGCCGCCGTCGGGCGCCACATCCAGGCCCACACCACCGGCGGCCAGTCCCCCGACCGCTTCTTCGTCCGGGTCCAGCCGCAGCTGCCCGATCTGTGGGCCGACCCCGACAAGATCGACCAGATCCTCGGCAACCTGCTCGAAAATGCGGTGCGCCACGGCGAGGGAACCGTCACCATCGAGGTGGCGCCCACCCGCGCCACCACCGACGGAGAGAAGGGGACGGCGGTCACCGTGAGCGACGAGGGCCCCGGCATCCCCGAGGAGTCGATGGGCCGTGTCTTCACCCGCTTCTGGCGGGGGAGCAAGCGCGGCGGCACCGGACTCGGCCTCTACATCGTCAAGGGCATCGTCGAGGCCCACGGCGGCACCATCACCGTCGGACGCGGCCCCCGCGGCGGCGCCGAGTTCCGATTTATCCTGCCCGTCGGCGCCCCGGCCTATCTCGCCTGACGAGATCACCAGCCGCCCGGCCGCCCACGGGCTCATTCGCGTCCTCGCGCCCCGTTAGACTCGACCTTTGGCACGTTTGCGCCCTTGTCGTCGAGCGGGGCCGCCCAGCCAGCCAAACGGAAGCACGGGAAGAGATGTCCGCACCCAATAAGTCGTACGACCCGGTCGAGGTCGAGGCCTTGAAACCGGAAGAGATCGAGCGCATGCGGGACGAGGCGCTCGCCGCCTTCGCCGCCGCGGGTGACCTCGACGCGCTCGCGCACGCGAAGGTCGCGCACACCGGTGGCACCTCGCCGCTCGCGCTGGCCAACCGGGAGATCGGCGCGCTGCCGCCGCAGGCCAAGGCCGCGGCGGGCAAGCTCGTGGGCCAGGCCCGCGGCGCCGTCTCCAAGGCCCTCGCGGCCCGGCAGACGGAGCTGGAGGCCGAGCGCGACGCCCGCGTCCTCGTCGAGGAGGCGGTGGACGTCACGCTGCCGTACGACCGCGTCCCGGCCGGCGCCCGTCACCCGCTGACCACGCTCATGGAGCGGGTCGCCGACGTCTTCGTCTCCATGGGGTACGAGGTCGCCGAGGGCCCCGAGGTCGAGGCGGAGTGGTTCAACTTCGACGCCCTGAACTTCGTACCGGACCACCCGGCCCGCCAGATGCAGGACACCTTCTTCGTCCAAGGGCCGGAAGGCACCACCGGCGACGAGTCCGGCGTCGTGCTGCGCACCCACACCTCCCCGGTGCAGGCCCGCACGCTCCTCGACCGCGAGCCCCCGGTCTACGTCGTGTGCCCCGGCCGCGTCTACCGCACCGACGAGCTCGACGCCACGCACACCCCGGTCTTCCACCAGATCGAGCTGCTCGCCGTCGACGAGGGCCTGACCATGGCCGACCTCAAGGGCACCCTCGACCACATGGTCCAGGCGCTCTTCGGTGCCGACATGAAGACCCGACTCCGCCCGAACTTCTTCCCCTTCACCGAGCCGTCCGCCGAGATGGACATGCTCTGCTACGTCTGCCGCGGCGAGTCCGTCGGCAACCCGGACCGGCCCTGCCGCACCTGCGGCAGCGAGGGCTGGATCGAGCTCGGCGGCTGCGGCATGGTCAACCCCAAGGTGCTCATCGCCTGCGGCGTCGACCCGGAGAAGTACAGCGGATTCGCCTTCGGGTTCGGAATCGAGCGGATGCTGATGTTCCGCCACAACGTCGATGACATGCGAGACATGGTCGAGGGTGACGTCCGGTTCACCCGGCCGTTCGGGATGGAGATCTGATGCGGGTCCCGCTTTCTTGGCTGCGGGAGTACGTCGACCTGCCGGCGACGGAGACCGGACGTGACGTCCAGGCCAAGCTCATCTCGGCAGGACTCGAGGTCGAGACCGTCGAGCAGCTCGGCGCCGGCCTGACCGGCCCGCTGGTGGTCGGCAAGGTCCTCACGATCGAGGAGCTGACGGAGTTCAAGAAGCCCATCCGCTTCTGCACCGTCGACGTCGGCCAGGCCAACGGCACCGGCGAGCCCCAGGAGATCATCTGCGGCGCCCGGAACTTCGCCGAGGGCGACAAGGTCGTCGTGGCCCTGCCCGGCGCCGTGCTCCCCGGCGACTTCCGGATCGCCGAGCGCAAGACGTACGGCCGGGTCTCCCGCGGCATGATCTGCTCCGGCGACGAGCTCGGCATGGGCGACGACGGGACGCACGGCATCATCGTGCTCCCCCCGGAGCACGAGGTCGGCATCGACGCCACCGTCCTCCTGGAGCTGTACGACGAGGTCCTCGACATCGCCGTCACGCCCGACCGCGGCTACTGCCTCTCGATGCGCGGTGTCGCCCGCGAGACCGCCATCGCCTACGGCCTGCCGCTGCGCGACCCGGCGCTGCTCGACGTGCCCGCGCCCAACTCGTACGGCTACCCGGTCCAGATCGCCGACCCGAGCGGCTGCGACCGCTTCACCGCCCGTACGGTCGTGGGTCTCGACCCCGAGGCCCGCTCCCCGATCTGGCTGCGCCGCCGCCTCCAGAAGGCCGGCATGCGTCCGATCTCGCTCGCCGTCGACATCACCAACTACGTGATGCTGGAGCTCGGTCAGCCGCTGCACGCCTACGACCGCACCCGGATCGACGGCCCCATCGGCGTCCGTCGCGCCGAACAGGGCGAGAAGATCACCACCCTGGACGGCACCGTACGCGTCCTGGACGCGGCCGACCTCGTCATCACCGACAACCGCGGGCCGATCGGCATCGCGGGCGTGATGGGCGGCGCCGACACCGAGATCGCCGACCACGCCGACCTCGCGGGCGCGACCACCGAGGTCGTCATCGAGGCCGCGCACTTCGCCCCGATCTCCATCGCCCGCACGGCCCGCCGACACAAGCTGGCCAGCGAGGCGTCCAAGCGCTTCGAGCGCGGGGTCGACCCGCAGGCCGCGGCCGCCGCCGCGCAGCGCACCGTGGACCTGCTGGTGCTGCTCGCCGGCGGCACCGCCGAGGCCGGGGTCACCGAGATCCTCGCCCCCTCCGCGCCCCGCACGGTCGCCATGCCGGCCGACCACCCGGACAAGGTCGCGGGCGTCGCCTACGGCCGCGAGACCGTCGTCCGCCGTCTGCAGGAGATCGGCTGCGACGTCTACGGCCAGGACGAGCTCGTCGTCACCGTCCCCTCGTGGCGCCCCGACCTGAACGAGCCGAACGACCTCGCCGAAGAGGTCATCCGGCTCGAGGGGTACGAGAACCTGCCCTCGACCCTGCCCCGGCCGCCGGCCGGCCGCGGGCTGACCGAGCGCCAGCGCACCCACCGCCGCGTCGGCCGCGCGCTGGCCGGCGCCGGGTACGTGGAGGCGCTGAACTACCCCTTCATCGGTGAGCAGGTCTTCGACCAGCTCAGCCTCGAAGCGGACGACGACCGCCGCCGCACGGTCAAGCTGGTCAACCCGCTCTCCGACGAGGAGCCCGCGCTCCGTACGACGCTGCTGCCGGGGCTGCTCGGCGCGCTGCGCCGCAACGACGGACGCGGCAGCCACGACCTGGCGCTCTTCGAGACCGGTCTGGTCTTCCGGCCGGGCGACGGTCCGGGCGTCGCGGTCCGACTGCCCGTCGACCGCCGTCCCACCGCCGAGGAGATCGCCGGCGTCAACGCCGCGCTGCCCGCGCAGCCGCGCCGGGCCGCCGTCGTCCTGGCCGGCGCCCGTGAGCAGGCCGGCTGGTGGGGCAAGGGCCGCCCGTCCGACTGGGCCGACGCGATCCAGGCGGCGCGGACCGTTGCCGCCGAGGCCGGTGTCGAGCTGATCGTCAGCGCCGACCGGCACGCCCCGTGGCACCCCGGCCGCTGCGCCGCGTTCCACGTGGTCGTCAACGGCGAGCAGGTCCTCGTCGGCCACGGCGGAGAGCTGCACCCGCGCGTCGTCAAGGCGCTCGGCCTGCCCGCCCGTACCTGCGCGATGGAGCTCGACCTCGACCTGCTGGAGCAGGCGAACCAGGGACCCCTCAAGGCACCGCGGATCTCCTCCTTCCCGGTCGCCACGCAGGACGTCGCCCTGGTCGTCCCGCAGGACACCCCGGCGGCCACCGTCGAGGCGGCGCTGCGCGACGGCGCCGGCGAACTCCTCGAGTCCGTCCGGCTGTTCGACGTCTACACCGGCGACCAGATCGGCGAGGGCCGCAAGTCGCTGGCGTACGCCCTGAAGTTCCGGGCGGCGGACCGCACCCTCACCGTCGAGGAGGCCACCGCCGCGCGCGACGCGGCCGTGTCCCTCGCGGCGGAGCGCACGGGCGCGACCCTGCGCGGCGCCTGAGCGGCAGTCGCCCCGGAGGGGGCCGGCCCGGTGACCACCGGGCCGGCCCCCTCCGGCGTTCCGCCACCGACCCGCCCGAAAGCCGGCCTCCGGTCCGCCCGAGGTCCGGGTGGTGTGGGTGGCGCGTGGTCGCGCGTGTCGCATGGGTGTGCGGGGGTCCTTCGCCCGTGCGGGTGGCGTACGGGTGGCGCGCCGCGGCGCGCCGGGGGCGCTCACTCCTTCGGGTGATATGACCGGCGGGTGTTCCGCCGTGCCCGGTGCGGTCGGGAGAATCGACGCGGCCACAGGGGCGGGCCTGTGTGCCGCAGGGCCTTCGGGCGCTGTCGGGCCTCGGGAAGGGCCGTGCATGATCCGTACCAGGTCGTTGCTCTCCGATGGATCCCGGCTGCGTCGGCTGGGTCCGCTCGCCCTCCCCGCCCTCTGGGGAGCGGTGGCCGTCGCCTGGAAGCTCGGCTGCCCGATGGCCCAGCAGCCCGGTCTCCCGACGCGCATCGCGACCAGTGTCGTCTTCTTCACCGTCGGCACGGGCCTGATCCTGGGGATCCGGCGGGGTCTCTCGCGCGAGCTGGAGCGGATGAGGGCCATCGCGCACGCCACCCAGCTGGTGCTGCTGCGGCCCCCGCCGCCCCGGCTCGACGGACTCGCCGTCGCCGCCGGTCAGCTCTCCGCCTCCCGGGGCGCGGCCGTCGGCGGAGACCTGTACGAGGCGGTGGCCACGCCGTACGGGGTGCGGATCGTCATCGGGGACGTCCGGGGGCACGGTCTGGCCGCCCTCGGCGCGGTGGTCGCCGTCCTCGGCAGCTTCCGCGAGGCGGCCCACGACGAGCCCGAACTCGGCGGTGTCCTGCGGCGGCTCGACCGGGCACTCGGGCGGCATCTGCGCGAGCGCGCCCGCGACGAGCACCCCGCCTGCGCCGGGCGCGAGCCGCGCGAGCCGGAGCACCCCGTCGCCGAGGAGTTCGTCACCGTCCTGCTCCTGGAGATCCGTCCGGACGGAGAGGTGTACGCGCTCAACTGCGGCCACCCCGGCCCGTACCGCGTCGCCCGCCGGGTCGAGCCCGTGCCCGTCGGCGACCCGCTGCCCCCGCTCGGCGCCTTTCCGCTGCCGGCCGACCTCACGCCGTACCCCTGCACCCGGCTGCTGCCCGGCGAGTCGCTCTTCCTGCACACCGACGGGGCGGAGGACGCCCGCGACGGCGCCGGACGCTTCTTCGGCCTGGAAGCGGCGCTGACGGAGGCCGCGCGGGACGCGCCCGTCTCACCGGCCGCGCTCGTCCGCCGTGTCCACACGGCGCTGCTGCGACACACCCGGGGCCGACTCTCCGACGACGTGGCCCTGTTGGTCGTCCGCAACGACCGGACGCGGGTCCCGGCGCAGCCCGCCGAACCCGGGCTGCGCCGTACCCGACCCGTACCCTCCCCGCGCTGCTGAGCGGGGTCCGAGGCCGGCGCGCCGCCCGGCCCGCCTCGGAGTGTCGGGCAGATCGGCGGGGCGGGCGGCGCGGGGTGGGCCGCCACTGTACGAGGGGGAGCGGGCGGCCCGTTCGCCTTTCGGCGAGGCCCAAGTCAACCGGCTCCGCGAGGGCGGCGGCAGAGCGCGCGGACGGGAAGAACGGGCACTTCGTTCACACCCCGTGCGAAACCGCCCTCCACTACGCTGTTCCGCCCGAGTCACCGGAGGCGCCCATGCACCCCAACACCCTGCTCGACGCCCTCCTCGACGAGGCAGGCGTCTCGCACGCGGGTCTGGCCGCCCATGTGAACGAGGCGGGCCGCTCCCGCGGTCTCGCCCTGCGGTACGAACACACCGCCGTCGCACGCTGGTTGAAGGGCCAGCGGCCCCGGGGCCAGGTCCCCGACCTGATCTGCGAGGTGCTGGGCGCGCGGCTGCGCCGGGCGGTCACCCTCGACGACATCGGCCTCGGCGTGCCCGGCGCCGCCGCGGCGCCCCCGGGGACGCCGCTCTCCGGCTTCGTCGAGCGGGCCACCGCCCTGTGGCGCTCCGACGAACAGCAGCGGCCGCACATACTCGGCGCGCAGGCCGTCACCGGTACCCCGGCGGTGATGCCGGTCTGGGAGTGGGAGAACCCGCCAGAGGACTCCGACGTGTCCCGCGACGGCCGGACCAGGGTCTCGGCGGCCGACATCGCGATGCTCCGCGCCGCCCGGGCGCACTACGAGCAGATGTACCGCAAGGCCGGCGGGATCGCGACGCGGGTGCGGATCGTCGGCTTCCTCAACGCCGAGACCGCGCCGCTGCTGAGGGGCGCGTACAGCGACAGCCTCGGCCGCCGGCTGCACCGCGCCACCGGCGGACTGGTCGCGGTGGCCGGCATCTGCGCCTACGACTCCGACGCGCACGGGCTCGCGCAGCGCTACTTCCACCAGGCGCTGCGGCTCGCCAAGGCGAGCGGGGACCGGGGACTCGGCGCCTATGTGGTCGCACTGCTCGTCAACCAGTCGCTGTTCATGGGGGAGTACCGGCAGGCGGTGGCGTTCGCCGAGGCGGCGCTGCGGTCGGCCGGGCGGCAGATCACCCCGGCGCTGGCCGCCGATCTCTCCGCGATGCAGGCCAAGGCGTACGCCCATCTCGGCGACGGCGCGGCGGCGCTCGACTGCATCAGACGGGCGGAGGCGGAGGCGGAGCGGATCAGTCCGGGGCACGAGCCGGCCGAGACGGGCTATGTCCAGCCGGGCCTCGTCAATGTGCAGGTCGCCGAGGCGCTGCTCAGCCTGGGTGATCTCACCGCCGCGCGGGAGCACGCGCTGGCGGCGGTGGGGACCCCGGCGCACGACCGGGGCCGGGTGCACCGGCTCGCCATGCTCTGCCAGATCGAGCTGAGGCAGGGGGAGGCCGACGAGGCGGCGCGGACCGCGGTGGAGATGACCGAGCGGGCGCGCGGCATGGAGTCGCAGCGGCTGCGCGACCGGCTGCGGCTGGTGCGGGAACATCTGCTGGCGAGCGGCTGCGGGGACGCCCGGGAGGCGGCCGAGCTGATCGACGGGGCTCTGCGCGTTCCCCTCTGAGCCCAAGACTGCTCCCATATTGCCACCGACCAATCGGAAGGTGGCAGAAACGTGCAGTGGACGAAACTGAGCGAACAACCTGTCTATGAGAACCGCTGGTTCCGGGTGAACCTCGCGGACGTCGAACTCCCGGACGGCCGCCACCTCGACCACTATCTGATCCGGCTCCGGCCGGTCGCCGTCGCGACCGCCGTCAACGAGGCCAACGAAGTCCTGATGCTCTGGCGCCACCGCTTCATCACCGACAGCTGGGGCTGGGAGCTGGCCGCCGGCGTCGTCGAGGACGGCGAGGACCTCGAGACCGCCGCCGCGCGGGAGATGGAGGAGGAGACGGGCTGGCGCCCCGGGCCCCTGCGCCATCTGCTCACCGTCGAGCCGTCCAACGGCCTCACCGACGCCCGGCACCATCTCTACTGGGCCGAGGAGGCGACGTACACCGGCCCGCCGCAGGACGACTTCGAGTCCTCGCGGCGGGAGTGGATACCGCTCAAGCTGGTCCCCGACCTGATCGCGAGGGGCGAGATCCCGGCCGCCAACATGGCAGCGGGCCTGCTGATGCTGCACCACCTGCGGCTCGGCTGAGCCGCGGGCTCACCGCCCCGCTGAGCCGTCGAGCCCCTCGGACAACGCCGGACGGCCCGCACCTGTGCGGTGTACGGGCCGTCCGGTGCGGGCTGTTCGGTGCGGGCTGTTCGGTCGGGTGGCTCAGGGGTACGGGTAGAAGCCCGCGCCGGTCTTGCGGCCGAGCCGGCCCGCGTCCACCATCCGCTGCAGCAGCGGGGGAGCGGCGTACAGCGGCTCCTTGAACTCGGCGTACATCGAGTCGGCGACCGAGGCGACCGTGTCCAGGCCGATCAGGTCGGCGAGCTTCAGCGGGCCCATCGGGTGGGCGCAGCCCAGCTCCATGCCGTTGTCGATGTCCTCGCGGCTCGCGATGCCGGACTCGAACATCCGGATCGCGGAGAGCAGATACGGGATCAGCAGCGCGTTCACCACGAAGCCCGAGCGGTCCTGGGCCCGGATGGCGTGCTTGCCGAGCACCTTCTCCACCATGGCCTGGGCACGGCTGATCGTGCCCTCGGAGGTGGTGAGGGCCGGGATCAGCTCGACGAGCTTCTGCACCGGGGCCGGGTTGAAGAAGTGGATGCCGATGACCGCGTCGGGGCGCGAGGTCGCCACGGCGAGCTTCACCAGCGGGATCGAGGAGGTGTTGGAGGCGAGGATCGCGTCCTGCCGGGTCACCACCTGGTCGAGCACCTGGAAGATCTCGGTCTTGACCTGCTCGTTCTCCACGACGGCCTCGATGACGAGGTCACGGTCGGCGAACTCGCCCAGGTCGGTGGTGAAGCTGAGGCGCGCCAGCGTCGCGTCCCGCTCCTCGTCGCTGATCTTGCCGCGTTCGGCGGCCTTCCCCAGCGAGTTGTAGAGCCGCGTGCGACCGATCTCCAACGCCTCGCCGGTGGTCTCGGCGACCATCACCTCGAGGCCGCTGCGGGCACACACCTCCGCGATGCCCGCGCCCATCTGGCCGCAGCCCACCACTCCGACGCGCTCAATGTCGGCCATGGAGTCCGTCACCTCGTGCCTTTCGCTCTTCTCTGGCGGCGGGCCCCCGTGTGATTCCGGTGCGTCCGCCTCGACCCCACGACGTTACTCCGCATCGACCGATGATCGATCGGTCGGATGGGCATGCTCTGCGGGAACGGGTGTGACGTGTCCGACACATGAGGGGTGCCATATGGGGCGTATCGGGAGAAGAGGGTTCGTGGCGGGCGCGGCGATCGTGGCGCTCGCCACCACCGGTACGGGTGGAGCGGGGGCGGTACGGAAGAAACCGCACGCGTTCCGCGGCATGTGGCTGGCGACCGTCGCCAATCGCGACTGGCCCTCCCGCCCGGGTCTGACCGCCGAGGCGCAACGCGCCGAGCTGCTGACGCACTTGGACACGGCGGTGGAGCGGCGGCTCAACGCCGTGGTCCTCCAGGTCCGGCCGACCGCCGACGCCCTGTGGCCCTCGCCGTACGAGCCGTGGGCCCAGTGCCTCACGGGGGTGCAGGGACGCGATCCGGGCTGGGACCCGCTCGGGACGGCCGTGCGCGAGGCGCACGCGCGGGGTCTGGAGCTGCACGCCTGGTTCAACCCGTACCGCGTGGCGAATCACACGGATCCGACGCGGCTCTCGGCGGAGCACCCCGCCCGGCGCCACCCGGAATGGGTCCTGCCGTACGGCGGGAAGCTGTACTACAACCCCGGCCTGCCCGAGGTCCGCGACTTCGTCCAGGACGCGATGCTGGACGCCGTCCGCCGCTACGACGTCGACGCCGTGCACTGGGACGACTACTTCTATCCGTACCCGGTGCCCGGGGAGGCCTTCGCCGACGACGCCGCGTACGAGCGGTACGGTGCGGACTTCCCGGACCGCGCGTCCTGGCGGCGTCACAACATCGATCTGCTGGTCTCCGAGACGGCCGCCCGGATCAAGGAGATCAAGAAGCACGTGGCCTTCGGAGTGAGCCCCTTCGGGGTGTGGCGGAACGTCGCCACAGATCCGCAGGGCTCGGAGACCCGGGCGGGCGTGCAGACCTACGACGACCTGTACGCCGACACCAGGAAGTGGATCCGGGAGGGCTGGCTCGACTACGTGGTCCCGCAGCTGTACTGGCACATCGGCTTCGCCGCCGTCGACTACGCCAAGCTGCTGCCCTGGTGGGACGCGGTGGTACGGAACACCGGCGTCGCTCTCTACGTCGGCGAGGCCCTCTACAAGTGCGGTGACCCCGCACAGCCCGCCCCCTGGCAGGACCCGCGGGAACTCTCCCGGCATCTGGAGTTCGCCCGCCGCTATCCGACGGTCGGCGGGCACTGCTTCTTCTCGGCGAAAGAGGTCGCGGCGGACCGGATCGGTGCGATGGCCGCCGTCGTCGCCGACCACTATCCGACCCGCGTTCGTCCGCCGCGCTAGGTGGCGCCGTTTCGTGCCGTGTGCCGGGTGCCGTATCTCGGCCTCGGCACTGTCCGGACTGTCGGCACTACATCTTGTCGTGCATCGTGTCGTGGGGACGCACGACGGTGTCGGGGCCCGGAGACATCAGAGCCTCGTGACCGTCGTCGTCGAATCGCACGCGGTACGGGGGAGTGCCGTCCTTCCCCAGTACTTCCGTGACCTCGGCCGTACGGTCGTGCTGACCGACGGTCCGGCCGTGCACCAGCAGTTTGTCGCCCACGCTCGCGTGCATCGGTGACCTCCTCGCGACCGGGCTCTCTTACAACGGAGTCTATGTCCGCCATTGTGACCCCCGTCACCCCCCGCTGTCCTCTCGGCTTCTGGCGCGCTTCAGCTTCTGGCGCGCTGGGTCACCGCGATGCAGACGAGGACGGCGCAGGCGGCGAGCGGGGCGGCGGGGGACAGGGACTCCCCGAGCACCGACACCGACCAGACCAGCGTCAGCAGGGGCTGCGCGAGCTGGAGCTGGCTGGCCTTGGGGATGCCGATCGCCGCCATGCCGCGGTACCAGACGTACAGGCCGAAGAAGGTCGAACCGGCCGCGACCCAGAGCAGTCCGATGATTCCGTGGGCGTTGAGCCGGACGGGTTCGAAGGAGAGGGCGACGGCCGAGCCGACGGCCATCAGCGGCAGACAGAGGACCAGCGCCCAGCCGATGACCTGCCAGCCCGGCATCAACGCCGCGAGCCTGCCTCCCTCGGTGTAGCCGGCGGCGCAGACCAGGAGCGCGCCGAAGAGGTACAGATCGCCCGTGGACGGGGCGCCACCGCTCTGCTGGAGCGTGAAGGCGATGACCACCGCCGCTCCGGAGACGGCCGCGATCCAGAACGTACGGGAGGGGCGGCGGCCGGTGCGGATCGCGGCGAACGTCGCCGTGGTGAGCGGCAGCAGGCCGACGACCACGGCGGCGTGCGAGGTCGTCGAGGTCTGCAGCGCGAGGGTGGTGAGCAGCGGGAAGCCCACCACGACACCGCCGCCCACCACCGCGAGCCCGGCCCAGTGCCGCCGCTCGGGCAGCGGGACCCGCAGGGCCAGCAGGAAGGCGCCCGCGATGAGCGCGGCGAGGGTGGAGCGGACCGCGACGAGCGACCAGGGGCCGAAGCTCTCCAGGCCCCACACGGTGGAGGGGAACGTCAGCGAGAAGGCCACCACCCCGAGCCCGGCGAGGAAGGTGCCCCGGGCCGAGGACGTCGAGGCCGGGGCCGAGGGGGCCGCGGCGGCCGGCGGCTGTGCCGAGCCGGGCCTCGCGGAGCTGTCGACCGCTATCGCGGTGGGCTGAGTAGCGCTATTCTGTGCTGTCATGCATGAGCGTAGCAGTGTGGCTGAACTGGCGAAATCCCTGAAGGCGGAGTTGAACCGCTACTCACCCGGCGGGAAGCTGCCATCCAGCCGTGCGCTCGTCGAGCGCTACCGCGTCTCCCCGGTGACCGTCACCCGGGCCCTCGCCCAGCTCGCCGCCGAGGGCCTCGTCGTCACCCGGCCCGGAGCCGGCGCCTTCCGGGCGGAGCCCCGCGACCGGACACCCGAGGTGGGGGACACCTCGTGGCAGGAGGTCACGCTCAGCGCCGACACCGCGACCGAGCTCGTCCCGCGCGCCGTCGACGCCTCCGGGGTCCTCGTGACGCTCGCCGCGCCCCAGCCCGGTGTCGTCGAGTTCAACGGCGGCTACCTCCACCCCTCGCTCCAGCCCGAGCGCGCGCTCGCCGCCGCCCTGGCCCGCGCCGGCCGCCGCCCCGGAGCTTGGGGGCGGCCGCCCACCGACGGCCTGCCCGAACTGCGCGAGTGGTTCGCCCGCGAGATCGGCGGCACCGCCACCGCCGCCGACGTCCTCATCACCGCGGGCGGCCAGTCGGCCATCACCACCGCCCTGCGCGCGCTCGCCCCGCCCGGCACCCCCGTGCTCGTCGAGTCGCCCACCTACCCGGGCATGCTCGCCGTCGCGCGCGCCGCCGGGCTGCGACCGGTGCCCGTGCCGGCCGACGCGGACGGGGTCCGCCCCGACCTGCTGGAAGCCGCCTTCCGCGCCACCGGAGCCCGGGTCTTCGTCTGCCAGCCGCTCTTCCAGAACCCCACCGGCGCCGTCCTGAGCGCCGAACGGCGGCGCGCGGTCGTCCGGATCGCCCGCGCCGCCGGCGCCTTCGTCGTCGAGGACGACTTCGCCCGCCGGCTCGTCCACGAGGACGCCGGCCCGCTGCCCGCCCCCCTCGCCGCCGAAGACCCCGACGGCGTCGTCGTCCACGTCTGCTCCCTGACCAAGCCGACCTCCGCGAGCCTCCGCGTCGGAGCCCTGGCCGCCCGCGGCCCCGTCCTGGAGCGCCTGCGCGCCATCCAGGTCGTCGACAGCTTCTTCGTCCCCCGCCCCCTCCAGGAGACCGCCCTCGAACTCGTCGGCTCGCCCGCTTGGCCCCGCCACCTCCGCGCCGTCTCCCAGGAGCTGAAGAGCCGCCGTGACACCCTGACCGCCGCCCTCGCCCTCCACCTCCCGGAACTGGCGCTGCCGCACATCCCCTCCGGCGGCTACCACCTCTGGCTCCGCCTCCCCGACGGCGTCCCCGAGGCCGCCCTGGTGGCCGGCGCCCTCCGCGCGGGCGTCGCCGCCGCCCCGGGGCGCCCGTACTTCTGCGCCGAGGCCCCCGCCGGGCACATCCGCGTCAGCTTCGCGGGCGTCGCCGGTCCGGCGGAGATCGTGGAGGGCGTGCGGCGGCTGAGGACCGCGATGGACGAGCTCACCCCGTGAAGCCCTCCGGAGGCCGCCCTCGGGGACGGAGCGGAAAAGGACCTGACAACCCCCGCGGCGGACTGCGAGCCTGCGGGTCATGAGCGATACGACCACCCCGTCTGCTCTCACGCACGGCGCCTACGAGATCTCCTGCGACCCGGACCGGATCGACCGGAACCGGGTCCACCACTGGCTCTCCACCGACGCCTACTGGGCTCTCGGACGCCCCCGTGACACGCAGGACCGGGCCATCGACGGCTCCCTCAACTTCGGCGCGTACCACCGCGACACCGGGGAGATGGCCGCGTACGCCCGCGTCGTCACCGACCGGACCACCTTCGCCTGGCTCTGCGACGTCTACGTCGATCGGCCGGCCCGCGGTACCGGCCTCGGCACCGCCCTCGTGACCGCCGTGCGCGACCACCTGGAGCCGTTCGGGCTCCGCCGCATCATGCTCGCCACCGCCGACGCCCACGGCGTGTACGAAAAGGTCGGTTTTCAGCCGCTGCGGAACCCGGACAACTGGATGGCTCTCGGTCTGAACTGACCGTCCGGCCCGCCCACGGCCGCGCGCGGGTCGGCGCATATGCCCCCTTGACCTGCCGGTGTCACGGCCTCACGATCGCGGCCATGGGTCTACGGGTCACGCTCGTCGCAGCGGCGCGCAGCTCCTCCCTGCTCGCCGAGCGGTTCGACGACGACCGGCCGCTCGACGAGGCCGGCTGGTACGAGGTACGGCTCGCCGCGCACACACTGGTCCCGCTCGGCGCGGCCGAGCTGCGCTACTGCTCTCCGACGCCCCGCAGCCGGGCCACCGGCACGGCGCTCGGCTACGCCCCGCTCGCCCAGCCCGCCCTGCGCGACTGCGACATGGGCCGCTGGCGCGGACTCACCCTCGCCGAGGTCGCCGCCCACGAACCGGCCGCCGTCGACGCCTGGCTGGCCGACCCCCGTACCGCGCCCCACGGAGGCGAGAGCCTCCTCGCCTTCATCTCCCGCATAGGAGGCTGGCTCGACACCCGCCCCGCCGACGACGGCGCCATCGTCGCCGTCGCCGAACCCGCCGTCGTACGGGCCGCTCTCGTCTACGCCCTCAAGGCGCCGCCCGCCACCTTCTGGAACGTCGACGTCCGCCCCCTGTCCACGGTCACCCTCACCGGCCGCCCGGGCCTGTGGCACCTCCACCTCCAGGCCGCGGTCGGGCAGTAGCCGCGCCAAGACCGGGGAGAGCCGGCCGGCTCACCGCCGCTGCCGGTGCCGCCGCTGACGCTGCCGCTGCCGCCCGCCGCCGTTGCCGCCGCCGGGCGGAAGGCGCCCCGGCGACCGGCTAGCCTGAGACCACGATGAATCGTTTGACCACGTCATGGGGCGAATTCCCGCTCACCCGCTTCCCCGAGGACCCGCGCGACCCGCTCCGAGCCTGGGACGCCTCCGACGAGTACCTGCTGCGGCACCTGGCCGAGACGGACACCGACCTGTCCGGCGCCGTCACCGTCGTCGGCGACCGCTGGGGCGCCCTCACGACGGCCCTCGCCGCCCGGGGCCCCGCCGATCTCACGCAGGTCTCCGACTCCTACCTCGGACGGCGGGCCACCGCCAAGAACCTCGCCCGCTCCGGCGCCGATCCGGCCGCGGTCCGGCTGCTCACCACCCAGGACCCGCCGCCGACGCGCGTGGACGTCCTGCTCGTCCGCGTCCCCAAGAGCCTCGCGCTCCTGGAGGACCAGCTGCACCGCCTGGCCCCCGCCGTGCACGAGGGCACCGTGATCGTCGGAACGGGCATGGTCAAGGAGATCCACACCTCCACGCTCCGGCTCTTCGAGAGGATCCTCGGGCCCACCCGCACGTCGCTGGCGGTCAAGAAGGCCCGGCTGATCCTCTGCACCCCCGACCCCGCCCTCGACCGGGGCACCAACCCCTGGCCGCTGCGGTACGCACTCCCCGCCGACGCGGCCACCGTCGCGGGCCGGACCGTCACCAACCAGGCCGGCGTCTTCTGCGCCGACCGTCTCGACATCGGCACCCGCTTCTTCCTCCAGCACCTGCCCCAGGGCCTCGGCCGGGCCCGGGTGGTGGACCTGGGCTGCGGCAACGGCGTCGTGGGCCTCGCCGTCGCGCTCGCCGAGCCCGAGGCCGAACTGGTCTTCACCGACGAGTCGTACCAGGCCGTCGCCTCCGCCGAGGAGAACTTCCGTACCCACGCCGACGCCGGCCGCGCGGCCGAGTTCACGGTCGGCGACGGGCTCGCGGACACCGCCCCCGGCTCGGTCGACCTCGTGCTCAACAACCCGCCGTTCCACAGCCACCAGGCCACCACCGACCGCACCGCCCGCCGGATGTTCACCGACGCGTGGCGCGCGCTGCGGCCGGGCGGCGAACTGTGGGTCGTGGGCAACCGGCACCTCGGCTACCACGTGACGCTGCGCCGGATCTTCGGGGCGTGCGAACTGGTCGCGAGCGACCCGAAGTTCGTGGTCCTGCGCGCCGTCAAGCGGGACACCCCGACGGACCGCTGACGCCTCGGGCGCGTGACCGGGCGCGTGACCGGGCCCGCCATCGGGCCCGTCGCCGGGGCACGCACCCGGGCGCGTGACCGGGCCCGTCACCCGGCAATGCGCTCAGCAGGCCGCGGCGAGGGCGGGCAGCGGCCGCCACCGCACGGGGACGTCACGCATGACCAGGACCGAGTCCAGCTCCGTACTCCCCGGAGGGAAGCGGTCCGGGTCGTCGAAGTAGCTGGAGCGCGCGGAGGTCACGCGTCCCGCCTCGATCCGCCAGTCGTCCGTGTGCAGCTGCATCCCGTCGAGACGCGGGCCCCCACCGGTCGGGGAGTACCCCCTGCCGCCGCCACGGAAGAAGGCGGAGGCCTCGTCGAGATCGGCGAACAGCTCGCTCCCCTCCAGCCCGCGGGTGATCTCCACGGTGACATCCACCCGCGTACGCCCGTCCCGGGTCGCGAAGGCCACCCGTACGGACTCCTCACTCTCGGACACCTCGAAGTCGGCCCGTCCGTGCTCGCCGGGGAAGATCCGGCCGCCGGCCCAGTGGTTGACGCGGGAGGCGGTGTCGCGGCGCGGGATGTAGACGCCGGTCTCGACGCCGTCCGGGCCGTCCCACTCGACGGCGACGCGGTGGGCGGCGTTCTCGCTGCGCAGGCCGGCGGCGGCGGGCGCCCAGGACGGCCGCACCGCACCGAGGCGCAGCAGACAGATCCCGGCGACGGCTCGTCCCCGGACCAGCTGCGGGCGCAGGCCCGCGGGCAGCAGGCGGGCGGCCACCGCGGGATCCACACGGTAATTGACGAGGAGCCGTCGCTCGATGACGCTGCTCAGCTCGGGCGGTCTCATGAAGCGGCTCCCTTGTCACGCCACTTGGTGCGGCGAAGGACGATCTGTTCGGGGCAGACGGCGCTCAGGAAGCGGCCCACGCTCGCGGCGAGCCGGTCCTCCACGAGGGAGTACAGAATCCGGTTGCCCTCCCGCCGTTCGGTGACGAGACCCGCGCTCTTGAGCACGCCCAGATGGCGGGAGATGGAGGGAGCGCTGATCGAGAACCGGCCGGCGATCTCGCCGGCGGCCAGTTCCCCCTCCCGGAGGTCGGCGAGGATCTGGCGGCGCGTCGGATCGGCGAGGGCGCGGAAGACTCCCGCCTCGGCGTCCGCGTCCGCGTCGTCGACGACGGATCGTGGGTCGTGGTGCTCACTGTCTGGGGACACGCGTCATATTTAGCACATGGGCTAAATAGCTAACAACGCAGGTGGCGCCAGGGCTCAGGACTCCGGATGCACCACGCGGAGCGCGCGCAGCCGCTCGGGGCAGGCCGTGATGTCGAGGGCGACGATCCGGCCGTCCCGGAAGGTGAACGCCACCGTGGAGACCGGCTGTCCGCCCCGGAAGGCGACGATCCCTGGCGCCCCGTCCACGAGGGCCGGCCTCGCCACGGCGGCGATGCGGGCGAACGCCGCCGCTCCCTCCGCCACGGCCGGCGCCCCGTGGACGGGGCCGCTCTCCGCGTACGCCACCACCTCGGGGTCCAGTACGGCGGCGAGGGTACGGGCGTCCCGGGCGCGTGCGGCGGCGAGGAACGTCTCCACCATCGCGCGCTGCCTTCCGGGACCGACAACCGCCTCCGGGGCGACGGGCCCCCGCACCCGCAGGCTGGCCCGCCGGGCGAGCCGGCCGGCCTCCTCGGGCGTACGGTCCATGAGCCGCCCGACCTCCGCCAGTGGCAGGCCGAACAGCTCGCGCAGCACGTACGCCAGCCGCTCGTCCGGCGCCAGCGACTCCAGGACGACGAGCAGCGCCATCCATACGGAGTCCCCCGCCCCGGCCTCCTCCATGGCCTCGGACCGCTCCCGCCGCCCCGGTCGCCCACCGGCCCCACGCGTCCGCAGCCTCGCCACGCACACCCGCCCGACGACCAGCGCCAGCCACCCCTCCAGACCGCCGAGTCCCGCCCGCGCCTCGACGAGTGCCTCGTCGGCCTCGGTGGGCGAGCCCAGCATCCGCAGGGCGATACCCCGCAGCCGCTCGTGCTGGGAGTCGAACCGGCGGGTGAGAAAGTCCTGGTCGTGCCGGTGGTCGTGCCCGTGGTCGTGCATGGCGATCCCCGCTCCTCGTCGCTTCCGTCGGTGCGATGACGGAGCCGACGTACGGGTTGTGACGTCCGGCGGGGCCGGTGGGAGGCTCGGGCGCTTGCTTATTGGTCGCGCACTCAATAGCATCCGGAGTATGCCGCCGAGCGTCCGGCGCACACCCACGCGGACGCCGGCCGCCCGACCGGCGTGGGTGAACCGTCACGCGGCCGCCGCCGACGCCACGGTGAAGTCGCCACGGGCGAGACGTACGACGTCCTCACCGGCCACGTCCGCCCCCGCCCACCCCACCCGCCCCTCTGCTGGAGCCGCCGTGCGTACCTCTCTCGTCCTCCTCTCCGCCCGTCTGCTCGACCCGGGCACCGGCCGGTTCCTGCCCGAGACCGCTCTGGCCGTGTCGGACGGGCGAATCTCCGCGCTCGGCGACGACCGGGCGACGCGCGCCCTCGCCGACGCCTCCACGACGGTGGTCGACCTCAAGGGCGCCGTGGTCACCCCCGGTCTGGTCGACGGCCATCTCCACCCCGTCTCGGGCGCCGAACTCACCCACGGCCTCGACCTGTCGGGCTGCGGCGACCTCGAAGCGGTGCGCGAGGCGCTGGCCCGCGAGGTGAGGACGCTGACCCCCGGCGCCTGGCTGCACGGCTGGGGACTCGACCCGAACGTCTTCGGCGACCGGCCCGTCGAGGCCGCCGAGCTCGCCCCCGTACTCGACGGCGTTCCCGCTCTCCTGCAGCTCTTCGACGCCCACTCCGTGCTGGCGAGCCCCCGCGCGCTCGAACTCGCCGGAGTCGACGGCCCCCGCACCTTCGCCCAGGCCGCCGAGGTCGTCTGCGACGCCGAGGGACGGCCCACCGGGCTGCTCCTAGAGGACGCCGCCTGCGAACTCGTCGAGCGCGCCGCCCCCCGGCCCACCCACGCCGAGCGCCGCGCCCGCCTCGCCGCCGCACTGCGCGGCATGGCCGCCGCCGGCCTCACCGGCGGTCACGCCATGGACGCCAACGGCGAGAGCCTCGCCCTCTACGCCGAGCTCGACGAGGCGGGCGAACTGCCGCTTCGGCTGCGGGTCGCACCCTGGTGCCAGCCCGGTGCCGACGCCGACGCGCTCCGCGCCCTCGTCCAGCAGCAGGGCACCGGCGGCGCCCTCTGGCGGACCGAGGGCGTCAAGCTCTTCATGGACGGCACCATCGACAACGGGACCGCCTGGCTGGAGCGCCCCGACTGCCACGGCGAATCCACGCACGCCTTCTGGCCGGACCCCGCCGCCTACACGCACGTCGTCGGCGAGCTGCACCGTGCGGGTGTGCCCACCGCCACCCATGCCATCGGTGACGCGGCCGTACGCCATGTCCTCGACTCCGTCGAGAAGGCCCAGGCCTCCCACGCCTCCGCCCGGACCGCGCCCACCGGGCAGCCGCTCACCGGGCAGCGCCCGGTCCGGCACCGGATCGAGCACATCGAGACCGTGCCCGACGACACGCTGCGCCGCTTCGCCGAGCTCGGCGTCCTCGCGTCCATGCAGCCCACCCACTGCTGCGACTTCACTCGCGCCGACCACACCGACAACTGGTCCCGCCGGCTCGGCGAGGAGCGGGCCTCCCGCGCCTGGCGCTGCCGCGACCTGTGGGACTCGGGCGCCACCGTCGTCCTCGGCTCCGACTGGCCCATCGCGCCCTACCCGCCGCTCGGTGTCATGGCGGGCGCCCGCCACCGCCGCCCCAGCCGCGATCTCACGCAGCCACCGCACGGCCCCGAGCAGGCCCTGACCGCCCTGGAGTCCCTGCGCGCCATGACCGTGAACGCGGCGTACGCGGCGGGGGAGGAGCACGAGGCCGGCCGGCTCGCCGTCGGCCACCGCGCCGACCTGACGGTGCTCGCCGACGACCCGCTCACCACCCCCGCCACGGACCTGCCAGCCCTGCCGGTCCTGCTCACCGTCCTCGACGGCCGCCCCACCCATCGCGACGCGACCCTCTGACCGGGCCGGCCTTCGCCCCCGCCGGCCGCCGACGGGGATACCGTCGCCGGCATGGACGGTGACCCCCGAGGCTGGCGCCCGTGCTCGCTCGGTGGCGCGGTGTTCGCCGTGTGCATGGCCGGCACCACCCTGCCGACCCCGCTCTACGGCCTCTACCAGGAGAAGTTCGACTTCTCCGAGCTGACGGTGACCGTCGTGTACGCCGTGTACGCCTTCGGTGTCATCGGCGTCCTTCTTCTCGCGGGCAACGCCTCGGACGCCGTGGGCAGGCGGCCGGTGCTGCTCTGGGGCCTCGGATTCGCGGCCCTGAGCGCCGTCTGCTTCCTCGTCGCCACCGGGCTCGGCTGGCTGTATGCCGGCCGGCTGCTCTCCGGCCTCTCCGCCGGTCTTTTCACCGGGGCGGCCACGGCGTACGTGATGGAGCTGGCACCGCCCGGCGGCTCCTCCCGCGCCACGTTCGTCGCGACGGCCGCCAACATGGGCGGCCTCGGCTGCGGACCGCTGCTCGCCGGAGTGCTCGCGCAGTACGCCGCCTGGCCGCTCCACCTGCCCTTCCTCGTCCACCTCGCCCTGGTGGCCGGCTCGGCCGTCGTCCTGCTGCGGCTTCCGGAGACCGTACGGGAGCGGCGGCCGCTGAACTCCGTACGGCCGCAGCGGCCCGGCCTGCCCCCGCAGGTGCGGGCGGTCTTCGTGCCGGCGGCCACCGCCTCCTTCGTGGGGTTCGCGCTCTTCGGAGTCTTCACCTCCGTCAGCCCGGCGTTCCTCGCCCAGTCCCTCGACGTGCACAACCACGCGGTGAGCGGTCTCGTGGTCGCGCTGGCCTTCTTCGCCTCGACTGCCGGGCAGCTGGCGGTCGGCCGGGTCGGAGTGGGGCGTTCGCTGCCGCTGGGCTGCGCGGGTCTCTTCGCCGGGCTCGCGCTGCTCGCGGGCGCGCTCCGGTGGGACCTGCTGTTCCTGGTGGTGCTCAGCGCGCTCGTCGGCGGAGCGGGACAGGGGCTGGCATTCCGCGGCGCGCTGTCCGCGGTGGCCGAGGCGTCCCCCGCGGACCGGCGCGCCGCTGTGATCTCGACGCTGTTCGTGGTCGCGTACGCGGGCATCTCGGTGCCGGTGATCGGCGTCGGCCTCCTGGCGGACCCGATCGGCCTGGAGGGCGCGGGCCTGGTCTTCATCGCCTGCATGGCCGTCCTGGTCACGACCGCGGCCGTCTATCTCCTACGCCGCCCGGTCCGGGCGGCCCTGCGACCTTGACCCGCCGGCCCCCCTCACTCGCCGGCCCCCCTCACTCGCCGGCCCCCCTCACTCGCCGGCCCCCTCACCCGGCGGCCTCCCTCACCCCCCGGCCGACCAGCCCGGAACCGTCGGCAGCACCTTCTCGGCGACGCGGAGCAGTACCGCGTCGTCCGGCACCGCGCCGTCCGAGCGCCACAGCGTCACCTCGAACGAGCCGCCGCTGTCCTTCGCGTCCCGCGCCACGCCGAGGACCCGCGCCGGGACGCCCGGCCCGGTGGAGGCGTCCTTCCCGTCGAGGCGGAAGCTGATGCTGATGGTGCGGTCCGAGTAGACGACCGCCGGGCGGCCCAGAACCGTCCGCCGCTGCGCGTCGTTCCCCAGAAAGGCGGCGGACACGGACAGCGGAAGGCGGCCGTAGGTGGCCGTCACGGTCACGGTGTAGGTCTTGAACTCGACCTCGGCCGAGGGAGTGGCGATCTCCCCGCCGCCGGCGAAGTCCACGAAGCCGTCGCTGCCCCCCGCGATCTTCGCCATCTCCCCCGGAGTGCCCAGGAGTGCCGCGAGATCGGGACGGTTCAGCGCCTCGCACAGCTGTGCCCCGGTGACACGCCGAGCCGCCTGCCCGCTCTCCGCCGCCTTCCCGGCCTCTGATCCCGCCGTCCCCGCCTCTGATCCCGCCGTCCCGGCCTCCGACCCCGCCTTCCCGGCCTCCGGCGCCTTCTCCGTCTCCCCGCGTGAGCACGCGGCAGGCCGCGGCTCACTCTCGGAGAGGGAGATCCCCTCCGTCGCCCACATCACGCCACCGAGCGCCGCGATCACGCCCACCGCCGCAATGGCCTGCCCCCACGCGCCCGCGCCCTTCGGCAGCGCGTCGATGTCGTGATCCATGTCCCCCACCTGCTGTGATCCCCCAAGACGTGCCCGGGGACCCTAACCTGTGATCACCAGGTGGACAAGGCCGCAGACCCTCACCCGGGGCCGCCGCGCCGCAGCCGCCCGGCCGGTGTACGCGACCGGCACCGCGTTGCATAAACCTGCGGCAATGCGTATAGTCATGCCATCCCTGAGGAGGATTTCGATGACGGTACGAGCAGCAGTGGCAGGTGCGAGCGGATACGCGGGCGGAGAGCTCCTGCGTCTCCTTCTCGCGCACCCCCAGGTCGAGATCGGCACCCTGACCGGCCACTCCAACGCCGGCCAGAAGCTGGGCGCCCTGCAGCCCCACCTTCTCCCCCTCGCCGACCGCGTCCTCGCGCCCACCACCACCGAAGAGCTCGCCGGGCACGACGTCGTCTTCCTCGCGCTGCCGCACGGGCAGTCCGCCGCCGTGGCCGAGCAGCTCGGCCCGGACGTCCTCGTCGTGGACATGGGCGCCGACTTCCGGCTCACCAGCTCCGCCGACTGGGAGAAGTTCTACGGCTCCCCGCACGCCGGGACGTGGCCCTACGGCCTGCCCGAACTGCCCGGTGCCCGCGCCGCGCTCGAAGGGTCCAAGCGCGTCGCGGTGCCCGGCTGCTTCCCCACCGCGGTCTCGCTCGCGCTCTTCCCTGCGTACGAGAACGGCCTGGCCGAGGCCGAGGCCGTGATCGTCGCCGCCTCCGGCACCTCGGGCGCCGGCAAGGCCCTCAAGCCCCACCTGCTCGGCAGCGAGGTCATGGGGAACGTGACGCCCTACGGCGTCGGCGGCGGCCACCGGCACACCCCCGAGATGATCCAGAACCTCAGCCCGCTGGCCGGGGAGCGGGTCACCGTGTCCTTCACGCCGACCCTCGTCCCCATGCCCCGCGGCATCCTCGCCACCTGCTCCGCCCCGGCGAAGCCCGGCGTGAGCGCCGAGAGCCTGCGGGCCGCGTACGAGAAGGCCTTCGCGGACGAGCCCTTCGTCCACCTGCTCCCCGAGGGCCGGTGGCCGTCGACGGCGTCCGTCCAGGGCTCCAACGCCGTTTCGGTCCAGGTCGCGTACGACGAGGCGGCGCGGCGGATCATCGCGATCAGCGCCATCGACAATCTCACCAAGGGCACCGCCGGCGGCGCGGTGCAGAGCATGAACATCGCCCTCGGGCTCCCTGAGGACACCGGACTTTCCACGATTGGAGTCGCTCCATGAGCGTCACCGCAGCGAAGGGATTCACGGCAGCGGGCATCGCCGCCGGAATCAAGGAGAACGGCAACCCGGACCTGGCCCTCGTGGTCAACAACGGGCCCCGCCGCGCCGCCGCGGGCGTCTTCACCTCCAACCGCGTCAAGGCCGCGCCCGTCCTGTGGTCCCAGCAGGTGCTGGCCACCGGCGAGCTGGCCGCCGTCGTCCTCAACTCCGGCGGCGCCAACGCCTGTACGGGCCCGCAGGGCTTCCAGGACACCCACGCCACCGCCGAGAAGGTCGCCGAGGTCCTCAGCGCGGCGGGCACGGAGATCGGCGCCGGCGAGGTCGCCGTCGCCTCCACCGGCCTCATCGGCCTCCTCCTCCCCATGGACAAGGTCCTCGCGGGCGTGGAGAAGGCCGCCCGTGAACTCTCCGAACACGGCGGTGAGAAGGCCGCCATCGCCATCAAGACCACCGACACCGTCCACAAGACGTCGGTCGTCACGAAGGACGGATGGACCGTCGGCGGCATGGCCAAGGGCGCGGGCATGCTCGCCCCCGGCCTCGCCACCATGCTCGTCGTGCTCACCACCGACGCCGACGTCGACGCCGCGGGCCTGGACGCCGCCCTCCGGCAGGCCACCAAGGTCACCTTCGACCGCGTCGACTCCGACGGCTGCATGTCGACCAACGACACCGTCCTCCTCCTCGCCTCCGGCGCCTCCGGCGTCACGCCCGCCCAGGACGCGTTCGCCGAGGCCGTGCGGACCGTCTGCGACGACCTCGCCCGCCAGCTCATCGGCGACGCCGAGGGCGCCAGCAAGGACATCCGTATCGAGGTGATCAACGCCGCGACCGAGGACGACGCCGTCGAGGTGGGCCGCTCCATCGCCCGTAACAACCTCCTCAAGTGCGCCATCCACGGCGAGGACCCCAACTGGGGCCGGGTGCTCTCCGCCATCGGCACGACGCGGGCCGCCTTCGAGCCCGACCGGCTCAACGTCGCCATCAACGGCGTGTGGGTCTGCAAGAACGGCTCCGTCGGCGAGGACCGCGACCTCGTCGACATGCGCTACCGCGAGGTCACCATCACCGCCGACCTCTCCGCCGGGTCCGAGTCGGCCGTCATCTGGGCCAACGACCTCACCGCCGACTACGTCCACGAGAACAGCGCGTACTCCTCATGAGCGACTCGACAGACTCGACAGATTCCACAGACTCGACGCAACCGACGCGCAAGCACAAGGCCCTGCCGAAGGCGCAGATCCTCATCGAGGCCCTGCCCTGGCTGACCCGCCACAACGGCAAGACCGTCGTCATCAAGTTCGGCGGCAACGCCATGATCGACGACGACCTCAAGGCCGCCTTCGCGCAGGACGTCGTCTTCCTGCGCCACGCCGGTCTGAAGCCCGTCGTCGTGCACGGCGGCGGCCCCCAGATCAGCGCCGCGCTCGACCGGCACGGCCTGGTCAGCGAGTTCAAGGCCGGGCTCAGGGTCACCACGCCCGAGGCGATGGACATTGTACGGATGGTCCTCGCCGGCCAGGTCCAGCGCGAGCTCGTCGGGCTGCTCAACGAGCACGGCCCGTTCGCCGTCGGCATGACGGGCGAGGACGCGCACACCATCACGGCCACCCAGCACCGGCCGGTCATCGCGGGCGAGCAGGTCGACATCGGCCGGGTCGGCGAGATCACCGCCATCGACACCGGCGCCATCGAGGCGCTCCTGGAGGACGGCCGGATCCCGGTCATCTCCTCCATCGCCCGCTCCGAGGACGACGGACATGTCTACAACGTCAATGCTGATACGGCGGCTGCGGCACTCGCTGCGGCGCTGGGCGCCGAGACCCTGATGGTCCTGACCGACGTCGAGGGCCTCTACGAGGACTGGCCCAACAGCGACGAGGTCATCAGCCGGCTCACCGCGAGCCAGCTGGAGAAGCTGCTGCCCGAGCTCTCCAGCGGCATGGTCCCCAAGATGCGGGGCTGCCTGCACGCCGTCCGCAACGGCGTCACCACGGCGCGGGTGATCGACGGCCGGGTCCAGCACTCGATCCTGCTGGAGATCTTCACCGACGAAGGCATCGGCACGATGGTCGTGCCCGACGAGCACACGGCGCAGGGGGAGTCATGAGCAACGCGGAACTGAAGCAGCGCTGGCAGTCCTCGCTGATGGACAACTACGGCACGCCGAAGCTGTCCCTCGTACGCGGCGAGGGCGCCACTGTCCGGGACGCCGACGGCAAGGAGTACCTCGACTTCGTCGGCGGCATCGCCGTCAACGCCCTCGGCCACGCCCACCCGGCGATCGTCGAGGCCGTCTCCCGGCAGATCGCGTCCCTCGGCCACGTCTCCAACCTCTTCGTCGCCGAACCGCCGGTCGCCCTCGCCGAGCGGCTGCTCCAGCTCTTCGGGCGCCCGGGCCGGGTCTTCTTCTGCAACTCCGGCGCCGAGGCCAACGAGGCCGCCTTCAAGATCGGCCGGCTCACCGGCCGCTCCCACATGGTCGCGACCGAGGGCGGCTTCCACGGCCGGACCATGGGGGCGCTCGCCCTCACCGGCCAGCCCGGGAAGCAGACCCCCTTCCTGCCGCTGCCCGGCGACGTCACCCACGTCCCGTACGGAGACGTGGAGGCCCTGCGGGCCGCCGTGACGGAGAACACCGCGCTGGTGATCATCGAGCCCGTCCAGGGCGAGAACGGCGTCGTCGTCCCGCCGGCCGGCTACCTCCAGGCCGCCCGCGAGATCACCCGCGCCACCGGCACCCTCCTCGTCCTCGACGAGGTGCAGACCGGCGTGGGCCGGACGGGCCACTGGTTCGAGCACCAGGCCCACGACGGGGTCGAGCCCGACATCGTGACCCTGGCCAAGGGCCTCGGCGGCGGCCTGCCGCTCGGCGCGACCGTCGCCTTCGGGGAGGCGGCCGAGCTGCTGAAGCCCGGTCACCACGGCACCACCTTCGGCGGGAACCCGGTCGCCTGCGCCGCCGGACTCGCCGTCCTCGACACCCTCGCCGGCGACGGAATCCTCGACGAGGTCAAGCGGCTCGGCGAGAAGCTGCGCAGCGGAATCGAGGGTCTGGGGCACCCGCTGGTCTCCCACGTCCGTGGTGCGGGGCTCCTGCTGGGTATCGTGCTCACCGAGTCCCTCGCGCCCCAGGTGCAGCAGGCGGCTCAGGACGCCGGTCTCCTGGTGAACGCGCCCGCTCCCGATGTCGTACGGCTCATGCCGGCACTGATCATCACCGACGCGGAGGTGGACGCCTTCCTGGAGAGGCTCCCGGGCGTCCTCGACGCAGTGGTGAACGGGGAAGGATGAACCGGAGAATGAGACGACGATGACCGACGCGCAGGAAAACGAGCACGGCGGGCCGTCCGTTCCGCAGACCCGCACCGCACGCCACCGCAGGATCGTCGACATCCTCAACCGGCAGCCCGTGCGTTCCCAGAGCCAGCTCGCCAAACTCCTCGCGGACGACGGGCTGAGCGTCACCCAGGCGACGCTCTCCCGCGACCTCGACGAGCTCGGCGCGGTGAAGATCCGCAACACGGGCGGCGAGCTGATCTACGCCGTGCCCAGCGAGGGCGGCTTCCGCACCCCGCAGGCGCCGCTCGGCGAGTCCGCCAAGGAGGAGCGCATGCGGCGCCTCTCCGGCGAACTGCTCATCTCCGCCGAGGCTTCCGCCAACCTGGTGGTCCTGCGTACGCCGCCGGGGGCGGCCCAGTTCCTCGCGTCGGCCATCGACCAGGCCGAACTCCGCGCGATCCTGGGCACGATCGCCGGAGACGACACTCTCCTGCTCATCTCCCGCGACCCGACCGGCGGCCAGGCCCTCGCCGACCACCTCCTGCGCCTCGCTCAGAAGGAGAGCTGACGGACCGCCGCCGCTCTCGCCGCCGCCCCCGTCGCGTCAGTGGGCGGGGCGGGGGAGCGGCGGCAGCGGAAGCGGCAGGCCGGGCAGGCCGTCGATGCTCGACGCCACGTGCTCCTTCTTGGCGAAGTACTCGCTCAGCGAGGTGTCGTCCTCGCGCGCGAACCGCCGCTCGTGCAGATCGCGGTCCTCGTCGTACGTCATGAAGGGCACCCCGTATCCGCAGCTGTCGCGGACGAGTTCGGCCGTCACGACGATGATGGCCCGCAGTCCGTGCTGGGCCGCCTCGATCCCGGGGAAGTGCTCCATCAGCCCCTCCCAGCGCGCGTCGTCCCGGAAGACCGGCTCCCCCCGCCCGTGGACGCGGACGATGTTCGGCGGCCCCTGGAAGGCGCACCACATGAGGGTGATCCGGCCGTTCTCCCGCAGATGGGCGACGGTCTCGGCGGTGCTTCCGGCGAAGTCGAGGTAGGCGACGGTCCGTTCGTCGACGACGGCGAAGGAACCGGTCAGACCCTTGGGTGAGAGATTCACGGTCCCGTCACCGTCGAGCGGCGCGGTCGCGGTGAAGAAGATCGGCTGCGCCTCGATGAAGGCGCGGAGCCTTCCGTCTATCCGTTCATACGTCTTTCCCATGGGCGTCATTCTCTCCGACGCCCGCCCCCTGGAGCCGGCCATGCATTGACAAAACATACGGAGGTCTGCATAGTTATACCCATCAGTGCTTGCAAGGTAAGGAGAAACCCGTGACCGAGCGCGTCGTACTCGCCTACTCGGGCGGTCTTGACACCTCCGTCGCCATCGGCTGGATCGCCGAGGAAACGGGTGCCGAGGTCATCGCCGTCGCCGTGGACGTCGGGCAGGGCGGCGAGGACCTGGACGTCATCCGCAAGCGCGCGCTCGCCTGTGGCGCGGTCGAGGCCGAGGTCGCGGACGCGAAGGACGAGTTCGCCGACGGGTACTGCCTCCCGGCGATCAAGGCGAACGCCCTCTACATGGACCGCTACCCGCTGGTCTCCGCCCTCTCCCGGCCCGCCATCGTCAAGCACCTCGTCGCCGCCGCGCAGAAGCACGGCGCCGGCATCGTCGCCCACGGCTGCACCGGCAAGGGGAACGACCAGGTGCGGTTCGAGGCCGGTATCCAGGCCCTCGGCCCGGACCTGAAGTGCATCGCCCCGGTCCGTGACTACGCCATGACCCGCGACAAGGCCATCGCCTTCGCCGAGAAGGCCGGCCTGCCGATCGCGACCAGCAAGAAGTCCCCATACTCCATCGACCAGAACGTCTTCGGCCGCGCCGTCGAGACCGGATTCCTCGAGGACATCTGGAACGCGCCGATCGAGGACATCTACGAGTACACCGCGAACCCGGCCACCCCGCGCGAGGCCGACGAGGTCGTCATCTCCTTCAAGGAGGGCGTCCCGGTCGCCCTCGACGGCACGCCCGTCACCGTGCTCCAGGCGATCCAGCAGCTCAACGAGCGCGCCGGCGCGCAGGGCGTCGGCCGGATCGACATGGTCGAGGACCGGCTCGTCGGCATCAAGTCCCGCGAGGTCTACGAGGCGCCCGGCGCGATCGCCCTGATCACCGCCCACCAGGAGCTCGAGAACGTCACCGTCGAGCGCGAACTCGCCCGCTACAAGCGGCAGGTCGAGCAGCGCTGGGGCGAGCTGGTCTACGACGGCCTGTGGTTCTCCCCGCTGAAGCGGGCCCTGGACGGCTTCATCGACGAGGCCAACCAGTACGTCACCGGCGACATCCGGATGACCCTCCACGGCGGCCGCGCCGTCGTCACCGGCCGGAAGTCCGAGCAGTCGCTGTACGACTTCAACCTCGCCACCTACGACTCGGGCGACACCTTCGACCAGTCCAAGGCGCAGGGCTTCATCGACATCTTCGCCCTGTCGGCGAAGATCGCCGCCCGGCGTGACCTCGCGTAAGTACGACTCGTTCGACAGCCGCCTCCCTGTTCCTCCGCGGCAGGGGGGGGCGGCCGTATCTCCACCCTTTGAGGAGCAGTAGCTGTGAGCAGCAACAACGGTGACGTCCGGCTCTGGGGCGGTCGGTTCGCCGACGGGCCCGCCGAGGCCCTGGCCAAGCTGTCCGCGTCGGTCCACTTCGACTGGCGGCTCGCGCCGTACGACATCGCCGGTTCCCGCGCGCACGCGCGCGTGCTCCACAAGGCCGGACTGCTCGACCAGGACGAGCTGACGCGCATGCTCGCCGGCCTCGACCAGCTCGAAGCCGACGTGGCCGACGGCTCCTTCGTCGGCACCATCGCCGACGAGGACGTCCACACGGCCCTGGAGCGCGGCCTCCTGGAGCGTCTCGGCCCGGACCTCGGCGGCAAGCTGCGCGCCGGCCGGTCCCGCAACGACCAGGTCGCCACCCTCTTCCGGATGTACCTGCGCGACCACGCCCGGATCATCGGAGGCCTGATCGCCGACCTCCAGGACGCGCTCGTCGGCCTCGCCGAGGCCCACCCGGACGTCGCCATGCCGGGCCGTACGCATCTCCAGCACGCCCAGCCGGTGCTCTTCGCCCACCACGTCCTCGCCCACGTCCAGTCCCTCTCCCGGGACGCCGAACGGCTGCGCCAGTGGGACACCCGGACGGCCGTCTCGCCGTACGGCTCCGGCGCCCTGGCCGGCTCGTCCCTCGGGCTCGACCCGGAGGCGGTCGCCAAGGACCTCGGCTTCGAGCGCGGCTCGGTCGGCAACTCGATCGACGGCACGGCCTCGCGTGACTTCGTCGCCGAGTTCGCCTTCATCACGGCGATGATCGGCGTCAACCTCTCGCGTATCGCGGAGGAGATCATCATCTGGAACACGAAGGAGTTCTCCTTCGTGACCCTGCACGACGCCTTCTCCACCGGCTCGTCGATCATGCCGCAGAAGAAGAACCCGGACATCGCCGAGCTGGCCCGGGGCAAGTCCGGCCGTCTGATCGGCAACCTCACGGGCCTGCTCGCGACCCTGAAGGCGCTGCCGCTGGCCTACAACCGCGACCTCCAGGAGGACAAGGAGCCGGTCTTCGACTCCTGCGACCAGCTGGAGGTCCTGCTGCCCGCCGTCACCGGCATGATGGCGACCCTCACCGTCAACCGGGAGCGCATGGAGGAGCTGGCCCCGGCCGGCTTCTCGCTCGCGACCGACATCGCCGAGTGGCTGGTCAGGCAGGGCGTGCCGTTCCGGGTGGCGCACGAGGTCGCCGGCGAGTGCGTGAAGGTCGCCGAGGCGGAGGGCAAGGAGCTCGACGAGCTCACGGACGCCCAGTTCGCCAAGATCTCCGAGCACCTCACCCCCGAGGTCCGCACGGTCCTCGACGTCCCCGGCGCCCTCGCCTCCCGCGACGGCCGCGGCGGCACGGCCCCCTCGGCGGTCGCCGCCCAACTGATCGAGGTCAAGGCAGACCTGGTCATCCAGCACGCCTGGGCCACCGCCAAGCAGTAACCCTCCCACCCTCACCACATCACAGCGCCGCCGCCCACTCCGCGAGCGCGTCGAAGTCCGGCCGGAGCAGCCCGAGCCGTGGATCGACGTGCAGCAACAGGGCGGCGGCGAGGTGGTTCCGGTCCACATACTCGTGGTCGTACGACGTGATGTCGTCGTCGACCCAGGCGAACGGCCGCCCGGCCGCGTACTCCAGGATGTACTGCGTCTTCCAGAAGGTCCCGCGAGGGGCCTTCCCGTGCATCTGGGGCCAGTCGATGAACGGCAGCACGGGCAGCCCGAGTCGCGGCCCTATCCAGTCGTTCGCCTCCCCCTTCCAGGTCGTCGCCCACACCAGCTCGTACGCCTCCGCCAGCGCGCGCAGCTCCTCCCCGTGCCCGGGGTTGAGCCACACCCGCAGCGGCTTCCCGTCGAACCAGCCGCTCGGCCGCATCCGATGCGTGGTGTACCCGGCCGGTCGGCGCTCGCGCTGCGCCGCATAGGGGTTCAGCGGCCCGTCGACGTCGATCAGCAGCAGCGGCTTCGTCATGCGCACAGGATTCCTCCCCGCCCCGCTCCGAGGCGTCGAATTATCGAATGAGACACGAGCGTCTCATTCGGTGTATGCTTGTCTCATGTCAGTCGATCGCACCCAGGTGCTCCGCACCGCCGCCGCCCTGCTCTCCCGGAAGTCGACCGCCACCATGGACGAGGTCGCCCGGGCCGCCGGTATCGGCCGCGCCACCCTGCACCGGCACTTCGCCGGGCGGGACGCGCTGGTCAGGGCGCTGGAGGAGATGGGCATCCAGGAGTTCGAGGCCGCACTCGACGCGGCGAACCTGGACGAGGGTCCGGCTGACCAGGCGCTGCGGCGGCTCGTCGCCGAAGCCGAGCCCAACGCCCAGCTCCTCGCCTTCCTCGTCAGCGAGAACCAGCTGTTCGAGGGCGACCAGGTCAACGAGGGCTGGGCCCGGCTCGACGCCCGCGTCAGCGCCCTGTTCAGACGGGGTCAGGAAGCCGGCACCTTCCGGATCGACCTGAGCCCCGCCTGGCTCACCGAGGCCCTCTACGGCCTCATCGGCACCTGCGCCTGGTCCGTCATGGACGGGCGGGTCGCCGCGAAGGACTTTCAGTACATGATCACCGAGCTGCTGCTCGGTGGCGCACGACGGAGCGTGGAGAAATGACCGGCACCCAGCAGCTGAGCCCGACGACGGGGACGGAGGTGAAGAGCCCCGGCCGTTGGCTCGCGCTCTCGGTTCTCGTCCTGGCCGTCCTGCTGGTCGCCGTGGACGCCACCGTACTCGGCCTCGCGACGCCCTCCCTCAGCGAGGACCTCAAGCCGTCCGGCACCCAGCTGCTCTGGATCGGCGACATCTACTCCTTCGTCATCGCCGGACTGCTCGTCTCCATGGGCTCCCTCGGCGACCGGATCGGCCGCAAGAAGCTGCTCCTGATCGGTGCGACCGCCTTCGGCGCCGTCTCCGTCCTGAACGCCTACGCGACCAGCCCCGAGATGATGATCGTCGCCCGCGCGCTCCTCGGCGTGGCCGGTGCGACCCTGATGCCGTCGACCCTGGCGCTCATCCGGAACATCTTCCACGACCCCAAGGAGCGCAGCCTCGCCATCGGCATCTGGGGCGCCACCGCCTCGGCCGGCGCGGCCATCGGCCCGGTCATCGGCGGCGCCCTGCTCCAGCACTTCTACTGGGGCTCGGTCTTCCTCATCAACCTCCCCGTCATGGCGGTCCTGGTCCTCGTCGGCATCAAGCTGCTGCCCGAGTCCAAGAACCCCGTCTCCGGCCCCTGGGACCTGATCAGCGTCGGCCTCTCCCTCGTCGGCGTCATCGGTGTCGTCTACGCGATCAAGGAAGTCGCCTCGCACGGCCTGACCTGGGAGGTCGGGGCGGCGGCCCTGCTCGGCGCCGTCACCCTGTACGCCTTCGTCCGGCGCCAGTACGCGCTGACCGCACCGCTGCTCGACATGCGGCTGTTCAAGCACCGGGGCTTCTCCGGCGCGGTCCTCGCCGACCTGCTCACCGTCTTCGGGCTCTCCGGCCTCGTCTTCTTCCTCTCCCAGTTCCTGCAGCTCGTCCAGGGGCGTCAGCCGCTGGAGGCCGGTCTGGCCGAACTGCCCGCCGCAGTCGGCGCGGTGGTCACCGGTCTGATCGCGGGCCGGTACGCCCGGCGCTACTCGGTCCGTGCCATCGTGGCCGGCGGCCTCGCCGCCATCGGCCTGGCGCTCGCCGTCATCACCCTGATCCACAAGGAGACCGGCTACCCGCTGCTCGGCGGGGCGCTGCTGGTCGTCGGCCTCGGCGCCGGCTTCTCCTTCACCGTCACCGCCGACGTGATCCTCTCCAGCGTTCCCAAGGAGCAGGCCGGTTCCGCGTCCGCGGTATCCGAGACGGCGTACGAACTGGGCGCGGCCCTCGGCATCGCGCTGCTCGGCTCGATCGTGACCGGTGTCTACCAGGGCTTCGCGACCCCGGCGGGCGTCCCCGCGGGTACGGCGGCCGCCGCCCACGAGTCCCTCGGCGGCGCGGTCGAGGCGTCCGCCGGTCTCGCCCCGGACACGGCGACCGCGCTGGTCGGCGCGGCCCAGGAGGCCTTCGTCGACGGCCTGCGCATCGCCGCGGGCGTGGGCGCGGCGGTCCTCCTCGCGACGGCGGTCGCGGCCTGGTTCCTGCTGAAGGGCCAGAAGCTCGAGGACGGCATCGAGCACTGACGCCCGGACGCCCGGACATCCCGGACATCCCGGACGCCCGGACGCCCCGACGCGGCGACGCCCGAACGCGACGGCGCCCCCGTACAGCCACAGCAGGCTGTACGGGGGCGCCGCGCGTTTCACGCCGTACGACGCCTCACGCCGCCTTGGCCTTGGTCGCGTACATGTCCACGTACTCCTGGCCGGAGAGCCGCATCACCTCGGACATGACCGAGTCCGTCACCGCCCGCAGCACATAGCGGTCCCGGTCCATCCCCTCGTACCGCGAGAACTCCATCGGCTCGCCGAACCGGACCGTGACCCGCCCCGGCCGGGGCAGCCCCGCCCCGCCCGGCTGGATCTTGTCGGTGCCGATCATCGCGAAGGGCACGACCGGCGCGCCGGTCATCAGCGTGAGGCGCGCGATGCCGGTACGGCCCCGGTACAGGCGGCCGTCGGGGGAGCGGGTGCCCTCCGGGTAGATGGAGAAGATCTTGCCCTCCTCCAGGACGCGACGGCCGGTCATCAGCGCCGCGACGCCGCCACGGCCGCCGTCGCGGTCCACCGGGATCATGCCGACGCTGGTGAAGAACCAGGCCATCAGGCGGCCCTTGACGCCCTTGCCCGTCACGTACTCGTCCTTGCCGATGAAGAAGACCGGACGGTCCGTGCAGATCGGCATGATCATCGAGTCGATGAAGGTGAGGTGGTTGCCCGCGAGAATCACCGGACCGGTCCCCGGGATGTTCTCGGCGCCCTCCACACGTGGACGGAACATCAGGCGCAGGATCGGTCCGAGCACTGCTTTGATGAGTGCGAGACGGGACAACGGTTCCTCCGGTGTCGGGGCGGGCGGTCTGTGCAGGTGGCGACGATACTCGCGGGTCACCGCGGCGCGCACATCGGGTTCACCGACTGGATACGCAGTGTTGACGTGTGTTTCCGCCAAGTTCGGCCAGGATCTGCCGCGGGTACGGGGTGACTGCCTACGGTCGGGCCAACGGTTGACAGGTGCGGGACATCACACAGAAGGAGCCTTCATGACACAGGGTGCACACCGGACCCCGGCACGGCGGACGGTTCTCGGAGCGGCGGGAGCGGCCGTCCTCGGCGCCTCCACGGTCCTGCCCACGGGCGCCGCGCAGGCCGCCGGGGCCACCGCGGCCGCCGCGGCCCAGGGCAAGGGTCATGGCTACCGCTCCCTGCCCGTCCCCACCGTCATCGCCCACCGAGGCGCCAGCGGCTACCGCCCCGAGCACACCCTCGGCTCCTACCAGCTCGCCCTCGACCTCGGCGCCCACGTGATCGAGCAGGACCTCGTCCCCACCAAGGACGGTCATCTCGTCTGCCGTCACGAGAACGACATCACCGGCACGACCGATGTCGCCGACCACCCCGAGTTCGCCTCCCGCAGGGCGACCAAGTCCGTCGACGGCGTCTCCCTCACCGGCTGGTTCACCGAGGACTTCACCCTCGCCGAGCTGAAGACCCTGCGCGCCAAGGAGCGCATACCGGGCACCCGGCAGGAGAACACCCTCTACGACGGCCGCTGGCAGATCCCCACCTTCGAAGAGGTGCTGCGCTGGGCCGAGCGGGAGGGACGCCGGCGCGGCCACCCGGTGTGGCTGCACGTCGAGACCAAGCACCCCACCTACTTCCGCTCGCTGGGCCTCGGCCTGGAGGAGCCCCTCGCCAAGCTGCTGCGCCGGTACGGCCGTCACCGCGCCGACTCGCCGACGTTCCTGCAGTCCTTCGAGCCGACCAGCATGCGGCGGATGGCCCAGCTCGTCTCCACGCCGCGCGTGGTGCTGCTGTGGACGCCGGACGACCGTCCCTGGGACTTCCGCGAGACGGGCGACCCGCGCACGGTCGCCGACCTGATCACGCCCGAGGGCCTGGCGTGGATCGCCTCCTTCGCACAGGGCATCGGCCCGCTGCTGGACCTCGTCATCCCCAAGGACGCCACCGGCAGGCTGGGCACGCCGACCACCCTCGTCCGCGACGCGCACGCCAAGGGCCTGATCCTCCACCCGTACACCCACCGCAACGAGAACTCCTTCCTGCCCGCCGACTTCCGCCGCGGCACGGACCCGGCGGCCTACGGAGACTCCTTCGGCGCGCTGAAGAAGTACCTGGCGACCGGCATCGACGGCATCTTCTCCGACAACCCCGACACGGCTCTCCTGGCGGCGGCGGACTTCCGGACGAACTGACGGGCCGACGGCGGACGAGCTGACGGCCTCAAGGCCCTGACGGCCTCCACGGCCTGAAGGCCCGCTCGGCGACGGCGGCCCCGGCACCCGACCGGGTGGTTTGGGCCGCCGTCCGCAACCGCCGCCCCCGGCAACCGCATCGTGCCGGTCATGACGGACGCCGAACCCCACCTCCTCCGCACCCTCGCCCCCCTCCTCGCCGCCGAGTCACAGGCCGAGGCCGCAGCCGCCGGAGTCGAGCCGGACGACCTCGAACAGGCCGTCTGGCTCAAACTCCTGGAGCGACTCCAGGAGGACGACGCACCCGAACGCCCCGCCGACTGGCTCCGCCGGGCCGTCCGGGGCGAGGCCCGGCGCGCCCGCCGCACCGCGCTGCGCGAACGCCCCTACGGCGGCGAGGCGGCGGCGGCCGAACCGCACGCCTCTCCCGAGCGCTCCGCCCTCGTCGCCGAACGCCGCCGCGCCCTGCGCGCCGCCGTCGGCCGCACCCCCGGCCACTGTCCCCGGCTGCTCACCGCGATGCTCGACCCGGCCGACCCCACCTACCGGGAAATCGCAGGGGAGTTGGGTATCTCACAGGGCAGCCTGGGGCCGATGCGTTCCCGCTGCCTGGGATGCCTGCGCAGAATGCTGGCCGCAGAGGTTCCCGCTCCCCGCCCGATGGGCAGGGTGCGGTAGACGACCGGTGGACCAGATGAGCGGGAGGCATGCGCACATGGGCATGAGCGTGACCATCTCAGCGGCTGACGCGCAGGACGCGGAGCACATACTGAAGCTGCAGTACCTCTGTTACCAGAGCGAGGCCGAGCTCTACGGCGACTGGTCCATCGAGCCCCTCACCCAGTCCCTCGACGCCCTGCGGGCCGAACTGGCCGAGGGCCACGCGCTCGTGGCGCGCCTCGGCGACGAGATCGTCGCCTCCGTCCGAGGCCGGGTCGACGGGGCCGGCACGGTCCACATCGCCAAGCTGATCGTCCACCCGCGCCTGCGCCGCCACGGCCTCGGCGGCCGCCTGCTCGACGCCATCGAGAAGCACTTCGCCGCCGACCCGTCCCACGCCGCCAAACGGTTCCAGCTCTTCACCGGCCACCGCAGCGAGGCCAATCTGCGCCTCTACCGCCGTAAGGGTTACGCCCAGATCGCCACGCACGAGATCGGCCCGCGGCTCACGCTCGTCACCCTGGAGAAGGCGGCCTGAGGAAGCCCCTGGGCGCTAGGCGTTCGCGCGGGAGCGGCGCAGCCACCAGATCCCGGTCACCGGAAGGAGGACCGGAATGAAGATGTAGCCGTAGCCGTAGTCCGACCAGACCGTGGCGTCGGGGAACGCGGACGGGTCGACCAGCGTCCAGGTCCCCACGGTCAGCACGCCCACCAGCTCGGCGGCGCAGCACACCAGCGCCGCCCTGCGGGCCGTCTCCCCGCCCCGGACCAGCGTGTACGTGATGAAGGCGTACACCACGGCCGCCACCGCCGACAGCCCGTAGGCCAGCGGCGCGCGGTCGAACTCGGTGGCGATCTGGTAGATCGAGCGCGAGACCGCGCCCACCGACATCACGCCGTACAGCCAGACAAGGAGCATGCCGGGACCCGTGACCAGCCGCGTCGTGCCCTCCGTCGCGGTCATCTCAGCCCACCGTCCAGATGTCATGAAGACGTACTTCGAGGACCGCGAGGACGATCGCGCCCGCCGCCACCGTCGCCGAGCCCCAACGGCTCCGCTCCGCCAGCGACATGAAACCGGCCGCCGGCACCGCGCACAGCGCGCCCAGCAGATAGGCGACGAAGATCGTCGTGCCCTCCTCCGCCTTCTCGCCCCGCGACAGCTGCACGACGCCGACGACGACCTGGACCAGCGCGAGGAAGGTCACCACGGCCATGCCGATGAAGTGCCAGTCCTTGGTCGGCTGGTCGCGGGAGAAGGCGAAGCCGCACCAGGCGGCGAGGGCGAGCGCGGCCACCGAGACCGCGACCGTCAGGGCGTCAAGCATGCGCCCGAGGGTATTACGCGCCGAAAGGCCCGATGCGCTCACCCCCACCCTTCGAGGACGCCCCCACGGTCCGGCGGCGGACCCGTCCGGCCGCGCTCGCGCCACGTGGCCTTGGCCACAACCCACGTACGCTCCGCACTCCGCACCGACGAGACCGCGACCGACCTGCCCCCGCTGTCCGCGCAGGTCACCGACGGGAGCGCGCAACTCGCCCGCCGACTCCGGCGCCCGCGCGGAGCCCGGCGGAAGTGTCCGCATGCTGTCTCGGTCATGTCCGCTATTCGGACACGCCCGGAGGCGTCGAACACCCGCGTGCTTTACTTGCCCGCATGACCACGACGAGCAGCCGCACCCTTGCGACCGAGGCGATCACGACGCCCGGTGCTCGTTGTATGTGTCGAATGTGCGCCTTCTGAGGGCCCCCGCCTGAGCCCCGCGGCCCGAGTCTCGCGCCCCGAAGCGAGACCACGACGGCCGAGCCGTTCCGCCCGCCGACCGGCGCCGGACCGCGCTGCCCCGCGCACACGCCGCCTCCGGACACCCCTCCGAGCCGGCCGAATCCGCGCCTGACTGTCCGAACGACGAATGCCCCGTGCCCGGCGGACCCCGCGCCGCGCACTCGACAGTGACGGAAACCCCTGTGATCACCACTTCGGGCCTGACCAAGGTCTACGAGTCGCGAGGCCGCCAGGTCACCGCTCTGGACGGCGTCGACCTCCACGTCCGCGAGGGCGAGGTGTACGGCGTCATCGGACAGAGCGGCGCCGGCAAGTCCTCGCTCATCCGCTGCGTCAACCTCCTGGAGCGCCCCACCTCCGGCACCGTGACCGTCGACGGCGTCGACCTCACCGCCCTGGCCGGCAACGGCCGCCGCGCCGGCAAGGACCTGCGCCGGGCCCGCAGCTCCATCGGCATGGTCTTCCAGCACTTCAACCTGCTGTCCTCCCGCACGGTCAAGGACAACATCGAGCTGCCGCTCGAGATCCTCGGCGTCTCCGGCGCCGAGCGCTCACGCCGCGCCCTCGAACTCCTCGACCTCGTCGGCCTCGCCGACAAGGCCAAGGCCTACCCCGGCCAGCTCTCCGGCGGCCAGAAGCAGCGCGTCGGCATCGCCCGCGCCCTCGCCGGCGAACCCAAGGTCCTCCTCTCCGACGAGGCCACCAGCGCCCTCGACCCGGAGACCACCCGCTCCATCCTCCAGCTGCTGCGCGACCTCAACCGGCAGCTCGGCCTCACCGTCCTGCTCATCACGCACGAGATGGACGTCGTCAAGACGATCTGCGACTCCGCCGCGCTGATGCAGAAGGGCCGGATCGTCGAGTCCGGCACCGTCGGCGAACTGCTCGCCACCCCCGGCTCCCAGCTGGCGGCCGAGCTCTTCCCGGTCAGCGGCGCCCCCACCGGCCCCGACCGCACGGTCCTCGACGTGACCTTCCACGGCGAGGCCGCCACCCAGCCGGTGATCTCCCAGCTCTCCCGCACGTACAACATCGACATCTCCATCCTCGGGGCGGCGATGGACACCGTGGGCGGCAGGCAGATCGGCCGGATGCGGATCGAACTGCCCGGACGGTACGAGGAGAACGTCGTCCCGGTCGGCTTCCTGCGCGAGCAGGGCCTCCAGGTCGACGTCGTCGACGAGGACACGGCGCCCGAGGCGGCGCCCGTACTGGTCAAGGAAGGTGCCAAGTGACCTGGTCGGAGATGCAGCCCCTGCTGGAGCAGGGCACCGTCGACACCCTCTACATGGTCCTGTGGGCCACGCTCGTCACCATCCTCGGCGGGCTGCCCCTCGGCATCCTCCTCGTCCTCACGGACAAGGGCGGACTGCTGCAGAACACCGTGGTGAACAAGGTCGTCGGCGTGATCGTGAACATCGGCCGCTCGCTGCCGTTCATCATCCTGCTGATCGCCCTCATCCCCTTCACCACCTTCGTCGTCGGCACCTTCATCGGCCCGACCGCGATGATCGTGCCGCTCGCCATCGGCGCCATCCCGTTCTTCGCGCGCCTCGTCGAGACGGCGGTCCGCGAGGTCGACCACGGACTGGTCGAAGCCGTCCAGTCCATGGGCGGCTCGGTCCCCACGATCATCCGCAAGGTGCTGCTGCCGCAGGCCCTGCCCTCCCTGGTCTCCGGCGTCACCACCACCGTGATCGTCCTCATCGGCTACTCCGCGATGGCCGGCGCGGTCGGCGGCGAAGGCCTCGGCTCCAAGGCGATCACCTACGGATACCAGCGCTTCGACACCCAGTTCATGCTGGTCACCGTCGTCGTCCTGATCGGCATCGTCACCGTCGTCCAGCTCATCGGCGACCTCGCCGTCCGGCTCCTCGCCCGCCGGGGCCGTACCGCGTAACCCCACAGACTTCGTTTCTCGAAGAAGAGCCCGGACTTGTTGTCCAGGCGTCCACCGCACCACCGGAAAGAGGCACTCTTCGTGCGTAAGAACATCAAGCTCACCGCCGGCATCGCCGCCACCGCCGCCCTCGCCCTGGGCCTCACCGCCTGCGGCACGGCCTCGGACCCGTCCTCCGCGAAGGACGCGGCCGGCTCCGCCGACAAGCCGCTCGTCGTCGCCGCGTCCCCGACGCCGCACGCCGACATCCTCAACTTCGTCAAGGACAACCTCGCCGCGAAGGAAGGCCTGAAGCTGGAGGTGAAGGAGTTCACGGACTACGTCCTGCCGAACACCGCCACCCAGTCCGGCCAGGTCGACGCCAACTTCTTCCAGCACAAGCCGTACCTCGACGACTTCAACCTGAAGAACAAGACCACCATCGTCCCCGTGGTCAACGTCCACCTGGAGCCCCTCGGCCTCTACTCCAAGAAGGTCAAGGACCTCAAGGACATCAAGGCCGGTCAGACCATCGCCGTCCCCAACGACACCACCAACGGCGGCCGCGCGCTCCAGCTGCTCGCCGAGAACGGCCTGATCACGCTCAAGGCCGGCGTCGGCACCAACGCCAAGCTCTCCGACATCACCGACAAGAAGGGCCTGGAGTTCAAGGAGCTGGAGGCCGCCACCGTGCCCCGCGCCCTGAACGACGTGGACGCCGCCGTCATCAACGGCAACTACGCCATCGAGGCCAAGCTCGAGCCCGCCAAGGACGCCATCGCCCTGGAGAAGTCCGAGAACAACCCGTACGCCAACTTCCTCGCCGTCAAGGAGGGCAACGAGAAGGACTCCCGCGTGCAGAAGCTCGCCAAGCTCCTCAACTCGCCCGAGGTGAAGAAGTACATCGAGGACACCTACAACGGCTCGGTGACCCCGGCCTTCGGCGCCGTCACCAAGTAAGGCCCGCAGGACGGTCCTTGCGACGAAGGCCCCCGCACCCCGTCCGGTGCGCGGGGCCTTCGTCGCACCCCTCGCACACCCGACCCGGCCATGCGCACCGGCGGCCGCATGCTGCATGCTGTGCGTTCACGGTCGACTCTGGACAGTCCTCGGCATGGAGCTGCGCATGACTACCACCTTTCCGGACATCTCCATCAACACGGACCGGTTGGTGCTGCGCGCGCTCGAAGAGGCCGACGCCCCGGCCCTGACCGAGATGATGAACGACGAACTGGTCGCCGCCTGGACCGCCGTGCCCCAGCCCTTCACCGAAGAGGCCGCCCGCACCTGGATCACCGAGTACGCCCCCGCCGCACGCGCCGCCGGCCGGGGCATCGACCTCGCCGTCACCGAGTTCCTCACCCAGCGCCTGGTCGGCGTCATCCAGCTCGGCCAGACCGACTGGCGGGTCCGCTCCACCGAACTCTCGTACATCGTCGCCCCCTGGGCCCGCGGCGAGGGCTACGCCTCCGAGGCATCGCTCGCCACCGCCCAATGGCTCTTCGGCGACCAGGGGTTCGAGCGCCTGGAGCTGCGCACCGCGGCGGACAACACCGCCGCCCAGCAGGTCGCCCAGAAGATCGGCTGCATCAGCGAAGGCGTCCTGCGCGGAGCCTGCATAGCCCGCACCCGCACCGAGGACGGCGGCTGGACCGACCTGCGCACCGACTTCATCCTGTGGGGCCTGCTGCCCGAAGACCTCGAAGGCGTCGCCGACCAGATGGCAGAGGCCGGATACTCCTCGTTCACCGACTGGAGCTGAGCCCGCGGCCGGCACCGGGTACGCTCGACACCCGCCCGACCAGCACCAGGACCACCCGAGGGAGACAGACGACGATGGCCGACCGGGTCACGGTGATCGGCTGGGACGGCTCGCCCCTCACCGCCGCGGCCCGCTCCGCGCTCTCCGCCGCCACCCTCGTCGCCGGCGCCGCCCACCACCTGGCGCTGCCCGAGGTACCGCCGACGGCCGAGCGCATCCGCCTCGGCAGCGTCGACCTCGCCGCCCGCCGGATCGCCGGCCACCGCGGCTCCGCCGTCGTCCTCGCCGACGGCGACCCCGGCTTCTTCGGCGTCGTCCGCACCCTGCGCGCCCCCGAGCACGGCCTCGAGGTCGAAGTCGTCCCCGCGGTCTCCGCCGTCGCCGCCGCCTTCGCCCGGGCCGGCATGCCCTGGGACGACGCCCGGATCGTCGTCGCCCACCAGCGCACCCTGCGCCGCGCCGTCAACATCTGCCGCGCCCACCCCAAGGTCGCCGTCCTCACCTCGCCCGGCGCAGGGCCCGCCGAACTCGCCCTCCTCCTCGACGGAGTCCACCGCACCTTCGTCATCTGCGAGGAGCTCGGCACCGACCGCGAACAGGTCACCGTCCTCACCTCCGACAAGGCCGCCGACCACGCCTGGCGGGACCCCAACGTCGTCATCGTCATCGGCGGATCCTCCGGCGGCCAGACCGGCGGCGGCTGGCTGATGGGGCACGAGACGCCGAAGGTACGGGGCTGGGCCCTGCCCACCGAGGAGCCGGGCAGCGGCAACGGCAACGGCAGCGGCAGCGGCGAGGCCCCCTCGCTGCGCGCCACCCAGCTGGCCCGGCTCGGACCCCGCGTCGGAGACCTCGTCTGGGACATCGGCTGCGGCGCCGGCCACTTCGCCGTCGAGGCCGCCCGCTTCGGCGCCGCCGTGATCGCCGTGGACGCCGACCCGGACGCCTGCGCCCGCACCGAGGCCGCGGCCCGCCGCCACGGCCTCCAGCTCCAGGCCGTCCCCGGCCGCGCCCCGCACGTACTGGAACGCCTTCCCGAACCCGACGTCGTACGGATCGGAGGCGGCGGAGTCCCCGTCGTCACCGCCTGCACCGACCGCAGGCCCGAACGGATCGTCACCCACGCCTCCACCCGCGACGAGGCCGAGGCCCTCGGCGCCGCCCTCGCCGACGGCGGCTACACCGTCGAATGCGCCCTCCTGCAGACCGTCGGCCTCGATCCCGACGACTGGACGGAGCGCGAGCGTTCGGTCGTCTTCCTGCTGTCCGGCCACCGGACAGACCTCGCCCCGTGACCATGTCGCCCCACCGGGCCAGGTAGGCTGGCCGATTGTTGTACCGCACCGGGACGTTCGGCCTTTTGTTCGCCAATGTCCGGAAGTAGTGGTTGTTTTGAGCCGCTGATGTGGTACGGAGCAATGGGGGGACGCGCGACGTGGCGCAGTCCACAGCGTCCCGTGGCGGATCTGCCTGCCACGATGGCCGAAGGCCGCGACAATGCTGGGGTGCCCGCGCGTCATTCGTGCCGCACGGCGCGCACGCTCGTTCTTGTTGACGGGCGAAGGTCTGAAGGAGCACTACCGATGGGCGAGGGGTACGCATGACGGACACCGGCCAGGTCCCGGGCGAGGGGCTGCCGGAGAACGCAGGCATGGTCGAGCAGCCGGGCATCCCCGCTCCGGGCGCGTACACCTTCCTGGACCCCTCCGAGAGCGCAGCCGACGACGACGACCTGCTTCTCATGCCGGGCGCGCAGGGCGCGTGGAGCGAGCACCAGCCGGGCGCCGTGCCCGCGCCGCCGGTCGCCGTACCGCCGCCGGGCATGATGCCGGGGCAGCTGCCGCCCGTGGCCGATCCGCTGACCGACCCGCTCGCGGGACCCCTCGCCGACGCGCTCGCCGCACAGACGCCCGTCGCGCCGATGCCGCAGCCCGCCCAGGCCTCGCAGCCCGCCCAGGAAGCCGTCTCCACCCCCGCGCACGGCGTGCCGACGGTTCCCGGCCAGGGCCCTTCGACCCCCGCCCACGGTGTCCCCGCGCCGCCGCAGGAGCAGGTCGTCACCGACCACGGATACGAACCCGGCATCCTCGACACCGGCGCCCACGAGGCCGCGGGCCGCGACTCCGGCTCCGTCGACCTCAGCGCCGTCCGCGTCCCGCCGCCGGCCTCGACCTCGGCCCCCACCCCGCCGCCCGCGCGGCGCCCGCTGCACATGGGCCCGCCCGTACCCGAGAACACCGCGGGAGTCGTACGGTCGCTCGCCGACCGCGGCCCCGCCGGAGCCGCGGCCGCCGCACCCGCGCCCGCGCCCGTACCTGCCCCCGCGCAGGTCCCCGCGGCTGTCGCGGCGGCCGCGCCGGCCCCGACGCCGAGTGGCCCGCAGGACCAGCCGGCCCCCGGCCCCGAGTACCTCGACACCCCGCAGGAACAGTCCGTGGCATCGGTGGGCCCCCAGCTCGGCGACAACCCGCCGCAGGGCGCCGTGCCGTGGGACCCGCGGCCCCCGGCGCCCGAGGCCCCGCAGACGCCGCAGGCCGTCCCCGCAGAAACGGTCGGCCAGTTCGTCCAGGTCGAGGGCACGGTCCCCACGACCCCGCACCTGGCGCCGACACCGGCGGTCGAGGCGGTCGAGCCTGTCGAGGAGCCGGTCGAGGTCCAGGAGCCGGTCGCAGTCGAGGAGCCCGTCGAGGACGCGCCGGCGGAGGAGGTCCACGCGGCCGTCCCCGCTCCGCGTGACGGAACCCAGGCCGAGGCGGTTCAGCCCGCACCGGTCGAGCCCGAGCTGCCGGCGGAGCCGGTCGTCGAGACCGTCGAGGCCGTCGAGCCCGTCGTCGAGGAAGCCCCGGAGCCGGTGGCTGAGGCCCCTGCCGAGCCCGTCGCCGTCGAGGCCGCCCAGCAGGAGCAGCCGGAGCAGCCGGAGCCCGTGGCCGAGGCCGCGCCGACCGCCGAGCCCGAGCCCGAGCCTGCCGTCGAGGCGCCGGTGGCCGAACAGCCGACGCCCGAGGCGCCGGCCGCCGACGAACCTGTCGTCCCTGCCGCCCCTGTCGTCGAGGAACCCGTCGCGGAGCAGCCGGCACCCGAGGCGCCGGTCGCCGACGAACCTGCCGTCCCTGGCGTCCCTGTCGTCGAGGAACCCGTCGCGGAGCAGCCGACGCCCGAGGCGCCGGTCGCCGATGAACCGGCCGCCGACGAACCGATCGCCGAGCAGCCGGCGGCCGACACGGGGGAGGCCGACACGGCCGACCTGGAGACCGTCGGTGCCCCCGCGCCCGGATACGCCGACGCCGAGCGCGAGGCCGTGCTTCGCGTGATGCGCGAGCGCCGCGACATCCGCAACGGCTTCCGCTCCGACCCCATCCCGCACGAGGTGCTGCTCCGCGTCCTGGAGGCCGCCCACACGGCCCCCAGCGTCGGCCACTCGCAGCCCTGGGACTTCGTCGTCATCCGCTCCGCCGAGACCCGCCGGAGCATGCACGAACTCGCCCAGCGCCAGCGCGAGGCGTACGCCAAGTCGCTGCCGAAGGCCCGGGCGAAGCAGTTCAAGGAACTGAAGATCGAGGCCATCCTCGACACCCCGGTCAACATCGTCGTCACCGCCGACCCCACGCGGGGCGGCCGGCACACCCTGGGCCGCTACACGCAGCCGCAGATGGCGCCGTACTCCTCGGCCCTGGCCGTCGAGAACCTGTGGCTCGCCGCCCGCGCCGAGGGCCTCGGTGTCGGCTGGGTCAGCTTCTTCGACGAGCGCGAGATGGTCCGCGCCCTCGGCCTCCCCGAGCACCTCGAAGTCGTGGCGTACCTGTGCGTGGGTTACGTCGACGAGTTCCCGGAGGAGCCCGAGCTGATGCAGGCGGGTTGGTCCAAGCGCCGCCCGCTGTCCTGGGTCGTCCACGAGGAGACGTACGGCCGCCGTGCGCTCCCCGGCGAGGAGCCGCACGACCTGCTCCAGGAGACCGTCTCCAACATCCGCCCGCTGGACGCCAAGGCGCTCGGCGAGGCCTGGGAGCGGCAGAAGCGCATGACGAAGCCGGCCGGCGCGCTCGGCATGCTGGAGATCATCTCGGCGCAGCTGTCCGGGCTCTCCCGGATGTGCCCGCCGCCGATCCCGGAGCCGGCGGCCGTGGCGATCTTCGCCGGCGACCACGGGGTGCACGCCCAGGGCGTCACCGCGTGGCCGCAGGAGGTCACCGGCCAGATGGTCGCGAACTTCCTCGGCGGCGGAGCGGTCTGCAACGCCTTCGCGAACCAGGTCGGCGCCGAGGTCTGCGTCATCGACGTCGGTGTCGCGTCCGACCTGCCGTCCACGCCGGGTCTGCTGCCCCGCAAGGTCCGGCCCGGTACGGGTGACTTCACCACCGGTCTCGCCATGACCCGCGACGAGGTCCTCGCCGCGATCGAGGTCGGTATCGAGACCGCCCGGGACCTCGTGGCCGCCGGCAACAAGGCGCTGCTGACCGGCGAGATGGGCATCGCGAACACGACCGCGTCCGCCGCGCTCATCTCCGTCTACACCGGTGTCGACCCGGTGGAGGTCACCGGGCGGGGCACTGGCATCAACGACGAGATGCACGCGCGGAAGGTGGATGTGGTCCGCCGCGCCCTCGACCTCCACAAGCCCGACCCGGCGGACCCGATCGGCGTTCTCTCGGCCATCGGCGGCCTGGAGCACGCGGCGCTCGTCGGCCTGATCCTGGGTGCGGCCTCGCTGCGTACGCCGGTCGTCCTGGACGGCGTCTCCACGGGCGCGGCGGCACTGGTGGCGCGGGCGATCGCGCCCGAGTCGCTGGCGGCCTGCATCGCGGGCCACCGCAGCGCGGAGCCCGGCCATGTCGCGGCCCTGAACAAGCTGGGCCTGCGTCCCCTGGTCGACCTCGACCTCCGTCTCGGCGAGGGCACGGGCGCGCTGCTGGCCCTCCCGGTCGTCCAGAGCGCGGCCCGGGCGATGCACGAGGTGGCGACGTTCGACTCGGCGGGCGTGACGGAGAAGTAGCACCACCTCGGGCATTCGTTCCGCAGGGCGGAAGGTGGGCACAACGCCACGGCCCGGTGCGTCGGCACGTTCCTTACGTTCCTTCGCACCGGGGCCGGATGCCCGCACCGGCAGGGGCCCAGGGCCGGGTAGGGACATGGGTCACAGGTCGCCCACCCCCGGTGACCGATATCGTGGGCACCGGGGCCGTACACCCGCCCCCACCAGCCGCTTCAGCGCCGACGCGGCCCGCCGCCCCGCAGTCCCGCCCCCTCCGAGGAGCCGCACACCCATGGCCGAGCACGCCGAGTACCCCGCCTACCCCGTCGGACTCCGCCTCGCCGGCCGCCGCGTCGTCGTCTTCGGCGGCGGCCAGGTCGCCCAGCGCCGGCTCCCCGCCCTGATCGCGGCCGGCGCGGACGTCACCCTGATCTCCCCCTCCGCGACCCCGTCCGTCGAGGCCATGGCGGAGGCCGGCGAGATCACGTGGGTCAAGCGCCGTTACCAGGACGGGGACATCGCGGACGCCTGGTACGCGCTCGTGGCCACCAGCGACCCGGTCGCCAACGCCGCCGCCTCCGCCGAGGCCGACCGGACGAAGACCTGGTGCGTGCGCGCCGACGACGCCGAGGCGGCCACCGCCTGGACCCCGGCCACCGGCCGCAGCGAGGGCGTGACCGTCGCCGTGCTCACCGGCCACGACCCGCGCCGTTCCGCCGCCGTGCGGGACGCGATCGTGGAGGGCCTGCGGGACGGTTCGATCGCGGCCCCGCAGCACCGTTCGCGCTCGCCCTTCGTCGCCCTGGTGGGCGGCGGCCCCGGCGACCCCGACCTCATCACTGTCCGCGGCCGCCGGCTGCTGGCGGAGGCCGACGTGGTCATCGCGGACCGCCTCGGCCCGCGCGACCTGCTCGACGAGCTGCCTCCGCACGTCGAGGTGATCGACGCGGCGAAGATCCCGTACGGCCGTTTCATGGCCCAGGAGGCCATCAACCAGGCCCTGATCGAGCACGCCAAGGCGGGCAGGTCGGTCGTGCGCCTCAAGGGCGGCGACCCGTTCGTGTTCGGCCGGGGCATGGAGGAGGCGCAGGCGCTCGCCGCCGAGGGCATCGCCTGCGTGGTCGTCCCCGGCATCTCCAGCTCGATCTCCGTTCCGGGCGCGGCCGGCATCCCGGTCACCCACCGCGGTGTGGCGCACGAGTTCACCGTCGTCAGCGGCCATGTGGCGCCCGACGACCCGCGTTCGCTCGTCGACTGGGCGTCCCTCGCCAAGCTCACGGGCACGCTCGTGATCCTGATGGGCGTGGACAAGATCGGGAAGATCGCCGAGGCGCTGATCGCCCACGGCAAGGCTCCGGAGACGCCGCTCGCCCTCGTCCAGGAGGGCACGACGGCCACGCAGCGCCGGGTGGACGCGACGCTGGCCACGGTCGCGGAGGTCGTCAAGGCCGAGGAGGTCCGTCCGCCGGCCGTCATCGTGATCGGCGACGTGGTCGGCGAGGGCCCCGACAAGCTCGTGAAGTAACCAGGGGTAACCCACCCCCGCGCCCACCCCGCCGTACACATTGGCACCGCACCCCGGACAAGGCAGTATCACCTCGTGGCCGAACTCATCACCATCGACGACCCCGACGACCCGCGCCTGAGCGACTACACCGGTCTGACCGACGTGGAGCTGCGCCGCAGACGCGAGCCCGCCGAGGGCCTGTTCATCGCGGAGGGTGAGAAGGTCATCCGCCGTGCCCGGCAGGCGGGTTACGAGATGCGGTCGATGCTGCTCTCCGCCAAGTGGATCGACGTCATGCGCGACGTCATCGACGAGGTCCCGGCGCCCGTGTACGCGGTGCAGCCGGACCTCGCCGAGCGCGTGACGGGCTACCACGTGCACCGGGGGGCCCTCGCGTCCATGCAGCGCAAGCCGCTGCCGACGGCGGAGGAGCTGCTCCGCGACGCCCGCCGGGTCGCCGTCATGGAGTCGGTCAACGACCACACCAACATCGGCGCCATCTTCCGCAGCGCGGCGGCGCTCGGCATGGACGCGGTGCTGCTCTCGCCGGACTGCGCGGATCCGCTGTACCGCCGCTCGGTGAAGGTCTCCATGGGGGCGGTCTTCTCGGTCCCGTACGCCCGCCTGGACACCTGGCCGCGCGGCCTGGAGGCGGTACGGGAGGCGGGCTTCAGGCTCCTGGCCCTGACCCCCGACGAGAAGGCCTCGCCGATCGACGTGGCGGCCCCGCACAAGCTGGAGCGGGCGGCGCTGATGCTCGGCGCCGAGGGCGAGGGCCTGTCGACGCAGGCCCTGCGCGCCGCCGACGAGTGGGTGCGCATCCCGATGGCCCACGGTGTCGACTCGCTCAACGTGGGCGCGGCCGCGGCGGTCGCGTTCTACGCGGTGGCGAGCGGCCGCCCCGAGGCCTGACCACCGGCCAGACAGGGCCTAGGTCGTGTCCGGAAAGTCTCGCCTGGCGCGCGGCGCCCTGCACGCACGCTCGCCGCGTTGTCGTCGGTCGCCATGGCTCCGCCATTGTCTCCCTCCTCCGCCTTGCGATCGCACGCACCGGACGCCGCGCACCCCGCCCTCCGGGCGGACGGCGAGACCTTCCGGACACTCCCTAGCCCTGGAGGGCTTGCGCGGCCGCGATTCCCAGGGCGACCACCAGCGTCACCACGACGAAGACGAAGAGCCGCTGGCGCAGCAGGCGGGGGTTGGCGGGCCGCAGGCCCGTGGAGGTGGTGCGGCCGCCGGGCCGGGACGAGGGCGCGGGGCGGCCGTTCGTACGCGATCCGCCCGTACGCGGTGCGGGGCCCTGGCCGGTGCGGCCCTGCGTACCGCGTTCGGTGTACCGCTCCGTCGGCCGGATGCCGGCCCCCGTGGAGTGCTCGGTGCGCTCCCGCTGTGCCGGAGGGCGCGAGGCGGGCAGGCCCTGCGCCTCCCGCGCGGCGATCTCCTTGAGCCGCATGGACAGCTGGAGGGTGCTGGGACGCTCCTCCGGGTCCTTCGCCAGACAGGCCCGTACGAGCGGGGCCAGAGCGTCGGGTACGCCGTGGAGCTGCGGCTCCTCGTGCACCACGCGGTAGAGCATGACTTCGGAACTGCCGTGGCCGAAGGGGGAGTCCGCCATGGCGGCGTACGCGAGGGTGGCGCCGAGCGAGAAGACGTCGGTGGCCGGGGTGACGGCCGCGCCCCGGACCTGCTCGGGGGCGAGGAAGCCGGGGGAGCCGACGGCGGTGCCCACGTGGGTGAGGGTGCTGGCGCCGGTGGCCCAGGCGATCCCGAAGTCGATGATCCGGGGGCCCTTGGGGGAGAGCAGGATGTTCGACGGCTTGAGGTCCCGGTGGACGACGCCGGCCTCGTGCACGGCGACGAGGCCCTCGGAGAGCGCGGCCCCGATGGCGGCCACGTCGGCGGCGCGCAGGGGTCCCTCTTCGGCGACCCGGTCGTGGAGCGAGGGGCCGGGGACGTACTGGGTGGCGAACCAGGGGCGGTCGGCCTCGAGGTCGGCGGCGACCAGCCGGGCCGTGCAGCCGCCGCGGATACGGCGGGCGGCGGAGACCTCGCGGGCGAACCGGGAGCGGAACTCCTGGTCCTCGGCCAGGTCGGGGCGGATCACCTTCAGCGCGACCCGCTGCCCGCGGCGGTCGGAGCCGAGGTAGACGACTCCCATCCCGCCGGCACCAAGCCTGCGGTGGAGCCGGAACGCCCCGACAATCCGCGGATCCTCGCGCCGGAGCCGCATCATCGCCATGTCCGTCCCCTCGTCCGTTCGACGTGGCACAGCTTACGTATTGGCGCCCCGGTGTGCTCATAGGCCGCGCCCTCCCGCGGGGATCGATTGTCAGTGCTGGGGAGGACACTTGAGGGGTGGTCAGGACGCCGTCGTCGACGGCCGCCGGGATCGCGTGATTTCCCAATGTCCGGTCGCAGAAGGGGGATTGGATCGATGAAGGGTGATCGGGTGGAGATAGTCGTGGACGCGGGGGACACGACTCGGACCTATGAAGTGGTGGCGAGCAGGGCGGGCCGGAGGGTGGAGACGGCGGTACGGCGGGGGGTGGTCGAAGTGAGCGAAGTCACGCGTACGGGAGTGGTGGTCCGGACGGCGCGCTTCATGGCGAGCCGGGTCCTCGCGCTGGTCGAGCAGCCGGTACCCCTCCGGGAAGACCCTCAGTCCTAGGGAGGTCTCTCCACCCAGGGGAGTACTCCGGGAGGGGGTTGGTCATCCTCCGGGAGGCCCGCAAGTCGGTACGCGGGCATGACGTCCGGGCGGCGCCCGGTGCCTAGTGTTGAGGTCAAGCGGCGGGTGCAGCACTCGTCCCCCGAGGTCAGACACCCGCCGCTGCCAACACGAACAGGAGAGGACCCATGGCGTTCACGGCATCGCGGATGAACACCCGCCCTTCGGGCCGCCGCCACCCCCTGGTGGCGACCGCCATGGTCCTCCCTCTCGCGACCCTGCTGGTCGTCGTCTTCGGCGGCTGGGACGCAGTGGTCACACAGGCGTCGTCCGTGGGCGTGATGCTGGGGCGCTGAACGGCGCCCCGGACCCGGGAGAGCGGCCCGGGTCGGGGACATCCGGCCAACAACCCCGTGGGGACGGGGGTGCGGCGGACGGCAGCGTGCGGCCGGTCAGCTGGGGAGCTGACCGGCCCTCGCGCTTTCCGCCCCCGGCGGCGCGACACCGCTGCTTCGAGCTTCGTCCCTGGGCGCCCAGGCGACCCCGGGGCGGTGGGGTGGGGGAGCTCCCCGGACGGCCGGACCGGAGCGCGGCGTACGCTCCTCGGGTGCTCGCACAGGACCTCGACCGGATGCGCTCCCTCGCGCGGGACGCGGCCCACCCCGGCCGTACCCCCGCCCCCACCGCCCCCTGCCCCTGCCCCGACGACGTCCTCGCCGATCGGGACGACGGCACCGTCGTCCGCCATGGCGCGGTCGTCGTCAAGGCGCACGCCCCCGGCATCGACGGCGAAGAGCACCGCGCGCGGATCGCCGTCGCCGCGCACCCCGGCCTGCGGGGCGTCCTTCTTCCGCCCCTCGCCCAGCCGGACGGCACCGTCGGCGACCGCCTCGTCACCGCATGGCCCCACGGCACCCCCGTGGACCCCGCCGACCCCGACGCCGCCCCCTGGGAGGACGCCGCCCGGCTGCTCGCCCTGCTGCACCGGACCCCGCCGCCCGACACCCGCCTCCCGACGATGCGCGCCCCCGTCAAAGCGGCCCTCGCCGTCGACCGGATGCGCCGGTCCCGCGCGCCCCGCCCCGCCGTCGAGACGGTCCTGCGCGCCTGGCGCACGCTGCCGCGGAAGCCGGCCGCGCCCCTCCGGTTCCTCTGCCACGGCGACTTCCACCTCGGCCAACTCGTACGCGACCCCAAGGCTCCCCGGCGCCCCGACGCCCCCTGGCTCCTCATCGACGTGGACGATCTGGGTCTGGGCGACCCCGCCTGGGATCTGGCCCGGCCCGCTGCCTGGTTCGCCGCCGGCATCCTGCCGCCCGACGTCTGGTCGCGTTTCCTCGGGGCCTATCTCGCGGCCGGCGGCCCCGCCGTCGACCCCCGCGACCCCTGGGTCCAACTCGACGTCCCCGCCCGCGCCCTGACCGTGCAGACCGCCGCCCTCGCCCTGGCCAAGTCGACCGCCGAAGGACGCCCGCTCGACGAGGTCGAGGACGTGATGATCGACACCTGTGCCCGAATAGGTTCCGCCCGAACCGAGTTGGCCCCGCCGGCGTCCACATAAGGTGAGACCCCATTCGAACCGGCAGGGAGTTGAGCCGACCATGCAGTGCCCCAAGTGCCATGCAGCGATGCACACCTACAACCGCAACGGCGTCCAGATCGAGCAGTGCAGCGGCTGCCGCGGGATCTTCCTGGACTACGGCGAGCTGGAGGCCCTGACCCGGCTCGAGTCCCAGTGGGTGCAGCAGGCGCCGCCCGCGCCCGCCCCGCCGGCCTACCCGGCGCAGCCCGCCCCCGCCGCTCCGGCCTGGGGCGCCCCGCACCACGGTGGCCATCACCAGGGCGGTCACTACCGTCAGCGCGGCTTCGGCCGGATGCTCTTCTCCTCCTGACGCGACGGGGGAGCGGGTACGACGAAGCCCCCGGCCGCGAGAGGCGGCCGGGGGCTTCGTACAGTGCGTGCGCGATACTGGGATTGAACCAGTGACCTCTTCCGTGTCAGGGAAGCGCTCTCCCGCTGAGCTAATCGCGCGGGTCGGTCCCACACCTTACAGGACCAGGCGTTACTGCGTGCGCGATACTGGGATTGAACCAGTGACCTCTTCCGTGTCAGGGAAGCGCTCTCCCGCTGAGCTAATCGCGCGGGGATCCTTGCGGACCAGATCCTTACGGATCAGTGGACGATACTGGGATTGAACCAGTGACCTCTTCCGTGTCAGGGAAGCGCTCTCCCGCTGAGCTAATCGTCCTTGGAGGTGGAGACGGGATTTGAACCCGTGTAGACGGCTTTGCAGGCCGTTGCCTCGCCTCTCGGCCACTCCACCAGGAGTGAATACGGGGGTTCGGGAAGATCCCCCACATCGAGCGGACGACGAGATTCGAACTCGCGACCCTCACCTTGGCAAGGTGATGCTCTACCAACTGAGCCACGTCCGCTTGTCGTTTCCGATCCGCTTGCGCGTCCCGGCGACGTGTTGAACTCTAGCGGATTCCTGGGCCAGCACAAAAACGCGTTTCCGCAGCGTGCTGAGGCGCGTACGGAGCTGTGCGACGAGCCGGGCGGCCAGGAGTGTTCGTACGTCGTTCACTCACCGTGTTCCCGAGGTGGCTCGGAGACGCCATGGAGACCGGCCCGCGGGCCCCCGCCGCACGCCCCCTCCTCGCGCCCCCGGCCCGCCTAGACTCGCAGGCGTGCACGACCTCGCTCCTCTGGCCCGCTTCGGCGGCCTCCTCGCCACCGACCTGCGGGATGTCACCAGTGACCCCGAGGCCTTGGACTCCGCCGGCTTCTGGGCCGTCTCCGCGGACTTCGAGGGCCGTCTGACCTGCGCCCGCTTCGGGGACGTACGGCCGGATCCCGTCCCCGCGCCCGTGCCGGGCGCCTGGCGCGGACCCGCCGCCGGTGACTGGACGTCGTCGCTCGACCGCGTCGCGTACACCGAGGGCGTCCGCCGGATACGCGAGCACATCGCCCGGGGCGAGGTGTACCAGGCCAACCTCTGCCGGGTGATGTCCGCGCCGCTGCCCGATCCGGCGGCGGCCGACGTCGAGGCGCTCACCGCGCTCCTCGCGCGCGGCAACCCCGCTCCCTACGCCGGAACGATTCGCCTCCCCGCCCACGGGGTGGAGATCGCCACCGCGTCCCCCGAGCTCTATCTCCGCCGCGACGGCCGCACCGTGGAGTCGGGACCGATCAAGGGCACCGGCCGCACCGCCGAGGACCTGCTGGAGAAGGACCACGCCGAGAACGTGATGATCGTGGACCTGGTACGGAACGACCTCGGCCGGGTCTGCGCCTCCGGCTCGGTCACCGTCCCCGAGCTCTGCGTGGTCGAACCCCACCCCGGTCTCGTCCACCTCGTCTCCACGGTCCGGGGCGAGCTCGACGGGGAGGCGGGCTGGCGGGAGCTCCTCGAGGCCACCTTCCCGCCCGGCTCCGTCACCGGAGCCCCGAAGTCCAGCGCCCTGCGGATCATCGAGGCCCTGGAGACCGCCCCCCGGGGCCCGTACTGCGGCGGCATCGGCTGGGTCGACGCCGACCGCCGTACCGCCGAGCTGGCCGTCGGGATAAGGACCTTCTGGATCGACCGGGCCGAGGGCATGCTCCGCTTCGGCACCGGAGCGGGCATCACCTGGGGCTCCGACCCCGAGCGCGAGTGGGCGGAGACCGAATTGAAGGCGTCCCGGCTGCTGGCGGTAGCGTCGGGCACGTACGAGGCGATCGGAAAGGCCATTTCTCGATGAAACTGTGGGTCAACGGCGGGCTGCACGACGCGGAGGAAGCCCGGGTGTCCGTACTGGACCACGGCCTGACCGTGGGCGACGGCGTCTTCGAGACGGTCAAGGCCGTCCACGGGGAAACGTTTGCGCTCACCCTCCACCTGGAGCGGCTCAGCCGCTCCGCCCGGGGCCTCGGGCTGCCCGAGCCCGACCTCGACGAGGTCCGCCGCGCCTGCGCCGCCGTCCTTCAGGCCAACCCCATGGAGCTGGGGCGGCTGCGCATCACGTACACCGGCGGGCTCTCCCCGCTCGGCTCCGAGCGCGGTGACGCCGGCGCCAGCCTGGTCGTGGCCCTCGGCGAGACCAAGCGCCGCGCCGACTCCACCGCCGTCATCACGGTCCCCTGGACGCGCAACGAGCGCGGCGCGCTCACCGGCCTGAAGACCACCTCGTACGCCGAGAACGTCGTCGCGCTCGCCCGGGCGCGCGAACAGGGCGCCTCGGAGGCCCTGTTCGCCAACACCGTCGGGCAGCTCTGCGAGGGCACCGGCTCCAACGTCTTCGTCGTGCTCGACGGCCGGATCCACACCCCGCCCGTCTCCTCCGGCTGCCTGGCCGGCATCACCCGCGCGCTCGCCGTGGAATGGACCGGCGCGGAGGAGACCGACCTTCCCTTCGACGTCCTGGAGAGCGCCGAGGAGATCTTCCTGACCTCGACCCTCCGCGACATCCAGGCCGTGCACCGGGTCGACGGCCGCGAACTGACCGTCGCGCCGGGGCCGGTGACCGCCAAGGCCATGCGGGTCTTCGACGAGCGCGCGGGCGCGGACCGGGATCCGCGCCTCGGCTAGCACGTCTCGCGGAGAACGTCTCGCCAAGAACGTCTGGCGAAATGCGGATGCCGGCGGGCCCAGGGGTGGGTACAACACCCGTGATGACCACCACCCTGCGGCCGGCCGGGCCGCTTCAGCAGACCCCCGACGGCGACCGATCACGCACCTACGACGTGTGTGTGAACAGCCGCCGCGTCGGCTCCGTCCGCCTCGCCACCGCACCGGGCTTCGGCGCCGCCTCCGGTGTGATCGAGGCGCTGGGCATCGACGAGAAGGACCGCCGTCGCGGCCGTGGCACGGTCGCGGCGCTGGCCGCCGAGGAGGTCCTGCGCGGCTGGGGCTGCCGCCAGGTCCAGATCTCCGTACCGGCGGGCGCGGAGCCGGCGCTGCGGATGGCGGCCGCTCTCGGCTACACCGAACGCGGCCGGAACATGGTCAAGGAGCTGCCGCCGGAGCCTCCCGCGCTGCCGCCCCGGCTGCGGATCCGCCCGATGGAGGAGGCGGAGTTCGTCCTGTGGCAGGAGAAGGCCAAGGCGGATTTCGCACAGAGCTGGATCGACCGGGGCGTCCCGGCCGACCAAGCGCGGGCCAAGGCCGAGGGCAGCCACAGTGAGCTCCTGCCCCAGGGCCTGGCAAGCCCCGGCACGGCGATCCACGTGGCGCTGCGGGACGGCCGCACGGTCGGACACCTCTGGACCGGCCGGCGCGAGTTCGGCCCCGGCCGGGAGGGGACGTACGTCTACGAGATCCAGGTCGCAGAGGCGCACCGCGGCCAGGGCTACGGCCGGGCGCTGATGCTGCTCGCCGAACGGGTCGCGCTCGACGCCGGAGACCGCCTCCTCGGCCTTCACGTCTTCACGGACAACACCCCGGCGATCCGCCTCTACGAGTCGCTCGGCTACCGCACGACCTTCGTCAACAGCTACAAGCCGCTGCTCTAGGGGGTGTCTCGTCGATCAGGCCGGATCAGCGAGCGGCGTCTGGTGCGTGCGATCGCAAGGCGGAGGAGGGAGTCCACGCGGAGCGTCGACGACTGACGACAACGCCGCGAGCGTGCGTGCCAGGCGCCGCGAGCCCGGCATGATCGGCGAGACATCCCCTAGGGAGTGTCGCCCGCGAGGAGGCGGTCGATGATCTCCTCGATGCGGGCGCGCAGGCCCTCCTGGCTCTTACTGCCGTCGAGGCGCTCGCCCGCGACGATGTAGGTCGGCGTGCCGGTCACCTTGATCGCCTTGCCCTCCGCCTGGTCGGCGTCCACGGTCAGGAGGTGCCGGCCGTCGATCAGGGCGGTGTCGAACTCCTCGGCGTCCAGGCCCAATTCGGCCGCGACCTCCAGGAGCACCGGCTCGCCACGGTCCCGGAGGTCCGCGGTCCTGGCGAGCAGCGCCTCCACGTACGGCCGGCCCTTGCCCTGCGCGGCCGCCTCCTCTGCGGCCTGGGCGGCGGCGTAGGAGTGCTTGTGCTTCTCCAGCGGGAAGTGCCGCAGCTGTACGTCGATCCGGTCGCCGTACTTCTCGCGCAGCGCGCGCACGTCGTCGAGGGCCTGGAAGCAGTCGGGGCACTGGAGGTCGAACCAGGCCTCCAGGACGACGGGGGAGGCGGGGGTGGTGGTGGAGTCGCTCATGGGAGCAGTCTCCCAGCCCCCCGCGGCGCGCCCAACCGGGACCGGGGGAGGAGATCACCCCGGGGAAGACCCGGAGATCTCCCTGAGGTCGCCCGGAACGTGGCCGCCGCGGGCCTGTCCGGTGCAGGATGGAAGAGACCTGTCACCGCGGGGCCTGGAGGATCGCATGCTTGCCGAGACCATTTGCTCCGCGGTGTCCGCGGCGGGCCTTGCCATCGCCGCGATCACGGCGTACCGCAGGCGTTTCCTCGCCGCGGCGCGGATCGCCGCCTATGCCCTGGTGCCGGTCGGCCTGGTCATGACCGGGGCGGTCCAGTGGGCCTTCGACACGGCCTTCAGTCCGACGGCCTGGGCCGGTTTCGGCGTGCTCGGCGCGGCCTGGCTGCTCTTCACGACGACGCGCGCCGTCGAGCGCCGCAGAGGCAGGGGCCGCAAGGAGACGGGCGGCGGGGAGCGCCGTGACGCCGTCGCGCCGGCCGCTTCCGCGCCCTCCCTCGGGCAGGGGCAGCGGGGTGCGGCCCCGAAGCCGAAGGAGACGGCGGGCGCGGACGACTTCAGCGACATCGAGGCGATTCTGAAGAAGCACGGGATCTGACGGCCGGAGCGTCCACGGGATGTGATGAACGCCCGTTTCCGAGGGGCGTGTTGCGGGCAGTCCCGGCCGGGGCTGCGCCATGATCGCCCCCGAGATGCTGGATACCTCGCGGGATCACCTCCCCGCCCCCACCGAAGAACCGCGCGGCTGCTTGTTCGCGCTCTCCCAGCCGCCGCTGATGATCTTCCTCGCGGTGATCGGCTGTCTGCTGCTGATGGCCTCCGTGCACGACCTCTTCCTGCTGTGAGGGCTGCCCGGTCCCGGATCAGCGGGCCGCTTCCTTGCGGCGCGCCCGGTACGCGGCCACATGCAGCCGGTTACCGCAGGTGCGGCTGTCGCAGTAGCGGCGGGAGCGGTTGCGGGAGAGGTCGACGAAGGCGCGGCCGCAGTCCGGCGCCTCGCAGCGCCGCAGCCGCTCCTGCTCGCCCGCCACGACGATGAAGGCCAGCGCCATGCCGCAGTCGGCGGCGAGATGGTCGGCGACCGAGGCGCCCGGCGCGAAGTAGTGCACATGCCAGTCGTAGCCGTCGTGGTCGGTGAGCTGCGGCGTCGTGCCCGCCGCCGCGACCAGCTGGTTGATCAGCGTCGCCGCGATGCGGGCGTCCGGCGCGGCGAAGACGGCCGCGAACTTCGCGCGGACGTCCCGCACGGCTCGCAGGTCCCCGTCGTCGAGCTCGCCCACGTCGCTGATGTCGTGGGCCCGGACGAAGGTGTGCAGTGACGGGAGGTCCCCGAGCGCGTCGTCGCGGTCGCTCTGCGGCGCGGTGTTCACCAGATCGACGACGGTGTCGAGGGCGATCCGGGTGTCGTGGGGGATCAGCACGATTCGCTCCCTGGCCGGCTGCGGGCGGGCGCCCGCGGGATTGCGCTGACTCTAGCGGCTCCGTCCCGAGCCGCCGGGAGCGGTCCGAAAGCGGGCCGGAACGGGGCCGAAACCCGGCTCCGGCGGGCCGGCGGCGGGCCGGGATGACGCGGGACGTCCCGGAAAAGGGGCATCGGCGCCCTCCCCGCGCCGGCTGCGCGGGGAGGACGCCGATGTCGGCCGTATGGGGTTGTCCGCGCGGCGCCGTCTCCCCGAGTCGGACGGCGCCGTGCGGCTCTCGGCCTGGCTCAGCTGTCGGCCAGGATGTGGGAGAGCTCCGTGTCGAGATCGAAGTGCCGGTGCTCGGTGCCCGGTGGCACGGCGGCGTCGGTCCGCTTGAGGAACGACTCCAGGGCCCTCGCCGGGGCCTCGAGCAGGGCTTCGCCCTCGGGGGAGCTCAGCGCGATGCAGACGACGCCCTGACCGTGACTGCGGGACGGCCAGACTCTGACGTCGCCGGTGCCGGTGGGCCGGTGCAGCCCCTCGGCGAGAAGGTCGCGGGCGAAGACCCACTCGACCGTCTCCTCGGCTCCGGTGTGGAAGGTGGCGTGCACGGCATACGGATCGGCCGTGTCATACCGCAGGCCCGCGGGTACAGGCAGTGAGGACTCGCTCGACACAACGAGGCGCAGGTGCAGCTCGCAGCTGACCGTGGTGTTCATAAGCGCCAGGGCCTTTCGCTCAGTGTGCGCTCGGGGATTCGCACGTCGGCGAAATCGACATGCCACCTACGGTGCCGTTGTAAACCCCTCTGTCTGTTTTGTGATCGTTCAGGTAGCTCGTATGGGCGTGTGTAACTTTGGGTAATACCGCCATTCTGGTGACGGCGGCGAATCCGGTAAGTTGGGGCCCATGAATGCGGAGAGTGACGAGCGCACCGGGGGGTCGCCGGCGGACGGGGAAGCCCCGCTGGGATCCCGCGCCCCCGAGTACATCAAGGCCCGCCGGACCCTGCACCTGAGCTGGCAGGTCGGCGTCTTCATCGTGGGCCTCGCCGTCGTCGGCGCCGGCGTCGTGATGCTGCCGCTGCCCGGGCCGGGCTGGCTCGTGATCTTCGCCGGCATGGCGATCTGGGCGACCGAGTTCGTCTGGGCCCAGCTGGTGCTCCGCTGGACGAAGCGGAAAGTCACCGAGGCCGCGCAGCGCGCGCTCGACCCCAAGGTCCGCCGCCGCAACATCATCCTCACGTCCGCCGGTCTCGTGATCGTCGCCGTACTGGTCGCGATCTACCTCTGGAAGGTCGGATTCGTCATGCCGTGGACGATAAAGCAGTGACCCTCCCACGGTCGGAGGCAGCCGCTGACATGCGGTAATGTTTGCGGTGCGCCCGGGCGATTAGCTCAGTGGGAGAGCGCTTCGTTCACACCGAAGAGGTCACTGGTTCGAACCCAGTATCGCCCACCACCCGGATCGAAGGCCCGGAGACTGTTCGCAGTCTCCGGGCCTTCGGCGTTCCCCGTACCGCCGGCGCGTCAGCGCATCCGACCCAGCCGCTCACGCAGCCGGCGCGCGTCCCGCAGCCGCTGCTCGTACGTCGCACCCACCGCCAGGAGCAGCACGCCCGCCAGCGCCGGCGGCAGCCAGCGCGGCAGCGCGCCGACGACCTGGACCACGTACGGCGCCAGCTCGTGCAGCGCGTCCAGGGCCAGCACCGCACCACCGAGGACCAGCAGCGCCTGCAGCCGGAACCGCGCCCCCAGCAGCGTCACGACCAGCGCCGCCGCGCCCAGGAGCAGCGGACGCGTCCAGTGCGGGTCCGCCCAGGCCGTGGCGAGGCTCGGCAGCAGCGTCGCCGCCAGGCCGGGGCCGTACGCCGTCCAGGACGACGCCTCCGGGTCGCGCCGCCGGCGCAGGACGCCCACCACCAGCGCGGGCACGCTGACCGGCAGCGTGTACGCCTCCGGGGTCTCCACGTCCCAGACGGCGAGCCGCACCCAGGTTGCCAGGAGGAACAGGCCGGCGGCCGTCCAGGAGGCGAGCACGCGCCGCTCGGGCCGTACCGCCGTCGCCGCCGCGATCACTCCGCCCAGGGCCAGGACGAGGGCGAGGACGGCGGGGCGGGAGTCGGCGAAGCCGAGGGACAGCAGACCCACGGCCGCGCCGGTGATCTCCAGGGGCGGCGCGACCGGGTGCCGGCGCAGGCGCGCGCCGACCGCGGCGGTCGCCGCCGGGACGGCGAGCAGGGCGAGGGCGGTGTGGTGGTCGGCCAGCTCCGAGGCCGCCGCCCCGGCGAGGACGAGCCCGGTCGCCGCGACCACCGCCGCGCACGCGGCCACGGCCCGCCGGGCGCCGTCGGCGAGGAACGCCACGGCGGTGAGAAGGCCGAGGAGCACGCCGAGCGCGGCGAAGGTGGCCGCCCGGGTGTCGAGAGCGAGAGCCGTCGCACTCGCCGCGGAGGCGAGACCGCAGCCAAGCCCGCTCCAGGCGAGGACCTCGCGGGGCGGCATTCCGGGCGAGGCCGCCCGGGAGGCGGCCGCCGTCGTACCACCGGCCCCCCACCCTTGCCGGGCCGCGCCGAACCCGCGCGGGGCGCCCGCGGAATCCGTACCGGAGCCTGGGCCGCCGGAGTGGGCCGGCGGGGATTCCGGCGCGGCGGAGCCGAGGGCCGGTTCCGGTCCGTCTGCCCGGGCGTCGGTGGGTGCGTCGGACTCGCGCCGGGTGCCCGCGCCGGTCCCGAGGGCCGGCTCCGGGCCGACGGTCTCGGCGTCGGTGGGTGCGTCGGACTCGCGCCGGGTGCCCGCGCCGGTCGGCAGGCCGGGTTCCGGTTCGCCCGCTCCGGCGTCGGCCCGCTCGGCGTCCGTGGTCCCCCTCTCCGCTGCCGTGGCCAGGCCGTCGCGGCCGGCCGCAGGGCCCGGTGCCGGTACCGGCACACCTCGGGTCAGGATCCCCGGCCGGATCGCCGCGTACAGCGCCGCCGCCGTGGTCAGGAGCTGTGCGCTCACGGTGGCGGCGTACGGCAGCTCCAGGGACAGCGGGAGCGCCGTGAGCGTCGCCCATGCCAGGAACAGCGCGCCGCAGCGGGCCCGGAGGCGCGGCACCGGAGCCAGGGCCGCCGTCGCGAGCAGCAGTACCAGCGGAGCCGTCGAGGGGTACGAAGTGAGGTACCGCGCCGCGTGCTCGCCGGACCAGACCTCCGTCGTCCGCGCCGCCGGTGTCACCAGCGCCGCCACCGCCGGCGGCAGCGCCCAGGCCACGCCTAGGGCCAGCACCCCGCCGCCGGCGCCCGCCAGACCGAGCTTCACCGCACGCGGCGCCGAGGAGCGCAGCACCCCGGCCAGGGCCACCCCACACAGCACGTATCCGGCCACGACCCAGTCGCCCGGGACCACCGCGCGTAGCACACCGCCCACCGCCACGACCGCCGCCAGACCCGCCACAGCCGAACCGGCCACCGCCACGCGGGCGGCGCGCCAGGCCAGGCACAGCGCCAGCGCGGCGCAGGCCAGCAGCAGCGCCCCCGCCGGTATCGGCGACGTCAGCGACAGCCGGGCGCCCGTCAGCAGCGCCCATCCACCCAGCACACCGGCGCCGGCGCACGCCGTCGTCCGTACCGCCGCCGGCTTCATCCACAGCACCACCGCGAGATCCAGCACGGCCGTCGCGAGCGCCGCCCAGGCCAGCGCCAGAGGGCCGCCGTCCGCCGCCAGAACGCCCAGCGGGAGCGGCAGTTGAGCCGCCACCACCGCCGTCGGCAGCGGAACCCGCAGCCGCCCGAGCGCCGAGCCGTACGCCGCCCAGGCGCCCGCGAGCACCGCCGACGCCACCGCCGCGTACGCCAGAGCGTCCGTGCCGGTCAGCGCCGCCCGGTGCAGCGCGTACGCGTCGAGCACCATGAGGGCGAGACCCAGCGCGGCCACCGCCTCCGCCGTGGAGGCGAGCCCGCGCCGCAGCAGCACCACCGGCACGGACAGCGCCGCCGACGTCACCACGAACAGCACGGCGGCGCGGCCGCCGATCCCCATGGAGCCCCAGCTCACCAGGGTGAAGGCGACCGCCGCGATCGTCAGCAGCGCCCCGCCCAGGGTCAGCAGTACGTTCTGCGCGCTGCGCGGGGTCGAATCAGCGACCGGGCGCGGCGGCACGGGGTGCGGGGCCGCGGCGACCTGCCGCAGCACCTGCAGCAGCCAGGCCCTGCGGGCCATCAACTGCGATCTGCGCGCGTCGAGTTGAGCCAGCTCGCGGTCGACGAGCACAAGCTCGTCCGCGGGCGGCAAGGCATTGTCCATAGCCGGAGTGTGGCGCGGGACACAACCGGAGTCATGCGCGGACGTACTCATATCCCGGCGTGAGTACGTACACACTGGGGACATGGACTGGTTCCGCTATCGCTTCCGCAGCGTCTGGCGGTTGGCCGCCCCGCCCGCCGCCGTCTACGCCGTGCTCGAACGCGGCGAGGACTATCCCCAGTGGTGGCCCCAGGTCCGCGAGGTCGTCACCCTCGACGAGCGCACCGGCACCGCCCGGTTCCGCTCCTTCCTCCCGATCGACCTGGTCGTCACCGTCGAGACCCGGCGCGGCGACCCCGTCGCCGGCGTCCTGGAGGCCTCCCTGCGGGGCGACCTGGAGGGCTGGGCGCGCTGGACCCTCACTCCGTACGGCACCGGCGCGGGCACCGGCACCCGCGCGCTCTACGAGCAGGAGGTCGAGGTGACCAGACCCCTCATGCGCCGGCTCGCCGTCCCCGGCCGGCCGGTCTTCCGCGCCAACCACGCCCTGATGATGCGCGCGGGACGGCGCGGGCTCGCCGCCCGGCTGCGGCTGGTTTGAACGAAGCCCGTCCCGGCCTGTATGGTTCAACCCGTTCCCGGGCGATTAGCTCAGCGGGAGAGCACTTCGTTCACACCGAAGGGGTCACTGGTTCGATCCCAGTATCGCCCACCGGGAGAGGCCGGTCCGTCGAAAGACGGACCGGCCTTCCGCATTCCCCGGGCCGGCCGAGCCTCACGCGGCCTGCCGCAGCTCCGGACGGAGCGGCCACGCCGGATCCACCGCCTCCGGCGTCCCGTTGCGCGCGAACCACGCCTGGAGGCCCCGCGCCTGGGCCGCGTGCCACACCGCCTGCAGGGTGTGCAGCTCGGCCGGTGACAGGCGTTCGAGCCGGGACGCGAAACGCCGCGCCACCGCCCGTACGACATCCAGCGCGGCTGTCGCGTCCGCCGCCGCGTCGTGCGCGCCGTCCAGCTCCACGCCGTACTGCGCGCACAGATCCGTCAGCGTCCGGCGGCCCTTGCGGTAGCGGTCCAGATGCTTGTCGAGCACCCGCGGATCCAGCACGCACAGCGACGTGGTCTCCAGATAGCGGCCCAGCGAGGACGCGCGGTGGCGGCGCAGCTCGCGGTCCAGGATCGTCAGGTCGAACGGCGCGTTCATCACCACGAGCGGCCGGCCCGCCGCACACTGCTCGGCGATCGCCCGTGCCACCTCCTCCATCACCGGCGCGGGCCACCGCCCGTTGCGCCGCAGATGATCGTCCGTCAGTCCGTGTACCTCCGTGGCCGCGGCGGGCACCGGAATCCCAGGGTTGACCAGCCAGCGTGTGACCCGCGGGCGTCCGCCCGCCGTGTCCTGGACGACGAGGGCGGCCGAGACGATCCGGTCCTCCTCGACATCAACTCCCGTGGTTTCCGTGTCGAATGCGGCCAGGGGTCCTTCATACCAGTGCGTCATCCCCGAACTCCTCGCACATATGAGGCAGATGGCGATCCCCCTGCCCGAATCGGTGATACCCGGGCTGTTTGCGCCGTACGCCGTCCGGTGACAACACAGATGACGGGGAAGGGAATTGACATGGCGCTCGCCCAGCCCGAATCGGGAGGGCTGCCGCCCCAGCGGGCAGCACCACTGCGCGGCTCACTCGCCACCACCGCCTGCATGGAGACGCTTCAGGTGGGCTATCTGCACGCGGTCGCGGCGGCGGCGGGCTGCTCGCTGTCGCAGCCGTTTCCGGACAACGGCATCGACTGGCACGTGAGCCACAGCGCTCCCGGCCACACGGTCGACGACGAAGTGACCATCAAGGTGCAGCTCAAGTGCACCTACCAGCTCCCGCCGCGGACGCCGGGACCCGCGTCCGCGGCGTTCTCGTTCACGCTCGACAACGACCACCTGGTGAAGCTGGCGCGGACCCCCGTCTCGGTGCACAAGATCCTGGTCGTGATGCTCGTCCCGCGCTCGCGGGACGACTGGCTGCGGGCCGGCCACGACGGGCTCGACCTGAGGCACTGCTGCTACTGGATCAACCTGGCCGGACATCCGGTCACGGGACGGCACCGGACCACGGTGCGCATCCCGACGGCGCGGATCTTCGACGACCGGGCGCTCTGCGAGATCATGGCCCGGGTCGGCTTGGGAGGGAGACCTTGATGCACCGGCCGATCGAGGAACCAGGAGGCGGGACCGGGGGCGGGTACGGCCACGGACCCGTCACGCCGCCCTTCCGCCCGCACCCGCCGCCCGGCGAAGGACCGGGCCCGGGCCACGGGAGCGGGTCGACGCCCGCCGGACCGGTCGCCCCCTGGGCCGAGGCGGGGGGCGTCCCGGACCCCGGGCGCGTCGATCCGCTCGTCCTCGGCGCCCTCCTCGCCCGCCACGGCTGGCGGCGGCGGGGCGGTGCCGCCGGGCGGTACAGCCGCTGGACCCCGCCGGGGGCGACGGGCTCCGGGCCCACGAGCCTCCTCGTGCCCGAGAGCCGCGCCTTCCCCGACTGCGAGGACCTGCTCGGCGAGGCGCTCACCGCGCTCGCCCGCAGCGCCGCGCCGTCCGCGCGGGAGGTGCTGGTCGGGCTGACCGTGCCCAGCGACGAGATCCGCTGGTGGCGCGACGTCCCGCCGGGCCCCGCCGGCACAGTGCCCTGGACCGTCCAGGAGCAGCTGAGGTCCGCCGCCCGTCAGCTGCTGCTGGCCGGCGCCCTCGCCGTCCGGGGCCGTGCCGGGTACTACGGCGCGCGGCACCGCCGCCAGGCGCAGGCGTCGCTGGAGGGCGTCGCCGTCGGGGCGGCCCAGGGGGGCCGGGGGCTGACCGCCTTCGTGCCCGTCGACCCGGGCCGCGCCATCGCCGTACGCCTCTACCACGCGCTGTACGCGGCCCGGGAGGCCACCGACTATCAGCGGGCCACCGGCGGGATGGAGGCCTTCGACGCCGCCGTCGAGGCGGGGGTGAGCCGGGAACTCACCGAGGCGCTGGTCGCGCTGGTGCGCGGGACCGAGGGGGCCAGGGTCGCGCTGGAGTGGGCGCCCGCCGCCGGGACGCCAGCGGGCTGTGCCCCGCGGCCCGAGCCCGTGGAGTTCTCGCCCGGGGACCTGCCCGCGCTGCGCGAGGCTGGCGCCCGCTATCTGACCGGCGAGCCGTCCGTGCCGGTACGGATCACCGGGGCCGTGGTCCGGATGCGCCGCTCGGGACCGCGCGGGGAGGGCACCGTACGGCTGCGGGTCCTGGCCGGCGCGGAGGTGCCGCACGTCAGGGTGACCCTGGACGAGGAGTCGTACCGCACGGCGGGGCACGCGCACCTCGTCGGGCTGCCGATCCGGGTCCTCGGCCGCCTGGAGAGCAGGGGCGGGTTCCGGCGGCTGACCGACGCGTCCGGGGTCGTACCGGTGCAGGTGGACGACGCGGAGCGGGACCGGCTGATGAAGTCGCTCCACGAGAACCTGGACTTCTTCGAGGAGGCCTGCGGAGGCGAATGACGGGGGAGCGGACCTCGCGCCCGTGCGGCCCGCGGGCCCGCTCGGGGCGTCCGCTGGGGCGCGCCCCCGGGCTCCCGGCGGTAATCGTTTCGCGGCCCGGGGGCCGGGCTCGGTACGATCGACGGCGACGCGGCACCTCGTCTCTGCCGCGCACCGCCGACGCCGGCACTTCGTGTCTGCCTGCGCCCTATGGAAGAAGAGCATTCGTGTCTGATGTCCGTGTGACCGTCCAGTCCGCCTCAGGAGCCGAGGAGCGGGCGGTGAGCGCGGGCACGACCGCCGGCGCGCTGTTCGCCGACGACCGGTCCGTGATCGCCGCCCGTGTCGGCGGTGAGCTGAAGGACCTCACCTACGCCGTCGCCGAGGGCGATGTCGTCGAGCCCGTCGAGATCTCCTCCCCGGACGGTCTCGACATCCTGCGCCACTCCACCGCGCACGTCATGGCGCAGGCCGTGCAGGAGCTCTTCCCCGAGGCCAAGCTGGGCATCGGCCCGCCGGTCCGTGACGGCTTCTACTACGACTTCGACGTCGAGAAGCCGTTCACCCCCGAGGATCTCAAGACCATCGAGAAGAAGATGCAGGAGATCCAGAAGCGGGGGCAGAAGTTCGCCCGCCGCGTGGTGAGCGACGAGGAGGCCCGCGCCGAGCTCGCCGACGAGCCGTACAAACTGGAGCTCATCGGCATCAAGGGCTCGGCCTCGACCGACGACGGCGCGAACGTCGAGGTGGGCGGCGGCGAGCTGACCATCTACGACAACCTCGACGCCAAGACCGGCGAGCTGTGCTGGAAGGACCTCTGCCGCGGTCCCCACCTGCCCACCACCCGGAACATCCCGGCGTTCAAGCTGATGCGCAACGCGGCCGCCTACTGGCGCGGCAGCGAGAAGAACCCGATGCTCCAGCGGATCTACGGCACCGCGTGGCCGTCGAAGGACGAGCTGAAGGCCCACCTCGACTTCCTCGCCGAGGCCGAGAAGCGCGACCACCGCAAGCTCGGCAACGAGCTCGACCTCTTCTCCATCCCGGACGAGATCGGCTCCGGCCTCGCCGTCTTCCACCCCAAGGGCGGCATCATCCGCCGGGTCATGGAGGACTACTCGCGCAAGCGCCACGAGGAGGAGGGCTACGAGTTCGTCTACTCGCCGCACGCCACCAAGGGCAAGCTGTTCGAGAAGTCGGGCCACCTCGACTGGTACGCCGAGGGCATGTACCCGCCCATGCAGCTCGACGACGGCGTGGACTACTACCTCAAGCCCATGAACTGCCCGATGCACAACCTGATCTTCGACGCGCGCGGCCGCTCCTACCGGGAACTGCCGCTGCGACTCTTCGAGTTCGGCACCGTGTACCGGTACGAGAAGTCCGGCGTCGTGCACGGTCTGACCCGGGCCCGCGGCTTCACCCAGGACGACGCGCACATCTACTGCACCAAGGAGCAGATGGCGGAGGAGCTCGACAAGACCCTCACCTTCGTCCTGAACCTGCTGCGCGACTACGGCCTGACCGACTTCTACCTGGAGCTGTCCACCAAGGACCCGGAGAAGTTCGTCGGCTCGGACGAGATCTGGGAGGAGGCCACCTCGGTCCTCCAGCAGGTCGCCGAGAAGCAGGGCCTCCCGCTCACCCCCGACCCGGGCGGCGCCGCCTTCTACGGCCCGAAGATCTCGGTGCAGGCGAGGGACGCCATCGGCCGTACCTGGCAGATGTCGACCGTGCAGCTGGACTTCAACCTGCCGGAGCGCTTCGACCTGGAGTACACCGGCCCGGACGGCACCAAGCAGCGCCCGGTCATGATCCACCGCGCCCTGTTCGGTTCGATCGAGCGCTTCTTCGCGGTGCTCCTGGAGCACTACGCGGGCGCGTTCCCGGCGTGGCTGGCCCCGGTGCAGGCGACCGGCATCCCGATCGGCGACGCGCACATCCCGTACCTGCAGGAGTTCGCCGCCAAGGCGAAGAAGCAGGGGCTGCGGGTGGAGGTCGACGCCTCCTCGGACCGGATGCAGAAGAAGATCCGCAACGCGCAGAAGCAGAAGGTGCCGTTCATGATCATCGCGGGTGACGAGGACATGGCCGCGGGGGCCGTCTCCTTCCGCTACCGCGACGGTTCCCAGGAGAACGGCATCCCGGTCGACGAGGCCATCGCGAAGATCGCCAAGATCGTCGAGGACCGCGTCCAGGTCTGACCGCAGGGCACGGTCGTACGGTCATGAGGCCCCCGGGGGATCTCCCGGGGGCCTCTTCGTCGCGCACGTCCACCAGACCGAGGACGCGGACCGCGTAGCCGGCGAGGTACGCCACGGAGGCGACCGCGAGCGGGGTCGCCGTCCGGCGTTCCCAGCGTTCCCGCCGCCGCTGCCTGTCGTTCATCGGATCAGCATCGCCCTCCCAGGAGATCCCGCCCCGGGGACACCTTCCGAACGGGCGAAGCAATATGCTGCTCAGCATGACGATTGAGCCGGAACAGCAGATCGGAGTGGGGACGCAGGACGCGTTCCAGCGCCTGTGGACGCCGCACCGGATGGCGTACATCCAGGGCGAGAACAAGCCGACCGGTCCAGGGGCCGAGGACGGCTGTCCGTTCTGCTCGATTCCGGCGAAGTCCGACGAGGACGGGCTCGTCATCGCGCGCGGCGAGCATGTGTACGCCGTGCTGAACCTCTACCCGTACAACGGCGGCCACCTGATGGTGGTGCCCTACCGGCACGTCGCCGACTACACCGGCCTGGACGCCCCGGAGACCGCCGAGCTCGGCGAGTTCACCAAGCGGGCGATGATCGCGCTGCGGACGGCGTCCGGCGCGCACGGGTTCAACATCGGCATGAACCAGGGCTCGGTGGCGGGGGCCGGCATCGCCGCCCACCTGCACCAGCACGTCGTGCCGCGCTGGGGCGGCGACACCAACTTCATGCCGGTCGTCGGGCATACGAAGGTGCTGCCGCAGCTCCTCGCCGACACCCGCGCGATGCTCGCCGCCGCCTGGCCGGCCGCCTCCGAGCCGGCGTAGCCCCACCTCGACGGCGACCCGGCGACCGGGCGGCAACCGGGCGGCGACGGCGCCTAGGCGTCGTAGATGTCGGCCTTCTTCGGCCCCGGGTCCTGGATGGTGCCGCTCAGGATCAGCGAGCGGTTGGTGAAGCGCTCCGTGTCCACGCCGTGATCGTCGAGCACGGCGATCGTCGCGGCGTGCACCGCGCGCATCACGGGGGTCGCGGTACGGATGGCGTCGTCGGCCATGAAGCGGTGGCGCCAGGGCTGCGCGGCCCAGGCGTGCCGCAGGCCGAACGGCTCGGGCAGCACGAGCTTGCCGCCGAGGAAGTCCAGGACCGGCGGGAACCAGGTCAGCGGGGCGCGGACGGCGAGACGGACCACCTCGTCGGTCTCGACGAGCGGCAGCTTGATCTCCCGGGTCTCCCAGAAGCGGACCGTCTTGGAGACCTCCTTCGTCTTCGCCTTCGGCTTGGTGGTGAAGAGCGAGTGGACCGGGCCCAGCGCGTGCCCGGTGACCTCCACGCGCAGCGTGTGCAGCAGCGAGGTCACCGTGATCATCATGGTGAGGACGAGCTGGCCGTCCCAGAGCGTGAACTGCACCCCCAGGTAGTGGCGGTTTCCGGCGCCGAACTGCTGGTCGTTGCAGATGCGCTGTATCTCGTGCGGCTTGACCTGGTAGTGGACGATGTTGTCGCCCTCGGGGCGGGCGACCTCGTCGGCGCCCTCGCCGACCGGGGAGACGATCCAGTGCTTGACGGTCGGCTTGGGGAAGCCGGTCTTGAGCGAGCCCCGCTCCAGGAGCGTGAGCTGGTCGTGGATCTTCCGGACGACGTCCCAGGCGCGGAAGTCGTGGATCTCCCGGCCCTCCTGGGGGACCAGCTCCTCGGCCAGTGTCCAGCTGCCCCAGCGGGTGCCCATGCCCAGTATTCCCTTGGGCCCCGCGTAGAAGACGACGTTGGACTGCTGCTCGGCGGTGAGCTTCTCCAGGTTCTGGCGGAGGTCCTCGGCCGCCTTCTCGGTCGGGTCCTGCGGCACCGCCTCGGGGATCTTGGCCCCGATCCCGCCCCCGCTGAGCAGGGCGTCCCACCGCGCGCGCAGGTCCTGCGCGGTGGACTCGCAGATGCGCTTGGCGAGGAACCAGCCGATGACCGGGGCCACGATCATGGCGCGGAGGTAGATCGCCGGCAGGCCGGTGAACGGCAGCTTGAACAGCATGAGCACGGCGAGGATGCCCGCCCCGACCAGCAGGCCGGTGCCCAGCGCGCTGGTGCGCTTGTTCTCCGTGCCGGCGACCATGCGGCGCAGCTGGATGACGCCGAGCCAGAGCAGCAGCCCGGGCAGGAAGAGGATCCCGAAGACGAGGGTGACCAGGGTCAGCTTGACGTCGCGCTGCTTGCGGATGCGCGTGGCGGCCAGGCAGTGCTCGACCACCGGCTGGGGTTCGGTGCCGAAGGACTGGATGAGCGGCTTACGGGCGCCGCCGAGCATCCGTACCTGGACCGCCCGCGAGAAGGCCTCGCCGAGGTCGGGCCGGAAGAGCTTCCACTTGGCGTCGGTGACCTTGGACGTGTGCCATTCGTTGTTGGCGTCCAGGATCGCTTCGACCTTGCCGTCGCGGTACGCGGCGGAGGCGAGGGCGTGCGTCGCCGCCGTCTGCCCGTCCGAGCCCTGGAGGGGAATCTGCGCCCCGGGTCCGAAACTGCCGATCGTCACTGATGCCCCCATCGCCGCGTGCCCGCGTGGTTCACCGCGTACCCTCTGCGGCCTGTTCCCAACTACCGCGCCCCGCACACCTTCTGAGCTGGGCACCACAGCGTAGCCGGGTACCGGCGGACGCGTCACGAGTCGGCCGAATGACGCCCCCGCCGGGGGAGTTGAGGGGGCGTCATTCGGCCATCGGCTCTCCGGCTCGTACCTATGACCCCTTTTCGGCCTGTTCGCGGATCTTGTCCGCGAGGTGCGGCGGCATGGCCTCATGGCGGGCGTACGTGCGGTCGAAGCGCCCGGTCCCGTGCGAGACGGAGCGCAGGTCGACGGCGTACCGGTCGATCTCGATCTCCGGCACCTCGGCGCGGACCACGGTCCGGCCGGGGCCCGCCTGATCGGTGCCGACGACCCGGCCGCGCCGCCCGGAGAGATCGCTCATCACCGGCCCCACGTACTCGTCGGGGACGAGGACCTGGACCTCGTCGACCGGCTCCAGGAGCTGGATGTCCGCCTCGGCCGCCGCCTCGCGCAGCGCCAGCGCACCCGCCGTCTGGAAGGCGGCGTCGGAGGAGTCGACCGAGTGGGCCTTGCCGTCCCGCAGGGTGACCCGGACGTCCACCAGCGGGTACCCGGCTGCGACTCCCCGCGCGGCCTGGGCCCGTACCCCCTTCTCGACGGACGGGATGAACTGGCGCGGCACGGCACCGCCCACCACCTTGTCGACGAACTCGACCCCGCTGCCGGGCGGCAGCGGCTCGACGTCGATCTCGCAGATCGCGAACTGGCCGTGGCCGCCGGACTGTTTGACGTGCCGGCCGCGTCCGGCCGAGGGCCCGGCGAAGGTCTCGCGGAGCGGCACCTTGTGCGGGACCGCGTCGACCTGGACGCCGTACCGGTTGCGCAGCCGCTCCAGGGCCACCTCCCGGTGGGCCTCGCCGAGGCACCACAGGACCACCTGGCGGGTGTCCTGGTTCTGCTCCAGGCGCATGGTCGGGTCCTCGGCGACGAGCCGGGCCAGGCCCTGGGAGAGCCGGTCCTCGTCGGCCTTGCTGTGGGCCTCGATCGCGAGCGGGAGGAGGGGGTCGGGCATCCTCCACGGCTCCATGAGGAGCGGATCGTCCTTGGACGACAGCGTGTCCCCGGTCTCCGCGCGGCCCAGTTTGGCGACACAGGCGAGGTCGCCCGCGATGCACCGGCCGAGCGGGCGCTGCTGCTTGCCGAAGGGGGAGGTCAGCGCGCCGACCCGCTCGTCGACATCGTGGTCCTCGTGCCCCCGGTCGGCGAGCCCGTGACCGGAGACGTGGACGGTCTCGTCGGGGCGCAGGGTGCCGGAGAAGACGCGGACCAGCGAGATCCGGCCGACGTAGGGATCGGAGGCGGTCTTGACGACCTCGGCGACCAGCGGACCCTCCGGGTCGCAGGTGATCGGCGGACGCGGCACGCCGTCGGGCGTGGTGACGGCGGGGGCCTCGCGCTCCAGCGGGGTCGGGAAGCCGCGGGTGATCAGCTCCAGGAGTTCGACCGTGCCCAGACCCTGTTTGCCGCCCTCGGCGGCGGGCGCCGCGGCCAGGACCGGATGGAAGGTGCCGCGGGCGACGGCCTTCTCCAGGTCGTCGATCAGCGTCTTGACGTCGATCTCCTCGCCGCCGAGGTAGCGGTCCATGAGGGTCTCGTCCTCGCTCTCGGCGATGATCCCCTCGATCAGCCGGCCGCGGGCCTCCGCGATGAGCGCCTTCTGGCCGTCGTCGGGCGCGACCTCCTGGCGGACACCCGTGGAGTAGTCGAAGATCCGCTCCGAGAGCAGCCCGACCAGGCCCGTGACCGGCGCGTGCCCGTCCGGCGCCTCGGGGCCGAGGACCGGCAGGTAGAGCGGGAGCACGGCGTCGGGATCGTCGCCGCCGAAGATCTCACCGCAGACGCGGGTCAGTTCGGCGAAGTCGGTGCGGGCCGTGTCCAGGTGGGTGACGACGATGGCGCGGGGCATGCCGACTGCGGCGCACTCCTCCCACACCATGCGCGTCGAACCGGCGACGGCGTCGGCCTCCTGCGCCGCCGAGACGACGAAAAGGGCCGCGTCCGCCGCGCGCAGACCGGCCCTGAGCTCCCCGACGAAGTCGGCGTATCCCGGAGTGTCGAGGAGATTGATCTTGCACCCGTCCCATTCGAGCGGGACGAGGGAGAGCTGTACGGAACGCTGCTGGCGGTGCTCGATCTCGTCGTGGTCGGAGATCGTCCCGCCGTCCTCGACGCGGCCCGCCCGGTTGACCGCCCCCGCGGTCAGCGCGAGCGCCTCGACGAGGGTCGTCTTGCCCGATCCGCTGTGGCCGACCAGCACCACGTTCCGTATGTCCGCGGGCCGGTCGGCCGTCGGAGCCCTGCCGGCGGCCCCGGAGTGTGCGTTCGCCTTGTCGCCCATGGTGTTCCTCCCGATCGCTTGCACCGATCGATCCGCACGGTGCGGCGGGGCGCGGGCGCGGGGAGTGGGCGCGGCGTGCTTCGCGTGCGGCTCCGGCGGTGCCCGCGGTCGTTCTTCGAGCTTTGCACCGTCGTCATGGTGCGTCCATACGTCGTACGCGACGCGGCGGGGCGGGTGCCCGGCCGTACGGCGGGTTGGCGCTGGCTACGATGGGCGAGCCGGTGGTCGTAGGGGCCGCGCGGCCCACCGAACCTCGGGAAGGCCATGCTGAACAAGTACGCGCGTGCATTTTTTACGCGTGTCCTCACACCGTTCGCCGCGTTTCTGCTCCGCCGGGGTGTCAGCCCCGACGCGGTGACGCTCATCGGCACGGCCGGAGTGATGGCGGGTGCCCTGGTCTTCTTCCCCAGGGGAGAGTTCTTCTGGGGCACGATCGTCATCACCCTCTTCGTCTTCTCCGACCTCGTCGACGGCAACATGGCCCGTCAGGCCGGGATCTCCAGCCGCTGGGGCGCGTTCCTCGACTCGACCCTCGACCGGGTCGCCGACGGCGCCATCTTCGGCGGCTTCGCGCTCTGGTACGCGGGCAAGGGCGACAACGACGTCCTGTGCGCCGTCTCCATCTTCTGCCTGGCCAGCGGCCAGGTCGTGTCGTACACCAAGGCGCGCGGCGAGTCGATCGGCCTGCCGGTCGCGGTCAACGGTCTGGTGGAACGCGCCGAGCGACTGGTGATCTCGCTGGTCGCCGCGGGCCTCGCCGGGCTCCACGCCTTCGGCGTGCCGGGGATCGACGTCCTGCTGCCGATCGCGCTGTGGATCGTGGCCGTGGGCTCCGCGGTGACGCTGGGTCAGCGCGTGGTGACGGTACGACGCGAGTCGGCGGAGGCGGACGCGGCGACGCCCGGGTCCGCCTCCGGGTCGGAGTCGGGGTCGGGGTCGGGGTCCGGGTCCGCGTCGGGGTCCGAGTCCGGGTCCGGGTCCGGGTCCGGCGGAAGCGCCGCACGGGGGAACGAGGCCACGTCATGAGCGGGACGAGCGCTTTCAAGGACAGGGTGACCGACGGGCTGTACGGGTTCGGCTGGGCGACGGTCAAGAAGCTCCCCGAGCCGGTCGCGGTCGGCCTCGGCCGGCGGATCGCCGACCTCGCGTGGAAGCGGCGCGGCAAGAGCGTGCTGCGCCTGGAGTCCAACCTCGCGCGCGTGGTGCCGGACGCCACGCCCGAGCGGCTCGCGGAGCTGTCGCGGGCCGGCATGCGCTCGTACATGCGGTACTGGATGGAGTCCTTCCGGCTGCCCGCCTGGAGCAGGGAACGGGTGGGAAGCGGCGTCCACATCCACGACGTCCACCGCCTGACGGACGGACTCGCCTCGGGACGCGGCGTCATACTCGCCCTGCCGCACCTGGCCAACTGGGACCTCGCCGGCGTGTGGGTGACCCGCTCGCTCGGCGTGCCCTTCACCACGGTCGCCGAGCGGCTCAAGCCGGAGAGCCTCTACGACCGCTTCGTCGCCTACCGCGAGTCGCTCGGCATGGAGGTCCTGCCGCACACCGGGGGCTCCGCCTTCGGCACGCTCGCGCGGCGCCTGCGGGCCGGCGGTCTGGTCTGCCTCGTCGCCGACCGCGACCTGTCGGCCTCCGGCACCGAGGTCACCTTCTTCGGCGACACGGCGCGCATGCCCGCGGGACCGGCGATGCTCGCCCAGCAGACGGGCGCGCTGCTGCTGCCCGTGACGCTCTGGTACGACGACACCCCCGTGATGAAGGGGCGCGTCTACCCGCCCGTCGACGTACCCGAGTCGGGTACCCGGGCCGAGAAGACCTCCGTCATGACACAGGCCCTGGCCGACGCCTTCGCCGACGGCATCGCGGACCATCCGGAGGACTGGCACATGCTCCAACGACTGTGGCTCGCCGACCTCGAGGAGCGACAGCCTTGAGGATCGGCATCGTCTGCCCGTACTCCTGGGACGTACCGGGCGGCGTCCAGTTCCACATCCGCGACCTCGCCGAACATCTGATCAGGCTCGGGCACGAGGTGTCCGTCCTCGCCCCGGCGGACGACGAGACACCGCTGCCGCCGTACGTCGTCTCGGCGGGCCGCGCCGTGCCGGTGCCGTACAACGGCTCCGTGGCGCGGCTGAACTTCGGCTTCCTCTCGGCGGCCCGGGTACGGCGCTGGCTGCACGACGGCACCTTCGACGTGATCCACATCCACGAGCCGGCCTCGCCCTCGCTGGGGCTCCTCAGCTGCTGGGCGGCGCAGGGGCCGATCGTCGCCACCTTCCACACCTCCAACCCGCGGTCGCGGGCCATGATCGCCGCGTACCCGATCCTGCAGCCCGCGCTGGAGAAGATCAGCGCGCGGATCGCGGTGAGCGAGTACGCCCGCCGGACGCTCGTCGAGCACCTCGGCGGCGACGCGGTCGTCATCCCCAACGGCGTGGACGTGGACTTCTTCGCGCGCGCCGAGCCCAAGGCGGAGTGGCAGGGGCAGACCCTGGGGTTCATCGGACGGATCGACGAACCCCGCAAGGGGCTCCCGGTGCTGATGAAGGCCCTGCCGAGGATCCTCGCGGAGCGGCCGGAGACACGGCTCGTCGTCGCCGGGCGCGGCGACGAGGAGGAGGCGGTGGCCTCGCTGCCGCGCGAGATGCGCTCGCGGGTCGAGTTCCTCGGCATGGTCAGCGACGAGGACAAGGCGCGGCTGCTGCGCAGCGTCGACGTGTACGTGGCGCCCAACACGGGCGGCGAGAGTTTCGGGATCATCCTGGTCGAGGCGATGTCGGCGGGGGCGCCGGTCCTCGCGTCGGACCTGGACGCCTTCGCCCAGGTCCTGGACCAGGGCGGGGCGGGCGAGCTCTTCGCCAACGAGGACGCGGACGCGTTGGCCGACGCGGCGATCCGGCTCCTGGGGGACGAGTCGCGCCGCAAGGAGCTGCGGACACGCGGGAGCGCGCATGTGCGGCGCTTCGACTGGGCGACGGTGGGGGCGGACATCCTGGCGGTGTACGAGACGGTGACGGACGGCGCGGCCTCGGTGGCGACGGACGAACGCACGGGTCTGCGGGCGCGGTTCGGGCTGGCGCGGGAGTAGACGCCCTCCTGCCGGGCCACCCCGCCGTCCGGGGCCCGGCGGTGCGTGCCTCCCGGCGCGCGCCCTCGGGCCACCCCGCCGTCCGGGGCCCGGCGGTGCGTGCCTCCCGGCGCGCGCCCTCGGGCCACCCCGCCGTCCGGGGCCCGGCGGTGCGTGGTCCCGGCGCCCGCCGTCCGGGGTGCGCCCCGGGTCCGCCGGTGCGAGGTCCCGGCCCCCGCGTTCCGTCGGTGACCGGCTGACCGTGGGGGGCCGGCGTGATCGCCCCGGTAGCCTGTGCGCCCGTGACACAAACCCTGATCTGGACCGTCGTCGCGCTGATCGCGATCGGCCTGTACCTCAGCTGGACCGCCGGACGCCTCGACCGCCTGCACGCGCGGATCGACGCCGCCCGCGCCGCACTCGACGCCCAGTTGCTGCGACGGGCTTCGGTCGCCCAGGAGTTGGCCACGTCCGGCGTGCTCGACCCCGCCGCCTCGATCGTGCTCTACCAGGCGGCCCACGCCGCCCGGCAGGCCGAGGAGGAGCAGCGTGAGGTCATCGAGAGCGAGCTGAGCCAGGCCCTGCGCGCCGTGTTCGGGGAGCCCGAGCAGGTCGAGGCGGTGCAGCAGGCCCCCGGCGGCGAGGAGGCCGCCCGCGAGCTCGCCGCGGCCGTCCGCAGGGTTCCGATGGCGCGTCGCTTCCACAACGACTCCGTACGCGCCGCGCGGGCGCTGCGCCGGCACCGCACGGTGCGCTGGTTCCGGCTGGCCGGCCACGCCCCGTTCCCGCTGGCCTTCGAAATGGACGACGAGCCACCGGTTGCCCTTGCCGATCGCCCGACCTGATCCCCGTCACCTGCGAAAACGATCCACCGGCTCCACATTGGCCCTTGCTGTGGACCCCTAGTGGCCTGTTTCCTCACTGGTGTCTCAACACCGCTTTTCACGAGTGAGGTCCCCCGTGTCCACCACGCTTCCCCACAGCAACCAGTCCGACGACTCCTCGGCGATCGGCACGTCCCGCGTCAAGCGCGGCATGGCCGAGCAGCTCAAGGGCGGCGTGATCATGGACGTGGTCAACGCCGAGCAGGCGAAGATCGCCGAGGACGCCGGCGCCGTCGCCGTCATGGCCCTGGAGCGGGTCCCCGCCGACATCCGCAAGGACGGCGGCGTGGCCCGTATGTCCGACCCGAACATGATCGAGGAGATCATCGGGGCGGTCTCCATCCCCGTCATGGCCAAGTCCCGCATCGGCCACTTCGTCGAGGCCCAGGTCCTGCAGTCCCTCGGTGTCGACTACATCGACGAGTCCGAGGTCCTCACCCCGGCCGACGAGGTCAACCACTCCGACAAGTGGGCCTTCACCACCCCCTTCGTCTGTGGCGCCACCAACCTGGGCGAGGCCCTGCGCCGCATCGCCGAGGGCGCGGCCATGATCCGCTCCAAGGGCGAGGCCGGCACCGGCAACGTCGTCGAGGCCGTCCGCCACCTGCGCCAGATCAAGAACGAGATCGCCAGGCTGCGCGGCTACGACAACAACGAGCTGTTCGCCGCCGCCAAGGAGCTGCGCGCCCCCTACGAGCTGGTCAAGGAGGTCGCCGAGCTCGGCAAGCTGCCGGTCGTGCTGTTCTCCGCCGGTGGTGTCGCCACCCCCGCCGACGCCGCGCTGATGCGCCAGCTCGGTGCCGAGGGCGTCTTCGTCGGCTCCGGCATCTTCAAGTCGGGCGACCCGGCCAAGCGCGCCGCCGCCATCGTGAAGGCCACCACCTTCTACGACGACCCGAAGATCATCGCGGACGCCTCCCGCAACCTGGGCGAGGCCATGGTCGGCATCAACTGCGACACCCTCCCCGAGGCCGAGCGCTACGCGAACCGAGGCTGGTAGTCACATGAGCACCACCCCCGTGATCGGCGTCCTCGCACTGCAGGGCGACGTACGGGAGCACCTGATCGCCCTGGCCTCGGCTGACGCCGTGGCCAGGCCGGTCCGGCGCCCCGAGGAGCTCGCCGAGGTCGACGGCCTCGTCATACCCGGCGGCGAGTCCACCACCATCTCCAAGCTGGCCGAGCTCTTCGGCCTCATGGGGCCGGTACGCGAGCGCATCGCCGCGGGGATGCCCGTCTACGGCACCTGCGCCGGCCTGATCATGCTCGCCGACAAGATCCTCGACCCGCGCTCGGGCCAGGAGACCTTCGGCGGCATCGACATGATCGTCCGCCGCAACGCCTTCGGCCGGCAGAACGAGTCCTTCGAGGCCGGGGTCGCCGTCCGCGGCATCGAGGAAGGACCCGTCGAGGGCGTCTTCATCCGCGCCCCGTGGGTCGAGTCCGTCGGCGCGCAGGTGGAGGTCCTCGCCGAGCACGAGGGCCACATCGTCGCCGTACGGCAGGGCCGGGCGCTCGCGACCTCGTTCCACCCCGAACTCACCGGCGACCACCGACTGCACGCCCTGTTCGTCGACATGGTGCGCGCGGGCCGGTGAGGGGATCCCGGTAGGATCTCTGGGGTTCGTTCAGAAATGGGTTACGCGAAGGAGACAGGCAGATGTCCGGCCACTCTAAATGGGCTACGACGAAGCACAAGAAGGCCGTGATCGACGCCAAGCGCGGCAAGCTCTTCGCGAAGCTGATCAAGAACATCGAGGTCGCGGCCCGCACGGGCGGCGCCGACCTGGACGGTAACCCGACGCTGTTCGACGCCGTGCAGAAGGCGAAGAAGAGCTCGGTCCCGAACAAGAACATCGACTCGGCGATCAAGCGCGGCGGCGGCCTGGAGGCCGGCGGCGTCGACTACGAGACGATCATGTACGAGGGCTACGGCCCGAACGGTGTCGCGGTGCTCATCGAGTGCCTGACCGACAACCGTAACCGCGCCGCCTCCGACGTCCGCGTCGCCATGACCCGCAACGGCGGCTCCATGGCCGACCCGGGCTCGGTCTCGTACCTGTTCAACCGCAAGGGCGTCATCGTGCTGCCCAAGGGCGAGCTGACCGAGGACGACGTCCTCGGCGCCGTCCTCGACGCGGGCGCCGAGGAGGTCAACGACCTCGGCGAGAGCTTCGAGGTCATCAGCGAGGCCACCGACATGGTCGCGGTCCGCACCGCCCTCCAGGAGGCCGGCATCGACTACGACTCCGCCGACTCCAGCTTCGTCCCGACCATGCAGGTCGAGCTCGACGAAGAGGGGGCGCGCAAGATCTTCAAGCTGATCGACGCACTCGAGGACAGCGACGACGTGCAGAACGTCTTCGCCAACTTCGACGTCAGCGACGAGGTCATGGAGAAGGTCGACGCCTGATACCGGGCCGACTTCGAGCGGGCCGACGGGGACACACCCCCGTCGGCCCGCCGCCGTTCGTGCCGCGTTGTCAGTGCGAGCCGATAGCCTGCACAAACACATGAACGAAGACGGTGCGGGGAGGGCTTGAGGTGCGCGTACTGGGGGTGGACCCCGGGCTGACCCGGTGCGGTGTCGGCGTCGTCGAGGGCGTCGCCGGCCGGCCCCTGACCATGCTCGGGGTGGGCGTGGTGCGCACCCCCGCGGACGCCGAGCTGGGTCACCGACTGGTCGCGGTCGAGCAGGGCATCGAGCGGTGGCTGGACGAGTACCGCCCTGAATTCGTCGCAGTGGAGCGGGTGTTCAGCCAGCACAACGTCCGTACGGTCATGGGCACCGCGCAGGCCAGCGCGGTCGCGATGCTCTGCGCCGCGCGCCGGGGCATCCCGGTCGCCCTGCACACCCCCAGCGAGGTCAAGGCCGCCGTCACCGGCAGCGGACGGGCCGACAAGGCGCAGGTCGGAGCGATGGTGACCCGCCTGCTGCGGCTCTCCGCACCGCCCAAGCCGGCCGACGCCGCCGACGCGCTCGCCCTGGCCATCTGCCACATCTGGCGGGCCCCCGCCCAGAACCGCCTCCAGCAGGCCGTCGCCCTGCACGCCTCGAAAGGCCGTACCCGATGATCGCCTTCGTCAGCGGCCCGGTGGCCGCCCTCGCCCCCACCACCGCCGTGATCGAGGTCGGCGGTGTCGGCATGGCCGTCCAGTGCACGCCCACCACCCTGTCCGCCCTGAGGATCGGTCAGGAGGCCCGGCTCGCCACGTCGTTGGTGGTGCGCGAGGACTCGCTGACCCTGTACGGCTTCGCGGACGACGACGAGCGGCAGGTCTTTGAACTGCTGCAGACCGCCAGCGGGGTCGGCCCGCGCCTCGCCCAGGCCATGCTCGGTGTGCACAGCCCCGACGCCCTGCGGCTCGCCGTCTCCACCGGCGACGAGAAGGCGCTGACCGCCGTCCCCGGCATCGGCAAGAAGGGCGCCCAGAAACTCCTCCTCGAACTGAAGGACAAGCTGGGCTCGCCGCTCGGCACCAGCGGCCTGGTCGGCGCCCAGCGCGCCGCCGCCTCCGGCCCGGCACCGTGGACGGAGCAGCTGTCCGCCGCGCTCATCGGCCTCGGTTACGCGAGCCGCGAGGCGGAGGACGCCGTCGCCGCGGTCACCCCGCAGGCCGAGGCCGCCATCGCCGAGTCCGGCTCGGCCCCGGTCCCGCAGCTGCTGCGCGCCGCGCTCCAGACGCTCAACCGCGCCCGATAGCGCCCGCGATCACCGTACGCAACGCACCATGAAGACCGAGAAGGCAGAGACGTGAACTGGGACGACGAGACGGCAGCGGACGCCGGGGAGCGGATCGTCGGCTCCTCCGCCGAGGGCGACGACCAGGCCGTCGAAGCGGCGCTGCGCCCCAAGGACCTCAGCGAGTTCGTCGGCCAGGAGAAGGTCCGCCAGCAGCTCGACCTGGTCCTGCGGGCCGCCCGCCAGCGCGGCGCCACCGCCGACCACGTCCTGCTCTCCGGCGCCCCCGGCCTCGGCAAGACCACCCTCTCGATGATCATCGCGGCGGAGATGAACGCCCCGATCCGGATCACCTCCGGCCCCGCCATCCAGCACGCCGGCGACCTCGCCGCGATCCTCTCCTCCCTCCAGGAGGGGGAGATCCTCTTCCTCGACGAGATCCACCGGATGTCGAGGCCCGCCGAGGAGATGCTCTACATGGCGATGGAGGACTTCCGCGTCGACGTGATCGTCGGCAAGGGCCCCGGCGCCACCGCCATCCCGCTGGAGCTGCCGCCCTTCACCCTGGTCGGCGCCACCACCCGGGCCGGGCTCCTGCCGCCCCCGCTGCGCGACCGCTTCGGCTTCACCGGGCACATGGAGTTCTACGAACCCGCCGAGCTGGAACGGGTCATCCACCGCTCCGCCGGCCTCCTCGACGTCGAGATCGACACCGCCGGCGCCGCCGAGATCGCCGGCCGCTCCCGCGGCACCCCGCGCATCGCCAACCGGCTGCTGCGCCGCGTCCGCGACTACGCGCAGGTCAGGGCCGACGGCCAGATCACGCGGGAGATCGCCGAGGCGGCCCTGAGCGTGTACGAGGTGGACAGCCGCGGTCTCGACCGGCTCGACCGGGGGGTCCTCGAGGCCCTCCTCAAGCTCTTCGGCGGCGGACCGGTCGGCCTGTCCACCCTCGCGGTCGCGGTGGGGGAGGAGCGCGAGACCGTCGAGGAGGTCGCCGAGCCCTTCCTCGTACGGGAAGGCCTGCTCGCGCGCACGCCGCGTGGCCGGGTCGCTACTCCGGCGGCGTGGACGCATCTCGGCCTCGTTCCGCCGCAGGCAGCGGGCTCGGAGCGGCCAGGAAGCGGACAACAGGGGCTCTTCGGGGCGTGACGGCGCGGAGACTCGTCGGTCGAGGAACCGGGGTGCGATGCTGGACGTTGTTCCATCGATGCGGACTCGCCTAGACTCCGCCGATGCCGACCTTTCTGGTCGGCACGCCCACCCCCGAAGATCAGGCCGCGGGTTCTCCGCGTCCGTGCGAAGGAAACCCGTCCCGTGAGTATCGTGACCCTCCTCCCCTTCATCGTCCTCATCGGGGCCATGTTCCTGATGACCCGCTCTGCGAAGAAGAAGCAGCAGGCGGCCGCCCAGATGCGTAACGAGATGCAGCCCGGAACCGGCGTACGGACGATCGGGGGGATGTACGCCACGGTCAAGGAGATCGGTGACGAGACCGTCCTCCTCGAGATCGCGCCCGGCGTGCACGCCGTCTACGCCAAGAACGCGATCGGTGCCGTCCTCGAGGACTCCGAGTACAACCGCATCGTCCACGGCGACGAGCCCGACGCCGTCGTTCCGGACGACGCCTCCTCGCTGACCGAGTCCGCCGAGGTCGTCGCCGACACCGAGGCCGAGACCGTCGAGGTCTCCGAGGACGCCAAGCCCGACCTCACCAAGAAGGTCGACGCTGCCGAGGCCGAGACCGAGGTCAAGAAGGACGGCAAGGCCGACGGCGGGACCGAGGCGAAGTAGTCGCCACCGGGGATCGCGGGAACGCCCACCGGCGTCCGCGGTCCCCGGACCGGTTGCACCTCTGCGGGGGCAGGTCCCCATCACACTTCGTGGCCGTACCGCGCACACCCGGCGCGGGACGGTTGGACAGGGAGAAACGACAAGGTGGCAGCACCGAAGAAGGGCCGAAGGCCGGCGGGGGGCCAGAGCCGGCCGGGCCGTGCCCTGGCACTGATCCTGATCGCCATGGTCGCGCTCACGGGCGGGATGTTCTGGTCGGGTCACACCACGCCGCGCCTGGGCATCGACCTCGCGGGCGGTACCTCGATCACGCTCAAGGCCAAGGCCGAGCCGGGTCAGGAAGACGCCGTCAACGAGACCAACATGAACACCGCGGTCGGCATCATCGAGCGCCGTGTCAATGGTCTGGGTGTCTCCGAGGCCGAGGTCCAGACCCAGGGCCGCGAGAACATCATCGTCAACATCCCCCGGGGCGTCGACGAGAAGCAGGCCCGTGAGCAGGTCGGTACCACCGCCCAGCTCTACTTCCGGCCCGTCCTGACCTACGCGCCCTCGCAGCAGCCGGCGCCGACCGCGAGCTCCTCCGCGACGCCGAAGCCCTCGGCCTCCGGAGCGACCGCGGACAAGGGCAAGGGCGACGGAGCCAAGGACGAGAAGTCCGCCACCCCGTCGACGAGCGCCTCCACGCAGGGCCGCGCGGTCTCCGAGGCCCTGAAGGCCCCGAGCCCGACGCCCACGCCCAGCGGCTCCGCCTCGGGCACGCCGAAGGCCCCCGAGAGCCCGAAGCCGTCCGGCACGCCGGACGCCGCGGCCTCCGCTCTCGAGCAGAAGTTCGCCACCCTGAACTGCCTCGACCCCAAGCAGCGCGCCGCCGCCGGCCAGGGCGTCAAGCCCGAGGACTCCACCGTCGCCTGTGGCAAGAACGCCATCGGCCAGTGGGAGAAGTACCTCCTCGGCCCGGCCGAGGTGGACGGCAAGGACGTCGAGGACGCCAAGGGCGAGTTCGACCCCACGCGTGGCATGTGGATCGTCAACATGGAGTTCACCAGCAGTGGCTCCAAGAAGTTCCAGCAGATCACCAGCAAGCTGTCGCAGCAGCAGGAGCCGCAGAACCAGTTCGCGATCGTCCTGGACGGCGAGGTCGTCTCGGCCCCGTCGGTGCGCACCACGCTGAGCGCCAACGCCGAGATCTCCGGCAGCTTCAACCAGAAGTCCGCCCAGGACCTGGGCAACATCCTTTCGTACGGTGCGCTGCCGCTCTCCTTCGACACCCAGAGCGTCGACACCGTCACCGCCGCCCTCGGCGGCGACCAGCTGGAGGCCGGCCTCATCGCCGGCGCCATCGGCCTGGCCCTGGTCGTCCTCTACCTGGTGGTCTACTACCGGGGACTGTCGATCGTCGCCATCCTCAGCCTGATGGTCTCGGCGCTCCTCACCTACGTGATCATGGCCCTGCTCGGCCCGGCCATCGGCTTCGCGCTGAACCTGCCGGCCGTCTGCGGCGCCATCGTCGCCATCGGCATCACCGCGGACTCGTTCATCGTGTACTTCGAACGCATCCGTGACGAGATCCGCGAGGGCCGTTCGCACCGCCCGGCCGTCGAGCGCGCCTGGCCGCGCGCCCGCCGCACCATCCTGGTCTCCGACTTCGTGTCGTTCCTGGCCGCCGCGGTGCTCTTCGTCGTCACCGTCGGCAAGGTCCAGGGCTTCGCGTTCACGCTCGGTCTGACCACCCTGCTCGACGTCGTCGTCGTGTTCCTCTTCACCAAGCCGGTCATGACGCTGCTCGCGCGCACGGAGTTCTTCGGCGGCGGCCACGCCTGGTCCGGCCTCGACCCCAAGCGGCTCGGCGCCAAGCCGCCGCTGCGCCGCACCCGCCGTGTCTCCGCTCATGCCGCAGGCCCTGTCGACCCGAAGGAGGCATGAGATGTCGAAGCTCGGCGATCTCGGCGCCCGGCTGCACCGTGGTGAGGTCGGATACGACTTCATCGGCAATCGCAAGCTCTGGTACGGCCTGTCCATCCTGATCACCATCACGGCCATCGTCGCCCTCGCGGTACGCGGCCTGAACATGGGCATCGAGTTCCAGGGCGGTGCCGTCTTCACCACCCCGAAGTCGGACGTCTCGGTCTCCCAGGCCCAGGAGTACGCGGAAGAGGCCTCCGGCCACGACGCGATCGTCCAGCAGCTCGGCAACGGCAGCCTGCGGATCCAGGTCGGCGGCCTCGACACCGGCCAGTCCGACCAGGTCCGCACGGAGCTCGCCAAGGACCTGAACGTCCCCGAGAACAAGATCGCGGCGGAGCTCGTCGGTCCCAGCTGGGGTGAACAGATCGCCAACAAGGCCTGGACGGGTCTGGCGGTCTTCATGATCCTGGTCGTGATCTATCTGGCCATCGCCTTCGAGTGGCGGATGGCGGTGGCGGCGCTCATCGCCCTGATCCACGACATCACCATCACCGTCGGCATCTACTCACTCGTCGGTTTCGAGGTGACGGTCGGTACGGTCATCGGTCTGCTGACGATCCTCGGTTACTCGCTCTACGACACCGTGGTCGTCTTCGACTCCCTCAAGGAACAGACGAAGGGCATCACGAAGCAGACCCGCTGGACGTACAGCGACATGGCCAACCGGTCGATCAACGGCACCCTGGTCCGTTCGATCAACACCACGGTCGTGGCGCTGCTGCCGGTCGCCGGTCTGCTCTTCATCGGTGGCGGTGTCCTCGGCGCCGGCATGCTGAACGACATCTCGCTGTCGCTGTTCGTCGGCCTCGCCGCGGGCGCGTACTCCTCGATCTTCATCGCCACCCCGCTCGTCGCCGACCTCAAGGAGCGCGAGCCGGCGATGAAGGCGCTCAGGAAGCGGATCGCCGCCAAGCGCGCCGCCGCGGCGGCCAAGGGCGAGTCCCCGGACGCCGACGAGAGCGTGGACGGCGACGCCGGCTTCGCGGACGAGGCGGAGACCGCGGTCGTCGGCCAGCGCGGCCGTCGCGGCCGCGCCGCGGAGCCCCGCGGATGACGGCGGAGGCCCAGGACACCGCCGGTCTGCTCCTCAGCCGGATCCGGGACGTCCCCGATCACCCGAAGCCCGGCGTGATGTTCAAGGACATCACCCCGCTGCTCGCGGACCCGGTGGCGTTCACGGCGCTGACCGACACCCTCGCCACGCTGTGCGTCACGCACGGCGCGACGAAGATCGTCGGCCTGGAGGCGCGCGGCTTCATCCTCGCCGCTCCGGTGGCCGTCCGCGCGGGCCTGGGCTTCATCCCGGTCCGCAAGGCCGGCAAGCTGCCCGGCGCGACGCTGAAGCAGGCGTACGAGCTGGAGTACGGCACCGCCGAGATCGAGGTGCACGCCGAGGACCTGCTCCCGGGCGACCGGGTCATGGTCATCGACGACGTCCTCGCCACCGGCGGCACCGCCGAGGCCTCGCTGGAGCTCATCCGGCGGGCCGGCGCGGAGGTCGCCGGGGTCGCGGTCCTCATGGAGCTCGGCTTCCTCGCCGGGCGGGCCCGGCTGGAGCCCGCTCTGCGCGGCGCCCCGCTGGAGGCGCTGATCACGGTCTGACGCACGGTCCGACACCGCACGGCCCACCGCCGTGCGGAGCGGGGCGCCCCGGGGAATCCCCGGGGCGCCCCGTCCGTTCTCCGGGTATGTCTCTCCCGGTATGTCCCGGAACGGGACCCCGCCCGCGCGTGGTGCCCGTCTCACGGACCGCACGCGTGAGCACAGCGCCGCCCGGGTCGATACCATGGCCTTTCCGGGCCTGACCGGGGGATCCGGAACCGCACGAGGAGCGCTCTTGCCAGACGAGGCCCAGCCACTCTCCGCCGCGCAGCCCGACCCGCAGGCCGAGAAGGCCGCGGCGGGACCCGCCACGCCCCAGAACGAGTCTGCGGAGAGCAGGCCCACGCCCGTGGCACCCGCCCCGGCACCGGCCGCCTCCACCGCCAAGCCCGCGCCCGCCCCCGCACCCGTGGCCCGCTCCGCCGGCTCCTCCTCGTCCAACCGCGTCCGCGCCCGCCTCGCCCGGCTCGGCGTCCAGCGCTCCTCCCCGTACAACCCGGTCCTCGAACCGCTGCTGCGGATCGTCCGCTCCAACGACCCGAAGATCGAGACGGCGACGCTCCGCCAGATCGAGCGGGCCTACCAGGTCGCCGAGCGCTGGCACCGGGGCCAGAAGCGCAAGAGCGGCGACCCGTACATCACGCACCCGCTCGCCGTCACCACGATCCTCGCCGAGCTCGGCATGGACCCGGCGACGCTCATGGCCGGACTCCTGCACGACACCGTCGAGGACACCGAGTACGGCCTCGAGCAGCTGCGCCGCGACTTCGGCGACCAGGTCGCGCTCCTCGTCGACGGCGTCACCAAGCTCGACAAGGTCAAGTTCGGCGAGGCCGCGCAGGCCGAGACCGTGCGCAAGATGGTCGTCGCCATGGCCAAGGACCCGCGCGTCCTGGTCATCAAGCTCGCCGACCGCCTGCACAACATGCGCACCATGCGCTACCTCAAGCGGGAGAAGCAGGAGAAGAAGGCCCGCGAGACCCTCGAGATCTACGCGCCCCTGGCCCACCGCCTGGGCATGAACACCATCAAGTGGGAGCTGGAGGACCTCGCCTTCGCGATCCTCTACCCCAAGATGTACGACGAGATCGTCCGGCTCGTCGCCGAGCGCGCGCCCAAGCGCGACGAGTACCTCGCCATAGTGACCGACGAGGTCCAGTCCGACCTGCGCGCCGCCCGCATCAAGGCCACCGTCACCGGCCGCCCCAAGCACTACTACAGCGTCTACCAGAAGATGATCGTCCGCGGCCGTGACTTCGCGGAGATCTACGACCTGGTCGGCATCCGTGTCCTCGTCGACACGGTCCGCGACTGCTACGCCGCCCTCGGCACCGTCCACGCGCGATGGAACCCGGTCCCCGGCCGGTTCAAGGACTACATCGCGATGCCGAAGTTCAACATGTACCAGTCGCTGCACACGACGGTCATCGGCCCCAACGGCAAGCCCGTCGAGCTGCAGATCCGCACCTTCGACATGCACCGCCGGGCCGAGTACGGCATCGCCGCGCACTGGAAGTACAAGCAGGAGGCCGTCGCGGGCGCCTCCAAGGTCCGCGCCGACGTCCCCAAGAAGACCGGCAAGGACGACCACCTCAACGACATGGCGTGGTTGCGCCAGCTGCTCGACTGGCAGAAGGAGACCGAGGACCCCAGCGAGTTCCTCGAGTCGCTGCGCTTCGACCTGTCGCGCAACGAGGTCTTCGTCTTCACCCCCAAGGGCGACGTCATAGCGCTGCCCGCCGGTGCCACCCCCGTCGACTTCTCCTACGCCGTCCACACCGAGGTCGGCCACCGCACCATAGGAGCGCGGGTCAACGGACGGCTCGTGCCGCTCGAATCGACCCTCGACAACGGCGACCTGGTCGAGGTCTTCACCTCCAAGGCCCCGGGCGCCGGCCCGTCCCGCGACTGGCTCGGCTTCGTCAAGTCCCCACGGGCCCGCAACAAGATCCGCGCCTGGTTCTCCAAGGAGCGCCGCGACGAGGCGATCGAGCAGGGCAAGGACGCCATCGCGCGGGCCATGCGCAAGCAGAACCTGCCGATCCAGCGGATCCTGACCGGCGACTCCCTCGTCACCCTCGCCCACGAGATGCGCTACAGCGACATCTCCTCGCTGTACGCGGCGATCGGCGAGGGCCATGTCACGGCCCAGTCCATCGTCCAGAAGCTCGTCCAGGCCCTCGGTGGCGAGGAGGCGGCCAACGAGGACCTCGTCGAGACGGCCCCGCCCTCGCGCGGCCGCTCCAAGCGCCGCTCCAGCGCCGACCCCGGCGTGGTCGTCAAGGGCGTCGAGGACGTCTGGGTCAAACTGGCCCGCTGCTGCACCCCCGTACCGGGCGATCCGATCATCGGCTTCGTCACGCGCGGCAGCGGGGTGTCGGTCCACCGCAGCGACTGCGTCAACGTCGACTCGCTCTCCCGCGAGCCGGAGCGCATCCTCGAAGTCGAATGGGCGCCGACCCAGTCCTCCGTCTTCCTGGTCGCCATCCAGGTCGAGGCGCTGGACCGCTCCCGGCTGCTCTCCGACGTCACCCGCGTCCTCTCCGACCAGCACGTCAACATCCTGTCGGCGGCCGTCCAGACCTCCCGCGACCGGGTGGCCACCTCGCGGTTCACCTTCGAGATGGGCGACCCGAAGCACCTCGGGCACGTCCTGAAGGCCGTACGAGGCGTCGAGGGCGTCTACGACGTCTACCGGGTCACCTCGGCCCGCAGGCCGTAACAGCGCGTACGGAGAGGGGCCCCGGTACCTGCGCGGTACCGGGGCCCCTCTCCGTACGTACGGCGAAGATCAGCCGCCGAACTCCTCCAGGCCCTTCAGCGCCTGGTCGAGGAGCGCCTGCCGGCCCTCCAGCTCACGCGCCAGCTTGTCGGCCTTGGCGTCGTTGCCCGCCGCGCGGGCCGCGTCGATCTGCTTCTGCAGCTTGTCGACCGCGTCCTGCAGCTGACCCGTCAGACCCGCGGCACGCGCGCGTGCCTCCGGGTTCGTCCGGCGCCACTCCGACTCCTCGGCCTCCTGGATCGCCCGCTCCACCGCGTGCATCCGGCCCTCGACCTTCGGCCGGGCGTCGCGCGGCACATGGCCGATGGCCTCCCAGCGCTCGTTGAGGGCACGGAAGGCCGCACGGGCCGCCTTCAGATCCGCCACCGGCACCAGCTTCTCGGCCTCGGCGGCGAGCTCCTCCTTCAGCTTGAGGTTCTCGGTCTGCTCCGCGTCCCGCTCGGCGAAGACCCCGCTCCGCGCCGCGAAGAAGACGTCCTGGGCGCCGCGGAAGCGGTTCCACAGCTCGTCCTCGTGCTCGCGCTGGGCGCGGCCCACGGCCTTCCACTCCGCCATCAGATCCCGGTATCGGGCCGCCGTGGCACCCCAGTCCGTGGAGTTCGAGAGCGACTCGGCCTCCGCGACCAGCTTCTCCTTGGCCTTGCGGGCCTCCTCGCGCTGGGCGTCCAGCGAGGCGAAGTGCGCCTTGCGGCGCTTGGAGAACGCCGAGCGGGCGTGCGAGAAGCGGTGCCACAGCTCGTCGTCGGACTTCCGGTCGAGCCGCGGCAGACCCTTCCAGATGTCCACGAGCGCGCGCAGCCGCTCGCCGGCCGCCCGCCACTGCTCGCTCTGCGCCAGCTCCTCGGCCTCCTTGACCAGCGCCTCCTTGGCGCCGCGCGCCTCGTCGGTCTGCTTGGCCTTCTGGGCCTTGCGCTCCTCACGGCGCGACTCCACCGTCTCGACCAGCTTGTCGAGACGCGCGGTCAGCGCGGCCAGGTCACCCACGGCGTGGTGCTCGTCGACCTGCTGCCGGATGTGGTCGATCGCGGCCATGGCGTCCTTGGCCGAGAGGTCGGTGGTCTTCACCCGCTTCTCGAGGAGGCCGATCTCGACCACCAAGCCCTCGTACTTGCGCTCGAAGTAGGCCAGTGCCTCCTCGGGAGTGCCGGCCTGCCACGATCCGACGACCTTCTCGCCCTCGGCAGTACGCACGTACACGGTGCCCGTCTCGTCGACGCGGCCCCACGGGTCGCTGCTCACAGCGCCTCCTCCACATGATGCCGACGAGAGGGTTGTGCCCCCTGGGCATCGTCCACAGATTTCCGGAGCGGGCAGCGCCCGCCCTCCACAACGCCAATCTAGGCGAACCGCCACCCGGCTGTCCGCACCCAGCACGACCGAAATTGACCGGCCGGCTCTAGGGGGCCTGGCCGGTCAGGCCGGCATGCCCCCCGGGTCACCCCTTGACGACCGTGGCCTTCTCGATGGTGACGACCTTCTTCGGCGCGCCGTCCGTGGCGCCGCCCTCGACCCCGGCCTTCGCGACGTCCTGGACGGCCTTCAGACCGGCCGCGTCCATCTTCCCGAAGGGGGTGTAGGTCGGCGGCAGCTGGGTGTCCTTGTACACGAGGAAGAACTGGCTGCCGCCCGTGCCCGGCTGGCCGGTGTTGGCCATCGCGACCGTGCCGGCCGGGAAGGTCACCGAACCGTCCGTGCCCGCCTTGCCGAGGGCGCTCAGGTTCTCGTCCGGGATGTTGTACCCCGGGCCGCCGGTGCCGTCGCCCTTCGGGTCGCCGCACTGGAGGACGAAGATGCCCTGGGTGGTGAGCCGGTGGCACTTGGTCCCGTCGAAGTACTTCTTGTCCGCGAGGTGCTTGAAGGAGTTCACCGTCCGCGGGGTCTTCGCCGCGTCCATCGCGACGGCGATGTCGCCCTCGTTCGTCTTCAGGGACATCGTGTACGCGGCGTTCCTGTCGATCGACATCGCCGGCTCCGGCGTCGTCGACCCGCTCGCGGAAGGCGTCGGGGTGCTGCCCGCCGCGTCGTCCGTGCCCTTCTTGCCGCTGTCGGTCAGCGAGACCGACGCGTACACCGCGCCTCCCGCGGCGAGCACGACGGCCAGCGCGGCGGCGATGACGGTGTTGCGGCGCCTGGCCTTCTGGCGCGCCTCCTGCCGCCGCTGCTGCTGGCGCACGTACTTCTCCCTGGCGAGCTGCCGCCGCCGCTGATCGCTGCTGACCACCGGTTCTGCTCCTTGTCGGTCGTCTGTTCCTGGCCTGGCCGGATGTGCCCGTACCGTATACGGGTTGGCTGTGGAATACGCAGCGCCGGTAGGCTCTGATCTGCCGCTTCCGCTCCGTCGCACCTCCGTGCCGGACGACATTTAAGGACGATCGTGCTGATTGCCGGGTTCCCCGCCGGGGCCTGGGGGACCAACTGCTATCTGGTCGCCCCCGCCGCAGGCGAGGAGTGCGTGATCATCGACCCGGGCCACCAGGCCGCCCAGGGAGTCGAGGAGACGCTGAAGAAGCATCGGCTCAAGCCCGTCGCGGTGGTCCTCACCCATGGCCACCTCGACCATGTCGCCTCCGTCGTCCCGGTCTGCGGCGCCCATGACGTACCCGCGTGGATCCACCCCGCCGACCGGTACATGATGAGCGACCCGGAGAAGGCCCTCGGCCGCTCCATCGGGATGCCCCTCATGGGGGAACTGACCGTGGGCGAGCCGGACGACGTGCGCGAGCTCACCGACGGCGCGCGCCTCGATCTCGCCGGACTGGAGTTCTCCGTCGCGCACGCGCCCGGTCATACCAAGGGGTCGGTGACCTTCCGGATGCCCCAGAGCTCGGAGATCCCCTCCGTGTTCTTCTCCGGGGATCTGCTCTTCGCCGGCTCCATCGGACGCACCGACCTGCCCGGCGGTGACATGGACGAGATGCTCGAATCGCTGGCCCGCGTGTGCCTGCCGCTCGACAACTCGACCGTGGTGCTGTCGGGGCACGGTCCCCAGACGACCATCGGCCAGGAGCGCGCCACCAATCCGTATCTGCGGCAGGTGGCCGCCGGCCTCGGGAGCGCGGACGCTCCCCGACGAGGAATGTGACGAGATCCACGTGAGCACCTTCAAGGCCCCCAAGGGCACGTACGACCTGATCCCGCCCTACTCCGCCACCTACCTGGCGGTCCGGGACGCGATCTCCGCGCCCCTGCGGAAGTCCGGCTACGGCTACGTCGAGACACCCGGCTTCGAGGACGTCAACCTCTTCGCCCGCGGCGTCGGCGAGTCCACCGACATCGTCACCAAGGAGATGTACGCCTTCGAGACCAAGGGTGGCGACAAGCTCGCCCTGCGCCCCGAGGGCACCGCCTCCGTGCTGCGCGCGGCCCTGGAGGCCAGCCTGCACAAGCAGGGCAACCTGCCGGTGAAGCTCTGGTACTCCGGTTCGTACTACCGCTATGAGCGCCCGCAGAAGGGCCGTTACCGTCACTTCTCCCAGGTCGGCGCCGAGGCGATCGGCGCCGAGGACCCGGCGCTCGACGCCGAGCTGATCATCCTCGCCGACCAGGCGTACCGCTCGCTCGGCCTGAAGAACTTCCGCATCCTGCTGAACTCGCTCGGCGACAAGGAGTGCCGCCCCGTCTACCGCGAGGCGCTGCAGGCCTTCCTGCGCGGCCTCGACCTCGACGAGGACACCCTGCGCCGGGCCGAGATCAACCCACTGCGGGTGCTCGACGACAAGCGCGAGGCCGTGCAGAAGCAGCTGGTCGGCGCGCCGCTGCTGCGCGACTACCTGTGCGACGCGTGCAAGGCGTACCACGAGGAGGTGCGCGCGCTGATCACGGCGGCGGGCGTGGTCTTCGAGGACGACGCGAAGCTGGTGCGCGGCCTGGACTACTACACGCGGACCACCTTCGAGTTCGTCCACGACGGTCTCGGCTCGCAGTCCGCGGTGGGCGGCGGCGGTCGCTACGACGGCCTCTCCGAGATGATCGGCGGCCCGGCGCTCCCGTCGGTCGGCTGGGCGCTCGGCGTGGACCGCACGGTCCTCGCCCTGGAGGCCGAGGGCGTCGACCTGGACATCCCCGCCACCACCAGCGTCTTCGCGGTGGCCATCGGCGCGGAGGCACGCCGCGTCCTCTTCGGCAAGGTCACCGAGCTGCGCAAGGCCGGCGTCGCGGCGGACTTCTCCTTCGGCGGCAAGGGCCTGAAGGGCGCGATGAAGGACGCCAACCGCTCCGGGGCCCGTCTCACCGTCGTCGCGGGCGAGCGCGACCTCGCCGAGGGCGTCGTCCAGCTCAAGGACATGGAGTCCGGCGAGCAGGAGGCGGTCGCCCTGGACGCCCTGGTCGACGCGGTCCGCGCGAAGCTGGCCTGACCGCATCACCTTCACGCGGGCCCGGACCACGCCGTGGTCCGGGCCCGCGTGCCGTCCTCGTGCCTGCCCGTCCTTATGTCCACCGAACGGTGGACTCGGGGCCGGGTGCGGCACAATGACCATGCCCGGAAGCCAGCGAGCGATGGATACGACGACATGACGAGTGCAGCGGTTGACCACGCGTCCGCCGAGCGGAACGGCGACGGCGGTGGCGGCACGATCGGCGCGAGCCGGGCCTTCGCCTGGATGCTGGTGGTCACCGGCGCGGCCGGTCTGCTCGCCGCCTGGGTCATCACGATCGACAAGTTCAAGCTCCTCGAGGACCCCGGCTTCACGCCGGGGTGCAGCCTCAACCCGATCGTCTCCTGCGGCAACATCATGAAGAGCGAGCAGGCCTCGGTCTTCGGCTTCCCCAACCCCATGCTCGGCCTCGTCACCTACGCCATGGTGATCGCGATCGGTGTGGGGCTCCTCGCGGGCGCCCGCCACCGCCGCTGGTACTGGCTCGGCCTGAACGCGGGCACGTTCTTCGGTGTCGGCTTCTGCACCTGGCTGATGTACCAGTCGCTGTACGAGATCAACGCCCTGTGCCTGTGGTGCTGCCTCGCGTGGGTCGCCACCATCGTCATGTTCTGGTACGTGACCTCGCACAACGTCCGCAGGGGCGTCATCCCCGCCCCGGCCGGGCTGCGGACCTTCTTCGACGAGTTCACCTGGGTGCTCCCCGTCCTGCACATCGGGATCATCGGGATGCTGATCCTGACGCGCTGGTGGGACTTCTGGACGAGCTGACGGGGATCGGGCCCGAGGGCGTTGTCAGTGGCGTGACCTAGGCTTCATGACTGTGGAGCCCGACCTCTTTACCGCCGCCGCGGAAGAACGCCAGGAGAAGGACCCGTCCAGCAGCCCCCTGGCCGTCCGGATGCGCCCGCGCACCCTCGACGAAGTCCTCGGCCAGCGGCATCTGCTGAAGCCGGGATCGCCGCTGCGCCGACTCGTCGGGGAGGGCGGCGGCGGCCCGGCGGGCGCCTCCTCCGTGATCCTCTGGGGGCCGCCCGGCATCGGCAAGACGACCCTCGCGTACGTCGTCTCCAAGGCGACCAACAAGCGGTTCGTGGAGCTCTCCGCGATCACCGCGGGCGTCAAGGAGGTCCGGGCGGTCATCGAGGGGGCCCGGCGGGCGACCGGCGGCTACGGCAAGGAGACCGTCCTCTTCCTCGACGAGATCCACCGCTTCTCCAAGGCCCAGCAGGACTCGCTCCTCCCGGCCGTGGAGAACCGCTGGGTGACGCTGATCGCGGCGACGACGGAGAACCCGTACTTCTCGATCATCTCCCCCCTGCTCTCGCGCTCCCTGCTGCTCACCCTCGAACCGCTCACCGACGACGACCTGCGCGACCTGCTGAAGCGGGCGCTGACCGAGGAGCGCGGCCTGGGCGGGGCGGTCTCGCTGCCGCAGGACGCCGAGGCGCACCTGCTGCGGATCGCCGGCGGCGACGCGCGCCGGGCGCTGACGGCCCTGGAGGCGGCGGCGGGCGCGGCCCTCGCCAAGGGCGAGCCGGAGATCACGCTCCAGACGGTCGAGGAGACCGTCGACCGGGCGGCGGTGACGTACGACCGTGACGGCGACCAGCACTACGACGTGGCCAGCGCCCTCATCAAGTCGATCCGCGGCTCGGACGTCGACGCGGCGCTGCACTATCTGGCGCGGATGATCGAGGCGGGGGAGGACCCCCGGTTCATCGCCCGGCGACTGATGATCTCGGCCAGTGAGGACATCGGCCTCGCGGACCCGACGGCGCTGCCGACGGCCGTGGCGGCCGCCCAGGCCGTCGCCATGATCGGTTTCCCCGAGGCCGCGCTGACGCTGAGCCACGCCACGATCGCGCTGGCCCTGGCCCCGAAGTCGAACGCGGCGACCCTCGCCATCTCCGCCGCCCAGGCGGATGTGCGGGGCGGCCTGGCGGGCCCGGTCCCGGCCCACCTCCGCGACGGCCACTACAAGGGCGCGGCCAAGCTGGGCCACGCCCAGGGGTACGTCTACCCGCACGACGTCCCGGGCGGGATCGCGGCCCAGCAGTACGCCCCGGACGCGGTCCACGGCAAGCGCTACTACGAACCCACCCGGTACGGCGCGGAGGCGCGGTACGCCGACGTCGTCGAGAAGGTGCGGGAGCGGCTCCGGGGCGACGGCTGACGGCGGGACCCGGGGGCGTGCACGGGCCCCCGGCCGACCCGGTACACTCATGAGCAGTGCTGCGTCCCGTGTCCGGCTTCGGCCGGCGCCACCAGAACGGGACATGCAGCCGGAGCCCCACCTCAGGCGGGACCTCCAGGAGTGTCGCGCACCTTCGAAGGTGTCGCGGGCAACCCATCACCTTTCCGGATCTCCGGGACCAGGCGATGGGCCGTTCGCGTGCTGCACGTATGTGCCCAGACCAGGGAACGGCTGCCCGAAAGGTCCTCGACGACCGTTCGGGTTTCCCCGGCTGCGGATGCGACCTCCTCAACCCTGGTGAAGCCGTATTCATACAGATAGAGAGGTTGGTTCATGCCGAACCAGTCCCGTCCCAAGGTCAAGAAGTCGCGTGCCCTCGGCATCGCGCTGACCCCGAAGGCCGTCAAGTACTTCGAGGCCCGCCCCTACCCGCCGGGTGAGCACGGCCGCGGCCGCAAGCAGAACTCGGACTACAAGGTCCGTCTGCTCGAGAAGCAGCGTCTGCGCGCCCAGTACGACATCAGCGAGCGCCAGATGGCGCGCGCCTACGACCGTGCCAAGAAGGCCGAAGGCAAGACGGGCGAGGCGCTGGTCGTCGAGCTCGAGCGTCGCCTCGACGCCCTGGTCCTGCGTTCGGGCATCGCCCGCACCATCTACCAGGCCCGCCAGATGGTCGTCCACGGCCACATCCAGGTCAACGGTGGCAAGGTCGACAAGCCGTCGTTCCGTGTCCGTCCCGACGACGTCGTGATGGTCCGCGAGCGCTCCCGCGAGAAGCCCCTGTTCCAGGTGGCCCGCGAGGGTGGCTTCGCCCCCGACGGTGAGACCCCGCGCTACCTGCAGGTCAACCTGAAGGCCCTGGCCTTCCGCCTCGACCGCGACCCGAACCGCAAGGAAATCCCGGTCATCTGCGACGAGCAGCTGGTCGTCGAGTACTACGCCCGCTGATCCAGGCGACGTAGTACCGCGCACTTCGCGGTCATCGGCCCGCCGCTTCCCCGCCCTTACCGGTGGGGGAGTCGGCGGGCTTCCGCGTTCCCGGGACCGTCGTACGGAACGGCCGGGGCGCCTCGTCCGCGCGGCCGGCGGCCGGATCCCGTCGCTCGCCGAGCGCCCGGCGCACGGCCGCGTCCAGGGAGAGCCCCCGCCCCTCCCGTACCGACGCGCCGTAGCGCTCCGCGCCGAGCAGCTCGCCGGCCTGGCGCTCGCACAGCGCACGCGGCCCGTTGAAGGAGCCCGAGCCGAACAGCTGCAGGCCCACCGCGTCCCACACCGGCAGCGCGGCCCCCTGGAGCACCGCCGCCTCCGCCGGATCCCCCTCGCTCGCCGTCACCAGCGCCAGCAACTCGATCGCCAGGACCAGACCCACCAGGTCGTGGAACATGTGGTTGATCGTGACGCACTCCCCGAGCAGGGCCCGGGCCTCGGCGTGATCACCCCCCGCCCACGCCGCGTACGCCAGCACGTACAGGGCGTACGCCCTGGTCCAGCGCTCGCCGCGCTCCTCGCAGACCTCCCGCACCTCGGCGCAGAGCGCGACCGCCCCCTCCAGGTCGCCCTGGAAGACCTTGGCCATCGCCAGCTCCACCTGCCCCATCAGCACATTGCTGTTCAGCTCGCCCAGCTCGCGGTACGTCTCCAGGGCCCGGCCGATCAGCTCCTCGGCCCGGGGCATGTCGTCCGAGAGCAGCGCCAGACAGCCCATCCGATGGGTCGCGTACGCCTCGGCCAGCGGGTTCCCGGTGGCGCGGGCCCGCTCCCGGCACTCGTGCAGCGCCGCCACCGCCGCCGTGCCGTCCCCCTGCAGGATCGCCACATAGCCGAGCACCCAGAGCGCCTTGAGCCGGGCGGCCGGGTGTTCGGCATGGCCCGGGTCGAGCGACAGCGCCCGGTCCAGCCAGTGCCGCCCCTCGGAAAGGCGCCCGCAGCCCACCCAGTAGAACCAGAGCGTCCCCGCGAGATGCCGCGCCAGATGCCCCTCGCCGGGCTGCTCCAGGCAGAGCTCGAGCGCCGCCCGGAGATTGGGCAGCGCCACGTCCGCGCACGCGGCGACCTCGCCCTGACGAGGGCTGAACCACTCCAGCTCGCACCAGGTGGCAAGGCCCATGTACCAGTCCCGGTGGCGCCGCCGCATGCGCGCCGTGTCGCCGAGCGCCGCCAGCCACTGCGCCCCGTACGCGGCGACCGTGTCCAGCATCCGGTGGCGCGGACCCGCCGCCGTCTCCTCGCGGAACACGAGGGACTGCGCCACCAGACCGCCGAGCACCTCCACGACCCGGTCCGCCGGCAGATCCGGTCCACCGCAGACGTACTCCACCGCCTCCAGGTCGAACGGCCCGGCGAAGACCGAGAGCCGCGCCCACAGCAGCCGCTCCTCGGGCGTGCACAGCTCGTGGCTCCAGCCGATCGCCGTCCGGAGCGCCTGATGGCGGGGGAGCGCACCGCGCGTCCCCTCCGAGAGGAGCCGGAAGCGGTCGTCGAGCCGGTGCAGCATCTGCTCCACGGTGAGCAACGGAAGCCGCCCCGCCGCCAGTTCGAGGGCGAGCGGAATCCGGTCGAGGCGCCGGCACAGCTCCCGCACCGCCCCCGGGTCGTCCGCCGGGGCACCGGCCGCCGACGCCCGCTCCCCGAAGAGCCGCACCGCGTCCTCCTCGGCCATCGGCGCCAGCGCGAACACCGCCTCCCCGTCCACCCGGAGCGGGCGGCGGCCCACCGCGAGCACGGTCAGACCGGGGGCCGCCCGCAACAACTCCCGCAGCAGCGGGGCGCACTCCTCCACGAGGTGCTCGAAGCCGTCCACGACGAGCAGGAGCCGGCGCTCGGCGAGATGCTCGATCAGCGCCTCGCGCGGGGTGCGCAGCGTGTGATCGGTCAGGCCCAGCGCCTCGACCAGGGCGTGCGCCACAAGGTCCGGGTCGCGCAGCCCCGAGAGTTCCGCGAGGCGCACGCCGTCGGCGTAGCGTTTCTGCGCCGCCGACGCGGCCCGCAGCGCCAGTCTGGTCTTGCCCACACCGCCCACGCCGACCACGGTGACCAGGCGGGATTCGGCAAGGAGCAGGCTCAGTCGGTCCTGCTCATCGGCGCGTCCGACGAACCGGTTCAGATCCGCCGGGAGATTGCTCCGTCGCATGGGACACGGAGCGTACTCACCCGGACGCACTCCGTACAATCGGACCGCGCGAACCCCTCCCACGAGCCCCGGGTACGAGCGGTAATGCGGTACGGGGAAAGACCGCGGGCGCGATAGGGTCGGAGGACGACTTCTGGCAAGGGCCCAACGACAGCAGAGAGCGGTGCGGAGTGACCGGTGGAGAGGTTGCCGGGATCCTGGTGGCCGTGTTCTGGGCGATTCTCGTCTCCTTCCTCGCCGTGGTGCTGGTGAGGCTGGCGCAGACGCTCAAGGCGACCACCAAGCTCGTGGCGGACGTGACCGAACAGGCCGTCCCGCTGCTCAGCGACGCCTCCGCGACCGTGCGGTCGGCGCAGACCCAGCTCGACCGGGTCGACGCGATCGCCTCGGACGTCCAGGAGGTCACCTCCAACGCCTCGGCGCTCTCCACCACCGTCGCCTCTACCTTCGGCGGCCCGCTGGTCAAGGTCGCGGCCTTCGGCTACGGCGTGCGCAGGGCGCTCGGCCGCGGCCGTGACGACCGCGGCCGTGACGAGGCACCGCGGGCGTCCGCGCCACGAACCGTTGTCGTCGGTCGCACCGTGCCGTCCGCGAGACGCCGGAAGCAGAAGGGCTGAGCTCCATGTTCCGCCGCACGTTCTGGTTCACCGCAGGCGCAGCCGCCGGCGTGTGGGCCACCACCAAGGTCAACCGCAAGCTCAAGCAGCTGACCCCTGAGAGCCTCGCCGCGCAGGCGGCGAACAAGGCGATCGAGACCGGCCACCGGCTCAAGGACTTCGCCCTCGACGTCAGGTCGGGCATGGTCCAGCGCGAGGCCGAACTGGGAGAGGCGCTCGGCCTGGACGCACCGGCCGGCCGTGAACTCCCCGGGGCCCGCCGGACGGCCGCGCTCGGCCCCACCCCGCACACCACCACGACCACGACCACGTACTCGTACGACGAAACGCCTACGAGTCCGCACAACCGGAATGAGGACCACTGATGGAGTCGGCTGAAATCCGCCGCCGCTGGCTGAGCTTCTTCGAGGAGCGCGGGCACACCGTCGTGCCTTCGGCGTCGCTCATCGCGGACGACCCGACTCTGCTTCTGGTCCCCGCCGGCATGGTTCCGTTCAAGCCGTACTTCCTCGGCGAGGTCAAGCCGCCGTTCTCCCGCGCCGCCAGCGTGCAGAAGTGCGTGCGTACGCCGGACATCGAAGAGGTCGGCAAGACCACCCGCCATGGCACCTTCTTCCAGATGTGCGGCAACTTCTCCTTCGGCGACTACTTCAAGGAAGGCGCCATCAAGCTCGCCTGGGAGCTGCTGACCACCTCGGTGGAGCACGGCGGCTACGGGCTGGAGCCGGAGAAGCTCTGGATCACGGTCTACCAGGACGACGACGAGGCCGAGCAGATCTGGCGCGACGTCGTCGGCGTGCCGGCCGAGCGCATCCAGCGGCTGGGCAAGAAGGACAACTTCTGGTCGATGGGCGTCCCCGGCCCCTGCGGCCCCTGTTCCGAGATCAACTACGACCGCGGCCCCGAGTTCGGCGTCGAGGGCGGCCCCGCCGTCAACGACGAGCGGTACGTGGAGATCTGGAACCTCGTCTTCATGCAGTACGAGCGCGGCGAGGGCACCTCGAAGGAGGACTTCGAGATCCTCGGCGACCTGCCGTCGAAGAACATCGACACCGGCCTCGGACTCGAGCGCCTGGCGATGATCCTGCAGGGCGTACAGAACATGTACGAGACCGACACCCTCAAGGTCGTCATCGACAAGGCCACCGAGCTCACCGGCGTCGACTACGGCTCCTCCCACGACACCGACGTCTCGCTGCGTGTGGTCGCCGACCACATGCGCACGTCCGTGATGCTCATCGGCGACGGCGTCACCCCCGGCAATGAGGGCCGCGGCTATGTGCTCCGCCGCATCATGCGCCGCGCCATCCGGAACATGCGCCTGCTCGGCGCCACCGACGTCGTCGTCGGACAGCTCGTGGACACCGTGATCGACACCATGGGCGAGCAGTACCCGGAGCTGGTCACCGACCGCAAGCGGATCGAGACGGTCGCCCTGGCCGAGGAGGCCCGCTTCCTCAAGACGCTCAACGCCGGCAGCAACGTGCTCGACGGCGCCGTCTCCGAGACCAAGGCCGCCGGCTCCACGGTCCTCCCGGGCGACAAGGCGTTCCTGCTCCACGACACCTGGGGCTTCCCGATCGACCTCACCCTGGAGATCGCCGCCGAGCAGGGCCTCTCCGTGGACGAGGACGGCTTCCGCCGTCTGATGCAGGAGCAGCGGGACAAGGCCAAGGCCGACGCCAAGGCCAAGAAGACCGGCCACGCCGATGTCGCCGCCTATCGCGAGATCGCGGACAGCAGCGGCTCGACCGAGTTCACCGGCTACACCAACACCGAGGGCGAGACCACCGTCGTCGGCCTGCTGGTCAACGGCGTCCCGTCGCCCGCCGCCACCGAGGGCGACGAGGTCGAGGTCGTCCTGGACCGCACCCCGTTCTACGCCGAGGGCGGTGGCCAGCTCGCCGACCAGGGCCGGATCAAGCTGCACAGCGGCGCCGTCATCGACGTCCGCGACGTCCAGCAGCCCGTCCCGGGCGTCTCCGTCCACAAGGGCTCCGTGCAGGTCGGCGAGGTGACGGTCGGCTCCACCGCCTACGCCGCCATCGACGTGCGCCGCCGCCGGGCCATCGCCCGCGCCCACAGCGCCACCCACCTCACGCACCAGGCGCTGCGGGACGCCCTGGGCCCGACGGCCGCCCAGGCCGGTTCGGAGAACTCGCCCGGCCGCTTCCGCTTCGACTTCGGCTCCCCGAACGCCGTGCCCGGCACGGTCCTCACGGACGTCGAGCAGAAGATCAACGAGGTCCTCGCCCGGGAGCTCGACGTGCACGCCGAGGTCATGCCGATCGACGAGGCCAAGCGCCAGGGCGCCATCGCCGAGTTCGGCGAGAAGTACGGCGAGAAGGTCCGCGTCGTCACCATCGGCGACTTCTCCAAGGAGCTGTGCGGCGGTACGCACGTCCACAACACCGCCCAGCTGGGTCTGGTGAAGCTGCTCGGCGAGTCGTCGATCGGCAGTGGCGTCCGCCGTGTCGAGGCCCTCGTCGGTGTCGACGCGTACAACTTCCTCGCCCGGGAGCACACAGTCGTCGCCCAGCTCCAGGAGCTGGTCAAGGGCCGTCCCGAGGAGCTGCCCGAGAAGATCTCCGCCATGCTCGGCAAGCTGAAGGACGCCGAGAAGGAGATCGAGAAGTTCCGCGCCGAGAAGGTGCTGCAGGCCGCCGCCGGCCTGGTCGAGAGTGCCAAGGACGTCCGCGGTGTCGCCGTCGTCACCGGCCAGGTCCCCGACGGCACCTCCGCCGACGACCTGCGCAGGCTGGTCCTCGACGTCCGCGGCCGCATCCCCGGCGACCGCCCGGCCGTCGTGGCCCTGTTCACCACGGCGAACGGCCGTCCGCTGACGGTCATCGCCACCAACGAGGCCGCCCGCGAGCGCGGCCTCAAGGCCGGTGACCTGGTCCGCACCGCCGCCAAGACGCTCGGCGGCGGCGGTGGCGGCAAGCCGGACGTCGCCCAGGGCGGCGGTCAGAACCCCGAGGCCATCGGCGACGCCATCGACGCCGTCGAGCGCCTCGTGGTGGACACCGCGTGACGGAGACGACGATGCGTCGCGGCCGTCGCCTCGCGATCGACGTCGGGGACGCCCGGATCGGGGTCGCCTCGTGCGACCCCGACGGGGTCCTCGCCACCCCGGTGGAGACCGTGCCGGGACGTGACGTCCCGGCCGCCCACCGGCGGCTGCGGCAGATCGTCGAGGAGTACGAACCGATCGAGATCGTGGTCGGCCTCCCTCGCTCCCTCTCCGGGGGCGAGGGGCCCGCCGCGGCCAAGGTCCGTCGCTTCGCCCAGGAGCTCGCCCGCGGTGTCGCTCCCGTACCGGTCCGTCTCGTCGACGAGCGGATGACGACGGTGACGGCCACGCAGGGGCTGCGCGCCTCCGGGGTGAAGGCGAAGAAGGGGCGGTCCGTCATCGATCAGGCCGCCGCTGTGATCATCCTTCAAGCAGCTCTTGAGTCCGAACGGGTATCAGGTAATCCGCCCGGCGAGGGCGTCGAAGTGGTCATCTGATCGCGATACGGTAACGTTCCGCGCGATGCGGCGGTGTTCGAACAGCTGCCGCACTACGTAGAGGCGGACCGTCCGGACGCCTCGCGGCTGTTTGGGGATCGATGACTGAGTATGGCCGGGGCCCCGGCTCCGAACCGTGGCATCCCGCGGACCCGCTCTACGGGGACCAGGGATGGGGAGGCCAGCAGCAGTACCCGCAGCAGGCGCAGGCGCAGTACGGCCATCAGGACCCGTACGGCCAGGACCCGTATGCGCAGGACCAGTACGGCCATGGCGGGCAGCCACAGGCCTATGAACCGCAGTACCAGCAGCAGCCTCAGCAGCCGCAGCAGTACAGCGATCCGCAGTACGGCGGGCAGCAGGCGCACCCGGGGCAGGGATACGACACGCCCGGGTACCCCGCACAGCAGTACGACCCGAGCTGGGAGACCGGCCAGGCGGCCATGCCGTACGGCACCACTCCGGCCGATCCCTACGGCGGCCAGAACCCCGACCTCTACGGCACGCCCGAGGCGTTCCCGCCCCCGCGGCCGCCCGGCCGCCGGCAGGAACAGCCGGAGCCCGTGACCGACTGGGAGGCGGAGGCCGCGGCCGCCGAGGAGGAGCGGCACCCCTTCTTCACCGGTGGGAACGGCGACGGTGACGACGACGAGTACGACGACGACCCGGCCGAGAGCCGTTCCTCGCGCGGCGGACGCGACCGCCGTGGCAAGGGCAAGAAAAAGAGCAAGAACGGCGTCGCCTGCCTCGTCGTCGCCCTCGTCCTGGCGGGTGGTGTAGGCGGTATCGGCTACTTCGGCTACCAGTTCTGGCAGGGCCAGTTCGGCGCGGCGCCCGACTACGCGGGCGAGGGCAGCGGTGAGGTCCAGGTCGAGATCCCGAAGGACGCCAGCGGCTACGAGATCGGCAACATCCTCAAGAAGGCCGGGGTCGTCAAGAGCGTCGACGCCTTCGTCTCGGCGCAGGGGAAGCACCCCAAGGGCCTGTCCATCCAGGCCGGCGCCTACACGCTGAAGAAGGAGATGTCGGCGCAGAGCGCCGTCGCGCTGATGCTCAGCCCGGCCAGCCAGGCCAACCTGATCATCCCCGAGGGCCGGCGGAACATCTGGGTCTACGAGCAGATCGACAAGAAGCTCGGCCTGGAGAAGGGCACGACCCAGGGCGTCGCCAAGGCGAAGGCTGACGACCTCGGCCTCCCGGACTGGGCGAAGAACCACGAGGACGTGAAGGACCCGCTGGAGGGCTTCCTCTTCCCGGCGAGCTACCCGGCGGCCAAGGGGAACAAGCCGGAGGACGTGCTCCGCAAGATGGTGGCGCGCGCGAACCAGGAGTACGGCAAGCTCGATCTGGAGGCGAAGTCCCAGCAGCTCGGGCTCAAGGGTCCCTGGGAGCTGGTCACGGTCGCGAGCCTCGTACAGGCCGAGGGCAAGACGCACGACGACTTCCGGAAGATGGCCGAGGTGGTCTACAACCGCCTGAAGCCGGACAACACCGAGACGAACCAGAAGCTCCAGTTCGACTCCACCTTCAACTACCTGAAGGGCCAGAGCGAGATCAAGATCTCCGAGAGGGAGGTCAACAACAACTTCGACCCGTACAACACGTACACGAAGCGGGGCCTGACCCCCGGGCCCATCGGAAACCCCGGAACCGAGGCCCTCGCCGCGGCGCTCAACCCGACGAAGGACGGCTGGATCTACTTCGTCGCCACCGACGGCATGAACAAGACGGAGTTCGCCAAGACCCTGGCCGAACACGAGAAGCTGAGGGACAAGTTCAATGCCAACAGCTGACGGGCGGCGGGCGGCCGTCCTCGGCTCGCCCATCGCCCACTCGCTCTCGCCCGTCCTGCACCGGGCCGCCTATGCGGCGCTCGGCCTGGAGAACTGGTCGTACGACCGCCACGAGGTCGACGAGGCGGCGCTGCCCGGGTTCCTCGCCGGACTCGACGACTCCTGGGCCGGGCTTTCGCTGACCATGCCGCTGAAGCGGGCGGTCATCCCGCTGCTCGACGAGATCAGCGACACGGCCGCATCGGTCGAGGCCGTCAACACGGTCGTCTTCACCGAGGACGGCCGACGGATCGGCGACAACACCGACATCCCCGGCCTTCTCGCCGCCCTGCGCGAGCGGGGCGTCGAGAAGGTCGAGTCCGCCGCGATCCTCGGCGCCGGTGCCACCGCCTCCTCCGCGCTCGCCGCGCTCGCCCGGATCTGCGCGGGCACCGTCACCGCGTACGTACGTGGTGAGGCGCGGGCCGAGGAGATGCGGGGCTGGGGCGAGCGGCTCGGCGTGGACGTCCGTACGGCGCAGTGGGGGAGCGCCGCCGAGGCGTTCGCGTCACCCCTGGTGATCGCCACGACCCCCGCCGGAGCGACGGACGACCTGGCGGCCGCCGTCCCGGACGGCCCCGGCACGCTCTTCGACGTGCTGTATCACCCCTGGCCGACCCCGCTCGCCGCCGCCTGGTCGGAACGCGGCGGGACTGTCCTCGGCGGCCTGGACCTCCTCGTCCACCAGGCGGTGCTCCAGGTCGAGCAGATGACGGGCCGCTCGCCGGCGCCCCTGGCCGCGATGCGCGCCGCCGGAGAGCGGGCGCTCGGCGCGCACTGAGCGCTGAGCGATGCGCGCCGAGCGGTGGCCGGACGCCGCAGGCCGGCCCGGCCCGCTGCCGACCCGATGCCCGACCTGACATGCTGCGTCCGATACCTGGACCGGCGAGCGGGTTCGGGCCCCGGACGTGGGAGGATCGGATACGGCGGGCCCGGGCCGCGCACCCGGTCGCGCCGCAGCAGTTCCAGGCGCGAGCATGAGGAGCATCGTTGAGCAGGTTGCGTTGGCTGACCGCTGGGGAGTCCCACGGACCCGCGCTGGTCGCGACGCTGGAGGGTCTTCCCGCCGGTGTCCCGGTCACCACCGAGCTGGTGGCGGACCACCTCGCGCGGCGGCGCCTGGGCTATGGGCGCGGCGCCCGGATGAAGTTCGAGCAGGACGAGATCACCTTCCTCGGCGGTGTCCGCCACGGGCTCTCCCTCGGTTCGCCGATCGCGGTGATGGTCGGCAACACCGAGTGGCCGAAGTGGGAGAAGGTCATGTCGGCCGACCCGGTCGACCCCGCCGAGCTGAAGGAGACCGGCCGGAACGCTCCGCTGACGCGGCCCCGGCCCGGTCACGCGGATCTCGCGGGCATGCAGAAGTACGGGTTCGACGAGGCCCGGCCGATCCTGGAGCGGGCGTCCGCGCGGGAGACCGCGGCCCGCGTCGCCCTCGGCGCCGTCGCCCGGTCGTTCCTGAAGGAGACCGCGGGCATCGAGATCGTCTCGCACGTGATCGAGCTCGCCGCCGCCAAGGCGCCGTACGGCGTCTACCCGACCCCCGCCGATGTCGAGAAGCTGGACGCCGACCCGGTGCGCTGCCTGGACGCGGACGCGTCGAAGGCGATGGTCGCGGAGATCGACCAGGCCCACAAGGACGGCGACACCCTCGGCGGGGTCGTCGAGGTCCTCGCCTACGGGGTGCCGGTCGGACTCGGCTCGCACGTGCACTGGGACCGGCGGCTCGACGCGCGGCTGGCCGCCGCGCTGATGGGCATCCAGGCGATCAAGGGCGTCGAGGTCGGGGACGGATTCGAGCTGGCCCGGGTGCCGGGCTCGAAGGCCCACGACGAGATCGTCTCGACGCCCGAGGGCATCAAGCGCACCTCCGGCCGCTCCGGCGGCACCGAGGGCGGCCTCACCACCGGTGAGCTGCTCCGGGTCCGCGCCGCGATGAAGCCGATCGCGACCGTGCCGCGCGCCCTGGCCACCGTCGATGTCGTCACCGGCGAGGCGGCGCAGGCCCACCACCAGCGCTCCGACGTCTGCGCCGTGCCGGCCGCGGGCATCGTCGCCGAGGCGATGGTCGCGCTCGTCCTCGCGGACGCCGTCGTGGAGAAGTTCGGCGGCGACAGCGTCCCCGAGACCCGTCGCAACGTCCGGTCGTACCTCGACAACCTCCAGATCCGGTGACCGGACCCCTGGTCGTCCTCGTCGGACCGATGGGCTCCGGCAAGTCCACGGTGGGCGCGCTCCTGGCCGAGCTGCTCGGCGCGCCCTACCGGGACACCGACGCCGACATCGTCGCCGCCCAGGGCCGCGAGATCTCGGACATCTTCATCGAGGACGGTGAGGAGCACTTCCGCGCCCTGGAGCGGGAGGCGGTACGGACCGCGGTCGCCGAGCACGAGGGCGTCCTCGCCCTCGGCGGCGGCGCCGTCCTCGACCCCGGCACCCGCGAGCTCCTCAGCGGGCTGCCCGTCGCCTATCTCTCGATGGACGTCGAGGAGGCGGTCCGCCGCGTCGGACTCAACACCGCGCGGCCGCTGCTCGCCGTCAACCCGCGCCGCCAGTGGCGCGAGCTGATGGAGGCGCGCCGCCACCTCTACACCGAAGTCGCCCGGGTCGTCGTCGCCACCGACGACCGCACCCCCGAAGAGGTCGCGAGCGCGGTCCTCGACGCACTGGAGCTGAAGAAGGACGTATGACGGACCAGGAAGTGACCCGTATCCAGGTCGGCGGCTCGGCGGGCACGGATCCGTATGAGGTGCTGGTCGGACGGCAGCTGCTCGCCGAGCTGCCCGCCCTGATCGGCAACCGCGCCAAGCGCGTGGCCGTGATCCACCCCGAGGCGCTCGCGGAGACGGGCGAGGCCCTCCGGGCCGACCTCGCGGAGCAGGGCTTCGAGGCCGTGGCCATCCAGGTGCCGAACGCCGAGGAGGCCAAGACCGCCGAGGTCGCCGCGTACTGCTGGAAGGCGCTCGGTCAGACCGGCTTCACCCGCACCGACGTGATCGTCGGCGTGGGCGGCGGCTCGACGACCGACCTGGCCGGCTTCGTGGCCGCCACCTGGCTGCGCGGCGTGCGCTGGATCGCCGTACCGACCACCGTCCTCGGCATGGTCGACGCGGCCGTCGGCGGCAAGACGGGCATCAACACCGCAGAGGGCAAGAACCTCGTCGGCGCCTTCCACCCGCCCGCCGGGGTGCTCTGCGACCTGGCCGCGCTGGACTCGCTGCCGGTCAACGACTACGTCAGCGGCATGGCGGAGATCATCAAGGCCGGCTTCATCGCCGACCCGGTCATCCTCGACCTCGTGGAGGCCGACCCGCAGGGCGCCCGTACGCCCGAGGGGCCGCACACCGCCGAGCTGATCGTCCGCTCGATCAGGGTCAAGGCCGAGGTCGTCTCCGGCGACCTCAAGGAGTCCGGCCTGCGGGAGATCCTCAACTACGGCCACACCCTGGCCCACGCCATCGAGAAGAACGAGCGCTACAAGTGGCGCCACGGCGCCGCTGTGTCGGTCGGCATGGTCTTCGCCGCCGAGCTCGGCCGGCTCGCCGGCCGGCTCGACGACGCCACCGCCGACCGGCACCGCACGGTCCTGGAGTCCGTCGGCCTGCCGCTCACCTACCGCGGTGACCAGTGGCCCAAGCTCCTGGAGACCATGAAGGTGGACAAGAAGTCCCGCGGCGACCTGCTGCGCTTCATCGTCCTCGACGGGCTCGCCAAGCCGACCGTCCTCGAAGGCCCCGACCCGGCGGTGCTCGTCGCGGCCTACGGCGAGGTGTCCGCGTGAGCGAACTCAAGCCCGTCCTCGTGCTGAACGGCCCGAACCTCGGCCGCCTCGGCTCGCGTGAGCCCGACATCTACGGCGCCACGTCGTACAAGGGCCTGGTGGAGTCGTGCCGGGCCCTCGGCGCCGAGCTGGGCTTCGACGTGGACGTGCGGGAGACCAATGACGAGGGCGAGATGATCCGCTGGCTGCACGAGGCCGCGGACGGTTCGATCCCCGTCGTCCTCAACCCGGGTGCGTTCACGCACTATTCGTACGGGATGCGCGACGCGGCCGCCCAGCGGACCGCGCCGCTGATCGAGGTGCACATCTCGAACCCGTACACCCGGGAGGAGTTCCGGCACACCTCGGTGGTCGCCGCCGTGGCCACCGGGACCGTCGCCGGGTTCGGCATCGGCTCCTACCGGCTGGCCCTGCGGGCGCTCGCCGAGGAACTGACGGACTGAAGGATTCCGCCCCAGGGCACTCCCGACCGCCCCCGGCCGTTCCCCTTGTGGGGGCCGGGGGCGGTAACGTTCCCGGAAGTATCGGCCGTACGAGACGGAGTGGCACCGGATGCAGCACGCAGTGGGGGCTCCGTTGCCGCCGCACGACCATTCGGGTTGGGCCTCGGGAGCAGGCCGACCTTCCGTACCGCCCCTGCCGCCTCTGCCGCAGGGCGGGCATCAGGCACCGCACCCGCACCCGCGTCCCGTCCCTCCGGGGCCGCTGCCCGGAGCCCCGCATCCCGCTCCGCCCGCCACGGGCTGGGCCGGCGGCATGGCGCCGCATCCCGGCCCCCAGCACCCGGGTCCGCAGCACCCGGCTCCGCAGCACCCGAGTCCCCAGCACCCGAGTCCCCAGCACCCCGGTTCGGCGCCGCCGCCTTCCGCGCCGCCGCGGGACAGCACCGGGCACGTCCAGCTGCCGCCCGTGGCCCTGCCCGTCGAGCCCGGCACCGGCACGGCGACGCTCGCCGTCCTCCTGATCGGCCCCGCGGGCGCCGGGAAGACGACCGTCGCCCGTCACTGGGCCCAGCGCCGTCGTGTCCCGACCGCGCACATCAGCCTCGACGACGTCCGTGAATGGGTCTGCTCCGGCTTCGCCGACCCCCAGTCGGGATGGAACGAGCACTCCGAGGCGCAGTACCGGCTCGCCCGCCGGACCTGCGGCTTCGCCGCGCGGAACTTCCTCGCCAACGGCATCTCCTGCATCCTCGACGACGCCGTCTTCCCCGACCGACCGGTCGTCGGCCTCGGCGGCTGGAAACGGCATGTCGGCCCGGGGCTGCTTCCGGTCGTTCTCCTGCCCGGCCTGGAGATCGTCCTGGAACGCAACGCCGAGCGCAGCGGCAACAGGCGCCTCTCCGACGAGGAGGTCGCCTCCATCCACGGCAGGATGGCCGGCTGGTACGGCTCCGGTCTGCCGATCATCGACAACTCGAAGTACGACGTCGAGACCACGGCCCGGGTCCTCGACGAGGTCCTGGCCCGCTCCATAGCCAGCCCGCCCGCCTGGTGACCGATGGCCTGATGCGGCCGGGTGGCGGCACGGTCGGGCGCGCTGAGCGAGCCGGGTCGGCCCACCCCTCGTAGGCTCGGAACATGTCAGAGGTGTATGCGGACCGCCGTGTGCGGCTGCGCGACCGGTGCGCGGCAGCGGGCAGCCCGGCGGCCCTGGTCTCCCGCCCCGCCAATGTCCGCTATCTCGCGGGTGGTTCGCCCCCCGGCGCCGTACTGCTGCTCGGCCCCGACGAGGACGTCCTGGTCTGCCCCACCACGCCCGGCGGCGATCCCGCCGAGGGGCGGCTCGACGAGCTGCTCCGGCAGTCCGTGCTGCCCCCGGCCGGGGGCGACCCCGCCGTCACCGCCGTCGACCTCGCCCGGAAGGCGGGCGCGGACGCGCTCGCCGTGGAGGAGCACCATCTGACCGTGGCCCGCCACCGCGCCATGAGCTCCATCGCGCCCAAGCTCCGCCTCGCCGACCTCGGGGGCGCCGTCGAGCAGCTGCGGATCGTGAAGGACGAGGACGAGATCGCCTGCCTGAGGATCGCCGCCGAGATCGCCGACCAGGCCCTCGGCGAGCTCCTCGAATCCATCCTGGTCGGGCGGACCGAGCGCCATCTCGCCCTGGAGCTGGAGCGGCGGCTCGTCGACCACGGCGCGGACGGCGCCGCCTTCGCGACCTCCGTGGGGACCGGACCCAACTCCGGCCGCGGCGGCCACCGGCCCTCCGACCGCCGGGTCGAGGAGGGAGATTTCCTCTCCGTCTGCCTCGGCGCGAACTATCGCGGCTACCGCTGCGAGATCGGCCGCACCTTCGTCATCGGCACCACTCCCGCGGACTGGCAGATCGAGCTCTACGAACTCGTCTTCGCCGCTCAGCGGGCCGGACGGGAGTCGCTGGTGCCGGGCGCCGGATACCGGGACGTGGACCGGGCGGCGCGCCAGATCCTGGACGGCGCGGGCCACGGAGAGGCCGTTCCGCCGCTCACCGGGCACGGTGTCGGCCTGGAAATCGACGAGGACCCGCAGCTCGCACCCTCGGCCATGGGTAAACTGGACGCTTGTGTGCCGGTCACCGTCGAACCGGGGGTCCACCTCCCGGGCCGGGGCGGGGTCCGGATCGATGACACGCTCGTCGTGCGCCAGGAGGCGGACGGCGGACCCGAGCTACTCACCATTACGACCAAGGAGCTGCTCGCGCTGTAGGGCGCGTACGCCTCCCTGGTCCCACGTCAGTCCAGGAGATTCCGCAACCGTGGCTTCCACGAACGACCTCAAGAACGGCATGGTGCTCAAGCTCGAAGGCGGCCAGCTCTGGTCCGTCGTCGAGTTCCAGCACGTCAAGCCCGGCAAGGGCCCGGCCTTCGTGCGCACCAAGCTCAAGAACGTGCTGTCCGGCAAGGTCGTCGACAAGACCTTCAACGCCGGCGTCAAGGTCGAGACGGCCACTGTCGACAAGCGCGACATGCAGTTCTCGTACATGGACGGCGACTACTTCGTCTTCATGGACGTGAAGACCTACGACCAGCTGATGGTCGACCGCAAGGCCGTCGGCGACGCCGCGAACTTCCTGGTCGAGGGCTTCACCGCCACCGTCGCGCAGCACGAGGGCGAGGTGCTCTTCGTCGAGCTGCCGGCCGCCGTCGAGCTGACCATCGAGCACACCGACCCGGGCGTCCAGGGTGACCGCTCCACCGGCGGCACCAAGCCCGCCAAGCTGGAGACCGGCCACGAGATCCAGGTCCCGCTCTTCGTCACCACCGGCGAGAAGGTCAAGGTCGACACCCGTACGAGCGACTACCTCGGCCGGGTGAGCAGCTAACCGTGGCTGCCCGCAGCAACGCCCGTAAGCGAGCCTTCCAGATCCTCTTCGAGGCCGACCAGCGCGGTGCGTCCGTGCAGCAGGTCCTCGCGGACTGGGTCCGGCACGCACGGTCCGACGACCGCCAGCCGTCGGTCAACGAGTTCACGATGCAGCTGGTCGAGGGGTACGCGGACTACGCGAACCGGATCGACGAGCTCATCGCCACCTACGCGGTGGACTGGGACCTCGACCGCATGCCGGCCGCCGACCGGAACATCGTGCGCCTCGGCGCGTACGAGCTGATCTGGCTGGACGAGACGCCGGACGCCGTGGCGATCGACGAGGCGGTGCAGCTCGCCAAGGAGTTCTCCACCGACGAGTCCCCGACGTTCGTCAACGGCCTCCTGGGCCGCTTCAAGGACCTGAAGCCGCGCCTGCGCCGGGAAGCCTGAGCCCGACGCCTCCCGGCAGTCGAAGGGGCCCGCAGCACACCGTGCTGCGGGCCCCTTCGGCGTACGCGGGCCGACCGGACGCGGAAAACCGCCGGGGTGGCGGAAGGCAAACGGCCTTCCGCCACCCCGGCGGCAACGTTTCTGCTGATCGGCTCTCGGAGGTGTCAGCTCTCCTCGTGGGCGACCGCGCGACGCGCGTCCGCGTCCAGGACGCCCCAGCTGATGAGCTGCTCGGTCAGGACCGAGGGCGACTGGTCGTAGATGACGGCGAGGGTGCGCAGGTCGTCCTGGCGGATCGAGAGCACCTTGCCGTTGTAGTCGCCGCGCTGGGACTGGATCGTCGCCGCGTAGCGCTGCAGCGGTCCGGCCTTCTCCTGCGGGACGTGGGCCAGGCGCTCCAGGTCCAGGACGAGCTTCGGCGGCGGCTCGGCGGCCCCGCCCGGAGTGGTGCCCGGCAGGAGCTCCTGCACCGGCACCCCGTAGAAGTCCGCCAGCTCGGCGAGGCGCTGCACCGTCACGGCGCGGTCACCACGCTCGTACGAGCCGACCACGACGGCCTTCCAGCGGCCCTGGGACTTCTCTTCCACACCGTGGAGGGAAAGGCCCTGCTGGGTGCGGATGGCACGGAGCTTGGCCCCGAGCTGTTTTGCGTATTCGCTGGACATATAGCTCCCCGGACGCTGTGACAACGTGCGGCTCCGCCGCGTGGCTGGTAACTCACTGTGAGGTTACGCAGCGTTACTTGTCCCCGTCAAGCCGAATGGTCCATACCGCCCCCCTCCGAGGGACGGCGCCCGGTGGGTCGACAGGGTGGTGAGCAGGGTGGTCGTCCGCCCCTGGTAGAGTCGGTGGCGCAATTCCGACGTCCTTTAAGAGCCGTCCCGTGAGGCGGAGAAGGAGGTCCGTTTCATATGGACTCGCAAGCGCAGACCGATGCCGCACGCCCCGTTCTCGAGGGTCCGGACATCGCGCGGGTACTGACCCGCATCGCCCACGAGATCGTCGAGCGCGCCAAGGGCGCCGACGACGTGGTGCTCCTCGGCATCCCGACGCGGGGCGTCTACCTCGCCCGCCGGCTGGCCGAGAAGCTCGCCGGGATCACCGGACGCACGATCCCGGTCGGCTCCCTCGACATCACCATGTACCGCGACGACCTGCGGATGAAGCCCGCCCGGGCGCTCGGCCGCACCGAGATCCCCGGTGAGGGCGTCGACGGCCGCCTGGTCGTCCTCGTCGACGACGTGCTCTTCTCCGGCCGCACCATCCGCGCCGCCCTCGACGCGCTCGGCGACATCGGCCGCCCCCGCGCCGTCCAGCTCGCGGTCCTCGTCGACCGCGGACACCGCGAACTCCCGATCCGCGCCGACTACGTCGGCAAGAACATCCCCACGTCGCTGCGGGAGACGGTCAGGGTCCAGCTCGCCGAGGAGGACGGTCGCGACACCGTCCTGCTCGGCGGCAAGCCGTCCTCCTAGCCGTACCGGCTTCCGACGGGTCCAGGGCACACCCCTGCGCGCCCGCACGCCCGACGGGCCTCCCGGGGGACACCCCCGGACCCCCGACCTCCCACCACGGAGCGAAACCCCGATGATGCGTCACCTCATCTCGGCCGCCGACCTCACCCGCGACGACGCCGTCCTCATCCTCGACACCGCCGAGGAGATGGCCCGGGTGGCCGACCGGCCGATCAAGAAGCTGCCCGCCCTGCGCGGCCGCACGATCTGCAACCTGTTCTTCGAGGACTCGACCCGTACCCGCATCTCCTTCGAGGCCGCCGAGAAGCGCCTCTCCGCCGACGTGATCAACTTCGCGGCCAAGGGGTCCAGCGTCTCCAAGGGCGAGTCCCTCAAGGACACCGCCCAGACGCTGGAGGCGATGGGCGTCGACGCCGTCGTCATCCGCCACAGCGCCTCCGGCGCCCCCTACCGCCTCGCCACCTCCGGCTGGATCGACGCCCCCGTCATCAACGCCGGCGACGGCACCCACCAGCACCCCACCCAGGCCCTGCTCGACGCCTTCACCATGCGCCGCCGCCTCGTCGGCCGCGACGCCGGCCTCGGCCAGGACCTCGCCGGCAAGCGCATCACCCTCGTCGGCGACGTCCTGCACAGCCGGGTCGCCCGCTCCAACGTCGACCTGCTCCACACCCTCGGCGCCGAGGTCACCCTGGTCGCCCCGCCCACCCTGATCCCGGTCGGCGTCGAGGCCTGGCCCTGCGAGATCAGCTACGACCTCGACAGCGTGCTGCCGAAGTCCGACGCCGTGATGATGCTGCGCGTGCAGCGCGAGCGGATGAACGCCGCCTTCTTCCCCACCGAGCGCGAGTACTCGCGGCGGTACGGGCTCGACGGCCACCGGATGGCGAAGATGCCCGAGCACGCCATAGTGATGCACCCCGGCCCCATGGTCCGCGGCATGGAGATCACGGCCGAGGTCGCCGACTCCGACCGCTGCACGGTCGTCGAGCAGGTCTCCAACGGCGTCTCCATCCGCATGGCCGTCCTGTACCTGCTGCTCGGCGGCAACGAGCCCGCCGCCGCCCACCCCCGTACCGAGGAGAACTGAGACCATGAGCAAGATCCTGATCCGTGGTGCGAAGGTGCTCGGCGGCGAGGCGCAGGACGTCCTGATCGACGGCGAGACCATCGCCGCGGTGGGCACCGGCCTGCCGGCCGAGGACGCGACCGTCATCGAGGCCGAGGGACAGATCCTCCTGCCGGGCCTGGTCGACCTCCACACCCACCTGCGCGAGCCCGGCCGCGAGGACTCCGAGACCGTCCTCACCGGCACCCGGGCGGCCGCCTCCGGCGGCTACACCGCCGTCTTCGCCATGGCCAACACCTTCCCCGTCGCCGACACCGCCGGCGTCGTCGAGCAGGTCTACCGGCTCGGCAAGGAGTCCGGCTACTGCGACGTGCAGCCCATCGGCGCCGTCACCGTCGGCCTGGAGGGCAAGAAGCTCGCCGAGCTCGGCGCCATGCACGACTCGGCCGCCGGCGTCACCGTCTTCTCCGACGACGGCAAGTGCGTCGACGACGCGGTGATCATGCGCCGCGCCCTGGAGTACGTGAAGGCCTTCGGCGGCGTCGTCGCCCAGCACGCCCAGGAGCCCCGCCTCACCGAGGGCGCCCAGATGAACGAAGGCGTCGTCTCCGCCGAGCTGGGCCTCGGCGGCTGGCCCGCCGTCGCCGAGGAGTCGATCATCGCCCGCGACGTCCTCCTCGCCGAGCACGTCGGCTCCCGGGTCCACATCTGCCACCTCTCCACGGCCGGCTCGGTGGAGATCGTCCGCTGGGCCAAGTCCCGCGGCATCGACGTCACCGCCGAGGTCACCCCGCACCACCTCCTCCTCACCGACGAGCTGGTCCGCAGCTACAACCCCGTCTACAAGGTCAACCCGCCCCTGCGCACCGAGCGGGACGTCCTCGCCCTGCGCGAGGCCCTGGCCGACGGCACCATCGACATCGTCGCCACCGACCACGCCCCGCACCCGCACGAGGACAAGGACTGCGAGTGGGCCGCGGCCGCCATGGGCATGGTCGGCCTGGAGACCGCGCTCTCCGTCGTCCAGCAGACGATGGTCGAGACCGGACTGCTCGACTGGGCCGGCGTCGCCGACCGCATGTCGGTCAAGCCCGCGGCGATCGGCCGGGCCGAGGGCCACGGTCGCCCCGTCTCGGCTGGTGAGCCCGCCAACCTGACGCTGGTCGATCCGGCATACCGTGGTCTCGTGGACCCCGCGGGCTTCGCCTCCCGCAGCCGCAACACCCCCTACGAGGGCCGCGAGCTGCCGGGACGCGTCACCCACACCTTCCTGCGGGGCCGAGCGACGCTCGTGGACGGGAAGCTGGCGTGACACCTGTGATCATCCTGGCCGCCGGGGAGAAATCGGCGGAGGTCACCAACTGGGCCGGACGCATCGGCTGGGTGGTCGGCCTGGGCCTCTTCGTCGCCTTCGTCTACTGGCTGATGCGCCAGGGATGGAAGTGGCGCGGCAGCCTCCAGTCGGACCTGCCGGAGCTGCCGGGAGTGCCGGAGACGCCGGGCGAGGCGAAACTGACCCTGAGCGGGCGCTACCACGGGTCCACGACCGCCGGGCAGTGGCTCGACCGGATCGTCGCCCACGGCCTCGGCACCCGCAGCCGCGTCGAGCTCACCCTCACCGACGCGGGGATCGAGGTCGTACGCCCCGGCGCCACCGACTTCCTCATCCCCGCCGAGGCCCTGCGCGAGGCCCGGCTCGACAAGGGAATCGCGGGCAAGGTCCTCGCCGAGGGCGGGCTGCTGATCGTCACCTGGGCCCACGGCGACAAGCTCCTCGACTCCGGCTTCCGCTCCGACCGCGCGGCCGAGCACACCGCCTGGGTCGGGGCAATCAGCACTGTGAATTCGACGCACCACGCAAGCACGACGGAAGGCACCGCACGATGACGACCTCCACAAGGGGAGCCAAGGCTCCCGCCGTACTCGTCCTGGAGGACGGCCGCATCTTCCGCGGCCGCGCCTATGGGGCCGTGGGGGAGACCTTCGGCGAGGCCGTGTTCTCCACCGGCATGACCGGCTACCAGGAGACCCTCACCGACCCGTCGTACCACCGCCAGGTCGTGGTGATGACCGCCCCGCACGTCGGCAACACCGGCGTCAACGACGAGGACCCCGAGTCCGCGAGGATCTGGGTCGCCGGCTACGTCGTCCGCGACCCCGCCCGCGTCTCCTCGAACTGGCGCGCCCAGCGCTCGCTCGACGAGGAGCTCGCCGCCCAGGGCGTCGTCGGCATCTCCGGCATCGACACCCGCGCCCTCACCCGCCACCTGCGCGAGCGCGGCGCCATGCGCGTCGGCATCTTCTCCGGCGACGCCTGGACGGGCGTCCGCGACGAGGCCCTGCTGGCCCGCGTCAAGGAAGCCCCGCAGATGAAGGGCGCGAACCTCTCCGCGGAGGTCGCCACCAAGGAGACGTACGTCGTCCCCGCCATCGGCGAGAAGAAGTTCACCGTCGCCGCCGTCGACCTCGGCATCAAGGGCATGACCCCGCACCGGATGGCCGAACGCGGCATCGAGGTCCACGTGCTGCCCGCCACCGCCACCGCCGAGGACGTGTACGCGGTCAACCCCGACGGCGTGTTCTTCTCCAACGGCCCCGGCGACCCGGCCACCGCCGACCACCCGGTCTCCGTCATGCGGGCCGTCCTGGAGCGCAAGACCCCGCTCTTCGGCATCTGCTTCGGCAACCAGATCCTCGGCCGCGCCCTCGGCTTCGGCACCTACAAACTGAAGTACGGCCACCGAGGCATCAACCAGCCGGTGCAGGACCGTACGACCGGCAAGGTCGAGGTCACCGCGCACAACCACGGCTTCGCCGTCGACGCACCCCTCGACAAGGTCTCCGAGACCCCCTACGGCCGCGCCGAGGTCTCCCACGTCTGCCTGAACGACCAGGTCGTCGAAGGCCTCCAGCTGCTCGACCGGCCGGCCTTCTCCGTCCAGTACCACCCCGAGGCGGCCGCCGGCCCGCACGACGCCGCGTACCTCTTCGACCGTTTCGTATCCCTGATGGAGGCCGAGCGTGCCTAAGCGCACCGATATCCAGTCCGTCCTGGTCATCGGCTCCGGCCCGATCGTCATCGGCCAGGCCGCCGAATTCGACTACTCCGGCACCCAGGCCTGCCGCATCCTCAAGGCCGAGGGTCTGCGGGTGATCCTGGTCAACTCCAACCCGGCCACGATCATGACCGACCCGGAGATCGCCGACGCCACCTACGTCGAGCCGATCACCCCCGAGTTCGTCGAGAAGATCATCGCCAAGGAGCGCCCCGACGCCCTCCTGCCCACCCTCGGCGGCCAGACCGCGCTGAACACCGCGATCTCCATGCACGAGCAGGGTGTGCTGGAGAAGTACGGCGTCGAGCTCATCGGCGCCAACGTCGAGGCGATCCACAAGGGCGAGGACCGCGACCTCTTCAAGGGCGTCGTCGAGGCCGTCAAGGCCAAGATCGGTTACGGCGAGTCCGCCCGCTCGGTCATCTGCCACACCATGGACGACGTGATCAAGGGCGTCGAGACGCTCGGCGGCTACCCCGTCGTCGTTCGCCCCTCCTTCACCATGGGCGGCGCCGGCTCCGGCTTCGCCCACGACGAGGAGGAGCTGCGCCGCATCGCCGGCCAGGGCCTCACCCTCTCGCCGACCACCGAGGTGCTCCTGGAGGAGTCCATCCTCGGCTGGAAGGAGTACGAGCTGGAGCTGATGCGCGACAAGAACGACAACGTCGTGGTCGTCTGCTCCATCGAGAACTTCGACCCGATGGGCGTCCACACCGGTGACTCGATCACCGTCGCCCCCGCGATGACGCTCACCGACCGCGAGTACCAGCGGCTGCGCGACATCGGCATCGCGATCATCCGCGAGGTCGGCGTCGACACCGGCGGCTGCAACATCCAGTTCGCGGTCAACCCGGACGACGGCCGGATCATCGTCATCGAGATGAACCCGCGCGTCTCCCGGTCCTCCGCGCTCGCCTCCAAGGCGACCGGCTTCCCGATCGCGAAGATCGCGGCCCGTCTCGCCGTCGGCTACACGCTGGACGAGATCCCCAACGACATCACGGAGAAGACCCCGGCGTCCTTCGAGCCCACGCTCGACTACGTCGTGGTCAAGGCGCCGCGCTTCGCCTTCGAGAAGTTCCCCTCCGCCGACTCCACGCTGACCACGACCATGAAGTCGGTCGGCGAGGCCATGGCGATCGGCCGGAACTTCACCGAGGCGCTCCAGAAGGCCCTGCGCTCCCTGGAGAAGAAGGGCAGCCAGTTCTCCTTCACCGGCGACCCCGGCGACAAGGACGAGCTGCTGCGCGAGGCCGTGCGCCCCACCGACGGCCGCATCAACACCGTCATGCGGGCCATCCGCGCCGGCGCCACCCCCGAGGAGGTCTTCGACGCCACGAAGATCGACCCGTGGTTCGTCGACCAGATGTTCCTCATCAAGGAGATCGCCGACGAGCTGGCCGCCGCCGAGAAGCTCGACCCCGAGCTGCTCGCCGAGGCCAAGCGCCACGGCTTCTCCGACGTCCAGATCGCCGAGATCCGCGGCCTGCGGGAGGACGTCGTCCGCGAGGTCCGGCACGCCCTCGGCGTCCGCCCGGTCTACAAGACGGTCGACACCTGCGCCGCCGAGTTCGCCGCCAAGACCCCGTACTTCTACTCCTCGTACGACGAGGAGAGCGAGGTCGCCCCGCGCGAGAAGCCCGCCGTGATCATCCTGGGCTCCGGCCCGAACCGCATCGGCCAGGGCATCGAGTTCGACTACTCCTGCGTCCACGCCTCCTTCGCCCTCAGCGACGCCGGCTACGAGACCGTGATGGTCAACTGCAACCCGGAGACCGTCTCCACCGACTACGACACCTCCGACCGCCTGTACTTCGAGCCGCTCACGCTCGAGGACGTGCTGGAGATCGTCCACGCCGAGACGCTGGCGGGACCCGTCGCCGGTGTCGTCGTCCAGCTCGGCGGCCAGACCCCGCTGGGTCTCGCCCAGGCGCTCAAGGACAACGGCGTGCCGGTCGTCGGCACCTCCCCGGAGGCCATCCACGCCGCCGAGGACCGCGGCGCCTTCGGCCAGGTCCTCGCCGAGGCCGGTCTGCCCGCCCCCAAGCACGGCACCGCGACCACCTTCGCCGGCGCCAAGGCCATCGCCGACGAGATCGGCTACCCCGTCCTCGTACGCCCCTCGTACGTGCTCGGCGGCCGCGGCATGGAGATCGTCTACGACGAGGCGCGCCTGGAGAAGTACATCGCCGAGTCCACCGAGATCAGCCCCACCCGGCCGGTCCTGGTCGACCGCTTCCTCGACGACGCCATCGAGATCGACGTCGACGCGCTCTACGACGGCCACGAGCTCTACCTCGGCGGCGTCATGGAGCACATCGAGGAGGCCGGCATCCACTCCGGCGACTCGGCCTGCGCCCTGCCCCCGATCACCCTCGGCGGCTTCGACATCAAGCGCCTGCGCGTCTCCACCGAGGCGATCGCCAAGGGCGTCGGCGTGCGCGGACTGATCAACATCCAGTTCGCCATGGCCGGCGACATCCTGTACGTCCTCGAGGCCAACCCGCGCGCCTCCCGGACGGTCCCCTTCACCTCGAAGGCGACCGCCGTACCGCTCGCGAAGGCCGCCGCCCGCATCTCGCTCGGCGCCACCATCGCCGAGCTGCGCGAGGAGGGCCTGCTCCCGAAGACCGGCGACGGCGGCACCCTGCCGCTCGACGCGCCGATCTCCGTCAAGGAGGCCGTGATGCCGTGGAGCCGCTTCCGCGACGTGCACGGCCGCGGCGTCGACACCGTCCTCGGCCCGGAGATGCGCTCCACCGGCGAGGTCATGGGCATCGACTCGGTCTTCGGCACGGCGTACGCCAAATCCCAGGCCGGCGCCTACGGCCCGCTGCCCACCAAGGGCCGCGCGTTCGTCTCCGTCGCCAACCGCGACAAGCGCTCGATGATCTTCCCGGCGCGCGAGCTGGTCGCCCACGGCTTCGAGCTGCTCGCCACCTCCGGCACCGCCGAGGTCCTCAGGCGCAACGGCATCCACGCCACCGTGGTGCGCAAGCTCAGCGAGGGCGAGGGCCCCGGCGGTGAGAAGACGATCGTCCAGCTGATCCACGACGGTCAGGTCGACCTCATCGTCAACACCCCGTACGGCACCGGTGGCCGCCTCGACGGCTACGAGATCCGTACGGCGGCGGTCTCGCGCGGCGTCCCGTGCCTCACCACGGTCCAGGCGCTCGCCGCGGCCGTCCAGGGCATCGACGCGCTCAACCACGGCGGTGTGGGCGTCCGCTCGCTCCAGGAACACGCGGCGCAGCTGACCGCGGCCCGCGACTAGCAGCCCACGAGGGGGACACCGGAAACGGTGTCCCCCTCTTGGTGAGGACACCTCCATGTACAAGTTCTTCTTCCACCTGGTCTTCAAGCGGATGGACCCGGAGGAGGCCCACTACCTGGCCTTCCGCTGGATCCGCCTGGCCGCCCGCACGCCGGTCCTGCGCACCTTCGTCGCCGCCGTCCTCGCACCCCGGTACGCGGAGCTGCGCACCGAGGCGCTGGGACTTCGCATGCACGGCCCGTTCGGCCTCGCCGCCGGCTTCGACAAGAACGCCGTCGCGATCGACGGCATGTCGATGCTGGGCTTCGACCACGTCGAGATCGGCACCGTCACCGGCGAGGCCCAGCCCGGCAACCCCAAGAAGCGGCTCTTCCGGCTGATCCCGGATCGCGCGCTGATCAACCGCATGGGCTTCAACAACGAGGGCTCGGCGGCCGTCGCCGCCCGCCTCCACGCGCGCGTGCCGGTCTTCAGGACCGTCGTCGGCGTCAACATCGGCAAGACCAAGGTCGTCCCGGAGGCCGAGGCCGCCGCCGACTACGTCACGTCCACCGAGCGCCTCGCCGCGCACGCCGACTACCTCGTGGTGAACGTCTCCTCCCCGAACACCCCCGGGCTGCGCAATCTCCAGGCCACCGAGTCCCTGCGCCCGCTCCTCACGGCGGTACGGGAGGCGGCGGACCGCACGGTCACCGACCGCCGGGTCCCCCTCCTCGTCAAGATCGCCCCCGACCTGGCCGACGAGGATGTCGACGCGGTCGCCGACCTCGCCCTCGAGCTGGGCCTGGACGGCATCATCGCCACCAACACCACCATCGCCCGTGAGGGTCTCGGCCTGAAGTCCGACCCCGCTCTCGTCAAGGAGACCGGCGGGCTCTCCGGCGCGCCCGTCAAGGAACGCTCCCTGGCCGTCCTGCGCCGCCTGTACGCCCGCGTGGGCGACCGCCTGGTCCTCGTGGGCGTCGGCGGCATCGAGAACGCCGAGGACGCCTGGCAGCGCATCCTGGCCGGTGCCACGCTGATCCAGGGCTACAGCGCCTTCATCTACGAAGGACCCTTCTACGCCCGCGCGATCCACAAGGGCCTCGCCGCCCGCCTCGCGGCCTCCCCGTACGCCACGCTCGCCGAGGCCGTCGGCGCCGACACCCGAAAGGCCACCTCGTGACCCTTGCCCCCTTCGGCGCACGCCTGCGCTCCGCCATGGACGAGCGCGGCCCGCTGTGTGTCGGCATCGACCCGCACGCCGCCCTGCTGGAGTCCTGGGGCCTGACCGACGACATCGCGGGCCTGGAGCGCTTCACGTTCACGGTCGTCGAGGCGCTCGCCGGCACCGTCGCCGTCTTCAAGCCGCAGTCGGCGTTCTTCGAGCGGTTCGGCTCCCGGGGCGTCGCCGTCCTGGAGCGCGCCGTCGCCGACCTGCGCGAGGCGGGCGGCCTGGTCGTCATGGACGCCAAGCGCGGCGACATCGGCTCCACGATGGCCGCCTACGCCGAGACCTACCTCCGCGAGGACGCGCCGCTCTTCTCGGACGCCCTCACGGTCTCCCCGTACCTCGGCTACGGCTCCCTGAAGCCGGCCGTCGACCTGGCGAAGGAGTCCGGGGCGGGCCTGTTCGTGCTGGCCCTCACCTCCAACCCGGAGGGCGCGGAGGTCCAGCGCGCGGTGCGCACCGACGACCCCGCCGGCCGGAGCGTCGCCGCGATCATGCTGGCCCACCTCGCCGAGGAGAACGCGGGGGAGGCCCCGATGGGCTCCTTCGGCGCGGTCGTCGGCGCCACCCTCGGCGATCTCTCCTCCTTCGACCTCGACATCAACGGCCCTCTCCTCGCCCCGGGCATCGGCGCTCAGGGCGCGACGCCCGCCGATCTCCCGGCGGTCTTCGGAGCGGCCGTCCGCAACGTGGTCCCGAACGTCAGCCGGGGTGTCCTGAAGCACGGCCCGGACGCCTCCGCGCTGCGCGGCTCCGCGGAGCGGTACGCCGACGAGATTCGCGAGGCCGTCGGCGCGTAAACCGCCCGCGGGGCCAATGCGCAGGTCGGGGCCGTCTCACTCCGTGGCGAGATCTTGGCCGAAATGCCGGTCGTTATGCCGGAAATGTCCTGGTCGGTCGATGCTGACCAGGACTTTTCCTTCGTTCTCGCTGACTGGAGACGCATTGGCCGCTAGTCTCCGGGGCAGAGTCAGCGTTCAACGGTCACTGCGTTGATCGTTGCTCCACTGGTGTGGGGCGACTAGGTTCCTCACCGGTCCGTATCCGACAGTTCGACATCCGAGGTGACGTAGGCGTGGCTCTTCCGCCCCTTACCCCTGAACAGCGCGCAGCCGCGCTCGAAAAGGCCGCCGCGGCTCGCCGGGAGCGGGCCGAGGTCAAGAATCGACTCAAGCACTCCGGCGCCTCCCTCCACGAGGTCATCAAGACGGGCCAGGAGAACGACGTCATCGGCAAGATGAAGGTCTCCGCGCTGCTCGAGTCCCTGCCGGGCGTGGGCAAGGTCCGCGCCAAGCAGATCATGGAGCGGCTCGGCATCTCCGAAAGCCGTCGTGTGCGCGGTCTCGGCTCCAACCAGATCGCCTCCCTGGAGCGCGAGTTCGGCAGCACCGGCGCCTGAGCCGGGACTGCCGTCCCAGGCACACCCGTACAACTGGAATAATCGCTGCATGGCAGCAGAGGTACGTCCGCGGCTGACCGTGCTCTCCGGCCCCTCCGGGGTCGGCAAGAGCACGGTCGTCGCTCATATGCGCAAGGTCCACCCCGAGGTCTGGCTCTCGGTGTCGGCCACGACACGGAAGCCGCGTCCCGGCGAGCAGCACGGCGTCCACTACTTCTTCGTGGCGGACGACGAGTTCGACAAGCTGGTCGCCAACGGGGAACTCCTGGAGTGGGCCGAGTTCGCGGGCAACCGCTACGGCACGCCGCGCCGCGCGGTCCTGGACCGCCTGGAGGCGGGCGAGCCCGTGCTGCTGGAGATCGACCTCCAGGGCGCCCGGCAGGTCAAGGACTCGATGCCCGACTCCCAGCTGGTCTTCCTGGCCCCGCCGAGCTGGGAGGAGCTGGTCCGCCGGCTCACCGGCCGCGGCACCGAGTCGCCCGAGGTCATCGAGCGCCGCCTCGAGGCCGCCAAGATCGAACTGGCCGCCGAGCCGGAGTTCGACACCACCCTGGTCAACACCTCCGTCGAGGACGTGGCGCGTGAGCTGCTAGCCTTGATGAACGTTGTTTGATCGAATTCTGATCACCTGGATCTGATCATCCCGATCAGCTCACAGAAGTTTCTTCGGAAGGCTAGAGCGTGTCCTCTTCCATCACCGCGCCCGAGGGCATCATCAACCCGCCGATCGACGAGCTGCTCGAGGCCACCGACTCGAAGTACAGCCTCGTGATCTACGCGGCCAAGCGCGCGCGCCAGATCAACGCGTACTACTCGCAGCTCGGCGAGGGCCTGCTCGAGTACGTCGGTCCGCTCGTCGACACCCACGTCCACGAGAAGCCGCTCTCGATCGCCCTGCGTGAGATCAACGCGGGTCTGCTGACCTCCGAGGCCATCGAGGGCCCGGCCCAGTAGGCGGGCACTGTCACGTTTGTCACTCCAGGCCCGGCGGACCATCCGCCGGGCCTGTGGTGTCTCATGGAGTCGTACGCATCCGAGCGCGGGGAGTGAAGTTGAGCGCCGTGGCACAGCCGAAGGTCGTCCTGGGAGTCAGCGGCGGCATCGCCGCGTACAAGGCGTGCGAGCTGCTGCGGCGGCTCACCGAGTCCGGCCACGACGTACGGGTCGTCCCGACCGACTCCGCGCTGCACTTCGTCGGCGCCGCGACCTGGTCCGCGCTCTCCGGCCACCCCGTCTCCACCGAGGTGTGGGAGACCGTCCACGAGGTCCCGCACGTACGGATCGGCCAGGCCGCCGACCTGGTGGTGGTGGCCCCGGCCACCGCCGACCTGCTCGCCAAGGCCGCCCACGGCCTCGCCGACGACCTGCTGACCAACACCCTGCTCACCGCCCGCTGCCCGGTCGTCTTCGCCCCGGCGATGCACACCGAGATGTGGGAGCACCCCGCCACGCAGGAGAACGTCGCCACGCTCCGCCGCCGCGGAGCCGTCGTCATCGAGCCCGCCGTCGGCCGGCTGACCGGCGTCGACACCGGCAAGGGACGGCTGCCGGAGGCCGCCGAGATCTTCGAGGTCTGTCGCCGGGTCCTGCACCGGCACGGCTCCGGCCGCGCCGCCGTCCCCGACCTCGCCGGCCGCCATGTCGTGGTCAGCGCCGGAGGCACCCGCGAGCCCCTCGACCCCGTCCGCTACCTGGGCAACCGCTCCTCCGGCAAGCAGGGGTACGCGCTGGCCAAGGCCGCCGCCGCCCGCGGCGCCCGGGTCACCCTCGTCGAGGCCAACACCGGCATCCCCGACCCGGCCGGCGTCGACGTCGTCCACGTCGGCACCGCCGTCCAGCTCCGCGAGGCCGTCCTGAAGGCCGCGGCCGACGCCGACGCCGTGGTGATGGCCGCCGCCGTCGCCGACTTCCGCCCGGCCGTCTACGCCCCGGGCAAGATCAAGAAGACGGACGACGGGGGAGCGCCGACCATCGAGCTGGTCCGGAACCCCGACATCCTCGCCGAGATCTCCGCCGACCGCGCCGTGCCCGGCCAGGTGGTCGTCGGCTTCGCCGCCGAGACCGACGATGTCCTCGCCAACGGCCGGGCGAAGCTGCGCCGCAAGGGCTGCGACCTGCTCGTGGTCAACGAGGTGGGGGAGCGCAAGACCTTCGGCTCCGAGGAGAACGAGGCCGTGGTGCTCGCGGCCGACGGCACGGACACGCCCGTACCGTACGGACCGAAGGAAGCCCTGGCGGAGATCGTCTGGGATCTGGTCGCACCCCGCCTGCGGACCGTGCCCGCGAACGATTCCGTGAAATCTCCCACGCGTCCGGATTTCACCGCCCTGGCCGAGTGAAATCCCATGAATCCGGTCCCTTGGGGCGATCGGAACAGGTGTTCGTGACAGGCGGGCGGCCGGATTCGGTGACACCCCGGCTCCCAGCTTGCGAGACACCTGGCCCAATGTCCGAGCACGCCGGATAGACTGGTCGCGGTACGACGCGGGGCGCAGCCCCCTGCCGTCCGACAATTGTTGAGCCAGCAGCCGCTGCAACCACAGGGAGCGTTGTGTCCCGTCGCCTGTTCACTTCGGAGTCCGTGACCGAAGGTCACCCCGACAAGATCGCTGACCAGATCAGCGACACCATTCTCGACGCGCTCCTGCGCGAGGACCCCACCTCCCGCGTCGCCGTCGAGACGCTGATCACGACCGGCCTCGTGCACGTCGCCGGTGAGGTCACCACCAAGGCATGGGCCGACATCCCCACCCTGGTACGGAACAAGATCCTCGAGATCGGGTACGACTCCTCGAAGAAGGGCTTCGACGGCGCCTCCTGCGGCGTCTCGGTCTCCATCGGGTCGCAGTCCCCGGACATCGCGCAGGGTGTCGACACGGCGTACGAGAAGCGTGTCGAGGGCGATGAGGACGAGCTGGACAAGCAGGGCGCCGGCGACCAGGGTCTGATGTTCGGCTACGCGTCGGACGAGACCCCGGAGCTGATGCCGCTCCCGATCCACATCGCCCACCGGCTCTCCCGCCGCCTCACCGAGGTCCGCAAGAACGGGACCATCCCGTACCTGCGCCCCGACGGCAAGACCCAGGTCACCATCGAGTACGACGGCGACAAGGCCGTCCGCCTCGACACGGTCGTCGTCTCCTCGCAGCACGCCTCCGACATCGACCTGGAGTCGCTGCTCGCGCCCGACATCCGCGAGTTCGTCGTCGAGCACGTGCTGCAGCAGCTCGTCGAGGACGGCATCAAGCTGGACACCGAGGGGTACCGCCTGTTGGTCAACCCGACCGGGCGTTTCGAGATCGGCGGTCCGATGGGTGACGCCGGCCTGACCGGCCGGAAGATCATCATCGATACGTACGGCGGCATGGCCCGTCACGGTGGCGGCGCGTTCTCCGGCAAGGACCCGTCGAAGGTGGACCGCTCGGCCGCCTACGCCATGCGCTGGGTCGCCAAGAACGTCGTCGCGGCCGGGCTCGCCTCGCGCTGCGAGGTCCAGGTCGCGTACGCGATCGGCAAGGCGGAGCCCGTCGGCCTCTTCGTCGAGACCTTCGGCACCCACACGATCGAGCCCGAGAAGATCGAGCACGCCATCGGCGAGGTCTTCGACCTCCGCCCGGCCGCGATCATCCGCGACCTCGACCTGCTGCGCCCGATCTACTCCCAGACGGCCGCCTACGGCCACTTCGGCCGCGAACTCCCCGACTTCACCTGGGAGCGCACCGACCGCGTCGACACCCTGCGCAAGGCCGCGGGTCTGTAAGGCACGGTTTTCCGCACGGCACGGTTTTCACGCGAAGGCCCGGCACCTGGGGGTGCCGGGCCTTCGCGTGTCCGGGGCGAATCCCGCGCTTGTCGGGCTGTCGGTGGCGTCTGGTAGGTATGAGGCTGTGAGCAGCGAGAACGGGAAGACGCAGGGGGCGGCCGCCGAGCCGCCCGAGCAGCTCGCGCTCATCCGGGAGACCGTCCGCAAGGCGAAGGCGCCGCGGGCCAAGCCCCGGACGTGGCGGGGGGCCGCGCTGGCCAAGGAGCTGCCCGTGGCCCGCGTGGTGGTCAACAAGGGCGTGCTCCACCTCGACCAGTTCTTCGACTACGCCGTGCCCGAGGAGCTGGACGCCGTCGCGCGGCCGGGGGTCCGGGTGCGCGTGCGCTTCGGCGCCGGCGCCCACCAGGTCAGGGACGGGCGGCGTGAGGGCGGCCGGCTGATCGACGGCTTCCTCGTCGAGCGGCGGGCCGAGTCGGACTATCCGGGGGCGCTGGCCGCACTGGCCGACGTCGTCTCTCCCGAACCGGTCCTCAGCCCCGAGCTGCTCGCCCTCGCCCGGGCGGTCGCCGACCGCTACGCGGGAAGCCTCGCCGACGTGCTCCAGCTGGCGATCCCACCGCGCAGCGCCCGCGCCGAGGCGAAGCCGTCCCCCGAGCCGCTGCCACCGCCCGCCCCTCCCGAGCCGGGCACCTGGACGCGGTACGAACGGGGTCCGGCGTTCCTGGACTCCCTCGCCGCGGGCGGGGCGCCGCGCGCGGTCTGGAACGCGCTGCCCGGACCGCACTGGGCCGAGGAGCTGGCCCGGGCCGTGGGCGCCACGCTCGCCTCCGGACGGGGGGCGCTGGTCGTGGTGCCCGACGGGCGGGCCGCGGCGCGCGTGGACGGCGCCCTGAAGGCCGTCCTGGGCGAGGGACGGCACGCCCTGCTCACCGCCGAGACCGGACCGGAGAAGCGCTACGCCCAGTGGCTCGCGGTGCGGCGAGGCGCCGTGCGGGCGGTCGTCGGGACGCGGGCCGCGATGTTCGCGCCGGTGCGGGACCTGGGGCTCGTCACCATCTGGGACGACGGGGACGGCAGCCACAGCGAACCGCACGCACCGCAGCCCCACGCGCGCGACGTCCTGCTGCTGCGCGCGGCCCACGACAAGTGCGCCTTCCTGCTCGGATCGACGAGCTGCACCGTCGAGGCCGCGCAGCTCGTGGAGTCCGGCTGGGCCAAGCCGCTCGTCGCCGGCCGTGACCAGGTGCGGGCCGCCGCCCCGCTGGTGCGGACCGTCGGCGACACCGACCTCGCCCGCGACGAGGCCGCGCGGGCCGCCCGGCTGCCCTCCCTGGCCTGGCAGGCGGTACGGGAAGGCCTCAAGACCGGCCCCGTGCTCGTCCAGGTGCCGCGGCGGGGGTACGTACCGAGGCTCGCGTGCCAGCGGTGCCGGACGCCCGCGCGGTGCCGGCACTGCGCGGGGCCGCTGGAGGCACCGGAGCAGCAGGAGCTGCGGTGCGGGTGGTGCGGGCGGGGCGCGGCCGACTGGACCTGCGTGGAGTGCGGCGCCACCCGGCTGCGGGCCCAGGTCGTCGGCGCCCGCCGGACGGCGGAGGAGCTGGGCCGGGCATTCCCCGCTGTGCCGGTACGGACATCGGGCCGGGACCACGTCCTGGACACCGTGCCCGGGCGGCCCGCCCTGGTCGTGTCCACACCGGGCGCCGAGCCCGTCGCCGAGGGGGGCTACGCCGCGGCGCTCCTCCTCGACGGCTGGACGATGCTCTCGCGCCCCGATCTGCGCGCGGGCGAGGAGGCGCTGCGGCGCTGGATCGACGCGGCCTCGCTGGTACGGGGCCAGGGCGAGGGCGGCCCGGGCGGCGTCGTCGTCGTGGTGGCCGAGCCCACGCTGCGGCCGGTCCAGGCCCTGGTGCGGTGGGACCCGGTCGGCCACGCCCAGCGGGAACTCGCCGAGCGGGCGGAGCTGGGTTTCCCGCCGGTGTCGCGGATGGCGGCCGTCTCCGGCCCGCCGGAGGCGGTGGAGGCCTTCCTCGCGGCGGCCGAACTTCCCGGCGACGCCGAGGTGTTGGGCCCGGTGCCGCTGCCGGTCGTCCGGCCCGGGGGCCCCTTCCGGCCGGGCGACCCTCCGCCGGGGGAGCGGTGGGAGCGGGCACTGATCCGGGTCCCGCCGGGCAACGGGGCCGCGCTGGCGGCCGCGCTGAAGCAGGCGCGGGCGGGCCGCTTGGCCCGGGGCGGCGGTGACCCGGTCCGGGTCCGGGTGGACCCACCGGACATCGGTTAGGAGGGTCCGGAAGATTATCGCGGCCCGCCCGCGGGGCGGGGTGAACGGCGCCCGGTGCGGGGGTGGGGGAACCTCCCGTGCCCGAAGGGCCAAGGGGGCGGGTGAGCCCCCGGGCGAAGCTCTGGGGAGCGGGCGGGGGAGTCGCGCACCGGGGGACCTTCCGGACGCTCCCCGGGCCCCGCATGGCTCGGCCGCCCGGCCCCTGCGAGGGGTGGGCGGCCGGAGGGGGCGCGTCAGCCGTTGCGGGGGCCGGGGAAGGCCGGCGGGCGGGGGTCCTCGCGGAGGGACTGGGCGGCGGGGGCGGGGGCGGGCTGCGGAGGCATCGCGCGGGCGGGCGGGACCACCGGCAGCGTGCGGGTCGCGGCCGGCTCCGGCGCGCGGTCCTGCTCCACGACGCCGCCCGGCTGGGGCGCGCGCCGGGCACCGTACCGACGGTGGACGGCCTGCTTCGTGACCCCGAGCGCGGAGCCCACCGCGTCCCACGAGAACCCGAGGGAGCGGTCGAAGTCGACCGCCGCCGTCACCAGGGTCTCGACGCTGTCCCGCAGCTCCTGGGCGAGCCGGACCGTCGGCGCGGGCGCTCGTCCGTAGACGACGAAGCCCGTCGACGGGCCGGAGCGGCGCGGGCGGTAGACATTGCCCAACTGGGCCGTGAGCGTGCGCAGTGCGTCCACCTGCCGCCGGACCCGCTCGATGTCCCGCACCAACAGATGCAGACTTGCCCGGGCTTGGGCGTCGTGGGTTGCGTGGTCGGCCATGTGAAAGCCTCTCGAACCGGCGTGGAATAAGGGTCGGGCCACAACGAGGGGCGGCCCGCTTCGGTCAATCTCTCTTGACCAACGCGCTACCCGTGGTCAGGTCACGCTGCGGGGGCGTACACGCATATGCGTGGGGCGCTCATGCCGACGTACGCCCCCTCGCACATCGGCACCTAGACTGGTGCGTTGCCCGTGATCCGCCCCGACAGACAGGCAGTCAGCCACCGATGAAGCTCGTCTTCGCAGGCACCCCCGAGGTCGCCGTACCCGCTCTTGACGCCCTGCTCGCCTCCGGCCGGCACGAGGTGGCGGCCGTCGTCACCCGCCCGGACGCCCCCGCGGGCCGTGGCCGGCGGCTGGTCGCGAGCCCGGTCGCCGAGCGGGCGGAGGAGGCGGGGATCGAGGTGCTCAAGCCGTCGAGGCCACGCGACGAGGAGTTCCTCGCGCGGCTGCGCGAGATCGCCCCGGACTGCTGCCCGGTCGTCGCCTACGGGGCGCTGCTGCCGAAGGCCGCCCTCGACATCCCCACCCATGGCTGGGTCAACCTGCACTTCTCCCTGCTGCCGGCCTGGCGCGGCGCGGCGCCCGTGCAGCACGCCGTGATGGCGGGCGACGAGGTGACGGGCGCGACGACGTTCCAGATCGAGGAGGGTCTCGACTCCGGTCCGGTCTACGGCGTGATCACCGAGGAGGTCCGCCCCACCGACACCAGTGGCGACCTGCTGACCCGGCTCGCCTTCGCCGGCGCCGGCCTGCTCGCCGCGACGATGGACGGCATCGAGGACGGCACCCTGAAACCGGTCCCGCAGCCCGCCGATGGCATCACGCTGGCCCCCAAGATCCAGGTCGAGGACGCGCACGTGGACTGGAAGGCCCCGGCCCTGCGCGTGGACCGCGTGGTGCGCGGCTGCACCCCGGCCCCCGGCGCCTGGACCGTCTTCCGCGGCGAGCGCCTCAAGCTGATCCAGGCCGTGCCGGTGCCCGACCGCACCGACCTGGCGCCCGGCGAGCTCGCGGCCGGCAAGAACAACGTGTTCGTCGGCACCGGCTCGTACGCGGTGGAGCTGCTCTGGGTCCAGCCGCAGGGCAAGAAGCCGATGAAGGCGGCGGACTGGGCCCGGGGCGTACGGATCGCCCCGGGCGAGCGCGTGGGCGGCACGGACCTGGGCGCCCCACGGTCCTAGGCCGTGTCCGGCGGCTCGGGCGCGGCCCCGGCCGAGTCCGCCGGACGGCCCTCGGTCCGCGCCGGCGCCCCGGGGCCGTCAGGCCTCGTCGACGAGCCCCGCGTTCACGGCCCGCCTCCAGAGCCTGTCGTGCCACTCGTTGGCGTCGGGAGCGGGCCGGGTGGTCAGGACCGGGTTCGGTCCGCTCTCGATGAGGTGGAGCAGCGACCAGGCGACGCCGTAGCAGTCGTCGGGTCCGAAGCAGGTGGCCAGCGCCGCTGCCTCCTCCGCCGTCACCGGTCGGGAGATCCTCTCCAGCTGCTTGACGCGCCTGTCGATCTCCTCCTCGCTCGCGTCCCAGTCGGGGAGGGGGCCGTCGGCGACGAACGCCCGCACTTCAGGTCTCATGACCGGATGATCGCGGGTCTCCGGCACCCCGGGCAAGACGAGTCAACCGGGCTCCGAGCAGGTCGGGAGGGGTGCGGGCGGTCGGGGGGCCGGTCCGGGGGAGGGCTTAGGCTGGGAGGGTTCGACCGTCTCACTTCGTCAGCGGAGCACCTTTTGAGCGAGCAGGCACGTCGCCGTCCCCCCAAGCCGTACCGGCGTCCCAAGAAGGACCCCGTCCGGATGCTCGCCTTCGAGGTGCTCAGGGCCGTCGACGAGCGGGACGCGTACGCGAACCTCGTGCTGCCGCCGCTGCTGAAGAAGGCGCGGGAGGGCGGCGACTTCGACACCCGCGACGCGGCGCTCGCGACCGAGCTGGTCTACGGGACGCTGCGGCGGCAGGGGACGTACGACGCGATCGTCGCGGCCTGCATCGACCGGCCGCTGCGCGAGGTCGACCCCCCGGTGCTCGACGTGCTGAACCTCGGGGCGCACCAGCTGCTCGGTACGCGCATTCCCACCCACGCGGCCGTCTCCGCGAGCGTGGAGCTGGCGCGGGTCGTCCTCGGGGACGGGCGGGCCAAGTTCGTGAACGCCGTACTGCGGAAGATCTCGCGGGACGACTTCGACACCTGGGTCGAGCGGGTCGCGCCGCCCTACGAGGACGACGCCGAGGATCACCTCGCGATCGTCCACTCCCACCCCCGCTGGGTGGTCACCGCGCTGTGGGACGCCCTCGGCGGCGGACGGGCCGGCATCGAGGACCTGCTGGAGGCCGACAACGAACGGCCCGAGGTCACGCTGGTGGCCCGCCCCGGTCGGTCCACGCCCCAGGAGCTGACCGAGGTGCTCGGCGAGGACACGGTGCTGCCCGGACGCTGGTCGCCGTACGCGGTACGGCTGGCCGAGGGCGGCGAACCCGGAGCCATCGAGGCGGTCCGCGAGGGACGGGCGGGCGTCCAGGACGAGGGCAGCCAGCTGGTCGCCATCGCGCTGGCCGCCGCGCCCCTCGAAGGCCGTGACGAGCGCTGGCTCGACGGATGCGCCGGGCCCGGCGGCAAGGCCGCGCTGCTCGGCGCCCTCGCCGCGGAGCGCGGGGCGACCCTGCTCGCCTCGGAGAAGCAGCCGCACCGCGCCCGGCTCGTCGAACGCGCGCTGGCCGGCAACCCCGGCCCGTACCAGGTCATCGCCGCCGACGGCACCCGCCCGCCGTGGCGGCCCGGCTCCTTCGACCGCGTGCTCATGGACGTGCCGTGTTCGGGGCTCGGCGCACTGCGCCGCCGGCCCGAGGCCCGCTGGCGTCGCCGCCCGGAGGACCTGGAGGGGTTCGCCCCGCTTCAGCGCGGCCTGCTGCGGGAGGCGCTGCGGGCCGTGCGCGTCGGCGGTGTCGTCGGCTACGCGACCTGCTCGCCGCACCTGGCCGAGACCCGCGTGGTCGTCGAGGACGTCCTGAAGGGCCGCGGCGGCCCCGCCGTCGAGGCGGAGTGGATCGACGTCCGTCCGCTCATGGCGGGCGTCCCCGGGCTCGGCGACGGACCGGACGTCCAGCTGTGGCCGCATCTCCACGGGACCGACGCGATGTACCTCGCCCTGCTCCGACGTACGGCCTGACGCCACCCGCCGCCGCCCACGAGTTGCCGGCGGGCGGCGAAAAAGCCCGAATGTCCGGGCTGTGACGCCCGTCGGAGCCCCGCGGTCGGACCGGATGTGAACCGAAACCGGTCCGCGGCAAAGAAGTGCCCAAGAACATGGCAGGCTTGGCACATGGCGCAGATCAATCCCAGCATCCTGTCCGCAGACTTCGCCCGCCTCGCCGAGGAGGCGAAGGCCGTCGAGGGTGCCGACTGGCTGCACGTCGACGTGATGGACAACCACTTCGTGCCGAACCTGACGCTCGGCGTGCCGATCGTCGAGTCGCTCAGCCGTGCCACGAACACCCCGCTGGACTGCCACCTCATGATCGAGGACCCCGACCGCTGGGCCCCCCAGTACGTCGAGGCCGGCGCCGGGTCCGTCACCTTCCACGTCGAGGCGGCCGCCGCGCCCGTGCGGCTGGCCCGCGAGATCCGGGCCAAGGGCGCGCGGGCGTCGATGGCGCTGAAGCCCGCGACGCCGATCGAGCCGTACGAAGACCTGCTTCCCGAGCTCGACATGCTGCTGATCATGACCGTCGAGCCCGGCTTCGGCGGTCAGGCCTTCCTCGACATCATGCTGCCGAAGATCCGCCGGACCCGTGAGCTGATCTCCAAGCACGGCCTGGAGCTGTGGCTCCAGGTCGACGGCGGCGTCGCGGAGTCCACCATCGAGCGCTGCGCCGAGGCCGGCGCCGACGTCTTCGTCGCGGGATCGGCGGTCTACGGCGCGGCGGACCCGGCCGAGGCCGTCCGCTCGCTGCGCGCCAAGGCCGACTCCGCGACCGCCTCGGCGGCGTGGGCGTGTGGCCACTGAGCCTCACCCAGATGAACGCGGTCCGTCGGCGGGTCGACAGGACTGATCAAGGGCCACCGGATCTGACAGGATGAACGGTGAGTCGAGAGTGTGAACAGCGGTAACTCGGCCAACGGCGGTCGAGCGGTTCGAGAGCAGAGCCTGAGCAGTTCGTGAGCAGCGGTACGTGAAGAGCAGTGAGGAGATCGCGGTGGCGGGTATCTCAGCGGGACGGTCAGCCCTGCGGATGGGACCCGCGGAGCTGGTGCAGGCGGCGGCCATGGCCCGCCGCTTCTACCTCGAGGGCAAGTCCAAGATCCAGATCGCCGAGGAGTTCGGCGTGAGCCGCTTCAAGGTGGCCCGGGTCCTGGAGACGGCGCTCGAACGCGACCTCGTACGCATCGAGATCCGCGTACCCGCAGAGCTGGACGCCGAGCGCTCCGACGCGCTCCGCGCCCGCTACGGGCTCCGCCATGCCGTCGTCGTCGAGTCCCCGGCGGAGGGCGAGGACGAGTCGCCCGACCCGGAGAACCTCGGCGAGGTCGCGGCCGACCTGCTCGGCGAGCTGGTCACCGAGGGCGACGTCCTGGGCCTGGCCTGGGGCCGTTCCACCATCCACATGGCCGCGGCCCTCGACCGGCTGCCCCCGTGCACGGTCGTGCAGCTCACGGGCGTGTACGACGCGGGCACCGCCGAGCGCGGCTCGGTCGAGGCGGTACGGCGGGCGGCGCAGGTCTCCGGCGGCGAGGCGCACCCCATCTACGCGCCGATGCTGCTGCCCGACCCGGCCACCGCGGCCGCGCTGCGCAACCAGACCGGTATCGCGCGGGCCTTCGAGTACTTCGACAAGGTCACGGTCGCCTGTGTGTCGATCGGCTCCTGGGAGCCCGGCATCTCGACCGTGCACGACATGCTCACGGACGAGGAGCGCGCCCACTACGCCTCGCTCGGCGTCGCCGCCGAGATGTCCGCGCACCTCTTCGACGCCGACGGGCGCCGGGTGGGACGCGACCTGGGTGAGCGCTGCATCACCGTCGAGGCCGACCGGCTCCGCCGCATCCCCGAGGTCGTGGCCATCGCCGGCGGTCAGCGCAAGGCGGCGGCGATCGGCGCGGTCCTGCGGTCGGGTCTCGTCACCAGCCTCGTGACCGACCGCGCGGCGGCGGACTTCCTCCTCACCGAGTCGGCCCCCGGCCCCCGCCCGGCCCTCGACCGCACGGACCCGGACGACGTCTGAGGGGCACGGCAAGGGAGTTTTCGGAGGATCCTACAGGGGTGCTCCCGCAAGCCTCGGATGAATCGCCCGGGACCGGTTCGCGCGTCGTCGTGGGACAATGAACTACGTGCTTTTTCCCCTGGCTGAAATGCCTAGGGGCCACTCCGATCGACTGGGATGTTCAGCACGTGCGTTTCCTCAATGACGTCAAGCCGCCGTACGACCTGACGTACGACGATGTGTTCATGGTGCCGAGCCGTTCGGCCGTGGGCTCCCGCCAGGCCGTCGACCTCACCTCGCCGGACGGTTCCGGTACGACGATCCCGCTGGTCGTCGCCAACATGACCGCGATCGCCGGCCGCCGCATGGCCGAGACCGTCGCCCGACGTGGCGGCATCGTCGTCATCCCGCAGGACATCCCGATCGAGGTCGTCACCGACGTCATCGCGTGGGTGAAGAGCCGCCACCACGTCCTCGACACCCCGATCGTCCTCGACCCCCACCAGACCGTCGCCGACGCCCTCTCCCTGCTCCCCAAGCGGGCGCACGACGCCGGTGTCGTCGTCGACGAGGACCGCCGTCCGATCGGTGTGGTCACCGACGCCGACCTCTCCGGGGTCGACCGCTTCACCCAGCTGTCCGAGGTCATGTCGAAGGACCTGCTGCTCCTCGACGCCGACATCGAGCCCCGCGAGGCGTTCAACACGCTGGACCACGCCAACCGCCGGTACGCCCCGGCCGTCGACAAGGACGGGCGTCTGGTCGGCATCCTGACCCGCAAGGGCGCGCTGCGCGCGACCCTCTACACCCCGGCCACCGACAAGCACGGCAAGCTCCGCATCGCCGCCGCCGTCGGTATCAACGGCGACGTGGCGGGCAAGGCCAAGCAGCTCCTCGACGCGGGGGTCGACACCCTCGTCGTCGACACCGCGCACGGCCACCAGGAGTCGATGATCGCCGCGATCAAGGCCGTCCGCGGTCTCGACCCGCAGGTGCCGATCGTCGCCGGCAACATCGTCGCCGCCGAGGGTGTGCGCGACCTCATCGAGGCCGGCGCGGACATCATCAAGGTCGGTGTGGGCCCCGGCGCCATGTGCACCACCCGCATGATGACCGGTGTCGGCCGCCCGCAGTTCTCCGCCGTCCTGGAGTGCGCCGCCGAGGCGAAGAAGTACGGCAAGCACGTCTGGGCCGACGGCGGTGTCCGCCACCCGCGCGACGTCGCCATGGCGCTCGCCGCCGGCGCGTCCAACGTCATGATCGGTTCCTGGTTCGCCGGGACGTACGAGTCCCCGGGCGACCTCCACGCCGACGCGAACGGGCGCCTCTACAAGGAGTCCTTCGGCATGGCCTCGGCCCGCGCCGTGCGTAACCGTACGAGCGAGGAGTCGGCCTACGACCGCGCGCGCAAGGGCCTCTTCGAGGAGGGCATCTCGACCTCCCGGATGTTCCTCGACCCGGCCCGTCCGGGCGTCGAGGACCTGATCGACTCGATCATCGCGGGCGTCCGCTCCTCCTGCACGTACGCGGGCGCGGGCTCGCTGGCCGAGTTCGAGGAGAAGGCCGTCGTCGGCATCCAGAGCGCCGCCGGTTACGCCGAGGGCAAGCCGCTGCACGCCAGCTGGAGCTAGCAGCCGGTCGCTTTCCGGCCCAGGGCCCCCGCGAGTCTCTCGCGGGGGCCCTTCGGCGTATCCGACGCGCTCACGCCGGTACGTGCGGGCGCAGCGCCCGGGCGACCGCGGCCGCGATGAGCGCGTGGCCCGCGTCGTCGGGGTGCAGGCCGTCCGCCAGGTGCTCGGGGCCGAGCAGGTCCCGGCCGGAGAGCACCAGGAGCCGCTGGTCGCCCTCCGACGCCAGGTCGCGCCCCGCGTGCTCCATCGCCGTGCGCAGGTCGCCCAGGGTGGCGCCCAGGGCGTTGCGGGTGGTCTCGGCCTCCGGGCGCAGGACGGGCGAGAGGATCAGCAGCGGGGCGTCCGGGTGGCCCCGGCGGACGAGCCCGACGTAGGCGCGGACCGTCTCGTACAGCCAGCCGGCCGAAGACGGGACCCTGGACCAGCAGTTGGTGCCGAAGGCCAGGGTGACGAGCTCGCCCGGGAGCCGTGCGAGCTGCTCGGCGAGCGGCAGCTCACCGCGCGCGCCGCCCGCGAACCCGAGGTTGACCGTGTCCAGGCCGAGCGTCCTCCCCGCCGTCGCCGGCCAGGAGTGGGCGGGCCTCGTCGACCACCAGCCCTCGGTGATCGAGTCGCCGTGCACCAGCCAGCGCGGCCGGCCGGGGGCGGGCGAGAGCGCACCGCCGACCGCGCGCAGGCCGAGGACCACCGGCGCCCGGTCCTCCGGCGGATGGACGCTGAACACCCCACCACCCGCGGGGAGTTCGAGCGTGACCGTGGCCTCCTCGGCCGGCTCCGTCACGACCTCGCCGACGCACCTCGTCCCGCGCCACAGCGCGAAGCAGTGCGGCAGGGAGCCGGGCGAGGCCGCCCGGTAGCGCAGCTCGACGGACCGGGTGCCCGGCGTGGCCGTGAACTCCACCCGTACCCCGATGGGCAGGGCGGCCCGCTCCACGGTGTCCCAGGGCAGCCGGGCGAGGTCGGCGGGGTCGGCCCGCACCGCGCGGCCCCGGTCGAGCCACGCCGTACCGCGCAGGAAGGGTCCCGGGCCGAGCCAGTCAGCCGCCGCCACCTCCTCCTGGCGAAGGGGTGCGGAGGGCTCGCGGAGCGGGTCGGCCGGCATGAGAAGTCCATGCCACGCCGGAGGCGCTTCACACCCCGTTCGCACCCTTGATGTGTCGATTCATGCAGCGAGGCGCAATGTTTCCCCGTCTGTGCCGCAAGTGCGCAATGATCATCCGCAGGTGCGCAACAACTCTGCATTACGGACGCGAACCGTGAAGGCTTAGGCTCATGCCTCGTACCAGGAGTGGCGGCGACCGCCTGCTCGGCGGTCCCCCATCCCTCGCGGGTTCCTTTCCCCCCTGCTCGCGTGCCGCCGCGGTCGTCGCGTCCCGACAGGCAGCGATCAAGGAGCCCCGCAGTGCTGGATCAAGGCACAGCCCCGCCGGCCACCGAGCCGACCGTCCCCAAGAGCTCGGTGCTCTCCGCCCTCACCCGGCGCAAGCCGGTAGAACAGCTGGTCGCGGAGGGTGGACAGGGTGAGGGCGGCAGTCTTCGCCGCACGCTCTCGATGTGGCAGCTGACCATGATCAGCATCGGTGCCACCCTCGGCACCGGCATCTTCGTCGTCCTCGGCGAGGCCGTCCCGCTGGCGGGCCCGGCCGTCACCGTCGCCTTCGTCTTCGCCGGCCTCACGGCGCTCTTCTCGGCCCTCTCGTACGCGGAACTGGCCGGCACGATCCCCGTCGCGGGCTCCTCCTACTCGTATGCGTACGCAACGATGGGTGAAGTCGTCGCCTGGATCTGCGGCTGGTGTCTGCTCCTGGAGTACGGCGTCTCCGTCGCGGCCGTGGCCGTCGGCTGGGGCGACTACCTCAACGAGCTCCTCGACGGCACCATCGGCGTGACCCTGCCGACGGTGCTCACCGCGCCCCCCGGCGACGGCGGCATATTCAACCTGCCGGCACTGATCGTCGTGATGCTGGCGATGCTGTTCCTGCTCGGTGGGGCCAAGGAGTCCGCCCGCGCCAACACGATCATGGTGTTCGTCAAGATCGCCTCGCTCGCGCTCTTCTGCGCCGTCGGCTTCATCGGCTTCAAGTCCGGCAACTACGCGGACTTCATGCCGCTGGGCATGGGGAGCATCGGCGCCGCCGGCGCCATCCTCTTCTTCTCGTACATCGGCTTCGACGCCGCCTCCACCGCGGGTGAAGAGGCCAAGAACCCCAAGCGTGACCTGCCGCGGGCGATCATGCTCTCCCTGGTCATCGTCACCGCGCTGTACGTGCTCGTCGCCGCGGTCGCCGTGGGCGCCTGGGACTGGAAGAAGTTCGCCGGCACCGATGCCACCCTCGCCGCGATCATGAACGACGTCACCGGACAGAGCTTCTGGGGCACCCTGCTCGCCGCCGGCGCGGTGATCTCCATCGCCAGCGTCGTCCTCACCGTGCTCTACGGCCAGACCCGCATCCTCTTCGCGATGTCCCGCGACCGCCTGGTGCCCAAGGTCTTCGGCAAGGTGAACCCGAAGACGGGAACCCCCCGCGCCAACACCGTGATCGTCTCGCTCTTCTGCGGAATCCTCGCCGCGGCCGTCCCGCTCGGCGAGCTGGTGAACGCGACCAGCATCGGCACGCTCTTCGCCTTCGCCCTGGTCAACATCGCGGTCGTGGTGCTCCGCTACCGCCGCCCCGACATGGACCGCTCCTTCAAGGTGCCGTTCGGGCCGCTCTTCCCCGTGCTCGGATTCCTCTTCTGCGGATACAGCATGTACAGCCTCGACCTGATCACCTGGGCGTACTTCGGTGCGTGGATGGCCGTCGGCCTCGTGTTCTACTTCCTGTACGGCATGCGCCGCTCCCGTCTGGCCTCCGCAGAGAAGTGATCCACCCGTAGTGCGACTCAACGACCTCGACGAACGCATCGTCCACGCCCTCGCGGAGGACGCCCGCCGCTCGTACGCCGACATCGGCTCGCTCGTCGGTCTCTCCGCGCCCGCCGTGAAGCGGCGCGTGGACCGGCTCCGGGCCGAGGGCGCCATCACCGGCTTCACCGTACGGGTGGACCCGGCGGCGCTCGGCTGGGAGACCGAGGGGTTCGTCGAGATCTACTGTCGCCACAACACCTCGCCGGACGACATCCGGCGAGGCCTGGAGCGCTACCCCGAGGTGGTGTCCGCGTCGACCGTCACCGGCGACGCGGACGCCGTCGTCCAGGTCTTCGCCTCGGACATGCGCCACTTCGAGCGCGTCCTGGAGCGGATCGCGGGTGAGCCGTTCGTGGAGCGCACCAAGTCCGTCCTGGTGCTCTCGCCGCTGCTGCGGCGCTTCTCCTCCGGCTCACCCGCCTAGCCCCACGCGTGGGGGGCGGAGGGACACGTCCCACCCGCGGAACGGTCCTCTTCACGCCGTCGGACGAGGTGCGCGCAACGAATCGCCGCCCGCCCGGCTAAGCGCGCAACACATCGACGGTCGGTCCGCAACGGTCGAGTCTTGTCCCGGTGGAGCACGGAACCGTACCGTTTTGACGTCTTCCTTCCACCCCTTTCCACCCCCGCGAGGTCCCGCCCATGCCGCCGCTGCGCACCGCCCTGCTCCAGAGCTCCGGACAGCCCGGTGACGTGGCCGCCAACCTCGCCGTCCTCGCGGACGCGGCCGAGCGGGCCGCGGCCACCGGGGCCCGCCTGCTGGTCGCCCCTGAGCTCTTCCTCACCGGCTACGCGATCGGTGACGACGTCCCCCGTCTCGCCGAGCCCTCCGACGGCCCCTCCGCCGACGCGGTCGCAACCCTCGCCGCCCGCCACGGCCTGGCGATCGGCTACGGCTACCCGGAGCGGGACCCCGAGCGGCACGGGGTGGTCTACAACTCCGCCCAGCTGATCGGCGCCGACGGCGCCCGCCTGGCGAACTACCGCAAGACCCACCTCTTCGGCTCCTTCGAGCGGAAGTGGTTCACCCCCGGCGAGCAGTCCGTCGTCCAGGCGGAGCTCGACGGGGTCCGGCTCGGCATGATGATCTGCTACGACGTGGAGTTCCCGGAGAACGTCCGCTCGCACGCGCTCGCCGGCACCGACCTCCTCCTGGTGCCGACCGCGCAGATGCACCCCTTCCAGTTCGTCGCCGAGTCGCTGATCCCGGTCCGCGCCTTCGAGAACCAGATGTACGTGGCGTACGTGAACCGGACCGGACCCGAGGGCGACTTCGAGTTCGTCGGGCTCTCCACACTCGCCGGCCCCGACGGCACCGCCCGCGCCCGCGCCGGCCGCGGCGAGGACCTCGTCTTCGGCGAGGTCGACCCCGCCTTCCTGGCGGCCTCCCGCGAGCACAACCCCTACCTGCGAGACCGCCGCCCCGGCCTCTACGGCTCACTCGTCTGAGCCGGGCTCCCCAGAGCCGCCCCTCCCGCCTTCCTGCCCCCTCCCCAGTCTTTTCCGTGCAAGGAGTCCGTACCCCATGACGTCCACGGTGCCCACCGCCGTCCAGCACACCGACGCGCAGCCGCCGATCACCATGTTCGGTCCGGACTTCCCGTACGCCTACGACGACTACCTGGCCCACCCGGCCGGGCTCGGCCAGATACCCGCGACCGAGCACGGCACCGAGGTCGCCGTCATCGGCGGCGGTCTCTCCGGCATCATCGCCGCGTACGAGCTGATGAAGATGGGCCTCAAGCCCGTCGTCTACGAGGCCGACCAGATCGGCGGCCGGCTGCGCACCGTCGGCTTCGAGGGCACCGGCACCGAGGGTCTGACCGCCGAGATGGGCGCCATGCGCTTCCCGCCCTCCTCCACGGCCTTCCAGCACTACATCGACCTGGTGGGCCTGGAGACGCGGGCCTTCCCGAACCCGCTCGCCGAGTCGACCCCCTCGACCGTCGTCGACCTCAAGGGCGAGTCGCACTACGCCACGACCGTCGACGACCTCCCGCAGGTCTACCGCGACGTGATGAACGCGTGGAACGCCTGCCTGGAGGAGGGCGCCGACTTCTCCGACATGAACCAGGCGATGCGCGAGCGCGACGTCCCGCGCATCCGCGAGATCTGGGCCAAGCTCGTCGAGAAGCTCGACAACCAGACCTTCTACGGCTTCCTGTGCGAGTCGGAGGCCTTCAAGTCCTTCCGGCACCGCGAGATCTTCGGCCAGGTCGGCTTCGGCACCGGCGGCTGGGACACCGACTTCCCCAACTCCATCCTGGAGATCCTGCGCGTCGTCTACACCGAGGCCGACGACCACCACCGCGGCATCGTGGGCGGCTCGCAGCAGCTGCCGCTGCGCCTGTGGGAGCGCGAGCCGGAGAAGATCGTGCACTGGGCGCAGGGCACCTCGCTGTCCTCGCTCCACGGGGGCGAGCCGAAGCCCGCCGTGACCCGGCTCAACCGCACCGCCGGCAACCGGATCACCGTCACGGACGCCTCCGGTGACATCCGTACGTACCAGGCGGCGATCTTCACCGCCCAGTCCTGGATGCTGCTCTCCAAGATCGCCTGCGACGACTCGCTCTTCCCGATCGACCACTGGACGGCGATCGAGCGCACCCACTACATGGAGAGCTCCAAGCTCTTCGTCCCGGTCGACCGGCCGTTCTGGCTGGACAAGGACGAGGAGACCGGCCGGGACGTCATGTCGATGACGCTGACCGACCGGATGACCCGCGGCACGTACCTCCTGGACGACGGCCCGGACAAGCCGGCCGTCATCTGCCTGTCGTACACCTGGTGCGACGACAGCCTGAAGTGGCTGCCGCTGTCCGCGAACGAGCGGATGGAGGTCATGCTGAAGTCGCTCGGCGAGATCTACCCGAAGGTCGACATCCGCAAGCACATCATCGGCAACCCGGTGACCGTGTCGTGGGAGAACGAGCCGTACTTCATGGGCGCCTTCAAGGCGAACCTGCCGGGCCACTACCGCTACCAGCGGCGTCTGTTCACCCACTTCATGCAGGACCGGCTGCCGGAGGACAAGCGGGGCATCTTCCTCGCGGGCGACGACATCTCCTGGACGGCCGGCTGGGCCGAGGGCGCCGTGCAGACGGCGCTGAACGCGGTGTGGGGCGTCATGCACCACTTCGGCGGTGCGACCGACGCCACCAACCCCGGCCCGGGTGACGTGTACGACGAGATCGCCCCGGTGGAGCTCCCGGAGGACTGACCCCGTAGCGCGCACACAGACCGGCCCCCGTGGAACTTCCCGGGGGCCGGTCCCGTTGGGGGTGTGGGGCGGACAGCATCGGTGCGCGAGCGGCCGCGAGAGCGGTCAGCCGCACGGTGCGAGCGGCGTCAGCAGCATCCGCCCCACCAGACCCACCGACCGGTCGAGGCGTTCGGAGAACTCCTCGGCCAGGTCGGGCAGCCCCCGCAGCTGCCACAGCGAGCGGGCGGCGAGCCAGGCGCCGTCGCGGGCCCGCTCCAGGCTCCAGCAGCCGAGCAGATGGGTCAGCGGGTCGGCGATCTCCAGCAGGTCCGGGCCCGGCATCAGCTCCTCGCGGATGCGCTCCTCCAGCAGGACGAGGATGTCGCCGACGCGGTCGAACTCGTCCTCCAGCTCCGCGGGCGAGCACTCGAGGGCGCGGCAGCTGTCGACCACCGCGAGGGCCAGGTCATGACCGATGTGCGCGTTGATCCCGGCGAGCGCGAACTGCAGCGGTCGTACGCCGGGATGGCGCCGGTACGTGAAGAGCGGCCGCCAGCAGGCCGGGGCGGGGGAGCCCGTGGCGACGGCGTCGACCACCGAGAGATAGCGCTCGGCGAAGCGGACGTCGAGCGTCGTGGCGGCCCGGCGGTCGGCGAAGGTGCCCGCCTCGATGGCGTGGCCGATCTCCTCCGTCACCGTGAGATAGACGCGGTTGAAGACGGCGACCCCGTCGGCCGGATGCCAGGCGGAGCGGATGGTCCGCATCCGCTCCACCACCGGGTCGACCGCCGTGAACTGCCCGATCTCTTCGGCCGCGGCCTGCGGGGCCGCGATCTGCTGGGTCTGCGCCATGGGGGCAGCGTCGCAGCAGCGGGGTCCGGGAGGGAACCTTCCGGGCCCGGCTTCCTCATATCGGGCGAAAGGTCTACGGCTTGGTGGCGGGCGCCTCGTCCGCGCCGCTTCCGGCCGCGCCGCTCTCGTACGAGCTGGTGCCGGAGTCGAGCAGGGGCTCGTGTTCCTTCAGATGGGCGGGGGCGAAGGCCCGCAGCACGTGGTATCCCGTGATCACGACGAGGGTGCCGAGCGCGATCCCGCCGAGCTCGAAGGTGTCGGTGAAGGTCAGCTTCACCCCGCCGACGCCGATGATGATGCCCGCCGCTGCCGGCACCAGGTTGAGCGGGTTGCGCAGGTCCACCTTGGCGTTGATCCAGATCTGCGCGCCGAGCAGGCCGATCATGCCGTACAGGATCACGGTGATGCCGCCGAGGACGCCGCCGGGGATCGCGGCCACGACCGCGCCGAACTTCGGGCAGAGGCCGAAGAGCAGCGCGAATCCCGCCGCGGCCCAGTAGGCGGCGGTGGAGTAGACCCGGGTGGCGGCCATGACGCCGATGTTCTCGGAGTACGTGGTGTTCGGCGGGCCGCCCACGGCGGTGGAGAGCATCGAGGCGGCGCCGTCGGCGGCGATCGCGGTGCCGAGCCTGTCGTCCAGCGGGTCGCCGGTCATCTCGCCGACGGCCTTGACGTGCCCGGCGTTCTCGGCGATCAGCGCGATCACGACCGGCAGGGCGACCAGGATCGCGGACCACTCGAAGCTCGGGCCGTGGAACGACGGCAGGCCGATCCAGTCGGCGGTGGCGACGCCGGACAGGTCCAGGCGCCAGTGGTCGGTGACCTGGCCGCTCGGCGACATCGAGTGGATCTTCCCGAAGACCAGGTCGAAGACCCAGGAGACGGCGTACCCGAAGATCAGGCCGAGGAAGATCGCGACGCGCGACCAGAAGCCGCGCAGACAGACCACGGCGAGGCCGGTGAACAGCATCACCAGCAGGGCCGTCCACTGGTCCTGCGGCCAGTAGGTGGCGGCGGTGACCGGGGCGAGGTTGAAGCCGATCAGCATCACGACGGCGCCGGTCACGATCGGGGGCATCGCCGCGTGGATGATCCGCGCGCCGAACCTCCGTACCGCGAGTCCCGCCAGGAAGAGCACCAGGCCGACGACGAGCACCGCGCCGGTGACGGTCGCGCTGGTGCCGCCGGAGGCACGGATGGCCGCGGCGACACCGACGAAGGAGAGCGAGCAGCCGAGATAGCTGGGGACCGTGCCCCGGGTGGCGAGCAGGAAGATCACCGTCGCGACACCGGACATCATGATCGCGAGGTTCGGGTCGAGGCCCATGAGCACGGGGGCGACGAAGGAGGCGCCGAACATGGCCACCACGTGCTGGGCGCCGAGGCCGGCCGTACGGGGCCAGGAGAGCCGCTCGTCCGGCCGGACGACGGCTCCTGGAGCGGGTGTCCGTCCGTCGCCGTGCAGGGTCCAGCGCACGCCGAGGTTCATGGGGTCGCTCCAGTTCTCCGGTTCCGACGGCCGCGTCCGGACCGCGAAAGATCAGCCACATGGTAATCCGCCGCAGGTCACCGGGGTTCTCAGGAGACCCGGCCCGAACCCGCCGTACGGCTCTCGCCCGCCGACTTCGCCGTCGCCCGCGGGCCGGGGCGGAGCACCCCGGCGCCGAGCACCAGGCCGAAGGCCAGCAGCGTGACCAGACCGAAGGAGAACACCAGCGAGGTTGCGTCGGCGATCCCGCCGATCGCGGAGGGCGCGATGAGGCCGGAGGTGTACGTGATGGTGGCGACGCCCGCGATCGCCTGGCTCGGGTTGGGGCCGCTGCGCCCCGCGGCGGCGAAGGCGAGCGGGACGACGACGGCGACACCGAGGCCGATGAGCCCGAAACCGGCCATCGCGAGGGCGGCGTGCGGGGCCATGACGACGAGCAGCCCGCCGAGGGTCGCGGCGACGCCCCCGACCCGTACCGTCCGTACGGCCCCGAACCGGTCGACGACCCGGTCGCCCATCAGCCGGGCGACGGCCATGGTCAGCGCGAAGGCGGTGGTGGAGGCCGCGGCGACCCCGGCCGACGAGCCGAGCTCGTCGCGGAGGTAGACCGCCGACCAGTCCAGGCTCGCCCCCTCGGCGAAGACGCCGCAGAATCCGATGGCGCCGATGATCAGGGCGGACTTCGGCGGCAGCGAGAAGCGCGGCGGCGGTTCCTCGTCGGGGGCGCTCTGCAGATCGAGCACGCCCTGGCAGAAGGCGAGGCCGAGCGCGGTGAGGACGAGGGCGGCGATCAGGTGGTGGAGCCGGGCGTCCCCGCCGAGGTGGGCCGCGACGGTGCCCGCGGCGGAGCCGATGAGCGCCCCCGCGCTCCACATCCCGTGCAGGCTGGACATGATCGACTTACCGAGCCGGTTCTCGACCTCGACACCGAGCGCGTTCATCGCCACGTCGGACATGCCGGCCGTGGCGCCGAAGACGAAGAGCGCCGCGCACAGCCCGTAGACGTTCGGGGCGAGCGAGGGCAGGGTCAGGGACAGCGTCCACAGGGCGAGCAGTCCGCGCAGCGCGGTGCGGGCCCCGAGGCGGTGGCTGATGGCGCCGGCCAGCGGCATCGCGACCGAGGCGCCGAGCGCGGGGAAGGCGAGGGCGAGGCCGAGCTGCCCGGCGCTGACGCCGGCGTGGTCCTGGATCCAGGGGATGCGCGTGGCGAAGCTGCCGGTGACCGCGCCGTGGACGCAGAAGACGGCGGCGACGGCGAAGCGCGCCCGGCGCAGTCGCTCGGTACTGAAGACGGTCTCGCCCGCCATGTGCCCTCCCTCGGTCGGTGCGCAGTAAACTATCAGGGACCCTGCCTGATAAATAGTGGGGCGGCGGAAACCGTCGGTACGCGTCTGAGAGGATCCCGGCATGCCCGCATCCCCGAGCACCGCCCGGGCCATCAACGACCGGCTCGCCCTGCGACTGCTCCAGGACGAGGGGCCGTTGACGGCCACTCAGCTGAAGACGCTGACGGGACTCTCCCGTCCCACCGTCGCCGACCTCGTCGAACGGCTCCAGGGCTCCGGACTCGTCCGCGTCGTGGGGGAGTCCGGCGCGGAGCGGCGCGGCCCCAACGCCAAGCTGTACGGGATCGTCGCGGACCGCGCCCACCTCGCCGCGCTCGACGTCCGCACCGATTCCGTGGCCCTCACCGTCGCCGACCTCCTCGGCACCACACTCGCCGAGGCCTCGGCCCCGATCGGCGGTCAGGACGGGACCGGGCCCGCCGTCGAGAAGGCCGTCTCGCTCCTGGAGCGGACCGCGAAATCGGCCGGGGTGGAGCACCTGCACAGCGTCGCCGTCGGCGCGCCCGGACTGATCGACCCGGCGACCGGGGAGCTGCGGGACACGACGGGGCTCCCCGAGTGGCACCGGCGGCTCGTCGCCGCACTCCAGGAGCGCCTGCCCGCGACCGTGCTCGTCGAGAACGAGACCAACCTCGCGGCCGTGGCGGAGCAGCGGCTCGGCGCCGCCCGGGACCGCGACACCTTCGTGCTGCTCTGGCTCGGTCAGGGCGTCGGCGCGGCCCTCGTCCTGGACGGCCGGCTGCGCCGGGGTGCCTCCGGCGGGGCCGGCGAACTCGGCTTCCTGCCGGTGCCCGGCACCTCCGGACTGCCCTCGGCCACCGGCTGCGAAGGCGGCTTCCACGAGCTGGCCTGCGCGGCGGCGGTGGAGGCCCTCGCCGTGGAGCACGGCCTCGACCCGGCCGGTGCGCTCGGCTCCGGGCACGGACCCTTCCTGGACGCGCTGGCCCGCCGCCTGGCCGTCGGCGCGGCGGCCGTCGCCTCGGTCCTGGACCCGGGCTGTGTGGTCCTCGGAGGCGGGACGGGCCATCTGGGCGGCCCCGCGCTCGCCGCCCGCGTGGAGACCGAACTCGCCGCGCTCTCCCCGCTCCGTACGGAGGTCCGCGCCACCGCCCTCGGCGACACGGCCGTCCTTCGCGGCGCCCTCCTGGCCGCCCGCGACGCGGCCCAGGACGCGCTCTTCCCGTAGGTGGTGTCCCCAGGGTGAACGCCGTCGCCGCGGCCCGCACATGCGGGCCGCGGCGAGGGTGGTTGAGGACCCGGCGGCGGCAAGGGCCGGAGAACCGCCGCCGGGCGTTTCAAGGAGTCACGATCAGCAGGTGCCGAGGTCCTTCCAGACGCCCCACTGGCCGGTCGTGCCGGGCTCCTCGTTCTGGGTCCACCACTGGGCCTTCCACTTGTGGCCCTTGTGGGAGACCTCGTTGCCGGCGTTGTAGATCGTGCCGGCCACGTACGCCGGAGCGGTGCAGGTGCCGCCCGGGTTGGTCGGCGTCGGCGTCGGCCCCGTCGGGGTCGGCGTCGGACCTGTGGGCGTCGGGGTCGGGGTCGGCGTGGGGGTCGGCGTCGGGGTCGAGCCGCCCGGCTCCACCACCGTCGTCCCGCGCGCCAGGTCACCGGCGAGCGCGTACGTCGTCCCGCTGATGTTCACCGTCCAGTTCGACGGCGTTGAGACCGGCAGGTAGTAGTTGAACGACAGGTCCACGGTCGCGCCCGGAGCCAGCGACTGCCAGGCCGGCAGCTTGAGCGACACCCGGTGGAAGTCGCCCTTCAGGCCGCCCACGTTGCTGCCGGTGTGGTCGCTGCTGATCACCTTCGTACCGAAGCCGGACTGGTCGGAGGCGTTGTTCGGGGCCGCGGTCGCGTAGTCGAACTGGAACTCCGTGCCACCGGGCAGCGCGGTCTTCGTGTGGTTGGTGATCCTGATCTTCGGGGTGATCGGGTAGTTCGAGTCGCCCAGCTTGAAGTCGGTGAACTCGACGCCGACGTTCACGGCCTTCGTCGGCAGCGTCGCGTTCGACTTCCTGGCGCCGTACGGGGTGGCGGCCTTGAACTTGTCGTACATCAGCGAGGTGAGCGTGGAGCCCATCTCGTACTGGCCCTTGGCGGCGTTCCAGGCGTAGTCGCCGGCCATCTCCCAGACCATCGTGCCGCCGATGCCGCGGCTCACGACGTAGTCCGCCTTCGCGGCCACCGACTGCTCGTCCTCGGTGGAGAGGAAGACCTTCTTCTGCGCGTTCCACAGCCACGGCGCGACCAGGGTCGAGTCGTACTTACGGGCGTAGGTGCCGGTCAGCGTGGTGTTCGCCGGGAAGCCGTACCGGGTGACGTAGTCGCCGACGATCCCCTTCTCGAGGTTCTTGGCGTGCCACATCGGGTTGGAGCCGGCCGGCGACTCGACGCCGTTGGTGTCCTTGTCGTGCCAGAGGTTGTCGATGCCGACGGCGCCGTCGCCGCACTTGCTCAGGCCCGCCCCCGCCGGGCAGGTGGTCGCCGCCGCCTTGCCCCACAGACCGTCCGTGCCGCCCTGCACGTTCTTGTGGCCGCGGGTGTAGTACGGCAGACCGATGTTGATCCGGCCGGCCGGCATCGAGCCGCGGAAGTAGTGGTACGCCCAGTCGGTGTTGAGGTAGCCGATCCCGCCGTACTGCGAGGAGCCGTAGACGTTCGCGGCGGCCAGTTCGGCGTCCTTGCCGTCGTCGAAGAGCGAGGCGTTGGGGCCGACGTACTCGTTCCACGCGCCGTGCAGGTCGTAGGACATGATGTTGACGTAGTCCAGGTACTTCTGGCTCTGGTACGTCTCCATGCCGCGCAGCAGGTAGCCGGAGGAGGGCGCGGCGACGGTCAGCAGGTAGTGCTTCCCGTCGGCGGCGCCGGCCCGGTCGAGCTTCTCGCGCAGCGACTTCATCAGCGCGTCGTAGCCCTTGACCAGGCCCGCGCGACGGGCGTTGGAGAGCTGCCAGTCGAGCGGGTTGCCCGCGTCCTTCATCGTCGTCGGGTACTCGTAGTCGATGTCGACGCCGTTGAAGCCGTACTTCTTGATGAAGGCGACGGCCGAGTCCGCGAACGTGTCGATCCCGGCCTGGTTGACCGACCCGTCGGCGTTGGTGGCCATCGAGTAGAAGCCGCCGGAGTTCACCCGGGTGCCGTTGTCGTCGAAGTAGCCGCCGGTCTCCGCCCAGCCGCCGACCGAGATCAGCGTCTTGACGTCCGGGTGCTTCTTCTTGAACTTGTTGAGCAGGTTGAAGTGGCCCTTGTAGGCGTACGCCGGGTCCATCTCGGCGCCCGCGACACCGGGCCAGGTCATCCCGGTCGCCGCGTTGTTCGGCCCGTCCGTGCCCACCGACAGCCTGTTGTCGGAACCGATGTGCCCGAAGGCGTAGTTGATGTGGGTGATCTTGTCCCACGGGATGTTGTTGGCGAGGTAGGCGGGCTCGCCGTTCTTGCCGGTGCGCCAGCCGGTGAAGTAGCCGATGACCCGGCGCTGGTGGTCCGCGCCCATCTTCTCGCGGCCCTCGGTGTCGTAGACCGAGCAGTACGGGACGTCGACGCCGGGCGTCTTGTACAGCCCGTCCGGGCGACAGCCCTCGTTGTCGGCCGCGTGCGAGACGCCGCCGGAGAGCGAGCTGACCAGCAGCCCGGCGACGGCCGCGCCGGACGCGAGCAGCGAGGCTCTCGTCTTGGTGGGGGACAACACGATCGGTTCCTCCTGGGAGGTCGGGCCGAACACAACGAACAAAGGGGTGGGTCGTGTTGGGCCCGTGGAGTGCGCACACCGGCGGGCCGTTACCTCGGAGGTGACACGGAGATTAAGAGGACTAGACCAGTGCGTCAATAGGTCTGGACCAAGGAAGGGGTGGTTCTGTGCCTGTGAGCCAGCCCACAGGGCATCACCCGCATGGCCCACGATCAGCCGTGGCACACTGGCCCTGTATCAGCAGCAGCGCACTCCGGGGTCGGTGTAATTCCGAACCGGCGGTATAGTCCGCGACCCGTCCGCAGCCAGCGGCCGGTTGACCAGGTGAGATTCCTGGACCGACGGTGAAAGTCCGGATGGGAGGCAGTGCGCGGCGGGCGACCCCTTCACGGGCGCGCCGGCCGTATTCCGCTGGTCGCCGCCGCCGGTTCTCCGGCGCCGCCGGTCTCTCCGGCACCCGTGGCGACCGCTGTATGCGGCCTCGGTGCTCCCTCGCGAGGTCGGTGTTCCCGCTCTCTGTCGTCATCGACAGCCCCGGAGTCCGTGCCCGAAGAGGCAGGAGGACCCGGTGGCCACGCAGGCCGACATCACCGCCATGCGCCGAGCGATCGCGCTCGCCGCCCGCGGACTCGGCTCCACCAGCCCCAACCCGGTCGTCGGCTGCGTCGTCCTCGACGCCTCCGGACACCAGGTCGGCGAGGGCTGGCACCAGCGCGCCGGCGGACCGCACGCCGAGATCCACGCCCTGCGCGCGGCCGGCGTCCTCGCCCGCGGCGGCACCGCGTACGTCACCCTCGAACCCTGCAACCACACCGGCCGCACCGGCCCCTGCGCCCAGGCCCTCGTCGAGGCCGGCATCAGCCGCGTCGTGTACGCCGTCGGTGACCCGGACCCGCAGGCCACCGGCGGTGCCGACACCCTCCGGACGGCCGGCGTGGAGGTCCTGGGCGGCCTCCTCGCGGACGAGGCCGAGGCCGGCAACATCGCCTGGCTCACCTCCGTACGCCTCGGCCGCCCCCACGTCACGTGGAAGTACGCCGCCACCTTCGACGGCCGAATCGCCGCCGCCGACGGCACCTCCCGCTGGATCACCTCCGCCGAGTCGCGCGCCGACGTCCACCGGCTGCGGGCCGAGGCCGACGCCGTCGTGGTCGGCTCGGGCACGGCCCGCGCCGACGACCCCCATCTGGCGGTACGAGGCGTGGAAGAGGCCGTCCAGCCGCTGCGGGTCGTCGTCGACACCGAGGCCACGGCCGTGAAGCCGGGCGCCCGGATCCTGGACGGCGCCGCACCCACCCTGATCGCCGTCGCCGAGGACGCCGAGACCTCGCTGACCGATGTCGTACGCCTCCCCAGGGCGGAGCGGGGCCTCTCGGTCCCCGCCCTTCTGGACGCCCTCCACGCCCGCGGGGTGCGCTCCGTCCTCCTCGAAGGAGGACCCACCCTCGCGGCCGCCTTCGTCGCGGCGGGAGCCGTCGACCGGATCGTCGGCTACCTCGCCCCGGTCCTCCTCGGCGCGGGCCCGAACGCCCTCGCCGACGCCGGAATCACCACCATCGCCGACGCGGTGCGGCTCGACGTCACCGAGACCGTCCGCATCGGCCCCGACCTTCGTATCACCGCCACTCCCGTCACCACCGCTACTCCAGTCATCCCCGCCACCACCGCCACTCCAGTCATCCCCGCCACCACCGCCACTCCCGTCCCGAAGAAGGAGCGCTGAGCGTGTTCACCGGAATCGTCGAAGAACTGGGTGAGGTCACCGCCGTCGAGAAGCTGGACGACGCGTCCCGCTTCCGCCTGCGCGGCCCCCTGGTCACGGAAGGCGCCAAGCACGGCGACTCCATTGCCGTCAACGGTGTCTGTCTCACGGTCGTCGAGTTCGGCGACGGCGAGTTCACCGCCGACGTGATGGCCGAGACGCTCAAGCGGTCGAGCCTCGGCGCCCTGGAGGTCGGCTCCCGGGTCAACCTGGAGCGGCCCATGGCCGTCGGAGACCGCCTCGGCGGCCACATCGTCCAGGGACACGTCGACGGCACCGGCACGATCCTGGAGCGGACCCCGTCCGAGCACTGGGAGATCGTCAAGATCGCCCTGCCCGCCCAGCTCTCCCGCTACGTCGTCGAGAAGGGCTCGATCACCGTCGACGGCGTCAGCCTCACCGTCGTCGAGGCCGCGGCCGACTGGTTCACCATCAGCCTCATCCCCACGACCCTCGCCCTGACGACCCTGGGCATCAAGCAGCCCGGAGACCCGGTCAACCTCGAGGTCGACGTCATCGCCAAGTACGTCGAGCGGCTGCTCGGCCCGAACGCCCGGGAGAACGTCAAGTGAACTGGCTCAACTCCGTGGCCTTCACCGCCTTCGGGCAGCACATCATGTGGTCCGACATGATCGGCAACACGATCGGCCTGATCGCCCTCGCGCTCGGCTGGCGGCGCTCGATCCTCACCTGGCCCGCCCAGCTGCTCTCCGGCGTCATCCTCGTCGGCGCCTACGCCTCGGCCCACCTCAGTGGCGGCGTCGGCAAGCAGCTCCTGGTCATAGGCGTCGCCGCCTGGGGCTGGTGGCAGTGGAACCGCGGCAGGCGGCAGGCCCAGGACGGCTCCATCGCCGTCCGCTTCGCCACCTGGAAGGAGCGCGGCCTGCTCCTCGCCGGCGCCGTCCTCGGCACCCTCGCGGTCGGCGGCCTCTTCACGCTCTACCCCTCGCTCTCCTGGAGCCCGTGGGCCGACGCGTACATCTTCGTCGGCACGCTCGTCGCGATGGTCGCCCAGGCCCGCGGCCTGGTCGAGTTCTGGTTCGCCTGGCTCCTCGTCGACCTGGTCGGCGTGCCCCTCGCCTTCAACAGCGGCCTCGCCTTCTCCGGCCTGGTCTACGTGATCTACTTCGCCCTCGTCATCTGGGGCATGCGCGACTGGTGGCTCCGGACGCGTACGGCTCCCGCTCTGGAAGGAGCCCTCTCATGAGTGCGCTGCCCCTGTGGGACGCCACCGACCTCTCCCTCGACCCGGTCGAGCAGGCCATCCGCGACATCGCCGCCGGCCGCCCCGTCGTCGTCGTCGACGACGAGGACCGCGAGAACGAGGGCGACCTCGTCATCGCCGCCGAGATGGCCACCCCCGAGGTCGTCGCCTTCATGATGAGCGAGTGCCGCGGCCTCATCTGCGCCCCCATGGAGGGGGACGAGCTGGAGCGCCTCCAGCTCCCGCAGATGGTCGAGCACAACACGGAGTCGATGCGCACCGCGTTCACCGTCTCCGTCGACGCCGCACCCGCGCACGGCGTCACCACCGGCATCTCCGCGGCCGACCGGGCCACCACCCTGCGGATGCTGGCGAGCGGCGCGTACGAACCCTCCGACTTCGTCCGCCCCGGCCACATCTTCCCGCTGCGTGCCAAGACCGGCGGCGTCCTCGTCCGCAACGGCCACACCGAGGCCGCGGTCGACCTGGCCCGCCTCGCGGGCCTGCGCCCGGCCGGCGCGATCGTCGAGATCGCCGGTGAGGACGGCGTCATGCTGCGCCTGCCCGAGCTCGTCCCGTTCGCCCGCAAGCACGGCCTCACGATCATCTCGATCGAGGACCTCGTCGCCTACCGCCGCTCCGCCGAGCCGACCGTCCGCCGCGAGGCCGAGGTCCGGCTGCCGACCGCGCACGGCGACTTCACCGCGTACGGCTACCGCTCCACCGTCGACGGCGTCGAGCACGTCGGGCTCGTCCACGGCGAGATCGGCGACGGCGAGGACGTCCTGGTCCGGGTCCACTCCGAGTGCCTGACCGGCGACATCTTCCACTCGCTGCGCTGTGACTGCGGCCCCCAGCTGAAGGCCTCCATGGACCGGATCACCGAGGCCGGCCGCGGCGTCGTCGTCTATCTGCGGGGCCACGAGGGCCGCGGCATCGGCCTGCTGTCCAAGCTGCGCGCGTACGAGCTCCAGGAGCGCGGCCGCGACACCCTCGACGCCAACCTGGAGCTGGGCCTGCCCGCCGACGCCCGCGACTACGCGGCCGGCGCGCAGATCCTCGTCGACCTCGGCGTTCGCAGCCTGCGGCTGATGACCAACAACCCCGACAAGATCGACGCCCTCACCCGGTACGGCCTGAGGGTCGAGGGCCGCGAGGCCATGCCGATCCAGGCGGGCGAGCACAACATCAGCTATCTGCGCACCAAGCGGGACCGGATGGGGCACGACCTGCCCTGGCTGGAGGCCCCCACGGCCACCACCTGCGGCAACCAGTAAGCAGCAACCAAGCAGTCAGCAGTCAGCAGTCAGTACCGAGCAATCCGAGCAGGGAGAGACATGAGCGGCAAGGGCGCACCCGTCCTCAGCGTGAAGAACTGCGGCGACCTCCGGGTCGCGGTCGTCGCGGCGCAGTGGCACGAGAAGATCATGGACGGACTCGTCGACGGCGCGCTGCGGGCCCTGCACGAGCTCGGCATCGACGAGCCGACGCTGCTGCGCGTCCCGGGCAGCTTCGAGCTCCCGGTGGTGGCGAAGGTCCTCGCCGGTCGCGGCTACGATGCCATCGTCGCGCTCGGCGTCGTCATCCGCGGCGGAACCCCGCACTTCGAGTACGTGTGCCAGGGCGTCACCCACGGCCTCACCCAGGTCTCGATCGACACCGGCGTACCCGTCGGCTTCGGCGTCCTGACCGTCGACAACGAGGAGCAGGCCCTCGACCGGGCCGGCCTCGAGGGCTCCAGCGAGGACAAGGGCCACGAGGCCGTCACCGCCGCCGTCGCCACCGCGACCACGCTGCGCACGGTCAGCGAACCCTGGCGCTGAGCCACGATCCTCACCCCGTACTCTTAGGACCATCATGGCGAACAAAACCTTCGAAGAGCTCTTCGCCGAGCTCAAGCTCAAGGCCGAGAACGGCGACCCGGCCACCTCCCGCACCGCGGAACTGGTGGACAAGGGCGTCCATGCCATCGGCAAGAAGGTCGTCGAGGAGGCCGCCGAGGTCTGGATGGCCGCCGAGTACGAGGGCAAGGAAGCCGCCGCCGAGGAGATCTCGCAGCTGCTGTACCACGTCCAGGTGATGATGGTCGCCCGCGGGATCTCGCTCGACGACGTCTACGCCCACCTCTGAGCACACGCGTCACACCGGTCACACAGTCCCACTCCCACTCCCCGGCACACTCTCAGGCAAAGGAAGCTCACCCCATGCTGCGCATCGCCGTCCCCAACAAGGGTTCACTGTCCGGACCTGCGTCGGCGATGCTCCATGAGGCCGGCTACCGCCAGCGCAAGGAGTCGAAGGAACTCGTCGTCATCGACCCCGAGAACGAGGTCGAGTTCTTCTACCTGCGCCCCAAGGACATCGCGATCTACGTGGCCTCGGGCAAGCTCGACATCGGCATCACCGGCCGTGACCTGCTGCTGGACTCCGGCGCCAACGCCGAGGAGATCCTCCCGCTGAACTTCGGCCGGTCGACCTTCCGCTACGCCACCCGCCCCGGCACCGCGAAGGGCCCGGAGGACTTCGGCGGGATGACGATCGCCACCTCGTACGAGGGAATCGTCGCCAAGCACCTCGCCGACCAGGGCATCGACGCCTCCGTCGTCCACCTCGACGGCGCGGTCGAGACCGCGATCCAGCTGGGCGTCGCTCAGATCATCGCCGACGTCGTCGAGACCGGCACCAGCCTGCGCAACGCCGGCCTGGAGGTCATCGGCGAGCCGATCCTCAAGTCCGAGGCCGTCGTCGTCCGGCGCGCCGGCGCCACCACCGACGACCCCGGGGTCCAGACGTTCCTGCGCCGCCTCCAGGGCGTCCTGGTGGCCCGCAGCTACGTGATGATGGACTACGACTGCCGTGCCGAGCACCTGGAGCAGGCCGTCGCCCTCACCCCGGGCCTGGAGTCGCCCACGATCTCGCCCCTGCACAACGAGGGCTGGGTCGCGGTCCGGGCCATGGTCCCGGCCAAGGACGCGCAGCGGATCATGGACGACCTGTACGAACTGGGTGCCCGCGCCATCCTGACGACGGCCATCCACGCCTGCCGTCTCTGACGACGACCCACGGCCCACGCGGTACCCACGCCGCACGCACGAGGCCACACACGAGGCCACACGCGAGGCCACGCACGAGGCACAGAGGAACAGCATGACCGAGTCACCGACGCCCGCCCTTCCGGTCACCTTCCGGCCGGGCCGCACCCGTGCGGTCCTGCTGACCGTGGGAACGGTGATGTTCGCCGTCATCACCGCCGTCGCGCTGATGCTGGAGCGGCTCGGCCCCGGCGAGCGGGCCAGCTTCATCTTCATCGCCGCGCTCTTCCTCGGCGTCCTCGCGCTGCTCAGCCGGCCCAAGGTCGTCGCCGACGAGAACGGGGTCACGGTCGTCAACATCACCCGGACGCGCCGACTCGCGTGGGCGGAGATCCTGCGGGTCAACCTGCGGCCCGGCGACCCCTGGGTCTTCCTGGACCTGAGCGACGGCACCAGCATGCCCGCACTCGGCATCCAGCCCGGTATCGCCAAGCAGCAGGCCATCCGCGACGCCCGCGCCCTGCGAGCTCTCGCCGAAAGCCGCGGCACCGGCCCCGAGGCCGGCTGAGTCCCCCATACGGGGGGTGACCCCCTGCCCCGCGCCGGGTCGGCGTGATTACTCTGGAGGCGGTGGTGCCGAGCGGCACCACCGCCTCGCGTGTGCGGGGCCGCCGCCGCGGCCCGCGGGGCCACCCTGCGACCCGAGGAGTGACTCCCTCCGGCAATGGACGGATCGTCCGGTAGTACGTGCGCCGCCCCCTCCCCGGAGGCGGCGGCATGATCATCCCTCTTCTGCTGCTCGCCGCGGCCTTCCTGCTGATCCTCGCCAACGGCTTCTTCGTGGCGGCCGAGTTCGGTCTCGTCACCGTGGAACGCGCCGACGCCGAACGGGCCGCGGCCGCCGGCGACCGGCGCGCCCGCAGAGTCGTCAAGGCGCTGCGCGAGCTCTCCTTCCAGCTCTCCGGCACCCAGCTCGGCATCACCCTCACCTCACTCGTCGTCGGCATGCTCGCCGAGCCCGCGCTCGCCCAGCTCCTCGACGGACCCCTGACCGCCACCGGACTGCCCGACGGCGCCGTCTCCGGTATCTCCGTGGTCATCGGAATGCTCCTCGCCTCCGCCGTCCAGATGGTGATCGGCGAACTCGTCCCGAAGAACTGGGCGGTCTCCCGGCCGCTCCAGGTGGCCCGCTTCGTCGCCGGCCCGCAGCACCTCTTCTCCACCGTCTTCCGACCGGTGATCGCCCTGCTGAACACGGTCGCCAACCGGCTCGTACGGCTCCTGGGCGTCGAGCCCACCGAGGTGCTGGACTCCGTCCGTACCCCCGGCGAGCTGGTCTCCCTGGCCCGGCACTCGGCCCGCGCCGGCACGCTGGAACAGGACACGGCCGACCTGTTCGTACGCTCCCTCACGCTGGGCGGACTCACCGCGCAGCACGCCATGACACCGCGGGTGAAGGTGAGCGCCCTCCAGTCGGACGCCACCGCGGCCGACGTCCTCAACCTCACCCGGGCGACCGGCCTGTCGCGCTTCCCCGTGTACCGCGAGCGCATCGACGAGATCGTCGGCATGGTCCACCTCAAGGACGCGCTCGCCGTGCCCCCGCACGAGCGGGCGCGCACCCGCGTCGGACGCATCGCCGTCCCGCCGCTGCTCGTCCCCGAGTCCCTGCCGGCCCACGCGCTCCTGGAACGGCTGCGGCGCGAGCAGCCGATCGCCGTCGTCGTCGACGAGTACGGCGGTACGGCCGGGGTCGTCACCCTGGAGGACATCGTGGAGGAGCTCGTCGGCGAGGTCCGCGACGAGCACGACACCGCCGCCGACGAGCGGCCCGAGCTGGCCGCCGTGGCCGCCGAGGACGGCAACCCGGCCTGGGAGGCCGACGGCTCCTGCCGGGTGCACACCCTGCACCGGATAGGACTCGACGTGCCCGACGGACCGTACGAGACGGTCGCCGGGCTCGTCGCCGACCTCCTGGGGCGCATCCCGGCGCCGGGCGACCGGGCCGAACTCCCCGGCTGGCGGCTGTCGGTCCGCCAGGTGGACCGCCATCGCGCCGAACGCGTACGGATCGTACGGGCGGCCGAGCCGCCCCCTCGTACGACCGAGCCGCCCCGTCGTACGACCGAACTGCCCTCTCGGACGGCCGAGCCGTCGCTCGTCGCGGAGGCGGTCCGATGAGTCTGCTCCCCCTGCTGTTCGCCCTCCTGCTCGTGGTGGCCAACGGCTTCTTCGTCGGGGCCGAGTTCGCGCTCGTCTCCGTGCGCCGCAGCCAGATCGAACCGCTCGGCTCCAAGCGGGCCGCACAGGTGCTGTACGGCCTCGAGAACCTGCCGCGGATGATGGCGGCGGCCCAGTTCGGCATCACCGTCTGCTCGTTGACCCTCGGCGCGGTCGCCGAGCCGACCGTCGCCGCCCTCCTCGAACCGGTCTTCCACGCCGTACGGGTGCCGGAGGGTCTTATCCACCCCCTGGGGTACGTCGTGGCGCTGGCCGCGGTCGTCTTCCTGCATCTCGTCATCGGCGAGATGGTCCCGAAGAACCTCGCGATGGCGGCGCCGGAGCGGACCGCGCTGCTGCTCGGCCCCGGCCTCGTCGGCTTCGCCCGGCTCTGCCGGCCCGTGACCACCGCGCTGGGCGCGTGCGCCCGGCTGGTGCTGCGAGCCTTCGGAGTGGAATCGAAGGACGAGGTGGAGGCCGTCTACACCAGTGCGCAGCTCGGCCGGCTCGTCGAGGACGCCGGGCAGGCGGGGCTGCTCGACCCGGGCGAGCAGGAGCGCCTGGAGGACGTCCTCGAACTGGGCAGCCGCCCGGTGACGGACGTCCTCATAGGCCGGTCGGCCCTGGTGACGGTCACGCCGGCCGTCACCCCGCGCGAGATCGAGGAGCTCACCGTCCGCACCGGCTACTCCCGGTTCCCGGTCTGCGCCGAGGGGGCCGGCGCGGGCGGCACCTTCATGGGCTTCGTGCACGTCAAGGACGTCCTCGATCTGGAGGAGCGGGAACGGGCGGTGCCGCAGCAGCTGTGGCGCCCGATGGCGACGCTCCGCGCCGAGCTGCCGCTCGACGACGCCCTCACCGTGATGCGCCGCGCGGCCACCCACCTCGCCCAGGTCGCGGACGGCTCGGGGCGGGTCCTCGGCCTCGTCGCGCTGGAGGACGTCCTGGAGAAGCTGGTCGGCGAGGTCCGCGACCCCGCGCACCGCACCGACGCGCTCACCGCCCTCCCGCCGAGCGAGGTCCTTCCCCAGCAGGCGTCCCAGGCCCTGGCCCGCTGAGGGGATCGCTCCTCCTCCGCCGGTCCACCGGCGGAGGAGGAGCGATCCCGGGTGTCAGAGTCCCGGCGGCTCCTGGGAGCGCCGGGCGGACGGGCCGCGGCCCGAGAGGACCTCGCCGTAGGCCTGCATGAGGTCGGCGAGGCGCAGCGTGGCCAGGTCCTCGCGCGAGGGCGTGCCCGGGTAGCCGGAGAGGCGCAGATCCCGGTAGGCGCAGGACTTCTCGTACAACGTGCGCAGGAAACGGCCGTTGCCGAGCTCGTCGATCCAGCCCTGGTCGACGACATGGCCGCTGATCGAGCGGAGTTCCTCCAGCGCCTCCTCGTCCCAGCCGTCCCCGTTCGCCGCGGCGAGCACCTCGCCGATCGAGGTGAGCTCCAGCGGGCGGTACGACGGGAAGTCGACGCGGGTCGTGAAGCGGGAGGAGAGCCCGGGGTTGGCGGCGAGCAGCCGGTCCATGCCCTCCGGATAGCCGGCCAGGATCACCACCAGGTGGTCGCGGTTGTCCTCCGCGCGCTTGAGCAGCACCTGGAGCGCCTCGTCGCCGTACGCGTCGCCCTTGCTGTAACCGGTGTTGGAGAGGGAGTACGCCTCGTCCACGAAGAGGACGCCGCCGATCGCGGAGTCGATCAGTTCGTTCGCCTTGACGGCGGTCTGGCCGAGGAACTCGCCGACGAGATCGGCCCGTTGGGCCTCGACGAGATGGTCGCCGCCGAGCAGGCCGAGCGCGTAGAACACCCGGCCGAGGATCCGGGCGACGGTGGTCTTCCCGGTGCCGGAGGGACCGGAGAAGACAAAGTGACGTTTCGGCGGCTGGACGGGAAGACCCTGTCCGGCCCGCAGACGGGCCATCTCCAGCTGCGCCGACAATGCTTTGACCTGGCGTTTCACCGGCTCCATCCCGACCATGCGCTCCAGTTCGGCGAGCGCTTCGGCGAGCAGGGCGGGGTCGGTGGGGCTGGCGGGGAAGCGCGGGGGAGCGGGCTGGCGGGGGACGGCTGCCTTCTGGCGTACCGCGTCCGGTGGCGGGGGCGGGCCGGCGGGCGAGGCCGGGACGGTGGGCGCGGTCGGCGGCGCGGGCTCCGTGCCCAGCCGCAGGCCGTCCACGACCGGTCCTTCGAGATCGCCCTGGGCCGCGTCGACCGTGTCCTGACCGGCGCCGCTCAGGGCGACCGAGGCGAGCCCGGCCGGATCCTCCGGCCCCTCGAAACCGTCGTACTCGGCGATGGCGGCCAGCCGGGCGGCCGTGTCCATGAACGCCGGATCGATCCGGTGCACCGCCCGGTAGAGCGGCAGGGCGGCGGCGCTGCGCCCGGTGCCCTCGTGCGCCCTGGCCAGCCAGTAGCGCAGCTCCTTGCGCTGGGGCTGTTCGCTCCGGCAGCGCATCAGCGCCGCCGAGAGCAGCGGCTCCGCCTGGCCGTACATCTCCAGGCGGACCCGGGCCATCCCGCCGAAGAGTCCGGCCTCGATCCCGAGCAGCGGATCGTCCACCAGCGGCTCCGTGTGCCGTACCAGCTGCTCCCAGTCCTTGACGAGATAGGAGCGGCAGGCGTGCAGGAAGCGGACCTGCGGGTCGGTGTCGACCGGCGGCAGCCCCGCCAACGCCCGGTCGAGCTCGGGCACATGGCGCCCGTCCAGCCAGTGCGAGGCGTGGGCGAGCAGCAGATCGCGCGGGCTCTCCAGGACGGGCTGGACCCACCAGCCCAGCCAGTACCAGGAGTTCAGTGTCCTGCGGTACCGGGTGCGCTGTTCGCCGAACCGGTCGCGATTGCGGTACATCCGCAGCAGCGCCGTGGTGGTGTCCACGCGCAGCGCGTGCAGCCCGAGCCAGGCATCCGCCATGCCGGGATCGACGCGTACCGCGGTCCGGAACTCTTCCTCGGCCTGCGGGTAGGCGCCCATCGTGTAGGCGTCCACCCCCCGCAGCCAGGCGAGTTCGGCAGGGGTCTGTCCGCCCTGCGTGCCGATGTCCATCGGGTCCCCCACAAAACGTGCCCCCGTTGCTGTCCCGGCGGGCGGGCGCCCGCCGGAAGCCGTACAGAACCGCCTTCTCGCGGACGGGATATGACCCCACCGAGGGGCATCGTACCTGCGCAGAGGGGGCGCGACGAAGGAGAAGCGCATGATCCGGCGGCGGTGACCCTGGGTGAGCGCCAGGGGTTCGCGGCGGGCCGGTGAAGGGGCTGATCGGGGCAGAACGAAGCCCCCGATCACGGGGGAACAACCGGGGGCTTCGTGTCCGCGGCGGCTCCGAAAAGCCGCACATTGAGAACGTAAGACCTGTACGCCCCTTGGGTCAAGCGGAGTTGAGGCACTTGCGGACGTCGAGTTTCGGCTGCTCAGATCACCCGTCGATCGCCGTCACGATCCGTGATGATCTGGTTCGGGCCTGCTGTCACTGAGGGCCCGGGAAGCCACTCGTACCCCTCCGGACACTCCCGCACCAGGGCGTCGGCGAAGGGCCGTGAAGGGTCCGCGGCGAAATGGCGCGTCTCCGCCACCGTCCAGCCGTCCCAGAAGGCCGACTGGGCCGGTCCGTCCCGGTGCCGCCCGCGTGCCCAGGACTCCTCGGGCCCCCGCTCCATCCAGAGCAGCGCGGCGAGATGGGGACGCAGTGCCCGGCGCCCCGCCCCCACGCCCTCGACGAGCACGACCGGCGCCGGGGGCAGCTCCCGCGGCGGCCCGAAGGTCCGCAGATTCCAGTCGTACGGGTGATAGCGCGCGACCTCGCCCCGCGCGAGGGGCTCGATCACCTGCGTCCGCATCCGCTCCGTCCACCCGAAGAGCTCCTCGTGGCTGGCGAGGTCGTCGAGATGGAGCACGGGCGCGATCAGCCGGGCGGCGAGCCGCGCGGCGAAGGTCGACTTTCCCGAGCCCGCGTGCCCGTCCACCGCGATCAGCCGGACCGGCCCGCAGGACGGCGGCCGGTGGCGCAGCGCGTCGGCGGCGCGGTCGAGGGAGTGCATGGACTCCAGCCTAGAGGGCGTGAGGGCGCCCTTGGAGCGTGGTCCGGCCGTCACCGGTCGAGACCAATATTGGTCGCTCGACGCGAGACGAATCGCTGGCAGAAGCGCTGCGCGAGCCGCGATAGTGAGCACGCCCGGGCACCGCTCCACCCCACCGCTCCACCCCACTGCTCCGCCCGTTCCGCCGCGCCCGGCAACGCCTGCCGGCCCGCTGCCGCCTGTCCGCCTGCCGTCCGACTGGGGGTCACCGCCCATGACCAGTTCCACCCCGCGCAGAACCGTCCTCGCCGCCGCCCTCGCGGCCGCCGCCGGTACGGCCGCGGCCTCCACCGCCCCAGCCGCCGCCCGGCCCCGGGCCGACGCGGGCCCGGAGGCGGGCACCGCCGCCGCGTCCGGTCTCGTCGACAACCGCTTCTGGACCTCGTACACCGACTGGCGCTGCGGCTCCTCCGCCGGGACCCGGGCCGTCGCCGGCCACCGGCCAGGCCTGGTGATCGCCGCCCCCGCCGGCCGCCTCGACTATGCCGACCCGCACACCGGCCGCACCTCCACCTGGGATTACGCGACCTGGACCTCCCCGGTGCACACCTCCACCGTGCCCGCCACCGAGGTCATCGCCTCCTGGAACGCCGACACCCCGGCCGGCACCTGGATCGCGATCGAGCTGCGCGGCACCTATAACGACGCCACCACCACCCCCTGGTTCGTGATGGGCCGCTGGGCGTCCGGCGACGGTGACATCCGCCGTACCTCGGTCGACGACCAGAACGACGGCAAGTCCTCCGTCTGGACCGACACCCTCTCCGTCGACGACACCACGAGCGGCCTGCGGCTCGTCTCGTACCAGCTGCGCCTGACGCTCCACCGGACGCCGGGCACCGCTCTCACCCCGACCGTGTGGCGGGTGGGCGCGATGGCGTCCGACATCCCGGACCGGTTCACCGTGCCCGCCTCGGTGCCCGGCCTCGACCGCGAGCTGACCGTCCCGCGCTACTCGCAGAACACCCACGTCGGCCAGTACCCGGAGTACGACAACGGCGGCGAGGCGTGGTGCAGTCCGACCTCCTCGCAGATGATCATCGAGTACTGGGGCCGCCGCCCGACCCCGGAGCAGCTCGCCTGGGTGAACCCGGCCTTCGCCGACCCCCAGGTCTGCCACGCGGCCCGCTTCACCTTCGATCACCAGTACGAGGGCTGCGGCAACTGGCCCTTCAACGCCGCCTACGCGGCCACCTACCCGGACATGAACGCCGTGGTCACCCGGCTCGGCTCCCTCACGGACCTGGAGACCCTGATCCGGGCCGGCATTCCCGCCATCACGTCCCAGTCCTTCCACAAGGAGGAGCTGACCGGCGCCGGCTACGGCACCGCGGGCCACCTGATGACCGTCATCGGCTTCACCCCGGACGGCGACGTGATCGCCAACGACCCCGCCTCCCCCAGCAACGAGGCCGTGCGCCGGGTCTACCGGCGGCGCGAGTGGGAGAACATCTGGCTCCGCACCAAGCGGTACAACGCGAGTGGGAAAGTGGTCTCCGGCACAGGAGGCGTCTGCTACCTCTACTTCCCCGACCGCCCGACACCCGCCCAGCGCAAGGCCTTGGCGGCCGTCGGCGTCCGCTGACGCGCCGGCCCGGCCCCGGGTGCCGTGACGAACGTCTCTACCCGGGGCCGCCTCGCGCTGGCACTGTGGTGGCCATGACCGCCACCACCCACTCCGCCGCCCGTTCCCGTGCCCGCACCGGCGGCCCCGAGGACAGGGGCCCGAAGGTGCTCGAGCACGTCCTCGGCTGGACCCTGGTCGTCGTCCTCGCCATGTTCGTCACCCAGGTCGGCCTGATGTGAGCGGAGCGTCCGGTGTGGCCGCCAGCCGCAGGCCGTCCGCCTCGATGACGTCCGAGGTGACCAGGGCCTGCTCGGCGCTGACGTCGGTCATGTAGACGAAGGGCGGCACGACCGGAGGCACCGGCAGGCCGTCCGGCGTGAAGGTCAGGCAGAGCAGCCCCTGCAGGCAGCCGCTGAACCTCGTCAGATAGAGCGTGACGTGACCGCTCAGATCGAGGGAGTCGGCGCCCAGCGTCAGCTCCTCGCCGCCGTCGCGGGTCCGCATCCGGTAGTCGGAGAGCGAGGCCGAGCGCATCGTGAGGACCATGACCTTCAGCGGTCCGCCGGCGGTCGGCACGGTCCGTACCCCGGCGAGGGTGAAGCCGTCCGGGGCGAACCGCGTGGTGGTGACCGTCGGGGGAGTGGCGACTGCGTCCGGTGCCGGGGCGGCGTGCGTCTCGCCCGGCCGGACGCCGAGCCCGAGCAGCAGCACCACCGGTAGAGCTCCGGCGAGCGCCTTCGTCCCGCCGCCGGTACGAGGGGCGTCCTCGCCGCTCGCCGGAGTCCAGCCGAAGCCCATCGCGCTGCCCAGGATCCCGAGGCCCATGCCGATCAGGAACCCGCCGAGGTTGGTCGCGGCGAAGGAGAGGACGGACAGGATCAGGGCGTGCACCGAGACGTAGTGGTGGGTGTGCGGCAGGAACCAGAGGAACAGCCCGGCGGCGACAAGCGCCAGACCGATCCCGATCGCCGCGATGCCGCCGATCCCCAGACTGACCAGGACGGTGAGCGGCGAGAGCGGGACGAGCAGCAGCTCGGCGCCGCCGAGCAGCAGGAGAAGGCCGGCCCAGAAGGGCCGGGCGCGCCGCCAGTCCCGCCAGGCCCGCCGGCGCCGCCGCAGCGCGGCGCCGGTGTCCCCGGCCGGGTTCAGAAGCACTTCTCGCCGCCGATGCTCACATCGAGCTTCATCCCCTTCAGCCGGAAGTCGCCGCCCGTCGCCGACCAGGCGTGCGACCTCACCCCGACGACCTCGATGTCCCCGGCCTGGAGCCCGAACTTGCCCCTGGGCCCCCGCACGCCCGGCACCTCGTCGAGGGTGGAGGCGTCACGCCCTATCTGGGCGGTGCCGAAGCGGGCGTCGCCGCTCAGGTCCTCGCCGTCGATGACCAGGTTCCTGGCGGTGACCTCTCCGGCCTCGCCGCCCGCGGTGAGCTTGAAGACGACCTTGCCGACCGGGGTGTCCACCTCGGCGGCCTGGCAGATGTCGCTGAGCCGGGCGTTCCCGATGCCGAGCAGCGCGACCGGATGACCGCGGCCGTCGGCGGAGCGGTCGGTGTGCACGTAGGAGGCGAGCCCCTGGCTGGTCAGCTTTCCGGAGGCGACCTGGAAGCTGGTGCCGGAGACGGCGAAGGACGCGGCGAGCGCCCCCTCGGCCATCGCGGAGGCCATGACGCCGACCACGAGGACGGCGGGCACGCCGATCACCGCGGTCCTCTTCCAGGACGTTCTCCCGGGCTTCGACACCCGTACCGATCCGCGCATTTCGACCTCCTGAAGGTCTGCCATACTGCGGGCACTGTCCGTGGAAGTCGGAGACTAGGGCGCAATTTGAATAATAGTCAACAGCGCGGAACGACCGAACGATCCCAGGCCCGGCGCTCCGAACTCATCGCGACTGGCCGGAAGTTGTTCGCCGACACCTCGTACGACGCGCTCTCCATGGACGACATCGCCCAGCACGCCGGGGTCGCCAAGGGATTGATCTACTACTACTTCAAGAGCAAACGCGGCTACTACCTGGCGATCGTCGAGGAGTCCGTCTCGGACCTCGTGGCACGGGCCGCCTCCGACACGGAGCTCCCGCGCCGGGAACGGGTGGAACGCACGATCGACGGCTACCTCCGCTACGCCGAGCACCACCAGGCGGCCTACCGCACGATCGTGACCGGCGGCGTCGGCTTCGACACCGAGGTCCAGGCGATCCGGGACTCCGTGCGCGAGGAGCTGATCGCCACCATCGCGGAGGGCGCCTACGGCCGGCGCGACGTCCCGCGTACGGCGCGCCTCGCCCTCCTCGGCTGGCTGAGCGCCGTCGAGGGCATCACCCTGGAGTGGATCACCGACCTGGAGCCGGACCGGAAGGCCGTCCGGTCCCTGCTGGTGGGCCTGCTGCGCGGCACCCTCGCGACGATCGAGGAGCACGTCCCGGAGTGCCCCGCCCCGAAGACGGACGACGTCTGAGCGGAGACCGATCGAGCGGCCTGCCGGTCGCGCACCGGCCCGTCACATGACCGGCGGACGTGTGACCGGGGCCCGCCGAATGGGCATACTCCCTGCGCCACGGGCGTCGGGCGCCCCCTCGCGCGACCCGCCGGGGGAGCATCGGCGCAGCGTGTGCGTACCGGCGGAGCCGCCCGACCCCTGGCGCGCGCCGCCGCAGCGCCCGACAGGGAAGGAGTGCGCCACCATGCCCGACCGCGCCCCGCAGACCGTGGAACGCCGGCTGCCCACCGAGGAGGCCAGGGAACTGCTCACCCTGGTCCGCGACATCGCCGAGCGGGAGATCGCACCGCGCGCCGCCGAGGAGGAGGAAGCGGGCCGCTTCCCCCGGGAGCTCTTCTCGCTGCTCTCCACGTCCGGTCTGCTCGGCCTTCCGTACGACTCCGAGTACGGCGGCGGCGACCAGCCCTACGCCGTCTACCTGCAGGTGCTCGAAGAGCTCGCCGCCGCCCGTCTCACCGTCGGCCTCGGCGTCAGCGTCCACACCCTGTCCTGCCACGCGCTGGCCGGCTTCGGGACCAAGGAGCAGCGGGCCGCCCATCTGCCGGCCATGCTCGGCGGCGGTCTCCTCGGCGCGTACTGCCTCTCGGAACCGGCCTCCGGTTCCGACGCGGCCTCGCTGCGGACGAAGGCGGTCCGGGAGGGCGACGACTGGGTGCTGACCGGCACCAAGGCGTGGATCACCCACGGCGGGATCGCCGACTTCTGCACGGTCATGGCGCGGACCGGCGGCGAAGGGCCCAAGGGGATCACCGCGTTCCTCGTCCCGGGCGACGCCGAGGGGCTGAGCGCGGCCGCGCCCGAGCGGAAGATGGGCATGAAGGGCTCGCCCACCGCGCAAATTCACTTCGACGGGGTACGGATCCCGGACGCGCGGCGCATCGGCGAGGAGGGTCAGGGCTTCGCCATCGCGCTCTCCGCCCTGGACTCCGGGCGCCTCGGGATCGCGGCCTGCGCGGTGGGGCTCGCGCAGGCGGCCCTGGGCCAAGCCGTGGAATACGCCCGTGAGCGCCGGCAGTTCGGCCGGCCGATCGCCGACTTCCAGGGGCTGCGCTTCCTGCTGGCGGACATGGCGACCCGGATCGAGGCGGGCCGGGCGCTGTACCTGGAGGCGGCGCGGCTGCGCGACGAGGGCCTCCCCTTCGGCCGGCAGGCGGCGATGGCGAAGCTCTTCTGCACGGACGCGGCCATGCAGGTCACCACGGACGCGGTCCAGGTGCTCGGCGGGTACGGGTACACCGCGGACTTCCCCGTGGAGCGCTACATGCGCGAGGCGAAGATGCTGCAGATCGTCGAGGGCACCAATCAGATCCAGCGGATGGTCATCGCACGTCACCTCGTCGGACCAGAGTCCCGCTGACCCCGCTCACGCGCACGGTCCGGTCGGCCCACACGGGCGCCGCGATCAGCATGTTCCACTCGTGGTCGGCGCGGCCCGGCAGGAAGCGGCCGTGGCTCGCCCACTGGTTCAGCAGCGCCTTGTAGATGGGCGGGTCGGCGAGGTGCGGCGCCTGGTGCGGAACCGATTCTTCAAGCCGCGGCTCGGCGAGTCGCCGCCGTCCGCTGCCGACAGGGGTGGTGTACAGCGAGGTCATGCCTGCTCCAACGCGACCCGCCGGGCCGGGGTCACCGCCGGACGCATTCGAGCGGCAGTTCGGCACTTACCCGGAGGCTCCGGCCGGAAGCATCCGTAACCCGGAGGTGTCCGCCGCCCCGAGCGTCCGTCGCCCCGAGCGTCCGTCGCCCCGAGCGTCCGCCTCCCCCCGCGGGATCCGCTTCACGCACGGCTCTGGTCTCCCGCGCCATCCCTGACGTACCGTCAATTCCCGCTCGCCGACCAGGAGGTCAGCCATGTCGTTGGACCGGCACGTCGACGACCGGCCCGTCGCGCTCGACGAATACCCCGTGCACCAGGCGCCGCTCTCGATGAAGCACCACGTCAGCGGAGACCGCAACGTCTACGACCGGTGCATCTTCCACGTCTTCGACCACCACGGCCGCGCCCTGCTGATCGCCGGGCTCGGCGTCTACCCCAACACCGGCGTCATCGACGCCTACGCCACCCTCCGCACCGGCGACCGCCTCCACGCCGTCCGAGCCTCCGACGCCCTCGGCGACGACCGGACGAACCTCGCCGTCGGCCCCCTGCGCATCACCGTCGACACGCCCCTGAAGTCGCTCACCCTGCACTGCGACCCCGACCCCGGCGACCCCGACGGGCTCTCCTTCGACCTCACCTGGACCGGGGACTTCCCCGCCGTCTGGGAACCGCACCACATCCAGCGCCGCGGCGACCGGCTCACCCTCGAAGGACGCCGGTTCGTCCAGGCCGGGCGGTGCGCCGGCACCATCCGGGCCGGCGGCGAGGAGTTCGCCGTGACCCCGGGGGAGTGGACCGGCACCCGCGACCGCAGCTGGGGCGTCCGCCCGATCCCCGGTGAACAGGACGGCCGCGCCGACGAGTTCCGGCCCGAGGGCTTCCACTGGCTCTGGATCCCGATGCGCTTCGACGACCGCTTCCTCATGGTCGTCACCCAGGAGGACGCCGACGGCTACCGCACGCTCAACGAAGCCCTGCTGGTACGCAACGGCCGGCGCGACACCCAGCTCGGCTGGCCCCGCACCGACATCACGTACCGCCCCGGCACCCGCCACCCCGAGCGCGCCGTCGTCCACCTCACCGACCCGGCCGGCAAACCCCTGGAGGTCGGCGTCGAGATCCTCGCCTCCTCCCCGCTCGCCGTCGGCGCCGGCTACCCGCCCGCCACCGACTGGCAGCACGGCACCTGGCAGGGCCGCGACTGGACCGACCGCAGGGTCTACGACCTGTCCGACCCCGCCGCCCACCCCATGGCCGCCTATGGCGTCACCGACCACGCCGCCCGCTTCACCCTCGACGGCCGCACCGGCCACGGGATCTTCGAGCACGGCTCCTTCGGCCGCCACGACCCGAGCGGCTTCGCCGACCACACCTCCACCGCGCAGTAGAGGAGTCCGGACCCATGGCCACCGCGCCCCGCCCCCGCACCTCCACCCGCGACCCCGAGGAGCTCGGCCGGCGCCTGACCCGCTGGCTCGACCCCCGCCTGCCCGGCGCGCGCGTCCGTGACCTCACCGTCCCCGCGTCCAACGGCATGTCCAGCGAGACCCTGCTCTTCGACCTCGACCATCCCGACGCGCCCGTGCGCGGCTGCGCCCTGCGGCTGGCCGCCGACCCCGCCGCGTACACGATCTTCCCCGTCTACGACATGGAGCGGCAGCACCGGGTCATGCGCCTCGTCGCGGAGCACACCGACATCCCCGTGCCCCGTGTTCTGTGGCTGGAGCCGGACCCGGCGCCGCTCGGCGCGCCCTTCTTCGTGATGGCCCGCGCCGAGGGCCGTGTCCCGCCGGACGTCATGCCCTACACGTACGAGGGGAACTGGCTGCACTCCGCCACGGACGCCCAACGCGCCCGTCTGGAGGCTGAGTCCGTCTCCGTGCTCGCCCGGCTGCACGACCAGTTCCCGCCCAAGGAGGCCGAGTTCCTCCTCCCCGAGGGGGCCGGAAGCCCGCTGCGTCGCCATGTCGACGCCCAACGCGCCTACTACGCCTGGGTGGTGAAGGATCTCGCGCCCTCGCCGCTGATCGAGTCCGCCTTCGCGTGGCTGGCGGACCACTGGCCCGCGGACGAAGGCCCCGCCGTCCTCAACTGGGGCGACGCGCGCATCGGCAACATCGTCTACGACGGATTCGAACCCGCCGCCGTCCTCGACTGGGAGATGGCCGCGTACGCCCCCCGCGAAGTCGACCTCGGCTGGACCGTCTACCTGCACCGCTTCTTCCAGGACCTGACCGTGAGCTTCGGCCAGCCCGGGCTGCCCCGCTTCCTGCGCCGGGACGCGATCGAGCGGCGCTACGCCGGTCTCACCGGGCACACGCCGCGCGACATGGAGTTCCACACCCTCTACGCGGCGCTGCGGCACGCGATCGTGATGCTCAGGGTCGCGTACCGCCAGGCGCACTTCGGAGAGGTCGAGGTGCCCGAGAACCCGGACAGCCTGATCCTGCACCACGCCACGCTCGCGGCGATGGTGCGCGGCGACTACTGGTGAAGGCGAAGGTGAGGGCGAAGGCGGCGGAGGCGGACCGGTCCCGGCGGGACGGGCTCAGGCCGCGCGCCGCATCTGCGGCACCTTGATCGGACGCGAGCCCGGACCGCCCACGTGCGAGAAGGGCTGCGTGCGCCAGTCGAGGCCCTGAGGAAGGGTCAGCAGGAGCGCCGTGTCCTGCTCCTGGACCTCCAGGGTCTCGTCCGCCGGGCTCGCGTCGGAGGCCGCCCGGCCGGTGCCGGAGCAGACCGTCAGGACGAACGGGTTCCACGGAGTCGGGCAGAGGGCGTGCTCCGGCAGTACGTCCTCGTCGGCGAGCAGCGCGATCGGCTGCACGCAGTCCGGGCAGATGACCCGGTACATCTCAAAGGTGTCGTACGCGTCGAGCTCGTCGGCCGCCTCGACCGAATCAACAGGCTCCTGCATGGAGAATCTCCCCCTCGGGTGGGTCGACCAAGTACGTATGGCCTCGACCAAAACAAGCAATTCCCATGCGGGCGGTCGTATAACCGTGAGGTCTCGTCCGACCCCGGTCGCAAACCTGTGGCGTTCGTCACATGCCGCTCGCAGGTGCCCCGCGGATGCCCATAGACGGCCAAAGAGGCGGCTCCCCGGCTGTGCCGATGGACCGCCTGGGCAATAGGTTGACCGCATGGAGGAGCTGGATCGTCAGATCGTCGAGTTGCTGGTCAGGGACGGGCGCATGAGCTACACCGACCTGGGCAAGGCCACCGGCCTGTCCACGTCGGCCGTGCATCAGCGCGTCCGCCGTCTGGAGCAGCGCGGGGTCATCCGCGGCTATGCCGCCGTCGTCGACCCGGAGGCCGTCGGGCTGCCGCTGACCGCCTTCATCTCGGTCAAACCCTTCGACCCGAGCGCCCCGGACGACACTCCGGACCGGCTCGCGGACATCCCGGAGATCGAGGCCTGCCACAGCGTCGCCGGCGAGGAGAACTACATCCTCAAGGTGCGCGTCGCCACCCCGCTGGAGCTGGAACACCTGCTCAGCCGCATCCGCTCGCAGGCGGGCGTCTCCAGCCGGACCACGGTCGTCCTGTCGACCCCGTACGAAGCCCGGCCGCCGCGTATCTAGGCTGGTCACCATGGTCACCGAGTACGAACACCGCACCGTGCTGCTGCGCGGTGGAGACGTCCACAGCCCCGCCGACCCCTTCGCCACCGCCATGGTGGTGGAGCGCGGGCACGTGGCCTGGGTCGGTTCGGAGGGGGCGGCCGACGCCTTCGCCTCCGGTGTCGACGAGGTGATCGACCTCGAAGGCGCCCTGGTCACCCCCGCGTTCGTCGACGCGCACGTGCACACCACCGCCACCGGCCTCGCCCTGACCGGCCTCGACCTCTCCGCCGCCGCCTCGCTCGCCGAGGCCGCCGAGTGGATCCGCGCCCACGCCGCCGCCCGCCCCGACGACCGGATCCTGATCGGGCACGGCTGGGACGCCTCCCGCTGGCCCGAGCGCCGGGCGCCGCGCCGCGAGGAGCTGGACGCCCTCACCGGCGGCCGTCCCCTCTACCTCACCCGGATCGACGTCCACTCGGCCGTCGTCACCACCGCGCTGCTCGACCTCGTACCGGGCATCCGCGACCTCGCCGGCTTCCGCGACGGCGAACCGCTGACCGGCGACGCCCACCACGCCGTCCGCGCCGCCGCCTACGCGGCGATCTCGCCCGCCCAGCGCACTGAGGCCCAGCGCGCCGCCCGCGCCCACGCCGCCTCGCTCGGCATCGGCACGCTCCACGAGTGCGGCGGACCGGAGATCTCCTCCGAGGACGACTTCACCGGCCTCCTCGATCTCGCCCGCGACGAGCCAGGGCCGCGCGTCGTCGGCTACTGGGCCGACCTCGACGTCGCCCGGGCCCGCGACCTCGGCGCGGTCGGCGCGGCCGGCGACCTCTTCGCCGACGGCTCGCTCGGCTCGCACACCGCCTGCCTCCACGAGGCCTACGCCGACCACGCCGACGCCGCCCACACCGGGATCGCCCACCTCGACGCCCCGACCGTCGCGCGCCATGTCGTGGCCTGCACCGAGGCCGGCCTCCAGGCCGGGTTCCACGCCATCGGCGACGCGGCCGTCACCGCCGTCGTCGAGGGCGTCCGCGCCGCCGCCGAGAAGCTCGGCCTCGCCCGGATCCGGGCCGCGCGGCACCGCGTCGAGCACGCCGAGATGCTCACCCCCGAGACGATCGCCGCCTTCGCCGAACTGGGCCTCACCGCCTCCGTCCAGCCCGCCTTCGACGCGGCCTGGGGCGGCGAGGACGGCATGTACGCCGAACGCCTCGGCGCCGAGCGCGCCCGCACCCTCAACCCGTACGCCGCCCTGCTCCGCGCCGGAGTGCCGCTGGCCTTCGGCTCGGACAGCCCGGTCACCCCGCTGGACCCCTGGGGCACGATCCGCGCCGCCGCCTTCCACCGCACCCCCGAGCACCGGATCTCCGTCCGCGCCGCCTTCACCGCGCACACCCGGGGCGGCTGGCGGGCCGCCGGCCGCGACGACGCGGGCACGCTCGTCCCCGGAGCCCCCGCCGACTTCGCGATCTGGCGCACCGACGAGCTCGTGGTCCAGGCCCCCGACGACCGGGTGGCCCGCTGGTCGACCGACCCGCGCTCCGGAACGCCCGGTCTGCCCGATCTGACCCCCGGGCGCGAACTCCCCGTCTGCCTGCGGACGGTGGTCTTCGGACAAACGGTCTTCGTGCGACCGAACGAGTGACGTAGGGACATTTCGTACCGCCGATCGATGATCAACCGGCTCGTTCACGACCTGCGGAGCTTCCCCACTGACCTGGCAGTATCGGGCATCTTCGCAGGTCGAAGGGGTGTTGACAGCGAGCCGCCACCGGCCGGTAGGTTCGGCGCGTCCACCACACGACGTCCGACCGGTATTCAAACCTCCACGCAGTCGTCGAACGCCGCTGGGTCAAGGAATGGTGTGCCGCACCGGCTCACCATCCCCGGGAACCAGGTTCAGCGCCCGCGCCTCGGGGGCGAGGGAAGGTCTTTTCCGGCGGAGGGTGCGACCCGGGTGGGGCCCGGACGTTCAGTAGACAACGGCTCTCGGTCGACCCGCAGCCAGCGGGTCCCGAGGTCGGCCCGAAGGACGCCGGGCCCCGATCCGCATCACTGGCTCGCTATGGTGGAGGTTCGCGCAGGCATCCGAAGGGGCAGCAGTGAACGACGGTGGCCAGAGGCGGTACGGCCCGCTCGGCAGTGCCTTGGTGATCATCCCGACCTACAACGAGGCGGAGAACATCAAGCCCATCGTCTCGCGCGTACGTGCGGCCGTCCCCGAGGCGCACATCCTCGTCGCCGACGACAACAGCCCCGACGGCACCGGCAAGTTCGCCGACGAGCTCTCCGCCGAGGACGACCACGTCCACGTCCTGCACCGCGCGGGCAAGGAAGGGCTCGGCGCCGCCTACCTCGCCGGCTTCCGCTGGGGTGTCGAGCACGGCTACGGCGTCCTGGTCGAGATGGACGCCGACGGCTCCCACCAGCCCGAGGAGCTGCCCCGGCTGCTGACCGCGCTGAAGGGCGCCGACCTCGTGCTCGGCTCGCGCTGGGTGCCCGGCGGCCGGATCGTGAACTGGCCCAAGTCTCGCGAGTTCATCTCCCGCGGCGGCAGCCTCTACTCGCGCCTCATGCTCGACGTGCCGATCCGGGACGTCACCGGCGGCTTCCGGGCCTTCCGCAAGGAGACCCTGGAGGGCCTCGGCCTGGACGACGTGGCCTCGGCCGGCTACTGCTTCCAGGTCGACCTGGCCCGCCGCGCGGTCGCCGCCGGTTTCCACGTCGTGGAGGTCCCCATCACCTTCGTGGAGCGCGAGGCGGGCGACTCCAAGATGAGCAAGGACATCCTGGTCGAGGCGTTGTGGCGGGTCACCGGCTGGGGCCTGACGGCCCGTGCGCGGAAGGTCGGCAGGTTGCTCGGCCGCGGGCCCGCGCGCTGACCCCTCCTTTACCTCCTTTACGAGCCCCTCCTTTACGACCCTTTCCTTCACGACCCTTTACGACGTTCCTGCGGGGCGCCAGGCACACTGGGGACCATGACGACAGGCGCACCGCCCCCTCTCGCCCCCAAGCGCTCCCGCGCGCGTACGTTCCTCCCCCTGGCCCTCGTCGCCTGGCTGGTCCTCGAGATCTGGCTGCTCACGGTCGTGGCGGACGCGGCCGGCGGACTGACCGTCCTCGGCCTGCTGGTCGGCGGCTTCGTCCTCGGCGCCGTGGTGATCAAGCGGGCGGGCCGACGGGCCTTCAGGAACCTCACCGAGACCTTCCAGAAGGCGCAGATGGCGGCGCAGACGGGGGTGGCGCCCACCCCCGCCGACCGGGTCGGCGCGCAGGACCGCAACGGCTTCCTGATGCTCGGTGGGCTGCTCCTTATGATTCCCGGCCTCGTCTCCGACGTGCTGGGTCTGCTGCTGCTCGTACCGCCCGTCCGCTCGATGCTCGGACGGTCCGCGGACAGGGCCGTGGAGCGCCGGATGAGCGCCGCCCCGCAGGGCAGCCTCCAGGACGCCTTCCAGCAGGCTCGTATGCACCGGCCGGACGGCAAGGTCGTGCAGGGTGAAGTGGTGCGGGACGACGCTCCCCAGGGGCCGCGCGACCCCCAGGACCCTCGCCCGCCGCTGACGCCGTAACGCGCACGACGCCGTAACGCCGCACGACAACGCCGCGGGGCCCGGTACACACCAGGTGTACCGGGCCCCGCGGCGTTGCTTCGGCCGCGCCGTCCGCTAGGCGGACTTGCGGCTGTCTCGCGGATGTACGGCGATGTTCATCGCGCCGGACCGCAGGACCGCCAGCCTCTCGGCCAGCACCTCCTCCAGCTCCTCACGCGTCCGCCGCTCCATCAGCATGTCCCAGTGCGTACGCGCCGGCTTGCCCTTCTTCTCCTCGGGGCCGTCCCCGTCCACCAGTAGAGCCTGGCTTCCGCAGACCTTGCACTCCCACTCCGGCGGAATTTCCGCTTCCACAGAGAAGGGCATCTCAAAACGATGGCCCTTCTCGCATGCGTACTCCACGGCCTGGCGCGGGGCCAGATCGATGCCGCGGTCGGTCTCGTAGCTGGTCACCACGAGGCGCGTGCCGCGAAGAGCTCGCTCACTCATGAATCGTGCCTCCCGGGCTTGTCGCCCACAGGACAGGTGTCGCTGTCGTCGTCATCCGGTCAACGTCCGGTCGGCGGTAAAGATTCCCGTTCCGGGTCGTGCGTCGCCCGTCGTGCCGCCCCTTGTTCTACCCACCAGTGCCCGGTTTGTCACATCTGGCAGCAGATGTCACCCAGCGCTTTCACTAAAGCAGCACGCAGTAACGGTCCGCCTGGCAGGCCAAAGGCGTACACTACCGGCCTTTCACTTCCGCGTCTAAATCCGTTCCGGAACCGGGTTGCCCGCGGCGGCCACGGCGGCCCGGACCGGAACCCGCGCAAGAAGGACGAAACCGGCGGCGAAGAAGATCACCAGAGAGATGATGGCATCCCGATAGCTGCCGGTCAGCTGATACGCGACACCGAACACCAGTGGCCCCAGCCAGCTCAGGCCCCGGTCGCTCATCTCGTAGGCCGAGAAGTACTCCGCCTCCTTGCCGCGCGGCACCAGGTGTGAGAACAGCGAGCGCGACAGCGCCTGGCTGCCGCCCAGGACGAGACCGATCGCCGCCGCCAGACAGAAGAACGCCACCGGCGCGCCGGCCGGCAGGAAGTACCCGGCGGCCAGGATCAGCGTCCAGACGGCCAGGGAGGCCAGGATCGTCTGCTTGGCGCCGTACGTACGCGCCATCCGGCCCATGCCGAGCGCCCCGACGACCGCGAGGACCTGGACCAGCAGCACCGCCGTGATCAGCGTCGTCTGCTCCAGACCCAGCTCCTCCGAGCCGTAGATCGACGCCTGCGAGATCACCGTCTGCACCCCGTCGTTGTAGACGAGATAGGCGAGCAGGAAGGAGAGCGTCAGCGGATGGCGCCGCATGTCCCGCAGCGTCTCCCGCAGCTGCCGCCAGCCGCTGCCGACCGCGCCCTCCCCGTGCGGCCGCACCCGGCGGTCGCGCAGCCGCCGCAGCGGTACGAGCGTGAAGGCGCCCCACCAGAGCCCCGCCGAGGCCAGGCAGATCCGCACCGCCGCGCCCTCCGAGAGCCCGAAGGACTCGTGCCCCGAGTACAGGACCAGGTTCATCACCAGGACGACGGCGCCGGAGGTGTAACCGAAGGCCCAGCCGCGCGAGGAGACCGCGTCCCGCTCGTCGGGCTCGGCGATCTGCGGCAGATACGCGTTGTAGAGCACCATCGAGACCGCCAGCGAGGCGTTCGCCACGATGAGCAGGAACGCCCCGAGCAGGTACCGGTCACCGCCCAGGAAGAACATGCCCGCCGTCGCGGCGGCGCCGGTGTACGCGGAGACGGCGAGCAGCGGCTTCTTGCGGCCCGTACGGTCCGCCGCCGCGCCCACCAGCGGCATCACGAGGACCGCCACCACGATCGAGACCGAGACCGAGTAGGCGAAGAGCGAGCCGGCGCGCACCGGGATGCCCAGCGGGTGGACGAACCCGTCCGCGTCCGCCGCCGCCTTGGCGACCGACGTCAGATAGGGCCCGAGGAACACCGTCAGCACGCTCGTCGAGTACACCGAGCAGGCGAAGTCGTAGAAATACCAGCCGCGCTGTTCGCGACGGCGGTCGGCGGGATCGGCGGTGTGCTCCTCCGGCTCGGCAGTGTTGGCGGTCAAGGCCGCGGCCCCCTCGTTGGTCCCCGTGGCGGGACGCGCGCTCAGACCCACACTCCCCGGTCGGTCAGAACGGTACGCAGCGTCTCCAGATGATCGGTCATGATGCCATCGACCCCGAGGTCGAGGAGGGAGTTCATCCGGTCCGGATCGTTCACGGTCCACACATGGACCTGCAGCCCACGGGCGTGGGCCTCCCGCACGAAGCGCCGGTCGACCACCGGGATCCCGCCCTGGCTCTCCGGGACCTGCGCGGCCACCGCGCCCGCGCGGAGGGCGGCGGGGATGCCGAGCGAGCGCAGCCGCAGCCCGAGGACGCCCTTCACGCCGTACGAGGTGGCCAGCCGCGCCCCCGCGAGCCGCTGGGCCCGGGCCACCCGGCCCTCGGTGAACGACCCGACGCAGATCCGGTCCCAGGCGCCGGTCCTGCGGATCAGGTCGACGAGCGGGACGAGCGACGACTCCGCCTTGAGGTCCACGTTCCAGCGGGCCTGCGGGAACTCCTCCAGGAGCTCCTCGAAGAGCGGCAGCGGCTCCTTGCCCGCCACCCGCGCCTCACGGACGGCGTCCCACGGCAGATCACGGATCCGGCCGGTGGCGTCCGTGATCCGGTCGAGCGTGGAGTCGTGGAAGGCGACCAGCGCGCCGTCCGCGGTGGTGTGCACATCGGTCTCGAAGTAGCGGTAGCCGGCCGCGGCGGCGCCCCGGAAGGCGGCCGCGGTGTTCTCCAGGCCGTCCGCCGCCCCGCCGCGGTGGGCGAACGGGATGGGGGACGGGTGGTCCAGATAGGGGTGGCGTACGCGAGTCACCGCCGCAGTATGGCCTGCTCCGGTGTCGCGGAGGCGACCACGGTGCTGCTTCCGGCCCGCTCCGGGACGGCGAACCGGCGCAGGAAGAACTGCGCGAGCGGTCCGATGGCCAGCGCGTACAGGACCGTGCCCACGCCGACCGTGCCGCCCAGCAGGAAGCCGGCGGCGACCACGGCGACCTCGATGCCCGTACGGACCAGGCGGATCGAGCGGCCGGTGAGCCGGTGCAGACCGGTCATCAGGCCGTCGCGCGGGCCGGGGCCGAACCGGGCGGCGATGTAGAGACCCGTCGCCACACCGTTGAGGACGATGCCGACGACGAGCAGCGCGCTCCGCGCGAGCAGCCCGTGGGCGTCCGGGACCACCGCCAGCGTCCCGTCCATCGCCACACCGATGACGAAGACGTTCGAGACCGTGCCGAGACCGGGCCTCTGCCGGATCGGGATCCACAGCAGCAGCACGATCGCGCCGACGACGATCGAGACGACTCCGATGGTCAATCCGGTCTTCTCGGCGAGACCCTGGTGGAGAACGCCCCAGGGCTCCAGACCGAGCCCGCCGCGCACGAGCAGCGCCGAACTGATCCCGTACAGCGCGAGACCGGCGTAGAGCTGAGCGAGCCGACGGGTCAGATGCCGGTCGCGAAGACCGGAGGCGATGGACAAAGGACTGCCCCCTGTGGTGGTAGTGGACTGACTCATGTCACTCTGTGGCAGGGGATCGGATCCCAACTATGGCCAATTCGAGGAAGGTGGACTGAATTCCATGGCTCAGTGGACTTCGGCCGTCGGGCCGGCTCAGCTCGCCCGTCAGCTCCAGGCGCAGCAGCCCCGCCCCGCCGGTCCCGGCGCGCGCAAGCCGCCCGCCTACCGCGCCCTGGCCGACGGCATCCGCCTCCTCGTCCTGGAAGGACGGGTCCCCGTCGCCGCCCGGCTGCCCGCCGAGCGCGAACTCGCCGTGGCGCTCACCGTCAGCCGTACGACGGTGGCCGCCGCCTATGAGGCGCTGCGCGCCGAGGGCTTCCTGGAGTCCCGGCGCGGGGCCGGCAGCTGGACGGCCGTACCGGCCGGGAACCCGCTGCCCTCGCGCGGGCTCGAACCGCTGCCGCCCGAATCGCTCGGCTCCATGATCGACCTCGGCTGCGCCGCCCTGCCGGCCCCCGAGCCGTGGCTGACCCGCAGCGTCCAGGGCGCCCTGGAGGAGCTGCCGCCCTACGCCCACACGCACGGGGACTACCCGGCCGGCCTGCCCGCGCTGCGGCAGATGCTCGCCGACCGGTACACCCGGCGCGGCATCCCCACCATGCCCGAACAGATCATGGTCACGACCGGCGCGATGGGCGCCATCGACGCGATCTGTCACCTCTTCGCCGGGCGCGGCGAGCGGATCGCCGTCGAATCGCCCTCGTACGCCAACATCCTCCAGCTCATGCGGGCCGCGGGCGCCCGTCTCGTCCCGATCGCGATGGCCGAGGGCCTGACCGGATGGGACCTGAACCTCTGGCGGCAGGTGCTGCGGGACGCCGCGCCCCGCCTCGCGTACGTCGTCGCCGACTTCCACAACCCGACCGGCGCCCTGGCCGACGAGGACCAGCGGCGCCAGATGGTGGACGCGGCCCGCTCGGCCGGCACGGTCCTGGTCGTCGACGAGACCATGTCGGAGCTCTATCTGGAGGACGACCTGCGGATGCCCAAGCCGGTCTGCGCCTTCGACCCGGCGGGCTCCACGGTGCTCACGGTCGGCTCGGCGAGCAAGGCGTTCTGGGCGGGCATGCGGATCGGCTGGGTCCGGGCCGCGCCGGACGTGATCCGCTCGCTGGTGGCGGCGCGGGCCTACGCGGACCTCGGCACCCCGGTCCTGGAGCAGCTCGCCGTCAACTGGCTGATGGGGACCGGCGGCTGGGAGCAGGCCGTCTCCATCCGCCGTACCCAGGCCCGTGAGAACCGCGACGCGCTGGTCGCGGCGGTTCGCGCCCAGCTCCCCGAGTGGGAGTTCGACGTGCCCCGCGGCGGTCTGACGCTCTGGGTCCGCACGGGCGGCCTGTCGGGCTCGCGGATCGCGGAGGTCGGCGAGCGGGTGGGCGTCCGGGTGCCCTCGGGGCCGCGCTTCGGGGTCGACGGCGCCTTCGAGGGGTACATCCGGCTGCCGTTCACCGTCGGCGGCCCCGTCGCGGAGGAAGCGGCGGCGAGGCTGGCGGCGGCGGCCCGGCTCGTGGAGTCCGGCGCGGGGGCGGGCGTCGAGGGGCAGCGGGCGTTCGTGGCATGACCGCTGCCCTTCGCCGTCCTCAGCCCTCGGCGGGGACCGGGGCGTGGCGCGGGGCCGGACCCGGGTCGGCGGTGGTCGCGGCGGTCGTCGCGGTGACGGAGGCGGTGGTCGTCGCGGTGACGGAGGCGGGGGTGGGCGCGGGCGCGGTGACGGAGGCGGGGGTGGGCGGGGCCCCGTCGGGCTCCACCGCCGGAGCCGCGCCGGGAATGTGACCCGGGTCGGGGGCCGAGCCCGGGGCCGCCTCGATCGCCGTCGCCGTCGCGGTCTGGCGCTCCGGCAGGAGCTCCAGGACCGCCCTGCGGTGCGCCTCGCTCGTCGCGTCGTCGTACGGGTCAGGCGTCGCCGGGACCTGAAGGCGCAGGACCGGGCCCGCACCGAGGCGGGCGTAGCCGCGGCCCGGAGGGACGACCGGGATCGGCGTGGTGTGCGGCTCGACGCCGAGGACCGACTCGATCTGCTCGGGGGACGCGGGCCCGAGCACCACCCGGGCGCGGGTGTGCGTCCGTACCGTCTCGGTCAGCGCGTCCACGCTGTCGAACTGCTCCGCCACCACGACCGTGACCTGCGCGGCCCGGCCGTGCCGCAGCGGCACGTGAAGGAGGTCCTGCGGGTCGGTGCGCCCGGCGGCGGCCGCGAGATGCCCGAGGACGCTCGGGCGGTCGAGCAGGATCCACAGCGGGCGCTTGGTGTCCTCGGGCGCGGGGTGACCGGCCTGGCGCGCCCGGTTCGCGGCGATCAGCCGCCGCTCGGTCTCGTGGGCCGCCCACTCCAGGCTCGCCAGCGCTCCCGCGAGACCGCACTCGACGGCCAGGACGCCCGCACGGCCGATCAGACAGGCGTACTCGCCCGTGCCGCTGCCCTCGATGACGAGGACGTCGCCGTGCGGCAGGGCCTGCAGGGCGATGGACCGCACCAGCGACGTGGTGCCGCTGCCGGGCTGGCCGACGGCGAGCAGATGCGGCTCGGTCGAGCGCGGGCCGGTGCGCCAGATCACGGGCGGCGCGTCCTTCGCCCCGTCGGCGGCCAGGACCGGGACGGTCCGCTGGACGGCGTCCGCGTCGGTGAAGCCGAGGACCGTCTCGCCCGGCACGGTGACGAAACGCTGGGCGGCGATCGTGGTGGGCAGGGCGGGCAGCACGCTCAGGACGAGCTGGTTGCCCTCCTCGTCCCAGTCGAAGAGGTACTCACGGCCGCGCCCCGACTTGGCGTGCAGCAGCTGCTCGATCCGGGCACGGGAGGAGGCCTCCCCGTCGGTGAAGTAGGCGGGGTACTTGATCCGAAGCCGCGTGAGGCGCCCGCCGTCGTCGAAGGCGTACTCCGCGAAGGCGCCCGTCCAGTCGCCGCCGTGGGCGAACAGCGGGGCCGGGTCCTCGGGCACGGAGAAGTACGGCACCAGCGCCTCGTAGAGGCCCTTGAGCCGCTCGATCTCGGCGTCGTCGGGTCCGGTCTTCACGACCGGGTGCTCACGCCCCTTCCACGCCGCCGCGCCCATGACCGAGACGAGCGCGAGGAGCGGCCCGTACGGGACGAGGGCGACGACGAGGACGCAGGCCGCGACCAGGAGCAGCGTGGGACCGCGCCGTTCCTTGGGGGTCGCGGCCCACCTGGCACGCCCGGTCGCGGCCAGCCTCCGCAGACCACGCGTGATCGTGATCAGCGGATGGAGCACGTCGGTGGCGCTGTCGGCGGCCGTGCGCGCGATCTCTCGACTGCGAGCGATCCGGTCGCTGCCGCTGCTCAGAATGCGGGGGAGTGGTCGCCGGGCCACGTCGTACTCCTGGAGTTGTGGAAGGGGCTGTGATGCGGGGCGTCAGAAGTTGATCCCGCCCAGAAGGCTGGCGAGACTCTGGCCGCCCGCGGTGATGCTCGGGGCGATGGCGGTGCCGGCGAGATAGAAGCCGAACAGCGAGCACACGAGGGCGTGGGATGCCTTGAGGCCGTCCTTCTTGAAGAACAGGAAGCAGATGATGCCGAGCAGGACCACGCCTGAGATGGACAGGATCATGAGGTGTTCTCCTGGTTGAGGGGACAGTCACCATGAGTCCTTCCAGGTTCACAGGAAGTATCTATGCGATTAAAGGTGCATATGAGTGAAAAGAGGGTGATTTCACTTGACTGGCGGATGTGGCGGACGGGCCCGGGTGGCGAAACGCGCGAGGCGCGCTAGCGCCGGTCCGCCCGGGGCGTGACCGGGATGTGACCGGGCCGTGACTGGGGTGATCTTTGCCGCGGACGGCCCAGGTCATGTCGTCGCACGGGCAGTACCCTGTCGATTCACTCGTACGGCCGCGCTCGCCGTGCGCAGGTCAGGGCCCCGGTCCACGCCGAGGTCAGGGCCGAGACGGTCGATACCGACGGTCGACATCGACGGTCGACATACACAGAGATCCACAGCAGGAGAGAAAGGCGGACACCTCCGATGAGCGAGACTCCGGACCCCGAGGTCGTCGAGCTGGCCGGGAAGGTCTTCGACCTGGCGCGCACGGGCGACGCCGAGGCGCTCGCCGCCTACGTCGACGCGGGCGTCCCCGCGAACCTCACCAACGAGAAGGGCGACTCCCTCGTCATGCTCGCCGCCTATCACGGGCACGCCGACGCGGTCACGGCCCTCCTCGCCCGCGGCGCGGACGCCGACCGCGCCAACGACCGGGGCCAGACCCCGCTCGCCGGCGCCGTCTTCAAGGGCGAGGACGAGGTCGTCCGCGCTCTGCTCGCCGGCGGGGCGAATCCGGAAGCAGGGACTCCGTCCGCCGTGGATACTGCTCGGATGTTTGGGAAGGCAGAACTCCTCGAATTGTTCGGCGCCCGGTGAAGATCGTGGTGAACGGGCACTGAACCCCAGGTGAGAGCGGTGTCGTAAATGTGGTCGCGGTGGCGAAATGGCTGGGTCATCATGACGTCGGGCCCGCAAGGGGCCACCGACGAGAGGCAGAGGAAGATGGTCAACACCAAGCGAAGGACGACAGGCGGCCCTCCATGTTGCTGCGCGGCCTAGGCGATCACCAGTCCCCGGTACTCCCCGGTCGTGTCGACAGCTTGATGTGAGGCATCTTCCAATGTTCGAACCATTCATAGCGCCGAGCGGCACCCTGCTCGGCCTGCTGCAGAGGGGCCGCGGCGACGGCACCCTGCACGCGCTCGCCGCGCCACGCGCCGAGGCCCTCGCGGCCCTGAACCACTGTGTTCTCAACGACCCGCGCCACGACTGGCAGGTCGAGAACCGCTCTCTCTACTACGCCCGTCTCTACCTCGACCTGCACGGCGGGCTCGAGGAGGTCGAGGCCCACCTCTTCGGCGCCGACGACCTCTTCGACGCCGAGGAGAACAGGACCGGGCTCGCCCTCGCCGTCCTCGGGCACCTCGCCTCGTACGGCCGGCGGGACGCCCTGACGCTGCTCCGGCGGTACGCCGCGACCGGCGCGAACTGGGCCTGGGCGCTCGACGAGCTCGCCCTGCGCGACGACGACGCCGGACTGCGCTCGCTCGCCGTTCCCGTCCTCGCCCGCTTTCCCGCCACCGCGGAGGGCGACGCGGAGCTGGCGAGCGCCGTACGGGACGCCTTCGAGCCCCGCCCGTGGCGGCTCTGGGCCGAGGACCGGCGGGACGCGGTCGGCAGCCGGGTCAGGGCGGCCCAGGAACAGGGCTCCTTCGACCGCTGGCAGCGCCAGATGCGACCCAGCGGGCCCCGGCCCGGCTGGAGCGTCCAGGCGGTCTTCGACTGGGCCCAGGAGGGCCTGGAGCGCGGCACGGTCCTGCACGGGCCCGCCGCCCGCTGCCTGACAGCCGTCGCCGGGCCAGAGGACCGGGCGGCGATCGTCGGGGCGGCCCGCGGCGGTCCGGACGGGGCGCGCTGCGCCGCCCTGCACTACCTCGCCGAGGCGCGCGATCCCGCGGTGCTGGACCTCATCGAGGCCGCGGCGGGCAGCGACTCCCGTACCGTCGCCGAAGCCGCCGTCTCGGCGTTCGAGCGGATGTGCGGGGAAGACGCCGTGGACCGCGCCCGGGGCTGGGTCCACCGGCCCGATCCCCTCGGCGCCGCCGCCGCCGGTGTCCTCGCCTCCCGCGGCGGGGCCCGGGACGCCCACCTCGTCCTCGGCGCCCTGCGGGAGACCGTCCGGGCCGAGGGCCCCGACGCGACCGCCCTCTACACCCTTGTCGACGGCGCCGGCCGCCTCGGCATCGCCTGCGCCGCCCCCGTGCTGCGCCACGTCTACCGAGAGACCGCCTCCTCCCAGCTCCGCGGCCGCACGGCCCGCGCCCTCGCGGCGACCGATCCGACTTTTCCGACGGGCTTCGCCGTCGAATGCCTCTGGGACTGCGAGGAGACCACCCGCGAGGTGGCGGCACTGCACGCCGAGACCGGCGACGTCCGCGTCGCGGAACGCCTGCGCCGCCTGGCCGCCGACCCGGCCGAAGAGGCCGAGGTCCAAACCGCGGTACGCAACCGCATAGGCCCGGACCTGCAGGTCTGAGACGGGGCGCGGGGCGAGGCCCTCGGGGCGGGATTCCCGGATCCCCGGTGGGGAAGCGGAGGCCGCACGCCTGCCGGGCGGGGCCGACCCGCTGGGGCGCGGATGCCCGGATCCCCTGCGGGGAGTGGCGCCGGCCCGGTGATGCCGTGAAGGCCGCCCGCCTGCCGGGCGGGGCCCGAGCCGCTGGGGCGCGGATGCGCGGATCCCCGCGGGGAGTGGCGTTGGCCCGGTGAAGCCGTGAAGGCCGCACGTCCGCTGGGGTGCCCGAGCCGCTGGGGCGCGATGCCGGGATCCCACGCGGGGAGTGGCGCCGGCCGGGTGATGCTGCGAAGGCCGCACGCCTGCCGGGCGGGGCCCGAGCCGCTGGGGCTGGATGCCCCGGACCCCCTGCGGGGAGTGACGCCGGCCGGTGATGCCGCGAAGGCCGCACGCCCGCCGGGCGGGGCCCGAGCCGCTGAGGCCGGAAGGGCCGGATGTCCGTCGGGACCGGCGCCGGCAGGCCGAGGCCGGGAGGCCGGATACGCACCGGCGCGGGCCCGGCTCGACGAGGCACTGAAGGCCGGACGCCCGCTGAGCGGCGTGGCCCGCGGCGGTCCAGAGCCCCCGGCCGGAGGGGCGAGCGGCCTGCGGGGGGCACGGGTCCCGCCGATGGGGCCCCGCCCCGACGATGAGGCCTCCGAGGCAAGGGAAGGTGCCGCCCGGGGCAAACGCTCATGGGACGTTCCCCGTACGTCCAGATCCACGTTGGCGGGGACACGCCGGGCCCGACGACAACACCGGTATGCGTGTCGTCATCGTCACCGAATCCTTCCCTCCCGATGTCAACGGTGTGGCGCACTGCGCCCAGCAGACCGCGCGCCACCTCGCCCGCCGCGGTCACGACCCCCTCGTCATCGCCCCCGCCGCCGCCCCTGAGCCGGACGCCGAAGCGCCCTGCCCCGTCGTCCGCATACCCTCCCTGCCCCTCCCCGGCTACCCGCAGGTACGCGTCGCCCTGCCCAGCCGCCGGGTCGCCGCGACCATCGCCGCGCACCGGACCGATCTCGTACACCTGGCGAGCCCGTTCGTCCTCGGCGTACGCGGGATGGCCGCCGCGACCCGGCTCGGGCTCCCCGCCGTCGCCGTCTACCAGACCGACCTCGCCGGCTACGCCCGTACCTACATGGGTACGGGCGAAGGCGCCGCCTGGCGCCGGCTGCGAGCCGTCCACGGCGCCGCCGACCGCACCCTCGCACCGTCCACCTCCGCCCTGCGGGACCTGGAGAGCCACGGCATCGACCGCGTACGGCTCTGGCGCCGCGGCGTCGACACCGTCCGCTTCCGCCCCGAGCTGCGCGACGAAGCCCTGCGCCGCGAGCTCGCCCCCGGCGGCGAACTCCTCGTCGGCTACATCGGCCGCCTCGCCCCCGAGAAGCGCGTCGAACTGCTCTCCGGCGTGTGCGCACTGCCCGGCGTACGGGTCGTGGTCGTCGGCGACGGACCCAGCGGACCCGGGCTGCGCGCCGCCCTCCCCGACGCCGTGTTCCTCGGCCGCCGCACCGGCTCCGACCTGGCACGGATCTTCGCCTCGCTCGACGTGTTCGCGCACACCGGCCCGTACGAAACCTTCTGCCAGACCGTGCAGGAGGCGATGGCGAGCGGCGTCCCGGTCGTCGCCCCCGCGGCGGGCGGCCCCCTTGACCTGGTCGCCCACCGGCGGACCGGGCTCCTCGTCCCACCGGACGACGTCACCGCCCTGCGGGACGCGGTGGCCTCCCTCGCCACGGCGCCCGCGCTGCGCGCCGCCTACGGGCGGGCCGGCCGGGCCGCGGTCGAGGACCGGACCTGGGAGGCCGTCGGCGACCAACTGATCGGCCACTACCTGGAGGTGCTGCGCGAGCGGACGGCGGTGGCGGCATGAACGGCGACGGACACGACCGGCCGGGCCACGGGCTGCGCATCGTCCGGCTCGCCAACTTCGTCACCCCCACCTCGGGCGGCCTGCGCACCGCCCTCGAACAGCTGGGACGCGGCTACCGGGAAGCCGGCCACGAACCGGTCCTGATCGTCCCCGGGGACGTGGCGAGCGCCCAGGTCACCGACCAGGGCCGGATCATCACCCTGCCCGGCCCCGTCCTGCCCGGGACCGGCGGCTACCGCGTCCTCGCCGACCGGCGCCGGCTGCGCCGGCTCCTCGACGAGCTCGCGCCGGACCGGCTCGAGGTCTCCGACCGGACGACTCTGCGGTGGACGGGGGAGTGGGCCCGGCGGGCCAGGGTGCCCGCGGTGATGGTCTCGCACGAGACCGCCCACGGTGTGCTGCGGACCTGGGGCGTGCCCGAGGAGGCCGCCGCCCGCGTGGCCGACCGGCTCAACCGCCGGACCGCGTGGGCCTACTCGCGGATCGTCTGCACGACGGAGTGGGCGGAGCGGGAGTTCGTACGGATCGGGGCCCGCAACGTCGTACGGGCGCCGCTCGGCGTCGACCTGGGCCGCTGCCGGCCGGGGCGGCGCAGCACCGTCCTGAGGGCCAAGCACGCGGACGGCGAGCGGGTGCTGCTGTTGCTGTGTTCCCGGCTCTCGGTGGAGAAGCGGCCCGGGACGGCGCTGGACGCGCTGGCCGTGCTGCGGGCCTCGGGGATCCGGGCGGCGCTCGCCGTGGCGGGCGACGGGCCGCTGCGGGGCGCGCTGGAGCGGCGGGCCAGGGAGGAGCGGCTGCCGGTGCGGTTCCTGGGCCATGTCGCGGACCGTGAACGTCTGGCCGACCTCCAGGCCGCCGCCGACCTGTGCCTGGCTCCCGGACCCGCCGAAACGTTCGGCCTCTCGGCGCTGGAAGCTCTCGCCTGCGGCACTCCGGTCGTCGCCAGCGCCTCGTCGGCCCTCGCCGAGGTCCTCGGCGACGCGGGCGCCTGCGCCCAGGACCGGCCGGACGCCTTCGCCGCGGCCGTCCGCTCCCTGCTCGGCCAACCCGAACAGCGGCGCCGCGCGGCGGCACGCGCGCGTGCCGAACTCTTCGGCTGGGACCGCTCGATCGCCGCCTTCCTCCACGCCCACGACGCGACCCCGACCCCGGCCCCGACCCCGGCCCCGACTCCGGCCCCGACTCCGGCCCCGACCCTCCCCGGCGTCCCGTCCCAGGCGGCGCCCCGATGACCCAGCCACCTGCCACGCCCGTGCGCACGCCCGTAGGGCCCCTCGCCGAGCCGGCCGGGATCCGTGACGGCGCCCCGATGACCCAGCCACCTGCCACGCCCGTGCGCACGCCCGTACGGCCCCCCGCCGAGCCGGCCGGGATCCGTGACGGCGGCGCGTGGGCCGTGCCACGCCCCGCCCGCCGGGTGATGGGCCCCGACCGGCCGCGGTCAGGCAACCGCCCCCTCCAGCCGCTGAGGTTCGCCGTTCTCGGTGACTCCCTCTCCGAGGGAGTCGGGGATCGCGTCGAGGGCGCCTGGCGGGGCTGGGCCGCCCTGTTGGCCGACGGGCTCGTCGAGGCCGGGCGGGCGGTCGAGGTCCGGAACCTCGCCGTCAGCGGGGCACAGAGCCGGGAGGTCGCCGAGGAGCAGGCTCCGGAGGCGGTGGCGTTCCGGCCGGATCTCGCCTCCGTCGTCGTCGGCGTCAACGACACCCTGCGCCGGACCTTCGACATCGAGCGGTTCGCCCGGTGCCTCGACCGGGTCTGCGCGGACCTCGCCGGGAACGGAGCCGTTCTCCTCACCGCCTGCCTGCCCGACCCCGGCCGGATGCTCCGGCTGCCCACCCCGCTCGCCCGCCCCCTGGAGCGCCGCCAGAAGGCCGTCAACGCCCTCGTCCACGCCGTCTCCGCCCGCTACGACGCCGTCCACCTCCACCTCGCCGAACCCGTCTGGACCGACGACCGGTCCCTCTGGAGCGCCGACCGGCTCCACCCCGGCGAGCGCGGCCACCGCGCGATCGCCGCCCGCTTCCACACGCTCCTCGCCGCCCGTGGCCTCGCCCACGGCACGCCCCCCTCGCCCGAACCCGAACAGCCCCCGCCCACCCGCGCGGACACCGTCCGCTGGCTCGCCACGGCCGGCACCGGCTGGGTCGCACGTCGCTGCCACGACCTGCTGCCCCAGCTGCTCCACCTCGCGGGGGCCGAGCTGCGGCACTCGGCGGCCGGCACCGCCGCCCGGCTGGACCACCGCGCCGAACACGCCCTGTCCGCCGCCCTCGCGGCGGTGTCCCTCGACGCCCCGGTGGCCACAATGGGGGAATGAGCGGGCGCTGGGAGTTCTGGATCGACCGTGGCGGCACCTTCACCGACATCGTGGGCCGGCGGCCCGACGGCCGGCTCGTCACCCGCAAACTCCTCTCCCACGACCCCGCCCGCCCGCACGACGCCGCCGTCGCCGGGATCCGGCTCCTCCTCGGCCTCGGCCCCGACGAGCCCGTCCCGGCCGAGCGCGTCGAGGTCGTCAAGATGGGCACGACCGTCGCCACCAACGCACTCCTGGAGCGGCGCGGCGAACCGACCGTCCTCCTCGTCACCCAGGGCTTCCGCGACGCCCTGCGCATCGCCTACCAGAACCGCCCCCGGCTCTTCGACCGCCACATCGTGCTCCCCGAGGCCGTGTACGAGCGGGTGATCGAGGTCCCCGAGCGGGTCGACGCCCACGGGAGCGTGGTCACGCCCCTCGACGAGGACGCCGTCGCCGCGGAGTTGGCGGCGGCCCACCGCGCCGGATACCGAGCCGCCGCCGTCGTCCTCCTGCACGGCTACCGCCACCCCGACCACGAGACCCGCGTCGCCGCCCTCGCCCGAGCCCACGGCTTCCCCCAGGTCAGCTGCTCCCACGAGGTCAGCCCGCTCATCAAGCTCGTCCCCCGCGGCGACACCACCGTCGTGGACGCCTATCTCTCCCCGATCCTGCGCCGGTACGTCGACCAGGTGGCGCGGGAACTCCCCGGGATCCGGCTGATGTTCATGCAGTCCAACGGCGGACTGCGGGAGGCCGCGCACTTCCGGGGCAAGGACGCGGTCCTGTCCGGCCCGGCCGGCGGCGTGGTGGGCATGGCCCGCACCTCCCAGCAGGCGGGTTTCGACCGGGTCATCGGCTTCGACATGGGCGGTACCTCCACCGATGTGTCGCACTACGCCGGCGAGTTCGAGCGTGAACTCGGTACACAGGTCGCCGGTGTGCGGATGCGCGCCCCGATGATGAACATCCACACCGTCGCGGCGGGCGGCGGCTCCGTCCTCCACTACGACGGCCGCCGCTACCGCGTGGGACCCGACTCCGCGGGCGCCGTCCCCGGCCCCGCCTGCTACCGCCGCGGCGGCCCGCTGACCGTCACCGACGCCAATGTGATGCTCGGCCGCGTCCAGCCCGCCCACTTCCCCGCCGTCTTCGGGCCCGAAGGCGACCAGCCGCTCGACGCCGGCGTCGTCCGCGAGAAGTTCACCGCCCTCGCCGAAGAGATCGGCGGCGGCCGCACCCCCGAGGAGGTCGCCGCCGGATTCCTCGAGATCGCCGTCCTCAACATGGCCAACGCCGTCAAGAAGATCTCGGTCCAGCGCGGTCACGACATCACCCGCTACGCCCTCACCAGCTTCGGCGGCGCCGGCGGCCAGCACGCCTGCGCCGTCGCCGACGCCCTGGGTGTCGACACCGTCCTCGTACCCCCGCTCGCCGGTGTCCTCTCCGCGTACGGGATCGGCCTCGCCGACGCCACCGCCATGCGCGAGCAGTCGGTCGAGGCGGAGCTCGGCGCACCGGGGACCCACGCGCGCGTGACGGAGCTGTGCGCCCGGCTCGCCGAGCGGACCAGGCGGGAGCTGCGGGCGGACGGGCTGCCGGACTCCGCGATCACCACCCACGCGCGCGTGCTCCTCCGGTACGCGGGCACGGACGCGAGCCTCCAGGTCGGCCTCGCCTCCGCCGAGGAGATGGCCACCGCGTTCACGGCCACCCACCGCGCGCGGTACGCCTTCACCATGGAGAAGCCGCTCGTGGTCGAGGCGGTCTCCGTGGAGGCGGTCGGCCGGGCCGGACCACACGGCCCGGTGGTCGCCGACGCCGCGGCACGCGAGGGCGCGCTCGCGCCCCGGGCCACGGTACGGACGTACAGCGGCGGCACGGCCGTGCCGACCCCGCTGTACCGGCGCGAGGACCTGCGCCCCAACGACACGGTCACCGGCCCCGCGATCCTCGCCGAGGCCGACGCCACCACCGTCGTCGACGAGGGCTGGCAGGCCGCCGCCGGCGACGGCGGCCACCTCGTCCTCACCCGTGTCCGCCCCCGACCCTCCCGGGTCGCGGTCGGCACGGACGTCGATCCTGTCCTCCTGGAGGTCTTCAACAACCTCTTCATGGCGATCGCCGAGCAGATGGGCGTACGCCTGGAGAACACCGCCCACTCCGTCAACATCAAGGAACGCCTCGACTTCTCCTGCGCCCTGTTCGACCCCGAGGGCAACCTCATCGCCAACGCGCCCCACATCCCCGTCCACCTCGGCTCCATGGGCGAGTCCATCAAGGAGGTCCTGCGGCGCGGCGGCGGCTCCCTGCGCCCCGGCGACGTCTACGCCGTCAACGACCCGTACCACGGCGGCACCCACCTCCCCGACATCACCGTGGTGACACCGGTGTTCGACGCCTCCGGGGACGAGCTGCTCTTCGTCGTCGCCTCACGCGGACACCACGCGGAGGTCGGGGGCATCACACCCGGCTCCATGCCCGCGTTCAGCAGGACCGTCCACGAGGAGGGCGTCCTCTTCGACAACTGGCTTCTCGTACGGGACGGGCGGCTGCGCGAGGAGGAGACGCGCGCCCTGCTGACCGGCGCCCGGTACCCCTCCCGCGACCCGGACACCAACCTCGCGGACCTGCGCGCCCAGATCGCCGCCAACGAGAAGGGCATCGCCGAACTGCGCGCGATGGTCGACCAGTTCGGCCTCGACGTCGTCCACGCCTACATGCGGCACGTGCGCGCCAACGCGGCGGAGTCCGTGCGGCGGATCGTCGCCGGCCTTCGGGACGGCGCCTACCGCTACGAGACGGACGGCGGCGCGATCATCCGGGTGGCGGTCCGCGTGGACCGCGAACGGCGTACCGCGGTCGTCGACTTCACCGGGACCTCGCCCCAGCGGGAGGGCAACGCCAACGCGCCCACCTCCGTGGTCATGGCCGCCGTCCTGTACGTCTTCCGCACCCTCGTCGACGACGACATCCCCCTCAACAGCGGCTGTCTGGAGCCCCTCGACATCCGCGTCCCGCCCGGCTCCATGCTCGCACCCGTCTATCCGGCGGCGACCGTCGCGGGGAACGTCGAGACCTCGCAGGCGGTCACGGGCGCCCTGTACGCGGCGCTGGGCGTCCAGGCCGAGGGCTCGGGAACGATGAACAACGTGACCTTCGGCAACGCGCGCGTGCAGTACTACGAGACCGTGGCGAGCGGGTCCGGCGCGGGCGACGGCTTCCACGGCGCCGACGCCGTCCAGACCCATATGACCAACTCCCGGCTCACCGACCCCGAGATCCTCGAGTGGCGCCACCCCGTCCGGCTGGACTCCTTCGCCGTACGGGAGGGCAGCGGCGGCCCCGGCCTGTGGCACGGCGGCAACGGGGTCGAGCGCCGCATCCGCTTCCTGGAACCGATGACCGTCACCCTGCTGACCGGCCACCGCCGCGTCCCGCCCTACGGCATGGCAGGAGGGGGCCCCGGCGCCCTCGGGGAGAACACGGTCGAACGCGCCGACGGCACCCTCGAACGCCTCGCCGGAGTCGACACCACCGAGGTGGGCCCCGACGACGTCCTCGTGCTCCGCACACCCGGCGGCGGAGGCTACGGCACGCCGCCCGCCCCCGAGCCTCTCGGCGGCGGCTGCGCGCCACCGGACCGCTAGGGGGCACGAACCGCACCCCTAGCCCGGCACGAACCGCACCACCGTCCCCGGCACCGCCTGCGCCGCCGCCGCCAGGTCCCGCTCCCGTACCACCGCGATCACCGGGTAGCCGCCGGTCGTCGGATGGTCCGCGAGGAAGACCACCGGGCGGCCGTCCGGCGGGACCTGCACCGAGCCCAGGACCATGCCCTCACTCGGGAGTTCGCCGGGAACGGCCCTCTCCAGGGGCGGGCCCTCGGTCCGCAGGCCGATGCGGTTGGTGGAGGAAGAGACGCGGTACGCGCGCGTGGCGAGGGTGCGGAGCGCCGCACCGGTGAACCAGTCGTCACGCGGCCCGAGCCGGACCCGCAGGACGAGTTCGTCCGGCGGGCCCGGCCAGGGCGGAGCGTCGACCGGCCCCCGGGCGGAGGATTCCTCCCCCAGCGGCAGCACCGTCCCGTCCGCCAGCGGCGCCGGGCCAAGGCCGGACAGCAGGTCGGTGGAGCGGCTGCCGAGGACGGGTTCGACGGCGACCCCGCCGCCGAAACCGACGTACGAGCGCAGCCCGCGCACGGCGGCGCCGACCTCCAGGACGGCCCCGGGCCCGACCCGTACCGCCGTCCCCCAGGCGGCCGGGCGCCCGTCGACGGTGACGGAGCACGGCGCCCCGCCGACCGCGACCGTGACCGCGCACCGGGGCCGTACCGCACACCCGTCGACCGTCGTCTCCAGGACCGCCGCGCCCTCCGGATTGCCGACCAGACGGTTCACGAGCCGCGCGGCGCCCGGGTCCAGCGCCCCCGAGCGGGGAACGCCCAGATGCGCGTGACCGGTCCGCCCCAGGTCCTGCACCGTGGTCAGCGCTCCGGCCCGCACGACGGCGACAGCACGATCGGTCACCGGCTCTCCACCACGAAACGAACCCGGGTACCCGGCGTGAGCAGTGCGGCCGGCTCGCGGGAGGTGTCCCACAGCACCGCGTCGGTGGAGCCGATCAGCTGCCAGCCGCCGGGGGAGGAGCGCGGGTACACCCCCGTGTACGGCCCCGCCAGCGCGACCGACCCGGCCGGGACGGCCGTGCGCGGGGTGGCCCGGCGCGGCACCTGGTACTGCTCGCCGAGCCCGGTCAGATAGCCGAAGCCCGGCGCGAACCCGCAGAAGGCGACGCGGAACTCGGCGGCGGAATGGATCCGGACCGCCGTCTCCACGGACACCCCCCACAGCGCGGCGACCTCCGCGAGATCCGGCCCGTCGTACCGCACGGGCACGTCGATCGCCCGCTCCACGCGCGCGTGCAGCGGCGGAATCGTCCACTCCCGCAGCTGCCCGGCCAGCACGTCCGGCGCGTCGACCCCGTCGAGCAGCACCGTCCGCGCCGCCGGCACGATCTCGCGTACGGCGGGCAGCGCACCGCCCGCCCGACGGCGCAGCAGCTCGGCGTGGAACGCCTCCGTCTCCGTCCCGCTCGCCAGCTCCACGAGCAGCGCCCGCTCGCCCACCCGGAACACCCGCCGCGCCCTCATGCGAACGCCTCCACCCGGACCCCGGCCGCCTCCAGCTGGGCGCGGACCCGCCGGGCGAGGCCGACGGCGCCCGGGGTGTCCCCGTGCAGACAGAGCGACCGCGCCCGGACGGCGACGGTCCGCCCGCAGTGCGAGGTGACCACCCCGAACCGGGCCACGGTCAGCGAGCGCTCCACGACCTCGGCGGGATCGGTGACGACGGCTCCCTCCTGCCCCCGTGGCAGCAGGGAGCCGTCCGCCGTGTACGCCCGGTCGCCGAAGGCCTCGGTGACAACGGGCAGGCCCGCCTTCGCGGCCGCCTCGTGCAGCCGGGAACCCGGCAGGCCGAGCACCGGAAGCCCGGCGCCGGCGCTGCCGAGCAGGATTCCGTCGACGACCGCCCGGGCCTGCTCCTCGTCGCGGACCACCCGGTTGTAGAGCGCGCCGTGCGGCTTGACGTAGGAGACCCGCGACCCGGCGGCCCGGGCGAAGACCTCCAGAGCGCCGATCTGATAGGCCACTTCGGCCGCCAGTTCGTCCGCCGGGACGTCCATCGAGCGCCGGCCGAAGCCGGCCAGGTCGCGGTAGGAGACCTGGGCACCGATCCGTACTCCGCCGGCCGCCGCCCGCTCGCAGACGCGCCGCATGGTGACGGCGTCCCCGGCATGGAAGCCGCAGGCCACGTTGGCGCTGGTGACCACCGAGAGAAGCTCCTCGTCGTCGGTCAGCATCCAGCGGCCGAACCCCTCTCCGAGGTCGGCGTTGAGGTCGATCGAGGCCCAGGTCATGGTGTCGTTCCCTTCCTTCCCGGGTGGTGCCGGTGGTGCTGGTGGTGCGGGTCAGGCCGCGACGCGGTACTCGGCGTCGCGTACGTCGGTGACGAGCATCCGCCCCGGCGCGTGGGTCAGGGCGAACGGCGGACGCGAGGCCATCACCGCGGCCTGCGGGGTGACCCCGCAGGCCCAGAAGACCGGTACGTCCCCCGGCTCCGCCACGACGGCGTCGCCGAAGTCGGGCCGGTCCAGGTCGCGGATGCCGAGCGCCGCGGGATCGCCCGCGTGCACGGGCGCGCCGTGCACGGCGGGCAGCAGCCCGCTGATCTGCCGTGCCGCGGGGACCAGTTCCGCCGGGACGTGGCGCATCGAGACGACCATCGGGCCGCGCAGCCGCCCGGCGGGCCGGCAGGCCCGGTCCGTCACGTACATCGACACGTTGCGGCCCTGCTCGACATGGCGCATCGGCACCCCCGCCTCCGCGAGCGAGGCCTCGAAGGTGAAGCTGCAGCCGATCAGGAACGACACCAGGTCGCCGCGCCAGTACGGCGTCACGTCGGTCGGTTCGTCGACGAGCCGGCCGTGCTCCCAGACGCGGTAGCGAGGAATGTCGGTCCGCAGGTCGGCGCCGGGCGCCAGCTCCGTCGTCCACGCACCGGCGTCCGTGACGTCGAGGACGGGACACGGCCGGGGGTTGCGGGTGCAGAACAGGAGCACGTCGTACGCCCAGGCCTCGGGCACCGCGATCAGGTTGGCCTGGGTGTGCCCAGGCGCCCAGCCCGCCGTGGGGTCGGTCGCTCCGGCCCGGGCACGCGCGCGTGCCTCCCGCGGATCGAGAACGCTCGTGGCACTCATACCAGTTCCTTTCCGCGCGTCTCGGGGAGACCGAGGAGAGCCAGGACGGCGAGACCGTAGCCGACGGCGCCGAAGACCAGGGCGCCGCCCACACCCCAGCTCTCGGCGAGGAAGCCGACCAGGGTCGGGAAGACGGCCCCCACCGCGCGCCCGGTGTTGTACGTGAAGCCCTGCCCCGTACCCCGTACGGCCGTCGGATACAGCTCGGCGAGGAAGGAGCCGAAGCCGCTGAAGATGGCCGACATGCAGAAGCCGAGCGGGAATCCCAGGACGAGGAGGAGGGTGTTCGCCCCGGAGGGGATGTTCGTGTAGGCGAGGACCGATAGCGCCGAAAGGGCGGCGAACAGCGCGATGTTCTTCTTCCGGCCCAGTCGGTCGGTGAGATATCCGCCGGTCAGATAGCCGACGAAGGCCCCCGAGATCAGGAAGGTCAGATACCCGCCGGTGCCCACCACGGTCAGCCCGCGTTCGGTCTTCAGGAAGGTGGGGACCCAGGCGGCGAGGGTGTAGTAGCCGCCCTGCACACCGGTCGAGAGCAGGACCGCGAAGAGCGTCGTGCGCAGCAGCGGCGGCTTGAAGACGGCGGTGAACGAACCGCGTTGGGTGCTGGTGCGCCGTACCTCCGCGGCCTGCGGGGCGTCCTCGACGTTGCGCCGGACGTAGACGACGAGGACGGCGGGCAGGGCGCCCGTCCAGAACATCACGCGCCAGGCGGTGTCGGCGTCGACGAACTGGAAGACCAGCGTGTAGACGATCACGGCGAGTGCCCAGCCCGCCGCCCAGGCGCTCTGGATGAAGCCGAGGGTGCGGCCCCGGTGCCGGGCGGAGGCGTATTCGGCGACCAGGATCGCGCCGACCGCCCACTCGCCGCCGAAGCCGAGGCCCTGGAGGGCGCGGAAGACCAGCAGCGTCTCGTAGTTGGGCGCGAATCCGCACAGCACGGTGAAGAGCGCGTAGGTGACGACCGTGATCATCAGCGCCTTCACCCGGCCGATGCGGTCGGCGAGGATACCGGCGAGCGCGCCGCCGATCGCCGAGACGACGAGGGTGACGGTGGTCAGGAGGCCGGTCTGGCCCTTGTCGAGGCTGAAGTAGGCGGCGATGGCCACCATCGACAGCGGCAGCGTGAAGAAGTCGTAGGAATCCAGGGCATATCCGCCGAAAGCGCCGCCGAAGGCGCGTCGGCCGCGCGGCCCGAGGGCCCGCAGCCAGGCGAACGCGCCCGTGTCGTCGGGCCGTTCGCCCTGGGTGTGCTGCTGGGTCTGTGTCGTGCTCATCTGCACCTCGCAGAGGGGGAGGCGTGCCTGAGGACGTACTGAAGGACCGTGCGGTGTCGTTAACGTAGAGGATTGTTCAACGATCCGACAAGAGGTGTGTTGTCTCGTTCTTGTTTCTACGATTGACTCGCCGCGGACGACAGGGGGCGACGGAGGGAACGAGGCGCGGTGGGCGGAATGGACGAACTCGCGGACGACCGGGCGCTGCTGGGGCGTACGAGCACGGCGGAACGGGTCGCGGACATTCTGCGCACCCGGATCGCCGAGGGGTTCTTCCCGCCCGGCACCCGGCTCTCGGAGGACAGCATCGGGGGCGCGCTCGGCGTGTCCCGCAACACCCTGCGCGAGGCGTTCCGGCTGCTCACCCATGAACGGTTGCTCGTCCACCAGCTCAACCGGGGCGTCTTCGTCCGGGTCCTCACCGTCGAGGACGTCGACGACATCTACCGCACCCGCCGTCTCGTCGAATGCGCCGTCGTCCACGGGCTCGGGGAGCCGCCGTTCGCCCTCGACGGGCTCGTCGACGCCGTCGAGGAGGGCCTCGGGGCGGCCCGCGCGGCGGACTGGAAGGGTGTCTCCACCGCCAACATCCACTTCCACCGCGAACTGGTCGCCCTGGCCGGCAGTGCCCGTACGGACGAACTGATGCGGGGGGTCCTCGCCGAACTCCGCCTGGCCTTCCACGTCGTGGACGACGCCCGAGCACTGCACGAGCCGTATCTCGTGCGAAACAGGGAGATTCTGGACGCTCTGCTCGCCGGTGACCGCGCGAGGGCGGAACGACTTCTGGCGCGCTACCTCGACGACTCCCGCGCGCGGATCGTAGAGGTCTACGCGAAGGCGGTCGACGAGCCCGGGGCTCCGGAGGCCTGAGGGACGACCGCGCCCGGCCGGGTCCGGGACCGGGTTGGAAGCGGGGGTCCTGGCCGGGCTCCGGGCGGCCGGTCCGGCGACTCCGCCGCCATCGTCGGGGGCGGGCGGAGGCGGTCGCATCTGCGCCGTTTCGACCGTTGTCAGTGCGAGGACCTAATCTGTGCACCGTGACTTCGCCTGCCTCGACGGAATTCGTTCCGCCCCAGCTCAGCGCGGGGCCGCGACCCGCGCCGGGTCCGGCCGCCGACGAAGGGCTCGCGCGGCGGCTCCGCGCGCTCGCGTGCACCGCGCCGCTGCACGATCTGGACACCCGCAAGGCGAACCTGGCCGGTGAGTACTCGGTCTACGCGATGGCCGAGGTCGCCCTCGCCGCGATCGACCTCGTCACGCTCAACATGGACTTCGACACCGGCGCCGACCACGAGCAGATCGTCGGCCGGCTCCTGCCCCGCGTCGCCGCCCAGGCCCCCGCCCGTCCCGCCGCCGAGCACGAGCGGGTGGCCCGCTGGGTCCTGGAGAACCTGATCAACGTCGGCAGCGTCGACCGCGGCTTCCGCGCCGTGTACGGCACCTTCGGCGCCGACGGCGTCTACACCCGCCGGGACTACGACTTCAAACTGATCGAGGAAGTCCCCGGCTACGGCGGCGGGATCTACCTCCGTACCACCGACGAAGCGGTCAACGTCCTGGTCGGAGCCCTCGACACGGACGTCACCAGCGCGCAGATCGCCGCCGAGGTGAAGCTGGAGATCCTGATCAGCCGCGGCCGGCTCGCCGACGCCCAGCTCGCCGCCGAGCAGGCGCGCTACCGCACCGTGCAGTACGCCGAGACCCTCCGCAAGACCCTGGAGGCGACCCGGCGAAACGTCCGCGCCGTCGACTGGCTCAGCGCGGTCCCCGACATGATCGCCGAGGCGCTCGACCACGTCGCCGACCGCTACCGCCACGAGAACGCGATCCTCACCAATATCCGCAAGGCCCGCGACGAGGCCGAGGACCACGAGCACAAGCGCCGCGCCGCCGAGCTCGTCGACATCGTCAAGGACTGCATCCGCCGCCACACCCAGCTCCAGTCCCGCCTCCTGGAGGCCGGGCCGCTCTTCCGGGCCGAGCAGGACCGCCAGGCCTTCGCCGCCCCCACCTCGTACACCGGGATAGACCTGTACGGGCAGCTGGTCGCCCCGCTCCTCCCGCTGCCCGTCGAACAGGCGACCAGGGTCACCGACGCCTTCTTCGCCCGCGGTACCGGCCTGCGCACCCCCGTGTCCGTGCGCGTCGGCGACCTGGTGGAGATGCTGCTCACCCCGCCGGTCGAGCGCGAGCACCTCGGCGCGGAGATGCCCGAGCCGGACCTGATCGCCACCCCGGACGACAGCCGCTTCAGCGAGGAGCAGCTCGCGAGCGCGATGGAGCTGCTCGACCTGGAGCACGACGCCCCGCGCCGCCTCTCCGGCCTCCTCGCCGACGCCCGCCGCCGGGACCCGGACCTCCCGTACCTGGTGGCGCTGCTCGCCGTCCACGCGGCGAGCCCCCCGGTCGGCACCGCGTACCGCCAGGGCGAGGAGCGCCTGCTCTTCGCCGTCGACGACGGCACCCCGCTCGACGACCCGGAGTTCGGCGGCGCCGACCTGATAGTGGGCACGGCACTCCTCGACGCGGCCGGCATGGCCGCAGCCCGCTCGGAGGCGTCATGACCACCACCACGGAGCCCGCTCTCGCCCCGACCGACGAGGAGCCTGAGACCACCCCCGGGCTCACTCCCGCCCCGACCGCCCGCGAAACCGCCGCCCCGACCCCCGACGAGCCCGGGACCCCGACCGAGGCCCTGACCTCGGACGAGTCCGTCTCCGGTTCCGCCCCGGTCGAGGGCCCCGCCCTGTCCTGGGAGCAGGCCCCTGACGGAGGCCTCAGCACGGACCGGGGCCCCGAGTCCGAGGCTCCCGCCTCCGGTACGGACGGGACCCCAGCCTCCGGCACGGACGGGACCCCGGCCTCGGACGGGACCCGGACCCCGGCCCGGGCCCCGGCCTCGGACGAGACCGAAGCCACGGCACCGGCCCGGACCCCGGCCTCCGTCGAGGCCCCCGCCCCGCCGACGCCCAAGGCCGGCAGTGTCGTGCTGCCGCCCGGGCCCGCGAGGCGGAGTCCGGTCCCCTCCGTGCGGGCCGTCCGGCTCGTGGCCGAGGGGACCGCCGCCGGCGAGGTGCCCGCGCGGCGGCGCGGCGTGAGCGTCACGCCCGTGCGGCTGCCCCTGGCCCGGCCCACCGCCGCCCCCGCCGCACCACCGACCACCCGTACCGAGGAGCCCCAGCCGTGAGCGAACACCACGCCGAGCACGCCGACGCGTGGAGCGAGCCGGAGCCCCCGCATACCCCCGTCGCCTCCGCCGCCGCCCCCGTCACGCCCGCCGACGCGGCCGACGCCGCACGCCTCGTCTCCTTCGGCCTCCAGCCCAAGCTGCTGCCCGCCCGCGACGCCGAGTACGCCGAGCTCCTGCGGCGCTACCGCGAGGACCCCGCCTTCGCGCGCCTCGCCGACGCCGTCGCCACCGGGCTCGGCCTCGTCGTCCTGGAGGTCTCCCCGCGCGCTGGGATGGCCGTCACCGCGGGCGAGGACTCCGTCTTCGCCGTCCGCATGGGCGACTACGCCCGCCGCGCCTCCACCGACTCCGCCGACCGCTTCCTGCACGGCCTCGCCCACCTCGCCGTCGCCGCCATGGCCTTCCCCCGCCCCGAGGACCTCGCCGACGACGGCTACATCGGCCGCCTCACCGTCAACGGCGTCGACGCCTTCGTCCGCCAGGCCTGCCGCCGCCTCGAGGAGCGCGCGGAGGAACAGGGCGAGAACACCGACCCCGCGTCGGACGCCCCCGGCCTGGAGGCCGCCTGGCGGATCTACGCCCGCCGCACCTCCACCGGCGCCACCAAGGACGCCCGCCGGCTCGCCGGCTCCACCACCGGCATCGTCGGCAAGGCCGTCGCCTTCCTCACCGAATCCGGCTTCCTCCAGCGCACCGGCGACGACGCGGGCGGCGCCTACCGCACCACCGCCCGCTACCAGCTCCAGGTGCGCGACATGGCCGGGAGCGCCGCCATGGCCGAGATCCTCGACCTCGGCGTCGTCCCGGTCAGCGACGGCTCCGCGACCCTCGTGCCGCCGCCCGACGGCGACGACCTCGAGCTGGCCGCCGACGCCGGCCTGCCCTTCCACGCGTAACCCACGAAGACACCACGAAGACACAGAGACGACGAGAGTCCGCCGCCATGTACGAGCTGTCCCGGGTCCGCCTCTACTCCATCGGTCCCGCCGGTGCGCGCTACGCCGACACCGTCCTGGACCTGCGTGGAGTCGGCGCGCCCGTGCCCCACCCCGCCCCCACCCAGGCGGAGTTCTTCGAGGAGGAGCCGGTCGGCCCGCCGCGCCGCCCGGCGCCCGCGGGCGTGCTCTTCCTGGAGAACGGCGGCGGCAAGTCCGTCCTCCTCAAGCTGATCTTCTCGGTCATGCTCCCCGGACACCGCAACACCCTCGGCGGCGCCAGCTCCGGTGTGCTCCGCAAGTTCCTCCTCGCCGACGACTGCGGCCACGTCGCCCTCGAGTGGCAGCACACCCTCACCGGCGAACTGGTCGTCGTCGGCAAGGCCAGCGAGTGGCGCGGACGCCAGGTCTCCAACGACCCGCGGAAGTTCGCCGAAGCCTGGTACTCCTTCCGCCCCGGCCCCGGTCTCAGCCTGGACAGCCTCCCCGTCGCCGAGGCCACCTCCGTACGCCCGCCCGTCGAGGGCGCGTCCGGTGCGCAGGGCCGCCGCCGCACCATGAAGGGGTTCCGCGACGCCCTCACCGAGGCGGGCAAGGCCTACCCGCACCTGGAGGTCTACTGGGAGGAGATCCACGACCGCTGGAACGAGCACCTCGGCGAGCTGGGTCTCGACCCCGAACTCTTCCGCTACCAGCGGGAGATGAACGCCGACGAGGGCGAGGCCGCCGGCCTCTTCGCGGTCAAGAAGGACTCCGACTTCACCGACCTCCTCCTGCGGGCCGTCACCGACACCCGCGACACCGACGGCCTCGCGGACCTCGTCAGCGGCTTCGGCAACAAGCTCGGCCGACGCGCCGAGCTCACCGCGGAACGCGACTTCACCGCGGGCTCCGTCGACCTCCTCGGCCGGATCGTGGAGGCCGCCGAGACCCGGGCACGCGCGCGTGACATCCACGCGGGCGCCGAGCGCCGCACCCGTACGCTCGCCCGCCGGCTCTCCGCCCGCGCCACCGAGGAGCGCGGCCGCGCCGCCGAACTCGCCCAGCAGGTCACCACGGCAGCCCACGCCGTCTCCGAGGCCGAGGCCGCGCGCGGCCGCAGCTCCCTCATCGCCGCCGAACTGGCCTACCGCCACGCCTCCCTCGCCCTGACCGTCGCCGAGAAGAGCGCCGCCTCCCAGCGCCGCGAACTCACCGACGCCCGCACCCTGCACTCCGCCTGGCAGGCCACCGAGACCGTTCTGCGGCACCGCGCGGCGAGCGACCGCTCCGCGCGCGTGGCCGCGGCCATCCGGGAGGCCGAGCGGGACGCCGCCCCCGCGCTCGCCGCCCGCGCCAAGGCCGCCGCCGATCTCGTACGGGCCCTGCACGCCGCCGCGGAGGACGGCGAGCGGCACGCCGCGGAGGAGGAGGAGCGCTCCGCCGCCCTCCAGGAGGTCGGCGAGACCGCCCACCGCGATGCCACCGCCGCCGCCACCGACGCCCAGCGCGCCCGCAGCGAGGCCGGCCACCTGCGCCAGCGCCTCGCCGAGGTCGAGCAGGAGACGGCCGAGGCGGTACGGGCGGGGTGGCTCGACGACTCCGCGCCGGACGCCGACCCGGCGCGCGCGGCCCTCGCCGCGAGCGACGCCGAGAAGACCACGGTCGCCGCCTGGGACGCGGCACGCGACGCCGCGCGCACCGCGGCCGAGCGGGCCCGCGAGGCCACCGCGGCCGAATCCCGCGCCGAACTCGCCGCCGCCCGCGCGGCGGACGCGGCCGAAGCCGCCGAGAACGCCTACGACGCGGAGCGCCGCGCCGCCGAGGCCCTGGCCGGCGACGAACGCCTGGCGGAACTCCTCAGCCTGCCGAGCGCGGGCCTCCCCCTCCCGAGCCAGCGTGCGGGCGGCCACGGACCCTCGGCCGCAGGCCCGTCCACGGCCATGGACCCGAGCATTCCCGCCTCGCGCACCGGCGACGCCGACGCGAACCCCGGACCCGACCTCGGCCCCGGCTCCGGCCGCGACCTCGGCCCCGGCACCGACCGCGACCGCGACCTCGGCCCCGGCACCGAACCCGATGCCGACGGCAACGCCCGGGCCGCCACCACGCCGGGCGCCGCCTTCGGCCTCGCCGCCGGCCCCCAGGGCCCCCTCACCGTCACCGAGTTCGACCGGTACGCGGACGAGCTGCGGCGGCTCCTCGACCAGTCCATCGCCACCGCCGAGCGCAAGCTCTTCGACCTGCGCACCGCCGCGGCCGACGACTCCCGCATCCTCGGCGCCCTCGGCGACGGCGGGCTGCTGCCGCCCGGCCCGGACGTGCTGGCCACCGTCGAGTACCTCGGCGAGCAGGGCATCCCGGCCCTTCCCGGCTGGCGCTACCTCGCCCAGGCCGTCGACCCCGCCGACCACGCCGCCGTGCTCGCCGCCCGCCCCGAGCTGGTCGACGGCGTCGTGATCACCGACCCCGTCTCGTACACCCGCGCCCGTGAGGTGCTGAGCACCGCGGCCCTGCTGCCGCGCTCGACAGTGGCCGTCGGCACGGCCGCCGCCCTGCTCGCGCCCGTCCCGAGCCCGGAATCCGGCGAGGACGCGGGCGTCTTCCTCGTACCGCCGAACCCGGCGATGCACGACGAGCACGCGGCCGACGAGGAGCGGCAGGCCCTGCGCGCCCGCGCCACCGCGCGTGACGAGGAGATCCGCGCGCTCGCGGCCCGGCTGACCGGCGACCGCTCGCTCGCCGCGCGGATCGGCTCCTGGCGCGCCGACTGCCCGCCCGGGATGCTCGCGGAGCTGGCCGCCGTCGCCGCCACCGCCCGCGAGACCGCCGAAGCGGCCGCGGCCACGCTCGCCGAGGCCCGGACGGCACGGGCGGAGGCCGACGAGGCCGCCGCCGACGCCGCCCGTGTCCGGGACGAACGCCAGGAGGCGGCCCAGCGCGCCCGCCGCGCGGCCGACGCCCTCGCGGGCCTGGCGTTCCGGCTGCGCGAGCGCTCCGCCTGGCAGGCCAAGCTCCGCGAACTGGCCGACGACGCCGCCGAGTTCGAAGCCCGCGCCCAGACCTGTCTGGAGCGCGCCCGCGCCGCCGACGAGGACCGCCGCGCCGCCCAGCGCGCCGCCGACGACGCCCACCGCACCGCCCGCGCCCTGCGGGCCGAGCGCGCCGAGATCGCCGGCGCCCCCGATCAGCTCCCCGAGCCGGACGCCCACACCCCGCGCTCCGCGCTGCCGACCCTCCGCGAGGCGTACCGCGCCGCCTCCCAGCTGTACGAGAAGGTCGGCGTCGGAGCCGATCTGCGCGCCGAGCAGGCCCGGGCCGAGAGCGACGAGTCCGCCGCCCTCGCCGAGCTCGACCGCCTCACCAACAAGGTCCGCACCCGCGCCGAGCAGCTCCTGGAGTCGACCGACGGCGCCGACGGCCCCTCGCGCCAGGCCGCCGCGGCCCGCGCCGAGTCACTCGTCCAGATGCTGGAGACCCGTGCCTCCGAGGCGAGCGAGAAGCTCGGCCGGCTCCGCGGGGAGGCCGAGCGGCTGGCTCCCGAGGACGGCGCGTCGCACACCGAGCTGCCCGAGGAGATGGTCCCCGCCGACGCCGAGCAGGCCCAGGCCCTGCTCCGTACCGCGACGAGCGAACTGGCCTCCCGCACCGACGCGCTGGAGGCGGCGCGCACCGCGCACGCCGGCCTCCTGCACGCCCACCGCGCCGCCGAGGACGCGGCGGGCGGCTTCGACGAGACGGCGGCGCTCCTGCGGGACCTGCTGCGCGACCACGCGGAGGAGGAGCAGGACGGGCCCGAGCCCTATCCGGGCACCCTGGAGGAGGCCCGGCACTCCGCCGCCGAGGCGCGCCGCTCGCTGCGCGGCTGCGCCGCCGAACTCTCGGCCGCCGACTCGGCCGTGCGCGAGGCGAGCGACATCCTCGTCCGGCACGCCAACTCCAACCGGTACGAGCAGGTCCGCACCCCCGCACGGCAGCAGATCCGCGAACTGCCCGCGGCCGCGCTCCCCGAGCACGCCGCCAAGTGGGCCGAGGCCTTCGCGCCCCGGCTGCGCGTCCTCACCGACGAGCTGGAGCAGCTGGAGCGCAACCGGGACTCGATCGTCGACCGGCTGCGCGGCCTGGTGGAGTCCGCGCTGACCACGCTCCGCTCGGCGCAGCGCCTGTCACGGCTGCCCGAGGGGCTCGGCGAGTGGTCGGGCCAGGAGTTCCTGCGCATCCGCTTCGAGGAGCCCGACCAGGCCACGCTCACCGAACGGCTCGGCGAGGTCGTCGACGAGGCGACCCGCGCTGCCGTCAAGAAGAACTCCGACCTGCGTCGGGACGGCATGTCCCTGCTGCTCCGGGGCGTCCAGGCGGCCCTGGAACCGCGCGGCATCGCGGTCGAGATCCTGAAGCCGGACGCCGTGCTGCGGGCCGAGCGCGTCCCGGTCGGGCAGATGGGCGACGTCTTCTCCGGCGGCCAGCTCCTCACCGCCGCCATCGCGCTGTACTGCACGATGGCCGCCCTGCGCTCCAACGACCGGGGCCGCGACAAGCACCGCCACGCGGGCACCCTGTTCCTCGACAACCCCATCGGCCGCGCCAACGCGACGTATCTGCTGGAGCTCCAGCGGGCCGTGTCGGACGCGCTCGGTGTCCAGCTCCTCTACACGACCGGTCTGTTCGACACGACCGCGCTCGCCGAGTTCCCGCTGGTCATCCGCCTGCGCAACGACGCCGACCTCCGCGCGGGACTGAAGTACATCAGCGTGGAGGAGCACCTGCGCCCGGGCCTCCCGCAGCCCGCCGCCGAGGGCGAGACCATCCACGGCGAGATCACGGCGACCCGCATGTTCCGCCGCACCCCGGCGGAGGAGCCCCGGGCGACAGCCGCGGCCGAGTAGCCGACCCGCCGCCGGCACCCCCGTAACGCGACGCGGCCCGGCCCCCCGAGGGGGGCCGGGCCGATCGGGCCGTGATCAAGAAGCCTCAGGCCGCCTTCTCCAGACGCCCAGGCCGCCTTCTCCGGACCTCTCAGGCCGCCTCGGACAGCGCCCGGGGGGATTCCGTCCCCGGGCGCCGCATCCCGGCGGCCCCGTGCCCCGGCTCGCTCTCCATCGTCTGCGCGGCCTTCCGCGCCCGGCGCCGCTCGCGCCGCAGTTGACGGGCCGTACTGGCCGGCTCCGACACCACGCCGTTGCGCTGCCGCCACACCTGACGCGTCACCCACACGTCGAGCACGCTCCAGGTCGCCACCACCGTGCTGCCCACCGAGGTGAGCAGCATGGGAAAAGCGAGCCAGGAGCCCGTGAGCGCGCAGAAGAAGGCCACCATCGCCTGGATGAGCGTCACCGACGTGAGCAGCACGGCCCGTACGGCGGAGGCACGCACCGGATCGGGCAATCGGCGCCGACCCTTCTCGTCCTCCACCCACAACTGCCCCGCCGACCGCGCCTCGTGGTCCATCGTGTCGTCACTCCCCACCGCCGAACGTCTTACTAGGGTGGCTGCCCGCCTTGAGCCGCTTTACGCGGAGACACCCCGCCCCGAACTCAATGACGTTCAGGAGAGGGAAAAGGTTTCCCCTCCCACGCAACGGAACGAACAGTTCCAGCCATCCGTCCGAGCACAAGAAGTGACGCCTGCCCAGGTGTCCTGTGTCACAGTGGCGAACCCCAACTCACGGAATACCGGGACATCTGATGATCAACACTCACTCGACAGGCTGAAAATCGCCCGGATGTGCCTTCGAGTTGACTGTGATGCAGTAGTAGGCTCGCGCCGCCGTTTGTTGAAACCGATGGTTGACGCCATGTGTTGACGCTGTGTGTTGACACCGCGCGTCGACAAGGAGGATCTCCGCGCCGGGCGGAGGCCGAGCTGGGGGAGGCCATGCGCTTTCGCGGGACGTCCATCCGCCGGAAGATCGTGGCGTTGTTGCTGGTGCCGCTCGTCTCCCTCACCGGCCTCTGGGGGTTCGCGACGGTACTCACCGGCCGCGAGGCCGACCAGCTCCTCGACGTCGGCTACATCGTCGACAAGGTCGGCTACCCCGTGGAGGACACCGTCCGTGTCATCCAGAAGGAACGCCGCCAGTCGCTCATCTACCTCGCCGATCCGCGCGCCTCCGACGCCCTCACCACCCTGCGCACACAGCGCGAGGCCACCGACCGCCAGATCGCCCTGATCCGGCGCAACGCCGCCGACTCCGGCGTACGCGAGGAGATGCGGCCGGTCGCCTCCCAGCGCCTCGGCTCCCTCCTCGAAGCGCTCGACGGACTCGACTCGCTCCGCCGCTCCGTGGAGAACCGCAGCATCGGCCGCATGCAGGCCCTCGACTTCTACAACCGGCTCGTCGACCCCTGCTACAGCTTCCTCATGACCCTCCACGCCCTCGAGAACGTGGAGATGGACAAGCAGGGCCGCGCCCTCGTCGGCGTGGTCCGCGGCCGCGAACTGCTCTCCCGCGAGGACGCCCTGGTCCTCTCCGCGCTCATCTCCGAACGCGTCACCGCCCAGGAGATCCGCGCCGTCTCCGACCTGGTCGCCAACCGCAAGCAGTTCTACGAGGTCAACCTCGAGGTCCTGCCCGCCCGTGAGCGGGAGATCTTCGAGAAGTACTGGAGCAGCCCCGCCACCGCACCGCTGCGCCGCGCCGAGGAAGCGCTGATCAACGCCGGCCCCGCCAAGAACCCGCGCACCATCACCGCGGAGCGCTGGGAGGAGCAGACGACCCCCGTCCTGGACGACCTCGCCCGCGAGAACACCGCCGCGGGGGACCGCTATCAGGACCGCGTCCAGCCCGCCGCCTACAGCGTGCTGCTCAAGGCCGGCGTCGCCGGTGTCCTCGGCTTCCTCGCCCTGCTCGTCTCCGTCGTCGTCTCCGTCCGCGTCGGCCGCGAACTCATCCGCGACCTGCGCAGGCTCCGCAAGGAGGCCCAGGAGGTCTCCGGCGTCCGCCTGCCGAGCGTGATGCGCCGCCTCGCCGCCGGCGAACACGTCGACGTCGAGACCGAGGTGCCGCACCTGCGGTACGCGGAGGACGAGGTCGGCCAGGTCGGGCAGGCTCTCAACACCCTGCAGCGCGCGGCCGTCGAGGCGGCCGTCAAGCAGGCCGACATGCGCCGCGGCGTCTCCGAGGTCTTCGTCAACCTCGCCCGCCGCAACCAGGTCCTCCTCCACCGCCAGCTCACGCTCCTCGACACCATGGAGCGGCGGACCGAGGACACCGAGGAACTGGCCGACCTCTTCCGCCTCGACCACATGACCACCCGTATGCGCCGGCACGCCGAGGGCCTGGTGATCCTCTCCGGCGCCGCGCCCTCCCGCCAGTGGCGCAAGCCGGTCCAGCTCATGGACGTCGTCCGGGCGGCCGTCGCCGAGGTCGAGGACTACGAGCGGATCGAGGTCCGCCGACTGCCCCGCCTGGGCGTGGGCGGCCCCGCCGTCGCCGACCTGACCCACCTCATCGCCGAACTCCTGGAGAACGCCACGGTGTTCTCACCCCCGCACACCGCCGTGCAGGTGCTCGGCGAGCGGGTGGCCAACGGCTTCACCCTCGAGATCCACGACCGCGGCCTCGGCATGAACCCCGACGCCCTGCTCGACGCCAACCTGCGCCTGGCGGAGACCCCCGAGTTCGAACTCTCCGACACCGACCGCCTCGGCCTCTTCGTGGTCAGCCGCCTCGCCCAGCGCCAGAACGTCCGGGTCTCGCTGCAGCCCTCGCCGTACGGAGGCACCACCGCGGTCGTCTTCATCCCGGCCGCCCTGCTCACCGACGCGCCCGAGACCCAGGGCGCGGGCTTCCGCCTGGACCGCAAGAGCCTGGACCGCCACGGCTCCGAGCGCGGATCGGGCACCGCCGGGCAGCCCGCCCGGCGCGCCGCGCTCACGCAGGTCCCCACGCGGTCGGCGGGCCCCTCGCTCCTGGACGGCCCCCTCGACGGCCCCGTCGAGCTCGAACCGCCGCTGGGCTCCGTCGGCTTCGAGGAGCTGCTCGACCCCTCCGCCGCCGACCTGGAGGACACCGAGAGCGAGCGCGGCGGCCTCTTCCGGGCCCGCGAGCGCCGCCGCCCCGGCGGCCTCGCACCGGCTCCGGACGGCGAGCAGCACCAGCAGGCCAGGGACCAGACCCCGGGCCGCACCGCCGACCGCCCGCTCGACCGCACGCCGGACCGGGCCTCGGGCCGCACGCCCGACCGGGCCCGCGACGACGGCCCCGTGCCGCTGCCCCGCCGCCGGCCGCCGACGCTCGTCGTCGACCACGGACGCCGGCTCGACGAACCGGGCCCGGCCCACCCCTCGTCCGCCCGGTCGGCCGACGGGCCCATGACCCCGCCCGTGCCCGTCCGTAAGACGTCCGACACTCCGCCCGTCACCCCGCGGGGAACCACCCCGCCGGGAACGACCTCCAGGGGAACCGCCCCGCGGGGAGCCACCCCGCCGGGAACGACCCCGCCGACGCTGGTGCCCGTACCGCCCGAAGGGCCCTCGCCCTTCGGCGGGCTGCCCCGCAGGGTCCGTCAGGCGAGCCTCGCGCCCCAGCTGCGCGAGACGGGCGAGCGCCCGGACGACCGGACGCCCACCGACTCCGGCGCCGCCGCGGACGGGGACTTCGAGCGCGACGCCGAGGAAGTGCGCGACCGCATGGCGTCGATGCAGCGAGGCTGGCAGCGCGGACGACGGCAGAACGCCGAGACAACAGCACCAGGAACGACACCCGAGGGGGACGGTCGATGACCGCACCGAACGCCGCAGCACTCAACACCTCCGGAAACGGCCATGGCAACGGCGAGCTGAACTGGCTCCTCGACGAGCTCGTCCAGCGCGTGGGCTCCATCCGCAAGGCCCTGGTGCTCTCCAGTGACGGACTTCCCACCGGGGCCTCCGCCGACCTGACGCGCGAGGACGGCGAGCACCTCGCCGCCGTCGCCTCCGGCTTCCACAGCCTGGCCAAGGGCGTCGGCCGCCACTTCGAGGCGGGCAGGGTCCGCCAGACCGTCGTGGAGCTGGAGGACGCCTTCCTCTTCGTCACGGCGGCCGGCGACGGCAGCTGCCTCGCCGTCCTCGCGGACGCCGACTCGGACGTCGGCCAGGTCGCGTACGAGATGACGCTCATGGTCAAGCGCGTCGGCGTCCACCTCGGGACGGCCCCGCGCGCCGGTTCGACCGCCGGAGGGTGAGTGGGGGGACGGCATGACTGACGCAGACCAGCAGGACCAGGGGGCACACCCGGCCCCTCACTGGTTCGACGACGATGCCGGGCCGGTGGTCCGTCCGTACGCGATGACCCGCGGCCGGACCAGCGCCGCCACCCGGCACCGGCTCGACCTCATCGCCGTGGTGGTGCCCGAGCCGGCGGCCGACGACCCCGGCCGGGATCAGACGCTCTCCCCGGAACATGTGGAGATCGTCGAACGCTGCTCGGACACGCCCCAGTCGATCGCCGAACTCGCCGCCGGACTCGACCTTCCCGTAGGGGTCGTCCGCGTCCTCGTCGGCGATCTCGTCGAGGACGAACTCGTCCACGTGACCCGCCCCGTTCCGCCGGCCGAGCTGCCGGACGTGAGCATTCTCCGCGAGGTGATCAATGGCCTTCGGGCGCTCTAGCCGCAAGAAGCCCCTCGTCGAACCGGTGACGCTGAAGATCCTGGTCGCGGGCGGCTTCGGAGTCGGCAAGACGACTCTGGTCGGTGCCGTCAGCGAGATACGGCCGCTGCGCACCGAGGAGATCCTGAGCGAGGCGGGGCGGCCCGTCGACGATCTGCACGGCGTGGAGAACAAATCGACCACCACGGTCGCCATGGACTTCGGCCGGATCACGCTCCGGGACGACCTGGTCCTCTACCTCTTCGGCACCCCCGGACAGGACCGCTTCTGGTTCCTGTGGGACGAACTGGCCCAGGGGGCGCTCGGCGCGGTCGTCCTGGCCGACACCCGCCGCCTGGAGGAGAGCTTCGCCGCGATCGACTACTTCGAGCGGCGCGGCATTCCGTTCACGGTCGCGGTCAACTGCTTCGAGGGAGCCCAGCGGTTCCCGGCCGAGAGCGTCCGGGGCGCCCTCGACCTCGACCCCGAGGTCGAGCTGCTGATGTGCGACGCGCGCGACCGGGAGTCCGTGAAGAACGTGCTCGTGGCCGTCGTCGAGCACGCCCTGGTCCTCGCGGACCGCCCCGCCGCCCCGGTGGCCACCTGAGCGGCGCGCGGCCACCGGACGCCCGGCGGCGCGGACCGAGCCGCCGGGAGCGCATGGAGCTGCCGGGCGCGCACGGAGCCGCGGTGTGGTCGGTGGCGGTGCTCAGCGCACCGCCACCACCGCCGACCCATGCCCGAAAAGACCCTGGTTCGCGGTGATCCCGACCCGCGCGCCCGGCACCTGACGGCTCCCCGCCGTCCCCCGCAGCTGCCAGGTCAGCTCGCAGACCTGCGCGATGGCCTGAGCGGGCACGGCCTCGCCGAAGGACCCCAGGCCGCCGCTGGTGTTGACCGGCACACGGCCACCGAGCGCCGTCACCCCGTCCCGTACCAGCTTCGCGCCCTCGCCGACCCCGCACAGCCCGATGTCCTCGTACCACTCCAGCTCCAGCGCGGTGGACAGGTCGTACACCTCGGCGAGCGACAGGTCCTCGGGCCCGATGCCGGCCTCCTCGTACGCGGCCCGGGCGATCGACGCCCGGAAGGTGTGCGGAGAGGGGGAGACGGCCGCCGTGGAGTCGGTCGCGATGTCGGGCAGGTCGAGGAGCGCCTTCGGGTACGTCGGCGTGACGGTGGACACCGCCCGGACCCGGACGGGGTCCCGATGCCCGTGCCGGCGGGCGAACTCCATGCTGGAGAGCACCAGCGCCGCGCCCCCGTCCGAGGTGGCGCAGATGTCGAGGAGCCGCAGCGGATCGGCGACCACGGGCGAGGCGGCGACCTCCTCGGCGCTCACCGCCGTGCGGTAGCGGGCGAGCGGATTGAGCGCGCCGGCCGCTGCGTTCTTCACCTTGACCCGCGCGAAGTCGTCGAGCGTGTCCCCGTGGAGCGCCATCCGGCGGCGCGCGTAGAGCGCGAAGTAGGCCGGGTTGGTCGCCCCGAGCACCCGGAAGCGCAGCCAGTCGGGGTCGTCGGGCCGCTCCCCGCCCGCCGGGGCGAAGAACCCCTTGGGCGCCGCGTCGGCGCCGACGACCAGTACCACGTCCGCCAGGCCTGAGAGGATCTGCGCCCGTGCGGTGGCGACCGCCTGCGCGCCGGAGGCGCAGGCGGCGTACACGCTGGTGACCCGCGCCCCCTGCCAGCCGAGGGACTGGGCGAAGGTCGCGCCCGCCACGTACCCCGGATAGCCGCACCGCACGGTGTCCGCCCCGACGACGGAGTCGACGTCCGTCCACCCCAGTCCCGCGTCGGCGAGCGCGGCGCGGGCCGCCGCCCTCCCGTACTCGACGAAGCCGCGGCCCCATTTGCCCCAGGGGTGCATCCCGGCACCCAGGACGGCGATGTCGTTCATGCCGGATCCTCCGCCACGCGCGCGTGCACGGGTGCCGGGGGTTCCGGGGACGCCGGCGGCCGGGTCACCGGACGCCAGTGCCAGGTCGTCCAGGTGTGCTCCTCGTCCTCGTTCAGGACGCCCGGCACCACCTCGACCTCCATCCCGACAGCCAGGTCCGAGGTCCGCACCCCCGGTGCGGCCTGCCCGAGCACCACCATCCCCTCCGCCGCCAGCTCCACGGCGACCAGGGTGTACGGCTCCCAGGTCGCGTCCGGGTCGGAGACGTAGGGCGCGGGCGGCCGGTAGCGTCCGTCGGTGTACGACCACACGCGTCCGCGCCGGGAGAGCGGGGCCTCGACCAGTTCTCCGCCGCCCGGACAGCCCGGATTGCGGCACCAGGAGTCCTCGCGGGGGAAGAAGACCGCGGCACAGGCCGTGCAGCGGGTGCCGAGGAGCCGGAAATCACCCTCCGGAACGTCGTCGGTGAACCATCCGGCCACCACAGGTCTGCGCGTTCGTGTCACGACGGCCCTCCCCGAGCACCACAATCGATCTGAGACCTGACGGATCGTCAGAAGTGTGACACGGATGCGGATGTCTGAGAACCGTACGGCGCCGCCCTGCGTCCTTCCGGACAGCACGGGCGGCCGGGACCCACGGGGGTGGCCCCGGCCGCCCGTCGCATTCCCGACGTCAGTGCCCGGCCACCGACCGGCGCGCCACCGGGAAGTCGAAGAACGTGCTCGGGAACGGCTCCGGCTTGTACGTGAAGTGCCACCACTCCTCGGGCAGGTTCACGAACCCCTGCTCGGCCAGCGTCCCCTTCAGTAGCTGCCGGTTGGCCCGCTGAGCCCCCTGGATCCGCTGGTCGTCGGTGTGCGACAGGGTGTCGAAGCAGTCGAAGCCCGTACCCATGTCCACCGAGTTGTCCGGGAACCGCTCGGCCTGCGGGGCGTAGCACTCCACCAGCGGCTCACCCGGCACATACGGGCGGGTGGGCGCCGCGGGCAGCCTCACGATCGTCACGTCGACCGTCGAGCCCCTGCTGTGCCCCGACTTCTCCGCGATGTAACCGTCCGCGAACAGCCTCGACTTCTCGACCAGGGGATAGAACTCCTTCTTCATCCGCTCGTCGTCGAGATCCTCCGCCCAGCGCACGAAGTGGTCGACGGCCCGCTGCGGCCGGTAACAGTCGTACACCTTCAGCGAATAGCCCTGCGCGAGCAGCTTCACCTGCGCCCGGTGCAGCGCCTCCGCGGCGGGACGGGTCAGGATGCACAGCGGCTGCCGGTAGCCGTCGACGGGTTCGCCCACGAAGTTGTGCTCCGTGGTGTAGCGCATCTCCTGGATGATCGTCCGGTCGACCGAGCTCAGCGCCACGAACTCCTTCGGAGCCTTCGGCTCCGGCCTGGCCTGCGCGGACGGTACGGCGGCGGTGGCGGCGAACAGACCGGCGGCGACGGTCACACCGAGGGTACGGAAAGCGGAAGCAAGTCCTGTCATGCGCACCGTCTATCAGTTTCTCCCTCGCACGGGAAAGGGTGATCGCATACGGTCCTGCCGTGAAGGACTCCTACTGCTCCGGCTGCGGCACACGCCACACCGAGGCCACCACCTGGCCCCGCGCCTGCGCCACCTGCGGCTCCGTCGCCTACCGCAACCCCCTCCCCGTCGCGGTCGCGCTGCTTCCCGTCACGGACGAGCGGGGGACGGGACTCGTCGTCATCACCCGGGCCATCGAACCCCAGCGGGGCGGCGTCGCCCTGCCCGGCGGATTCATCGACCACGCCGAGGACTGGCGGGACGCCGTCGTCCGCGAACTGCGCGAGGAGACCGGCATCGAGGCGTCGGCGGGGGAGGTGCGGCTCGCGGACGCGCTCAGCTCCCCGGGCGGGCACCTGCTCCTCTTCGGCCTGCTCCCGGCCCGCCGGGCGGCCGACCTGCCGCCCCCGGTCCCGACGGCCGAGACCACCGGCCGCCATCTGCTCCACGCCCCGACCGAACTCGCCTTCCCTCTCCACACGGAGGCGGCCCGCCGCTGGTTCACAGGCCACTACGACTAGCCCACGGCACAGCCCCCGCGCGGACCACCCGGCCCCGCGCCGACCTCGGCCCCCCCCCACGCCCACCAACCGGCGCCGTCACGCCGCCCCCGCGTCCCCCTCACCCCGCGCGCCCGCCCCCTCAGCCCCCCAGCCCCTCACCCGCCCAACCCCAACCCCCGCACCGTCGCCCGCACCTCCTCGCTCCCCTCGTCCGTGGCGCGCTCCACGATCACCCGCCCGTCCACCAACCGCGACGCGTACCGCTCGATCTCGCCCGGCTGCCACCCGTCCCCGGTGTCCCGCACGACCAGCCCCCCACCGGTCCGCCCCGCCGCCGGGGCCCACACCTCCAGCTCCAGCTCCCCGCCTGGGCCCCGCACCGGGATCACCGCGCCCGCCCGCGCGAGCACCGGGATGCGGGACGGCGGCGCGTCGAGCAGCACTTGCCCCGGCCCCTCGTACGCCCGGCCCGTCGCCGTGTCGTACCAGCGCCCGCGCGGCAGCCGCACCGCCCGCCGGTCGGCCCCCCGCGTCAGGACCGGCGCCACCAGCAGCGCGTCACCCAGCAGGAACGCGTCCTCGCAGTCCCGCAGCGCCCGGTCCTCCGGCGACCCCCACCACACCGGCCGTACGTACGGCGCCCCGGTCAGCCGGGCGAGCTGCGCGAGCGTGACGAAGTACGGCCGCATCCGCTCCCGCTCGGCAAGCGCCACGCGCGCGTGCTCCAGGACCTCGGGACCGAACTCCCACGGCTCACGGCGCCCCGCGTCGATCGCCGCGTGGGTACGGAACAGCGGCAGCCACGCCCCCAACTGGAACCAGCGCAGGAACAGCTCAGGCGACGGGCTGCCGTCGAAACCGCCCACATCGGGCCCCGAGTACGGCACCCCGCACAGCCCGAGCCCCAGGACCAGCGCCAGCGAGGCCCGCAACCCCGGCCACCCGGTCGACACGTCGCCGGACCAGGTCCCGCCGTACCGCTGCATCCCCGCCCACCCGGAGCGCGAGAAGAGGAACGGCCGTTCCGCCGGACGCAGCCGGCGCAGCCCCTCGTACCCGGCCCGCGCCATCAGCAGCCCGTACACGTTGTGCGCCTCGCGGTGGTCGCCGCCCCGGCCCTCCAGGGCGTGCCGCGACGACCGCGGCAGCGTCTGGTCACCGAAGGGGGCGAAGGACACCGGCTCGTTCATGTCGTGCCAGATCCCCGAGAAGCCCTGCGCGAGCCGCTCCTCGTACAACCCGCCCCACCACGTCCGTACCGCGGGATCCGTGAAGTCCGGATAGGCGCACTCGCCCGGCCAGACCACGCCGTGGACCTCGTCCCCGCGGCCGTCCCGGACGAAGGCACCGATCGCGCTCCCGCTGTCGTACACCGCGTTCCCCGGCTCCGCCTTCACCGCGGGGTCCACGATCGAGACCAGCCGCACGCCCCTCTCCCGAAGCTCGGCCGCGAGCCCCGGAAGGTCCGGGAAGTTCTCGCGGTCCACCGTGAACACCTGATGCGCGTCGAAGTGGTCGATGTCCAGGTGGAGGGCGGACAGCGGCAGACCCCGCTCGCGGTAGCCGTCCACCACCCGCCGTACCTCGCGCTCGCTGCCGAACCCCCACCGCGCGTGCTGCGGCCCCAACGCCCAGGACGGCGGCAGCGCCGGCGCCCCGGTGAGCGCCGCCCAGCCGTGCAGCACCCGGGCCGGCGTACCGACGACGACCCAGCAGCGCAGCGGCCCGCCGCCCATCCGGACCTCGCAGGTGCCGGGCCGGTCGTGCCCGGAGCCCGCGCCCTCCTCACCTTCGGTGAGGGTGACCCGGCCGTCCCAGGAGTTGTCGTGGAACGCCAGATGCGTCCCCGCGTCCGAGACGACGAACTGCACGGGCATGGTGATGTAGAGCGGATCGGTGCCGGGGGAGAAGCTGCCGTGCGGATCGGTGTTCCACAGCCGGTACGAACCGTCCCGCAGCCGCGGCCCCGACGCCCGCCCGCCGAGCCCGAAGAACCGCGCGTCGGCGGGCACCTCGCTGCGCTGCACCCACCGTGCGGGACCGCCGGCGACCGGCTCCCACCAGCGCGGCGGCAGATCCCGCCGCAGCACCAGACCCCCCGGCGTACGGATCTCCACCGCCCCGTGCCGGGAGACCGCGACCGTCACCCGCTCCGACACCACCCGCCAGCCGCCGTCCGTGTCCGGCTCCAGCCGGGCCCGCGGATCCGGCTCCGGCGGCTCACCCGCCAGGGCGTACGACGGAAGGGGCCCGGCCCCGTCCCAGCCCCAGAAGACCGTGCCCCCGGCCGACACACTGATCCGCAGCTCGGAGCGGGCGAAACGGACGATCCCCCCGCCCGGAAGCGGCTCCGCCTCGCCGACCGGCCCCGGCACCCGAGCCCGCTCCTCACCCCTCGGCGGCAGCCCCCAGGCATCCGTCCGACGCTGCCGCCACGCCGAACGCACCGTCCGCAACCCCTGCACCGATCCGAACACCCTCACCGAACGCACCAGCTCACGACCGTCCATGCCGTTCACCCTGCCAGCCCGCAGGGCGCGCGCGGGGTCCGTTCAACTGCCGTTCACCCGTGGTGGGAGCACATATTCAGCTCTTCGATCATGGGCGGGGAACCCTGGTGCGAAAGCCGCTCCCATGGCATCGTCCCTGTCAGCCGCGTCACGCGCACACCCCAGCACGTGCGCGCGACACACGCAGACCCCCGCGTACGCCCCAGGAGCCGCACCATGACATCAGCGCACACCGAGCCGCTCTGGCAGCCGGACGAGGAACGCGTCGCCGCCGCCGCGGTCACCCGTTTCCAGTCCTGGGCCGCCGAGCGCCACGGAGCCCCGGCCGAGGGCGGATACCCGGCCCTTCACCGCTGGTCGGTCGAGGAGCTGGAGTCGTTCTGGCAGGCCGTCACCGAGTGGTTCGACATCCGCTTCTCCACCCCGTACGAGCGCGTCCTCGGCGACCGCTCGATGCCGGGCGCCCAGTGGTTCCCCGGAGCCACCCTCAACTACGCCGAGCACGCCTTGCGCGCCGCGGACGAACGCCCCCACGAAACCGCCCTCCTTCATGTGGACGAGACACATGAACCCCGGCCGATCACCTGGGCCGACCTGCGCCGTCAGGTCGGCTCGCTCGCGGCCGAGCTGCGCGCCCTCGGCGTCCGGCCGGGCGACCGCGTCAGCGGCTATCTGCCGAACATCCCCGAGGCCGTCACCGCCCTCCTGGCCACCGCCGCGGTCGGCGCGGTCTGGACCTCCTGCGCGCCGGACTTCGGCGCGCGCAGCGTCCTGGACCGCTTCCAGCAGGTGGAGCCGGTGGTCCTGTTCGCCGTGGACGGCTACCGCTACGGAGGCAAGGAGCACGACCGCCGCGACACCGTCGCCGAGCTGCGCGCCGAACTCCCGACCCTCCGGGCCGTCGTCCACATCCCGCTGCTCGGCACGGAGCCGCCCGAGGGCGCGCTCGCCTGGGCGGACCTCACCTCGGCGGACGTGACACCGGTCTTCGAGCCGGTCGACTTCTCCCACCCGCTGTGGGTCCTGTACTCCTCGGGTACGACGGGCCTGCCGAAGGCGATCGTGCAGTCCCAGGGCGGCATCCTCGTCGAGCACTTCAAGCAGCTCGGCCTGCACTGCGACCTGGGCCCGGAGGATGTGTTCTTCTGGTACACCTCCACCGGCTGGATGATGTGGAACTTCCTCGTCTCCGGTCTGCTCACCGGCACCACGGTCGTCCTCTACGACGGCAGCCCCGGTTATCCGGACACCGCCGCCCAGTGGCGGATCGCCGAACGCACCCGCGCCACCCTGTACGGCACGTCCGCCGCGTACGTCATGGCCTGCGCGAAGGCGGACGTCCACCCGGCGCGGGACTTCGACCTCTCGGCGATCAAGTGCGTGGCGACCACGGGCTCCCCGCTGCCTCCCGACGGCTTCCGCTGGCTCCACGACGAGGTCCGTGACGACCTCTGGATCGCCTCGGTGAGCGGCGGCACGGACGTCTGCTCCTGCTTCGCGGGCGCGGTCCCCACCCTCCCCGTCCACATCGGCGAACTCCAGGCGGCGTGCCTCGGCACCGACCTCCAGTCCTGGGACCCCTCCGGCAAGCCGCTGACCGGCGACGTCGGCGAGCTGGTCGTCACCAACCCGATGCCGTCGATGCCCATCTACTTCTGGAACGACCCCGACAGCAGCCGCTACCGCGACAGTTACTTCGAGATGTTCCCCGGCGTCTGGCGCCACGGCGACTGGATCACCATCACCGACCACGGCTCCGTGATCATCCACGGCCGCTCGGACTCCACCCTGAACCGCCAGGGCGTGCGGATGGGCAGCGCCGACATCTACGAGGCCGTGGAGCGGCTCCCGGAGATCCGCGAATCCCTCGTGATCGGCCTGGAGGAGCCCGACGGTGGCTACTGGATGCCGCTCTTCGTCCACCTCGCCGAGGGCGCGACGCTCGACGAGGAGCTGATCGCCCGCATCAAGCGGACCATCCGCGCCGAACTCTCCCCGCGCCACGTCCCCGACGACATCATCGAGGTCCCCGGCGTCCCCCACACCCTCACGGGCAAGCGCATCGAGGTCCCGGTCAAGCGCCTCCTCCAAGGCACCCCGCTGTCCAAGGCGGTCAACCCCGGCTCGGTCGACAACCTCGACCTGCTCCACTTCTACGAGGAGCTCGCCCGCACCAGGCGCGCATGACCCCGAACCAAGAGGAGACATGGCAAGACCACGTACCTTCATCGTGCTGCTGGCCACGCTGCTGGGCCTGACCGTGTGGACGGCGCCCGCCGGAACGGCGTCGCCCTCCACCGGGACGACCGCCGCGACCGGCACCACAACCGCCGCGACCGGCACCGCGACGTACAAGATCTGGCAATGGAACATCGCCGGTCACGCGATCAACCACGGGTCGACCGACAACGGCCTCGTGAAGGCGATCCTCGGGTCGGTGAGCTACCGGAATCCCGACTTCATCGCCCTCAACGAGGTCTGTCCCGACCAGTACCGGGCCATCCTCAAGGGCCTGCAGGACGCCGGATGGCCGCAGAGCCCCACCAACTTCGCCCGGTTCGAGCCCATGCCGGACGTGGACGCCGACCTGTGCCGGGACGACGACGGCGCCGATCAGGACCCGTACGGCATCGCCCTGTTCAGCCGCTTCGCCCCCACCGGCACCGACCGGATCACCCTGCCGTCCGACGGGGACAAGGCCCGCAAGCTGCTCTGCGCGCCCCTCGCCGGCCAGCCCGGCAGCCCCAGGTTCTGTACCACGCACATCACCTTCAGAAGCGCGTACAAGCAGGCCCAGCTCGACACGGTCCGCGCCAGGATGGAGGAGTGGACGGCGGCCGGCAGCACGGTGATCACCGCCGGTGACTTCAACGTCCAGCCCCACGACCCGCTGCTCGACACCTGGTACGCGCCGACCGTCACCACCGCGAACAACGCGAACAACACCGGTCTGTTCCGCGAACTCGACGACCGGGATCCGCTGTGCCCCGGCTGGGGCGAGCAGACCACCGAGGGCACACTGGCCGGCGCGTGCGGGCAGCCCGCCAAGGTCGACCTGGTCTTCGCGGCGGAGAGCCGCCTGCTCAGCTACGACGCGGACGCCCACCCCATCGCCCAGGACCGCTGCCTCAACAGAACCAAGACCGCCTACATCGCCTGCTCCGACCACCGCATCGTCGACGCCACGCTGACCGTCACCGCCCCCTAGCCACCCCCGGTCGCCCGGGCACCGAGGCCACAGCCCCAAGGGGGCTGTGGCCTCGCCCCCGGGAGGGGCACCCCTAGGGGCTGTCCGGCCCTGATCCGCCGGACAACCTCCTAACCCCCGTACGTCGCCTGCGACTCGCCCAGCACCTCAGCGAAGTCGGCCGCCAGGCGCCCCGCCGCCTCCGCGCCCAGCGCCGCCGTCGTGATGCGCACCGCCGTCGGCGAAGCGATGCGGAAGCGTGCCCCGGCCGCGACCCACCAGCCCCGCGTCCGCAGCCCGTTGACTACAGCCGACTCGTCCCGCACCGGCACCCACACATTCAGCCCGCTCGACCCGACGGCGTCGATACCGTGCCGCGCCAGGCCGTCGACGAGCGCCGTACGCCGTGCCGTGTACGCCGCCGCTCCCGCCGCCACCAGAGCCGCCACCGACGGATCGCGCAGCAGCCCGGCCGCGGTCTCCTGCAGGACGTGACTGACCCAGCCGGACGTCATGAGCATCCGCCCGTCGTGGCGCGCCAGCGTCACCGCGTCGCACGCGAGCCCCGCCCACCGCAGGTCGATGCCCAGGTGCTTGGACACGGTCCGCACCTGCGCCCACCGCTCGAGCCCGCCCGCCGCCAACGTGTGGGCCGGCACGCCGGCGATGTCCGCGTTGTGGTCGTCCTCGACGACCAGGACCGAGGGGAACTCCCCGAGCACCGCCACCAGGTCGTCCCGCCGCGCCCGCGTGAACCAGGCGCCCGTCGGGCACTGCCCGCGCGGACTGCACACCACCGCCCGCACGCCGGCCCGCAGCGCGGCCCGCAAGGCCTCGGGCACGAGCCCTTCCCCGTCCACGGCGACCGGCACCATCCGCAGCCCCAGGGCCGGAACCAGGTCGAGCAGGTGATGGAAGCCGGGGTCCTCGACCGCCACCGCGTCACCCGGCCGCAGCTCCGTCGACAGCAGCCGGGCGACGCAGTCCAGCGCGCCGTGCGCGAACGTCACATGCTCCGACGGCACCCCGTCCCGCTCGAACCAGGCGCGGGTCAGCTCCTCCAGGGCCCCGAGCCTGGGCGCCGCACGGTGTGAGCCGTACACGGGCCGGACCAGGGCGGGCGGCCGCAGTTCGGGAAGGAAGGCGGGGTCCGGGTGACCGCCCGCCAGGTCCACCAGACCGGCCGGCACGCGCGGCGGCCGCCGCGACGCCACCGAGGGCGCCTCCGCGACCACGGTCCCGCCCCGTCCACGCGTCACCACGAGGCCCCGCTGCCGCAGCTCCTTGTACGCGGTCGCGACCGTGCCCGGGCTGACTCCCAGCTCGTCCGCGAGCCGCCGCACCGGAGGCAGCGCGTCCCCCGGCCCCAGCCCGCCCTCGCTCACCGCGCGCTCGACGGACGCGGCAATCCCCTTGGCCGTCGTCCCCTCGATCGAATATTGTGCTGCCACGTACCAAAGTCTGTATCAATACAAAACTGCTGTCAAGGGGGACGAGTGAGCCGCTCACCGCTGAAGAACCGCATCCCGGGAGGGGTGAACGGCCGCCGCATGCTCGTCATCGGCTTCATCGACAAATGCGGCACCGGACTCTGGGCCACCTCGATCGCCCTCTACTTCACCTACGTCACCGGACTCGGCATCGCCCAGGTCGGCCTCCTCGTCGGCATATCCGGCGGCGTCGGCATCGCCGGCGCACCCCTCGCCGGCCGCCTCGCCGACCGCTTCCCCGTCACCCACGTCCTCATCGGCGCCCAACTCCTGCGCGCCGCCGCCCTCCTCGCCCTCCTCACCACCGACACCTACCCGCTGCTCATCCTCTACTCGGCGGTGGGCGCCGTACCCGACCGCGCCACCGGCGTCCTCACCAAGCTGTACGCAGCCCGCGTCGCCGGACCACAACGCGTCCGATACCAGGCCATCAACCGAACCGTCTCCAACCTCGGCTGGGCGTTCGGCGGACTCGGCGCCGCGGCCGCCCTCTCCGTCGCCACCAGCACCGCCTTCCAGCTCCTGCTGATCGGCAACGCCCTCTCCTACGTCGTGATGGCCGCCCTCACCCTCCGCTGCGCCGAACCCGCCGCGCCCTCCCGCATCGCGGCCGACTCCACCACCCCGGCACCCACCACCAGGCCCACCAGCCCCTGGCGCGACCGCACCTACCTGCTCTTCACCGCCAGCGAGGCCGGACTCGGCCTCCACGACACGATCCTCCAGGTCGCCCTGCCCCTCTGGATCGTCCACGCCACCGACGCCCCGGTCGGCCTCGCCCCGCTGCTCCTGGTCCTCAACAGCGTCCTCGTCGTCCTCTTCCAGGTACCGCTCGCGCGCTTCGGCGCCACCACCGACGCCGCCCGACGACTCCTCCTCCCGCTCGCAGGCCTCTTCGTCGCGGGAACCCTCGCGCTCACCGCCTCCGCCCTCACCGGACGCGGCCCCGCCATCGCCGCCCTCGTCACCGCCGCCGTGGCCCTCACCTTCGCCGAGATGATCCACGCCACCGCCTCCTGGGAACTGTCCCTCGCCCTGGCCCCCGACGACGCCCAAGGCGCCTACCTCGGCGTCCACGGCCTCGCCGCCGCGAGCCAGCGCTTCGCCGGACCCCTCCTGCTCACCGCCGTCATCAGCGCCGGCCCCCTCGCCTGGCCCCTCCTCGGCGCCGGCCTCGTCGCCACCTGCGCCGGCCAACACCGCCTCGTCCGCCGACGCCCCGGCACATCCTCACTGTCAGTGGCGCCGACTACGGTGAGTGAGCACTGATCGACAGAGCACAAGGGGGAGACATGATCCGGCCCGCCACCACCACATCCCTGCGCCGCGCCCTGCGCCGCGAAGTCCCCAGCACCATCGGCCTCCTCGCCGACGAACACGACTTCACCGCCATGCGCCGGTACGCCACCTTCCCCTTCGACGACCACCCGGTCTACCTCCGCGAGGTCGAAGGCCTGCTCAAAACCCTCTCCACCCAGGGCGGCCACACCACCGTCGCCCTCTTCGACCCCGAGGAGTACGCGCAGTACTGCGCCGACACCGGCATCGACCCCGACCACCCCGCCAGCCGCAGCCGCTACACCGCCGAACTGGCCAGCGACGGCCCCCGCGTCACCTACACCGGCCAACCCATGACCGACCTCGTCCCCACCCTCGTCGACACCGCGGTCCGCCGCGCCACCTGGGAGTACGCCACGACGCTCCTCACCGACACCGGCGACTGCGCCAGCTGCGGACAGGACATCGGCAGGGCCGCCTTCGACCACGCGTCCCGCCTGCTCATGCGACTCCTCGACGCCGCGGGACCCGGCACCCACCACCTCGTCTGCAGCGTCCCCGCCGGCGACGAACAACTCCTCGCCGCCCTCCACGCCATCCGCGACGACGACCGACCCGTCACCCTCGACCGCGACCAGGGCGCCGAGTTCGTCACCGTCCTCGCCGTCGGCATCGCCCTCGAAAGCCCCGGGGGAGTGGTCCTGCGCACCATGAACCCCGGCGCCCGCGACCGCCTCCACGGCTGGCGGCTCACCCGGGGCAGCCTCATCCCCCTCACCGAAGCCGAGGTCTTCAGCGCCTACTGCACCGACGCCCACACCGGAGAACCCCTCTCCCCGGAACCCCACGTCGACTACCGCGCCGGTTTCGCCCTCGCCCCCGAGGACGACGACTGGCCCACCCACCCCTGACGCGGAAAAGGGGCTCCCCGTCACCGACGTGACGAGAAGCCCCTTTCCTCAACAACAACCCGCCGGGATCACTCCCCGGACAGCACCGCCTGCGCGGCCACACGGGCCTCCTCGGCCGTGTCGGCCGCCCGCGCGGCGGCGGCGGCCCGCTCGCACTGAGCCAGCGTGTACTTCGCGAGCGTCGCCCGCACGTAAGGAATCGACGCCGCACCCATCGACAGAGAGGTGACACCCAGACCCGTCAGCACACAGGCCAGCAGCGGATCCGAGGCGGCCTCACCACAGACACCGCAGCTCTTCCCCTCGGCCTTGGCCGCCTCGGCGGACATCGCCACCAGGTCGAGCAGCGCCGGCTGCCACGGATCCTGCAGCCGCGACACCGCACCCACCTGACGGTCGGCGGCGAAGGTGTACTGCGCCAGGTCGTTCGTGCCCAGCGACAGGAACTCCACCTCCTGCAGGATCGAACGAGCCCGCAGAGCGGCGGAGGGAATCTCCACCATCGCACCGAACTTCGCCCGCAGCCCCGCCTCACGGCACGCGTCGGCGAAGGCCTTCGCGTCCGTACGGTCGGCCACCATCGGCGCCATGACCTCCAGGTACACCGGCAGACCCTCGACGGCCTTCGCCAGCGCCGTCAGCTGCGTCCGCAGCACCTCCGGGTGGTCGAGCAGCGTCCGCAGACCCCGCACACCCAGCGCCGGGTTCGGCTCGTCCGCCGGAGTCAGGAAGTCGAGCGGCTTGTCCGCACCGGCGTCCAGCACCCGCACGACCACACGACCCTCGGGGAACGCCTCGAGGACCTTGCGGTACGCCTCGACCTGCTTCTCCTCGGACGGAGCCTTCTCGCTGTCGTCAAGGAAGAGGAACTCCGTACGGAACAGACCGACACCCTCGGCGCCCGCCGCCACCGCGGCCGGCACATCCGCCGGACCACCGACGTTGGCGAGAAGCGGCACCTTGTGGCCGTCCGAGGTCGCCCCCGGACCGCTGGACGCGGCGAGAGCGGCCCTGCGCTCGGCGGCGGCCGCCGTCAGCTGAGCCTTCTTCTCCTCGCTCGGGTCCACGAAGATCTCCCCGGTGGAACCGTCCACCGCGATGACCGTGCCCTCGGCGATCTCCCCCGCGCCCGGCAACGCGACCACGGCCGGCACACCGAGCGCCCGCGCGAGGATCGCGCTGTGGCTGGTCGGCCCGCCCTCCTCGGTCACGAAGCCCAGGACGAGCGCCGGGTCGAGCAGCGCCGTGTCGGCGGGAGCCAGGTCCCGCGCGATCAGTACGTACGGCTCGTCGCTGTCCGGCACACCCGGCATCGGCACACCCAGCAGGCGCGCGACGATACGGTTCCGCACATCGTCGAGGTCGGCGACGCGTCCGGCCATGTACTCACCCGCACCCGCGAGCAGCTCGCGGTAGTGCGAGAACGCGTCGTAGATACCGCGCTCGGCCGTGCTGCCGACCGCGATCCGGCGGTCGACGTCGGCGATGAGCTCCGGGTCCTGCGCGATCATGGCCTGGGCCTCGAGCACGTGCTGCGCCTCACCCCCGGCCAGATTGCCCCGCGCGATCAGGTCGGCGGCCACAGCTTCCACGGCCTGACGGGCGCGCCCCTGTTCGCGCTCCGCCTCCTCGGCGGGAATCTGCTTGGCCGGCGGCTCGAGGACCGCCGTACCCATGTGCCGTACCTCGCCGATCGCCACTCCGTGGCTGACGCCGACGCCTCGCAGCGTTGTCTCCATCTCACCGTCTCCGATAGAGCGGCGGCACCCGCCGCCGCGATGAATCACGAACTCGTGGTCGTCACGAGGACGACGCCGGCGTCAGCGCCAACTGAACAGCTCGTCGGCGGCCTTCACGTCGCCGTCCTCGACCACACCGGAGAGAGAGTCGGCCGTGGCCTCCAGGGCCACGACGGGACAGATGGGGGACTTGCCCGCGGCCACGACGTCAGCCGGGTTCCAGCGCACGACGGCCTGCCCGCGCTGCACGGTGTCGCCCTTGCTGACGAGAAGCTCGAAGCCCTGTCCGTTCAGCTGGACGGTGTCGATCCCGAGGTGGGTGAGGACACCGTGCCCTTCGGAGTCGACGACGACGAACGCGTGCGGGTGCAGCGAGACGATGACGCCGTCGACGGGCGAGACGGCCTCCGACGGCTCGAGCACGGGATCGATGGCGGTACCGGGGCCGACCATCGCACCGGAGAAGACGGGGTCGGGCACTGCGGCAAGACCGATGGCGCGTCCAGCAAGTGGCGACGTCACGGTTGTCATGGGAAGCCTCCCAGGGGCGGAGATTGTGTCGCCGTCACTACCTGTCCCGGACGGCGTACTGTTGAGAGCGTAAGTCATAAGAAGTCCCAGTTCCGCACGAGATGTACCAGTTGGCGGACCTAGGGACTACCCGGAAACGATTTGCCTCTACTGACGGTGGGATGTACTGTCGTTACTCCTGCTTGACCCCAACGCGACGCTGAGTCGTGGGTCGGCAGTCGGCAGCACCTATCGAGTTCAGATCCTAACCCCAGTGGTCTACACCTCTGCATGCCTGCGGAGGGGTGGTCGGGGGGAGCGAAAAAGCCTGGTAGTGTTTGACCCCGCCGCAAGGGAAAGCGCGAAAGCGAATTCCTGGAACGGCAAGCCCGCTCCAGCGGGTGGCGGAAACGGAAAACGGATCTGCTAAGCTGGAAACACGAAAGACCGAAGGGAAAAGCCCGGAGGAAAGCCCGAGAGGGTGAGTACGAAGGAAGCGTCCGTTCCTTGAGAACTC
>NZ_JBIBTW010000006.1:0-455474 GCF_043078785.1 Streptomyces sp. NPDC015346 | reverse complement strand
GAAGCTAAGCCTTTCAGCGCCGATGGTACTGCAGGGGGGACCCTGTGGGAGAGTAGGACGCCGCCGAACAATCATTGTGGGAAAGCCCCGCACCTCATGGTGCGGGGCTTTTCTGCGTTTAGGGTGATGTGTATGCGCTATGAACTGGTCGTCTTCGACAACGACGGCGTGCTCGTCGACAGCGAGCCGATCTCCAACACGATCCTCGCCGCCTATCTGACGGAGCTCGGCCACCCCACCTCCTACGAAGACTCCCTGCGCGACTACATGGGCGCCGCACTCCACCGCGTACACGATCTGATCGGGGAGCGGACCGGGCAGCTGCTGCCGCTGGACTTCGACGAGACGCTGCACGCGCGCGTCTTCGCCGCGTTCGAGCGGGAGTTGGAGGCCGTCGCCGGGATCGCCGACGTACTGAAGCGGCTCGTCGAGGACGAGGTTCCCTACTGCGTCGCGTCCTCCGGGAGCCACGAGCGGATTCGGGTCGGGCACCGTACGACCGGGCTCGACGCCTGGTTCCGGGACGAGAACATCTTCAGCGCCGAGGACGTGGGCCGGGGGAAGCCGGCGCCGGATCTCTTTCTGCACGCCGCCGCCCGGATGGGAGTCGCCCCCGAGCGGTGCGTGGTGGTCGAGGACAGCCGGCTCGGCGTCCAGGCCGCCCTCGCCGCCGGGATGGACGTGTACGGCTTCACGGCGATGACACCGAAGGAGAAGCTCGCGGGGGCCAAGGGCTACTTCGCCGACATGGGGGAGCTGCTCGAGCTCCTCCGCTGAATTGACGCGGTGATCGACCTACCCATGAGTAGAGCCGGGACCTACGCTGTGCCGCCATGACGGATGCGCGGTTGCGGCGTGGGCGGGGATCCCTGGCGGTCAGCTTCTTCGTGCAAGGGGTGACGTTCGCACTCCTGGTGACCCGAATACCCGCGATCCAGGACCGGTACGGGATATCCGACGGGCTGCTGCCGGTGTTCCTGGCCGCCGTGCCGATCCTGGCCGGTGTGGCGAGCGTGGCCACCGCGAAGGTGGTGGCCAGGGTGGGGCCGGGGGCGGTGCTGCGGTGGTCGCAGCCGCTCGTCCTCCTGGCGCTGCTCGGGGTCGGGGCCGGAAGCGAGATGTGGCAGGCCGCCGTCGCGCTGGGCCTGTTCGGGCTCGCGGTGGGCGCGCTGGACGCCTCCATGAACATGCTGGGGGTGAGTCTCCAACGGGCGTACGGGCGGAGCATCATGCTGGGTTTCCACGCCGCGTACAGCCTGGGCGGGATCGTGGGGGCCTCGCTCGCCTGGGTGGGGGCGCATGGGGATCTGCCGCTGTTCGTCTCGTATCTGCCGGTGGTGGCCGTCCTGCTGCCCGTCGCGCTCGTCGGCAGCCGGTGGTACGGGGGAGGAAAGCCGGATCTCGTGGGGGAGGGCGAGAGGGGTGGCGGCGGGGTGGGTTTCAAGGTGCTGCTGCCGTTCTGTCTCGTCATGACCTTCGCGTACATCGGGGACTCGACGGTGTCGAACTGGTCCGCGAAGTATCTGCAGGACGTGCTCGGCGGCTCGGAGGAGCTGGCGACCGTGCCGTACAACGCGTACATGGTCACCACGCTGCTCGGGCGGGCCGTCGGTGACTTCGGTGTGCGGCGGCTGGGTGCCGCCATGGTGGTGCGGGGCGGGGCCGTGCTGGCGGCGCTCGGGTTCGCGGTGGTGGCGCTGGCGCCCGGGGCCTGGGTGGGGATGGCGGGGTTCACGGTGCTCGGTCTGGGGCTGAGCGTGATCGTGCCGCAGACCTTCGCCGCGGCCGGGAGGCAGGCTTTCGAGCGTCACGGTCCGGGCGCGAGCGACGCGGCCGTCGCCCGGCTCAACGTCTTCAACTACGTGGGGTTCCTGATCGGGTCTCCTCTGGTCGGGGCGCTCGGGGACGCGTGGAGCTATCGGGGGGCGATGCTCGTGCCGATGGTGTTGGTCCTGGTGACGGTGGCGTACGCCACGTCGTTCGGTTCTCAACGAGCCCGATACGGTGGCGGGCATGAGCGGCCGCGCACTGTTGATGTGGGATGAAGCTGTCACGGGGTACGACTTCGGGTCGGAGCATCCGATGGATCCGGTGCGGCTCGCGCTGACCATGGGGTTGGTGCGGGCGTACGGGCTCGACCGTGCCGTGGAGATGAGGGCGGGGAAGCCGGCCGGGGATTCCACGCTCCGGCTCGTGCACCGCGAGGACTATGTGGCGGCGGTCCGGGCGGCCTCCGCGGAGCCCAGGGCGGCCGATCAGGCGTACGGTCTGGGGACCGTGGACGATCCGGCGTTCGCCGGGATGCACGAGGTGTCCGCGCTGATCGCCGGGCAGTCGGTGGGGGCCGCGGAGGCGGTGTGGCGCGGGGAGGCCGCGCACGCCGTGAACTTCGCCGGCGGGCTGCACCACGCGATGCCGGGGAGCGCGTCCGGATTCTGCATCTACAACGACGCGTCGCTGGCGATCGCCCGTCTGCTGGAGCTGGGTGCGGAGCGGGTCGCGTACGTGGATGTGGACGTGCATCACGGAGACGGGGTGCAGGCGGCGTTCTGGGAGGATCCGCGGGTTCTGACGATCTCGCTGCACGAGCACCCTCGGACGCTGTTCCCGCAGACGGGATGGCCGGAGGAGACCGGTGCCCCGGGGGCCGGCGAGGGGTCCGCGGTGAACGTGGCGCTGCCGGCCGGGACGGGGGACGCGGGGTGGCTGCGGGCGTTCCACGCGGTGGTGCCGGAGCTGATCGCGGACTTCCGGCCGCAGGTGCTGGTGACGCAGCACGGGGCGGACACGCACTTCGAGGATCCGCTGGCGCACCTGGCGGTGTCGCTGGACGCGCAGCGGGCGGTGCAGCGGGCGTGCCACGAGCTCGCGCACGCGCACGTGGACGGCGGGAAGTGGGTCGCGCTGGGCGGTGGGGGCTATGCGGTGGTCGATGTCGTGCCGCGGTCCTGGACGCATCTGGTGGGGATCGCGGCGCACGCGGAGATCGATCCCGAGTCGGTGATTCCGTCGTCGTGGCGGGACGAGGTGTACGCGCGTACCCGGCAGTTGGGGCCGGCGCGGATGACGGACGGGCGGTGGCCGGTCGGTTGGCGCGGCTGGGAGGAGGGTTACGACCCGGCGGACCGGCTGGACCAGGCGGTGCTGGCGACGCGGCGGGCGGTGTTCCCGCTGCGGGGTCTGCTGGCGTGACGGCCGCGTGACGGCCGCTCCGCCCCGGCTCGGATTCCGCTTCTGGTTACGCCAAGGGTGGTGACTGGCCGGGTTTCTGACGCGGAGTCGGGGGCGCTCGGGCAGCATCGGGAGGGTGCTGAGTACGAGGGCGTTGCGGGCGCATTTGTTGGCGGCGGGGTTGGCGGGGACGGTGGCGACCTCGCGGGAGGAGAGTCTGCGCAGTTACCGGCTCTTCGCCGCGCGGGATCCGAGGGTGATGCTGGGTCTCGATCCACAAGGGCTGTGGGGCGAGGGCGACTTACTGAGCCTGATGGCCGAGAGGTGCGGGGTGTCCGGGGACCCGTCGTACCGTTCGGGGCCCGATGCCATCGACCCGGAGCGGACGTTGAGCGGTCTCGAGGCGTTCGCCGCGCGGTTGGGCGAGGCGGCGCGGCGGCGGGCTCCGGTGCTGTTCGGGACGGGTCATCCGCATCGACTGCTGGGGTTCTACGCCGCGCTCGCAGACGCTTTGTCGGCGGTGGGATGTCTTGTCCTCACCCCCGCGCAGGGGCGATGTGTCGACATAACGACCCGGTTCGGTCTACGCACGCACATCCTCGACTACGTACGCGGTGTGGCGTTGGTGCGAGAACGGGGTCTGCCGGGAACCGGGCGTGAGACGGGGGCGCACAGCCACTCGCCGCTGCCGGTTAGGACCGTTCTGGAAGGCGCCGTGGAGGGTGGCTGGCCGCTGCCGGAGCTCGTCGTCGGGGACCACGGCTGGGTCTGCGGGGCAGGTCAGCTGGGTATCGAGGCCATCGGCCTGGCCGATACGGACGACCCCGCGCTGTTCGTCGGGGAGGCGGAGGGGCAGGTGTCGGTCGCCGTTCCGCTTGATGACGCCGTCCGGTCGGATTACTACCGCCCACTTACTCGCTATGTACTCAATCGAGCGAGTCTGTCACGGTAAACGGCCGATGGTTGCTCCTCTTCCCCACTCGTACCACCCGCCCCTAGTCTGGAGCGTGAGCGCACAGCGACGCAGGGTCACCGGAGGGGAAGCCGGTGGGCGTCGTGTGCGGAAGGTACAGGTGGGTCATGGCTGCTGGCGATCGACCTCTCAACGAGGTCAAGTTTCTGACCGTGGCGGAAGTCGCCTCGGTGATGCGCGTGTCGAAGATGACCGTGTACCGATTGGTGCACAGCGGTCATCTGCCGGCGATCCGGGTGGGCAGGTCCTTCCGGGTCCCGGAACAGGCGGTTCACGAGTACCTCAGGGAGTCCTTCGTGGGGGTGGAGACCGCGTAGCGGGCGCGCGGCGGGAGCGCACACACCCCTCGGATTACAAGCGCGGTGCTCCGGGCGGTAGGCTTAGCCCTCGTAGGTCGTGTGGGCCCAGACGCCCCGCACCAGTGAAGAGAAGTGAGCGAGGGTAGTCGTGGGCTCTGTTATCAAGAAGCGGCGCAAGCGGATGGCCAAGAAGAAGCACCGCAAGCTGCTCAAGCGCACCCGCGTTCAGCGTCGCAACAAGAAGTAGGCGACGGCTGTAACGACGGCTGTTTGTGCGTCGGGCGTGGCCCCCCACCGGTTCGGTGGGGGGCCACGCCTTTTTTGGTCTTCTTGCCGACGGCAGTCGTCGCGGCGCGACATCGAGGCGCTACGGTGGCGCACGTACCCCGGCGGGAATGCGGGGAGCAGACCGACGGAAACCCGACGGAAGGCGCGGATCTTGGGCAAGGTCGTGCTCGTCACCGGTGCGGCCCGGCATCTCGGAGGCCGTTTCGTACGGCGGGTCCAGCGGGACCCGGACGTCGACCGGGTGGTCGCCGTGGACGCCGTGGCGCCGACGCACGACCTCGGCGGAGCCGATTTCGTCCGGGCGGACATCCGCCAGCCGGCCATCGCCAAGGTGCTCGCCGAGCACGACGTGGACACGGTCGTCCATATGGACGTCACCGGTACGGCGCTCGGCGCCGGCGGCCGTACGTCGGTCAAGGAGACCAACGTCATCGGCACCATGCAGCTCCTGGGGGCCTGCCAGAAGTCGCCGCGGATCCAGCGGCTCGTCATCAAGTCCAGTACGAGCGTCTACGGCTCCGCGCCGCGCGACCCGGCGGTCTTCACCGAGACGACGCCGCCGAAGTCGCTGCCGAGCGGTGGGTTCGCCAAGGACGCCGTCGAGGTCGAGGGGTACGTACGGGGCTTCGCGCGCCGGCGCCCGGACGTGGCCGTGTGCGTGCTGCGGTTCGCGAACATCCTCGGTCCGCGGGTGGACTCCCCGCTCGCCGAGTATCTGTCGCTGCCGGTCATGCCGACGGTCTTCGGGTACGACCCGAGGCTGCAGTTCGTCCACGAGGACGACGTGATCGACGTGCTCCACCTGGCCTCGCGCGAGCCGCGGCGGGCGACGCTGAACAGCGGCACGTTCAATGTGGCCGGTGACGGCGTGCTGCTGCTGTCGCAGTGCGCGCGGCGGCTCGGCCGGCCGACGGTGCCGGTGCCGCTGCCCGCGGTCACCTGGGTGGGGTCGGCGCTGCGGACGGTCGGCGTCACCGATTTCTCACCCGAACAGATCCGGCTCCTCACCCATGGCCGGGTCGTCTCCACCGTCCAGATGCGCGAGACGCTGGGGTTCGCGCCGCGGTTCAGCACGGCCGAGACCTTCGCGGACTTCGCCCGCGGCAGGGGCCCGGGACTGCTTCCGCCGGCGACGCTCGCGGGGGCCGTGGACCGGGTCGCGGCCCGGCTGGACCAGAAGGAGCCCACGTAACGATGGCGGACGCCAAGGTCATTCCGTTCGACGACGACCGTTCACGGGCTCGCCGGCGGCCCCCGGCCAGGACGGGCCAGGACGCCGCCGTACGCGCCCTGCCGGGGCAGCAGGGGCCCGAGGAGGCCTCCATGGGCCAGGAGCCCGCCGCGGAGCCCGTGGTGGGGCCGCAGGCCGCCGAAGGGGAGCCCGGGGACGCGGAGCGAGGAGCGGTCGGTGGCGGGTGGGAGCGGCGGCTCGCGGGCGGACTGGCGTTCCTGCGGCGGCGGGTGACGGGCGAGTACGAGGTCGACGAGTTCGGTTACGACGAGGAGCTCACCGAGCAGGTCCTGATGTCGCTGGTGCGGCCGCTGTACGAGAAGTACTTCCGGGTGGAGGTGAAGGGGATCGAGAACATCCCCGCCGAGGGCGGGGCCCTGGTGGTCGCCAACCACTCCGGGACACTGCCGCTGGACGGGGTGATGATGCAGGTCGCCGTCCACGACAAGCATCCGGCCGACCGTCATCTGCGGCTGCTCGCCGCCGACCTGGTCTTCATGCTGCCGGTGGTGAACGAACTGGCCCGCAAGGCCGGGCACACGCTGGCCTGCGCGGAGGACGCCGAGCGGCTGCTGAAGGCGGGCGAGATCGTGGGCGTGATGCCGGAGGGGTTCAAGGGCATCGGGAAGCCGTTCAGCGAGCGCTACAAGCTCCAGCGCTTCGGCCGGGGCGGCTTCGTCTCGACGGCGCTGCGGGCCGGGGTGCCGATCGTGCCGTGCTCGATCGTGGGCGCGGAGGAGATCTATCCGATGCTCGGCAACGCGAAGACGCTCGCGCGGGTGCTGGGCATTCCGTACTTCCCGCTGACGCCGACGTTCCCCTGGCTGGGGCCGCTGGGTGCGGTGCCGCTGCCGACGAAGTGGACGATCCAGTTCGGCGAGCCGATCGCGACGGACGGCTATGCGCCGGAGGCGGCGGAGGACCCGATGCTGATGTTCAACCTGACCGACCAGGTGCGGGAACAGATCCAGCACACTCTGTACAAGCTGTTGGTGCAGCGGCGGTCCGTGTTTTTCTGACGGTTGGTCTGGTGGCGGTACGACGGTGGGGTGCCCTCTCCTCGGAGAGGGCACCCCACCGTCGTCTCAGCGCGCGTCCTCGCTGTCGATGCCGAGGCCCGGGAGCAGGCCGGGCAGCAGCGGGGGCAGGGTGACGTCCGGCATCGGCGGGGCCGACTGGCTGCCGGAGGGCGTCGGGGCGGTGCCCGTCGGCGGGGTGTCGAGCAGTCCGCCGGTGTTCCCGCCGAGCAGGCCGTCATCCTCCGGGGAGCCCGTGCCCGAACCGGAGCCCGAGGGCGCGGGTCGGGTGGAGCCTGAGCTGCCCGCGGAAGGAGCCGCGGGGGAGGACGGCGGGTGCTGGGTGCCCGTGCTCGGTGCGGCCTGGGAGGATCCGGGGGAGCCGGTACCGACCGCGCCCTTCTCCGGGGTGCGCGGGAGCATCCCCTGGAGCGGTTCGACCTCTTCGTCTATGGCGACGAAGACGTCGTTCACTTCGTTGCCCACGTCCGTGAGCTGGACGGGCAGGCGGTCGCGCAGGCCCTTCCAGGTGTCGCGGTGGGCCTGGGCGAAGGAGTTCAGCCGCGCCATCGGGGCGATGGCACCGTCTCTCACGTACGCCTGGCGGAGCAGCCGGTGGCCCTCGGAGGCGTCGTGTCTCATGCCGCTGAGGACACGGCGGATCTCGCCGAGCGACTCGTGGTCGAGGTCGCCCGCGCGGCCTCGCTCCATGAGCCGGCGGGCCTCGCTGAGCCGGGTCGATGCCTGGTCCAGATAGATCCCGCCCCGGTCGGCGTCGTCGTCCGCCATCCCGAGCTTGATGTCTTCCATGCCGCGCTTCAGCCCGTAGAGCGAGTCACCGGGCAGGGCGTCGGAACTGGCGGCGGCCACACCGCCGAACGCCCCGGCGGCCACGCCGACCGTGAGGCCGCCCGCGGCGATGCCCTTCGACCAGCGGGAGCGGGGGCGCAGCTTCCTGAGCGGGGAGGCCCGGTGGGTCCCCCGCCCGCTGGATGTCCGCTGTTCCGGCACCGCAGGGCCGGCGGCCGCGCTCCCCTCCGCGAGCATCGCTTCCATGGCGGCGACGAGCTGGGCCCGTTGCACCACCTTGACCTCGGGGTCCATTTTCGGCCTCGGCAGCTCGCCGAGACCGTTCGCCAGGGCCAACAGCCGCCCTTGTTCGGCCGGTTCGGCCGACACCTCGGGCGGCTCAGCTGCCGCGCCCTCGGACGCCCGATCCTCCAGGGCCTGGGCGAAGGCGTTCGCCCGCCGGTGCGCCGATACGTTCGCGATCACTGGCGGCACCTCCTCTCGTCATGACGGTCGACTCCCTGGGGTGTCCGGAAGGTTGCACACCTTGAACACATCCACACGAACGAGTGAGTGGCTGTGGGCATGGCGTGACCACAGGGAGCCTGCATTCCGCACAACGAGCGGCGCGGCACTTGGGTTACGCGCGAAAGATGATCGGACCAGTGCGTCATCGGGGCGTCACCGACTGTGAGTTGGGCGGGGGGTCGGGGGACGTGGGGGGTGGTGCGGCGGTGGGGCGCGACGCGGTGGGTGGTGGGGGCGCGTGTGGGGGGCGCGAAGCGGTCAGCGGGCGTCGTCCGGGAGGAGGCGGGCGAGGGTGCGCACGGCCCGGTACTGGAGGGTCTTGATCGCACCCTCGTTCTTGCCCATGACCCGGGCCGTCTCGGCGACCGAGAGACCCTGCAGGAAGCGCAGGGTCACGCACTCCTGCTGCTGAGGGTTGAGCCGTCGGACGGCGTCGAGGAGGGCCGCGTTGGAGAGGGACTCCAGGACGGAGTCCTCCGGGCTGCGCTCGACCTCGTTGGCGTCCAGCATCTCGCCGGTGGTGACCTCCAGCCGGAAGCGGCTGGACTTGAAGTGGTCGGCGACCAGGTTGCGGGCGATGGTGACCAGCCAGGCGCCGAAGTCGCGGCCCTGCCAGGTGAAGGTGGAGATCCGCCGCAGGGCGCGCAGGAACGTCTCGCTGGTCAGGTCCTCGGCCGTCGCCTTTCCGCCGACGCGGTAGTAGATGTAGCGGTAGACGGTGTCGCTGTACTGGTCGTACAGGCGGCCGAAGGCCTCGGCCTCACCGGCCTGGGCGCGCTCGACGAGATCCATCATGCGCGCGCTGTCGCTGTCGGCGGTGGGGCGGCGGGCGGCGGTCGAGGTTCCGGTGCCGCCGCGGCTGCCCCGTCTTCCGACAGCGGCACCGCTCTCGGCAAGGGCATAGCAGGGACCGGCGGGTGCCGGTGCGGCGAAGGCAAAGGCGGGGACAGGGACGGCGTACGCGGTGGGGACGAAGCCGCGCAAGTGGTCGAGGACCGTTGCGCGCAGCGTAGCCAGGCCCGAGGCGTCAACCCCGACGTGTGGGTACACGGGACTCCCAGAGGCAGAGCTTCCATCACGTGCAGTGCGGGACCGTTCACTCGTCGTGGCGACGTGTGGGGTCCCTTGTGCGTCTGAGGAGAATAACGCTTCGTACAGGCAGCGCTACACCCAGTTGTTCAAATCATCGATTCCGTCGTATCTGTTACTGCTTGCGGACGGATCAAGTCGCACTTCGTGACCGGTTGTTGATCGGATTACTTCCGAGTGTGACTACGCGCACGCTCTGTTGTGGTCGAGTGCAGGGCGGCGGAATGATCTGGGCCGTTGCTGGGTAGGGAGCGGCGAATGCCCCTGAGTCGACCTGTGCGGCGTTGTTCGAGCACGTACGGGTGAGGGGCGGCGGTCCCTGCTTGTCGCAGGTGATCGCGGATGAAACGGATCAGCGGCGGCGGCGGTGGAGGGCGACCGCGGCGGCCGTGCCGCCGGCCAGGGCGCCGACGCCCGCGGCGGCGGGGATGCCGACCTTGGCCGCCTTGCGGCCCGTCCGGTAGTCGCGCAGCCGCCACTCACGCGCCTTGGCGTACTTGCGCAGCTTGCTGTCGGGGTTGATGGCGTACGGGTGCCCCACCAGCGAGAGCATGGGGATGTCGTTGTGGGAGTCGCTGTAGGCCGCGCAGCGGTTCAGGTCCAGGCCCTCGGCGGCGGCCAGGGCCCGTACCGCCTCGGCCTTGGCCGGTCCGTGCAGCGGCTCGCCGACCAGCTTTCCCGTATAGACGCCGTCGACGGACTCCGCGACCGTGCCGAGCGCGCCGGTCAGGCCGAGGCGGCGGGCGATGATGGTCGCGGTCTCGACGGGCGCGGCCGTGACGAGCCAGACCTTCTGGCCGGCGTCGAGGTGGGCCTGGGCCAGGGCGCGGGTGCCGGGCCAGATCCGGTCGGCCATGTACTCGTCGTAGATCTCCTCGCCGATCGACATCAGCTCGGAGACGCGGTGGCCCTTGACGATGGACAGGGCGCTCTCGCGGGCGTCCTGCATGTGTTCGGGGTCCTCGACGCCGGCCAGCCGGAACCAGGCCTGCTGCCAGGCGAACCTGGCGAGTTCACGCCGCTGGAAGAACTTCCGCTTGTACAGGCCACGGCCGAAGTGGAAGATCGCGGCGCCCTGCATCACGGTGTTGTCGAGGTCGAAGAAGGCCGCCGCGTGGACGTCGCCCACGACCGGGAACTCCGGCTCGGCGGGGCCGGGCGTCTCGGCGGCCGCGGCCGCCTCCCGCTCCTGTTCGAGCTGCTGCGAGGTCTTCCGGGCCGCCTCGGCGGCGGCCTCGCCTGCCAGGACGCTGCGCGCGGTGGCGGAGCGCCTACGGGGGGTGAGCCATCCCAGTGCGGCCATGCGGTGAGCATAGCCATTCTGTTCGGTACTTCCCGACGCCGAGGGATGCGGGCGGGTGAACACTCCGCGGCCCTCCCGTTAAACGGGCGGTGGGGGAGCAAGCTGGATATAAGGGGTACACCGGCGCTCCGAGCGCGGCGCAGAATGGACGGCATGTTGGGACGTATGAAGAAGAAGGTCACCCCCGCCGCTCCGGTGGCCGCTCCCGCGGCGGCCTCGCGGACGGTGACGCTGATCGGGAAGCCGGGCTGTCATCTCTGCGACGACGCGCGGGCCGTGATCGAGGCGGTCTGCGCCGAGACCGGGGCGAGCTGGGAGGAGAAGGACATCACCCAGGACGAGGCGCTCCACCGGGAGTACTGGGAGCAGATCCCCGTGGTCCTGATCGACGGTGAACAGCACACCTTCTGGCGCGTGGACGCCGGGCGGCTCCGCCGTGAACTGGGTGGTTGACCGGAAGACGGTTACCATCGTGGACGTTTTGTTGGCTTCCGGGGGCGGCGCCGTGAGGAGAGTGTGCGGTTTTGCCCCCTTCGGGTTCTCAACGGGCTGACGCGCTCCACGGTTCCGTCATGACGCGATCGGGGCGCGTGACCCCGGTCACTTTGGCCGGACAAAACGGACACCATCTTTGTGCACGCGTTCACAAAGACATAGCCTGCATTCGACGGGGCGGTCCTGGGACATATGGCCGCCTTCAGCCCCGCTCATCCCGCAGGAGCACCGTGGCAACTGGCCGAACTCACCGACCGGCGACCCGCAGCCGAGGAATTCCCGAGGCCACCGTCGCCCGCCTTCCGCTGTATCTGCGTGCGCTCACCGCACTGTCGGAGCGCTCCGTACCCACGGTCTCCTCCGAGGAGCTCGCAGCCGCCGCGGGGGTCAACTCCGCGAAGCTGCGCAAGGACTTCAGCTACCTCGGCTCGTACGGCACGCGCGGCGTCGGCTACGACGTCGAGTACCTCGTCTACCAGATCTCCCGCGAGCTCGGCCTGACCCAGGACTGGCCCGTCGTGATCGTCGGTATCGGTAACCTCGGCGCCGCGCTCGCCGGCTACGGCGGCTTCGCCTCCCGAGGCTTCCGCGTCGCCGCGCTGATCGACGCCGACCCCGCCATGACCGGCAAGCCGGTCGCCGGGATCCCCGTCCAGCACAGCGACGACCTCGAGAAGATCATCAGCGAGGACGGCGTCTCCATCGGTGTCATCGCGACCCCGGCCGGCGTCGCCCAGCAGGTCTGCGACCGCCTCGTGGCCGCCGGTGTCACCTCCATCCTGAACTTCGCCCCGACCGTGCTCTCCGTGCCCGACGGCGTGGACGTGCGCAAGGTCGACCTCTCCATCGAGCTGCAGATCCTCGCCTTCCACGAGCAGCGCAAGGCCGGCGAGGAAGCCGAGGCGGAGGCCGAGGCCGCGGCCGGAGCGGGAGTCGTCGCGACGTCCGCCACCGGTGTCGGCGCGGCGGCCACACCCGGCCGCAAGGGCACCGACCGCAAGGGACCCGACGGGGACGTCCCCGCCGTGATGCCGGCATGAGCCTCCTCGTCGTCGGACTCAGCCACCGCAGCGCCCCGGTCAGCGTCCTGGAGCGGGCCTCGCTCGCCCCGGACACCCGGGCCAAGCTGCTGCAGGACACCCTCGCCGCCGAACCGGCCGCCGAGGGTGCCGTCCTGGCCACCTGCAACCGCATCGAGCTCTACGCCGACGTGGACAAGTTCCACGCCGGTGTCGCCGAGCTGTCCACCCTGCTCGCCCAGCACAGCGGCGTCGGACTCGAAGAGCTGACCCCTTATCTCTACGTGCACTACGAGGACCGGGCCGTCCACCACCTCTTCTCGGTGGCCTGCGGGCTCGACTCCATGGTCGTCGGCGAGGGCCAGGTCCTCGGCCAGATCAAGGACGCCCTCGCGCTCGGCCAGGAACTTCACACCGCGGGCCGGCTCCTCAACGACCTGTTCCAGCAGGCACTGCGGGTCGGCAAGCGCGCGCACAGCGAGACCGGGATCGACCGGGCCGGGCAGTCGCTCGTCACCTTCGGCCTCGAGCGGCTCGCCGAGGACGCGGACGTCGACGCCTGGGCGGCCGGCAAGCGCGCCCTCGTCATCGGCGCAGGCTCGATGTCCTCGCTGGCCGCCGCCACCCTCGCGCGCGCCGGCGTCGCGGAGATCGTGATCGCCAACCGTACGACGGCCCGCGCCGAGCGGCTCGTACAGATCCTCACCGAGCCCGGGGGCACGGGCGTGGCCGCCCGCGCGGTCGAGATGGCCGCCGTCGGCGACGAACTGACACGTGCCGACGTCGTCGTCTCCTGCACCGGCGCCACCGGACTCGTCCTGACCGGCGAGGCCGTCGAGAAGGCGATGACGGGCCGCACTGCCCCGCTCGCCCTGCTCGACCTCGCCATGCCCCGCGACATCGACGCCGCCGCCCACCGCATGCCGGGGGTCCGGCTCGTCGACATCGAGTCGCTGGCCGAGGCCTCGGCCGACGCCCCGATGGCCGCCGACGTCGACCAGGTGCGCGCCATCGTCTCCGACGAGGTGGCCGCCTTCGGCGCCGCCCAGCGCGCCGCGCACATCACTCCGACCGTCGTCGCGCTCAGGACCATGGCGGCCGATGTCGTGGCGGGCGAGGTCGCCCGTCTGGAAGGGCGGCTGCCCGAGCTCGACGAGCGGCAGCGCGCCGAGATCACCCAGACCGTGCGCCGGGTGGTCGACAAGCTCCTGCACGCGCCGACCGTGCGGGTGAAGCAGCTGGCCAGCGAGCCCGGCGGCGCCGGGTACGCCGACGCGCTGCGGACACTCTTCGACCTCGACCCGGAGACGGTCGCCTCCGTCTCCCGGGCCGACCTGAATGACGCCGACGTCAAGAACCGAGGGCGAGTATGACCGAGAGGGCACTGAGGCTCGGGACCAGGCGCAGCAAGCTCGCCATGGCCCAGTCCGGACATGTGGCCGATGCCGTCCGGCGGCTGACCGGCCGGCCCGTCGAGCTCGTGGAGATCACGACGTACGGGGACGTCTCCCGTGAGCACCTCGCGCAGATCGGCGGTACGGGGGTGTTCGTCGCCGCCCTGCGCGACGCGCTCCTGGCCGGTGAGGTGGACTTCGCCGTCCACTCCCTGAAGGACCTGCCGACCACCCAGCACCCCGAACTGGTGCTGGCGGCGATTCCCGAGCGCGAGGACCCGCGCGACGTGCTCGTCGCCCGGGACGGACTGACCCTCGACCGGCTGCCGGACGGCGCCCGCGTCGGCACCGGTTCGCCGCGCAGGATGGCCCAGCTGAACGCGTACGCGCGCGGCCACGGCCTGACCATCGAGACCGTGCCGATCCGCGGGAACATCGACACCCGCGTCGGATACGTGCACAAGGGCGAGCTGGACGCGGTGGTTCTCGCCGCGGCCGGTCTCAACCGCATCGGCAGGACCGACGAGGTGACCGACTTCCTGTCGGTCGACTCGGTCCTGCCGGCCCCCGGCCAGGGGGCCCTGGCGATCGAGTGCCCGGCGGCCGACGCCGACCTCGTCGCCGCGCTCGGCGAGCTCGACGACCCGCTCACCCGGGCCGCCGTGACCGCCGAGCGATCCCTGCTCGCCGCCCTGGAGGCCGGCTGCTCCGCACCCGTGGGTGCGCTGGCCGACCTGCTGGCCGAGGATTCCGGCCGCGGGCAGATTGTCACTGAAATGCGCCTGCGTGGCGTCGTCGGTACCACCGACGGCTCGACGCTGGTGCAGCTGTCCACCACCGGTCCCGTACCCGTGTCGTACGACCAGGCGATGGCACTCGGCCGCGAACTCGCGGACGAGATGCTCGCCAAGGGTGCGGCCGGTCTTATGGGGGAGCGAGCACATTGAGCCCCACCAGCCCCACCACCAGCCCCGCGTCCTCGGCCTTCTCCGGCCACGGGAACGTCACCTTCCTCGGCGCCGGACCAGGCGACCCGGGACTTCTGACCCTGCGGGCCGTCGAGGCCCTCGCCGGAGCGGACGTCCTGATCGCCGAACCGGAAGTGCTCGAGGTCGTCCGCTGCCATGCGCGAGCAGGCGTGAGCACGCCTGAGCTGACGGTCGTTGACGAGGCGTCAACAACCGCCGGTGTCCCCGTGTTGAGGGATGCGACCAATCTTGTCATGGAGGCCGCGCGAGTCGGCAAGCGGGTCGTCCGCGCGGTGACCGGCGACCCCGGCCTCGACGGGAACGCGGGGGCGGAGATGCTCGCCTGCGCCGCCGAGGGCATCCCCTTCGAGGTCGTGCCCGGCGTCGCCACGGCCGTCGGCGTGCCCGCCTACGCCGGTGTCCCGCTGCGCGACGCGCACGGCACCGACGTGCGGTTCGTCGACGCCCGTACCGCGGACGACCGCTGCTGGACCGAGGTCGGCGCCTCGGACGGGACCGTCGTCGTGTCCACCACGCTGGACTCGGTGGCGGCCGCGGCAGGAGAGCTGGTGGCGGCTGGCCGTAAGCCGGACACCCCGCTCACCGTGACCATCGGCGGTACGACGACGAGGCAGCGGACCTGGACCGCGACGCTCGGCACGATCGCGCAGGTCTTCAAGCAGGGCAAGATCCTTCCCTCGCCCGAGGGCCACCGGCCCGTCATAGCCGTGGTCGGCGAGCGCAGCGCTCCGGCGCAGCGGGACCAGCTGGCGTGGTTCGAGTCGAAGCCGCTCTTCGGGTGGCGGGTCCTCGTGCCGCGCACCAAGGAGCAGGCCGCGTCGCTCTCCGACCAGCTGCGCAGCTACGGCGCCGTGCCGCACGAGGTTCCGACGATCGCCGTCGAGCCGCCGCGCACGCCGCAGCAGATGGAACGTGCGGTCAAGGGTCTGGTGACCGGCCGCTACGAGTGGATCGCCTTCACGTCGGTCAACGCGGTGAAGGCGGTGCGGGAGAAGTTCGAGGAGTACGGGCTCGACGCCCGGGCCTTCGCCGGGATCAAGGTCGCGGCGGTCGGCGAGCAGACCGCGGCGGCGCTGGTCGACTTCGGTGTGAAGCCGGACCTCGTGCCGAGCGGCGAGCAGTCGGCGGCGGGGCTCCTGGAGGACTGGCCGCCGTACGACCCGGTCTTCGACCCGATCGACCGTGTCTTCCTGCCGCGGGCGGACATCGCGACGGAGACGCTGGTCGCCGGGCTGATCGAGCTCGGCTGGGAGGTCGACGACGTCACCGCCTACCGGACGGTGCGGGCGTCGCCGCCGCCGGCGGACACGCGTGAGGCGATCAAGGGCGGTGGCTTCGACGCCGTGCTGTTCACGTCGTCGAGCACGGTGCGGAACCTGGTGGGGATCGCCGGGAAGCCGCACAACGTGACCGTGATCGCGTGCATCGGTCCGGCGACCGCGAAGACGGCGGAGGAACACGGGCTGCGGGTGGACGTGCTCTCGCCGGAGCCGTCCGTGCACAAGCTCGCGGAGGCGCTGGCGGACTTCGGGCTGCGGCGGCGGGCGGCGGCGCTGGAGGCGGGGGATCCGGTGACGCGGCCGAGCGAGCGGAGACCGGGGGCGCGGCGGCGTCGGACGACGTAGTTCCGGGTGCTCTAGAGAGTGGGGTGCGGGGCCTGTTCCGGGTCCCGCACCCCTTCGCGTAGCGGCCACATGAAACGTATGCCCACAACCGGTCGGCAAAACCGGTCCGGCGGCGGGCGTAGCCTCGGGCGTATGAACTCGTACGGATCCTTTCCCGGGGCGCGGCCGAGGCGGCTGCGGACGACGCCTGCCATGCGGCGGATGGTGGCCGAGACGCGGCTGAATCCGGCCGATCTGATCCTTCCCGCGTTCGTGCGGGAGGGGATCGGCGAGCCCGTGCCGATCGCCGCGATGCCCGGCGTGGTGCAGCACACGCGCGACACCCTGCGTAAGGCCGCCGTGGAGGCGCTGGAGGCCGGAGTCTCCGGGATCATGCTCTTCGGCGTGCCGCAGGACGAGAAGAAGGACGCCGCCGGTACGGCGGGCACGGACCCGGACGGGATCCTGCAGGTCGCGATCAGGGACGTGAAGGCCGAGGTCGGGGACGAGCTCGTGATCATGTCCGATCTCTGCCTCGACGAGTACACGGATCACGGGCACTGCGGCGTGCTGGACGCGAGCGGGCGGGTCGACAACGACGCCACGCTGGAACGTTACGCCGAGATGGCGCAGGTCCAGGCGGACGCCGGCGTCCACGTCGTGGGGCCCTCCGGGATGATGGACGGCCAGGTCGGCGTCGTCCGCGACGCGCTGGACACCATCGGCAAGGAGGACGTGTCGATCCTCGCGTACACGGCGAAGTACTCCTCCGCCTTCTACGGCCCCTTCCGCGAGGCCGTCGGGTCCTCGCTGACCGGGGACCGCAAGACCTACCAGCAGGACCCGGCGAATCTGAGGGAGTCCCTGCGCGAGCTCGCCCTGGACCTCGAAGAGGGCGCGGACATGGTCATGGTGAAGCCCGCGGGGCCGTACCTGGACGTGCTCGCGAAGGTCGCCGAGGCCGTGGACGTGCCCGTGGCGGCGTACCAGATCAGCGGCGAGTACGCGATGGTCGAGGCGGCGGCCGAGAAGGGCTGGATCGACCGCGACAAGGCGATCCTCGAGACGCTGACCGGGATCCGGCGTGCGGGCGCGCAGATGATCCTGACGTACTGGGCCACCGAGGTCGCCCAGAAGCTGAGGCCGTAGTGATCAGCGGACGGTGAGCATCGCTGCGAGGCGGGAGAGGCCGTCCGCCGCGTGACCGGCCTCGACCGAGCGGTCCAGGAGGGCCTGGAAGGGTTCGAAGAGCTCGGTGCTGACCCCCTGTTCCTTGAAGGTGGTCAGGAAGTTGGGGAACGCGGCCTGGTTCACGGCCAGGCTGGAGACGTCCGTCAGGTGCCGGCCGGAGTCCAGGTCGCGGGCGATCTCCGGGACGAGGCCGAGCATGGCCGTGATCCACGGGACCAGGAGCTCGGCGTACTCCTCGGCCTTGATGTTCTCGGTGCGGACCAGCGCCAGCGCCTGGACGACGCCGATGAACATGCCGTACATGCCGGTCAGCAGGCCCAGGTCGTTCAGGGCCGCGAGCCCCGGGTCGGTGCCGGTCCACTTCGTGCCGCCGAGGGCCGCGAGCGTCTGGCGGTGGGTCTCGTACGCCTGCTCGTCACCGCTGTAGAAGACGTACGCCGCCGGGCCCCCGATCATCTGCGGGACGGCCATGATGCCGCCGTCGACGTAGCGGGCGCCGAGCTTCTCCGCCCGGGCGGCGAGGGCGCGGGCCTGCGCGGGGGTGCCGTTGGTCAGATTGACCAGCGTCCTGCCCGCGAGCTGTTCGTCGGAGAGGCCGGCGAGCAGCTCCTCCACGTTGTCGTTCGTCAGCAGGCACAGGACGACGAGCGGGCTCGCCGCCACCGCCTCCGCGGCCGTGGCGGCCGGCAACGCCCCCTGGGCGACCAGCGGGCCGGTCTTGGACGCGGACCGGTTCCAGACGGTGACCGGGTGGCCGGCGGTCAGGAACGCCGCGGCCAGGGCACTGCCCATCATGCCGAGGCCGAGGACCGAGACCGGGGCGGGGGAAGGGGCGGTCGGGGCGAGGGCGGAGGCGGAGGCGGCGGGGGCGAGGGGCGTTTCGGGCATGGGGGTGCTCCAGGGCTTGGAATCGGGGCTTCGAGCCGTCCTCGCGGCTCGGTTCGATCCTTCTCCTGGGCGGTTCGCCCCACAAGTACCGACTTTTTCGTCAGCTACGCACCGATTGGTAAGGAAGGGCGGGGCGGCGCACCCTGGAAGTACCTCAGGAGGTGGTCCTCGTGATGCACACACTCGTCGGATGGCACATCGAGATGGAGTTCCAGGAGGACGGCGACCGAACGAAGGCCGCCGCCATGGTGAGGCTCGGCGACGGCACCGAGTTCCGCGCCCGCGGCAACGCGCAGCGGCACCCGTCCGACCCGGAGCAGCTGAGGGTCGGCGAGGAGATCGCCGGCGCACGGGCGCTCATGGATCTCGCCTCGCAGCTGCTCCAGAAGGCACACAACGAGATCGACGAGGTGTCGGGCCGGACGTCCCACCCGATCCGCTGACCTCCCCGGTGCCGGAGCAGGAAGACGCCAGGCCCCGGCGCCGTGAGGAACGGTGCCGGGGCCCGCGTACGTCTGCCGTGAGGCGTCAGAGACGCTCGGGGGTACGGATGCCGAGCAGGGCCATGCCCTGGTGGAGCGTCCGGGCGGTCAGGTCGCAGAGGAGCAGACGGTTCTCCGCGACCTCCTTGGCCGGCGCGGGCTTGATGACCGGGCACTGGTCGTAGAACGTCGTGTAGAGCGAGGCGAGCTGGTAGAGGTACGCGGTCAGCTTGTGCGGAGCGTACTCGGCGGCGGCCTCGTTCACGGTCTCGCCGAACTGGTCCAGGTGGAGGCCGAGCGCGCGCTCGGCCGGGGCCAGCTCCAGCTCCGGGTGCGCGGCCGGGGTACGGTCGCCCGCCTTGCCGAAGATCGACCTGATGCGCGCGTACGCGTACTGGAGGTACACCGACGTGTCGCCGTTCAGCGACACCATCTGGTCCAGGTCGAACTTGTAGTCGCGCGCGGCGGAGGTCGACAGGTCGGCGTACTTGACCGCGCCGATGCCGACGTACTGGCCGTTCTCGACGATCTCCGGCTCCGTCAGGCCCACCTTCTCGGCCTTCTCCCGCACGACCGCCGTCGCCCGGTCCACGGCCTCGTCCAGCAGGTCCACCAGCCTGACCGTCTCGCCCTCACGGGTCTTGAACGGCTTGCCGTCCTTGCCGAGCACCGTGCCGAAGGCCAGCTGGACGGCCTTGACCTCGTCGTTCAGCCAGCCGGCCCGGCGGGCGGTCTCGAAGACCATCTTGAAGTGCAGGGACTGGCGGGCGTCGACCACGTACAGCAGGGTCGTCGCCTTGAGGTTCTGCACGCGGTCGCGGATCGCCGACAGGTCGGTGGCCGCGTAGCCGAAGCCGCCGTCGGACTTCTGGACGATCAGCGGGGTCGGGTTGCCGTCCTGGCCCTTGATGTCGTCGAAGAAGACACACAGCGCGCCGTTCGACCGGACCGCGACACCCGACTCCTCGAGGATGCGGCAGGTCTCCACCAGCATGTCGTTGTAACCGGACTCGCCGACCACGTCCGCGTCGTCGATGTCCATGTCGAGCTTGTCGAAGACCGAGTAGAAGTAGATCTTCGACTCGTCCACGAACCGCTGCCACAGCGCGCGGGTCTGCTCGTCACCGGCCTGGAGGTCGACGACACGCGCGCGTGCGCGGGTCTTGAACTCCTCGTCGGAGTCGAACAGCGCGCGGGAGGCTTTGTACAACCGGTTCAGGTTGGACATGGCCTCCTCGCCGGAGACCTCTTCGTCCGACTTGTGGTCCAGCTCGTGCGGGTGCTCCATGAGGTACTGGATGAGCATGCCGAACTGGGTGCCCCAGTCGCCGATGTGGTGGCGGCGGACCACCTTCTCGCCGGTGAACTCCAGGATCTGGACCATCGCCGCGCCGATCACGGCGGACCGCAGGTGGCCGACGTGCATCTCCTTGGCCACGTTCGGCTGCGCGTAGTCGATCACCGTCGTGCCGGTGTGCTCTCCGTACGGCACGCCGAGGCGGGCGTCGGCGGCGCGGGCGGCCAGCGTCCTGACGATCGCCTCGTCGGAGACCGTGATGTTCAGGAAGCCGGGGCCCGAGACCTCGATCTCCCGCAGCACGTCGTTGGCCGGGATTCCCTCGACGACCTTCGTCGCCAGCTCACGCGGGTTGCCCTTGAGCCGCTTGGCGAGGGCCAGGATGCCGTTGGCCTGGAAGTCGGCCCGGTCGCTTCGTCGCAGCAGCGGGTCGGCGGAACCGGCCTCCGGCAGGGCTGCCGAGAGACCTTCCGCGAGGCGCTGCTGCACGGTCGAAGCGAGGGAAGGGACCGAGGCCATGAGCTTCCGTTCCTGTCGTGGTGGGGTGGGGCTATTTCGCTTGTCAAGTGTCCCATGGGAGAGCAACGTGTTTTCCCCGGCTGTGGACAACCCGGAGCTGTGCGCGATCTCCGAGCTGTGGACAACCTCGGAGCTGTGGACAACCTCCGAGCGGGTCGTTCCGTCTGGGACAATGGCTGACGTACGGCTGTAAGGCTTGAGGGAATCCAGAAAGAAGGACGTACCGACCGTGGCTCAGAGCAGCACCGAGACCGACTGGGTCTCCCGTTTCGCGGACGAGGTCATCGCCGAGTCGGAGCGACGTGCGCCTGGCAAACCGGTCGTCGTCGCCTCCGGACTCTCCCCCTCCGGGCCCATTCACCTGGGCAACCTCCGTGAGGTCATGACCCCGCACCTGGTCGCCGACGAGATCCGGCGCCGTGGGTACGAAGTCCGGCACCTGATCTCCTGGGACGACTACGACCGGTACCGCAAGGTGCCGGGCGGTGTCGAGGGCGTCGACGCGTCCTGGGCCGAGCACATCGGCAAGCCGCTGACCTCCGTCCCGGCCCCGGCCGGCTCGCCGCACCCGAACTGGGCCGAGCACTTCAAGGCCGCCATGGTCGAGTCGCTCGCCGAACTGGGCGTCGAGTACGACCCGATCAGCCAGACCGAGCAGTACACCTCGGGCGTCTACCGCGAGCAGATCCTGCACGCGATGAAGCACCGCGGCGACATCGACGCGATCCTCGACCAGTACCGCACCAAGAAGGCCCCGGCGAAGAAGTCGCAGAAGCCCGTCGACGAGGCCGAGCTGGAGGCCGAGCAGGGCTCGGGCGCCGCCGCCGAGGACGACGGCTCGGGCGGCGCCGGCGGGTACTTCCCGTACAAGCCGTACTGCGGGCAGTGCGAGAAGGACCTGACGACCGTCACCTCGTACGACGACGAGACGACCGAGCTGGCGTACACCTGCACGGCCTGCGGCTTCTCGGAGACCGTCAAGCTGAGCGAGTTCAACCGCGGCAAGCTGGTCTGGAAGGTCGACTGGCCCATGCGCTGGGCCTACGAGGGCGTGATCTTCGAGCCGTCGGGTGTGGACCACTCGTCGCCCGGTTCGTCCTTCGTTGTCGGCGGGCAGATCGTCCGGCAGGTCTTCGACGGCGTGCAGCCCATCGGCCCGATGTACGCCTTCGTCGGCATCAGCGGCATGGCCAAGATGTCCTCCTCGCGCGGCGGTGTGCCGACCCCGGCCGACGCCCTGAAGATCATGGAGGCGCCCCTGCTGCGCTGGCTGTACGCGCGCCGCAGGCCCAACCAGTCCTTCAAGATCGCCTTCGACCAGGAGATCCAGCGGCTCTACGACGAGTGGGACAAGCTGGAGGCCAAGGTCCAGGACGGGACCGCGCTCCCCGCCGACGCGGCGGCGTACGCCCGTGCGGCGCGCACCGCGGCCGGCGAGCTGCCGCGCACCCCGCGCCCCCTCCCGTACCGGACGCTGGCCTCGGTCATGGACATCACCGCCGGCCACGACGAGCAGACCCTGCGGATCCTGACCGAGCTGGACCCGGAGAACCCGGTCACGTCCCTGGACGAGGTCCGGCCGCGCCTGGACCGCGCCGAGAACTGGATCACCACCCAGGTGCCGGCCGACCAGCGCACCATCGTCCGCGAGGAGCCCGACACCGAGCTTCTCGACTCCCTGGACGACGAGGGCCGCGAGTCCCTGCGCCTCCTCCTGGAGGGCCTGGACACGCACTGGTCCCTGGACGGTCTGACCACGCTCGTCTACGGCGTCCCGAAGGTCATGGCCGGTCTCGACCCGGAGGCCAAGCCGACGCCCGAGCTGAAGGCCGCCCAGCGCGCGTTCTTCGCCCTGCTCTACAAGCTCCTCGTGAGCCGCGAGACGGGCCCGCGCCTGCCGACGCTGCTGCTGGCGGTAGGCGCCGGACGGGTGCGCAAGCTGCTCGGCGCGTAGCCGTACGGGAGAAGTGAGGAAGGCCGCCGCCCGGTTCGGGCGGCGGCCTTCTGCATCCTTCGGAGGAGGCGGAGTTCCGACGTGGGCACGACGAAACCCGACGCCGGGCGGGAGACCGTGGAGACATGAAGAACGACGCCATGAAGAACGACGCCATCAAGAACGAAGTCATCGCCATCGTCGGATGGGTCGCCCTCGTCCAGGGCGGGCTCGGCGCCGGCGGACAGATCTTCGGCGACAAGGCCTGGGGCCTGCTCCAGAAGTGGTGGGACATCCCCACCGTCGGGTACGTCGTCCTCGCGCTGGCCGGCGCCGCGCTCGCGCTGTGGAGCGAGACGGCGAAGCGGCGGGCGAAGGCCTGAGCCCTCGCCCGTGGCTCTACGGGATGTGGTGCTCCACCAGGTCCTGCTCGATCCGCTGACGCAGGCCCGGAGTCAGCTGACGCAACAGCGACGTGCTGCGCGGGTGCTGCGTGCCGTACCGGTCGCTGAGCAGTATGTCGAGCTCCTCGTTGCTCGGGAACTGCTGGTTCTCCTGCACGTAGTCCCACATCGCCTTGTACGCGGCCTCCGCGAACTCCGCCGAGGACGGCTCCGGATCGACGTACTCCTCGTACGCCTCGAACTGCTGCTCCTGGCGGGGGCCCGGGATCGGGAGGTCTTCCGGGCCCTGCGGCACCGCCACGGGCGTGGGCTCCAGGCCCTCGACGTACTTCGGGGCGTAGGCGGTCTCGTGCGCCTCCGACGGCAACTGCGGCGCCGCGAACCACGGGCTGTGGTGGTTCGCGGGAGGCTGGTTCTCGTCCAGGGCCTGGCCCTGGGGCTGCGGCTGCGGCTGGAGGGGGCCCTGGGGGCCCTGGGGGCCTTGGGGAAGCTGGGGGGTCTGGGGCGCCGCGGGCACCTGTGCTGGCTGCGGCGCCTGGGCCACCTGCGCAACCTGGGTCGCCTGTGCCGGCTGCGGCGGGATCAAGGCCGGTTCCACACCCGCCGCCGCGAGGCCGGCGGCCGCCGTCTCCGCCAGCGGCACACCGTACTTCGCCAGCCGCAGCGGCATCAGCGCCTCCACCGGCGCCTTGCGCCGCCACGCCCGCCCGAAGCGGGCCTGCAGCCGGGCCTGGTAGATCAACCGGTCCTGCTCCAGCTTGATGACCTGCTCGTACGAACGCAGCTCCCACAGCTTCATCCGGCGCCACAGCCGGAACGTCGGCACCGGCGACAGCAGCCACCGGGTGAGCCGTACGCCCTCCATGTGCTTGTCGGCCGTGATATCCGCGATCCGGCCCACCGCGTGCCGCGCCGCCTCCACCGCCACCACGAACAGCACCGGGATCACCGCGTGCATGCCCACACCCAGCGGGTCCGGCCAGGCCGCCGCGCCGTTGAACGCGATCGTCGCCGCCGTCAGCACCCACGCCGTCTGACGCAGCAGCGGGAACGGGATCCGGATCCACGTCAGCAGCAGGTCCAGCGCGAGCAGCACACAGATGCCGGCGTCGATGCCGATGGGGAAGAAGTAGGAGAAGTCGCCGAAGCCCTTCTCCACGGCGAGCTCGCGCACAGCGGCGTACGAGCCCGCGAAACCGATCCCGGCGATGATCACCGCACCGGCGACCACCACCCCGATCAGTATCTTGTGCGTGCGTGTCAGCTGCACCGCGGCCACCCGCGACCCCTCCCGTCGTCGTCATCTCGCGGGCACAGCGTGGCACATGCGCGAGGAGCCCGGCCCCCGGGGGAGGGACGGGCTCCTCGAAAACACGTGCAAAAGCGGGTGTTCGCGACGCGTGCCGCTACGGGTTGGCGCTCGCGACCGCCGCGACGGCCTCCTTGGCGGCCTTCACCGCCCCCTCCATGATCACCTTGTCGGTGGGGGCGGACGCCCCGGCGTACCCGGCACCGTTGTACGTCAGCAGCACCAGCACATTGCCCGTACGCGCCACGATCGAGGCGTACTTGAAGTCCTCGCCCGTCTTGCGCAGCTCGTACGCCACGGCCTTCGACTGCTCGCCGACACCCGGCGCCTCGGTGGTGCGCACCTTCTTCGCGCCCTCCGTCGCCTGGAGCTTGGTCAGCTCCTTCGCGAAGTTCTCCTGCGCGCGCTCCTGACCACTACCGAGGGAGAGGTCCGACTCGTAGCGGTAGAAGGAGACGTCGAGCCAGCGGTACTGGGAGCCCTTCAGACCCTTGTCCTCGAGACCGTTCCACGAGCAGCCGCCACGGCTCGTCGTGTCGCTGGAGGGCGCCGTCGTACCGTTCTTCGCCTTCGCCTTCGGCACCAGGCTCGCGGTCGTCTTCGCGGAGATCGACTTGCAGACGTCCGGCAGCTTCGCGAACTTCGCGGGCTCGACCGTCTTCGTCGACTGCTGGGCGCTGGGGGTGGCCGAGGAGGCCGAACCCTTGCCCTTGTCCGGGCTCGACCCGGAACCGTCGGAGTCCGAGGAGCAGCCGGCGACGACGAGCATCACCGGAACGGCTGCGCAGGCGAGAATGCGGGAGAGTCGCGGGGCTGATCGGTGCATGGTTCCTTCAGTCGCTTGTCGTACGGTCCGGCCGTCGGCCACGGTACGCCGACACGTTACGGGGTCGGGGCGAGCCCACGGAGCGGCTCCGGGCGGCTACTCCTCCAGCCGCTCGGCGAGCAGGCGGGCCAGATTCAGCGCCTTTTCCTGCAGTTCCGCGCTGTCCGGGGCCTCCGCGGAACCGCTCGTCTGCTCCCCGTACTCGACCGTCACGATCACGTTCGATGTGCGGAACACCACGCTCACCGTGCGGTGCCGGCCGCTCGTTCCCGCGCTCGCGAGCACGTCGTCGAGGAAGGCGACCTGGCCGAGGCCCACCAGGACGCGGGGCTCCAGGCCGGTGGCGGCGGCTTGGGGGGTGGGGGCGGTGCCCGTGCCGGTGGAGGTGGTGGAGCCGGCGGGGTTCGAGGGGGTGGCGGAGCCGGACGGCCGCGCGGGCGTGCCGGAGGTCGAGGGGGTGGTGGCCGGGGTGCCGGCCGGGTTCGTGGGGGCGGTCGTGCGCGGGGGCGCGGGGAGGTCCGCCGCGACCTGCTTGCGGGCGAACACCTCCTGGGCGCGGTCGTCGTCGCTGACGGCCCCGTCGAAGGACACCACCCGCTCGATGTCGATGAGGAGCCGGTGGGAGGCGTCCGGGGCGTCGGCCTTCCAGGAGCAGCCGACGCGGCGGTCGGTGTCGTAGGTGACGGCGGCGCTGCCGCGGTACGCCCGGTCCCGCTCGTCGTCGGGCAGCTGGGCGGCGCCGGGCAGCAGGTCCCGGAGCGTCGGCTGCGGGACGGAGCGGCAGGGTTCGAAGAGGGTGCGGTAGCGGCCGGGAGCCGCCACCGGGGCGGCGGGGCCGGCTTTGGAGTCGGTGGCGGCGGTGTCGGTTCCGGTACCGGCGGAGCAGCCGGTGAGGCCCAAGGCGAGCGCCATGCCGAGCGCTGTCAGACCGGGTACGTACGCCTGTCGCTGCACGCTCACAGGCTCCCTTCTCCCGAAGACTTCCCCGAAAACTGTTTGCCGCCGGAGTCCGGCCGATGGACACAATGTCTATCGCACGCGCTGCCGTCGATGCCGGTCCGTCGTCACCTGTACGGGCCTTGGTGCCGGTTTTTGCGTTTTCAGACTTTTCGGGGGAATCGAGGAAGTATGTCGTATGTAGAGGTACCGGGTGCGAAGGTGCCCATCCGGATGTGGACCGATCCTTCCACGGTCGAGGGCGGCGCGATGCAGCAGCTCCAGAACGTGGCGACGCTGCCGTGGATCAAGGGCCTGGCCGTGATGCCGGACGTGCATTACGGCAAGGGCGCGACCGTCGGCTCCGTGATCGCGATGCGGGGGGCCGTGTGCCCGGCGGCGGTGGGTGTGGACATCGGCTGCGGCATGTCGGCGGTGAGGACGTCGCTGACGGCGAACGACCTGCCGGGTGATCTGTCGCGGCTGCGGTCGAAGATCGAGCAGGCGATTCCGGTGGGGCGGGGGATGCACCGGGACGAGGTGGATCCGCAGCGGCTGTACCAGTTCCCGACGGCGGGCTGGGAGGACTTCTGGTCCCGGTTCGACGGGATCGCGGACGCGGTCAAGTTCCGCCGGGAACGTGCTGCTTTGCAGATGGGAACACTTGGCTCGGGCAACCACTTTGTGGAGCTTTGTGTTGATATGTCCGATTCGGTATGGCTCATGCTGCACTCTGGATCCCGGAACATCGGTAAGGAACTCGCCGAGTACCACATCGGCGAGGCGCAAAAGCTTCCGCACAACCAGGGGCTCGTGGACCGGGACCTGGCGGTGTTCGTCGCGGACACCCCGCAGATGGCGGCCTACCGGCACGATCTCTTCTGGGCGCAGGAGTACGCGAAGTACAACCGCGCGATCATGATGGCGCTCTTCCAGGAGGTCGTCCGGCGGGAGTTCCGCAAAGCGAAGGTGACCTTCGATCCGGTCATCTCCTGCCACCACAACTACGTGGCGGAGGAGCGGTACGAGGGCATGGACCTGCTCGTCACCCGTAAGGGAGCGATCCGGGCGGGCTCCGGAGAGTTCGGGATCATCCCGGGCTCGATGGGCACCGGCTCGTACATCGTGAAGGGTCTCGGGAACGAGGCGTCCTTCAACTCGGCGTCGCACGGCGCGGGGCGGAAGATGAGCCGGAGCGCGGCGAAGCGGCGCTTCTCGACGCGTGACCTGGAGGAGCAGACGCGGGGCGTGGAGTGCCGTAAGGACTCCGGCGTCGTGGACGAGATTCCGGGTGCCTACAAGCCGATCGAGAAGGTCATCGACCAGCAGCGGGACCTGGTCACGGTGGTCGCGAAGCTGAAGCAGGTCATCTGCGTGAAGGGCTAGGGAGAAGGGGAACGGGGTGCCGTGTCAGTGGCACCCCGTTCTGGTCTCGTACTTGGCTACTCGACAGGAGTTTGCGTCTGGCCGGTGCGGAGCCGCCACAGGCGCATGTAGCAGCTCTGCTCGGTGCGGCCGAGGGCGATGGCTGCCCGGGCGGGATCGTTGAGCCGCAGCAGCTCGCCGTCGTCTGCCTCAGTCCAGCGTCGGCGAGGCGGAGCGATCCTCATCCCTGCTGGACGCACCCAGCTCTGGATCGCGGCCGCGTTGGCCTTCTTGTGCTCCAGGGCGAGGCAGCCGGGATAGTAGAGGTGCTCGGCGAGCTGCTGTGCCTGCTCTTTGAAGTACGTGATGACGTAGATCTGGTCCCGGGTGTTGCGGCGGGCGATGCGTTGCGCGCCCGTGATCTTCTTTGCGAAATGGCACAGGTAGGCGGCGATGGCCGTGCTGGCCGACGTGAAGGAGAGGAAAGGGATGCCTTCGGCGGTCCATCCGAGCGACCCGTCGGCATCGATGCAGCCGCGGAGGTAGTCCGGCCGGGAGAACTCGACACGGGGTGGCCGGATGGTCCGCGACTTCTTGCCGTAGGGAATCCCGAGTTCGTTGACGATGGTCCTTGCCTCGAGTGAGCTCAGGGACCACGTGGCCGAATGGTGCCGCTCGGCGAAGTTGGTGGTGCGGACCCGTTCCCTGACGGAGCTGTAGTACGGGGTCAGGCGCTGGAACTCGTGGAGGATGTGGATGTCCCGCGCGTTGATTTCGGCGGTCAACCTGCCTTTCTGGCCCGCGCCACGGGCGAGGTGACCGTCGGCCTGCAGGAAGCCGAACATGTAGGCGTAGCGGGGGTCTTCGAGGTCCATGAAGCGCACGGGCGCGCTAGGGTCCTGTCCAGCCATGGGAAGCCCTACTTCCTGATGGTGAGGCCCTCGGTCGGGACTGCAATCCCGGCCGAGGGCCGTTCTGTGTGGAGTTGTTGTCGACCCTAGGGCGGGTTTTCGATCGCTGTCCGGGTGATCGGGGTCGTTCACTCGAACGAGTCGTCGACTGTCGTCAGAGCTCGCGGTGGACCTTGGTGTTGGAGGCCTGGGCGCGGGGGCGGACGACGAGGAGGTCGATGTTGACGTGCGGGGGGCGGGTGACGGCCCAGGTGATGGTGTCGGCGACGTCGTCGGCGGTGAGGGGGTCGGGGACGCCGGCGTAGACCTTGGCGGCCTTCTCGGTGTCGCCGCGGAAGCGGGTGGTGGCGAACTCGTCGGTCTTGACCATGCCGGGGGCGACCTCGATGACGCGGACCGGGGTGCCGACGATCTCCAGGCGGAGGGTTTCGGCGAGGACGCGGGCGCCGTTCTTGGCGGCGACGTAGCCGGCGCCGCCTTCGTAGGTGGAGTGGCCGGCGGTGGAGGAGACGATGACGACCGTGCCGTCGCCGCTCGCGGTGAGGGCCGGGAGCAGGGCCTGGGTGACGTTGAGGGTGCCGATGACGTTGACCTCGTACATCTGGCGCCAGTCGTCGGGGTCGCCGGTGGCGACGGGGTCCGCGCCGAGGGCGCCGCCCGCGTTGTTGACCAGGACGGCGATGGTGCGGAAGGCGGTCGCGAAGGTCTGGACGGCTTCGCGGTCGGTGACGTCGAGGGCGTAGGCGGTGGCCTGGTGGCCGGCTTCGTTGATCTCGGCGGCGAGCTTCTCGATGCGGTCCTTGCGGCGGGCGGTGAGGACCACGCGGTAGCCGGCGGCGGCGAGTTGTCTGGCCGTGGCGGCGCCGATTCCGCTGCTCGCTCCGGTGACGACGGCGATGGGGGTACCGGCGGCAGTCATGACGTGCTCCTCGCGCGTGTGGTCGAATGCGTCGATCGCGTGGTCAGGATAGGCGGCGGTCGGTGGTCAGCGGGTGCGTGGGGCGTACATGATCACGGCCATGCCGACGAGGCAGATCAGTGCGCCGGTCACGTCCCAGCGGTCGGGGCGGTAGCCGTCGGCGACCATGCCCCAGGCGAGGGAGCCGGCGACGAAGACGCCGCCGTAGGCGGCGAGGATCCGGCCGAACTCGGCGTCGGGCTGGAGGGTGGCCACGAAGCCGTAGAGGCCGAGGGCGGCGATTCCGGCGCCGATCCAGATCCAGCCGCGGTGTTCGCGGACGCCTTGCCAGACGAGCCAGGCGCCGCCGATCTCGAAGAGGGCGGCGAGGGCGAAGAGGGCTGCGGAGCGGGCGATGAGCATGGGGAACAGGGTGGCAGGTGGGGCGGGACACGCTGACTGACGGATAGTCAGAAGATATGGGGGTTCATCGGTATCTTCTGGGCATGAGTGTGATGCGCAAGGCGCTGCTGGGTGTGGCCCTGACGGGGGCGGTCGTGGTCGGCGCGGGGGAGAGCGCCTGGGCTGCCGGGCCGCCGGTCGCGCCCGAGGCGGACCTGGCCCACCACGGCCACGTCGCCCTGTGGGAGGGGCGGCTGGGGGTCTGGTTGGTCAGTGAGAACCACGGTCCCTCCCATGTGTCGCAGGCGACGGTCCGGCTGGCCTTCTCCGAGCCGATGGCGGGTGGGCAGGAGCTTCCTCCGGCGTGTCTGTGGGCGAGCGATCGGGTGGTGGTCTGCCGGACGGGTGAGCTGCGGGCCGCTGGGGCGGCCGGTGAGCTGGCGCTCGATCTTCGGACGGCGGGTACTCCGGAGGAGGTGACCGTCGACATCGGCACGGTGTGGAGCGATGGTTCGACCGACGGGAACCCAAGGAACGACCGGCACCGGGTGCTCGTCCTGGCCACCGGTGACCCGTACGTCTTCTGAGGCCCGGCGCCCCGCTCAGCGGCCGGCCGGGAAGGCGTAGCCGTCGGGGCGGACCAGGAGTGTCGTGCGGCGGGCGGGGTCGGTCCAGGTGGCCCGTATGAGGCGCGTGGGGGAGGCGGGGGCGGTACGGGGCAGGCGCGGGGTCGTGCCTTCGGGGGTGATCAGGACGAACTCGCCGGCGCGCAGCAGTTCGTACAGCCTTCCTTCGCGCAGTGTCAGGTCGGGTACCCGGCGGCCTTCGCGGCCGTAGGCGATGCCGAGTCCGCTGATCATCCCCATGGCCTTGGCGGCGGCGGGGCGGACGGAGCTGAGGACTCGGGCGGCGAGCGCGCGGGCGGCGCGCAGGAGGGGGCCGCGGGCCATGGCGAGGCGGATGATGGCGCCGCTGCTGCGCAGTACGGTCGCGCCGACCGGGTGGCGTTCGCCCTGGTAGCTGTCGAGGAGCGCCTCGGGGTCGGGGGCGTCGCCGCGCAGGACGGCGGCGAGCTTCCAGGAGAGGTTGGCGGCGTCCTGGAGGCCGGTGTTCATGCCCTGCCCGCCGGCGGGGGAGTGGACGTGGGCGGCGTCCCCGGCGAGGAGGACACGGCCGACGCGGTAGGCGGGGGCCTGGCGTTCGTCGCTGTGGAAGCGGGAGATCCATCGGGCGTCGTGCATGCCGTAGTCCGTGCCGAGGGCGAGCCGGGCGATGTCGCGGAGCTCGTCGAGGTCGACGGGTTCGCTGTCGGGGACCTGGCGGGCGCGGTTCCATCCCATGACGCGGTACCAGCCGTCGCCGAAGGGGGCGATGAAGGCGAAGGCGTCGCCGACGCCGTTGACCCTGAGGAGCTCTTCGGGCTCCTCGGTGAGGCGGACGTCGGCGAGGACGAGGGAGCTGATCACCGAGCGGCCGGGGAAGGGCAGGCCGAGGGCGGTCCGGACGGCGCTGCGCACGCCGTCGGTGCCGACGAGGTAGCGGGCGCGGAGGGTGGCGGGGGCGCCGTCGGGGCCGGTGACTTCGGCGGTGACCTGGTCGGTGTCCTGGCTCAGTGCGCGCAGTTCCGTTCCGTACCGGAAGTCCACGCCTGCGGACCGCGCGCGGCGTTCGAGGACGCGCTCGATTTCGTACTGCGGGGTGACGAGGAGGTACGCGAAGCGGGAGGGCAGCCGGGACAGGTCGAGGGAGGGGCGGCCGAAGAGCCGCATCCGGGTGACGCGGGTGCCGGTGCCGACCAGTTCGTCGGCGAGGCCGCGGGCGTCGAGCTGTTCCAGGGTGCGGGCGTGCACGGCGAAGGCGCGGGTGATGTTGCTGATGCCGTGCGGGCGGCGCTCGACGAGGGTGACCCGCTGGCCCGCGGCGGCGAGGTCGCCTGCGAGCAGTAGTCCGGTGGGGCCGGCGCCCACGACGACGACGTCCGTGTCCAGGTGGTTCATGGCTGCCTCCTGAAGGAGTGGTGCCCACGACCGTTGGCCAACATCTGTTGGTCAACGCTTGTTGGCAACGGTAGGGCGACCCGTGCTGGCCTGTCAACACCCGTTGGCCTACAGTCGTTGGCATGACGACCGCCCGCCGTTCCGACGCCACCCGCGCCGCGATCCTCGACGCCGCCCGCGAACGCTTCGCCGCCGACGGCTACGAGCGCGCCACCATCCGGGCCATCGCCCGCGACGCCGGAATCGATCCGTCGATGGTGATGCGCTACTACGGCAGCAAGGAGGGGCTGTTCGCCGCCGCCTCCGATTTCGAGCTGCACCTTCCCGAACTCGGCGGCCTGCCCGCGCGGCACATCGGTGCGGTCCTTGTCACGCACTTCCTCGACCGCTGGGAACGCGACGACGTCCTGACCGGGCTGCTGCGCGTCGGTGTCACCAACACCGCCGGTGTCGAGCGCATGCGGGCGGTCTTCGCGGAACAGCTCGGGCCGGTCACCCGGGGTGTCTGCCCGGACCCCGCCGAGGCGCCGCGCCGGGCCGCGCTCGTCGCCTCACAGATCCTCGGCATGGCGCTCACCCGCTACGTGCTGCGGTTCCCGCCCACGGTGGAGATGTCCCGCGAGGAGATCGTCGCCTGGCTCGGGCCGACGATTCAGCGCTACCTGACGGCGCCGGAGCCTTAGAACGCCGAATCGCTGTTCCGTACACTTTCCGGCTCGTCGACCGGCTGGAGCGGGCCGGTTACGTCACGGGCCCACGGCCGTCGGGCCGACCGGAGCGGGTCGGCGGGCGCCGGTCACCGGGTCGCCGCGCCGCCGAACTCGCGCAGCGCGTCGGTGACGATCGCCTCGAGGCGGGCGTGGTGCGCGCCCCGCCAGTACACCCGCTCGCACTCGGTGCACCGCGCGAAGACGTCGTACGTCTTCTGCGTGCCGTGCTCCAGCCGCTCGCGCACCGACTCCTTGTCGGCGTCGGTGAGCCGACCGTTGCACGCGGTGCAGCGCGTCCACGGCGCCAGGACCGGCGCGAACCGCTCCAGTACGTCCCGGAGCTGGTCGTCGGGCCGGTCGCTGTACACATAGGCGCCGGCCCACAGCTCCCGGCGGCGCAGCAGCCCGCGGTCCCGGGAGAGCATCACGCGCCGCTCCTTGGCGGAGAGCGCGGCAAGCGCGGGGTCGCCGATGTCCTCGCTTTCGTACGCCGCGTCCACGCCGAGCAGTCGCAACCGGCGCGCCAGCGTCCCCAGATGGACGTCGAGGAGGAACCGCAGCGGCGCTCCGGGCACCGGCTGGGGTCGCTCGACACCCTCGACCTCGACCGTCTCGCCGGCCGCGGGGATGTGGGAGGACTCGACCGGCCGTCCGTCCACCAGCAACCGACCGGCCTCGGTGAGCGGGACGCCGAGCGACTCGACGACATGGCCGAGGGTCGAGACGCCGTCGGTCGTCACGGCGGTGCGCCCCGAGCGCCGTTCCGCCGAGACGAAGAGCCGCAGGCCGGGGTCGAAGCTGATGAGGATCTCCGGTCCGTTCACGGGGACAGGATGTCACCGGGGCCCGGCGGGCGGCCAGGTAATTCGGCCGGCCCCTCGAGAGCGGCGGGGGAGTCCGGGAGGGCCCCGGCTCGTCAACTCTGACAAACCCCCGAGAACCCTCAGCTGCCGTGGCGGCTCCTGGGATACCGTCCCGTTATGAAGATCATCGACCTGGAGCCCGGCGACCGGCGCCTGGACACCGACCTGCTCCCCGTCCTGCGCGAGCTGCGGCCCCACCTCACGGCGCCGCTCTTCCACGAGATCTACGGCAACGGCCACCCGCAGGGCCTGCGCTTCACCGTCGCGTACACCGACGAAGGCGCCTGCGTGGGCGTCGCCGGCTGGCGGATCGTCGACAACACCAGCGCGATCCGCAAGCTCTACGTCGACGACCTGGTCACCGCCGCCACCGCCCGCTCCACCGGCGTCGGCCGGCAGCTCCTGGCCCACCTCGAGGAACACGCGCGCGCCACGGGCTGCCATGAACTGAACCTCGACTCCGGCACCCAGCGCACCGGAGCCCACCGCTTCTACCTGCGCGAACGCTTCGACATCGTGGCGTTCCACTTCACCAAGCCGCTGGACGCCCAGGCCGACTAACCCAGGCTGTCCAGGTCCAGGCGCCAGTCGTTGCAGCGCAGCGGATGGCCCGGCGGGTACTCCAGGTCACGCTCCCCGAGCAGCTCGAAACCGGCCTTGCGGCACACCGCGTTCGACGGACCGTTGTCCCGCGACGGGAAGGCGTGCAGGAAGCGGTGCGTCCGCTCGGCGCGGGCCAGCGCCGCCACCGCGCGCGTGGCCGCCGTCGCCACGCCCCGCCCCTGGAACCCGGGCAGGACCGTCCACCCCGTCTCGTACACCTGCTCCCCGTCCCAGGTCTGCTTCCAGAACCCGATGGAGCCCGCCGGTACCTGCTCGGGGAGCGACACGATCCGGAACATCCGCCCGGCGCCCGTGCGGTCGGCGCTCAGGTCCACATAGCGCCGGTGCCGCTTGAGCAGCGCCTCGTCGCTCTCCGGGCCGCCGAGATGCTCCATGAGATCCGGTGCGTTGATGGCCCGCAGGAGGTCGAAGTCGTCTTCGGACCAGGGCTCGAGCCGTACGGACGCTGCGTTGATTTCCATCCCCGCACTGTAGGTGAGGGGTACGACAGGCGGCGGGTGTCGACCGTCAGCGCGGGTGGTCCGCCGACCCGGCCGAGAGGCGCGAGACGACCTCGCCGAAGGCGTCTTCCTCGGCCGGGGTGAGCGGCACCGTCTCCTGGGGGTGCCAGACCCGGTCCAGGGGTGCGGCGGGCCGTGCGCGGCGGGCACGCGCGCGTAGGCCCAGGGCCACCAACGCCGCCGCGGAGGTGGCGAGCAGGCCGAAGACGGTGAGCACGCGGCGGTCCGAGAACGGACCGGGCAGGGACGGTGGGGACGGTAGGGACGGCATGGCTGACTCCAGGGCGCGGGGGCCGGTACGGAGGCGCGCCCGCGACGGGCGGCGCGTGAGGCGCGTACGGCGCTGACGATTGCTGCTGCTTTCTCCCGACCTGTTCAGTTAACACCCGGCCCGGGGACTTGGGGGAGGGGGCGGGGCCGAGGCCCTCTTGTGCGGGCGGGGGCGGCGATTCAAGGTGGCGGGAGAGGGAGATTTCCGGCCGGGGAGGGAGCAGCCGCATGTCGGACACAGGGGCGTGGGGGTTCACGGACGACAGAGGCGTGGCGGTGACGGCCGCACGCGTGCCCGAGCGGGTGGTGGCGTACGTACGGGCCGGGGCGGCCCTGCTCGACCTGGGGGTGACGCCCGTCGCGGTGTACGGCTCCGGGCACGACGGCGACGCGATCGACGCGGTCAAGGCGGGGGGCCTGGAGGCGGCCGGGGTTCGGTACCTCGGGCCCGGACGGAGCCTGGACGAGGAGGCGCTGCGGGGGCTGCGGCCCGATCTGGTCGTCGACGTGACGTACGACGGTAAGAGCCCGTACGCGCTGGAGGAGGCGGTCGTCGATCGGCTGGGGGTGCCGTGCGTCGCGCTCTGCGTCGGCAGTGAGGTGGCGTTGTCGACGATCATCGGGCGCTTCGGTGAGCTGGCGGAGGCGGTAGGTGGGGCGGGGTCGGGGTCGGTGGAGGCGGCCGTCACCGGCGGGCCGCTGGCGTCCGCCGAGGAGGCCGTACGGGGTGCCACCGGCGGGTGGGGAGAGGTCGGCGTACTGGCGCTCTCCGGCGCCGGGAGCGGCGAGGTCCATCTGGCCCGCCCGCACGCGTGGCCCGAGCTGGCCCGGTTGCGCGAACTGGGCGTCCGCCTGCTCGACCCGGGCCAGGGGCCGGGCGCCAACTGGCTCACCGCGGACTGGGAGCACGCCGCCCGGCTCGCCCCCGATCTGGTGCTCTTCGACAGCCGGGCCAACGCGGTGGGGCCCGACGCGTTCCCGCCCGTGGGCCACGCGCGCGTGGCGCCCTGGAACCCGGAGATTCCGCCGAGCCCGGCGGCGTACGCCCACTTCTTCCGCACCGTCGCCGCCGCGCTGGACGCCCCCTGAGGGCGCCCGCCGGGGTCGTGGCAGGCCACGACCCCGGCGGAGGTTCGGTGGGGGTCACCACATGGGGATGAGAGGTGTGTCCGTGGCGTGCTGCCGCCAGGCTTCGGTGAGGCGGGTGAGGCGGGTGGGGGCGGCGATGCCGCGGACCGTCGCGATCTTGCCCTCGGTGATGTCGAACGTCACGCAGCCGACCACCTGGTCGCCGAGCACGAAGAGGACGGCGGGGGCGCCGTTGACGAGGGCGTAGTGGACGGCGGGCGTGCCGCCGGCCAGGCGCCGCTTCGCGGCGGTGGGCTTGAAACCGGCCCGCGCGATGGCGGCGACGCGCTGCGGAGTGTCGAACCGCAGCAGCTTCTCGGTCAGGCCGGCGCCGTCGGAGACCGCGGTCGCGTCGTCGGTGAGCAGCGCCACCAGCTGTTCGGTGCGGCCCGAGGTGGCGGCGGCGAGGAATTCCTCGACGATCCCGCGGGCGGACACCGGGTCCACTTCACCGGCGGCACGGCCGCGCTCGGCGGTGACGCGGCGCCGGGCCCGGTGGAGGTGCTGCTGGCTCGCGGACTCGGTGATGTCGAGGATCTCGGCGATCTCGGCGTGGCTGTAGGAGAACGCTTCGCGCAGGAGGTAGACGGCCCGCTCGAGGGGTGACAGGCGCTCCATGATCGTCAGCATGGCCAGGGAGACCGATTCGCGCTGCTCGAAGGTGTCGGCCGGGCCGAGCATCGGGTCGCCGTCGAGGAGCGGTTCGGGCAGCCAGACGCCGACGGCGCGTTCGCGGCGGGCCTGTGCCGAGCGGAGCCGGTCGAGGCACAGGTTGGTGACGACCTTGGTCAGCCATGCCTCCGGCACCCTGATCCGCTGCCGGTCGGCGGCCTGCCAGTGCAGGAACGCGTCCTGCACGGCGTCTTCGGCGTCGGCGGCGGAGCCGAGGAGCCGGTACGCCAGCGAGGCCAGCCGGTTCCGGCCGGCCTCGAACCGACTCGTGTCGAAGCGGTCGACGGCGGTGTTCTCCACGCGGATCACCGTAGCCGGGCGGCCGCGCGACGGTCTTCCCGGCGGACGTGCCCTGGCGCGGCGGTCAGGCGGTGCGTGCGCTTGGGCAGGCCGAAGGTCGGGTGCGAGATGCTCCACAGCGAGAGCCTGAGGATGCCGGCCTTGATCCGCGCGGCCTTCCGGCCGCCCACGTACGTCGGCTTCGCCCGCGCTTCGTGGTCGACCATCTGCAGGATCCCGTCCCGCCGCCCCAGGCTGATGTGGTTGCCCGGGTACGCCAGCTTGATGTTCGCGATCTCGCGGCCGGTCAGGCGTGCCACGATCGCGTCCGTGGCCTGCCGGCCGGTGTAGCCGGCCGAAGCGCAGGACATCGGAAGCGGCCGGCCGTTGTCGCCGATGGCGTAGGCGCTGTCGCCGGCGGCGTAGACGTTCGGGTGCGAGACCGACCGCATGGTGCGGTCGACGACGATCCGACCGCTCTCGGTGACCTCAAGGCCGCCGACGGCGGCGATGGGGTCGACCGCGAACCCGGCCGTCCACACGGTCGCGTCGGAGGCCAGGGCGGTGCCGTCGGCGCACAGCACCCGCGTCGCTTCGACGGCTTCGACGCTGGTGTGCTCCAGGACGGTGATGCCCAGCCGGTCGCAGGCCTGGCGCAGGTGGCCGCGGGCTCCGGCGGAGAGCCGGGCGCCCAGCTCGCCCCGGGCGACCAGCGTCACCGACAGGCCGGGCCGGCATTCGGCGATCTCGGTGGCCGTCTCGATGCCGGTCAGCCCGTCGCCGACGACCACCACACTCGCGCCTTCGCCGCCCCGCCTGCCGGAGCGGCCAGGGCCGGCCGAGCCGCTCCGGCCGCCCGGGCCCGCCAAGCTCTCAAGGCAGTCGAGCCGCTCACGCAGGCGCAGCGCCGAGGGCCGGCCGGCGACGTCGAAGGCGTGCTCGGCCACGCCGGGGACGCCGCCGTCGGCGACGTGGCTGCCGAGCGCGTACAAGAGCGTGTCGTAGACGAGCTCACCGCTGCCGCTGCCGCTGCCGCTGCCGCCGCTGCCGTCGGTGTCGGCCACGGCGACGGTCCGCCGCTCGGGGTCGACGGCGGTGACACGGGCCAGGCGCAGCCGTACCCCCGTGCCCGCGAAGATGTCGGCGAGCTGTGGAGCCTCGATCTCCTGGCCGGCCACGAGCTGGTGCAGCCGCAGCCGCTGGACGAAGTCCGGCTCGGCGTTGACCACGGTGATCTCGGTGTCCGCGGGGGACAGCCGGCGGGCCAGGTTCCCGGCCGCGTAGGCCCCGGCATAGCCGGCGCCGAGGACGACGATGCGGTGCTTCATGTGTCGCTCCTGTCGGTTCGTTCGCTCCCGGTGAGTCGTGCTCCCGGTGATTGAGCGGAACGGCGCCCCGATTGCTGACAGGAACGGCGTGTGGCGTGGGTCACAGAGGGGCGGGGGCGCTGCCGGGCGAGGACGTCATCGCCGCGTGTTCTCCGAGGCGGGCGCGCAAAGAGGCCGCGAATTCCTCCGCTCGGGTGAGCTGGGTGCGCAGAGCGGCGACGCGTTCGGTGGCGGCGTGTTCGTAGGCGCGGACGCGGGCGACCAGGGCGGAGCGGTCCTCGGCGGAGAGTTCCCAGGCCGTGCCGGGGCGGTCCGCCGCCAGGCGGTCCATGGTGGTGAGGAGGTCGCGGGTCTCGTCGAGCGTGAAGCCGAGGGGTCTCATCCGGCGGATCACCATCAGGCGGTCCACGTCGGCGTCGGTGTAGAGCGGGAAACCGCCCGGGGAGGCCGCCGACGGGACGACCAGGCCGCAGTCCTCGTACTGGCGGATCGTCCGCAGGGGCAGTTCCGTCCGCGCGGCGACCTCGCCGATCTGCATGGGTTCGCCGGCCAGGCGCGCTCTGCTCACGATGTGCGTCCTTCCTCGTCCGTCCGCTTTGTGCTGTTTGTCGTAACTTCAGCACTTACTTCAGCACTTATAGGACGGGGAAGGGTGGCGCAACGCAGGCTCAGGGCCAGACCAGGCAGTACGGCTGGTGACCCGCCTCGTGCAGTCGGTGGGAGAAGTCCTGCCACTCGTGGAGCAGCTGGTAGACGTTGAAGGCGTCCCGGGGGCCGCCGCGGTCCGGGACCGTGGACCAGATGAAGGCCGCCGCGCCGACCGATTCCTCGCCGATGCCGCGCAGCGGGTCGACCACGGTCATGGGCAGCTTCACCACGGCGTAATCGGGGTGGAGGACGACCAGCTCCAGCGGGGGCACCTTGTGCAGGGGCATGCCCTGGATGCCCGTGAGGACCATCGCGGCTATCGTCTCGGGCTTGATCTTGGTGAACATGCCGCCCATGCCGAGCTCGTCGCCGCCCAGCTCCTCCGGGCGCATCGAGATCGGTACGCGGGCCGCCGTGGCGCCGTCGGGTGCGCCGAAGTACTTGTACGTCACACCCAACCGGCCACTCCCGCCCCCTGTCATGGGTCCTGTGGGTTCAGACGATCCTGACGTCCCAGGCGTTCCTGACACGCCCGCCGGCCCAGGCGTTCCTGGCACACCCGAGGTGCCCGCAGGGCCCGTGGGGCCTTCCGTACGCCGTCGGCGGTGCTTCCCCCGCCGGGCAGGCTCCGGACCCAGGTCGTCCGTCCCCTCACCCAGTCCGCCACCGCGATGCATATCTCCACCCGACTGCTTTTTTGGGCAGCACGACCCCCGCCGCGCAAGCCGATCATCGTGACAGTGACCTCCCCCACGCTCTCGCGGTGAAACACCTGTCCGCAAGAACGTCCGGCCCTCTGACACCATGGATTCCGTGAGCCATCCCTATGACGCCCCAGTTTCGCAGACGCGGAGGACCGACGCCCCGGCGTAATTCACAGGGTGCCCACGCCGTCTCTCCGTACTCGCAGACTTACTCGCAGGTCAGGACCACAGTGCCGTATTCATACGAAGCCCCAGTCTCACAGACGCTTTTCGACCGCGCGTCCCTCGTGACGCCCGGCGGCGTGAACTCACCGGTGCGCGCCTTCCGGGCCGTGGGCGGTACGCCCCGGTTCATGGTGTCCGGTACCGGCCCGTACCTCACCGACGCGGACGGTCGCGAGTATGTCGACCTCGTCTGCTCGTGGGGGCCGATGATCCTCGGTCACTCCCACCCCGAGGTGATCGCCGCGGTGCAGGCCGCCGTCGCCCGCGGCACCTCCTTCGGTACGCCGGGTGAGGGCGAGGTCGCCCTCGCCGAGGAGATCGTCTCCCGGATCGCGCCGGTCGAGCAGGTCCGGCTGGTCTCCTCCGGTACGGAAGCCACCATGTCGGCGATCCGGCTCGCCCGCGGTTTCACCGGCCGGGCCAAGGTCGTGAAGTTCGCCGGCTGCTACCACGGGCACGTGGACGCGCTGCTCGCCGCTGCCGGCTCCGGCGTGGCCACCTTCGGTCTGCCCGACACGCCCGGCGTGACCGGTGCGCAGGCCGGTGACACGATCGTCCTGCCGTACAACGACCTGGAGGCGGTCCGGGCCGCGTTCGCCGCGCACCCGGGCGAGATCGCCTGCGTGATCACCGAGGCCTCGCCCGGCAACATGGGCGTCGTGCCGCCGCTGGCGGGGTTCAACGCCGGCCTGAAGGAACTCTGCTCCGCCAACGGCGCGCTGTACATCTCCGACGAGGTGATGACCGGTTTCCGTACCTCCCGCGCCGGCTGGTACGGCATCGACGGTGTCGCGCCCGACCTGATGACCTTCGGCAAGGTCATGGGCGGCGGCTTCCCGGCCGCGGCCTTCGGCGGCCGCGCCGACGTCATGGGGCACCTCGCCCCGGCCGGCCCGGTCTACCAGGCGGGCACCCTGTCCGGTAACCCGATCGCCACCGCCGCCGGGCTCGCGCAGCTGCGGCTGCTCGACGCGGCGGCGTACGACAAGGTCGACGCGGTCTCGCGGGAGATCCAGTCCCTGGTCACCGGCGCGCTCGCCAAGGAGGGCGTCGCGCACCGGCTGCAGACCGCGTCCAACATGTTCTCCGTGTTCTTCACGGCCGACGAGGTCCGCGACTACGACGACGCGAAGAAGCAGGAGGCCTTCCGCTTCAACGCCTTCTTCCACTCGATGCTGGCCGACGGGGTCTACCTGCCGCCCTCCGCCTTCGAGTCCTGGTTCGTGTCCACGGCGCACGACGAGCGCGCGGTCGAGCGGATCGCCGCCGCGCTGCCCGCCGCCGCCCGCGCCGCGGCGGAGGCGACCGCATGACCGGCAAGAGCGACGACGACATCACCGTCGTCCACCTGGTACGGCACGGCGAGGTGCACAACCCCGACGGTGTCCTCTACGGCCGCCGCGGCGGCTACCACCTCTCCGAGCTCGGCCGGCGGATGGCCGACCGGGTCGCCGAGCACCTGGCCGGCCGGGACATCACGTACGTCGTCTCCTCGCCGCTGGAGCGCGCCCAGGAGACGGCCCAGCCGGTGGCCAAGAGCCACGGCCTCGACGTGGCCACGGACGCCCGCCTCATCGAGGCCGCCAACGTCTTCGAGGGCAAGACCTTCGGGGTCGGCGACGGGGCGATGCGCAAGCCGGGCAACTGGAAGCACCTCACCAACCCCTTCAAGCCGTCCTGGGGCGAGCCGTACATCGAGCAGGTCGTGCGGATGATGGCGGCGCTGGACGCGGCGAAGGACGCGGCGCGCGGTCACGAGGCGGTCTGTGTCAGCCACCAGCTGCCGATCTGGATCGTGCGCAGCTTCGTCGAGAAGCGGAAGTTGTGGCACGACCCGAGGCGCCGGCAGTGCACGCTGGCCTCGCTGACCTCGTTCACGTACCAGGGCGACAAGATCGTGTCGGTCGGGTACAGCGAGCCGGCCCGGGATCTCGTACCGCCGCATCTGCTCGCGGGCGCGAAGCCGGTCAAGGGGCAGTCGAAGGGCTTCGGGGCGTAGGGGGTCAGGGCGTAGGGGGTCGGGTCCGTACGGGCCGGCCCCGGTCGCGCGTCGCCGCACATCGCGTACGTCCGAGGGGTACACCGTCAGGGCGATCGGATGGGATCATTCCCTCCGGTCGCCCTGAAATTTTTGTGCTAATCACCGGAACCTCCGTGTTCGGCCCGGCATCTCACTCAATGTCGGTTGGATGACCGTTCGATCCGTTCGGTCATACGTCAGCGACGCGAATGGGGACGTCATGCGCGGGAGTCACGGGATCAGTCGAAGGGGCCTTCTGGGGGCGGGCGTTGGTGCTGCGGCGGCGATCGGGATCGCCGAGTGCGGCATCAACGAACCGGACAAAAAGGGAGGTTCCGGGTCGGGCGGGGGCGGTAAGGGGGGTGACGCCTCGGGAAACCCGAGCACACCCGCTCCGACCCAGGACGACGTCAAGCCGATCGGCGACGGTTCCACCGCGGACACCGGCAAGCAGCCGCACCAGCCCGACGCCCCCGTCCCGCTCGAACCCGGCCAGACCCCGCCCCAGTTCGTGATCTTCTCCTGGGACGGTGCCGGCGAGGTCGGCAACGGGCTCTTCCCGCGCTTCCTCGAACTCGCCAGGAACCACGACGCGGCGATGACCTTCTTCCTCTCCGGGATCTATCTCCTCCCCGAGTCGAAGAAGAGCCTCTACCGCCCGCCGAACAACCGCGTCGGCGCCTCCGACATCGGCTACCTCACCGACGACCACATCAAGGACACCCTCAAGCACGTCCGTCAGGCCTGGCTCGACGGGCACGAGATCGGCACCCACTTCAACGGCCACTTCTGCGGCGGCTCCGGCTCCGTCGGCAACTGGACCCCCGCCCAGTGGCAGAGCGAGATCGACCAGGCCGTGAAGTTCGTCACCGAATGGAAGACGAACAGCGGCTGGACCGACCTCGACCCGCTGCCCTTCGACTACGAGAAGGAGCTCATCGGAGGCCGCACGCCCTGCCTTCTCGGCCAGGACAACCTCCTGCCCACCGCGAAGCGGCTCGGCTGGCGCTACGACGCCAGCTCGCCCGGCGGCCGCCAGACGTGGCCGGACAAGCGCCAGGGGATCTGGGACCTCCCGCTCCAGGCCGTGCCGTTCCCCGGCCACTCCTTCGAGGTCCTGTCCATGGACTACAACATCCTCGCCAACCAGTCGAAGAACACGACCAAGGGCGTCCCCTCGCGCTATCCCGGCTGGCGCAAGCAGGCCACCGAGGCCTATCTCGCCGGATTCGACCGCGCCTACGAGTCCAATCGCGCGCCCTTCTTCATCGGCAACCACTTCGAGCAGTGGAACGGCGGCATCTACATGGACGCCGTCGAAGAGGCGCTCAAGGGCATGGCGGGCAAGAAGGACGTCCGGCTCGTCTCCTTCAAGCAGTTCGTGGACTGGCTGGACGTCCAGGACCCCAAGATCCTCGCCAAACTCCGTACGCTCGATGTCGGGCAGTCACCCGCCGGTGGCTGGAACACGTTCCTCCGGCCCGCTTAAGCCGTCTTCACATGGGGGTTTTGCGGGCACATAGGGGGGTGCCCAAGATCCCCCAAACGCCCATGCGAAACTTTTCACATGAGCCTTAGCCGCGCCCCTCGACGCACCCTGCTCGCCGTCGGAACGCTGTCGGTCGCCCTCGCTCTGTCGGCCTGCGGCTCCGACACCAACGGCAAGTCCGGCGGTGGCGGAGACACCAACTTCGTCACCAACACGGGCGGTGTCTCCACCGTCGCCAAGGGCGAGCGCAAGGCCACCAAGGAGATCGCGGGCGAGACGATCGAGGGCGAGCGGCTCGACATCGCCGACCTCAAGGGCAAGGTCGTCGTCCTCAACGTCTGGGGCTCGTGGTGCGGCCCCTGCCGGGCCGAGGCGCCCCACTTCGCCAAGGTCGCGGCCGACCTCAAGCCGAAGGGCGTGGAATTCGTCGGCCTGAACACCCGCGACTTCAACAAGCAGCAGGCGATCACCTTCGAAGTCGACTACAAAGTGCCCTATCCGAGCCTGTACGACCCTTCCGGGAAGCTGATCCTCAACGGATTCCCCAAGGGCACGCTGAATCCGCAGGCCATTCCGTCCACCGTCGTGCTCGACAAGGACGGGAAGATCGCCGCCCGCTCCCTCATGGCACTCGACGAGAAGAAGCTGCGCTCGATGATCGAGCCGCTTCTCGCGGAGAAGTGACGTGAACGAGACGGTCTTCAGCGGGGCCCTGCTCCTCGCCCTGCCCATCGCCGTGCTCGGCGGCCTGGTCTCCTTCTTCTCCCCCTGCGTCCTGCCGCTCGTGCCCGGCTACCTCTCGTACGTCACGGGCGTCACCGGCACCGACCTGGCCGAGGCCAAGCGCGGCCGGATGGCCGCCGGCGCCTCCCTCTTCGTCCTCGGCTTCTCCGCCGTCTTCGTCTCCGGCGGCGCGCTCTTCGGCTACTTCGGCTCGACCCTCCAGGAGTACCGGGAGACGCTCACCACCGTCCTCGGCATCCTGATGATCGCGCTCGGCGTCTTCTTCATGGGCCTCATGCCCTGGTTCACCCAGCGCGAGTTCCGCTTCCACAAGAAGCCCGTCACCGGCCTCGTCGGCGCGCCGCTGCTCGGCGCGCTCTTCGGCATCGGCTGGACGCCCTGCATCGGCCCGACCCTCGCCTCCGTGAACGCGCTCGCCGCGCAGGAGGCCAGCGCCGGCCGCGGCGCCCTGCTGACCGTCGCGTACTGCCTGGGGCTCGGCGTCCCCTTCATCCTCGCCGCGGTCGCCTTCCGCAAGGCCCTCGGCACGTTCGGATGGATCAAGAAGCACTATGTGTGGGTGATGAGAATCGGCGGCGGCATGATGATCCTGACCGGTCTGCTGTTGCTCACCGGAGCGTGGGACAGCATGGTCTCCACGATGCAGGGCTGGTCCAGCGGCTTCACGGTGGGGATCTGAGAGTTCCGATGAGCAAGACCGATACCGACACCACGACCGACACGACGACCGACACCACGACGGACACGACGGACACGACGACCGACGCTCACGAACTCGGCGAGGCGGGGTCCCAGCTCTCCACCGCGCCCCGGGAGGAGAGCGCCGTCGGCGGCCCCACCCTCGGTGTCGTCGGCTGGATCCGCTGGTTCTGGCGGCAGCTGACCTCCATGCGGGTCGCCCTGATCCTGCTCTTCCTGCTCTCCCTCGGCGCGATCCCCGGCTCCCTCATCCCGCAGAACGGCGCGGACGAGCTGAAGGTGCAGACCTTCAAGAAGGCCCACGAGACGCTCACGCCGATCTACGAGAAGCTCCAGCTCTTCGACGTCTACAGCTCGGTGTGGTTCTCCGCGATCTACATCCTGCTGTTCGTCTCCCTCATCGGCTGCATCGTCCCGCGCACCGGCCAGTTCGTCGGCCAGCTCCGCGGCCTGCCGCCCGGCGCCCCCGGCCGCCTGACGCGGCTGCCCGCGTACACGACCTGGCGTACCGAGGCCGAGCCCGAGCAGGTCCGCGAGGCCGCGCTCGCCGTGTTCAAGGAGCGCCGCTTCCGCGCGCACACCGTCAAGGACGCGGTCGCCGCCGAGAAGGGCTATCTGCGCGAGGCGGGCAACCTGCTCTTCCACATCGCGCTGATCGTGATGCTGGTGGCGTTCGCCTGGGGCCAGCTCTTCAAGTCCGAGGGCGGCAAGCTGATCATCGAGGGCGACGGCTTCTCGAACACCCTCACGCAGTACGACGACTTCAAGTCCGGCTCGCTCTACAGCACCGACGACCTCGCGCCGTTCAGCTTCCAGCTGGACAGCTTCACCGGTACGTACGAGAAGACCGGCCCCCAGCGCGGCACCCCGCGCACCTTCGAGGCGGCCGTCACCTACTCCGAGGCGGGCGGCACGGACAAGAAGGCCGTCATCCGCGTCAACGAGCCACTGGAGGTCGGCGGCTCGAAGGTGTACCTGATCGCCCACGGGTACGCGCCCGTCGTCACCGTCAAGGACGGCCGCGGCAAGGTCGTCTTCCACGGTGCCGTCCCACTGCTGCCCTTCGACAACAACATCACCTCGACCGGCGCGATCAAGGTGATGGACGGCTACCGCGACAAGAACGGCAAGAAGGAGCAGCTGGGCTTCCAGGCCTTCTTCGTGCCGACCTTCGCGGGCGCCGGCAAGGGTGACATGTTCTCGCAGTTCCCGGCGCTCGACTTCCCCGTCATGGCGCTCACCGGCTACCACGGCGACCTGCGCGTGGACTCCGGCCTGCCGCAGAACGTGTACCAGCTGGACAAGTCCAAGATGACGCAGTTCAAGGACAAGGACGGCAACAAGCTCGCGCAGCGCATGCTGCCCGGGGAGACCATGACGCTGCCCGACGGCGCCGGCTCGATCACCTTCGAGAAGGACATCAAGGAGTGGGCGAGCTTCCAGGTCTCCCAGCAGCCCGGAAACGGTCTCGCCCTCGCCGGCGCGATCGCCGCGATCGCCGGCCTGTCCGGCTCGCTCTTCATCCAGCGGCGCCGGGTCTGGGTCCGGGCCGTACGGAGCGAGGACGGGGTCACCGTCGTCGAGATGGCCGGCCTCGGCCGGAGCGAGTCCGCCAAGCTCCCCGAGGAGCTGGCCGACCTCGCGCTCTCGCTCCACGCCCAGGCGCCGACCGCGCCGACCGGGCCCGAGCCGACCGCGCCGGAAGCCGCGGAAGACCCTGCGCCGCAAGCCGCGGAAGAACCTGCCGAAGCCGACCCTGCCGAAGCCGAAGGGGCTGAGAAGTGAATCTCGCCGTGAGTCTCGCCGCCGAGACCAACGAGAGCCTGGCGCGGATGAGCGACATGCTCATCTACTCCTCGATGGCCGTCTACACGCTGGCCTTCTTCGCCCACATCGCCGAGTGGGTGTTCGGCAGCCGCAGCAAGGTCGGCCGGACGGCCGCCGAGCTGACGGCGACGACCGCGACGGCCGTGACGGCCGCCGCTCCCGCCGTCACGGTGAGGGTGAACCAGGCCGGCTCCACCGCCGTGCTCGACCAGCCGAAGGTCGTCACCCGGTCCGGCGCCGGCACCCGGGACGTGCCCGACGGCCCCGGCGCGGCCGGCGGCACGGTCAAGGGCGATCTGTACGGCCGTATCGCCGTCTCGCTCACCACCCTCGCGTTCCTCATCGAGGCGGCCGGTGTGATCACCCGCGCGTTCGCCGTGCAGCGCGCCCCCTGGGGGAACATGTACGAGTTCTCCACCACCTTCTCCACCGTGGCGGTCGGCGCGTACCTCGGCTTCCTTCTCGCCGGGAAGAACGTCCGCTGGCTCGGCCTGCCGCTGATGACGACCGTCCTGCTGGACCTGGGCATGGCCGTGACCTGGCTGAAGACCCCCAGCGACCAGCTGGTGCCGGCGCTCGACTCGTACTGGCTGTGGATCCACGTCTCCACCGCGATCTTCTGCGGTGCCGTGTTCTACCTGGGCGCGGTCGCCACCCTGCTCTACCTCTTCCGCGACTCGTACGAGAACAAGCTCGCGACCGGCGGCGAGCCCGGTCCCTTCGCCAGGTCGGTGATGGAGCGGCTGCCGTCGGCGGCGTCGCTCGACAAGTTCTCGTACCGGGTCAACGCGGCGATCTTCCCGCTGTGGACGTTCACGATCATCGCTGGCGCGATCTGGGCCGGCGACGCGTGGGGCCGCTACTGGGGCTGGGACGCCAAGGAGGTCTGGTCCTTCATCACCTGGGTCGGTTACGCCGCGTACCTGCACGCGCGCGCGACGGCCGGCTGGAAGGGCCGCAGGGCCGCGTACATCGCGCTCATCGCCTTCGCCTGCTTCCTCTTCAACTACTGGGGCGTCAACATCTTCGTGACCAGCAAGCACTCCTACGCCGGCGTCTGAGCTGGCACGGCTCGCGCGCCGGCGCCACGCTGGAGGTATGGAAGCGGGAGCGATGAGCCGGATACCGCAGGGCAGGTGCGAGACCCACGACGGCGACCTGCACCACCTGCGGTACGTGATCGATCTGCCGCACCCGATGGCGCGGGTCTGGCGGGCCGTCGCGACACCGGAGGGCCTGCGGGAGTGGCTCTGCGCGGCGGACCGTCTCGAGCCGAGGCTCGGCGGGGCGGTGACGCTGCGCTGGCTCAACGGAGACACGGTGGTCTCGGGGCGGGTGACCGCCTGGGACGTGGAGTACGTGGCCGAGTACACGGTCGGCCCGCCGCACGGCCGGATCCGGTTCCACCTGGAACCGGGCGGCGGTGACGGCGGACAGACGGTGCTGCGCGGGTCGACCGTGCTGCGTTTCACCAACGAGTTCCGTGGGACGCGGGAGGAGAAGCTGGACATGCTGGCGGGGTGGCACGACCACTTCGAGCGTCTGGCGGAGGCCCTGGAGGGCCGGCCCACGGACTGGCTGGAGTGGACCGCCGAGCGTTGGCAGCACCTGCGGGACCTGTACGCGCGGGACGAGGCGCCCTGGCCCAAGTGGGAGCCGTAGACCTCACGCCCTGTTTTCGTTGCCTGTCGTCGTCAGCCGCGCCTCGGCGGCAAGCAGTCCTTCGTCGGGGGTCTGCCCTCCGGCCAGGCGATCTGGACGAAGCGCTGGGTGCCGTCCAGGGCCAGCTCCACGATCGGGACGGCCTTGTTGAACGGGTTGCCGAAGTTGTCCAGGCAGATCCAGCCGCTCGCGCCGTCCACCCGGAGCGACCCCTTCACCTGCGGCCACTGGGTGACCACGTCCGCCGCCTCCGGATACTGGCTGCCCTGCGGTGTCGCCTGCCGGATCGCGTGGACCGCCGTCGCCATCGCGTCGTACGCGACGATCGCCTGCCCGTCGGCGAGCGCGACCGGCTCCTTCGAGGCCTTGGCGATGTCCGCGAGGAACGTCTCGTAGGCCGCCGTCGAGCCGCCCGTCGCGGGCACCGGCCGGCCGGCGGCCGGCCGCCAGGCGTCGGGGTGCGCGAGCGCGGCGTAGCGGACGGTCAGCTTCGCCTTCAGCGCCGCCCGGTTCAGCTTCCGGTCCGCTCCGAGGTACGAGCCCTCGTCACCGGTCAGGACCGTGAACGCCCGCTCGGCGCAGCCGCGCGCGCCGAGCGCGTTGATGAACTGCCGCAGCTGGGTGTGGCGGCCCGCGAAGAAGACGGTCTCCGCGCGGGTGTCGCAGATCAGGTGGGTGATCTGGCGGAAGGTGTTCGCGGTCGTGCCCTCCTCCGTCGGGTCGGCGGGCGAGGTGAACAGCTGCGGCTCGTACGGCGCGCCCTTCAGGGAGCCGGCGAACGCGGCCTTCAGCGTGTCGGTGTAGTGGTCGCCGGTCCTGGTGTCCTGGACGAGCAGCGCCTTCGACGCCTCCACCTCGCCGAAGTGGGCCAGGGCCTTGGCCTCGTCGCCGTTGGTGGGCGAGACGCGCGCGAGGCCGGGGTAGCGGTTGTTCCCCGGGCCGGGGCCGTTGGCGATGTCGTCGGCGGTGATCGTCGTACCGACGACGGCGATGCCCGCGCCGGTCAGGGCCGCCACCGCCAGCCGTATCTCGGTGGAGGAGGTGGCGACGCCGGAGACCGCCCGCAGCCGGTCGGGGCCGTCCTTCATCGCCTTCAGCCGGTCGACCGTCGTACGCCAGTGGGCGTTGCCCTTGCCGGTGTTGGCGAGGACGAGCCGGATCTTCGGGGTCTCGCTGTTCGACTCGTGGTTCGCACGGTACTGCCGGGCGAAGGCGCCCTGGACCTCGTGCAGGACCTTGACCCGCATGCCGCTGTCGGTGGAGGTCAGCGGCAGGAGCAGGGCGACGGTCGCGTACTCGCCCTGTTTGAGCGTGCGGTTCTCGTCGCGGATGCGGCCGGCCACCTCGGTCAGCGTCGGGACGCCGAAGTCGTGGCCGTCGCCGTTGACGCCGACGCACTCGGTGCTGCCCGGGGGCCGTTCGACGCCCGGGGCGCAGGAGCGGTCCTCCGGAGTGGTGGCGCGGTTCACGGCGTACCCGGTCAGGGAGCCGAGGACGGCGAGGACCACCACGGAGGTGAGGATCCGCTGACGGGTGGTGTGCCAGAGGTGGAAGCGCAGCCAGGCGAGCATGGTCCTCAGACTCCGTCCTCGCGCGTCGACGGCAGCGAGAGCTCCCGCCAGGCGCGGATGTCCGTCGGCCAGTGGGTGGCCGCGTCCCACAGCGGTCGGTTGCCCGTCAGGTGGCGGCCGGACAGCTGGCGCAGTTCGTACGCCAGCTTCTCCGTCACCTCCTCGTCGGGCAGGGCGAGCGGGTCGGTCAGCAGCCAGACGGCGTGCAGCAACCGCCGTAGGCGCAGGTGGAGTTCGGTGGCCTCGCCGTCGAGGCCGGCCGGCAGCCGGTCCGGCGGCCGCTGCCCGAGCGCGACGGCCCGGCGGAGGTCGGGGAAGGCGGGGGCGGGGGTGTCGGGAGTGGCGTCGGGGGCGGTGCGGTCGCGGTCGTCGGTGCGGTCGCGGGTACGCGGGTAGGGCGCCGAGGCGATGAACCGCAGCCGTCCCAGCCAGCCCTCGACGTCCGGACGCGGGAACGTCACCCGCAGATGGGTCACCGCCTGTCCGGTCCGGCCGAGGGCCAGTTCGTGGTGCAGGCGGTACGGGAGCCCGGACTCCTGGTCGTAGTGCTGGTGCAGGGTCTCGTGGACGGCCCGCCAGGTCGCGTACGTCTCGCCGTCCTCGAAACGCAGCCGGTGCAGCAGCAGGGCGCGCAGCAGCGGATCGGCGACGAAGTGCTCGGGGCTGGTGGGCCAGCCCTGGGCGCGCAGCCGGTCCCGTACCTCCAGCGCCATGTCCCCGTCCGGGGACTCGCCGGGCAGCCGCGTATGGGCGAGGAGCCGGGCGGAGGTCTCGTCGTGCGCGGCGGCGAGCACCGCGAGCCGGCCGTGGTGCTCACCGGGTAGCAGCTCTTCGAGGAGCGTCGGCGCGACCGGCACCGGCGGGGTGTCCTCGCGCAGCTCCACCGTCAGGTCGAGCAGGGCGCCCGGGGTGAGGGAGGACCGCAGCCGCGCCGGGGCCTCGCCGGCGGCCCGGCTCAGCAGGGTCACGCCCAGGGGGCGCCCGCCGGTGAGCCGGTGGACGCCCCGGGCCAGGTCGGCCGGGGTCCGTCCGGCCGGGTCGTGGCGGTCGAAGGCGGACTGGGCGTGGGCCGGGGAGAACGGGGTCAGCTCGACGGCGAGGATGCCGGAGGTGACGTCCGTGCCGCGCGGGCAGGGGGCCATGCGGGCGGTCTCGGGAAGCCTCAGCCGGGTCGCGCGGCGCATGCCCTCGTGATCGCGGACCCGGGAGGTGGCGAAGACGACGACGCGGTCGCGGCGCCCGGCGGCGCGCTCCCGCAGGATCGGTTCGATCAGGCGGCGGCCCAGCGGCTCATGGGCGTTGTCGAGGAGGAGGACGGGCCGGCCACGGCGGGCTCCGGCCCGCAGCAGGCCGGTGTACGCGCGGTACAGGTCCTCGACGAGCGCGCCGACGAGGAAGCTCTCGGCCTCCTGGCGGCGCCGGCCGCCCTGCTCGAAGTCGTTGGCGAGGTACTGGAGGCCGATCTTTCCCCGGCCGCCGGCGTTGCGGTAGTTCCCGTACCAGCTCTCGGAGCGGCGCTGGGCGCGGCCGAACACCTCCTCCAGGACCGTCTCCACCGTCGCCTCGGCCAGGAGTCCGGCCATGGGGGCGGTGGCCTCGGCGAAGTTGGCGGCCAGCTTGCTGAGGACCTTGGTGACCCAGGTGGCGCCGGCCCCCTTGGCCGCGTCGACGCTCGCGAGGACCGGCCCGAGCCGCTGCAGATCGTGCCGGGCCCGCTCCTCGTCCTCCCGCGACCAGCTGGTGGAGGCGACGGCGACCAGACCGAGCGAGAGCCGGGGGAACTCCACGGGCGCGGAGGCGAAACCGCGCGGAGCGAGCTGCTCGGCGAGCTCGGCGAGGGCGCCGGTGAGCGGGTTCCAGCCGGGGCCGTGGTCGGCGGGCGGCTCGATGTGCGCGCAGTCGAGCAGCGCGAGCGGGGTGGCCCCCTTGTAGGCGTTGCGCAACTGCTTGAGCAGGACCGTCTTGCCCATGCCGCGCCCGCCGGTGAAGACGGTGACGGGCGGATCGTCGCCGTGTTCGTACGCGGTCCGCGCGAAGCCCTCCGGGGCGAGCCCGGTCAGCCGGGCCGCGAGCCCGGAATCCTGGAAGACCGCCTCGCGGCCGTACAGCTCTCTGTCCACCCGCCACCCCCGTCGCAGTCAACTCAAGGGTATCGACAGGTTGTTGGGAAAGCGTCGGGCTTTTCGACACCGTTGCGCAGGTGTTGCCGTTCGGCTGTCGGCCGGGGGTCTCACGCCTCCGTCGGAGGGCTGCTCTTCCCGGCAGTGGGCAGAACGTATGAGCCCTTGCCGGGCACGGTGATGATCAGTCCCCGTTCGCGGAGTTCACGCATGGCCCGTCGAGCGGTCAGTACCGCGATGCCGTACTCCTCGGAGAGGCGACCCGGCGTGGGGATCATCCGGTCAGGGGCGAACTCCCCGGAGGCGATCTTCGCTGCGATCACGTCGGCCAGCTGCATGTACAGCGGACGTGCCGACTTCGGATCAAGACTCATAGGGCAACAGTAGATAGTCATACAAATACACGTTGGGATGGCTCTAGCTACATCGTGATGCATCACGGTGCATCACGGGCTACGGTGGTGCGAACGTAAAAGACCCCGGCGACCGCTGGTACCGGCCCCGGGGCATGGCCACCAACTTCAAGGGAGTTGATGACGTGCGGAACCCTATCGCGCGCGTACTCGGCAGGGCGCTGATCCCCGTTCTGCTCGGGCTTCTCATGCTGACCCTGCCGCCCACCGGCAGGCATCGCCCCCGCCCCGTCACCCACCGCCGCCCGGCCTCCCCGGCCCCCGCGCCGCGTCACCGCGCTCCCACCCGGCGATCTCCGTACGCCCGGGAGCAGGCGATGCTCCTCGACGGCTCCCGGTCGCCCCTCGAACGCCCCTATGTGGCGGCGGTGCAACGCAGGCGTCGGCGGGCGTTGTGGCTGGCGACGGTCGGGGTGGACGTCGACCACCGGAACATCCACGCCGGGGCGGCCCGATGAGTCGCTGCGGGGCCCGGCGGCCCTTGATCGCCGTGGTGGAGGTGATGCGGCCGGTGTGCGCGGGCTCGGTCTGTGTGCTCGCCGTGGGACATGACGGCCCGCACCGCGACCGCGCGGGGGACGCCTGGTGGGTGACGCCGGAGATCGCCGACGCCGTGAGCGTGTCCCTGCTGGTACGAGCCCTTACGCCCGAGCCCGAGCCGGAGTTCCGGTCACCGCGCTGCGTCGTCGGCCGCCACGATCACTGCCGGGACGGCGTCCCCCGCGAGACGGGCGTACGGGAAGTCCGCCACCTCGTCTGCGGCTGCCCCTGCCATGGTCCGGCCGACCGGACCACGCCCTGTTAATCGACCAGCGTCATGCGATAGAAGCGCGTGATCATCTCGCGGTAGTGCTGGTGCGACGGGTTCCTGCCGACGTGGGCGAACGCCCAGTCCTGTGGCGTCTCCTCTTCCGCCGAGGACTCCCTCTCGCAGGCGGTGCACTGGAGTTGGTAGAGCGGCCGGGCTTCGTCGGAGTGGTCCGGGCCCATGTGCCACTCCGCGTACCGGATGACCGTGTGGGCACCGGCCCTCCGTGTCTCTCGCGGCGATCCCTCCGGGCCGGCTTCGCGAGGGGCAAGTCCGACCGGGCCGCGCGGGACGACCTCGACGGCGGCGCCGAGGATGTCGGACAGGTCCGACTCGAAGCCCAGCACGTCGAGGTACGAACGGCCCTCGTCCACCGTTGCCACGAGCTCCCCCGGTTCCGGGCTCAACACGAAGGAACGCAAGCCGTGGTGGCGCCCGAGGCGGTGGATTGTCACCGCGTTGGCACGAAGCTCCGCCCTGGTGGCCCGTCTCACAGCCCGTTCCTCCTTCACCTGCCCGGATGCCGGGGAGTCCCGGATTTGCTGCGCCGATCAATATCACCCGCCACCTGGTGCAGCAATCCCGGCTTCACGCGTGGCCGTCCCGGGCCGGAGCTGGGTGGCGACGACCCGGTCGTCCGAGTCGACCGCCGTTCCGGCGGCCAGGGTGATGCCGCACCAGACGCAGTCCTGGCCGCGCTGCTGCCGCTGCGTCAGGTCCCGATGAGTGGCAGCTCCACCGCCTGGCACGGCTCGCAAGAACGACCCCGATCAGCCGGCCTATAGGGTGCGGGGGGTGCGGTTCTCCTCGGCCAGGGAGAGTGTGGCATCGCGCATCACGGCCACGGTCCCGGTGAGCCAGCGCCCGACGGCCGCCAGTTCGGCTTCGTCGAGACCCCGCACGACCTGATCCATACCGGCCAGCATGGGAGCCATGGTCTCGGTCAGGACGCGCCGATGTGCGGTGGTGGCGGTCAGGGTGAATCGCCGCCCGTCCGCCGGGTCGCGAGCCCGGTCGACGTACCCGAGAGCGACCAGCCGGTCGACGATCTTCGTGATGGCGGCGTTACTCAGGCCGGTCTCACTCACGAGCCTGGCGGGGTGGGTTCCTGGGGTGCGGCCGATGATGCCGAGGACCTTGTGTTCCGTGGCGTTGACGTGCAGGCGGGCTGCGAGCTGTTCATGGTAGAGCACCACCCACAGGCTGAGCTCGTGGCCCAGCGCAGCTCCGTCCCGGTTGTTGCTCATGCACCCAGGCTACAAGTCCTTCACTTCGGTAAAGAAAACTACTTCACCAAAGTGAAAGACCATGCTTGGATGAGCCGTATGACAACAGCCCAAGCCCAGCCCCGTCCTCGTCGCCTCGGGCGGCCGGCGACCGCTGTGCTCGGCCGCGTGTACGTGGCCGCCCTCGCCACCCATCTGCCCATCCTGGCCGTACTCCTGGCACCCCAGGCCCGGAGCCGGGTCAGCTCGGAGAGCACGGCGGGGCTGCTGACGGTCGTGCTGATAGGACTCGTCATCGCGGCCGTGGTGTTCAGCCCCGCGATCTGCGCCCGGGTGGCCCCGGACGGCGCGCGTTGGCGCGCCGGAAGCGCCCTCTCGGAGGTCCGTGCCATGATCCGTACCGACCGCCGGTCATACCTGTGGCGGCTCGGCGAGTTCGCCGCGCTCTACGTAGCCGCCCAGTGCCTCGGCGGCATCGTTGCCTGGGTCCGGCCGTACATCTGGAACAACCCGCTGTACGGCACCGATCCGGCGGCGGGCCAGTGGGAGTTCCACTACGGCAACTTCGCCGCCCAGGGCGTCGTCATCTACCTGGCAGTCTGCGCCTCGACCACCTGGTACGCCTGCCGGCTCCGGCAGCTGGCGACAGCCTAGACCCGACAACGCATGCCTCACCTCGCCCCCGGCCAGTGGGTGCGCCGGCAGCTCAACTACCGCTTCAGCAGTGCCCTGGCTCGCTCTTGTGAACAAAGCCAACCGCCGCCGGCTCTTCCGTCTCTGCGGCCGCCGGGGCCTCACGCGGCGGCGCCGGCCTCCGTCTCGTAGGGGAAGCGGGCGAACGGGGTCTCGCGCTGGAAGAAGGTCTTGGCACGGATCATCGCCTGTTTGTCGGCCCGCACCCGGCCGGGGCGGGAGCCGGTGCCCGTCAGGACGCCGCCGAACCGCATCCGCAGGTAGGCCGCCGAATGGTTCAGGGTGGTCTCCAGGGCGCCCGCGACGACGTGGTCGGCGTCGGCCATGGCCGTCACACCCCACAGCGTCCGGCCCGCCATCCGCTCCTTGAAGTCCGAGTCGGGCGTGTTCAGCCAGCCCGACCAGTAGTCGAGGTAGCGCTTGGTCTGGGCGGAGAGGCTGTACCAGTACAGGGGCGAGGCGATGACGATGTCGGTGGCCTCCAGCGTGGCCTGCCTCAGCAGCTCCTCGTTCTCCCCGGCCGGCCAGCCGGCGGTCTCGTGCCGCCCGTCCTGGAAGTCGGGCAGGGGCAGCCGGTTCAGGTCCACCCAGCGCTGGGGGACACCGGCGGGGAGGTGCGCCGCGGCGGCTCGCGCCAGGATTTCGGTGTTGCCGTCGGAGCGTGAGCTGCCGAGAACGAAGAGGAACGAGCGGTCCGCGTCACGCGTGGCGTCGAGAGTCATGTCTGCTCCGGTCTCGTGGGTGCCCCGTTGCCAACTTCGCTGCTTCGGAAGGTATTCCGGCTGCCATCGGCCCCGCCGATGGGCCCATCGGCAGGACCCCCCACTGGCTCGTGGACCGGCCCCGGGCCCCGTCCGTAGCGTCGGCGGCATGAGAAACGAGAGCGCAACGCAGACCAGGGGAACCGTCGAGCTGACCCTCGCCATGGTGCTCTCCGGGACCCTGGGGATCTTCGTCGTCGAGTCCGGGGCGTCGCCCCTGAACGTGGTGTTCTTCCGGTGCCTGTTCGGGGCCGCCGCCCTCGGCGCGTACAGCCTGGCCCGGGGCTACTTCACCGGGCACGGGTTCACGCCGAAGAAGCTCGGACTCGCCGTGCTCGGTGGGGTGTTCATCGTCTTCAACTGGGTTCTGCTCTTCGAGGCGTACGAGGCCACGTCGATCTCCTTCGCCACCGTCGTCTACCACACCCAGCCGTTCTTCCTCGTGGTCTTCGGCGCCGTGCTCTTCCGGGAGCGGATCACGGCCGCGAAGTTCGGCTGGCTCGCCGTCGCCTTCGTCGGGCTCGTCCTCGTCTCCGGCATCCGGCCCGGCGACACCGCCTCCCTCAAGGGCCTCGGACTCGCGCTCGCCGCCGCCGTTCTCTACGCCCTGTCGACGATCGTCACCAAGCGGATCACCGGCGTACGCCCCCACCTCGTCGCGCTCGTCCAGGTGCTGGCCGGCATCCCGCTGCTGCTGCCCTTCGCCGACTTCGGCGCGGCCTCGCGGCTCGGTGCCGGGTGGGGGTGGCTCGTCGGGCTCGGGCTCATCCACACCGGCCTGATGTACGTCCTGATGTACGCCGCCTACCAGAAGCTGCCCACCGCCAAGATCGCCGTCCTCGCCTTCACCTACCCGGCCGTCGCGATGTTCGCCGACTGGGCGGTGTACGGGCACCACATCGGCCTCGTCCAGGCGCTCGGCGTCCCGCTGATCGTGCTGGCCAGCCTGAAGATCACCCTGTCGGGGTCTGCTCCCGCACGAGCCGCCGTGCCTGCTCCACGAACAGCCGCACATGCGCCGGCAGCCGCTTCCCCCGCCGCCACGCGATCTGAGTGACGAGAGTGAACGGCGGTTCCCAGTCCAGCTCGACCAGCGCCCCGGACGCCAGCTCCTCGGAGACGGTGACCCGGGGCAGCAGGGCGATCCCGAGCCCGGTGGCCACGCCCCGCTTCGTCGCCTCGATCGTCCCGAACTCCATGAACGGCGGCGACCACTCGCTCAGCGCCGCCTCGAACAGGTCGCGGTACGGGCATCCCGGCTCGGTCCCCACCAGCTGGGCCGCCGCCAGGTCCGCCGGCGTCAGACCCGTACGTCCCGTCAGCGGGTGGCGTGGCGCCGCGACCAGGATCAGCGGCTCGGGCGCGAGGATCTCCGTCTCCAGGCCCTCGTGTTCCGTCTCGCGCTCCATCAGGAACCCGACGTCGTACGTGCCCTGACGCAGCGCCTGCCGGGTCTCGTCGCCGAGGGTGGGGCGCAGGGTCAGCCGCACCTTGGGGTAGCGGTGGTGGAAGAGCTCCAGGAGCGGCGGCAGCCGGTAGGAGGTCAGCGACTCCATCGTGCCGACGGCGATCGACCCGGCCGGCTCCTCGGCCTCCGCGACCGCGACCCGGGCCTCCTCCGTGAGCTCGATGATCCGGCGGGCGTACGGCAGGAGCCGCTCGCCGGCCTCGGTGAGCCGGATGCGGCTGCCGAGCCGTTCGAAGAGCTCCACGCCGAGGGAGGACTCCAGGGAGCGGACCTGGCCGGTCACGCTGGACTGGGCGTACTTCAGCTCGGCGGCGGCCCGGGTGAAGGAGAGGACGGTCGCGACCTTCTCGAAGGTGACCAGGAGCCGGAACTCCACGTCAGGACTTCTGCCCGTCGTCGCCCCGTTCGCCACCTCGTTCGCCACCTCGTTCGCCGTCTCGCTCGCCGCCCAGCTCGCCACCCCGTTCGCCGCCCGGCTCGCCCTGCTCGCGCTCCTTCCGCAGCTCCTCCTCGCGGCGGCGCAGGTCCGCCTCCCAGTCCTTGAGGACGGCCTGGTCCTTCTCGTTCTCGTCCTTGAGGGACTTCAGGAAGTCGGGGTTGTCGTCCGGCGCGACCCACTCGGTGCGGTGGTTGCGGTGCCACTCGGAGGGGGTGCGGCCGCCGGCGGGGGCCTTGCGCATCTTGCCCGCGGCGAACCACACGATCGGGCCGACGATCCAGAACAGCAGGATGATGATGACCCAGACGACCTTGGGCAGGTGCTTGGCCTCGTCCTCGGGGGTGTTGAGGCAGTCGATGAACGCGTAGATCGTCAGCGCCAGCGGCAGGATGTACATCAGTGCCCTGAGCATGTGGGACAGCCCCCTGGAAGCGATGCTGGAAGCAGTGGCAGGGCCCGTTTCGGCGGCCCCGGTGACAGGTCCAGCCTAGCCCGTGGCGGATACTGGCCCCTATGGCTTACGACGATCTCCGCTCGCTGCTGAGGGCCCTGGAACGCGAAGGCGACCTCAAGCGCATCAAGGCCGAAGTCGACCCGTACCTGGAGGTCGGGGAGATCGTCGACCGGGTGAACAAGGCGGGAGGCCCGGCGCTGCTCTTCGAGAACGTCAAGGGCTCCGCCATGCCGCTCGCGATGAACGTCTTCGGGACGGACCGCCGGCTGCTCAAGGCGCTCGGCCTCACGTCGTACGGAGAGATCAGCGAGAAGATCGGCGGGCTGCTCAAGCCCGAGCTTCCGCACGGTTTCGTCGGGGTACGGGAGGCCTTCGGCAAGCTGGGCTCGATGGTGCACGTGCCGCCGAAGAAGGTGAAGTCGGACAACGCCCCCGTCCATGAGGTCGTCCTCACCGGCGACGACGTCGACCTGGACCGGCTCCCGGCGCTCTTCACCTGGCCGAAGGACGGCGGCTCCTTCTTCAACCTGGGTCTGACGCACACCAAGCACCCGGAGACGGGCGTGCGCAACCTCGGGCTCTACCGCCTCCAGCGCCACGACAGGCGCACGATCGGCATGCACTGGCAGATCCACAAGGACAGCCGCAACCACTACGCGGTGGCGGCGGCGCGCGGCGAGCGGCTGCCGGTCGCGATCGCGTTCGGCTGCCCGCCGGCCGTGACGTACGCGTCGACGGCGCCGCTGCCGGGCGACATCGACGAGTACCTCTTCGCCGGCTTCGTGCAGGGCAAGCGGATCGAGATGGTCGACTGCAAGACCGTGCCGCTCCAGGTGCCGGCGAACGCGGAGGTCGTGATCGAGGGGTGGCTGGAGCCGGGCGAGATGCTCCCGGAGGGCCCCTTCGGCGATCACACCGGCTTCTACACGCCGCAGGAGCCGTTCCCGGCGCTGAAGATCGACTGCGTGACGATGCGGAAGCGTCCGCTGCTGCAGTCGATCGTGGTGGGCCGGCCGCCGACCGAGGACGGGCCGCTCGGCCGGGCGACGGAGCGTTTCTTCCTGCCCCTGCTGAAGATCATCGTGCCGGACATCGTGGACTACCACCTGCCGGAGTCCGGCGGCTTCCACAACTGCGCGATCGTCTCGATCGACAAGAAGTACCCGAAGCACGCGCAGAAGGTCATGCACGCCATCTGGGGCGCGCACATGATGTCGCTGACGAAGCTGATCATCGTGGTGGACAAGGACTGCGACGTGCACGACCTGCACGAGGTGTCCTGGCGGGCGCTCGGCAACACCGACTACGCCCGCGACCTGACCGTGGTCGAGGGCCCGGTCGACCACCTCGACCACGCGTCGTACCAGCAGTTCTGGGGCGGCAAGGCGGGCATCGACGCGACGAAGAAGCTTCCCGAGGAGGGCTACACCCGGGACGGCGGCTGGCCGGACATGGTGGAGTCCGACCCGGCGACGGCCGCGCTCGTGGACCGCCGGTGGAAGGAGTACGGCCTGTGACCGGCGCCGCCGCGGCCGCGCCGGTGCCCGGGCGCACCAAGGCCTTCCTGCGCCTCGTGATGATCGAGCACTCGGTCTTCGCGCTGCCCTTCGCGTACATCGCCTCGCTGACCGCGATGTTCCAGCGGGACCGGAACATCGACTGGCTCACGCTGCTCCTCGTCACCGTCTGCATGGTGGGGCTTCGGACCTTCGCGATGGCCTGCAACCGGATCATCGACCGCGAGATCGACGCCCGTAACCCGCGGACGGCCGGGCGGGAGCTGGTCACGGGGGCCGTGTCCGTGCGGTCGGCGTGGACCGGGGCGGGGATAGCGGTCGTCGTCTTCCTCGGGGCGGCGGCGCTGTTGAACCCGCTGTGCCTGGCGCTCGCGCCGCTCGCGGTCGTGCCGATGGTGATCTATCCGTACGGCAAGCGGTTCACGAACTTCCCGCACGCGATCCTGGGGCTCGCGCAGGCGATCGGGCCGATCGGGGCCTGGATCGCGGTGACGGGGGAGTGGTCCTGGGACGCGGTGATCCTGGGGCTCGCGGTCGGCGTGTGGATCGGCGGCTTCGACCTGATCTTCGCCTGCCAGGACGTGCAGGCGGACCGCGCGCACGGCGTGCTGTCGGTCCCGGCGCGCTTCGGCATCCCGGCGGCGCTGTGGGGGGCGCGCGGCTCGGCGGTCGTCACGACCGGGCTGCTCGTCTGGTACGCGCTGGCGACGCAGGCGGGGCTGTTCTTCTGGGTGGGGCTGGCGATCGTGGTGGTGGCGTTCTGCTACGAGCACACGATCGTGAAGCCGCACGACCTGTCCCGGCTGAACCGGGCCTTCTTCACGACGAACGGCTTCATCGGGATCTCGCTCTTCGTCTGCGCGCTGCTCGACCTGCTGGTGCGCGGGCTCACTCTCTAGCGAGGGTTACGGCGTGAGGGCCGGGCGCCGGTCCGCGGGGCGGAACAGGAAGGCGGCGCCCACGCCGGCCACGAGCCCGACGAGGTGCGCCTGCCAGCTGACCGCGCTGTCGGTGGGCAGGGCGCCGAGCAGCATGGTGCTGCCCCAGATCGCGGCGACCGTCACCCCCACGGCGATGCCGAGGAGCCTGCGCTCCACGAAGCCGCGGACGACGAGATAGCCGAAGAGGCCGAAGACCAGTCCGGACGCGCCCGCGGTGATCGAGTCGGTCGGGGAGAGCAGCCAGACGCCGATGCCGTCGGCGACGACGATCACCCCGCAGACGGCGAGGAAGCGGCGGATGCCGCCGAGCGCCGCGAGGAAGCCGAAGATCAGCAGCGGCACGCTGTTGGAGGCGACGTGGTCGAAGCCGAAGTGCAGGAAGGGGGCGGTGACGATCCCGCCGAGGCCGTCCGGGTCGCGGGCGACGATGCCGTACGCGTCGAGTGCGTGGCCGGTGGCGTGGTCGACGACCTCGAGCACCCAGAGGGCGGCCACCCAGACGAGCATCATCTTGGCGGCGGCCTTGCCCCGGCCGGCCGAGGTCACGCCACGGGTGTGCGGTGCGGTCATGGCAGCCCCCTGCGGTCGTACGCCCTACGCTTCCCCCCGGAAACGTCCGGGCCACCTTACTCAGTGCCCGCGACGGCGGGCCGGATAGGCTCATCGGCGTGGAACCGGTAGAGGAACAGCAGCGTCGTCCCTGGGTGGTCGGGGTGTCGGGGGCGTCGGGGACCCCGTACGCCGCCGCCGTGTTGAGGGGGCTGCTCGCGGCGGGGGAGAGCGTCGACCTGGTCGTCTCGCGGGCGTCGCGGCTGACGCTGCTCGACGAGACGGGCATCGCCTTCCGGGACGCGCACTGGCGCGAGGACCTGGCGGCCTGGCTGGCGCGGGGCGCCGACGGGAAGCCGGACACGTTCGCCGTGGACGTCGAGGGCGTGCGGTACTGGGCGGCCGGGGACCTGGCGGCGGGGCCGTCGTCGGGTTCGTACCCGGTGAAGGGGATGCTGATCGTGCCCGCGTCGACCGCCTCGGTGGCGGGCGTGGCGCTGGGGCTTTCGAAGGACCTGCTGCAGCGGGCGGCGAGCGTGACGCTGAAGGAGCGGCGGCCGCTGGTGGTCGCGGTGCGGGAGACCCCGCTGAACGGGCAGACGCTGAAGCATCTGGTGGCGCTGGACGAGGCGGGCGCCGTGGTGCTGCCCGCCTCTCCGGCGTTCTACGCGGGGGCGACGCACATCCAGGATCTGGTGGACTTCGTCGCCGGGCGCGTGCTCGACGCGGCGGGGGTGCCGCACCGGCTGTACCGCCGTTGGGAGGGAGAGCTCGGTGGCGGTGGTGCGGGCTCTCGGGGTGACTAGCGCTTCTCGGCGGGGCGCGCGTGGCGCACGGGACGGGCGCTGCGCGTCGTGCGCGTGGTGCGCTGCGTCTCGGCGCGCTGCGCAGCGGACGAAAGATCGTTTTTGATCTGCTGAAAGATTCACAGGGTGTCGGCCCCTGTGTACCTTGGATTTTATACCTAAACTCGCGGTATCGCTGGACAATGGAAGGCTTCGTACCTATGGACGCCGTGGACAGGCAGCTCATCCAGGCTCTGCGCGAGAACGGCAGGGCTTCGTACGCCGAGCTCGGCCGACTCGTCGGGCTCTCCGGCCCCTCCGTCACCGACCGCATCAACCGTCTGGAGGCGGCCGGTGTCATCACCGGCTACCGCGCCACCGTCGACGCCCGCTCGCTGGGCCTCGGCGTCACCGCCCTCATCGGCATCTCGCTCTCCGACGCGGCCGACCACGAGGACGTGGCGCGCCGGCTGAAGGACCTCGCCGAGATCGAGGACTGCTGGTTCATCGCCGGCGACGACTCGTTCATGCTCAAGGTGCGGGCGAACGACGTGGACGGCCTGGAGAAGACGATCCGCCGGCTGTCCGGCACCAAGGGCGTCTCCCGGACCCGTACCACCATCGTCCTCTCCACGAAGTGGGAGAACCGGGTCGGAGATCTGCCCGAGGAGGGCTGAGGGTAGCGTGGGTGGAGCCTGATTTCGGAGATATGGGAGGCGGCCTCGATGGACGCGGGACTCAAGCGCGAGCTGGAGCAGAAGGTCCGGGCCGGTGAGCGGCTGAGCCGTGAGGACGGCATCGCCCTCTACGAGTCCGACGACCTGGCCTGGCTCGGCGGCCTCGCCCACGAGGTCCGGACCCGTAAGAACGGTGACGTCGTCCACTTCAACGTCAACCGTCACCTCAACATGACGAACGTGTGCACCGCCTCCTGCGCGTACTGCTCCTTCCAGCGCAAGCCGGGCGAGAAGGACGCGTACACGATGCGCATCGAGGAGGCCGTCCGCCTCGCCAAGGCGATGGAGGGCGAGAACCTCACCGAGCTGCACATCGTCAACGGGCTCCACCCCAACCTGCCCTGGCGCTACTACCCGCGCTCCCTCTCCGAGCTGAAGAAGGCCCTGCCGAACGTCTCGCTGAAGGCGTTCACGGCCACCGAGATCCACCACTTCGAGACGATCTCCGGCATGTCGGCCTCCGACATCCTGGACGAGCTGATCGAGGCCGGCCTGGAGTCCCTGACCGGCGGCGGCGCGGAGATCTTCGACTGGGAGGTCCGCCAGCACATCGTGGACCACCGGACCCACTGGGAGGACTGGTCCCGGATCCACCGCCTCGCGCACGAGAAGGGGCTGAAAACCCCTTCGACGATGCTGTACGGGCACATCGAGGAGCCCCGGCACCGCGTCGACCACGTGCTGCGGCTGCGTGAGCTCCAGGACGAGACCGGCGGCTTCCAGGTCTTCATCCCGCTGCGCTACCAGCACGACTTCGTCGACATGCAGGACGGCAAGGTCCGCAACAGGCTCCAGGCGCGCACGACGATGGCGACCGGCGCCGAGGCCCTGAAGACCTTCGCGGTCTCCCGGCTCCTCTTCGACAACGTGCCGCACGTCAAGGTCTTCTGGGTCATGCACGGCGTCCAGACCGCGCAGCTGGCGCTCCAGCACGGCGCCGACGACATGGACGGCTCGGTCGTCGAGTACAAGATCACGCACGACGCCGACAACTACGGCACGCCGAACAAGCTGACCCGCGACGACCTGCTCGAACTGATCCGGGACGCAGGCTTCCGTCCGGTGGAGCGCAACACGCGGTACGAGATCATCCGCGAGTACCCGGGGCCGGACGCGGGCCGCCGGGAGTCGCCGCAGCCGATGCGGGTCTGACCCCCTTCTCTGTCGATGTGTCGATGTGAGGACGGCCGTGGTGCGCGGGGACGCGCACCGCGGCCGTCTTGCTGTGCGGAATCCCCTTGAGCGGTGTGGGGGTAATGTCTACTCTCGCTCCATGCCACTTACCACGCCGCTTACCTTCGAGCTGGATCCCCCGGTCACCCCGGCCCTGCGGGACGGCATCCTGCGCCTGTGGGCGGACGTCTCCAACGCGGGCGGCGCCGTCGGCTTCGTCCCGCCCGTGGAGGTCGACGAGGTACGGCCCGAGCTGGTCAAGCACCTCGCCGCCATGACCGAGGGCCGGATGCGGCTGGTCGCCGGTTTCGAGGAGGACGGCACCGTCGCCGCCACCGCCTTCGTCGCGTACAACGCCCACCGCCTGATGAGGCACTGGGTGTGGCTCTACACCGTCATGGTCCACCCCTCCCACCAGGGCAAGGGGTACGGGCGCGACCTCATGGCCGCCGTCGAGCGCGAGGTCCGCGGCCTCGGGGGGATCGAGGCCATCCGGCTCGCCTGCCGCGGCGGCACGGGCGTCGACCGCTTCTACGCCTCCTGCGGCTACAAGGAGGTCGGGCGCGTGCCGGACGCGATCCGCGTCGCCGAGGGGGACGACCGCGACGACATCATCATGCTGCTCCCGCTGACTTGATCCCTTTCGTCCCATGCTTCACTGGACGCGACCAGTGAAGAAGAGAAAGGGGCCGTCGTGTCCGAGAACGGAACGGGTGCCGCCACCCTCCGCTACACCCTCATGCGCATCGGCATCTTCGCCGGCTGCTTCTTCGTGCTCTGGGGTCTGGTCTACATCGGCGCCCTGCCGCGCGGCCTCGGCGACTCCAACCTGCTCTGGGTCCTCGTCCTCTCCGTCGTGATCTCCGCGCCGCTCAGCTTCGTGCTGCTGCGCAAGCAGCGGGACGCGATGTCGGAGGGGATCGCGGCCAAGGTCGACCGGGCGAAGACGAAGCTCGAGTCGAACCGGTCCCGGGAGGACGCCCTGTAGCGGCGTCGTAAAGGGTAGAGGCGCCGTAAAGGGCGCGTAAGTTTCCTCACACGCACAGCAGCGCACAGCACCCCGGTCATGAGCTTCCAAGGCTCCTGACCGGGGTGTTCTGCGTTTCGGAGGCTGTTCGACCTCCCGGGACCCCAAAGAAGGGCTTTGAGCATCTCAAAGTTCAAGTGTTAACGTGTTCGGCATGAAGACAGCTGTGCGCCCCCTCGATGCCGTGAGCACCCCGCTCGTGGCGCGCCTGCATGTCGATCTGTGCCGCTGTATGTCCGCGGTCTGTTGCCGCGAGCTCTGACCCGGCATCATGCAGCGGCACCGCCTGAGCGCGTGTGTGCCGCACCCCCGTCCCGTATTTCCCCGATACGCACCTGTGGAGTGTGTCTGTGTCCGCGTCCGCGTCCGCGCCCGTGACGAAGTCTCCGTCCCGCATACCGAAGGTCCCCTTCTGGGCCCAGATCGTCGCCGGTCTCGTGCTCGGCGTCCTGCTCGGCTGGCTCGCCCGCAGCCAGGACGTCAGCTGGCTCAAGGAGACCCTCGGCCAGGTCGGCGACATCTTCGTCCAGCTCCTGAAGCTCGCCGTCGCCCCGCTCGTCTTCTTCGCGATCCTGGTGTCCATCACCAACCTGCGCAAGGTCAACAACGCCGCCAGGCTGGCCGCCCAGACGCTCGTCTGGTTCATGATCACCTCGCTGATCGCGGTCGCCATCGGCCTCACGATCGGCCTGCTCACCAACCCCGGCGCCGGCACCGGCCTCACGCCGCAGGACGGCAAGCTGCCGAAGCGCGAGGGCACCTGGATCGACTTCCTGACCGGGATCATCCCCTCGGACGTCATCACGCCCTTCACCGAGCTGAACGTCCTGCAGATCGTCTTCATGGCCGCCGTCGCCGGCGTCGCCGCGCTGAAGCTCGGTGACCGCGCCAAGCCGATCCTCACGCTCGCCGAGTCGATCCTGGAGCTGCTCCAGAAGGCCCTGTGGTGGGTCATCCGCCTCGCCCCGATCGGCACCGTCGGCCTCATCGGCTTCGCCATCGCCGACTACGGCTGGGAGCTGATCGGCAAGTACGCGACCTTCACCGCCGACGTCTACATCGGCTGCGCGCTCGTCCTCTTCGGTGTCTACCCGCTGCTGCTGGCGACCGTCGCCAAGGTCAACCCGATCCAGTTCTTCAAGGGCGCCTGGCCGGCCATCCAGCTGGCCTTCGTGTCCCGCTCCTCGGTCGGCACCATGCCGGTCACCCAGAAGGTCACCGAGCGCCTCGGCGTCCCGAAGGAGTACGCCTCCTTCGCCGTCCCGTTCGGCGCCACGACCAAGATGGACGGCTGCGCCGCGATCTACCCGGCGCTCGCCGCGATCTTCATCGCGCAGATCTTCGACGTGCAGCTGGGCATCCAGGACTACCTGCTGATCGCCTTCGTCTCGGTCGTCGGCTCGGCGGCCACCGCCGGCCTCACCGGCGCGACGGTCATGCTGACCCTGACCCTCTCCACGCTGGGCCTCCCGCTGGAGGGCGTGGGCCTGCTGATGGCGATCGACCCGATCCTCGACATGATCCGCACCGCGACGAACGTCGCCGGCCAGGCCCTGGTCCCGGTCATCGTCGCGGCCCGCGAGAAGATCCTGGACCACGACGTCTACAACGCGGCGTCGTCCTCCCCGATCGAGGAGTACGAAGCCCGCGAGGCGGAGCGGAAGGTGGCGGTCCCGGCCACGGCCTGACCGCGTCCGTAGCTCTTTGATGCCCATGTCCCCGCCGCGGGGGCATGGGCATCACCGCGTTACGACTTTCGGCAGTGCCGGATGGTCCACGTCTTCCGTACCGTCACGTCTGTGAACGAGACCACGACCGAAGACGAGAGGGCGGCCGGAGGCGGTGCGGCCGGCTTCCGGCGGGTGTTTGATCCAGGCAACCTGCTGGCGGGGGCTACGACGGTAGCGGCCGGTTTGAGTGTGGTGAGCCTGTGGTGGGCTCTGCCGACCGTGATCACCGCGTTCCTGGCGGGGCGGCGGCCTGGAAGAATCCGTCCGACAGCACTGGTACTGATCGCGGTTCTCGCAGCCGGAGTGGTGGCCGCGTCCATGGTGCCCTCGTGGCTCGCGTGGGGGAGCCGGTTCGTGGGGGTGGTGGTCCTCGCCGCCATGCTGCCCTGGTTCGCGGGCCGGTTCTGGCGGCAGCACCAGGAACTGATCAAGGCTGGTTGGGAGCGGGCCGAGCATCTGGAACGAGAGCGGCGGTTGGTCGCCGAGCAGGCCAGGCTGCTTGAGCGGGCGCGCATCGCGCAGGACATGCATGACGTACTCGGCCATGACCTCAGCCTCATCGCGCTGTCGGCCGGCGCCCTGAAGCTCGCGCCAGGCATGGAAGACCGTCATCGGCTGGCTGCCCAGGACATAAGGGCCAAGGCCGCGGCCGCGGTGGAGCGTCTTGGCGAGGTGATCGGTGTCCTGCGTGAGGAGACGGAAGACGCACCGATGCGGCCGTCCAGCTCCAGCCTTGCGCATCTTGTGGGCGAGGCGTCCGCGTCCGGGCTCGCGGTCGAACTGCGTGTCGATGGCGAGAGGGCCGATCTTCCCCCAGTGGTCGAGCGAGCCGCCCATCGCGTCGTGCAGGAAGCACTGACGAATGTGGCCAAGCACGCCTCCCGGGCGGCGACGACGGTCCACGTGTCGCATACGGCGACAGAAACAAAGGTCATGGTGAAGAACGGCCCCGCGTCGGCTCCGGTTGGTCCTCGTCCCCGGAGTGGAGGCCGCGGCCTCGTCGGTCTCGATGAACGAGTCCGGCTGGCCGGAGGCTCCTTCGAGTACGGCCCCCAGGACGGCGGCGGGTTCGCGGTCGTCGCCCGGCTTCCGCACCTGCCCCCGGCACAGCGACCGCGAACTGCCGCCCCCACTCCTCATCGGCAGGGGGACGAACTGCCGCAGGAGTATCGCCACGCTCGACGCCGTGCCGGCCGGACCCTGGTCATGGCGGTGATGCTGCCCCTGGTGACCGGCGCGGTGCTGAGCGGAACGCTGATGGGGTGGGAGACGCTGTCGGCGTCGCGCTCGGTGCTGGACCCGCGCGACTACGCCCGCCTGCGAGTGGGGCAGGATCGCTCCGAGGTGGAGCGTGTGCTGCCGGACCGTCAGACGATCCACCGCCCGTCGGCTACCGAACCCAAGGGACGAGGCATTACGTGCGAGTACTACGCGATGACAGCCGACCGGTTCGACGACCGGTCCGGAGACGCGTACCGGCTGTGCTTCCAGAGGGACACGCTGGTGTCTCTCGATGCCCTGACGCCCTGAGCGTTCGATGATCCGGGTGCTGATCGCCGACGACGAGGCGATGATCCGTGCGGGCGTGCGGGCCGTACTGTCCACCGATCCAGGCATCGACATCGTCGCCGAGGCCGCCGACGGACAGGACGCTGTGGAACTGGTCCGGCGCCATCGCCCCCAGGTGGCCGTGCTCGACATCCGTATGCCGAAGGTCAACGGCATCGAGGCAGCGGCGGAGATCCACCGGACGGTGCCGACCACCGGTGTGATCATGCTGACGACGTTCGGGGAAGACGACTACATCCTCCAGGCGCTGGGCGGCGGCGCCGCCGGTTTCCTGATCAAGTCGGGCGAGCCCGAGGAGTTGGTCGCGGGAGTCCGTGCTGTTGCCGACGGCGCCGCCTACCTGTCACCGAAGGTCGCGGCCCGAGTGGTCGCGCACCTCGCGTCGAGCGGCGCCGGTGCCCTGGCCAGTCGGCGCGGCGCTGCCCGTGAGCGGGTCAATGGGCTCACCGCCCGGGAACGCGAAGTGCTGTCGTTCCTCGGCAGCGGGTTGTCCAATGGCCAGATCGCCCGTCGGCTGCATGTGGTGGAAGGAACGGTCAAGGCGCACGTCAGCTCCGTCCTGGCTCGTCTGGGTGTGGACAACCGGGCCGCTGCCGCCGTCGTGGCCCATGAGGCCGGCATTGTTCCCCCACCAGCGCCTGAGCAGCAGTGATGTCGCCCGTACCGCGAGCGGCATCACGGCGAGCAACACAGCAGCCGCGACCGTACCGCCGAGAACCGCGCCGGCGAGCACGTCATGTGGGTAGTGGACTCCCACCAGGACGCGCAGAAGTGCCGCCGCCCCGGCCAACGGCAGTGTCACGAAAGCCAGGCGTGGCCGCCGCATGGCCAGCCCGACCGCGAGAGCGGCGGCCAGGGTGGCGTGGTTACTCGGAAAAGACCAGTCCCCCGCCCCCGGACACTCCGCGATCGCCTCGACCCCTCGCAGCGCTCGGCAGGGCCGCTCCTCGTCCACGACCAGTTTCAGTGCCTCGCTGATCGCATAGGCGGCAACGGTGCCGACACCGATCATGACGGCCCCTGCGGCGCCGGCAACGTCCTTGTGGCGGACCGCGGTCCAGCACAGCCAGAACAGCGACAGTCCAAGGATCACCAGGGTGCCCTCGGTCGCCACCTCAAGAAGCGAGCCCATCCATGCCGGTGCGTCCGCCACAGCTCCGGTCACCGACCGGTACGCGGATACCGAAGCCCCCTGCGTGACCTCAGTCGCGCCGGCCTCGCCCAGCCCGCCGGGGGACAGCCGGACAATCGCTCCAGCTCCCGCTCCCAGCAATGCCACGGAGCCCAGCAGCCGGGCGACCCGTATGTTCTCTCGAGAGTGCGTTTCCATGGCGCCGAACGTAGGAGCGGCAACAGTCGGAATCCTGAGCCGAACGGCAAGGTCGGACTTGGACGATGGTCAGGGTTGACACCACCGCCGCCGGAGAGGCAGCCGCGTGAGCGTCCCGTAGGCTCTCCACCGACCAGCGAGCGGGGTGGGGAAGGATGTCCGACGTGGGTGCCACGAAGGCCAAGCGGATGCCGCGCGCCGTGCGCGAGCAGCAGATGATGGACGCCGCTGTGCAGACCTTCGGGCAGCGGGGGTACCAGGCCGCGTCCATGGACGACATCGCCGAACTCGCGGGCGTCTCCAAGCCGCTCGTCTATCTCTACCTGAACTCCAAGGAAGACCTCTTCACCGCCTGCATCCGGCGCGAGGCGAAGGCGTTGCTCGCCGCGGTGGCCGCGGCCGTCGATCCGCGGCTGCCGGCCGACGAGCAGCTGTGGGCCGGGCTGCTCGCCTTCTTCACGCACACCGCCGAGCATCCGGACGGCTGGGCGGTGCTCAACCGGCAGGCGCGGACGCACGGGGAACCGTTCGCCAGCGAGGCCGCGCAGATGCGGGACGAGATCGTGGCGTACGTGGCGACGCTGATCGGTGCCGCCGCGAAGGAGACCCACCGTGCGACGCACCGCGATCCGGAGCTGGCCGAGCGGGATGTCGCCGGGCTGTCCCAGGCCCTGGTCGGCGCGGCGGAGTCGCTGGCCGGCTGGGCGAACGAGACGCCGGGGATGACGGCCTGGGAGTCCGCCGCGACGCTGATGAACTTCGCGTGGGCGGGCCTGGGCAACCTCATGAAGCACGAGCGCTGGTCGCCGAGGTGACGCCGGTGAGGTGCAGGCGCTCCCCGGACCGTAGTTGGAAGGCGCCGCGCCCGTCGGACGCGTAGGCGACCGTGCGCGGTAGCAGGATCGGCGCCTTGAACTCCGCTCTTACGGCGGTGAGTTCGCCGTCCGGGTCGGCTTCCGCCAGGCAGCGGGCGAGGGTCCACATGCCGTGCGCGACCGTCCCCGGGAAGCCGAAGGCCCGTGCGGCGAGCGGGTGGAGGTGGATGGGGTTGCGGTCGCCCGACACGGCGGCGTAGCGGCGGCCGAGGTCGGCGGGGAGGTGCCAGGCGGCGACCTCAGGAAGCGGAAGCGGTACGAAGGGTGCGCGGGGCTCCTCGGGCGGTCCCGGCGGGCGCCCGTGCCGGGCCAGATAGCCGCTGCGCGACTCCCACACCAGCCGCCCCGCGAGCCGGGCCTCGGTCACCATCGTGGCCTCGGTGCCCCGGCGGTGCGGGGCGAGCCCCTCGGCGTACACGGTGATCTCCGGGCGGTCCTCCGAGGTCAGCGGGGTGTGCCGGCTGATCGTGATCCAGGTGTGGACCAGGCCGAGCAGGGGCAGCGGGAAGTCCCGGCGGGACATCAGCCGCATCGCGGCGGGGAAGCCGAGGACGTGGGGGTACGTGAGGGGGAGCGGCGCGAGCCGATCAGGACCGAAGCCGCAGACGCGGGCGTACGCGGCGAGGTGTCCGGGGTCGATCCGCAGCGGGCCGCCGACGATCCGGGCCTCGGGCGCGCGGGCGTCCGGGCCGACCTTCGTGAAGGGGGAACGGACCACGGCCCCGGCCAGGGCGAGCAGGTGTCGCGGCGTCGCTGTCACGGCCATTGTCCTGGCTCCTTGCCCGGTCGTAGATTTACTCCGGAGTAAGGTTACTTGTTGGTTGGGGAGTTGACCGTCCGTTCCGACGACCGAGGAGCCGCACGTGTCCGTCGCCACCCCCTCACACCCGGAGATCCCGCCGCCGGTCGAGCCGCACCGGACCGTCGTCGACGGACGGGTGCGGGAGGTCTCCGTACCCCCGCTCGTCCCTCCCGTACGGCGGGGCTCGCTCGCCGACCTCCCCTACGACAACGCCCGCGACGACCCCGGCGCCGTCGTCTTCGGCCGCAAGCGCCCCGACGGCACCTGGGCCGATGTCACCGCCTCCGCCTTCGCGGCCCAAGTCCACTCCGTGGCCAAGGGGTTGATCGCCGAAGGGCTCCGCCCCGGGGACCGGCTCGCCCTCATGGCCCGTACCACCTACGAGTGGACCCTGCTCGACTTCGCCGCCTGGGCCGCCGGCCTGATCACCGTCCCCGTCTACCCCACCTCCTCCGCCTTCCAGACCCGCTGGATCCTCCAGGACTCCGGCGCCACCGCCTGCGTCGTCGAGGACATGACCCAGGCCCGGACCGTCTCCACCGAGCGCCGCGGACTGCCCGGCCTTGCCCACCTCTGGGTCCTCGACAGCGGCGCCGTCGACCACCTGCGCCGGGCCGGGGCGCACGTCCCCGACGAGGCCGTCACCGCGCGCCGCGGACTGCTCACCCCCGACACCCTCGCCACCCTCATCTACACCTCGGGCACCACCGGCCGCCCCAAGGGCTGCGCCCTGACCCACGCCAACTTCTTCGCCGAGGCCGACAACGCGGTCGCCCTCCTGCACCCCGTCTTCCGCTCGGTCAGCAAGGAGCCCGCCTCGACCCTGCTCTTCCTGCCCCTGAACCATGTCTTCGGGCGGATGGTGGCCATCGGCTGCGTACGGGCGCGGGTACGGCTCGGGCACGCGCCGTCGATCGAGAACGACGACCTGCTGAGCGACCTGGCCGGCTTCCGGCCCACGTTCCTGCTCGCCATCCCGTACGTCCTGGAGAAGGTCTTCCACACCGCCCGCGCCACGGCGGAACGGATGGGCCGGGGCGCCTCCTTCGACCGCGCGGCACGGGTCGCCGAGCGGTACGGGCACGCCCCGGCGCCGTCCCTCGGGCTGCGGGCGGCCCGGGCGCTGTACGACCCGCTGGTCTACCGGCGGATCAGGGCGGCGCTCGGCGGCCGGGTCCGGTACGTGATCTGCGGCGGGTCGCCGCTGGGCGCCCGGCTCTCGGAGTTCTACGCGGGCGCGGGCGTGGAGGTCTTCGAGGGGTACGGACTGACCGAGACGACCGCCGCCTCGACGGTCACCCCGCCGCAGCGGCCGCGCACCGGGACCGTCGGGTGGCCGCTGCCGGGGACGGCGGTGCGGATCGCGGACGACGGCGAGGTCTGGCTCAAGGGCGGCCATGTCTTCGCCGGCTACTGGGACTCCCAGCGCGGGGAGGCCCTGCCCCACACCTCCGAGGGCTGGTTCCCGACCGGGGATCTGGGCGCGCTCGACGCGGACGGCTACCTGCGGATCACCGGCCGGAAGAAGGACGTCCTGATCACCTCGGCCGGCAAGAACGTCGCTCCCGGCCCGCTGGAGGACTGGCTGCGCGCCCACCCGCTGGTGAGCCAGTGCGTGGTCGTCGGCGACAACCGTCCGTACGTCACGGCGCTGATCAGCCTCGACCACGAGGGTCTTGTGCACTGGCGGCGGATGCGGAAGAAGGACCACATCGCGCTCTGGGAGCTGACCCGGGACGAGGAGCTCCTGGCCGTACTCCAGCGGGCGGTGGACGAGGCGAACCGGCTCGTCTCACGGGCCGAGTCGATCCGTGCCTTCCGCCTCCTGACGACCGAGTTCTCCGAGGCCGCCGGACACCTCACGCCGTCCCTGAAGCTGAAACGGGCGGCGGTGATACGGGACTTCGCGCGGGAGATCGACGCCATGTACGCGGGCGAGTGAGGGCGCGGTCCGAGGACGCGCGCCCCTCCCCGCGCGAGCGCGCGCTCACACGCTGAGCGGAACCTCGTGGATCTCGTCCGCCGCGTGGCCCGTGCGCTCGTGGATGCGCTGGACCGCCTCGGCCGACGGGCCCGTGGAGAGGCAGTACACCGTTCCGGACTTGGGGTCCGCCCAGGCCCTTTCGAAGTGCACGCCCTCGTCCTTCTCGATGGCGAGGTCGGCCGCGTGGGCCTCCTTGAGCTGATCACCGGTGATGCCCACCATGTTGTGGTGGACGTCCATGTACGTTCCCATCTCGTCCCACCTCCTTCTCCCATGGTGCGCTCGCACGGCGATCACGGCCAGAGCAGCTCCCGGACCCAGCCGGCGCCGTCCCTGCGGTAGCGCAGCCGTACGTGCCGGCGCTCCTCGTCCCCCTGGAAGAACTCCACCTCGGCGGGCTCCAGGATGTAGAGCGTCCAGGTCTTCGACGCGGTCTCCGGCTCGGCGTTCGCCCGCTCCCAGGCCGCCGCGCTCGCCTCGGCGAGCACCTCGACCGACTCCAGGACCTCGCTCTGGCGCTGCACCAGCGCCGAGGCCAGGGCGCCCGTCGAGCGCGCGTGGAGGTCGGCGTACGACTCCTCGGGAGTCCCGGTGGCCACCCGGCCGCGGACCCGCACCTGGCGGCCCTGGCCGGGCCAGTAGAAGCCGAGCGCGGCCTCGGGCCGGGCGGCGAGCTGGCGGCCCTTGGCGCTGGTGGCGTGGGAGGCGAAGTGCCAGCCGCGGGCGTCGGCGTCGTGCAGCATCAGGACGCGGACGTCGGGGCGGCCGTCCGCGTCGGCGGTGGCCAGCGACATGACGTGCGGCTCGGTCTCCCCGGCCTCGGCCGCTGCCGTGAACCAGTCGTGGAAGAGGGTGAGCGGGTCGGCGGGCGCGGTGGACGGGTCGAAGGCGGGCAGCTCGGTGTCCCAGACCCGCAGCGAGTGGAGGGCGGTGCGAAAGTCGGTCATACGGCCACCGTAGGGCCCGGGCGGCCGGCCGCCGCCCGTACTCCCTCACCGGCACGGCGTGTGCCGCCTTCTGGATGTCGTCGTCTGTCTATGACGCTTGTATGGATCCGGGCGGTGTGGGCGGTGTGGGCGGTGTGGGCGGTGTGGGCGGTGCGAGGGGTCGCGTCAGTCCCGGCCGAGCACCACCGTTCCCGAGGAGCAGAACCAGCCCCCCGTCCCCGAGGCCACCGCCAGCTCCGGAAGGCTCCCGTCGGCCCGCCGCACCTGGAGCCCCGGCGCCTCGCCGCGCAGCTGTCGTACCGCCTCCACCAGCAGGAACAGCCCCCGCATCCCCGGATGGCAGGCCGACAGGCCGCCGCCGTCGGTGTTGACCGGCAGGCGGCCCTTCTCCTCGACGAACGGACCGCCCTCCCCCTTGGCGCAGAAGCCGAGGTCCTCCAGCGTCACGAGCGTCATGTACGTGAAGGCGTCGTAGATCTCCGCGAGGTCGACGTCCTCCGGCCGGACCCCCGCCCGCTCGAAGGCGAGCCGCCCGCTGACCGCCGCCGGGGAGACCGTGAAGTCCTCCCACTCCGACATCGTGGTGTGCGAGACGTGCTCGCCCGTGCCGAGGATCCAGACGGGCGTCTTCGCCGTGTCCGGTACGTACTCCTCGGCCGCCAGCAGCACCGCGCAGCCGCCGTCGCTGCGGATGCAGCAGTGCAGCTTCGTGAAGGGGTCGGCGATCATCGGTCCGTCGAGCACCTCGTCGACGGTGATCGGCTCGCGGAACATCGCCTCGGGGTTGTGCGCGGCGTTCGCCCGCGCCTGGACGGCGACCTCGGCGAGCTGCTCCAGGGTCGTCCCGTAGGTGTGCATATGGCGGCGGGCGGCCATCGCGTACTTGGCGATCAGGGTGTGACCGTAGGGGACCTCGAACTGCAGCGGGCCGCGCGCGCCGAAGGAGAGGTTCGAGGTGCGGCGCCCGGCGCGGATGTCGGCGCGGGCGGTGGAGCCGTAGACGAGCAGGACGGCGTTGGCGTGGCCGGCGGCGATGGCGTCGGCCGCGTGGGCGGCCATCACCTCCCAGGTGGCGCCGCCGACGGCGGTCGAGTCCACCCAGCGGGGTCGCAGCCCCAGGTACTCGGCGACCTCGACCGGGGCGAGGGTGCCGAGCCCCGCCGAGGCGAGACCGTCGATCACCGAGCGGTCGAGCCCGCTGTCCGCGAGGGCGCGGCGGGCGGCCTGGGCGTGCAGAGTGTAGGGAGTGGCCTCGTCGACGCGGCCGCAGTCGGAGAGGGATATGCCGACGACGGCGACGCGGCGCCCGGCGCGGTTCCGTGGAGTGGAGGGCATGAATCTGACGGTACATCAGATCGTGTCCCTCTGCGCCTCTCCCTCGTGGCGTCCGCCCTCTGTGCTTCTGCCCCGCACCGGCCTAACATGACGGGCCGTCAGATACGGAGGGGAGCTCCATGGACGCCGCCTTCACCGCCGAGCAGGACGAGATCCGCCGCACGCTGCGCGAACTGCTCGCCAAGCATTCCGGGCCCGCCGAGGTCCGCGCCGCCGTCGCCACCCCCGAGGGGTACGACACCGACCTGTGGCACCGGATGTCCGGCACGCTCGGACTCGCCGGGCTCGCCCTGCCCGAGGAGTACGGCGGTGTCGGCTGCGGCCCCGCCGAACTGGCCGTCGCCTTCGAGGAGACCGGCCGCGCCCTCGCCCCCTCGCCGCTCCTCGCCACCGCCGTACTCGCCGCCCCGCTGATCGCCGCCCTCGGCAGCGAACGGCAGCGCGCCGCCCTCCTGCCCCGCCTCGCGGCCGGTGACCTGACCTGCGCACTCGCCGTTCCCGGCGGCTCCCTCTCCCTCGCCCTCGGCCTGACCGGGGACAATGCCGACGACTCCTGGGCAGGCGGCGGCCGGGCCGGCGGCGTGCAGGCGCGGACCGTGGACGGGCGCACGCTGCTGTACGGGGAGGCCACACAGGTCCTCGACGGCCACAGCGCCGGGCTGCTCCTGGTCGCCGCGCACGCGGGCGGCTTCGCGCGGAGCCGGACCCTGCTGTTCCTGGTGCGCGGGGACGCGGCAGGCCTGGCGCGCGTACGGCTGCCGACGCTCGACGCGACCCGCACGCAGGCCGCCGTACAGCTGCGGGATGTCGAAGGCGAGCTGCTCGGCGAGGATCCGCCGAACGCGCCGGTCAGCGGGCTGGGCCGGCTGGGCGGGCTCGGGGTGCTCGGCGCGTTGGCCGCGACGGGGCGGACCGCGGCCGTGATGCTCGCCGCCGAGGCGGTCGGCGCGGCCGGGGCGGCGCTGGACCGCACGGTCGCGTACACCGGCACCCGCGAACAGTTCGGTCGGCCCGTCGGCTCCTTCCAGGCGGTCAAGCACCGGCTCGCCGACCTGTACGTCCAGGTGGAGGCGGCGCGCTCGCTGGTGTACTGCGCCGCGCGGGAGGCCGGGCCCGGAGGGCTCGCGCTCGCGGCGGCTTTGGAGGCGCTGCGGACGGTGGCCGGGGAGGCGATCCAGCTGCACGGCGGGATCGGCTTCACCTGGGAGCACGAGGCCCACCTCTACTTCAAACGGGCGACGGCCGACGAGCTGCTCTTCGGGCCCGCGCACCGGCTGCGGGCGCACGCGGCGGCCGGCCTCTTCGGGGAGGTGGCCGCCTGATGGCCGCCGGCCGGGAGCGGATGACCCGTCTCATCCAGAAGGTCTCGTCCACGCGGACGTTCGCGAAGATCGCCCCGCACGTCATTCCGCCGATGGACCGGGCGGTGCACCGGCTGACCCGGGGCAAGGTGCTGCTCAGCGCCCAGATGCTGCCGGGCGTGATCCTCACCGTACGGGGGGCGAGGTCGGGGCTGCCCCGGTCGACACCGCTGGCGTGCATGCCGGAGCCGGGCGGGACCTGGCTCCTGATCGGCTCCAACTTCGGGCGGCAGGGGCATCCCGCCTGGACCGCGAACCTGCTGAAGAACCCGGAGGCGGAGGTGAGTTGGCGCGGCGAGACCATTCCCGTACGGGCGGAGCTGCTGACCGGGCAGGAGCGGGCGGCGGCGTGGCGCGCGGCCCTCGCGTTCTGGCCGCCGTACGCGACGTACCAGGCGCGGGTGGAGCGGGAGATCCGGCTCTTCCGGCTGACGAGACGGTGAACCGGGCGGGGCGGGCCTGGGGGCGGACATGGGAACGCCGGCGGCGGTCTCTCGGGTGGGACCGCCGCCGGCGCGACAGGACGGATGAAGGGCGCGGGTCGGTTACTTCGTCGGCTTCTTGCCCGTGATTCCCAGGTGTACCAACAGGGCGAGATTGGGCTTGAGTTCGGCCTGCTTCACGCCCCAGGTCTGGAAGCCCTTCTGGTGGCCCGCCACCGAGGCGAGCATCGCCACGAGGGAGCCCGCCATGGCGGCCGGGCTGACGTCCTTGTCCACCTTGCCCTTGGCCTGGAGCTCCTTCACCGCCTCGGTAAGGGAGTTGGTGACGGAGTTCAGGATCTTCATGCGGATCTTGTAGAACCGTTTGTCCCCTTCGGCGGCACCGAGGTCCACCACGCGGAGGATCGCGTCGTGCTTGCGCCAGAAGTCCAGGAAGCCCTCGACCAGTTCCTCGGAGGTCTGCCAGCCGGCCTTGCCGACCCAGGAGCGGCCGGAGACCAGTTCGGTCAACCCCGCGCCCTCCTTGGCCATTTCCTCCGCGATCTCGAGAACGGCTCCCTCGACGTCGGGGAAGTACTGATAGAACGTCGCGGGGGAAGTGCCCGCCTTCCGAGCCACGTCGATGACCTTGACGTCCCGGTACGGCGAGGAGCTGAGCATCTCGCTGAGGCAGTCGAGCAGCTTCTGCCGCGTCGCCTGCCCGCGTCGTCCGGCCACGCGGCCGTCGACCGTGCGTACTTGTCCTGTCATGCCGTCAGCTTACCGAGGGGTGATCGGCGCGCGATTCGGCCGACTGCAAATGGGGTGCGAGGGCGCGTACGCCCTCTCCGGAGGGGGCGTACTTGGGGGTGGGAGGCGCCCCTGAGGGCCCGGGCGACACGTCCGTACCCGAATAGGCTTATTAACAGCCTGTGGAAAACTTCGGTGGACAACCCATGGGAATCAAGGCCCGCCGGGGTCCTTTCTCCCCATCTGTTCGCTTTTGGGGTGTGCGGGGGAGGTCCGGCCGCCCTAGCGTGGAGCCATGGCCGCATTCACAGAGGGCACCCCGTGCTGGGTGGAGGCGCAGCTCCCCGATCTCGAAGCGGGGAAGCGGTTCTACGGCGAGCTCTTCGGCTGGACCTTCGACGACGAGCGGGACGAGGCGCTCAGCGACGGCAAGCGGGTCGCCGGACTCCTCCCCAAGCGGGACGGCCGGATGCCCACGACCTGGACCGTCTACCTCGCCACCGAGGACGCCGGCGTCCTCAGCGCGCGGATCAAGGCGGCCGGCGGCCGGATGATCATGGAGCCGTACCCCGTCGGCCGCTTCGGCGTGATGGCGCTCGCCGCCGACCCCGGCGGCGCCGTCTTCGGGCTGCGGCAGGCCGGCGACGACGACGGCTTCGAGAAGACGATGGCCCCCGGGTCCTTCTGCTGGATGGAGGTCTACACGTGGGAACCGGACGCGGTCGACACCTTCTACGCCTCCGTCTTCGGCTATCTGGGGCGCCAGGTGACGGCGGAAGAGGAGGGCAGGGAGAGCGACTTCGACTACCGCGTCTGGTCCCCGCCCGGCTCCCGTCCCGGCGACGAGTCGGCCTTCGGCGGCCGGGCCGTCCTGACCGACGCCTTCCCGGCCGAGATGCCGGGGCACGTCCTCGTCTACTTCGCCGTCTCCGACTGCGACGAGACCTGCGCCACCGCGGTCCGCCTCGGCGGCCGCGTCACCAACCCGCCCTTCGACACCCCGCACGGCCGCATCGCCGTCCTCCACGACAACCAGGGAGCCCGTTTCGCCGTGCTCGCCGAGCCCCGGGACACGCGCGAGGACAAGCCCGCGGACACGCGCGAGGACAAGCCCGCGGACAGGCCCGTGGACACGCGCGAGGACAAGCCCGCGGACAGGCGCGAGGACAAGCCCGCGGACAGGCGGCCCGAGAGCAGACCCGCGGAGACGCCCGCGGGCAGCGAGAAGACCGCTGCCGAGCGGCCCACCGCCGGGGAGCCGGTCACCGACAGCGCCGGCCGGCCCGCGCGGGAACCCGCCGACGAGCCGCTCGCCGCGCCCGGCGATATGAGCTGACACACGCCGATCCGCCCCCGGGTTCGCAACCACCGCCTCGGACAGGAAGAATCAGGGCCACGGGGCCGTATTCTCATGGCCCGTACGGGGAGGTGGCACGCAAGTGGAGCAGCTGACGCAGCACGACCCGAGACGGATCGGGCCCTTCGAGGTGCTGGGCCGGCTCGGTGCAGGCGGTATGGGTCTGGTCTATCTCGCGCGCTCGGCGTCCGGCCGGCGCGTGGCGATCAAGACTGTGCGGACCGAGCTCGCCGAGGACCAGCTGTTCCGTGTCCGTTTCACCCGTGAGGTCGAGGCCGCGCGGGCCGTCTCCGGTTTCTACACGGCCGCCGTCGTCGACGCCGACCCCCGCGCCGCCGTGCCGTGGCTGGCCACCGCCTACGTACCCGCGCCCTCCCTCGAAGAAATAGTGAACGAGTGCGGGCCGCTCCCGGCCCAGGCCGTGCGCTGGCTGGCCGCCGGTGTCGCCGAGGCCCTGCAGTCCATCCACGGCGCGGGCCTGGTCCACCGCGACCTGAAGCCCTCCAACGTCCTCGTCGTCGAGGACGGACCCCGGGTGATCGACTTCGGCATCGCCTCGGGCGTCTCCAACACGCGGCTGACCATGACCAACGTCGCCGTCGGAACGCCCGCCTACATGTCGCCCGAGCAGGCCCGCGACTCGCGCAGCGTCACCGGCGCGTCCGACGTGTTCTCGCTCGGCTCGATGCTGGTCTTCGCCGCCACCGGCCATGCCCCCTTCCACGGCGCCAACCCCGTCGAGACCGTCTTCATGCTGCTCAGAGAGGGTCCGGACCTCGAGGGGCTGCCGGACGAGCTGCGTCCGCTGATCGAGTCCTGTATGCAGATGGACGTCTCGCGCCGCCCCACCCCGGCCGATCTGCAGGCCCAGCTCGCTCCCCACCTCTTCGGCTCGGGCAGCGACGACAGCGGTACGGCCTCGGCCTGGCTGCCGCACAGCGCCACGGCGATGATCGAGCACCGCCGGGGCGGCCGGCCCAGCGCCCCCGCCCCCGTCGCCGCACCTCCCGCACCCCCCGTACCGCCCGCCCCGCCGCGTCCGCCCCGGCAGGCGCCGGAGTGGGGCGGCGGCGGTAGCGACCCTCGCACCGGCCAGGCGGTCGGCGGCGGACGGCACGCCGCGCCCGCCGAGGCCGCCGGTCCGGTACGTCTCGCGGGGGCCGCCGTCCCGATCGGCCCCGGCCCACGGGTGGCCGACACCCGCGCCGCCGTCCGCCCGGGCGCCGACGCGGGACCGGCCACCGGCTGGATCCGCCCGCCCGGCGGCGGCCCGAACGGCGCCGAACCCGGCCCGCCGCCCGGCTCGCGCCCGCTGCCCTCGCCCTCGCCGTCGCCCTCGTCCGCGCCGGCCCCGGAGGCGCAGGCCGCCGCCGAGCCCGGCCACTGGCGGCCCTGGCGCTTCCGGATGTCGAACGACGTCTGGGGCACCCCGGTCGTCGCCGGCGACCTGCTCTACGTCACCTCCTTCGAGGTGCACGCCCTGGACGTGGCCAGCGGCCGCCGCCAGTTCAAGACCCGCGACGTGGCCTGGTCCATGGCCGTCGCCCAGGGCCGTATCCACGCCTCCGACGGCCCCACGCTGTACGCGCTGGACGCCGCCGACGGCCAGGAGCGGTGGCGGCTCTCGGCCGACGCCTGGGTGTACTCCCTCAAGGTCGACCGGGGCACGGTCGTCACCGGCACCCGCGGCGGCGGGGTGCAGGGCTGGGAGGCCTCCAACGGCGCCAAGCTGTGGGAGATCACGGGCGCGCAGACCGACTTCGAGACCCCGGAGGCCGGGCCCGCGATCCACGGCGACACGGTGTACGTGTGGCGGGACGCCAGGCTCCAGGCGTTGGACGCCCGTACGGGTGTCGAGCGCTGGTCGTACCCGGTCGGCGACGCCGCGTCCTGCGGCAACGTCCCGGTCCGGGTCGCCCCGGCGGAGGACGGGTGCGTCTACGTCTCGGCCGGCACGCGGGTGCTGTCGATCGACATCGCGGGCGGCCACGTCCGCTGGCACTTCGAGGCGCCCGCCGTCTTCCTCTCCCCGCCGGCCTTCGCCCCCGGCCCGGCGGTGACCGGCGGCGGGGTCTACCTCGCCGACTACCTCGGCACGGTGTACGCGCTGGACGCGACCACCGGCCAGGACCGCTGGCGGATCGCGACCGAGTCCCGCCAGTCGATCGAGCCGGTCCTTGTCGTCGACGGCAATGTGCACGTGGGCAGCGGCAGCGCGCTCTACACGCTGGACGCGGTCACCGGCACGCCGAAGTGGCGGTTCGCGGCGGGCGGCGAGCTGATCGGCAGCCCGGTCGTCGCCGACGGCCGGGTGCACTTCGGTTCGGCGGACCACGTCCTCTACACGCTGGACGCGACGGGCGGTCAGCTGCGCTGGAAGCTCGCCACCGGCGGCGAGATCACCGGCTCTCCGGTGGCGCGGGGCGGGGTCGTGTACGCGTGCAGCAAGGACCGGTGCGTGTACGCGCTGGACGCGGTGAAGGGGACGGCGACGGGACGGAGCGCGGGCCACAGGGCATGAGCCACAGGGCGTCAGCCTCGACTCAGGGTCGCTGCTGCTGCGGCGGCGGTTCGTCCGGGTGCGGACCGCGGCCGTCGTGGCCGTAGCCGTCCCGGCCGTAGTCGTCGCGCCCGTGTCCGCCCTGTCCGCCGTAGCCGTGTTGGCCGCCGTGGGCCGGGTCCTGCTGGTTCCAGCGGGGCTGGTCCATCGTCCGTGTGGGTGAATCCGCCTCATGCGGATAGGCGGGGCCCGCGCCCTGGCCGTATCCCTGCTCGTAGCCCTGCTCGTACGGCGGCGGCTGGTGCCGGTGGTGATCGTCGAGCCGGGTGGCGTGGGCGCGGCGGCGGCCGGACATGACCGCTGCGGCGAGGAGCAGCAGGACCCCGCCCCCGAGCGCGATCCCGACCCCGGAGCCCAGACCCGTACCGTCCGAGCCGACCGTCAGACCGCCCTCGGCCTGCCCGACGCGGACCATCCACAGGACGGTGAAGCCGATCACGATCACTCCGGCGACGGTCACCAGGATCCGGGAGCGGAGCACCAGGCCGACGAGGGTGACCAGGGCCGCGACGGCGAAGGGCAGCAGCATCGAGACGAAGACACCGGACTCGGCGTCGGTGATACCGCCGAACAGGTCACCGATGCGGTAGTCGCTGCCGTGACGGCCGCCGTACCAGGCACGGAAGGGGCTCCAGACGGCGGCCGCCGCTCCGGCGATGGCCAAGACCGATGCGATGACGTTACGGACCATGGATCGGCCCTCCTTCGGTCCGGCTCACGCTCCCGACGCTACGCCCGGTGAGGGAGCCCCGCCACGCGACGCTAGGGTGGCGCGGACACGACAGAAAAGGTGTGCGATGGCAACGGGGACGGCGCGCCGCAGGGGCCTCAGGCTCGCGGCGACGCTCACAGTGGTGGTGCTGGCGCTGACGGGGTTCGAGACGGGCAAGGGCAGCTCGGGCGGGAGCGGCGGCAAGGGCGGCAGCAAGAGCGGCGGCAAGAGCCGCAGCAGCGGCGGCGGCGGTGACAGCGGCGGCGGCTGCTCCAGCTCCGAGAAGAAGAACGACGACTACGGCGACTACGACGGCGCGAACAGCGGCAGCACCTACACGGCCTCACCCACCCCCACCCCCACCCCCACCGCGTCCGCCACCTCGACCGTGGACGTGGTGGTCGTCGACTGTGTCGAGCCCGCGCGGAAGAAGCGCAAGGGCAGGCCCGCCCGTAAGGCGGACACCACCGCCACCCTGCGGATCACCTCACGGGAGACCTTCACCGAGACCTTCGAGGTCACCGTGGAGTTCGAGGGCTCCGCGGGGTCCAAGGTCGACTCCGCGCAGAAGGTGGTCACCGTCGAGCCGGGCGAGACGAAGACCTTCGAGGTCGCGATGAAGACCCCGAAGGCCGTCGCCAAGGTGAAGAACTGCTCGGTCGACGAGGTACGCGCGCGGTAGAGCTCGAACAGACCGCGGCCGCCTCACCGCAGCCGGAAGCCACCGGACCCACCGGATTCGCGGGATCCGTTCTCCCTCCGGGTGAACAGCTCCGCCTGCCGCTCGGCCGGCAGGTTCCCGAGTGCGACGAGGTGGGGTGCGTGGGCGAGGGCCTGGGCGCGGGCGACCTCCTTGGCCGACCAGAGGGCGCGGACGGTGCCCTGGACCGCCTCCGTCGGGTACGTGGCGATGACGGCGGCCGCCCGGCGTGCGGCGTCCAGCGCCCCGCCGGTCGCCGTCAGCTCGGACACGAGCCCCGTCTCGTACGCCCGCCGGGCCGAGATCCGCTCGGCCGTCCCCATCAGAGCCATCCGCGCGACCTCCCCGAACGGCATCCGCTGCGCCATGTGGACGGTCTCGAAGGCGCTGACCATGCCGTAGGTGGTGTGCGGGTCGAAGAAGGTGGCGCCCTCGCCCGCGACGAGGAACTCCGCCTCCCCGAGCAGGTAGAACGCCCCGCCGCAGGCCATGCCCTCCACGGCGGCGACGACCGGTTTCCACAGGTCGTTCGCCTTGGGGCCGATGGCGAGCAGTGGATCGTCGATCGTGTACGGGGAGGAGGGCTGGGGGGCCTCGCCGGCGGCGGCGCGGTCGATGCCGGTGCAGAAGGCCCGCTGCCCGGCGCCGGTGACGACGACGGCCCGTATCTCGTCCTCGTACCGCAACCCCCGCCATGCAGCCGTCAGTCGCTCGGCCATCTCCAGGGTGATCGCGTTGTGTTTCGCGGCCCGGTCGAGGGTGACGACGGCGACGCCGGACTCCTTGTCCCGCTCCACCCGGACGCTCATCCGCGCTCCAGCAGCCAGCGCGGCACGGTGACGCCGTCGATCTCGGTGAACGCGACCTTCACCGCGGCGCCGATCCGCAGCCGTGCCGGGTCGACCGAGTCGAGCGGCGCGTCGGGGGAGGCGACCACGTTGCCGACGAGACGGATGCGGGGAGCGTCGGCGAGTTCGACGAGGACGGCGTTGTACGGGGCGTGGGCGGCGTAGTCGGGCAGGAGCGGCGGATGGGGCACGACGTACGACCAGATCCGGCCGCGGCCGGACATCCGGCGCCACTCGCTGTCGAAGGACCGGCAGTGCGGGCAGCAGGGCCGGGGCGGGAAGCGGAGCTCCCCGCAGGCGGCGCAGGCCTGGACGCGGAGTTCGCCCCGGGCGGCGTACTCCCAGAAGGGCGCGCCGTCCTCGTCGACCACGGGTGTCAGCATCTCAACTCCTCAGCAGAACGGCCGATGTGGGGACGCCTTCGCCGGCCGTGACCAGGCAGGTGGCGGCGTCGGGCACCTGGGCGGTGGAGGTGCCGCGGAGCTGCTTCACGCCCTCGGTGATGAGGTTGAAGCCGTGGACGTAGGCCTCGGAGAGTCCGCCGCCGCCGGTGTTGAGGGGCAGCCGTCCGCCGATCTCCAGGGCGCCGCCCTCGGTGAACGCGGCCCCCTCTCCCCGTCCGCAGAAGCCGTAGCCCTCCAGGGAGAGCGGGATGAGCGGGGTGAACGCGTCGTAGATCTGGGCGACGTCGACGTCGCCAGGCCCGAAGTCGGCCTGTTTCCAGAGCTGTCGGGCGGCGGTCCAGGCGGGCCCGCTGAGGGGGTCGTCGTTCCAGTAGTTGACCATTCCGTGGTGCTGGGCGGGCAGGCCCTGCGCGGTGGAGTGGACGTACACGGGCCTTTGCCTGCAGTCCCGCGCCCGCTCGGCGCTCACGACGACGCAGGCGAGCGCCCCGTCCGTCTCCAGGCAGTTGTCGAAGAGGCAGAGGGGTTCGCTGATCCAGCGGGCGGTCATGTACATCTCGCGGGTCAGCGGCCGCTCGTACATCATCGCCGCCGGGTTCTGGTTGGCGCGGTTGCGGCAGGCGAGGGCGACGTTGAAGAGGTGGTCGCGGGTGGCGCCGTACTCGTGCATGTAGCGGCGGGCGAGCATGCCGATCTCGTCGGCGGGCCGCAGGAGGCCGAAGGGCCGGGTCCACTGTCCGGGGGTGGGGAGCTGGACCTGGGTGTTCTTCCAGGGGCGCGGCCCGGAGCCCCGCTTCCGCGACCTCCACGCGACGCCGACGCTCGCCTGTCCGGTGGCGACGGCGGCGGCGAGATGGCCGACGGTCGCGCACGAGCCGCCGCCGCCGAAGCCGACCTTGCTGAAGAAGGTGACGTCGCCCGCGCCGATGGCCTTGGCTATCTCGACCTCGTCGGTCTCCTCCATCGTGTACGAGGCGAAGGCGTCGACCTCGTCGGGTGCGATGCCGGCGTCGTCGAGGGCGGCGAGGATCGCCCGGCAGGCGAGGGTCTTCTCGGACTCGGGGAGCTGTTTGGCGAACGGCGTCTGCCCGATTCCGACGATGGCGGTGGCGTCCTTGAGCACTGCAACCTCCCCGATCGCAAGCTCGCTGCGAGCTGCTGACAGCGCGTCAGGCTACAGCTAATCTGACGAACAGTCAGCTAAGGGGAGTGGTGGAGATGACGCGCGGCGACCTGGAGTGGGGCTCGATCCCGGGGCTTGTACGGGCGGCGGCCGAACGGTACGGGAGCGCTGAGGCCGTCGTCGAGGGCCGTACCCGCGTCTCGTACGAGGAGTTGGGCGAGCGCGTCGAACGCGCGGCGGCGGCGTGCATGGCGTCCGGGGTCCGGCCGGGCGACCGGGTCGCGATCTGGGCGCCGAACACCCTGGACTGGATCGCCTCGGCGCTCGGCGCGGTGACGGCCGGGGCGGTCCTCGTCCCCCTGAACACCCGCTTCAAGGGCACGGAGGCGGCCTACGTCCTGCGGCGCTGCCGGGCCAGGCTGCTCTTCGTGACGGGCACGTTCCTCGGCACCTCGTACGTCGCCTCCCTGCGCCGCTCCGGGGTCGAACTCCCGCACCTGGAACGGGTGGTGGTGCTCGGCGACGCCGCGCCGGAGGAGTGGACGACCTGGAAGTCCTTCCTGGCGGAGGGCGACGAGGTGACGTCGGCGGAGGTACGGCGGCGGGCCGGCGCGATCGCCCCCGACTCCCCCTCGGACATCATCTACACCTCCGGCACGACGGGCCGGCCCAAGGGGGCGGTGATCACCCACGCCCAGACCCTGCGCTGCTACGAGGTGTGGAGCGACCTCGCGGGGCTGCGGGAGGGCGACCGCTACCTCATCGTGAACCCGTTCTTCCACACCTTCGGCTACAAGGCCGGGATCATCGCCTGCCTGATGCGGGGCGCGGTGATGATCCCGCAGCCCGTCTTCAACGTGGAGACCGTCCTCGCGAACGTCGCCGCCGAACGCGTCTCGGTCCTCCCTGGCCCGCCGACCCTCCACCAGTCGCTCCTCGACCACCCCGCCCGCTCCTCGTACGACCTCTCCGCACTCCGCCTCGTGGTGACCGGGGCGGCGGTCGTCCCGCTCCGGCTGGTGGAGCGGCTGCGCGGCGAGCTCGGCGTCGGCACGGTCCTCACGGCGTACGGCCTCTCCGAGGCGAGCGGCATCGTCACCATGTGCCGCCGCGGCGACCCGGCGGAGGTCGTCGCGACCACCTCGGGCCGCCCGATCCCCGACACGGAACTCCGCCTCTCGGACGCGGGCGAGGTCCTGGTCCGGGGCCACCACGTGATGCGCGGCTACTTCGAGGACGAGGCGGCCACCGCCGAGGCGATCGACCCGGACGGCTGGCTCCACACGGGCGACGTGGGCGTCCTGGACGCGGACGGCAACCTGCGGATCACGGACCGGATCAAGGACATGTTCATCGTCGGCGGCTTCAACGCCTACCCCGCGGAGATCGAGCAACTCCTGGGCCTCCACCCCGACATAGCCGACGTGGCGGTCATCGGCATCCCGGACCCGAGGCTGGGCGAGGTGGGAAAGGCCTTCGCGGTGCGCCGGCCGGGGGCGCGGGTGACGGGCGACGACCTGATCGCGTGGGCGCGGAGGGAGATGGCGAACTACAAGGTCCCGAGGGAGGTCGAGTTCGTGACGGAGCTGCCGCGGAACGCGAGCGGGAAGGTGGTGAAGGGGGTGCTGCGGGGCGGGGTGGGGTGAGGTCACCCTTCGGGGTGATGCGGGCCACTTCCGCCATCGGTATGGTCGTGGGTATGGCAACGAAGAAGTACACGGTCACCCTGCCGGAGGAGCTGGCGGAGGAGATCCGCAAGGAGGTCGGCCCGGGCGGCTTCAGCGCGTACGTCACGCATGCCATACGGCGACAGCGGGAGCAGGACCGGCTGGGGGAGCTCGCCGAATGGATGCTGGAGCCGGGAGGCCCGCTCACCGAGGAGGAGCTCGCGGCGGCCGAGGCGGAGCGCCGTGAGATCGAGCGCTGGCACGAGGAGCGCGAAGAGCGGGAGCGAGCGGAAGCCGAGGCTGCTGCGGAGCGGAGGGCTGACGCCGCGTGAGCGAGACCTGCTACGTACTGGACAGTGAGGGCCTCTCGCGGGCCGCGCAGCGCGACCGGGCGATGGCCCGCCGTGTCGTGCAGGCCCATCAGTTGGGCATCCGCGTCGTGACCAGCTCCATGACCTTGGTCGAGGCGTACCACGACAAGATCCCGTATGCCGCCTGGAGGTGGACCCTTTCCCGCATCGTGGTGGAGCCGGTCACCCAGGACGTCGCGGAAGCGGCCATCACCCTCCTGAAGGGCGCCGGCCTGCACGGCCACAAGTACGCCATCGACGCGGCGCTCGCCGTGATCGCGGGGCGCCAGCGGGGCCGCGTCACCGTCTTCACCTCGGACGAGGACGACATGCGTCAGCTGTGCGCACCGGCGGTGCGGGTCCAGGCCGTCTGACCGGGGGACGCGGGAAGGAGGGGCGGGGCCGCAACCAAGTGGCCCCGTCCTGGCGTCATGAGGCGTAGCCCTCGGCAAGGCCGCTCCGTGGGGGCCAGACAGTCTGCGTCCGTCGCACGCTCACCTCCTGGAGGAAGCCGGTGTCGTCGCAAGAAGTCCTCATATCCCTCACCCCGCAACAGGCCGCGACAGGCGTGGTGTTGACCGTCACCCTGCCGACCGGCCCCGCCCACATCCGCATCCCGCCGAGCAGGGACGGCGACCTCGTCCGGGCCCGCCTGGGCGACGGCGAAGTGCTCCTGCGGGTCCGGGTCACCGGGCAGAACCCGCCTCCGGCGGCGCGGAAGTCCGGTGGTCTGGGCTGCCTGGTGACGCTCGGAGTCGTCGGCGCCGTGATAGCCGCCCTCGTCCTCACGAACGACAGCGACGACGACAGCGGCAGCGCCGCCACCACTCCCACCGTCACCTCGTCGCCGACCGCCACGCCGAGCTCGTCGTACGACGACCCGTTCGACACCCCGACCACCGCCGCCCCGACGACGGAGCCGCCGCCCGATCCGTACACGGCGGGCACCTGCCTCAACGGAACGCTGCCGGACTCGACGACCGCGCAGCGCGTCAACGACGTCGAAGAGGTCTCCTGCTCGGCGTCGGACGCCCACTACCGCGTGATCCAGACGATCCCGCTGACCTCGGACCTCGACCGCTGCCGGTCCAATCCGAAGACGCAGTACGCCTTCTCCTACCGCTACACGATCAACGGCGCGACGATCAACGAGTACGTGTACTGCCTGGTGGGGCTCGGCTCGTACGCGCGCTGAGCCGCAGCAGCACGATGCCGTGTTCCGCGTGTGACGGCTACTTCGCCGGGGCCGTGGGGTCGATCGGGAGACGGCCCGTGTCGATCACCAACTCGCCGAGGGGCGTGGCGAGCGTGGCGACCTCGCCGTACGGGACCGTGCGCTTCTGGGCGTACGCGCCGGCTGAGGGTTCCCACAGGAACGTGGCCGTCGCCTTGTACGGGTCGAAGATCAGGTACACGGGGATGGCGGCCTTGGCGTACACCTCGACCTTGGTCACGTAGTCGTTGCGGATGCTGCCGGGCGAGACGACCTCGATCGCCAGCTCGGTCAGTTCGTGCGGGTACTTCGAAAGGTTTTTGGCGCGCTCGACGGCCGGAATGACGGCCAGGTCCGGGGCGGGCTCCGAGATCGTCTCGTCCATGTCGTTCTTGACGTCCTCGACGAGCGCCCAGTCAGGTCCGATCTGGTCCCGCAGCATGACGCGCAGTTCGAAGATCGTGTCCCCGTGGAACGGGCGCACGGGGCTCATCACGATGCTGCCCTCCAGGATCTCGATCTTGTAGCCGTCAAGCTGGCCGGAGAGCTTCTCGACCGTGGCCCGCAGCATGTCCATATCGACCGTCATGCCTGCCTCCCGTGTCACCGTCATGATGGCACGGGGCCGTGAGGGACGGCACGGCACTCGGCGATCAGAAGCGCGTCCCGCAGGGCGTCGGTGAGGTGCCTGGCCAGTGTGTGCAGCTCGTCCGCATTGGCTGCCGGATCGCTCAAGGTGCCGTGGGCGCGCTCCAGGACCTGGCGGGCGAGGCCGATCTGGACGGTTTCGATCTGATCGGCGAGGCGGGAGAGCCGGCCGGTGCCGTCGCCGATGAGGTAGCAGGGCTTGCCGTCCGGGCCGCTCCAGGGGAGCAGCCGCGGGGAGCGGATCGGGTTCATGTGGTCTCCAGGGGATGAATGACGCGGGTGTCCAGGTCGAAGCCGTAGACGGCGGCGAGCAGGGTGACTCGGCGCTGTAGCCGGACTGCTTCCTCCCGCTCGTACGCATGGAGGTATGGGCGTACGAGGGCGGTGGTTGCGCCGTCGATGGGCGCGTACCAGGCGCGGACGGTCGGGGCGGGGCGGAGGCGGGCTTGCGGTTGAGGTGGCTCCGGACCGATCGGGCCGACCCGGTGGCGGCCGGTGGGGGTCAGGAGCGAACGGGCTCGGGCGCAGAGCTGAGCGACGAACGTACGCATCTCATTCACTCCTGCCGTGAGGCGAGTTGCTGGTATGGATCTCCGCCCAGACGGCCGGGCCTTCGAGCGTGAGGTCATGGCCGAAGCGGTCGCCGTCCGCGAGGGCAAGCAGCAGGGTCAGGCGTTGAGTCTCCGAGAGCTGCTCCGACAGCGGCACGCTGACGCGAATGAGTCCGGGAACCTCCGACACAAGCGGTTCGTGATGGGTGATGACCTTCAGGCGTGCCGCGAGCGCGATGGCAAGTGCTTTGGGCGTGGGCACAGGACCCCCTGTGATGGGCTGCCTACGGAGCGAAGTGCTACTCCAGTAGATTTCACCTAATGCAGTAGCTTGTCAATCCCGAGCTGTCCGAACCTTGCACTGCCTGCCCCGGAGCTGGGGTGAACGGAGAGTCGACCATGCCCCGTGAGGCGCCCTACCTCGATGTCGCAGACGCGCTGCGTGCGCGAATCGCCGCTGGTGAGTGGGTGGTTGGCGAGCGTCTGCCCTCTCGCGCACGGTTGGCCGAGGAGTACGGCGTCGGACGGAACGTCACTCAGCGCGCCATGGACCGGCTGATTGCGGAGGGGCTCCTGGAGGGGCGTGCCGGATCCGGTACGTACGTGCGGAAGCCCCGGGATCGTCGCCGGATGGTCCGCTCGCGCCATCGTGAGCGCCGCGGTGGCTCGCCCTTCCGGGCGGACATGCGTGAGAACGGCCGCACCGGTACCTGGGAAGCCCGCAGCGAGGCCCGCACGCCTGCCCCGTCGGAGATCGCGGAGCGGTTGGCCATCGAGCTCGGCGAGCTGTGTGTCGTTACGCGATACGAGTTTCTGGCGGACGGTCAGCCGGTACAGCTGTCCCAGTCGTGGGAACCAATGGCGATCACCGGAGACACGCCGATCGTCCTCCCGGAGATGGGACCGCTCGCCGGTATGGGTGTCGTGGAGCGTATGCGCTCCATCGGCGTACGGGTGGAAACGGCGGTTGAGATTCCGCGCCCTGCTCGCGCCACACAGGAACAGGCGAACCTGCTCGGCATCAGCCTTGGTGACCTGGTGCTGCTGATCGAGCGCACGTACTACGACGGCGGGGGGCGACCTGTGGAGACGGCGGACATCGTCGTACCCGATGTGCGTTGGGAGGTTGCCTACGAGTTCGGCGTCGAGCGCGGGTAGGGCTCAGTCGGGTGGTCAAGGATTCCTGTTCGGAACGGTGGTGTGGCGTGGCACAGCCCGAGTATCAGCGGATCGCCGCTGACCTGCGGCGTCGTATCTCCTCCGGAGAGTTCGGGCCCGGCGAACGGTTGCCCATCCTCCCTGCGCTGTGCGAGGAGTACGGCGTCTCGGAGGTCACCGTCCGGAACGCGTTGGGCCTGCTGCGCAACGAGGGCGTGATCGAAAGCCGCGCACGCGCCGGTACCCGAGTGCGCCCGCGCCCGCCGATCCATCGGATGGCGGCGGATCGCTATCGCGCCGCTCCGGGGGCGAAGTCCACGCCGTTCACGCGGGATCAGGGGATCGGCTGGTCCGAGTACCGCCTCGACAAGCGCTTCGAGAAGGTTCAGGCGGACACGGAACTTGCGGCGTTGTTCGAGTGCGAGACGGGTGAGCGGCTGCTCGCGCGGCACTTTGTCTTCTACGACAACGAGGTGCCGACGCAGACAAGCGTCAGTTACGTGCGGTGGAGTGACGTTGCCGGAACCCCGGTCGCCGACCCCATCCACGAGCCGTGGCCGGGCGGGACCCGGGCCCAACTGGCCAGTCTCGGGATCACGGTCGCCCGGGTCACCGAGTCCTTCACGTGCGGGATGCCGAGCGAGGAGGAGGCGGCTGCGCTGCGCATCGGATCCGGTGTGCCGGTGCTGCGCTACACGCGGCGGCACATTGCCGATTCGGGGCGCGTGGTGGAGGTGGCGCATCCGATCGTGCGGCGAGGCGATACGACGGTTGTCGACTTCGTGATCGACCTTGACGCCTCGTAAGAGCAATCCCGGCGTACGTGGTGTGGCTGCTCCGAGCGGATCACGCGAAAGGATCCACCGGGGGAGCATGCGTGAGGCGCCTGGACCGGAGTGTGGTCCAGGCGCCTCACGATGCCGACTGTCAGGTGGCGTGCTGGTCCGCCAGGGTCGGGGTCGCGGTGCCGGCCGCGGCGGCCGCCGCGTTTGGCTTGTATCTTCCTCGCTCCATAAGACGGAGAGGCCGGGCAGCTCAACCCGGCCTCTCCGTCTTGCGTCCGATCGCTGCGCGCCGTGCCCTGCCCGCCGGATCCCCCGAGACCCGTCGGGCGTCCCCCGTGCTCCCGCGCCCGCGCCGGACGTTCAGGCTGCGGCGGCTCCCCCGAAGTCGCCGCCGCAGCCGTCCCCCCGTATGAGCCGGCCCCGTGTCCCCCGTGTCCCCGTGGGCCGGCTCGGCTCGTTACTTGATCGGCTCGCTCGTCGCGTGGGAGTCGAGCGGCTTGATCGGCTCGCTCGTGGCATGCGAGTCGAGGGTGGTGATGTCGCCGCCGGTCGCGTGGGAGTCGAGCGGCTTGATCGGCTCGCCGGTGGCGTGTGAGTCCAGGGTGGTGATGTCCTCGCCCGTGGCGTGGGAGTCGGCGGGCTTGAGGTTGTCGGCCATGGAGTCAGCTCCTGAATTCATTGGGCACAGTGGGACTGAGACGTCCGCCCGGCAATTCCCCCGTGGACAGCCGGGCGGACGTTCAGGGCCGATCACCTTAACGGTGAGGCCTCGTGGCGATCCGTCTGCCCCCCGACGCGGCGGATCGACACGTACGAGAATGCCGTACGGCGATAAACGATTGATGAACGCCCAGTCCGGGTCAGGCAACCGCCGCCGGGTGGAGCAGCATCCTGACGTGGTCCGCCTCGGGTGAGCCGAGGCTCTCGAACGACGCGAGCGCCTCGCTCCAGCACACCCGCGCACGGTCGGTCTGCCCCAGCGCGGCGAGCCCGCGACCCAGAACCGTCAGGACGTTGGCGCGCCGCCACTCCCCGCCGATGCCGTGCAGCACGGACAGCGCCTGCTCGGCGTTGGCCGCGGCGGCGGCGTGCCGCCGGTCGGCGATGTGTACCTCGGCGAGCCGGAACAGGGTCATCCCGTGCCACAACTGCTGCCGGCTCTCCTGGAAGGCGGTGAGCGCCTCCGTGAGGACCGCACGGGCCTGGGTGGTCTGCCCGGACGCGGTCAGGGCGAGCCCAAGGGCGTACTTGCCGTTGGCGAGACGCAGGGCGAGGCCGCTGTCGGCGTCCTCGTAGATGGCGATGCCCTGCTTGGCGAGTTCCACGGCGCTCGCGACCCGTCCCGTGGCCAGGTGCACGCGCGACAGGTTGCACAGCGCGCTCGCCTCCCCGGGCTTGTTCGCGTCGGCGCGGAAGGCGTCCAGTGCCTGCGAGAGGTGGGCCTCGGCGTCCACGTGACGGTTCTCGTACAGGGCGAGGATCCCCCGCTCGTTGGGTGCGTTCGCGCGGGTCCACGGATCCCCGGAAGCGCGGCCGAGCTCCGCGGCGCGGCGGGCCTCCTCATCGGCCTCCTCGAAGCGACCGGCGGTGCTGTACACCTGCGTCAGCGTGGTGCGTGCGCGGCCCTCCGAGCGGGCGTCGCCGAACGCGCGGGCCGCGTCCCGTGCGGCCACGGCCGCCATTTCGTACCGGAGGGCGTTGATGCCCGACTCGGCGAGGTCTTTCGTCGCCATCAGGAGGTCGACGGCCCGGCGCAGGCACGGCCGGGCAAGGGACTGCTGGACGCAGGCCAGTACGCAGTCCGCCTCCGCGTGGAGCCAGTCGAGGGCTTCGGCGTGGTCCGTGAACTCCAGCCCGGCGTGGTGCGTGGCCTCCAGATGGGCGACGGTCCGGTCGCCCGGCCTTTCGATCGCGTACACCCTTGCCGCCGTCGACAGGTAGAAGTCGAGCAGCCGGGACAGCGCCCGCTCCCGCTCCGACGGCGGCTGTTCGTCGCGGTCCGCGCACGCACGCGCGTAGAGGCGGACCAGGTCGTGGTAGCGGTAGCGGCCCGGGGCCGCGGATTCCAGGAGGGAGGTGTCGACGAGGGCTTCGAGCAGGTCCTCGGTGTCGTGGAGTGGCAGGTCGAGGACGGCCGCCGCCGCCGGCAGTGAGATGTCCGGGCCGTCCGCGAGTCCCAGGAGGCGGAAGGCGCGGGCCTGGGCCGGCTCCAGCTGGCCGTAGCCGAGTTCGAAGGTGGCCTTGACCGCCAGGTCGCCCGCTTGGAGCTCGTCCAGGCGGCGGCGCTCGTCGGCGAGCTTCGCCGCCAGGACCGCGACCGTCCAGGTGCGACGGGCCGCAAGCCGGGACGCGGCGATACGGATCGCGAGCGGCAGGAACCCGCACGCGGCGACCACGTCCAGGGCCGCCTCCCGCTCGGCCGAGACCCGCTCCACGCCCACGATGCGGGTGAAGAGCTGCAGCGCCTCCTCCGGGGACATCACGTCCAGGTCCACCAGGTGCGCGCCCGCCAGGTCCACCATCCGGATCCGGCTGGTCACCAGGGCCGCGCAGCCGGCCGTGCCCGGCAGCAGCGGACGGATCTGGGCCGCGTCCCGGGCGTTGTCCAGGAGCACCAGGATCCGGCGGCCGTCGAGCGTCGAGCGGTACAGCGCGGCCCGCTCGTCCAGCGAGTCGGGGATCGCCGAGTCCGGGGTGCCCAGGGCGCGCAGGAACGCGCCGAGGACCGTCTCCGGCGCCGCCGCCCGGGAGCCCGCGCCCTGGAGGTCGACGTACAGCTGCCCGTCCGGGAAGTGCGGCCGGGCCTCGTGGGCCACGTGCACGGCCAGCGTCGTCTTGCCGACGCCGCCGATGCCCGCCAGCGCCGAGACGGCCATCACGGAACCCTCGGCGGTGACGAGCCGGTCGCCCAGCTCCCGTACGAACGCGGCCCGGCCGGTGAAGTCGGGAACGGTGGCCGGGAGTTGGGCCGGGCGGGAGACGGCGGGTGCGGGCGCCGACTCCTCGACCGGGCGGGCCAGTTCGGCGTCCGCCCGCAGGATCCGCTGCTGGAGCCGGGACAGTTCCGGGTTCGGGTCGACACCCAGCTCGTCGGCGAGGAGCCGGCGCGTGTCCGCGTACACGGCGAGCGCCTCCGCCTGCCGTCCGGACCGGTACAGGGCGAGCATCAGCAGTTCCCGGAGGCGTTCGCGCAGGGGGTGGGCCGCGGTCAGCGCCGTCAGCTCCGAGACGGCCTCCGCGTGCGCGCCGGCCTCCAGGTCCATGTCGAGCCGCGTCTCGACCAGCTGGAGCCGCCACTCCTCCAGGCGGGTCCGCTGCGTCTCGGCGTACGGCCCCGGTACGGACGCCAGCGCCTCGCCGTCCCACAGCCCGAGCGCCTTGTTGATCCGCGCCCGGGCCCCGCGGCGGTCCCCGCCCGCCCGCAGCTTCTCGGCCTCGGCGGCCAGCTCCTGGGCGACGGCCAGGTCCAGGGCGTCCCGGCGGGGCCGGATGGCATAGCCGCCGGACTCGCTGACCAGGACCCCGGACGGCAGGATCTTGCGCAGCCGCGAGGCGTAGGTCCGTACCGCCGCGAGCGCCTGCGAGGGCGGCTCCTCGCCCCAGATGGCGTCGATCAGCTCGGAGGCGGTCGCCGTGCGCCCGTCACGCAGCAGGAGCGCGGCGAGCAGCGCCCGCTGCTGCGGCGACCCGGACGGCAGGGCTTCGCCGCCGCGCCAGGCGCGCACCGGGCCGAGCACACCGAAGCGCAGGTCCTGACCGCCATCGCCGGGACCTGTCGACGGGGCTCGCTGCCCCGGAACTCGCGGGCCGTTCTCACGGTCCATAGCTCCCCCTGCCGTACCGCTGGTTTCGCCCAAGACAGTCTGCCTTGTCCGGAGGGGGCGCGTCAGCATCGGGTCACTGTCTGCACAAGGTCTGCCACAGGTTCCGGACGCCAGCTAGCTGACGGGTCGTCAGATCGGCGCTACGGTGAAACGCATGGAGACCTTCCCGAAGATCATCTCGGTGGACGACCACACCGTGGAGCCCCCGCACGTCTGGCGGGACCGGCTCCCGTCCCGCTACCGGGACACCGGCCCCCGGATCGTCCGCGCCCCCCTGAAGGAAATGACCTTCCTGGGAGGGAAGTTCGCGCCCGTCATGGGGGCCAAGGGGGACGACGGGCCGATCGGCGACTGGTGGGTCTACGAGGACCTGCACCGGCCGCTCACCCGGCTCGACACCGCCGTCGGCTACGACAGGGACGAGATCAAGCTCGAGGTCATCACCTACGAGCAGATGCGGCCCGGCTCGTACTCCGTCCCCGACCGTCTCGCCGACATGGACGTCAACCACGTCCAGTCCGCGCTCTGCTTCCCCACCTTTCCCCGCTTCTGCGGTCAGACCTTCACCGAGGCGAGCGACCGCGAGCTGGGGCTTCTCGGGATCCGCGCCTACAACGACTGGATGGTGGAGGAGTGGTGCGGGCCCGAGGCGCGCGGCCGGCTCATACCGCTCACCCTGATTCCGCTGTGGGACGCGGAGCTGGCCGCCGCCGAGGTCCGCCGCAACGCCGACCGGGGGGTGCGCGCCGTCGCCTTCTCCGAGATCCCGCCGCACCTCGGGCTCCCCTCGATCCACACCGACCACTGGGACCCCTTCCTGCGGGCCTGTGACGAGACCGGCACCGTGATCGCGATGCACATCGGATCCTCCAGCCGGATGCCCTCCACCTCCGCCGACGCCCCGCCCGCGGTCGGCTCCACCATCACCTTCGCCAACTGCTGCTTCTCGATGGTCGACTGGCTCATGAGCGGCAAGTTCGAGCGCTTCCCGAACCTGAAGATCATGTACGCCGAAGGCCAGATCGGCTGGATCCCGTACATCCTGGAACGCGCCGACGTGGTCTGGGAGGAGAACCGCGGCTGGGGCGGCGTCGCCGAGAAGGTCCTGCGGCCGCCCTCCGAGCTCTTCGCGGGCCATGTGTACGGGTGTTTCTTCGACGACGCCTTCGGGCTCAGAAACCTCGACGCGATCGGGGTCGGCAACGTCCTGTACGAGACCGACTACCCCCACTCCGACTCCACCTGGCCCAAGTCCCGCGAGGTCGGCGAGGCCCAGATGGGGCACCTCGCCCCGGATGTCGTCGAGCGGATCGTGCGCGGCAACGCGATCGAGCTGCTGGGCCTCACCGCCGACGGCCTGTGGCGTCCGTAGCCCGTAGTCCGTAGTCCGTAGTAAGGAGGAGGGACCCCATGGTCGTCTACGGGATGCAGCTGCCCGTCCAGTCCCAGAGCACCCTCTACGCCGAGCCCTGGGAGGCCGCCGCGGGCCCCGCCGATCTCGTCGAGATCGCCAGGACCGCCGACCGGACCGGCTTCGACTACGTCGCCTGCTGCGACCACGTCGCCATCCCGCGCCGCCTCGCCGGGCCGATGAGCACCGTCTGGTACGACCCGGTCGCCACCCTCTCCTTCCTCGCCGCCGTCACCGAGCGCGTCCGGCTCCTGTCGCACGTCGCCGTCGTCGGTCTTCGCCACCCCCTCGTCACGGCCAAGGCGTACGCCACCCTCGACCATCTCTCCGGCGGCCGTCTGGTGCTCGGGGTCGGCGCGGGGCACGTACGGGAGGAGTTCGAGGCGGTCGGGGCCGACTTCGACGCGCGCGGCCCGGTCCTCGACGAGACGATCGACGCGCTCCGGGCGGCCCTCGGGCCCGAGGAGTATCCGGAGTTCGCCGGCGAGCGCTTCGCGTTCGAGGGGCTCGGTCAGCGGCCCCGGCCCGCCCAGGAGCGGGTGCCGGTCTGGGTCGGCGGCTCCTCACCCGCCGCCGTGCGCAGGGCCGCGCTCAAGGGCGACGGCTGGCTGCCCCAGGGGGATCCCCGGGACAGGCTCCCGGCACAGATCGCCCGGCTGCACCGGATCCGGGCGGAGGCGGGGATCGCCCGTCCGCTCACCGTCGGGGCGATCGCGGAGGCGCTCTACGTCGGCGAGGCCGACTGGGACGTCGGGCGCCGGACGCTGACCGGGAAGCCCGAGGCGCTGGCCGAGTCGCTGCGCGCGTACGAGGAGATGGGCGTGCACCAGATCCAGGTCCGGTTCCGCTCCCGGAGCCGTACCGAACTCACCGACCAGATGGCGGCGTTCGCGGCGGAGGTCGCCCCCCACCTCTAGAGAAGGGGACACGGACATGGGCAAGCTGGACGGGCGCGTCGTCGTCATCACGGGCGCGGCGCGCGGGCAGGGCGAGCAGGAGGCGCGGCTCTTCGCCGCCGAGGGGGCCAAGGTCGTCCTCGCGGACGTGCTGGACGACCTCGGCGAGGCGCTGGCCAAGGAGCTCGGGGAGGAACGGGCCGCGTACGTCCGTCTCGACGTGACGAAGGAGGCGGACTGGGCGGGCGCCGTCGCCGTCGCCAAGGAGCGGTTCGGCCGGATCGACGGGCTGGTGAACAACGCCGGCATCCTCCGCTTCAACGAGCTGGTCTCCACCCCCTTGGAGGAGTTCCAGGCGATCGTCTCGGTCAACCAGGTCGGCTGCTTCCTGGGGATACGGACGGTCGCGCCGGAGATCGAGGCGGCCGGCGGCGGGACGATCGTCAACACCGCCTCGTACACCGGCCTGACGGGCATGGCGGGCGTCGGCGCCTACGCCGCCACCAAGCACGCAGTCCTCGGCCTGACCCGGGTCGCGGCCATCGAGCTCGCGGCGAGGGGAATCCGGGTGAACGCCGTCTGCCCGGGCGCGATCGACACCCCGATGAGCAACCCGGAGGGGGTGGACCCGGCGGCGACGGCCGAGCTGTACCAGAGGCTCGTGCCGCTGGGCCGGATCGGGAGGCCGGAGGAGGTGGCGGCGCTCGCGCTCTTCCTGACCGGGGACGACTCCGCGTACATCACCGGACAGCCGTTCGTCATCGACGGCGGCTGGCTCGCGGGCGTGAGCCTCTTCTGACGGTTCGTCTGACGGTTCATCAGGTATTGACGCACCTGTCGTGCGGTGCGAGAGTCGGGCACATCAAGAATCTGACGGTACGTCAGAAACAACGAGGACGGTGAACCCCCAGTGGAATTCGGGATCTTCGTACAGGGATACGTCGGCAAGCGCGCCGAGACCGATCCCGAGGCCGAGCACAAGGCTCTGATGGAGGAGACCGAGTACGTCATCCAGGCGGACGCCTCCGGGTTCAAGTACGCCTGGGCCTCCGAGCACCACTTCCTGGAGGAGTACTCGCACCTCTCGGCGAACGACGTCTACCTCGGATACCTCGCCCACGCCACCGAGCGGATCCACCTCGGCTCCGGCATCTTCAACCCGCTCGCCCCGGTGAACCACCCGGTCAAGGTCGCCGAGAAGGTCGCCATGCTCGACCACCTCTCCGGCGGACGCTTCGAGTTCGGCTCCGGCCGGGGCGCCGGCTCCCACGAGATCCTCGGGTTCATGCCGGGCATCACCGACATGAACCACACCAAGGAGATCTGGGAGGAGACGATCGCCGAGTTCCCCAAGATGTGGCTCCAGGACGAGTACGCCGGCTTCCAGGGCAAGCACTGGTCGCTGCCGCCCCGCAAGGTCCTGCCCAAGCCGTACGGCAAGTCCCACCCGGCCATGTGGTACGCCGCCGGGTCGCCGTCCTCGTACGCCATGGCGGGCAAGAAGGGGCTCGGTGTCCTCGGCTTCAGCGTGCAGAAGGTCTCCGACATGGAGTGGGTCGTCGAGTCGTACAAGACGGCGATCAAGGAGGCCAGGGCGGTCGGCGACTTCGTCAACGACAACGTCATGGTGACGTCCACGGCGATCTGCGCCGAGACCCACGAGAAGGCGGTCGAGATAGCCGTCGGCGGCGGACTCAACTACCTCCAGTCGCTCCTCTTCCGCTACCACGACACCTTCCCCCGGCCCGAGGGCGTCCCGGAGTGGCCCGAGCTGCTCCCGGAGTACAGCGCCGAGATCATCGAACTCCTCATCGCCGAGGAGCTGATGATCTGCGGCGACCCGGAGGAGGTCACCCGCCAGTGCAAGCGCTGGGAGCAGGCGGGCGCGGACCAGCTCTCCTTCGGGCTGCCGATCGGGATCTCGTACGAGGACACGATGAACACGATCAGGCTGATCGGCGAGCACGTGATCCCGAAGATCGACACGGACCCGGTCCACCGCACCACCCGCTTCCGCCAGGCGGCGGGTTCCTGACGGGGGCGGTGTCTTCCCGTACCGGGGCGATGTCTTCCTGACCGGGGCGGTGTCTTCCCGGACCGCCGCCCCGCACCGGCCCCGGCCGGGGACGTCGTAGCCGCGGCCGGCTACCGCGCCCCCGGCCGGGGCCCTCACCCCGTTGTGGCCCCGGGCCTCGCCACGCACTGAGCATCCCGTACGGAGGAAAGGGACCCCATGCTCGACCATCTGATCAAGGGCGCCACCGTCGTCGACGGGACCGGCGCCCCCGCCCGCGTCGCCGATGTCGGCATACGCGACGGGCGGATCGTCCTCGCCGAGCCCGACGCGGTCGCGAGGACCACCGAGGACGCCACCGGCCTCGTCCTCACCCCCGGCTTCGTCGACCCGCACACCCACTACGACGCCCAGCTCTTCTGGGACCCCTTCGCCACCCCCTCCATGAACCACGGCGTCACCACCGTCGCCGGCGGCAACTGCGGCTTCACCCTCGCGCCCCTCCATCCCGACCGGCCCGAGGACGCCGACTACACCCGCCGCATGATGTCCAAGGTCGAGGGCATGGCCCTCAAGGCGCTGGAGGAAGGCGTCGAGTGGTCCTGGTCGTCCTTCGGTGAGTACCTCGACGCCCTCGAAGGGCGGATCGCCGTCAACGCCGGCTTCATGGTCGGCCACTGCGCCCTGCGCCGGTACGTGATGGGCGCGGACGCGGTCGGCGGGCAGCCCACCGAGGAACAGCTGGCCCGCATGGTGGACCTGCTCCACGACGCCATGGACGCCGGCGCCTGGGGCCTTTCCACCACCCAGTCCTCCACGCACTCGGACGGCGACGGTGCCCCCGTCGCCTCCCGGCACGCGGGCCCCGCCGAGCTGATCGCCCTGTCGAAGGCGGTCGGCGAACACGAGGGCACGCAGCTGGAAGCGATCCTCGCCGGCTGCCTCGACCAGTTCTCGGACGACGAGATCGACCTCTTCGTCGAGATGACGGCCGCCGCCGGGCGCCCGCTCAACTGGAACGTCCTCACCATCGACGCCGCCGTCCCCGAACGCGTCCCGCGCCAGCTCGTCGCCTCCGAACGGGCCCGCAAGTCCGGCGGCCGGATCGTCGCCCTCACCATGCCGATCCTCACTCCCATGAACATGTCCCTGGGCACCTTCTGCGCGCTCAACCTCATCCCGGGCTGGGGCGAGATCCTCGCGCTCCCCGTCCCCGAGCGGATCGCGAAACTCCGCGACCCGGCCGTACGGGCCGAGATGCTGCGCCGCGCCGACTCCAAGGAGGCCGGCGTCTTCCGGCGCCTGGCGAACTTCGGCCGGTACGTCATAGGGGACACGTACAGCCGCGAGAACGAGGGACTGACCGGCCGCGTCGTGAAGGACATCGCCGCCGAGCGCGGCCAGGACGCCTTCCAGTGCCTGGTGGAGATCTGCGCCAACGACGAGCTGCGGACCGTCCTGTGGCCGATGCCCACCGACAACGACCCCGCCTCCTGGGCGCTGCGCCGCGAGACCTGGGAGCACGAGGACGTGATGCTGGGCGGCTCCGACGCCGGCGCCCACCTGGACCGCATGTGCGGAGCCCCGTACACCACCCGCTTCCTCGGGGACTGTCTGCGCGGACGGAAGCTCGTCGGGCTCGAGCGGGCCGTGAAGATGCTGACCGACGACCCCGCCCGGCTCTTCGGCCTGCGGGACCGCGGCCGGATCGCCGAGGGGTACCACGCCGACCTGGTCCTCTTCGACCCCGAGCGGATCGACGCGGGCCCGGCCACTCTCGTGCACGACCTGCCGGGCGACAGCCCGCGGCTCGACTCGCGGGCGATCGGCATCGTGTCCGTGCGGGTCAACGGCGTGGAGACGGTCCGCGACGACGAGGTGACCGGCGCGATACCCGGCCGGGTGCTGCGGTCGGGCCGCGACACGAGGACGGTGAGCACCCGGTGACGCGCGCGGAGAGGCTCTTCATCGGCGGCGAGTGGGTCGAGCCGGACGGCGGGCACTACGAGGTGGTCGACCCGGCCACCGAGGAGGTCGTCGGCCTCGCGCCGGAGGCGAGCACGCGCCAGGTGCACGAGGCGGCGGCCGCCGCCCGGGATGCCTTCGGGGCCTGGTCCGGTACGCGACCGGAGGAGCGGGCCGCGATCCTCGACCGGGCCGCGGACCTCATGGCGCGCGACGCCGAGGAGAACGTGGCTCTCGCGCGGGCCGAGACCGGTGCCACCACCGCCACCGCCCGCGGGATGCAGGTCGCCGTCGGCTCCGCCCGCTTCCGGCGGTACGCGCGCGGCGCCCTGGAGCCGGTCGAGCAGCCGCTCCCGCCGCAGATCAACGAGGCGGGGCCGATGGGCAGGGCTGGGGTCTTCGGGGCGGTCGCCGTGCGCCGCCCGGTCGGGGTCGTCACCTGCATCACCTCGTACAACAACCCGTGGGCCAACGCGGCGGGCAAGATCGCCCCGGCGCTCGCCATGGGCAACACGGTCGTGGTGAAGCCCGCCCCGCAGGATCCGCTCTCCGTCTACGCCATGACGCGGGCCCTTGAGGAGGCCGGGGTCCCGGCCGGGGTGGTCAACGTCGTCACGGGGGCGAGCCCGGCCGTGGGGGAGGCGGCCGTCGACTGCCCGGACGTCGACATGGTCTCCTTCACCGGCTCCACGGCGGTGGGGCAGGCGATCGGCGCGGTGTGCGGCCGGGCGCTGAAGCGGCAGCTGATGGAGCTGGGCGGCAAGGGCGCGGCGCTGGTCTTCGACGACGCCGACCTGGACTCCGCCGTCATGGGGATCGGCACCACCTTCGCCTTCTACAGCGGGCAGATCTGTACGGCCCCGACCCGGGTCCTCGCCCAGCGCGGGATCTACGAGCGGCTGGTCGAGAAGCTCACCGGCTTCCTGGCGCACATGAAGGTCGGCGACCCGGCGGCGCCGGGCACGGTGGTCGGCCCGGTGATCTCGGCGGCCCACCGCGAGCGGGTGGAGGCCTACGTCGAGCTGGGCAGGAAGGAGGGCGCCCGGGTCGTCGCGGGAGGGGAGCGCCCGGACTTCCCGAAGGGCTTCTACGTGGCGCCCACGCTGCTCGCGGAGTGCGGCAACGACATGCGGGTGGTCCGGGAGGAGATCTTCGGCCCGGTGGTGGTGGTCGTGCCCTTCGACGACGAGGACGAGGGTGTCGCGCTCGCCAACGACAGCGACTACGGGCTCCTGGACTACGTGTGGTCCGGGGACGTGGCCCGCGCATTCCGCATCGCCGGGCGGCTGCGCGCGGGAGGGGTCGGGGTGAACACCGTCGGGCGGAACATGGAGGCGCCCTTCGGCGGATTCAAGAAGAGCGGTGTGGGACGGGACGTGGGCTCGTACGCGCTGCACGCGTACAGCGAGTTGCAGGCGGTGGTCTGGCCCGGTTGATGCCCGGTTGATCCACTCCCATCCCTTGCGGAAGAAGGTTCGAAAAACAGCACGGGAAATTTTAGAAACGGACATTTGGGGCACGGCTGCGGTTCCCGCATATCGGACGGCCGCGAGTGGACCTATCAATCGGTCGGCCGTCACCGGTCGTCGATCTTTCAATCAACGCCGCAAGGGCGCCATGACCCTTTCAATGCAAGGCGGAGATCGGCCGAAGCGGCGGAGTTCGATCTTCCGGATGTGGAAACCGCAGCCTTTAACGTCCTCTTCATGACTCAGGTGGAACCACGGCCCCAGGCCGGAGACACGGTAAGGGGCGTCAACGCCCAGGGCGACAAGCAGGGTGTGCGCACCAAGGGCCTCGGCGGAAACTCCGTCGGGCTGATGGGCGGCGCCGTCATCGGTATATCGACGGTCGCACCCGTCTACTGTCTGACCTCGACGCTCGGCCCCACGGTCGGTGAGGTCGGACTCCAGATGCCGGCCATCTTCCTCGCCGGTTTCCTCCCCATGCTCCTCGTCGCCTTCGCGTACCGGGAACTGAACAAGGCCCTCCCCGACTGCGGCACCTCCTTCACCTGGTCGGTGAAGGCCTTCGGATCCAAGATCGGCTGGATGTGCGGCTGGGGCCTGCTGGTCGCCACCATCGTCGTCCTCTCCAACCTCGCCGGTGTCGCCACCTCCTTCTTCTGGCTCACCGCGGGCGAGGTCACCGGTAGCGCGGACGTCGCCGCACTGGACGAGAACAAGGCCGTCCACATCCTCACCACGCTGGTCTTCATCGGCATCGCCACCGCGATCAGCTACCGGGGCATCACCGCCACCAAGTGGGTCCAGTACGCCCTCGTCGGCCTTCAGCTCACGGTCATCGCGATCTTCGCCTTCATGGCGATCACCAAGGCCGACCAGGTCCCCGGATCGATCGACTTCTCCTTCACCTGGCTGAACCCCTTCGGCATCGAGTCCTTCTCGGCCTTCACCGCCGGCCTCTCCCTGTCGATCTTCATCTACTGGGGCTGGGACGCCTGCCTGTCCATCAACGAGGAGAGCACCGGCAGCGCCCGCACCCCCGGCCGCTCCGCCTTCCTCGCCATGGTCGTCATCGTCGCCTCCTACCTGCTGGTCGCCATCGCCGTACAGATGTACGCGGGCATCGGCGAGGAGGGCACCGGCCTCGGCAACCCGGACACGTCCGACAACGTCTTCGCCGTCCTCGCCGGTCCGATCATGGGCCCCGGCCTCGGCATCCTGCTCTTCGTCGCCGTGCTCGCCTCGGCCGCGGCCAGCCTCCAGACCACGTTCATCCCGGTCGCCCGCACGGCGCTCGCCATGAGCACGTACGAAGCGCTGCCCCCGGCCTTCGCCCGGGTGAACCCCCGCTTCAAGACGCCGGGCCGCGCCACGGTGTGGGCGGGCATCGCCACGGGTGTCTTCTACGCGGTGATGAGCCTGGTCAGCGAGAACGTCCTCGTCGACACGATCTACGCACTCGGCCTGATGATCTGCTTCTACTACTCGATCACGGCCTTCGCCTGCGTCTGGTTCTTCCGCAAGGAGCTCACGTCCTCCTTCGGCAACCTGATGGTCAAGGGAATCCTCCCGGGCGTCGGCGGCCTCATGCTCACCGCCGTCTTCGGCAAGACGCTGTACGACATGTGGGACCCGGCCTACGGCAGCGGCTCCTCGGTCCTCGGGGTCGGCTCGGTCTTCGTGATCGGCGTCGGACTGCTCCTGCTCGGCGTGGTGATCATGGTGATCATGCAGCGCCGGAGCCCCGCGTTCTTCCGCGGTGAGGTGCTGACGAAGGAGACGCCGTCGCTGGTCGTCGCCGACTGATCCACTGATCGACCGATTCACCGCAGAACCCTGAGTCACCGGCGAGGTGGCGGGACCCCCGTTCCCGCCACCTCGCCGTTTTCGTCGCTCTCGCCGTTTCCGTCGTGCTCGTCGTGCTCGCCGTCTCCGGCTACCACGAGGCGCCGGCGGGCTGCCTCGTCGTCACGTTGATCCGGTTGAACAGGTTGGTGACGCCGACCATCAGCACGATCGAGGCGAGCTGCTTCTCGTCGTAGTGGTCGGCGGCCGCGTCCCAGATCTCGTCCGGCACGGCGTCCGAGGCGTCCGCGAGCCGGGTCGCGGCCTCGGCCAGGGCGAGCGCGGCACGCTCCTCGTCCGTGAAGTACGGCGTCTCCCGCCAGGCGGCGACGGCGAACAGCTTCTCGTCGCTCACCCCGTTCTTCCGCGCGCTCTTCGCCCCGAAGTCCACGCAGAAGCCGCAGTTGTTGATCTGGCTGGCCCGCAGGTGCACGAGCTCCAGGGTGGACTCCGGGACGCCGCCCTGCCGGGTGACCTTGAGCAGGTCGAGGATGGCGGGCATCGCCTCGGGCAGGACGGTGGCGGGGTTGCTCATCCGGGCCTTCAGCTCGTGCTGCATGTGATCGCTCCTCAGCGGTTCGTCGTGGCGGCCGCTCTCCGTCGGCCTCACCTCACTGACGGATCGCGCGACGAGGGTGTGACATGTTCCCGAGAAATTTTTTTTCGGATCGGGGGATCAGGCCGGTTCGGCGATCAGGGCCGTGCCGATCGTCCGGAAGCCGAGCCGGCCGTAGAGGCGGGCCACGTCGCCGTCCGTGGCGGTGAGGAAGACCGTCTCCACGTCCCGAGCGCGGGCGTCGGCGACCAGGGCGGCGGTGACCGCGAGCCCCAGGCCGCGGCGGCGCGCGGCCGGCAGGGTGCCCACGCCGACGACCTCCGCGACGGCGCCGACCGGCTGGTGGACCGGCTGGTACTGCCCGGCGCAGAGGGCGGTGCCGGTCGCGTCCACGGCGGCGGCCAGGCGGGTGAGGCCCGCGTCGATCCGGGCGGCGAGCTGGGCGGCCGCGGCGGGCGAGGGATCGACGCCGAAGGCCGCGTACGGGGCGGCGGCGGCCGAGGGCAGCGCGGGGTCGTCGGTGCCGATCATCCGTACGGTGACACCGTCGGGCACCGGAACCCGCTCGCCCGCGCCCGTTCCCGCGCCGTCGCCTTCGCCCTCGCCGTCGAGGACCATCAGCGGGTGCTCGTGCACCACGAGCCCGCTCTCCTCGACGGCGGCCCGCAGCCCGGGAGTCGTCTCGGCCACCCACTCGAAGGCCTCCGGCACGCCCAGCTCCCGCTGCCGGGCCCGTACCCGCTCCACCTCGGCGACGGAGACGTCCCCGGTGTGCCCGAGCGCGGGCCGCGCGTAGTACGGCCAGCCGTCCCCCTCCCGTACGAACAGGGTCAGCGGCCCGAACGCCTCGGCGCGGGCGGCGGAGCGGGGGACGGCGTCGTAGTAGTCCTCAAGGCGTCGCAGCATGGCGATCATCCAAGCAGGACGGCCACGGCGGCACAGGCGGATTTTCCCGGGGCCGATCCGGGCCCGATTACCGTCGGGCCGCCCGGTTCGACAGGATGGTGCCATGACCGAGATCCGTACACCCCGCCTCCTCCTCCGCCGCTGGACCGACGACGACCTGGTCCCCATGGCCGAGATCAACGCGGACCCCGAGGTCATGCGCTGGATCGGCGACGGCTCCGTCCGGGATCTGGAGCAGACCGCCGAGGACATCGAGCGCTGGGAGGAGGAGTGGGACGAGGAGGGCTTCGGGCTCTTCGCCGTCGAGCTCCTCGGCTCCGGCGAGCTGATCGGCTTCGCCGGGCTCTCCGTGCCGGACTTCCTCCCGGAGATCCTGCCCGCCGTGGAGATCGGCTGGCGGATCGGGAGGCCGTTCTGGGGGCAGGGGTACGCCTCCGAGGCCGCCCACGCCGCCCTGGAGTTCGCGCTGCAGGACCGCGGCCTGGACAGGATCGTCAGCATCGCGCACATCAGCAACACGGCCTCCGAGAACGTCATGCGCAAGCTCGGCATGGTCCCGGAGCGCGACCTCAACCACCCCGTCTACGGCGTCCCGCTGCGCGTCCACGCCATCGACCTCAGCGAGTACGCGGGCTGACCGACGCGTCGAACCTCTCGGAAATCCCCGCTCCACGCCCTACCGTGCCGCTATGCGGATCTCGACCACGATCTTCCTGACCGACGAGACCATCTCCCCCGTGCGGATCGCGCGCGAGCTGGAGGAGCGCGGCTTCGCCGGGCTCTACCTGCCCGAACACACCCACATCCCGGTCGAGCGGACGACCTCGTACCCGGCGGGCGGCACACTGCCCCGCGAGTACGGCCGTACCCTCGACCCCTTCGTGGCGCTCGGCCAGGCCGCCGCCGTCACCGACCGGCTCGGGCTCGGCACCGGCATCACGCTGGTCACCCAGCACGACCCGATCGCCCTGGCCAAGCAGATCGCCACCCTCGACCACCTGTCGGGCGGCCGTTTCACCCTCGGCGTCGGCTTCGGCTGGAACAGGGAGGAGGCCGCCGACCACGGCGTGGAGTGGGCGACGCGCCGCGAACTCGTCCGGGATCGGATGGCGCTGATGCGCGCCCTGTGGGCGGCCGAACCCATCGCGTACGAAGGCGGGTTCGGGATCTCGGTACGTGCCTCCCAGGCGTACCCCAAACCAGCCGGCGGCGCGCCCCGCACCCTGGTCGGCGGGGCGGCGGGACCGAAGCTCTTCGCGCAGATCGCGGAGTACGCGGACGGCTGGATGCCGATCGGCGGGCGGGGTCTGAGCGAGACCGTCCCGGTGCTGCGCGAGGCGTGGGAGGCGGCGGGCCGCGGCCCGGAGGCGCCGCAGGTGGTGCCGTACGCGGTCCAGCCGAACCCGGGAAAGCTCGCGCACTACGAGGAGTTGGGGTGTGAGGAGGTCGTGCTGCAGCTTCCGCCGGCCGACGAGACGGAGGTACTGCGCGTCCTGGACGACTACGCGAAGTACCTGTGAGGCGTCCGAGTCTCAGCGCAGTGCGGGCGGCTCCAGGCCCTCGACGGCCTCCTCGCCCCGGCCGCCGGCCGGGTCGTAGGCGCAGGGCATGCCGGTGAACCCCTCCAGGGTCTGCCAGTACGACCGCCAGGTGAAGGAGACCCGGTCGTCGTCCCCCTTGAGCGCCCGAAGTGTCCGGTGGTCGCCCGACGTGTCGTAGTCGGTGACCGTCCATCCGGTCGCCTTCAGGTGCGCGTGCAGCCGGCCCAGCGCCGCCGCGCCCTCCGCCTCGTCGACCGCGTCGAGCCGCCACTCGTGGTGCAGTTGGTACGAACGAGGCTCGGGTGTGTCGTCGATGCCCTCGATGCCGCGGGGGTAACAGACACTGCCCGAGATCCGGTTGTCGGCCTCCGCGCGCTCACCGCTGCGCACGGCCGGCAGGGGGCGGCCGACGCCCGCCGCGTCGTACATCTCCTGCGACCGTTCCGTCGCCCGCCGCGCCATCTCGGCGGGCGGCACGACCGGGAAGTCCTCGCCGGTCGCCCGGTCGACGGCGTACCAGACGACCAGCCCGAGAATCAGCAGCACGGGCAGGGCGACGACGCCGAGGACGACGTACAGACCGATACGCAGACGGCGGCGGGTGGGTTCGTTCATGGCGCCGACGCTACGGGCGGGCCCGGGGGACGGGATCCGTACGGGGGCTCAGGGGGGTGGGCTCGGGTACTCAGGATTCCTGGAAGCAGCGGGAGACGACGGTGACGTTGAGCATCGCCTTCGTCTTCGTCTTCGGGTCGTTCCGGTTGTCCATCAGCCGCAGCTCGGCCGAGTACTCACCGTCGGGGGAATCGGCGACGATCGTGGGGATCTTCGCATTGCTCGTGTCCGGGCCGTCCGAGACGATCTTCCAGCCGTTCTCGGGAAGCGTCCTGCGCATGGCGGCGTACGCCTTCTCCAGCTCCTCGAAGGGCAGGCCGTACACGCTCCAGGGGTGGATCATCTGGATCACGTCGCCCTCGTACCCCTCGCAGGGCAGCGGCCCCGGAGCGGGCTTGGTGACCTTCCCCTTCAGGCCCGTCATGTCGAGGAGGCGGCTGGAGGTCTGCTGCGTACCCTCCTGCATCCGCGTGCTGTCGCGGACCTCGGCGGTCTTCTTCTCCACAGTCGAGCATCCCGTCAGAAGCGCGCACGCCAGCATGGCGAGCACGACCGGTGTGTGTCGCTTAGTCAAGTCGTACCTTGTCGTATTGGCCGGCGATGACCGCCGCCTGGTTGTTGAGGCTGTTCCGGCCTGGTTCCCAGAAGTCCCCGTGGTCCTTCGCGTCGCTCTGCATGATGTTGCCTCCGAACCCCTTGTCGGTGGGGATCGTGAAGCCCTCACCATGCCCGACCAGCCTGCCACCCTGCCGGACGAGGATGTCGTCCCCGTCGCCGCCCATGGCCCAGACGTGCTCCTTGCCCACACCCAGGTCGCTCGCGTGCTTCACCTGCATGCCGGGGCTGCCGACGGCGATGATGTCGTCCGCGAGCGGTCCGGCGCTCTGACCCTGCTGCGTGGCCATGCCGGCGACGGTGGAGCCGTAGCTGTGGCCCATCACGGTCGTGTGCGACTTGTCGGGGCCGCCCTGGGCGGTCTCCATGCCGTTCATGAACTGCCGCAGCGTCGGCGCGCCCTCCTCCCCGTACTTGTTGAGCGTGGCCGCCGGAATGTCGTTCGGCGCGTTGTAGTCGAACCAGGTGATGGTCGAGAACTTCGCCTCGGGGTCGAGGGCGTGGGACGTCGACCACAGGCGGTCGGTGCGGCTCAGGTCACCTTCGATGTCCGACAGCTTCGTCTTCGTCCCCGGTACGTACACCGCCGTGTGGTCCGCCGTGTCCGGGTTGCCGTTCGCGAGGATGACCCGGCCGTCGTCCTTCTCCGCGTTGAACTTCAGCAGGTACGCCTCCGGCATGCCACTGCCCGCCGGGCGCTCCAGACGGCTCTCGATCGCGTCCATGCCGTGCAGCCAGCCCTTGAGGTCCGCCTGGCGGCCTTCGTACTTGTGGTGCCAGTCGAGCCACTCCTGGCTGTACACCATGCCGCCGCGCGCGCCGTACGAGACCAGCTTCGGCTTCGGCTCCGGCGGGATCCCCGCCAGCTCGATCTCGTACTTCGCCCTGGACTCGGCGAACACCATCCGGTTCGCGTCGTCGCGCACCGTCGACGGGATGCCGTCGAGCGCGCCGACCGACGCCGGGAACAGCGTGGCGTACTCGTCACGCTGTTCCTGCGTGAGTCCGTTCCACCACTTGGCGTTCTCCTCGGTGCTCTTGCCCTGGGGGATGTCGCTCGCGGCGACGTACTTGCCGGCCGCGTCCTGGAGACGCTTGGTGTCCGCCGCCGCGTCCGCGAGGTCCTTGTACTCGACCTTGAGGCCCGGGTCGGCCTTCAGGTGGCGCAGCACACCGGAGTAGCGGCCGTCGATCTCGTTGGCCTCCCGGACGGCCGCGGCGATCGCGTTGGCGACGGCCTGGGCCTTGGCCTGGTTCGGGTTGCCGCCGCCGAGGCCGGGATAGAGGCCCGGGGGGTTCAGGAGCGGTGAATTGCCCTGCCCCTGGTACAGCGGCGGGCCGGTGGGGGAGAAGAGGCCGAACTGCGAGCCGTTGGCGGTGCCGCCGGGGATCGGCTTCTTGTCGATGAGGTTCTCGCCGCCGGCCGGGTACTCGACCGAGCCGTCCGCGTGGACGGTGAACTTGAGGTTCTCGGCGTCCTCCAGGGCCTGCTTGAGCTTCTTCTGGGGGGCGGCGAGTTCGGTGGCGAGGCCGTTGAGGGCGGTGCGGACGAGGCCGCACTCGGTGTGAAGGTACTGGTAGTTGCGGGAGAGCTGGTCGAGGTCGGCCTCGGCCGCCTCGGCCGCCTTTCCCGTCTGCGACTTCCGGATCCTCGCGAGCATCTCGTTGTCGACGCGGTCCTTGTCGGCGTTGGAGCGGGCGCTGACCTTGCCCCAGCCGTCGGCCGCGTCGGTGTACTCGTTCAGCTTGACGTCGCGCAGTTGCTGCCAGGTGGGCACCGTCGGTCAGCTCCCGTACGTCGGCCGCGAGGGCGGCGCGGGCCACCGGGTTTCGAGCGTCACCAGATTCCCCCGAGAATGTGATCGTCATCTGCCGGGCGCCATCGTATGCAGGGACGCGCGGGTGCGGATGAGTACGCGTACTCACCGCCGCGTTCTCGCTGGGCCCCGGAGACCCCGGCGACCCCCGGCGGTCCCGGCGATCCCCGGCCATCTCCGGCGATCCCGGGTTGTCCACAGGCCCCGCCGCGCGTCACGGTCGGCTCGTATGCTCGACGCATGACGGATCACCAGCTCGGACGGCCCACGGACAACGCCATGCGCCGTGCCCTCAGGCGAGCCAGGGACGGCGTGGCGCTCGACGTCACCGAGGCCGCCGTGCTGCTCCAGGCGCGCGGGGCCGACCTGGAGGACCTGGCGGCGTCGGCGGCCCGGGTGCGGGACGCCGGTCTGGAGCAGGCCGGGCGGCCCGGTGTCATCACGTACTCGAAGAGCGTGTTCATCCCGCTCACCCGGCTCTGCCGGGACACGTGCCACTACTGCACGTTCGTGACCGTGCCGGGCAAGCTGCGCCGGGCCGGTCACGGGATGTTCATGTCCCCGGACGAGGTCCTGGACATCGCCCGCCGGGGTGCCGAACTGGGCTGCAAGGAAGCGCTGATCACGCTCGGCGACAAGCCGGAGGACCGCTGGCCCGAGGCGCGCGAGTGGCTGGACGCGCACGGATACGACGACACCCTGGCGTACGTGCGGGCGATGGCGATCCGGATCCTGGAGGAGACCGGGCTGCTGCCGCACCTCAATCCGGGGGTGTTGTCCTGGACGGACTTCCAGCGGCTCAAGCCGGTGGCCCCGTCCATGGGGATGATGCTGGAGACGACGGCCACCCGGCTGTGGTCCGAGCCCGGCGGCCCGCACCACGGCTCCCCCGACAAGGAACCGGCCGTCCGGCTGCGGGTCCTGGAGGACGCCGGCCGCTCCTCCGTGCCCTTCACCAGCGGGCTGCTCATCGGCATCGGCGAGACGTACGAGGAGCGGGCCGAGTCGCTCTTCGCGCTGCGCAAGGTCTCCCGCGCCTACCACTCCATCCAGGAGCTGATCATCCAGAACTTCCGCGCCAAGCCGGACACGGCGATGCGCGGCATGCCGGACGCGGACCTCGACGACCTCGTCGCCACCATCGCCGTCGCCCGGCACATCATGGGCCCCTCGGCCTGCCTGCAGGCCCCGCCGAACCTCGTCGACGAGGAGTACGGACGGCTGATCGGCGCCGGCATCGACGACTGGGGCGGCGTCTCGCCGCTCACCATCGACCATGTGAACCCCGAGCGGCCCTGGCCGCGGATCGACACGCTCGCCGAGAAGTCCCGCGCGGCCGGCTTCGAGCTGCGCGAACGCCTCTGCGTCTACCCGGAGTTCGTCGCCCGCGGCGAGCCCTGGCTCGACCCGCGTCTCCTCCCGCACGTCCGCGCCCTCGCCGACCCGGAGACGGGCCTGGCGAACCCCGAGGCGCCGGTGCGCGGGCTGCCCTGGCAGGAGCCGGACGAGGCGTTCACCGCCACCGGCCGCACCGACCTGCACCGCACCATCGACACCACCGGCCGCACCCACGACCGCCGGGACGACTTCGACGAGGTGTACGGCGACTGGGAGGCGCTGCGCGAGGCGGCCGCCCCCGGCATGGTGCCCCAGCGCATCGACACCGATGTCCGCGAGGCCCTCGCCGTCGCCGCCGACGACCCGACGCGGCTCACCGACGAGCAGGCCCTGGCCCTGCTCCACGCCGACGGCCCGGCGCTCGACGCGCTGACCCGGATCGCCGACGACGTCCGCCGGTCGGTGGTCGGCGAGGACGTCACGTACATCGTCACGCGGAACATCAACTTCACCAACGTCTGCTACACCGGCTGCCGCTTCTGCGCCTTCGCCCAGCGCCGCACCGACGCCGACGCGTACACCCTCTCCCTGGACCAGGTCGCCGACCGGGCCCAGCAGGCGTGGGAGGTCGGCGCGGTCGAGGTCTGCATGCAGGGCGGCATCCACCCCGACCTGCCGGGCACGGCCTACTTCGACATCGCGCGGGCCGTGAAGGAACGCGTCCCGGGCATGCACGTGCACGCCTTCTCCCCGATGGAGGTGGTCAACGGGGCGAGCCGTACGGGCCTTTCGATCCGGGAGTGGCTGACGGCGGCGAAGGAGGCCGGGCTCGACTCGATCCCCGGCACGGCGGCCGAGATCCTCGACGACGAGGTCCGCTGGGTCCTCACCAAGGGCAAGCTGCCCACGGCCACCTGGATCGAGGTCATCACCACTGCCCACGAGCTGGGCATCCGCTCCTCGTCCACGATGATGTACGGGCACGTGGACCAGCCGCGCCACTGGCTGGGCCACTTCCGCACGCTCGCCCGTATCCAGCGGACCGCCCTGGATTCCGGGGCGGAGGGTTTCACCGAGTTCGTGACGCTCCCCTTCGTCCACACCAACGCCCCGGTCTATCTCGCGGGCATCGCCCGCCCCGGCCCGACGGTCCGGGACAACCGGGCGGTCACGGCCATGGCCCGGCTCCTCCTCCACCCGTACATCCCGAACATCCAGACCAGCTGGGTGAAGCTGGGCGCGGACGGCGCGGCCGAGATGCTGCGCTCGGGCGCCAACGATCTCGGCGGCACCCTGATGGAGGAGACGATCTCCCGGATGGCGGGCTCCGGCTACGGCTCGTACCGCTCGGTCAGGGATCTCGTCGCCATAGCGGAGGCGGCGGGCAGACCGTCCCGCCCCCGCACGACGCTGTACGGCGAGGTCCCCGAGGAGCGGGTCCGGGCGGCGCAGGCCTCCGACGGGCACCTCCCGGAGCTGCTGCCGGTCCTGCCGGACTGAGCCCGACCCGGTCCTGCCAGACCGAGCCAAACCCGGCCCTGAAGGGCGTCCGATCACATAACGTTCCGACCCCCGAACGGACGTACGCGGTCGATTACAGTGCTGCGGCAGACCAAACCTGCGTCAGTCCTGCGTCAGACCTGCGTCACCGGGGGAGGGCACGTCGTGACCACAACCGCCGCGGCCGTGTGGGGCCGTGCCGAGCAGCAGGACTTCCGGGCCCGGGTCCGGGGCTGTCTCCTCGGCGGCGCCGTCGGCGACGCGTTCGGCGCGGGCGTCGCCGGGCTCACCCTGGAGGAGATACGGGCCGCGCACGGGCCCGAGGGGCTCACTGAGCCGGTGCCCGCCTACGGCAGACGCGGGGCCGTCACCGCCGCCACGCAGATGACCCTGTTCACCGTCGACGGGCTCATCCGCGCCCAGGTCCGCCGTGACACCGGGGCCTGGCACCCGCCCACCGACGTCCACCGGGCCCATCTGCGCTGGGCCGCGACCCAGCGCGACTGGGGCCCGGACGAGCGGCGCAAGGACAACGGCTGGCTCGCCCGCGAGGAGTGGCTCTACGCCCGCCGCGACCCGGCCCGGGCCTGCCTGACCGGCTTCGGCGACGAGACCCTCGGCACCCTGGACCAGCCCAAGAACCCCGGCGCGACCGACTCCGGCGCCCTGGTCCGCTCGGCGCCCTTCGGGCTCCTGGTGGGCTGGGAGCCGCAGCTGGTGTGCCAGCTGGCGGTGGAGTGCGCGGCGCAGACCCACGGCGACCCGGCCGCGTACCTCGCGGCCGGCGCCCTCGCCGTCGTCGTGCACGGGCTCGCGCGCGGCGAGAGCGTGGACGGCGCGGTGCAGCGGGCGCTCGGCCAGCTCGCCCCGCGCCCCGGCCACGAGCCCGTCACCGACGCGCTGCAGCACGCCCTGGGAGCCGTACGCCAGGGGATGCCGAACGCGGCCCGGGTGACCGCGCTCGGCGCGGACGAGGACCGGGCGGAGAACCTGCTCGCCGCCGCCGTCTACTGCGCGCTGGTCGGCGAGGACATCTGCCACGGACTGCGCCTCGCGGTCAACCACGACGGTCCTTCGGCGGCGACGGGGGCGGTGACCGGCGCGCTGCTCGGCGCCCTGCACGGCGAGACGGCCCTCCCGCCGGCCTGGCTGGCCGAACTGGAGGGCCGTGCGACGGTCCTGGAGCTCGCCGACGACTTCGCGATGGAGATGACCCAGGGCGCCGCCCTGCACAGCCCCTCGGAGTCGTCGCCCGGCTGGCTCGCCCGCTACCCGAGGGGCTGACGCTCGGGCGCCACGGCCGCCGGGCTGCCGTCGTCCGAGTGGAGCTTGTCGAGGACCGCGTCCCGTTCCGGGGTGTCCTCCGGCTTGATGAAGCCGATGAGGACGTACAGGACGAGGGAGGTGGCGAGCGGCGAGACGATCTGGGTCTGGAGCTCGAGGCCGTCGAGCCCGTAGTTCGTGAGCCAGAACGCGAACAGGCCGGCCGCCCAGGACACGAGTGCCGCCGTCGGCCCGGACTTACGGAAGGTCCTCAGCAGACCGAGCATGAACGGGATCGCGATCGGCCCCATCAGGCCGGCCACCCACTTGATGACGACGGTGATGATGTCGCCGAAGGTCGGGGAGTTGACCTGCGTCGCGATCGCCATCGACAGGCCGAGGAAGGCGACGGTCGACCAGCGGGCGGCCAGCAGCCCCGCCCGGTGCGACCAGGAGCGCGCCGCCTTGGAGAGGGCCGGGGCGATGTCCCGGGTGAAGACGGCGGCGATGGCGTTGGCGTCGGAGGAGCACATGGCCATCGTGTGGGAGAAGAAGCCGACGATCACCAGGCCGAGGAGGCCGTGGGGGAGGAGCTGTTCGGTCATCAGGGCGTACGAGTCGGAGGCGTCGGGCTTCTTCGGGTCGACGAGGAGCGGCGCGACCCACATGGGGAAGAAGAGCACCAGCGGCCAGACGAACCAGAGCACCGCCGAGAGCCGGCCGGAGCGGGTCGCCTCGCGGGCGCTGGGGGTGGCCATGTAGCGCTGGGCCTGGTTCCACATGCCGCCGCTGTACTCGAAGGTCTTGATGAAGAGATACGCGAGGAGGAACGTCATCGTGTAGGGGCCGGCCGTCGGCTCGGCGTGTCCCTGCAGCTCGGGGCGGTCCCAGACGGTCCACAGCGCGCTGAAGCCGCCGAGCTTCGCCATGACGGCGACGAGCATCGCGATACCGGCGAAGAACTGGATGACGAACTGGCCGAGTTCGGTGAGCGCGTCGGCCCAGAGGCCGCCGACGGTGCAGTAGATGCCGGTGATCACACCGGTGATGAGGATGCCCTGGTTGAGGGAGATGCCGGTGAAGACGGAGAGCAAGGTGGCGATCGCCGCCCACTTGGCGCCCACGTCGACGATCTTCAGCAGCACCCCGGACCAGGCGAGGGCCTGCTGGGTGGGCAGGTTGTAGCGGTTCTTCAGGTACTCCAGCGGCGAGGCCACGTGCAGGCGCGAGCGCAGCCGGTTGAGACGGGGCGCGAAGAGGTTGGCGCCGATGGCGATGCCGATCGCGATGGGGAAGGACCAGGTGACGTAGGAGGTGACGCCGTAGGTGTAGGCGATGCCCGCGTAGCCGGTGAACATCACGGCGCTGTAGCCCGACATGTGGTGGGAGATGCCGGAGAGCCACCACGGCATCTTGCCGCCGGCGGTGAAGAAGTCGGAGACGTTGTCCACGCGCTTGTGGGACCAGACGCCGATCGCGACCATCACGCCGAAATAGCCGATGAGCACGGCCCAGTCGAGACTGTTCATTGAGCCCCCTCCAGGGGTTCCGGTCCGCCTTGTGAACGCCGTTCATGGTGTGGTGAGTTGAACGGCCGCGACAACGGAGTGGAGGGTCAAGAGAACGTAAAATCGTTCGAGTTGTTGACCTGAGTTCATGGACATGAATCCAGATGGGGTCAAAAAGGGCCGTACGGCGGAGGGTCGCTCGCCGTACGGCCCGGGCGTCCGGTGGTGTCCGCAGCAGTTACCGCAGCGGCTACCGCATCAGCTCGCCCGCGTTGACGAGCAGCGACTGCCCGGTGATGGCCCGCGCCCGGTCGGAGGCGAGGAAGACCGCCGCCTCCGCCACGTCCCCGTCGGTCGCCAACTCCGGCAGCGCCACCCGCTCCGTGAGTCGGCCGAGCACCTCGGCCTCCGTCACCCCTTCGGTGTGCGCGGTGAACCGGACGTACGCCTGGACCGGTGGCCCCCACATCCAGCCCGGCAGCACGCTGTTGACCCGGATCCGCCGCGGTCCCAGCTCTCGCGCCATCGAGTACATCGCCGAGGTGAGCGCCCCCTTCGAGGCCGCGTACGCCGCCTGCTGGACCTGCGAGGGGGCGGCCACCGCCGACTGCGTCCCGATCAGGACGACGGAACCGCCGCGCTCCCTGAGCGCCGGCAGGCACGCCCGCGTCATCCGCAGGGTGCCCAGCAGATTGACGTCCAGGACGCCCTGCCAGGTGGTGAAGTCGGCGTCCTCCAGGCCGCCGAAATAGCTGTCCCAGGCGGCGACGTGGACCACCGCGTCGATCGCGCCGAAGCGCGCCAGGGCGAGCGCGGCGAGCGCCTCGCACCGCGCCTCGTCGGTGATGTCGGTGGCGAGGTACGCGGTGCGCCCGCCCTCCGGGTCGATCTCGGCCGCCGACTTGGCGAGGTTCGCCTCGGTGCGCGCGCCCAGCACCGCGTTGCCCCCGTCCCGTACCACCGCCTCGGCGATCCGATGGCCGAGCCCGGCGCCGACACCCGACACGACCACGGTCTTTCCCTGGAGCAGCATCCGGGCGCCTCCCGACTCTGGCCATCTATCTGACGGCCCGTCAGAGTAGGAGTCCCCGGAGGACAAGGGAAGGGGTACGGGCATGGACAGTGGGACGTACGGAGAGCTGGCGGCGGTGGGGCCGTACGGAGTCCGCCCCGGGCACGCGCTGATCACCATGGTCGAACCGCACCCGGGCCACGAGTACGCGTACAACCGCTGGTACGAGGACGACCACTACTACGCGGGCGCGATGGCGATGCCCTGGATGTACGCGGGCCGCCGCTGGGTCGCCACCCGCGACCTCCAGGAACTGCGCTCCCCGGAGAAGTCCGCCGTCGCCCAGCCCGTCACGGCCGGCTGCTACCTCTCCACGTACTGGATCACCGAGGGCCGCTACGACGACCACATGAAGTGGACCGTCGCCATCAACAAGCGCCTGAACCGCGACGCCCGCGTCTACCACGACCGTACGCACGTCTTCACGGCCTTCCAGGACCACGAGGCGACCGTGTACCGGGACGGGGCCGCCGGACCGCGCGACGTCCACGCCCTCGACCACCCCTACGCGGGCCTGATCCTCCAGGTGATCGACACGGACGCCCCGGAGCGGCGGGCCGAACTCCTCGACCACCTGCGCTCCCGCGAACTGCCCCGCCGCCTCGCCGGCTCCCCGGCGGCGATGGTCACCCTCTTCCGCCCGACACCGCTGCCCGGCGACCGGATGACGTACGTGAAACAGGTCGAGGGCGTCGACACCCGCCTGACCTTGCTCTGGTTCCTGGAGAACGACCCAGGCGCCTGCTGGTCCGCCCACTTCACGGACCTCGACACGGTCGCGGGGGAGGCGGGGCGGGTCGAACTGGTGGCGCCCTTCATCCCGACGGTGCCGGGCACGGACCGGTACGTGGACCAGCTGCGCTGAGCCCGAGGAGCCCAGTACCGGGGCAGCGCCGTGAGATCGGCCTGACAGCACCAGATAGCGCCCCTATTGTGGACGTTCGGTTACAGCGACTGTGGCTGTGCCGACCAAGCATGGGGGCGTTGATGGAAGCACAGATGCTGGAACTCGCGCGGGCGGCGGGCGCCGCCGTGGTCACCCTGATGGCCACGGACGCCTGGGAGCGGACGCGAGACGGGGTCGTGGCGCTGTGGCGCCGGGCCAGTCCGTCCCGAGCGGACGGCGTGGAGGGGGAGCTCGAGGCGACCAGGGACGACCTGCTGGCAGCGAGGGAGAACGGGGACGACCTCACCGAACAGGAACTGCGCGAGGAATGGGTGGGTCGCCTTCGGCGTCTCCTTCGCGAGCAGCCCGAGGTCGCGGAGGAGCTGCGCCGGATCCTCACCGAGCTGGCTCCGGAATCCCAGGACAACGGCGCCAGGACGGTACAGATGCGGGCCGAGGCGTCCGGCAGCGGCCGCGTCTACCAGGCGGGTCGAGACCAGCACATCACCGAGCGGTGAACGGAGCGGAGCGGCACGCCGAGCCGGGAGTGCAGGGCAGGGCGTCCGGCCAGGGCCGGGTCTACCAGGCACAGGGCGACCAACATGTGACAGAGCACCACCACCACTACCCCCCGAGCGACGCCACCTCCCTGTTCGGTACGTCCTTGGGGCGCACCGTCGTCCAGGTGCCCCCGAGCACTTTCGGCGGGATCGCTCCGCCGGTACCTGATTCGGTACGCACGCCGCTCGTCGCACCGGCCCCGCTGGTGGTGCGGGACCGCAGGGAGGTCATGCGGGATCTCCTGTCGGCGGCCGGGGACGAGACCGGCGGAGTGCACGTTCTCCACGGGCTGGGCGGCTGTGGCAAGACGACGGTGGCCCAGGCCGTCTTCAACGAGGTGACACGCGGGAACCGACGGATAGGCCTGTGGGTCAACGCCTCCGAACGCTCGACGCTTCGGGCGGGAATGCTGGCCGTCGCCGCGGACCGCGGCGCCGGGGCCGGTGAGCTGGCCGCGGCCCACGGAGGGCAGCGCGCTTCCGCCGACCTCGTCTGGCACTACCTCCACGCCTCCCGGGAGCCGTGGCTCCTCGTCCTCGACAACGCGGATGACCCCGCGGCGCTGGGGGAAGGAGGATGGCTACGGCAGAGTCCGCGGGGCACGGTCATCGTCACCACACGGCAGGCCCGCTCCCCGGTGTGGCACGGAGCCCGCCTGCATCACCTGGGAGTGCTGCCGGTCGAGGACGCGGCGCTGGTGCTTCGTGACCTGGCTCCCGAGGCGGGATCCGCCGAAGACGCGGAGAGGGTGGCGCGCAGACTTGACTGTCTTCCTCTCGCGCTCACGCTCGCCGGGTCCTTCCTGTCACGACAGATACTGGAAAGCTGGTCCATGAGCGACTACCGGCGCCATTTGGACGACAACCCGACGGAATTGATCGATCAAGGAGCTGTCCCGGGCAACTCCGAGCGAAACGCTCGGCAGCTCGTGGGGCGAACGTGGGGAATCTCGCTGGCTGCCCTCGCGGATGACGGCGTCCCCGAATGCACGTCGCTTCTGCGGCTGTTGTCCTGCTGGAGTTCCGACCCGGTGCCGCTGTCCCTGATCCGCCCCGAGGCCGTGAACGCCGCACAGCTGGACGCTCTCCACCCACCGCTGATCGGGCCACGTGTCGAGGCGGCCCTCCGGGGCCTCCTGGACCACTCACTCGTCTCCCTGGTGAGCCTCGACGTCGGCGGCGAGACGGTGCGCTGCGTCAAGACGCACGGTGTGGTCCTGGACAGCGTCGCCGCCACCGTCCCCGAGGCCCAGCGGGCGCTGCTCGTCAAGGCCGCCGCGCAGCTTCTCCAAGGCGCCGTGCCGGAGTACACCGCCCGGGCAGGGGACGCTCATCGCGTGGGGCACCTGGCGCCTCACGCGGCGAACCTGCTTCGACGTGTGGAGGACGCCGACGGCGCCGGCAGCGTCGTGGCGCTCTGTACGCGCCTCGCCGCGTACCTCTTCGACGGCGGTGACAACCAGGCCGCGCTGTCCCTGGCGCGAGGCGCGGCGGAAGCCGGCGGGCAGTGGCTGGGAGCCGATGACCCGGCGACGCTCCGGGCGCAGTACCGCGCCGCCATCTCGTTGTTCCGGATCGGGCGCTTCGAGGAGTCCGAAGCGCTGCACCGGCGGGTGCTCGACGCCCGGGAGCGGGTACTGGGTCCGGAGCACCCGGAGACGCTGGAGAGCCGACAGAACATCAGCGAACCGCTCGGCCAGTTGCAACGGATCGACGACTGCCTGGCCACCCTGCGCGACACGGCGGAGATCCGCTCGCGGATCCTCGGTGAACACCATCAGGACACGCTCCACGCACGGGCGCTTCTTCTCGAGTACCTCGCTGCCGCCGAGGCCGTGGACGAGTTCGACACGGTGGGGCCGGAGACCGTTGCCGCCTGCGAGGAACTCCTGGGCGACGACTCCTTCACCACCGTGACGGCTCGCCACAACTACGCGTACGGACTTCACCGCTTCGGCCGATTCGAGCAGGCGGAAGGAGAAGCCCGCAGAGCACTGCGGGGACGCGAACTCGTCCATGGCCCCGACCATGCGCTCGCCCTCTCCGCGGCGGTACTGCTGAGCTGGATCCTCGGCAAGCTCGGACAGGTCGAAGAGTCCGTCTCGCTCGGCCGCCGGGTCGTCCAGGGGCAGGAGCGCGCGCTCGGGCAGGAGCACCCGTACCTCCTCACGAACCGCACGGGCCTGGCCGAGGCCCTGGCGGCGGCGGGCGAGACGGAGGAGGCGCGGGCTCTGGCACGGCAGAACCTGCCCCTGTGCGAGCGGGTACTGGGACCGGACGACCCGGTCACGGTCAGGACGCGCGGCCTCGCCGGCTAGCGGCCCCGCCGGCGCAGGGACTGGCACGCGGACAGCAACCAGCCCCCTCGGCCAGGACGGCGATCCGGTCGAGAGGGCTTACCTGAGGGTGCTATGGAACGCGGGGTTCAAGCGCCGGGGCGGTTGCGCTCGCTGACGTCGAGGATGAACTCCGACCAGGTGTCGGCGGAGAAGCCGAGGCCGGAACGGGCGATGTCCTTCGAGTCCCGGACCCGGACCATGAGGTGCCCCTGCGCCTTGACCTCTACGCAGTCGCCATTGACGGCCGAGTACGAGGACTTGGTCCATTCCGCCAGCGCGTCGTGCCGAAACAGCATCGTGACTCCGATGGTTGTACCAGTGGGGTGGGTGACGTGCATTTCAGCCGCTGCAGTAGCGGCTCTGTCATCGACGCTACGCTGCAACATCACCGGTGGTGGGACGCGTTCACCCATCTGGATGGCATATTCCATCGAATTCTGTGCACGGGAGTTGGGGCGGTGTAGGGTGCCCGCTCTCCCGAATTCTTCAGCTACTGCTCCTGGAGTTCCTCTGCCACGCGGAGGATGAACTCGCGCGACTGCTCGGCGCTCAACGCCTTCGCCCTGAGGTGCTCGTACATCACCGCGTAGCTCTGGACGTCAGCGGTCTTCTCCAGATAGAGATCGCTGGTGACGCCTTCGAGATAGACGACGCTGGCATCCATCGCCTCCTGGAACTCCAGGATGGCGAACTTTCCGTACATTCCCGGGTGTGCGCCGACTTCGTACGGCAGTACCTGGAGCGTGACGTGCGGCTTCTCGCTCAGCTGGGCCAGGTGCCTCAGCTGATCGGCCATGATGTGCGGATTGCCGACGATGCGGCGCAGCAGGGCCTCGTCGATGACGGCCCAGAACCGCAGCGGGTTGACCGAATCGGAGAGGCGGTCCTGGCGCTTCAACCGAATCTGGATGCGCTTGTCGATGTCGCCGGGTGTGGCCTCCGGCCACATCCCCTCGATCACCGCCTGCGCGTAGTCACGCGTCTGCAGGAGGCCGGGAACGATGAGCGACTCGTACACACGCAGGGACGCCGCGTCCGTCTCCAGGCCGATGTAGACGCTGTACGGGATGTCGCCGAAGGCGTGCCACCAGCCCTGCTGGCGGGAGTCCTTCGCCATCTGCATCAGGGAGTCGACGATCCGGTGGTCCTCGACCTCGTACACGCCGCACAGGTCGCGCACATCGCGCTGGCTGATGGAGCGACGGCCGTTCTCCAGTCGGCTGATCTTCGACTGGGAGACGAGAAGACGCTCGGCGACCTGTTCGGCCGTCATGTTCTTCGCCTCCCGGAGCTTGCGCAGCTCCTGGCCCAATCGGCGTCGCCTGACGGTGGGATTGACGTTGGACGCCACGGGAACTGCACCTCCGGCTGTCGGCTGCGTAGCTGTGAGTATCTACTGCTTGGCAGACTGCCACCAAAGGTGTGGTGTGCGCTGGGAAATGGCCACAACACCGGGGAAGCGCGCGTGGCGGGGCGGTCGTGACGACCACCCCGCACACGCTTGCGGCTCCCGGACCGGTCTCCCGGGTCGGTTCTGTTCCACTGGTTCTGTTCCAGTGGACCTGCTCTAGTGCACGGCCGCGCGGACCATGCCGCCGCGGCGGGGCTGCTCCGGGACGCCCCCGGGACGTCCGCCACCCGCTGCGGAGTTACGGCGCGGCTGGGCGGCCACACCGTTCTGGACGTCCATCACGGCGTGCGCCACGAGGCCGCCCATGGGGTCGTGCCGGATCAGATCGCGCAGCCGGGACCGCGACGACCGTCCTTCGTTCCCCGGGTACAGGTGCTTGCCGAGTCCGACCGCGTGGGCCAGCGCGGCGAGCGCCGCGGTCCGCGGGTCCGGCGGTACGCCGGTGCGGATCGCACTGTCCAGCCGGGCCCTGATCTCCCGGCTGATCGCCGTCTCCGTCGCCTGGTAGCGAGTCGTCGGCAGCACCCCGCACATCTGGCCCTCCACGGCATGCACCATGCCGCATCGCTCCAGATGCGAGAGATACGTCTGGCGGAGCCCCAGTCGGGGTCCGCCGATCCAGTGGACGGCCCGAACCGGGCTGCCGCGTCGGCGCAGCAGTTCCAGTGCGGAGTCCAGAGTCGGATCTCCGGTCGGCCGTGGCATCACCACGGCGATACGATCCCCGTCAGGGGCTATCCGTCCCGCCAGAGCCAGCTCCACTAGCTGTGCTCCGGCGAGGCCCAGGTCGAGCGACTGCGGCTGCGCTGTGGTACCCGTGGCCGGGTCCAGAGCGAGCAGCAGAAGCTCCTCCGGAAGTGTTCTGCGGCTCCTGCCCATCCATGCCTCCCCGCGTGGATGAGTCACAGGGTGACCCCTCTCACATTCATCTGTCGAGAGTGCCTGGGTGGTTCGTACGGGAACCAGTAGGTATGTCGTTCTCGTCTAGCACGGGGGCCAAGGGGTTCACACAGGACACTGGTACATGGTTCGGACGTACGCATGACGCATGGAGGAGGCACGGTGGCGGGCGAGTCCCCCGACAAGGCGGAGCAGCAGGAGTCTTCGGGGTCTTCAGGGGGCTCGACGGCTTCCGCGGAGACGACTCCGGCGGGCGGCCGGGATCCGCGGCTCTCCGTGCTTCGTGAATCGCAGGGGTCGGAAACGGCGTCGGAAACGGCGTCGGCCGTCCAGGTCGACCAGCCGACGGCCGTCTTCAAGACCTTGGCGCCGCGCACGTCGGAGGACGACGCGCCGGCGGACGAGGCGGCTGAGGAGACGACCGAGGAGACGGCCGAGGCCGAGGCGTCCGCGGACGACTTCGCGGAGACCGGTGGCGACCGTCTGCGGGCGGCGGTGGCGGCGTGGGTCGCCTCCGGCGATGAGGAGCCGTCAGGGGCGGCCCAGGCGGACCACGCCGACGAGGACGAAGCGGACGAGAAGCCGGCTCCGGCCACGTCGGAGACCGCGACCGCCGAGGGGTCCTGGTTCGCGGCGCGGAAGGGTGCCGAGTCGGAGTCCCAGTCCGAGGCTCGGGACGACGCGGAGCCGGAGCAGAAGCCGGAGCCCGAGGCCGAGCCTGCGGCCGAGCCGGAACCCGAGCCCGAGCCTGCGGCCGAGCCGGAACCCGAGCCCGAGCCTGCGGTCGAGCCGGAGCCCGAGCCCGTCGATCAGCCCACCGCCGTGTTCAAGGCGGTGCGGCCGGCTGTCGTCGACCAGCCGACGACCGCGCTGAAGATCCCGCCGCTGCCGAAGACCCCGGATGCCGGTGAGCCCGCCCCGGAGTCTCCCGCCGAGCGCACGAGCAAGTTCGTACCTCTGCGTCCGGACGTCCCCAAGGCGGCCCCTGCCGCACCCGCGGCCCCCGCCGCGAAGGCGCCGGAGGCCAAGGCCCCGGCCCCGGCCCCCACCCCCGTACCCCCGCCGTCCCTCACCGAGGCCGAGCGGACCAGGCAGCAGCCGATGCCGCCGCTGCCCCCGCTGGACCTGCTCGCGGAGCTGACCAACACCCCGCCCCCGCCGCCGAACGCGCTGCGGACCACCGTCCGGCGGGTGCGGATCTGGACGCCGCTGGTCGTTCTTCTGCTGATCATCTTTGCGATCGTACAGTTCGTCCGGCCGCTGCCCACTCCCGTCCTGAGCCTCTCCGCCGCCCCGACGTTCACCTTCGCGGGCGGCGAGCTGAACATGCCGTGGCCCACCGAGGGCCAGGGCGCCGCCGAGGTCGAGGGCGTCGGATCGCTCGGGACGTACGGGGCGCAGAAGCCCGCGCCGATCGCGAGTGTCGCCAAGACGATGACGGCGTACGTGATCCTCCGCGACCACACCATCAAGGGCAGCGAGCCCGGCCCGAAGATCACGGTCGACAAGAAGGCCGGCGAGCAGGCCAAGGCCAAGGACGAGTCGACGGCGGCGATCAAGGAGGGGCAGCAGTACACCGAGAAGGAGCTGCTCCAGCTCCTCATGATCCCGTCCGGGAACAACGTGGCCCGGCTGCTCGCCCGCTGGGACGCGGGCTCGGAGGCCGCGTTCGTCGAGAAGATGAACGCCGCCGCCAAGCAGCTCGGCATGACGGACTCGGTCTACACCGACCCGTCCGGCCTGCAGTCGACGACCGTCTCCACCCCGCTGGACCAGCTGAAGCTGGCGAGGGCGGTGATGCAGTACGACGTGTTCCGGGAGATCGTGAACATGCCGAACCTCACCGTCGAGGGCATCCCGGGCCAGATCGAGAACAACAACAACATCCTCCTCGAGCCGGGTGTCAGCGGCATCAAGACGGGCTCCTCCACGCCCGCCGGCGGCAACCTGCTCTGGTCCGCGAACACCGTGATCGACGGCAAGAACCGCCGCATCCTGGGCATCGTGATGGGGGCGAAGGACGCCGACCAGCTCTACCAGAAGCTGCAGCTGGCGATCGACTACAGCCTGAAGCTGATCCAGCAGGCCCAGAAGGACGTCACCTCCGCCGCCGTCGTCCGCGAGGGCCAGGTCGTCGGCTACGTCGACGACGGGCTCGGCGGCCGGACCCCGGTGATCGCGACCAAGGAGCTCAAGGCCATCGGCTGGCCGGGCCTGAAGGTGAACCTGCAGCTCACCGACGGCGGCAAGGCCGTACCGCACTCGGGCAAGGCGGGCGACGTCGTCGGCCAGGTGTCGATCGGCACCGGCGCAGGCAAGGTCAGCGCCCCCGTCGCCCTGCGCGCCGACCTGGTGGAGCCGGGCTTCGACAAGAAGCTGACCCGCCTGGGCTGACCCGCCTGGGCTGAGCCGTCTGGGCTGACCCGCCTGGGCTGACCCGCCCCGGCGACATGACGGGCGCCCCGGTCTCCGGGGCGCCCAGCTGTTAGCGTTCCCGAGAGACCGGATCAGACAAGCATGCGCGAAGGGCAGCACGGGAGAGGGCCGCAGTGACCACCGCCGAGCCGACACGCGCCGACGACGCCGCGCGGAAGCGAGCCGCGGCCCTTCCGGCCTCTCCGCCCCCTCCGGCCTGTCCCCTCTCTCCCGACCTTCCGCGAATAAACGTCCCGGCGCCCCGCCCACCCGCGGAGCCGGCACCTCCGGCACCCCGCCCCCCGCGCCGCAGGCGCCGCTATCCCGTCATGATCGCGACGGGCGTCGCCGCGCTCACCCACGTCCTGTGGTTCTTCCTGTTCGCGAACAGCGGCGGCGACCTCGCCGCCCAGGACGCGTGGGCCGAGTTCGTGGGACGGCACCCGGACTCCGCGTACAACCTCGCCTGGTACGGAGGCATGCACCCGGTCTCGTACAGCGTGATCTCGCCGTACGTCATGTCGGTGCTCGGCGTGCGCTCGACGATGATGATCGCCGGCACGGTCTCGGCCGGTCTGACGGCGCTGATCCTGGTGCGGGTGCCGACGGTACGCAACCCGCTGGCCTGCTCCCTGGCCGGCGTCTTCGCGTTCCTGTGCAACGCCCTGTCGGGGCGCGTGACGTTCGGTCTCGGCATGATGTTCGCGCTGGGCTCGGTCGCCGCCGTCTTCTGCTGGCCGTACCGCTGGCGCCGTAAACGGTGGGCGAAGGCGGCGGTCGCCGCCCCGCTCGCCGGTCTCGCGACCGCCTGCAGCCCGGTGGCCGGCCTCTTCCTCGGCGTCGCGGCGGCGGCGCTCTTCCTCAACAAGCGGCGCCCGGGCGCGTACGCCCTCGGCCTGGCCCCGGTGGCGGTCGTCGCGGTCTCCTCCTGGCTGTTCCCCTTCTCCGGTACGCAGCCGATGTCGCTGGCGTCGACGTCGCTGCCGTTCCTCTTCGGGGTGCTGTGCTTCGTGCTGGTCCCGCGTGACTGGCGCACGGTCCGCACCGCCGCGGCCGTGTACGCCGCCGGCACGCTGCTGACCTGGTTGATCGACTCCCAGATCGGGTCGAACGTCTCGCGGCTCGTGATGCTCTTCGCGGGCGTCGTCCTCCTCGCGGCGCTGCCGTTCGCGGCTCCGCGTTCGCGCCGCTGGTACGCGATCGTGCTGGCCTTCGCGGGCCTGAACTTCTGGATCGGCTTCAAGAGCGTCGACGACGTCATCCGTACCGCCCCGGACGCGTCCTGGGCGCGCGAGGTGGCGCCGCTGATCAACCAGCTGCAGGTACGGGGGGCGGAGAAGGCGCGGGTGGAGGTCGTCCCGGCCTCCAGCCACCGCGAGTCCTCGGCGCTCACCCCGTACATCAACCTCGCCCGCGGCTGGAACCGGCAGGCGGACATGGAGCGCAACCCGCTCTTCTACGACGACACGCTGAACGCCGCGAACTACCAGGAGTGGCTGGACCGCTGGGCCGTGCACTACGTGGTCCTGCCGACCGGGGCGCCCGACTCGGGCGCGGAGCGTGAGGCGGAGCTGGTCGGCGACGGTCTGCCGTACCTGAAGCAGGTCTGGTCCGACGCCAACTGGCGGCTGTACGAGGTCGACAACCCGACCCCGCTCGCCGACCCGCCGGCCGAGGTGCGCCGGGCGCGCGCGAACGAGGTCGTGATCGAGGTCGACACCCCGGGGCGGGTGCTGATCCGCGTCCCGTACTCGCCGTGGCTGGCGCTCCTCGACGAGAACGGCGGCAAGGTCGAACCACCGGAGGAGACGGAGGCCTCGCGGCTGGCCCGCGAGGAGTCGGAGACGGAACTCCCGAAGGTCTTCCTCAACGAGAAGGGCTGCCTGCTGAAGGCGGACGCGGACGCGGAGGGCGACGAGTGGACGGAACTGGTCGCCCCGAAGGCGGGCGTCTACCGCCTGGCGGCGCCGTACAAACTCTTCCCCCGCGGCACGGCCTGCCCGGACGAACTCCGCTGACCAGGCAAGGCAGCCTGGGAGCACTGATCTTCGATCCCAGGGGAGCTCAACCGCCCCCCAGGCGACGGGGAACCCGTTACCGTGACGAGCATGTCCGACACCGACTTCTGGACCCTTCCTCCCGACCGTATGACCCGTGGCAGTGGCACCCGCTACGAACTCACCGTGTTGCAGCCCCCGTTCAGCGTGGACGTCGCCGACCTTCCGCCCAACGACCCGGAGCGGGCCGCTGAGTTCGCCCGCTCCCTGGGCACGATCGACGAGGTGGTCGAAGACCTCGGCCCCCGTAAGCGGAGTGACATGATCACGGTCGCCACGCGAGCCGATCTGGACCTCGTGCAGGTGGGTGCGTGGGGGAACCTCATGTCGATCTCCGATCCGGCGTTCGGGGACGACGGCAACGACATGCCGCTCCTGGCGGAGGCCACTCGGCTGCGGGAGCGCTTCCCCGACGCGCGGATCGTGGGCCGGGTGGAGGTGCACTGCGGCGCCGAGCACACCGAAGACCTCGTGTGGCTGCCGGACGGTACCATGTTCCACGCCTGCGGCTGGCCCGGTGACGAACCGTTCGTCGTGACCGGCGACCCGCAGGCGGTGATGGACGCCCTCGGGATCACGACCGAAGCCCTCGAAGACCTCGACGTGTACTTCGACCTGGACGACGAACCGAACCAGAACGACTGGGGCGCCCTGGCCACGGCCTGCCTCGCCGGCGCGGACCCGTGGGGCAGGGCCGACCTGGACGCCTCCTCGCTGCGGGTGCGGCACAGCGAGCACGCCACCAGCCACATGGAATCTCTGTACTTCAACGATTGATGCGTCAACTAGGCCCGTTCTTCACCAAGTTGACACGCCGACATGGCCTCAATCGGGTCTCGCGCGTGTGGTGAACGGGTCTAGGGTGAATGGGCGACGCGTACACGTCACGGGGGCCTCACGCGTCGCCTCGTAACCCCTCAGGCCCCACGTATGGGGGAAGATCACTCTTGAACAGAGCACTGCGCATACCCAAGCGGTGGAGTCTGGCAGGCCGTGTCCTGGCCGTGCTCGGGATCGCCTCGGCGGTCACCGTGACCGGTCTGCCCGGCATCGAGACCGACACCGCCAACGCCGCGGGACCAGCCGTCGCGGCCAGGATCAAGCCCGGCGCGAAGCGCTGCGACGTGAAGAACCTCGGCAAGGCGTACCCGAGCACGCCGACCAACTCGGGGTTCCCCAACGACCCCACCGGCTCTAACTTCTCCGCCTGGCAGGGCAACCCGAAGAACTACAACTACGACCTGCCGGGCAAGGCGTACGACGGGGTGAAGGCGCCGACGGCCGCCGACAAGACCAAGGCCCTGTCGAAGGCTCCGAACGACACGGAGAAGAACTACAAGGAGTGGCAGAAGGTCGCGGACAAGTCCGGTGACCCGGAGGACCGCAAGTTCGAGATCTACGCCCGGTACTTCCACAACAAGGAAGGGCTGACCTTCGACCACTGGTTCGAGCACCGGTTCATCCGCAACCAGGTCAACAACCACAAGGGGTCGGCGTTCGAGCGCCAGCTCGTCCGTGACTTCCGCCTGGTCGGGCCGGACTGGCTGTGCGAGGTCACCGTCGAGCTCATCGACGCGCAGGGCAATGTCGTCGATTCGCGCCGGTACGACGCGTACAACCAGAGGACCAAGGAGTTCAACGAGTTCAAGTCGAACTCGGAGCTCACGAACAAGCAGCTCGGGAAGGACCGGAAGGTCGCCCGGTTCATGCCGGACCACACGTTCCGGTTCACCGGCGCCAAGCCGTTCAGCGCCGGCCAGCGCAAGAAGATCGACAGTCTCAACAAGTACGTCAACGATCTGCGGCCCGGCAAGACCAACCAGGTCCGCGGCAACCAGCGGCTCTACAACCCCATTCCGCGGACCAAGCCCATCCGCGGATACTCCGACTACCAGCGCTGGTTCGCCCCGGGCTGCCAGGGCGGCCAGGGCGGCGGCCAGGGTGGGACGCAGCTCGCCGCGGCGTCCTCGTGCGGCACGCGCGGCTCGCTGAACGACCGCATCAACGGCTCCGGGAAGACCCTGGAAGAGGCCAAGAGGATCCAGGCCGACGCCCGCCGACTCGACACCCGGGGCACCCTCCCGCGCGGCGGCCCGGGCGGCGTCGACTTCACCACCCTGGAACTGCGGTACGTCGGCGGCCTGGGCAAGGGCAAGGGCATGCAGTACTCCATGCGTGCCGACCAGATGCCCAACCCGGACGAGAACCCGGGCTTCGGTGGCGAGGCGCGCATGCAGCTCTCCTCCGACGCCCTGTTCACCTGGCTCGCGCTCACTCCGGAGAAGTTCTGGGTCAACCTCAACCCGGACCAGCCGGACAAGATCATGGACGCCAAGTTCGGCAAGACCGACGCCGGACGGGTCCTGCTCGAGGCCGACTACCTGATGAAGGAGGACTTCGCCGAAGCCCTCAACCCGAAGAAGCACGCCGGCGGCAAGCGCTACTGGGACACCGCTCCCCGCCAGAACGGCCTCCCGTGCTTCCCCGGCGTCCGCTTCTGGGCCGAGCCCAAGCCCGCCGAGGTCCGCGAGCAGGACGGCGGGATCTACATTCTCGACGCACCCCTGAAGGTGTCGGCCGAGTGGCTCGACATCGAGTGGGAGGCGCCGGGCAGCACGGAGTGCAAGGGCCTGACCGACGTGGAGAAGAAGTCGATGGAGGCGAGCGTCCGCGCCAACATCGTTCCGCTCATGGAGGAGCGGGTCAACAACGACAAGCGCTACGCCGACCTGCGCGCCGTCTACACCGCACGTGTCGCCGCCGAGTACATCCGCCAGCAGGACGCCAAGGCGCCGACCGACTTCCGTAAGATCATCAACTCCAACGACGTCAGCGCGTGGCCGCTGCGCGCTCCGCACGACAAGTGGACCCGCGAGGACGTGTACCAGAAGTACATGAAGTCGCTGCGCGAGGGCATCGAGTGGTTCGAGCTGGAGTACGGCGGCAAGGTCTTCAACCAGGGCGTCGGCGGTGTGGACTTCTCCAAGCAGCCGAAGCGGAACATCACGCAGACCCGGTTCAACGTCGAGCACCGCACTCTGGACACCACGACGAAGACGTCTCTCCAGTCGGATGACGTGTCCTACCGGGACACCGACACGCTCTACCTCGGCGGCACCGGCGACATCGAGACCGGCGGCGACGACCCGGGCCCGAACCCGACGCCGACCCCGACCCCGACGCCGACGGACCCGAAGCCGACCGACCCGCCGTCGACCCCGGCCCCGGACCCGTCCACCCCGGGCGACGGCAACCCGACCCCGCCGGCGAACAGGCCGAACCCGGACGGCGACCTCGCCGACACCGGCTCCAACACTCCGATCGCCCTGATCTCCGGCATCGCCGCCGCGATCCTCGCCACCGGCGCGGCCCTCACCTGGTGGATGCGCCGCAGGCGCCAGGACGCCACGGGCTAGCCCGTCGGATCTCCAGGGGCCCTGCCACAGGGACCGTGGATCGGCCCGCGAGCGGGAGGAACACCTCCCGCTCGCGGGCCTCGGGGATGACGCTCGTGGACGCAGAAGGGCACCTACCAAGATCGGTAGGTGCCCTTTTCGCTTGTGCCCCCGGCAGGATTCGAACCTGCGACACCCGCTTTAGGAGAGCGGTGCTCTATCCCCTGAGCTACGAAGGCGGGGTCCGGCCGTGAGTGGCCGACCGGTGACAGCCTAGCGGATCGGGGTTGCGGCGGTCGCCCCCCTTCGTGCGTCGCCCGGAGGTCAGTGCAGGTCGGCTGCCGCCGTCCGGGGGGTCGGGAGGAAGGGGGGAGGCCAGGGCAAGGTGGTGAAGTCGGGGAGGATCAGGTCCGCGGCGGAGAGGGCGGAGGGGGGTTCCGTGGTGGTGACCGCCACGCAGTGGGTGCCGGCGCGTTTGGCCGCGGTGATGCCGGCTGGGGCGTCTTCGAAGACCACCACCGTGGCGGGGTCCGCGTTCAGGGACGCGCAGGCGGACAGGCAGCCCTCGGGGTCGGGCTTTCCGCGGGTGACGTCGTCCGCCGTGATCACGACGTCGAGCAGGTCGAGGACGCCGATCCGGCGCAGTTCGTGGTGGGCGTAGGAGCGGGGCGCCGAGGTGACCACCCCCAGGGGTATGCCCGCGCGGTGCAGGCGGGCGACGAGGGCGAGGGCCCCGGGGACCTCCCGTACCTCGGGCATGTCCGCGCCCGCCGTGTAGCCGACCGCCTCGGCGGCGAGCTCCTCCACGGTCAGGCCCGGGAACAGGGCGAGGTGCTCGCGCAGGACCTCCTTGCCCGGGCGGCCGGCGAAACTCCTCAGGGTGCTCTCCGTCACGGGCACCCCGTGCCGGGCGAACAGTTTGGCCCAGGCCGCCCGGCTGCGCGGCTCGGTGTCGATCAGGGTGCCGTCCAGGTCGAACAGTGCTGCGGCGAACATGCGGTACTCCTCGCTCGTCCCACGTCGCGACCGGGAATCCGGCCGCGGAAGCTCTTCCGGCCCCGCCGGGGGTGTGCGGCATGATCGACCCACCGGCCGTGGCGCACGGCGCGGTTCACACCCGGGGGGAAACGATGGGGGACACGACACACGCCGAGACCGTCGTCGTCGGCGGCGGGCCCGTCGGCATGCTGCTGGCGGCCGAACTGGCCGGCTACGGCGTCGACGTACTCGTACTGGAAGCCGCGGCGGCCACGTCCGAGGTGCCCAAGGCGGGCACGCTGCACGCCCGGCCCGTGCAGTCGCTCGCGCGGCGCGGGTATCTCGACGCCCCCCGTGCCGTACCGGAGGCGGTCGGGCAGTGGGCGACCGCGCCCTTCCACTTCGGCGGGATGCCGATGCTGACCCTGCGCGCCCCGGCGACCGAGCCCGAGGTGCTGCTCAAGCGCGGGCAGGCCGAACTGGAGCGGGAGTTCGAGGCGCGGGCCCGTGAGCGCGGCGCGCGGGTGCTGCGCGGTCACACGGTGACCGGGGTCCGCGAGGGGCCCGACACGGTCGAGGTGGTGGCCGAAGGCCCGGACGGGACCAGGACGTTCACCGGACGGTATCTGGTCGGAGCCGATGGCGCCCGCAGCACCGTCCGCCGCTGCCTGGGCTTCGCCTCCGACGAGGAGCCGGCGACCGTGTCCGCCCTGATGGGGCTCGTACGGCAGGCCGGCCCCGACCCGCTGCCCGAGGGCTGGCACCGTACCGAACGCGGCTGGGTCGTCACCCGCGCCTTCGGCGGCGGGCGCAGCCGGGTCATCACGCTGGACTGCACCGCCGCGCACCACGGGCGGGACAGCGCGCCGACCGTCGAGGAGCTCAGCGGCGAGGCGTCCCGCGTCACCGGCCGGGAGGTGGTGCTGACCGATCCGCTCGTCCTGTCCCGGTTCTCCGACTTCACCCGGCTGGTACGCGCCTTCCGCGCCGGCCGGGTCTTCCTGGCCGGTGACGCCGCGCACGTGCACTTCCCGGTCGGCGGCCAGGGGCTGGGCACCGGGCTGCTCGACGCGCTCAACCTCGGCTGGAAACTCGCGCACGCGGTGCGCGGAACGGCCGGCAAGGAGCTGCTCGACACGTACGACGCCGAACGCCGGCCGGCCGCCCGGCGCGTCGTCGACAACACCCGCGCCCAGCTGCTGCTGATGGGACGCGGGCCCGGCGTGGCGCAACTGTGCGACCTGGTGGGGGAGATGCTGTTGCCGGAGCGCGCCGGCCGGCACATCGCCGACCTCGTCAGCGCCCAGGAGACGGTCTTTCCGTCCCGGCGGGCGGGCGCCTCCCCCTGGGAGGGCCGGTTCCTGACCAACGTGCCGCTGACCGAGCGCGGTACGGGCCGGGCCACGGACGTGATCCGGCTGCTGCGCGACGGCCGCCCCGTACTGCTGCTCCTGGGCGAGGCGGGGGAGCGGTACGGGAGTGAGGCGGCCGGCTGGGCGCATGTGGTCCGCGCCGTCCGCGCCGAACCGCACCCGTCCCTGGACTTCGACGCGGCGCTCCTCCGCCCGGACGGCCATCTCGCCTGGGCCTCGGGCGCCGACCCGCTGCGGGACCCGCTGTCCGACCCGCTGTCCGACGCCCTGCGCGCCTGGTTCGGCGAGCCCCGCTGAACGTGACCTGATTCCGGGCGCGGCCCCGATGCTCCGTGCGGCCTCGTCGCCGCCCACCGCCGCGCCGTCCTAGCGGCGGCGCGGCAGCGGCAGGTGGATGCCGATGCGGGTGCCGGATCCGTGGGCGCTCTCGACGCTCAGGCGGCCGCCTATGTCCTCCATCCGCTCCCTCATCGAGCGCAGGCCCTGCCGTGCGTGGACGGTCGGCGACTCCGGGTCGAATCCGGTGCCGTCGTCCTCGACGCGGACGAAGAGCCACTGGCGGGTGACCCGGGAGACGACCACGACGTGCGTGGCGTCGGCGTGCGTGAAGACGTTGCGCAGGCACTCCCGGACCGTCAGCAGCACCTCGCGGCGCCAGGATCCTGGGACGGCGAGCTCGTCACCTGTCGAGCGCACCGTCATGCGGAGGCCGTCCGGGGCCTCCTGCCGGGCGAAGTCCCGTACCGCCTCGTCGAACGGCCGCAGTTCGGTGTGCAGGCGCAGTGTGCCGACCAGGTCCGTGACCGAGTCCAGTGTCTCGCGCAGGCAGGCCGCGAGGCCCGCGGCGGCTGCCTCCGGCCGCTCGCCGGGCGACTCCAGCCGGGACAGGGCGGCGGCCAGCGGGGCGCTGACGCCGTCGTGCAGTTCGCGGGCCAGCCGCCGGCGTTCCCGCCACAGCTGATCGGGCCCGTCGCCCAGGTTGGCGGCCGCGACGCCGTCCGCGAGGGCGCGGGTGAGGGATATGGCCCGGTCGAGGGCGCCGGTGTCGTCGGTGGGGTCGCCGTCCCGTTGCTCGGCGAGTGCGCTTTCGATCAGCAGGGCGGTCGCCTCGGCGGCGGAGATGTCCCGCGGTGTCTCGCCGGGCTCCGGGGGCGTGCCGGCCTCCGCCGTACGCAGCACGTGGTGGGCGAACGACGTGAGGAGGAGCGGGGGTTCCCCGGGAGAGGACCCGACGGCAACGGGAGCCAGGTCGGATCCGGTGGATCCGGTGGATCCGGTGGATCCGACCGGGCGGCGTTCGGCCAGCAGCTGCTCGAAGCGGCGCAGGACGGCCGCGTTGTCCGCCAGGGCGAGGGGCGGGGACGGGGAAGGGTGCTGTACGGCCGGCCGTGCGGCGGCGCGTACCGGTTTCGTCCGCTCGGACCGCGGCGGCGCGAGCCGTCGCGGATCGTCTCCCGCCAGGCGGAGCGTCCGTTCGGCGGCGGCCCGGCGCAGCCCGTCGTGGAGCGCCACGGTGAAGCCCTCGCCCACCACGGCCTCCAGCAGACCGAGCCCACTGTCCTGGGTCACTTGGGAAGGGAAGGGCACGTGTCTCCTCCGACGGGGCGGGTGCGCAAGGTCGACTGGCGGAGCGTCAGTCAACAAACCGGCTCGCCTGTTTGTCAAGGATTCGAGGGTGCCGTGAGATCCGGAATCCGTGCACGGGTGCGTAAGGACGGGTGCGTAAGGACGGGTAAGGATGGTGCGTACGGACGGGCGGGTGCGCGGTCGGGAGGGCTCGGGTGTGGCCGCTCAGCCGAGGACGTTCACCCGGGACTCCACGGGAATCCGGTCCGGGTCCCGTGGCGTCGCCTCCCGCAGGGCATCGAAGACGGGTGCGGTCCCGGCGGGATCGACCGTACGCAGCGTCGAGGCGGTGGCGACGCTGGGCAGCAGGACCTGCCAGAACCCGGTGAGCACCCGGTGGGACAGCCAGCTCCGGTCGTACTGGCCGAGTGTCTCGAAACCGGTGGTCGCGGCGACCACGGTCGCCGCCACGGTGCGCAGTGGCATCCCGGGCAGCAGTTCACCGTGGTGCGCGGCCTCGGCCAGCATCCCGCGGACGTACCGCAGCCACTCGTTGCGCAGGTCGAGCGGGCTGGAGCTCTCGCAGCCCAGCCGGAAGCCCGCGCGGGCGACCACGTCGCCGGCGAGGGCGTACCCGAGCGCGTGCGTGGAGTCCACCAGCGCCTGAAGGGCGGATTCCCGCCCGCTGTATACGTTCCGGACGGCGCCCCGCAGGGCCTGGACGGCCTCGTACTCCACCGCCGCGCGGACGGTGGCCTTGTTGGCGAAGTGGAAGTGCAGCGCGCCGCGGCTCACGCCCGCGCCTGTGCTGATCATGCTGAGAGTGGCTTCGGCGAAACCGTGATGATCGAACACCGTGGCGGCTGAGTGGATCAGCTCCCGACGCGTGCGTACGGCCCGTTCCTGTTTCATCCCGATGACTCCCGTGTCAGAACCTCAGGACGAATTAAACCAACTGCTTGGTTCTGAAAAGAACCCCGAGGCGACCGGGAAGGCCGGAAAGAGCGCCTCGGTGTGCCCCGCGGCCTGCCGCGCGAGTGCCGGCAGGCCGCTTCGGGGGGCGGTTCGCGTCGTCCTACTGGGTGGCCTTGGCCGTCTCCTGGTCCGCGTCGGTCTCCGCGCCGACGCCGACGCCGGTCTCCGCGCCCGCGGCCGGTTCCGCACCCGCGGTCGGTTCCGCGCCCGCCGCGCCCGCGGCCGATTCCGCGAGCTGCTTGCCGCGCTCCGGGGAGAGGTCGAGCGCCGCGAGTACGGACGGCACGGCGATGCTCGGCAGCAGGTGCCGCTGCAGCGACGCCAGGCGGTGGCGCAGGTCCTGATAGCCGGTCAGGGCGTGGGACATCGACTGGATGCCGGCGAACGCCCCGACGTAGACGTCCGCGGTGAGCAGCGGTTCGACGTGCGGCAGCAGCTCGTTCTGCTTCTTGGCGGCGACCAGCAGCTCCATAATGGTGTCCCGCCAGCGCAGGAACGGACCGCTCCGGTCGAAACCGTGCGCCTGCTGGTCCAGGGAGAGCCGCACGCCGGCCTGCACCAGCGGGTTGGTCTGCAGTCGATAGGCGTGCACCGCGCCGACATCTATGAGTTCCTGGAGCTTGATGTCCTGGGGCGGCAGCACGAAGTCGAGGTCCTGAGCCTCCAGGACGCCCTGGGCCAGCTCCTTCTTCGACTCGAAGTGGAAGTACAGCGCCCCCTTGGTGACGCCGGCCCGCTGGAGGATCTCGCTGATGGTCGTGGCCTGGTACCCCTGTTCCTCGAAGACCTGGGCGGCCGCCTCCAGGATGACCCGACGCGTCCTGATGGCCCGGTCCTGCTTTGCCACGTTCGCTCCTTGCTCGTCGACGACCGGCTCGTCAGCGTTGTAAGAAAACCGGCCCGCCTGTATCTTCCTTGCCGAGGCGCGACATTTTAACACTGTGGGGGGAAAATGAATCACACAGCAGTGGTCGATCGCACGTCTGACCTGGAGGCTTGCGGTTTGCAGCCCGTACCGCTGGAGCTCACCCATCGGGCCCGGCCCGGCGACTCTTTCCCGTCCGGCTGGGCCCGGCTCGGACCCGACCGGTTCCTCGTACGGGCCGACTGGCCGCGCGAGCACCCCTTCTTCTCTACCGTGCACGGCGGTCTGTACGACCCCATGCTGGTGGTGGAGAGCATGCGGCAGTCCACGCTGGTGATCGTCCACGCGGCCTACGGTGTGCCGACGGGGCATCAGTTCCTGCTCACGGACCTTCAGTACGACTGCGACATGGCGGAGCTCGTCGCCGACCCGGGGGGACCGGTCGACATCGAGGTGACCTGCACGGCCATCCAGTACCGCGGCGAGCTGCTGGCCTCCCTGCGGGCCGACTGGGTCGTCCGCCGGAACGGACGGATCTGCGCCACAGGGGTGGGACACGCTCGTCTGACCAGCGCCGCGGTCTACCGGCGGCTGCGCGGGGAGCTCGCGACGCCGGTGGAGTTCATACCCCACGCGCCGCCGGTACCGGCCGCCGTCGTCGGCCGCACCAGGACCGAGGACGTCCTGCTCTCGCCCGCCGAGGAGGCGGGCCGTTGGCTGCTGCGTCCCGACACCCGTCATCCCGTTCTCTTCCAGCGGCCGAAGGACCACATACCCGGCATGCTGCTCCTGGAGGCCGCCCGGCAGGCGGCCGCCGCGACGACGACGGGCGACCGGTGCCTCATACCGGCCGTCGGCCGCATCTTCTTCTACCAGTACGCCGAATTCGCCAGCCCCTGCTGGGTGGACGCCCGCCGGGCCTGGTCCCGCGACGCGGGCGACGAGGCCGTCCAGGTCTCCTGCCACCAGGACGGCAGCCCGGTGTTCTTCGCCGTCCTGCGCGGCCCCGTCGTCCCCCGCCCGAGAGGGGCGGCGGGGTGATCCTCGTGACCGGAGCGACCGGCACCGCCGGCGGTGCCGTGGCCCGGGTGCTGGCCGAACAGGGCCGGCCCACGCGCCTTCTCGTCCGCGACCCGCGACGGGTCACCGCCCCCGGACCACACGCGGAGGTGGTGACCGGAACCTACGCCGACCCGGCCACCCTCGACGCGGCGCTCGAGGGCGTGCGCGCCGTCTTCGTCGTCACCAACAACCCCTGGGAACCCGACGACGCGCGCCTGGTGGAGGCGGCCGGGGCCCGGGGCGTGCGGCACCTGGTCAAGCTCTCCGCGGCGGCGGTCGAGGACGAGCTGTCCGAGGACCTCATCACGTGCTGGCAGCGAAGGGCGGAGGAGACGATCCGTACCAGCGGTATGGATTGGACGATCCTCCGCCCCCGGTCGTTCATGACCAACACGCTCGCCTGGGCGTCCTCCATCAAGGCCGAGGGAGTCGTCCGGGGGATCGGCGGCGACTGCCCCAGCGCCTGCGTCGACCCGAGGGACGTGGCCGAGGTGGCGGCGCTGGCCCTGACCGGTCCGGGGCACGCCGGCCGCGTGCACACGCTCTCGGGCCCCGAGGCCGTCAGCGCCGAGGAGCAGGTGGCACAGCTCGGCCGGGCGCTCGGCCGCACGCTGCGCTACGAGGAGCTGGAGCCGGACCAGGCCCATGCCCAGTGGCTGAGCCGGTACCCCCGCGAGATCGCCGACGCCCTGCTGACCCGGGTGGAACGGCTGCGGGACGGCGCCAAGCAGCGGGTGGAGAACACGGTCCCGGACGAGCTGGGCCGCCCCGCCCGGGCGTACCGGGACTGGGTACGGGAGCACGCCGCCCGGTTCGACTGAGAGCCCCGCGATGGCGTAACGCGCACGCCCCGCCTCGCCCCGCCTCGCCCCGCCTCGCCCCGCCTCGCCCGGCCGGTCCGGCCGGTCCGAGCCCCGCCGTGGGCGCGTGCCACGCCGCCCCACCATGATCTCCCGACGGGCCGTCGCCCGCCGGGAGCTTCGTGCTGCCCCGTCATGGCCAGCCGTCATGGCCAGGCGTCATGGCCAGTCGTTCGCCCCATAGGTATAATGGTCATGGTAGAACAGTGCAACGGCCCTTGCAGAAGAGGGCTCCGGCGTGAGGGGCGCAGATGGTGGTGGAGCGGAGCGCGAAGGGGCGACGGCCGCGCGGCGGCCTCGTCGAGAAGCGCGAGGCGATCCTGCGCGGGGCGCTGACCGTCTTCGCCCAGGACGGGTACACCCGCGCCTCCATCGAGGCGATCTCCTCCGCGGCGGGCGTGTCCACCCGCACCATCTACAACCACTTCGAGGACAAGGCCCAGCTCTTCCAGGCGGTCATCCAGGGGAGCGCGGCGCGCGTGGCCGAGTCCCAGATCGCGGTCATCGAGAAGCATCTCGACCATGTGCAGGACCTGGAGAAGGACCTGATCGCCTTCGGCATGGCCTGGGTGACGCCGATGGCGGACTACGCCGACCACTTCGCCCTGGTCAAGCAGATCAACGCCGAGTCCGGGCACATCCCGGCGGAGGCGATCGAGGCCTGGCAGAAGACCGGCCCGCTGCGGGTGCGCCGCGAACTGGCGTACCGCATGATGCGGTTGGCCGACCGCGGCCTGCTCAAGGTCCGGGACGCCGACCGGGCCGCCCTGCACTTCGGGCTGCTGATCTCGGTGGCCGACCCGGCCTTCACCGCGTCCGAACCCACTCCCGAGGAGATCGAGGCGACGGTGGTCTCCGGCGTGCACGCCTTCCTCCACGGCTACCTCGGCTGACGGCGGGAGCCCCACGATGCGTCACCGACTGCTGGGCCGGACCGGGCTGCGGGTCTCCGAGCTGTTCCTCGGCGCCATGTCCTTCGGGGAGCCGGGCGGCGGCGCCCCCCTCGCCGAATGCCGCCGGATCCTCGACGTGTACGCCGAGGCCGGCGGCAATGTCGTGGACACCGCGGTCACCTACCGGGGCGGCCGGAGCGAGGAGATCGTGGGCGAGCTGCTCGCGGGCCGGCGCGACCGCTTCGTGGTGGCCAGCAAGTACGGAGTCTCCCGCGACCGGTCGGACCCGAACGCGGGCGGCGGCCACCGCAAGAACCTGATGCTCTCGCTGGAGACGAGCCTGAAGCGGCTGCGTACGGACTACATCGACGTGTACTGGATCCACCTCTGGGACCCGTACACGCCGCTGGAGGAGCTGATGCGCGCCCTCGACGACGCCGTACGGTCGGGCAAGGTCCTCTACGTGGGCGTCTCCGACGCCCCCGCCTGGGTGGTCGCCCGCGCGAACACGCTCGCCGAGTGGCGGGGCTGGTCCGCCTTCGCCGGCCTGCAGGTGCCCTACAGCCTGCTCCAGCGGGACATCGAGCGTGAACTCCTGCCGATGGCCGAGGCCTTCGGCATGACGGTCGCGGCCTGGAGCCCGCTCGGCCACGGCGTCCTGACGGGCAAGCACCTGCCCGAGGGTCTGAGGGGCGAGCACCTGGCCGAGGAGCCGCCGGTCGGCTCGGAGCACGCCGTGGTACGCGCGGTGGTCGAGGTGGCCCGCGAGCTGGGCGTGACGCCCGCTCAGGTGGCCGTCGCCTACACCCGGGCCCGGTCCCGCGCCGTTCACCCGATCATGGGCGCGCGCACGGCGGAGCAGCTGGCCGAGAACCTTCGGGCGGTGGACGTGGTCCTGCCCGAGGAGTCGCTGCGCCGCCTTGAGGCCGCGACGGACTTCACGCCGGGCTTCCCCGGCGACTTCCTCGCGCAGGCCGCCCCCAGCGCCTTCGGTGACCATCTCACCGAATAAGAGACCGTGGTGGCCCTTTTCGGGGTCGCTCTTTCCGAGGCCGGGACTCTTCACCCGGCTGTCATCTCTCGTCCTTCACGCGGCATCCCCCTGGCAATGCGAGGGGGATGCCGCGTATGTCTATGTTTGGTGCCGGTAGCCGCGCCGGCCTGGCGCTATTTCTTGTCCTCGACCTGGCGTGTTTCTCGCTTGTCGGTCAGACCTTTGACAAACCGGCGGTGCGGTTTATTGTGTGGGCGACGCTCGATCACCGCTCAAGCTGTGTCAAGCAAGGGGGAGAAAATGAACCAGCGTTCCGCAACAGTGCTCGAACCGCACATACCCCACCAGAGGGTCTCCGAGGGCCCGTTCCCACCGCCGGACTCCACACCCTCCGGCCCCTCCCGCATCGCCCGCCCCTCGACCACCTGGCGCGTTCTCATCGTCGAGAACAACGCCCACGAGGCCGAGGCCCTGGCCAGGGGCCTGCGCCGGCACGGGCACGAGGTGGACAGTGTCGCCACCGGCGGCGAAGCCCTGCACACCTACGAGAGCGCCGATCTGGTGCTGCTCGACCTCGAACTGCCCGACATCGACGGCCTGGAGGTCTGCCGCAACATCCGGCAGGCCTGTGACGTCCCCGTCATCGCCGTCACCGGGCGCGGCTCCGAACTCGACCGCGTCCTCGGCCTGCAGGCCGGAGCGGACGACTACCTCGCCAAGCCCTACGGCTTCCGCGAACTGATGGCCCGTATGGAAGCCGTCATGCGCCGGGCGCGGCCCCAGGCCCCGCTCGCCGGCACCATCGACCACGGGCCGCTGCGCATCCACGCCGCGTCGCGCCAGGTCACGCTCGACGGCGTCCGGGTGGAGCTGACCCGCAAGGAGTTCGACCTGCTCTACCTCCTCGCCTCACACCCGGACACCGTGATCCCGCGCAAGCGCCTGATGCAGCAGGTGTGGGGCGACTCGTGGTCCCGCCGGACCGTCGACACCCACGTGTCCACCCTGCGCAACAAGCTCGGTGCCAGCACCTGGATCACCACGATCAGGGGGGTCGGTTTCCGGTTCGGCCACGGCTGACGGGGCCGAGCGGGCGGATCGGCACGGTCGCAGCGTCCACACACAGGGGGAGAAGAAGTGACACACGACAAGACATCCGCGCACCCGCGGCCGTGCGAGGGGGCGTCCTGCGCGGCCCCGGCCGGCGCCGCCCGGGGCCGCGCACCCGCCGGGGCGGGGGGCGGCCGCCTGTGCGTGGTGTGCCGGCACCGGCTCGCGGAGGGTTTGCGGCGGCTGCCCGCGCTCCACGAGGCGTGCGGGCAGGTCCTGACCGGCGGCGCGCCGGGCGGGCTGAGGGAGCGGACGACCGGCGGGGCCCTGCCGGGCCTGCCCTTCAACGGGGCCGCGGCGGAGGTGCGGTCGAGGATGCGCGCCGTCCTCGGCTCCTGGGGCGGGCTCGTCGCCCAGCAGCGGTCCCTGCCCGTTCCGCCGCGTACGGTCGCGGCGCTCGCCGGGTTCCTGCTGCGCAACGCGGACTGGCTCGCGGCCCATCCGGCGGCGGGGGCCGTCTCGGCGGAGATCGCGGCGCTGGTCCGGGACGGCCATCGGATCGCGTACCCGGACGAGCGGCGCCGGATCCGCCTGGGGGCGTGCGCCGAGCCGGGCTGCACCGGAAAGCTGACCGTCTCGGTCTCCGTCGGCACCCGGGGGCCCGCCGGCACCCCGGAGATCCGCTGCGACGCCGACGCGGACCATGTCTGGCCCAGCGAACGGTGGAGCGCGCTGCACCGCGCCATGGTGGGCGCCGCGCCCGGGGGGCAGGCCGCCGCAGCGGCGCCCGGGCAGGCGCCCGGGCGGGCCGCCGGGGCTGCCCCCGGGCAGGTCGCCGGGGCCGCGCCCGGACACGGCCCCGGACAGGCGCCCGTACACGCCCCCGGACAGGCAGCTGGGTACGCACCCGTTCCGACCGCCGGGCACGCGCCCGGGCAAGCCCCCGGACGCGCCCCCACGGCCGCCCCCGGCAGGTCGGTGGCCACCGCGCGCGGCAGTGAGCGGTGGCTGACCGCCGCCGACATAGCCGCGCTCTGGCGCACTCCGGTCGGCAGCGTCTACCGGCTGGCGAGCGAGCAGCGGTGGCGCCGGCACAAGCGCCGGGGGCGTACGTACTACAGCGAACGCGACGCGCACGCGTACTTCGAGCGCCGTTCCGTACGCCGCTGAGCGGCCGGTCGACCTGCGCGTGCTGACTGATTCTTGACATGGGCTTGCCTGCCGCTGAAGGCAGGCGGGCACCCCTTGTGAAACCTGACTGAGTCCTGAAATGCCAAGCGTTGATCGGGAGTTCGGGGTCGAAGAACCTTGAGGTCAGGATCCGGTGCTCTGTCCCCGGGGTGGTGAGAAACCCCCCCGGGGACAGCGTCCGGGCACAGGAGAGCGAGTCGAGAAAGGCCCTCAGTCGTGCGCAAGGTGCTCATCGCCAACCGTGGCGAAATCGCTGTCCGCGTCGCCAGGGCGTGCCGGGATGCCGGGATCGCGAGCGTAGCCGTCTACGCCGATCCGGACCGGGACGCTCTGCACGTCCGCGCGGCCGACGAGGCGTTCGCTCTGGGCGGTGACACCCCGGCGAGCAGCTATCTGGACATGGCCAAGGTCCTTTCAGCGGCGAAGGACTCCGGCGCGGACGCGATCCACCCCGGCCACGGATTCCTTTCGGAGAACGCCGAGTTCGCCCAGGCCGTCCTGGACGCCGGTCTGATCTGGATCGGCCCGCCGCCGCAGGCGATCCGCGACCTCGGTGACAAGGTCGCCGCGAGGCACATCGCCCAGCGGGCCGGTGCCCCGCTGGTGGCGGGCACCCCGGACCCGGTCTCCGGCGCCGAGGAGGTCGTGGCCTTCGCCCGCGAGCACGGCCTGCCGATCGCGATCAAGGCCGCCTTCGGCGGCGGCGGCCGCGGCCTGAAGGTCGCCCGCACCCTGGAAGAAGTGCCCGAGCTGTACGACTCCGCCGTCCGCGAGGCCGTCGCCGCCTTCGGCCGCGGCGAATGCTTCGTCGAGCGCTACCTCGACAAGCCCCGCCACGTCGAGACCCAGTGCCTGGCCGACACCCACGGCAACGTCGTCGTCGTCTCCACCCGCGACTGCTCGCTCCAGCGCCGCCACCAGAAACTCGTCGAGGAAGCCCCCGCCCCCTTCCTCAGCGCCGAGCAGAACGCGGAGCTGTACCGGGCCTCCAAGGCGATCCTGAAGGAAGCCGGCTACGTCGGCGCCGGCACCGTCGAATTCCTCGTCGGCACCGACGGCACCATCTCCTTCCTCGAGGTCAACACCCGCCTCCAGGTCGAACACCCCGTCACCGAAGAAGTCACCGGCATCGACCTCGTGCGGGAGATGTTCCGCATCGCCGACGGCGAGCCCCTCGGCTACGACGACCCGCCCATGCGCGGTCACTCGATCGAGTTCCGTATCAACGGCGAAGACCCCGGCCGCGGCTTCCTGCCCGCCCCCGGCACCGTCACCACCTTCAACCCGCCCACCGGCCCCGGCGTCCGCCTCGACGCCGGCGTCGAATCCGGCTCCGTGATCGGACCGGCCTGGGACTCCCTCCTCGCCAAGCTGATCATCACCGGCGCCACCCGCGAACAGGCCCTGCAGCGCGCCGCCCGCGCGCTTGCCGAGTTCACCGTCGAAGGCATGGCCACCGCCATCCCCTTCCACCAGGCCGTCGTCACCGACCCCGCCTTCACCTCCGACCCGTTCACGATCCACACCCGCTGGATCGAGACCGAGTTCGTCAACGACATCAAGCCGTTCACCCCCACCGGCACCGACACCGACGAAGAGGACGAGACCGGCCGGGAGACCATCGTCGTCGAGGTCGGCGGCAAGCGCCTGGAAGTCTCCCTCCCCTCCAGCCTCGGCATGACCCTGGCCCGCACCGGACTGGCCGCCGGCGCCAAGCCCAAACGCCGCGCCGCGAAGAAGTCCGGCCCCACCGCCTCCGGCGACACCCTCGCCTCCCCCATGCAGGGCACCATCGTCAAGATCGCCGTCGAAGAGGGCCAGCACGTCGAAGAAGGCGAACTCATCGTCGTCCTCGAAGCCATGAAGATGGAACAACCCCTCAACGCCCACCGCTCCGGCACCATCAAGGGCCTCACCGCCGAGATCGGCGCCTCCCTCACCTCCGGCGCCCCCATCTGCGAGATCAAGGACTGAATCTCCCGGGACCCCTCTCTTTTCTTTCCGGTCCCCGTCCGTACCCATCACCCGCCCGACGCCCGGAGCAATCCGGCCGTGGAGGAGAAACAACCATGCACAGCACACTGATCGTGGCTCGTATGGATCCCGACGCGAGCCTCGACGTCGCCCGCACGTTCGCCGACTTCGACGCCACCGAGATGCCCCATCTGATGGGCACCCGCAGGCGCCAGCTCTTCGCCTACCGGGGCCTGTACTTCCACCTGCAGGACTTCGACAACGACAACGGCGGCGAGCTCATCGAGAAGGCCAAGTCCGACCCGCGCTTCGTGCGGATCAGCGAGGACCTCAAGCCCTTCATCGAGGCCTACGACCCCGCCACCTGGCGCTCCCCCGCGGACGCCATGGCGACCCGCTTCTACAACTGGGAGGCCTCGGCGTGACCGCACGACGCGTGGTCATCACCGGCATCGAGGTGCTTGCCCCGGGCGGGATCGGGGCCAAGAACTTCTGGAACCTGCTGAGTGACGGCCGTACCGCCACCCGGGGAATCACCTTCTTCGATCCCTCGCCGTTCCGCTCCCGCGTCGCCGCGGAGATCGACTTCGATCCCGAGCTGCACGGGCTGAGTCCGCAGGAGATACGGCGGATGGACCGGGCCGCGCAGTTCGCCGTCGTGGCGGCGCGCGGCGCGGTCGCCGACAGCGGCCTCGACGTCGCCGCGTACGACCCGTACCGCGTCGGCGTCACCATCGGCAGCGCGGTCGGCGCCACCATGGGCCTCGACGAGGAGTACCGCGTCGTCAGCGACGGCGGCCGGCTCCACCTGGTCGACCACGACTACGCCGTACCGCACCTCTACAACTACCTGGTCCCCAGCTCCTTCGCGGCCGAGGTCGCCTGGGCCGTAGGCGCCGAGGGGCCCAGCACCGTGGTCTCCACCGGCTGCACCTCCGGCATCGACTCGGTCGGACACGCGGTGGAGCTGATCCGCGAGGGCTCCGCCGACGTCATGATCACCGGCTCCTCGGACGCGCCGATCTCGCCGATCACCATGGCCTGCTTCGACGCGATCAAGGCCACCACCCCCCGCCACGACGACCCGGAGACGGCCTCCCGGCCGTTCGACGGCAGCCGCAACGGCTTCGTCCTCGGCGAGGGCTCCGCCGTGTTCGTGTTGGAGGAGCTGGAGAGCGCGAAGAAGCGCGGCGCCCACATCTACGCGGAGATCGCCGGGTACGCCACCCGGTCCAACGCGTACCACATGACGGGGCTGCGTCCCGACGGCGCGGAGATGGCCGAGGCCATCCGGGTCGCCCTCGACGAGGCGCGGATGAACCCGACGGACATCGACTACATCAACGCGCACGGTTCCGGCACCAAGCAGAACGACCGCCACGAGACGGCGGCCTTCAAGCGGAGCCTGGGCGACCACGCCTACCGGACCCCCGTGAGCTCCATCAAGTCGATGGTGGGCCACTCGCTCGGCGCGATCGGCTCCATCGAGATCGCCGCCTCCGCGCTGGCCATGGAGCACAACGTGGTGCCGCCCACGGCGAACCTGCACACGCCCGACCCCGAGTGCGACCTCGACTACGTCCCGCTGGTCGCCCGCGAGCAGCTGACCGACGCGGTCCTCACCGTCGGCAGCGGCTTCGGCGGATTCCAGAGCGCCATGGTGCTGGCCCGTCCCGAGAGGAGCGTGGCATGACCACGTCGGTGGTAGTGACCGGCCTGGGCGTCGCCGCCCCCAACGGCCTGGGCACCGAGGACTACTGGGCCTCGACCCGTAGCGGCAAGTCCGGCATCGGGCGGATCACCCGCTTCGACCCCGCGCAGTACCCGGCCCAGCTGGCCGGCGAGGTGCCCGGCTTCGTCGCCGAGGACCTGCTGCCGAGCCGGCTGCTCCCGCAGACCGACCGGATGACCCGGATGGCGCTGGTCGCCACGGACTGGGCGCTGGCCGACGCGGGCGTACGGCCCGAGGACCTGCCCGACTTCGACATGGGCGTGGTCACGGCCAGCTCTTCGGGCGGCTTCGAGTTCGGCCAGGGCGAGCTTCAGAAGCTGTGGAGCCAGGGCAGCCAGTTCGTCAGCGCGTACCAGTCCTTCGCCTGGTTCTACGCGGTCAACAGCGGCCAGATCTCCATCCGTAACGGCATGAAGGGCCCCAGCGGCGTCATCGTCAGCGACCAGGCCGGCGGCCTGGACGCGGTGGCGCAGGCCCGCCGCCAGATACGCAAGGGCACGAACCTGATCGTCTCCGGTTCGATCGACGCCTCGGTCTGCCCCTGGGGCTGGGTCGCCCAGCTCGCGAGCGGGCGGCTGAGCAGCAGCGACGAGCCGACGCGCGCCTACCGCCCGTTCGACGCGGAGGCCTCCGGGCACGTGCCGGGGGAGGGCGGCGCCATCCTGATCATGGAGTCGGCCGAGGCGGCGCGGGAGCGCGGTGCGCGGATCTACGGCGAGATCTCCGGCTACGGCGCCACCTTCGACCCCCGCCCCGGCAGCGACCGCGAGCCGAGCCTGCGCAAGGCGATCGAACTGGCCCTGGCCGAGGCCCGGGTCGCCCCGGAGGACGTGGACGTGGTCTTCGCCGACGCCGCGGCCGTCCCCGAGCTCGACCGGATCGAGGCCGAGGCCATCACCGCCGTCTTCGGCCCGCGGGGCGTGGCGGTCACCGCGCCGAAGACGATGACCGGCCGGCTCTACTCCGGCTCCGCGCCGCTCGACCTCGCGGCCGCGTTCCTGGCCATCAACGAGGGCCTGATCCCGCCGACGATCAACGTCGAGCCCTCCGCCGACTACCAGCTCGACCTGGTCGGCCCCCAGCCGCGCACCGCCGAGGTGCGCACGGCGCTCGTCCTCGCCCGCGGACACGGCGGATTCAACTCCGCCGTCGTCGTACGCGCCGTCGACTGAGCGCGTCCGGGCGGCGCCCTCCACCGGTCGTCCATCCCCCCGCCGGCCGTGGAGGGCGCTACCGCCCGCTCCAACCCCGAGCACACCGACAGACGAAGGGACACCCATGTCCACCACCGAATTCACCCTCGACGACCTGCGCCGCATCCTGCTCGACGGAGCCGGCGCCGAGGAGGGCGTCGACCTCGACGGCGACATCCTCGACGTGCAGTTCGAGGCGCTCGGCTACGAGTCGCTCGCCCTGCTGGAGACCGGCAGCCGCATCGAGCGCGAGTACGGCATCACCCTCGACGAGGACGTGTTCACCGACGCGGACACCCCGCGCGCGCTGCTGGCCGCCGTCAACGCCCAGCTCACGACCGGTGCCGCCGCCGCCTGAACCGGCGCACCCGCGGGCCGGGCGGTCCCTCGCCGCCCGGTCGGCACCCCCGCGGGCCGGGCGGTCCCTCGCCGCCCGGTCGGCACCCCCGCGGGCCGGGCGGTCCCTCGCCGCCCGGCCCCGACCGACCGACCGACCGCAACACCACCAGTGGAGAAGAGAGCATGACGCAGCAGGAGAAGCGGGTCGCCCTGATCACCGGCGCCACCAGCGGGATCGGGCTCGCCGTGGCCCGTCTGCTGGCCGCCCAGGGCCACCGGGTGTTCATCGGCGCCCGCAGCGCGGAGAACGTCAGCGCGACCGTGAAGCAGCTTCAGGAGGAGGGCTTCGAGGCCGGCGGCGCCGCCCTCGACGTCCGGTCGAGCAGCGACGTCAAGGCCTTCGTCCAGGCGGCCGTCGACCAGTTCGGCACGGTCGACGTCCTCGTCAACAACGCCGGCCGCAGCGGCGGCGGGGTCACGGCGGACATCGCCGACGAGCTGTGGGACGACGTCATCGACACCAACCTCAACAGCGTCTTCCGGATGACCCGGGAGGTGCTGACCACCGGCGGCCTGCGCCACAAGGACCGCGGCCGCATCATCAACATCGCCTCCACCGCGGGCAAGCAGGGCGTGGTGCTCGGCGCTCCTTACTCGGCCTCCAAGCACGGCGTGGTCGGCTTCACCAAGGCGCTCGGCAACGAGCTGGCCCCGACGGGCATCACCGTGAACGCCGTCTGCCCCGGCTACGTCGAGACGCCCATGGCCCAGCGCGTGCGGGCCGGCTACGCCGCCGCGTACGACACCAACGAGGAGGCGATCCTCGAGAAGTTCCAGGCGAAGATCCCGCTCGGCCGCTACTCCACCCCCGAGGAGGTGGCCGGCCTGGTCGGCTACCTGGCCTCCGACACCGCCGCGTCCATCACCTCGCAGGCGCTGAACGTCTGCGGCGGCCTCGGCAACTTCTGAGCAGCCGGTCTTCAAGGCAGCCGATCATCAGAGCAGCCGATCTTCTGAGCATCCGATCCCAGATTCGAGGAGCATGAGCATGCCGCAGCAGGGCCTTCGCGAGGTGGAGCACGAGATCGTGATCTCCGCCCCGGCCGAAGCCGTCTACCGGTTGATCGCCGAGGTCGAGAACTGGCCGCGCATCTTCCCGCCGACCATCTACGTCGACCACGTCGAGCGCGGCGAGCGCGAGGAGCGCATCCGCATCTGGGCCACCGCGAACGGCACGGCCAAGAACTGGACCTCGCGGCGCACCCTGGACCCCGAGTCCCTCACCATCACCTTCCGGCAGGAGGTGCCGGCGCCGCCGGTCGCCGCCATGGGCGGTACGTGGATCATCGAGCCGGTCTCCGCGACCGAGTCCCGGGTCCGCCTGCTGCACGACTACCGGGCGATCGACGACGACCCGGAGAGCCTGGCCTGGATCGACGAGGCCGTGGACCGCAACTCCCGCTCGGAGCTGGCCGCTCTGAAGACCAACGTGGAGTTCGCCCACGCCGCCGAGGAGATCACCTTCTCCTTCGAGGACACCGTGCAGATCAACGGGTCCGCCAAGGACGTCTTCGCCTTCATCGACGAGGGCGACAAGTGGGAGGAGCGGCTGCCGCACGTGGCGACCGTCCGCCTGGAGGAGCTCTCCCCGGGGCTGCAGGTCCTGGAGATGGACACCCGCGCCAAGGACGGCTCGACGCACACCACCAAGTCGTACCGCGTCTGCTTCCCGCATCAGAAGATCGCGTACAAGCAGGTGACGCTGCCCGCGCTGATGACCCTGCACACCGGTTACTGGACGTTCGCGGAGAACGAGGACGGCGTGGCCGCCTCCTCCCAGCACACCGTCGTGCTCAACACGGCCAACATCGCGCGCGTCCTCGGCGCGGACGCCACCGTCGCCGACGCCCGGGAGTACGTGCGGACGGCCCTGAGCACCAACAGCCGCGCCACCCTCGGCTTCGCCAAGGACTACGCCGAGCAGAAGCGGCGCTGACGACCGTGACCGACAGCCAGGGGAGCCCGGACGCCCGGGTGATCGTGGTCGGTGGCGGCCCCACCGGCCTGATGCTCGCGGGAGAACTGCGGCTCGGCGGAGCCGAGGTCGTGGTCCTCGACCAGCGGTCGGGGCCGACGACCGAGTCGCGCGCCTCCACCCTCCACGCGCGCACCATGGAGATCCTCGACAGCCGCGGGCTGCTCCGGCTGCTGGGCGGGACGCCACCGTGCGAGCCGCGCGGCCACTTCGGCGGCGTCCCGCTCGATCTGACGCTGCCCAGCTCGCACCCGGGCCAGTGGAAGGTCTCCCAGACCCGGGTGGAGGAACTGCTCGGCGGCTGGGCGGCCGGGCTCGGCGCCGACATCCGGCGCGACCACGAACTGCTCGATCTGCGCGTCACGGACGACGGGGTCGAGGCCGAAGCCCTCGGCCCCGCCGGCCGGGTGCGGCTGCGGGCGGGTCACCTGGTGGCCTGCGACGGCGAGCGCAGCACCGTACGGCGGCTGACCGGGGCGGAGTTCCCCGGGCAGGACGCCGGGCGGGAGCTGCTCCGCGCCGACGTGCGGGGCGTCCGGATCCCGGACCGCCGCTTCCAGCGTCTGGAGCGGGGCCTGGCCATCGCGGCCACCCGTGAGGGCGTCACCCGGGTGATGGTCCACGAGTTCGGCAGCCGGGCCGTTCCCCGTACGGCGGAACCGGAGTTCGCCGAGGTCGCCGACGTGTGGAAGCGGGTCACCGGGGAGGACCTCAGCGGCGGAACGCCGGTGTGGGTCAACGCCTTCGGTGACGCCAACCGGCAACTGGCCCGCTACCGCCACGGCCGGGTGCTCTTCGCCGGGGACGCCGCCCACCAGCAGATGCCGGTCGGCGGCCAGGCGCTCAACCTCGGCCTCCAGGACGCGGTCAACCTCGGCTGGAAGCTGGCGGCCACGGTGAGCGGGCGGGCCCCCGAGGGCCTGCTCGACACCTACCACGAGGAGCGGCACGCCACCGGCCGGCGGGTGCTGTCCAACATCCGCGCCCAGGCGCGGCTGTTGCTCGGCGGTCCCGAAGTGGAGCCGGTGCGCGCCCTGTTGGGCGAGCTGGCCGGCACCGACACGGTCCGTGCCCACCTCGCCGGGATGATCTCGGGGCTCGACATCCGCTACGAGACGGCCGGGCAGGGGCATCCGCTGCTCGGGCGCCGGCTGCCGCCCACCACCCTGACCACGGCGGGCGGCCCGGTCCGCACGGCGGAACTCCTGCGCTCCGGGCAGGGCGTCCTGCTCGACCTGGGCACGACGGCCGTCGCCCCGGCGGTCGCCCCGGAGGGCTGGGAGGGCCGCGTACGTCACGTCGCGGCCCGGGTGGACACGGACGGCGAACTGCGCGCGGGAGAGGCGTACCTCGTGCGGCCGGACGGCCACATCGTGTGGGCGGGAGTCGGACCGGACGGTGTCCTGACCGCGATGCGGAAATGGTTCGGAGACCCTGACCGAAATTGACACTGGCCTGACCTGAGTTTCCTTGAAAACTCGCCGCGGTGCGAAGATCCTGTTATTCGGATCAATTCCGATTCAAGCCCGGAATCTCGCGTGAAATGCATGGAGGCAGTGACGTGAAGGGAATCATCCTGGCGGGCGGACATGGCACGAGGTTGCAGCCGATCACCTTCGGGGTGTCCAAGCAGCTTCTGCCCGTCTACGACAAGCCGATGATTTACTATCCACTGTCGGTGCTGATGCTCGCCGGAATTACCGACATCCAGATCATTTCCTCGCCCGACGATCTGGAGGGCTTCCGGCGGCTGCTCGGCGACGGCTCCGACCTCGGGCTCGACCTCAGTTACGCGGAGCAGGACAAGCCGCGGGGTCTCGCGGACGCCTTCCTGGTCTCCGAGCGGCACATCGGCGACGAACCGGTGGCGCTGGTGCTCGGCGACAACATCTTCCACGGCCACGGCTTCTCCGGCGTGCTGAAGGACAGCGTCGAGAACCTGGACGGGGCGGTGCTGTTCGGCTACCCCGTCCGGGATCCCGAGCGGTACGGCGTCGGCGAGGTCGACGCCGCCGGCAACCTCACCTCCCTGGAGGAGAAGCCCGAGCACCCGCGGTCCAACCTGGCCATCACCGGCCTGTACTTCTACGACAACGACGTCGTGGAGATCGCCAAGGACCTCCAGCCGTCCGAGCGCGGAGAGCTGGAGATCACCGACGTCAACCGGGTCTACCTGGAGCGCGGCAGGGCGAAGCTCGTCCAGCTGGGCCGCGGCTTCGTCTGGCTCGACACCGGCACCCACGACGCCCTGACCGAGGCGGGCCAGTACGTGCAGCTCCTCGAGCACCGGCAGGGCGTCCGTATCGCCTGCATCGAGGAGATCGCCTGGCGGATGGGGTTCATCGACCAGGAGGCGTGCCACCGGCTCGGCGCCCGGCTGTCCCGCTCTCCGTACGGCCGCTACGTCATGGAGATCGCCGCGGCCGGCTGACGCGGCGCGCCGTGAGCGTCCGCGGGGCATTCCCTCTCGCGCGTCCCCCCGCGCGACCGACTTGGAAATATCCACCGAAGGACAGGAATCATCATGCCCTTGATCAATCCCGAAGACGGTTACCTGACTGTTTTCAACATGTTCGAGACCGAGACCCGGGAAGGTCAGGACCGCGTTCTCGGCGAGATGTGCGACATCATCGACAAGGCGAACTACCCCGGCTGGATCTCCTCCACCGTGCACGGTGGAGTCGACGCCCCGGGAACCGCGAACTTCATTCAGTGGCGCAGCCTCGAGGACCTTCAGGCGCGTTATGCGGGAAAGAAGTTCCAGAACAAGACCGTGCCGCTTTTCGACGAGCTCGCCACCACCGTCAAGCTGCTCAAGACCGAGGCCGTCTTCGCCCAGCGCCACCCCTCGCTCGGCGGCGTCACCGAGATCTCCCCGGACCGCGACGACTACACGGTGATCTTCATCCTCGACGTCGCCCCGGAGAACCAGAAGGAACTGGTCGACACCCTCGCCAAGCCCGACGAGTGGCTGCTGAGCGTCCCCGGTTACCGCTCGCACGCCTACTTCCGCGGCCTCGACGGCTCCTTCATCGTCAACTACGCGCAGTGGGACAGCAAGGAGACCTACGACGCGTTCCACACGCTCCCGGACGACCAGCGGCCCGAGTCGGTCCGCAAGGGCCGCGAGCACGCCCGCACGCTCGCCACCGGCCGCTGGGCGAACACCTTCCGCGTCGCGCACTCGCGCTCCGCCGCGCAGGTCTAGGCGGCACCGGCGATGCGCTACCTGTTCACCACCATTCCCGGCCCCTCCCACGTGCTGCCGATGGTCCCGCTGGCCCACGCGGCGCTGGCGGCGGGCCACGAGGTCCTCTTCGCCACCAGCGGCGAGGCGGCGCTGCGCACGGCCAAGTCCGCCGGTCTGCACACCTTCGCGGTCGACGACGGCCAGGCCGCCGCGCCGTACGAGGAGATGGCCCGCAAGGTCAGCGAGACGACCATCACCAGCGACCTGCCGATCAACGAGCTGATCGGGTACTTCGCCGGGGTCTTCGCCGAGGTCGGCTCCCGGATGGCGGACGCCCTCATCGAGGCCGGCCGCACCTGGGGCGCCGACGCCGTGGTCTACCCGCCCCCGCACGTCGGCGGCCTGCTCGCGGCCCGCGCGCTCGGCATCCCCGCGGTGCTGCACGGCATCGGCACCCGCCGCCCCACCTTCGGCCCGGCCCTCGCCGCGCTACGGCCCACCGCCGAGCGGCTCGGGGTGACCGAACTGCCCGAGGCCGAGGTCGAGATCGACCTGAGCCCGGCGTCCCTGGAGACCATCCACCAGGACACCCCGCACCAGGCCCGCGCGGGCCACACCCTGCCGATGCGCTACATCGCGTACACCGGCGGAGCGGTGCTCCCCGACTGGCTGCTCCAGCGCGGCCCGCGCCCGCGGGTCGCCGTCACGCTCGGCTCGCTCCCCGCGATCTACGGCGACGGCGCCCTGCTCCGGGAGATCATCGAAGGGGCCCGCGAGCTCGACGTCGAACTCGTCGTCACCACCGGCGGCGCCGAACTGAGCGCCCTGCCCTCGCCGTTGCCCCCGTACGTACGGGTCGTCGACTGGCTGCCGCTCAAGGCGCTGCTCGCCACCTGCGACGCCGTCGTCCACCACGGCGGCATGGGCAGCGTCTACGCCTCCCTCGACGCCGGTGTGCCGCAGCTGGCCATCCCGGTGACCGGCACCGACAGCGTCGCCAACGCCCAGGTGGCCGTCGCCCGCGGCGCCGGCCGGCTGCTCGACATCGCCGATGCCCGGGCCGCCACCGTGGCGTCCGCGCTCCGCGAGGTCCTGCACACCCCCTCGTACCGCGAGGCCGGCCGTCAGGTGTCCGCCGAGATGCGGGCCATGCCCGCGCCGGCCACCGTCGTCGCCGAACTCTCCGCCCTGCTGGGGGCCGCCGGATGAGGCTCCTGGTCACCGGCGGAGCCGGGTTCATCGGCTCCCACTACGTACGCTCCCTCCTGGACGGCGGCTACGGCGCGGCCCCGGACACCCGGGTCACCGTGTTCGACAAGCTGACCTACGCCGGGAACCGCGACAACCTGCCCGCCGCCCACGACCGCCTGGACTTCGTCCGCGGCGACCTCTGCGACGGGGACCTGCTGCGCGAGCTGCTGCCCGGACACGACGCGATCGTCCACTTCGCCGCCGAGTCGCACGTGGACCGCTCGGTCGCCGGCGGCGGGGACTTCGTCCGCACCAACGCGCTGGGCACCCAGGTCCTCCTGGAGGCCGCCCTGCACAGCGGTGTCGAGCGGGTCGTGCACGTCTCCACCGACGAGGTCTACGGCTCCATCGACGAGGGCGCCTGGACCGAGGAGTGGCCGCTGCTGCCCAACTCCCCGTACGCCGCCTCCAAGGCGAGCTCCGACCTGATCGCGCGCAGCTACTGGCGCACCCACGGCCTGGACGTGTCGATCACCCGCTGCTCCAACAACTACGGGCCGTACCAGCACCCCGAGAAGCTCATCCCGCGGTTCGTGACGAACCTGCTGGAGGGCCGGAAGGTGCCGGTCTACGGCGACGGGCGCAACCGCCGCGAGTGGCTGCACGTGGACGACCACTGCCGCGCCATCCATCTGGTCCTCGCCAAGGGCGGGGCCGGGGAGATCTACAACGTCGGCAGCGGGAACGAGCTGGAGAACCTCCAGCTCACCGAACGCGTGCTGGAACTGTGCGGCGCCGACGCCTCGATGATCGAGTACGTCGAGGACCGCAAGGGCCACGACCTGCGCTACTCGCTGGACGACACCAAGATCCGCGAGCGGCTCGGCTACGCGCCGCAGGTGCCCTTCGACCGCGGGATCGCCGAGACGGTCGCCTGGTACCAGGACAACCCGATGTGGTGGAAGGCGGCGAAGCACCGCGCCGACACCGAACAAGCCGCCGGGGCCGTGTGATGGCCGCCGCCGAGAACCGAGAGGGGACATCCGTGGACACGGACGTCATCGTGGTGGGTGCCGGCCCGACCGGCCTGATGCTCGCGGGCGAACTGCGCCTGGGCGGGGCGCGGGTCGTCGTCGCGGAGCGGCTGGAGCGGCCGACCGGCCAGTCGCGCGGGCTCGGCTTCACCGCCCGCGCCCTGGAGTCGTTCGAACAGCGTGGCCTGGTACCCCGCTTCGGCGGTCTTGAGACCAGCCCGATGGGCCACTTCGGCGGTGTGCAGTTCGACTACACCGTGCTGGAGGACGCGCACTTCGGCGCCCGGGGCATCCCGCAGTCGCAGACCGAGACGGTCCTGGAGGAGTGGGCCGGCGAGGTCGGCGCGGACATCCGCCGGCGCTGGGAGTTCCTCGGGTACGAGGAGGACGAGGACGGCGTCCGCGTCCGGTTCGCCACCGACGGGGGCGAGCGGGAGCTGCGCGCCTCCTACCTGGTGGGCGCCGACGGCGGGCACAGCGCCGTGCGCAAGGCCGCGGGCTTCGACTTCCCCGGGACGCCGGCCACCCGCGGCATGTACCTCGCCGACGTGGTCGGCTGCGACCTGCGGCCCCGGTTCCTGGGCGAGCGGCTGCCGGGCGGCATGGTCATGGCCGCCCCGCTGGCCGAGGGCGTGGACCGGATCATCGTGTGCGAGCACGGCGCCCCGCCGGCCGACCGCAGCGAGACCCCGGAGTTCGCCGAGGTCGCCGCCGCCTGGCAGCGGCTCACCGGCGAGGACATCTCGGGCGGCGGCGCCGACTGGGTCAGCTCCTTCAGCGACGCCACCCGGCAGGTCACCGAGTACCGGCGCGGCCGGGTCCTCCTCGTCGGCGACGCGGCCCACATCCACCTGCCCGCGGGCGGCCAGGGCCTCAGCACCGGCATCCAGGACGCGGTCAACCTCGGCTGGAAGCTGGCGGCCACGGTGAACGGCTGGGCCCCCGAGGGCCTCCTCGACACCTACCACGCCGAGCGCCACCCCGTCGGCGCCCGGCTCCTCATGAACACCCGCGCCCAGGGCCAGATCTTCCTCGGCGGCGAGGAGGCGGACCCGCTGCGCGAGCTGCTCGGCGAACTCATCGTCCACGACGAGGTCAAGAAGCACCTGGCGGGCATCGTCAGCGGTCTCGACGTGCGCTACGACCTCACCGGGCCGGACGCGAACGGCGAGGCCGGCGCGGCGGGCGAGGCGGACGCGGCGGCCGAGTCGCACCCGCTGCTCGGACGCCGGCTCCCGCACCGCCCGCTGCACGGCGCGGCCGGCGAGCAGAACACCGCCCAGCTGCTCCACGCGGCCCAGGGCGTGCTGCTCGACCTCGGTGACGACGCCGCGCTGCGCGAGGCCGCCGAGGGCTGGAAGGACCGTGTCGTCACGGTCACCGCCGCCCCGGCCGACCGCGAGGCCTTCGCCGGCGCCCCGGCGCTGCTGGTCCGCCCCGACGGCTACGTGGCCTGGGCCGGCGCGGACACCACCTCGCTGACGGCGGCGCTCACCCGGTGGTTCGGCCGGCCCGCGGCGGCCTGACCCTCCCGACCGACCTAAAGGAACTGTGATGGCAACACGTCTGTTCACCTCGGAGTCCGTGACCGAGGGCCACCCCGACAAGATCGCCGACCAGATCAGCGACACCATCCTCGATGCCCTGCTGCGGGAGGACCCGGACTCGCGGGTCGCCGTGGAGACCCTGATCACCACCGGTCTGGTGCACATAGCGGGCGAGGTGACGACGAAGGCGTACGCGCCGATAGCCAAGCTGGTGCGCGAGAAGATCCTGGAGATCGGCTACGACTCCTCCACCAAGGGCTTCGACGGCGCCTCCTGCGGCGTCTCGGTCTCCATCGGCGCGCAGTCCCCGGACATCGCGCAGGGCGTCGACACGGCGTACGAGAAGCGTGTCGAGGGCGATGAGGACGAGCTGGACAAGCAGGGCGCCGGCGACCAGGGTCTGATGTTCGGCTACGCGTCGGACGAGACCCCGGAGCTGATGCCGCTCCCGATCCACCTCGCCCACCGGCTCTCCCGCCGCCTGACCGAGGTCCGCAAGAACGGGACCATCCCGTACCTGCGCCCCGACGGCAAGACCCAGGTCACCATCGAGTACGACGGCGACAAGGCCGTCCGCCTCGACACCGTCGTGGTGTCCTCCCAGCACGCGGCGGACGTCAGCCTGGACGGGCTGCTCACCCCCGACGTCCGGGAGCACGTGGTCGAACACGTCCTCGCCCAGCTGGCCGAGGACGGCATCAAGCTGGACACCGAGGGGTACCGGCTGCTGGTCAACCCGACCGGGCGTTTCGAGATCGGCGGCCCGATGGGCGACGCCGGCCTGACCGGCCGGAAGATCATCATCGACACGTACGGCGGTATGGCCCGTCACGGTGGCGGCGCGTTCTCCGGCAAGGACCCGTCGAAGGTGGACCGCTCGGCCGCCTACGCCATGCGCTGGGTCGCGAAGAACGTCGTCGCGGCCGGGCTCGCCTCGCGCTGCGAGGTCCAGGTCGCGTACGCGATCGGCAAGGCGGAGCCCGTCGGCCTCTTCGTCGAGACCTTCGGCACCCACACGATCGAGCCCGAGAAGATCGAGCACGCCATCGGCGAGGTCTTCGACCTCCGCCCGGCCGCGATCATCCGCGACCTCGACCTGCTGCGCCCGATCTACTCCCAGACGGCCGCCTACGGCCACTTCGGCCGCGAGCTTCCCGACTTCACCTGGGAGCGCACCGACCGCGTCGACGCCCTGCGCAAGGCCGCCGGTATCTGAAGCGCCGCACCCGTCCTCCGACCGCACCCGTCCCCCGACCCCACCCCTCACAGGAGCCCACCGCCGTGCGCATCGCCGTGACCGGATCGATCGCCACCGACCATCTGATGGCCTTCCCGGGAAAGTTCGCCGAGCAGATCCTCGCCGACAGTCTGGAGCGGGTCTCGCTCTCCTTCCTCGCCGACTCTTTGGAGGTCCGGCGCGGCGGGGTGGCGGCCAACATCGCCCTGGGCCTCGGCCGGCTCGGTCTGACGCCCGTCCTCGTCGGCGCGGCCGGCGTCGACTTCGCGGAGTACGCGGCCTGGCTGCGGGCCGGCGGGGTCGACACGGACGCGGTACGGGTCTCCACGACCCTGCACACCGCCCGGTTCGTGTGCACCACGGACACCGAGCAGAACCAGATCGCCACCTTCTACGCGGGCGCCATGGCCGAGGCCCGCGACATCGACCTGGCCGAGGTCGCCGAGCGGGCCGGCCCGCTGGGCCTGGTCCTGATCGGCGCCGACGACCCGGCGGCCATGGTCCGCCACACCGAGACCGCCCGGCGCCTCGCCGTCCCGTTCGCCGCCGACCCCTCGCAGCAGCTCGCCCGGCTCGGCCGCGACGAGGTGCGCACCGTCGTGGAGGGCGCCGCGTACCTGTTCACCAACGAGTACGAGGCGGCCCTCCTGACGGACCACGCCGGCTGGAGCGAGGCCGAGGTGCTGGACCGGGTCGGCACCTGGATCACCACCCGCGGCGCCGACGGCGTCGAGATCCGCACCCAGGGCGCACCGGTCCTGCGCGTCGCGGCCGTCCCCACCGGCGACGCCGTCGAACCCACCGGTGTGGGCGACGCCTTCCGGGCCGGCTTCCTCGCCGGCGTCTCCTGGGACTGGTCGCACGAGAGGGCCGCCCGGCTCGGCTGCGCCCTGGCCACCCTGGTCCTGGAGAGCGTCGGCACCCAGGAGTACCGGCTGGACCCGGCCGACCTGCTGCGCCGCATCGGCGAGGCGTACGGGCCGGCCGAGGCCCGGGCGATGGAGCCCCGGCTGAGCGCGGTCGCGGCGGGCCTGGCCGGCCTCGCCCCGAGCGCCTGACCACCCCTCATATCCACCCACATTCCTTTACGCGTGCCAGGAGGTACGAGCGTGACCACGTACGTATGGGACTACCTGCCGGAATACGAGAAGGAGAAGTCGGAGATCCTCGACGCCGTCGAGAAGGTCTTCTCCTCGGGCCAGCTGGTCCTGGGGGAGAGCGTCAAGGGCTTCGAGGAGGAGTTCGCCGCCTACCACGGTGAGGGCTTCCACGTCACCGGTGTCGACAACGGCACCAACGCGCTCAAGCTCGCCCTGGAGGCCCTCGGCGTCGGCCCCGGCGACGAGGTCGTCACCGTCTCCAACACGGCCGCCCCCACGGTCCTCGCGATCACCGGCACGGGCGCCACCCCCGTCTTCGTCGACGTCCGCGAAGAGGACTTCCTCATCGACACCGACCTCGTCGAGGCCGCGATCACCCCGCGCACGAAGGTGCTGCTCCCCGTCCACCTGTACGGCCAGAGCGTGGACATGGCCCCGCTGAAGGAGATCGCCGACCGGCACGGGCTGAAGATCCTGGAGGACTGCGCCCAGGCGCACGGCGCCCGTCACCACGGCCGGCTCACCGGCACCATGGGCGACGCCGCGGCCTTCTCCTTCTACCCCACCAAGGTCCTGGGGGCCTACGGGGACGGCGGCGCCGTGATCACCGCCGACGCCGAGACCGACCGCTCCATGCGCCAGCTGCGCTACTACGGCATGGACAAGGTCTACTACGTGGTCCGCACCCCCGGCCACAACTCCCGCCTCGACGAGGTGCAGGCCGAGATCCTGCGGGGCAAGCTCGCCAAGCTCGACACGTACCTGGAGGACCGCAACCGCGTGGCCCGCCGCTACGAGGAGAAGCTCGGCGACCTCACCGGTCCCGGCGGTCTGCTGCTGCCGGCCACGAACCCCGGCAACACCCACGTCTACTACGTCTACGTGGTCCGCCACCCCCAGCGCGACCTGATCATCGAGAAGCTCAAGGCCGACCACGACATCTCGCTGAACATCAGCTACCCGTGGCCCTGCCACACGATGACCGGCTTCGAGTACCTCGGATACGAGAAGGGCTCGCTGCCCGTCACGGAGAGGCTCGCCGGGGAGATCTTCTCGCTGCCGATGTACCCCTCGCTCACCGAGGACAAGCAGGACCGTGTCATCAGCGCCCTGCGCGAGGTCCTGGCCTCCCTCTAGGGGCTGTCGCGTCCGCAATGTCTCGCCGGGCCCGCCCGCACACCCGCCGCGTCCGGCACCTGCCGTCCTCAGAAGGAAGAATCCCTTGATCACTCAGGAAACCACCGGCATCTACGACGTGGGCGACGTCTACGACGCCATCTACGGCGGCCGGGGCAAGGACTACCGCTCCGAGTCCGCCGTCGTCACCAAGCACGTCCGCAGCCGCCACCCCGAGGCCGTCTCGATCCTCGACGTCGGCTGCGGCACCGGCGGCCACCTGCGCCACTTCGCCGAGGACTTCGACGACGTCGAAGGCGTGGACCTGGCCGAGGGCATGCTCGCCGTCGCCCGCCGCGAGCTGCCCGGCATCCCCGTACGGACCGGCGACATGCGCTCCTTCGACCTCGGCCGCCGCTACGACGCGGTCGTCTCGCTGTTCAGCGCCGTCGGCAACCTCGTCGGCCAGGAGGAACTCGACGCGACCCTTGCCACCTTCGCCCGGCACCTGGTGCCCGGCGGAGTCGTGGTCATCGAACCGTGGTGGTTCCCGGAGAACTTCACCCCGAACCACATCGGCGGCAGCGTCACCACCGTCAACGGCCGCACCGTGGCCCGCGTCTCGCACACCGTGCGCGACAGCGAGGCCGCCAGCCGGATGGACGTCCACTACGTCATCGGCGAGCCCGGCAAGGGCCTCCAGCACTTCTCCGACACGCACGTCATGGCGCTCTACCCGCGCGAGGCGTACGAGAAGGCCTTCACCCGCGCCGGCCTCTCGGTGGAGTACGTCACCGGCGAGTACGCGGGCAACGGCCTGTTCATCGGCGTGAAGCAGGGGGACGCGTGAGCAACGTCCAGGTCAAGCGGCTCGGCATCGAAGGCGCCTACGAGTTCGAGCCCACCGTCTACAAGGACGAGCGGGGCCTGTTCTCCTCCCCGTACCAGGGCGGGGTCTTCGAGGAGGCGCTCGGCAAGCCCCTCTTCCCGGTCCGGGACGTCAGCCACAACCTGTCCGCCGCCGGCGTGCTGCGCGGCATCCACTACACCACCACCCCGCCGGGCCGGGCGAAGTACGTCTACTGCCCCTACGGCAGCGTCCAGGACTTCCTCATCGACCTGCGGGTGGGCTCCCCGACCTTCGGACAGTGGGAGACCACCGAACTCAGCGGCGACAACTGCCGGGCCCTGTACATCCCCGTCGGCGTCGGCCACGCGTTCCTCTCCGAGCAGGACGACACCATGATCGTCTACCTGATGTCCGAGGGGTACGTGCCGCAGAACGAGCAGGCGCTCTCACCGCTCGACCCCGAGCTGGGCCTGCCGCTCCCCGCCGGCCTGCGGGCCGCCCAGTCCGAGCGCGATGCCAACGCCCCCACGCTGGCCCAGTCCCTGGAGCGCGGGCTGCTGCCCGAGTACGTCAAGTGCAAGGAAGTGGAGGACCTGCTGTGGCCGTGAAGCCCCCGCTCGTCGTCCTGCTCGGCGCGACCGGCTTCGTCGGCTCCGCCGTGCTGCGCGAGCTCGCCGCCCGCCCTCTGCGGGTACGAGCCGTCTCCCGCCGCCCCGTCCAGGTGCCGGGCGACGCCGTCGCCGAGGTCGAGGCGTACTCCGCCGACCTCACCGAGCCCGGCGCGATCGCCCGGGCCGTCGACGGCGCCGACCTCCTGATCCACAGCGTTCTCTACAGCGCCGGGGCGACGACCTGGCGGGTCGAGGACGGTGACTCGGCCGCCGAACGGGTCAACGTGGGCCTCGTCCGCGACCTGGTCCAGGCGCTCCGCGAGCGCGGCCCGGCCGCGCCGCCCGTCGGCGTCCTGTTCACCGGCGCGGCCTCCCAGGTCGGCCCCATCGACAAGGACGTCCTGGACGGCAGCGAGACCGACCACCCCAAGGGTGAGTACGACCGCCAGAAGCTCGCCGCCGAGCGGCTGCTGCTGGACGCCGACGCCGAGGGCGTGCTCCGCGGCGCCTCGGTCCGGCTGCCCACCGTCTTCGGCTACGGCCCGCGCTCCACCGCCCGCGACAAGGGCGTCATCTCCACCATGGTGCGCCGCGCCGTGGCCGGCGAGCAGCTGACCATGTGGCACGACGGCACCGTCCGGCGCGACCTGGTCCACGTCGAGGACGTGGCCCGCGCCCTGGTGGCCGGCATCGACCACATCGGCGAACTGGCCGGCCGGCACTGGCTGCTGGGCAGCGGCACCGGTTCACCGCTGGGCGAGGTGTTCACCACCGTCGCCGGTCTCGTCGCCGAGCGGACCGGGAAGCCCGCCGTGCCCGTGGTCTCCGTGGAGCCGCCCGCCCACTCGGAGCCCGGCGACTTCCGCTCGGTCACCGTCGACGCCTCCGCGTACCGCGCCGTCACCGGCTGGCGTCCCGAGATCCCGCTGACCGAAGCGCTGCGCCGGACCGTCGAGTTCATCGCCGACGGCCGCGAACAGGAGCTGTCGTGAGCCTGGCGCTTCAGCCCCGCACCGACGAGTCGCTGGCCGAGCGGCTGGCCCGCTCGGCCGCGGCCACCGGCGCCGGGGCGTGGATCCGTACCGAGGACTTCGACGGCTGGCTCGACGGACGCCGGCGCGCCCACCACTTCAAGGTCGAACGGATCGGCTTCGACGAGCTGGACGGCTGGGCGTTCGCGCCCGGCACCGGCAACCTGACGCACCGCACCGGCCGGTTCTTCACCGTCGAGGGCCTGTCCGTGCGGGTCGGCGAGGGACCGTTCGGACAGTGGCAGCAGCCGATCATCCGGCAGCCCGAGGTCGGCATCCTCGGCATCGTGGCCAAGGAGTTCGACGGCGTCCTGCACTTCCTGCTCCAGGCCAAGATGGAGCCGGGCAACCGCAACCTGCTGCAGCTGTCCCCGACCGTCCAGGCCACCCGCAGCAACTACACCAAGGTCCACCAGGGCGCGGACGTGAAGTACCTGGAGTACTTCACCGACCCCGCGAGGGGCCGGGTCGTCTTCGACGTCCTGCAGTCGGAGCACGGCTCCTGGTTCTACCGCAAGGCCAACCGGAACATGCTCGTCGAGGCGGTGGACGACGTCCCGCTCGACGACGACTTCTGCTGGCTGACCCTCGGGCAGATCGGTGAACTGCTGCGCCGGGACAACGTGGTCAACATGGACTCGCGCACCGTCATCGCCTCCTTCCCGCTGGGCGACGGCGGGGCGGCGCTCCACTCCGACGCCGCGGTCCAGTCGTGGATCACCGTCGAGAGGTCCCGGCACGACGTCACCGTCGAACGCGTCCCCCTCGACACGATCGACGGCTGGCAGCGGGACGAGACCTCTGTCAGCCGCCCCGACGGCCGGTTCTTCCGCGTGGTCGCCGTCTCCGTCGAGGCGGGCAACCGCGAGGTCACCGGCTGGACCCAGCCGCTCCTCGAACCCACCGGCCCGGCCGTCGCCGCCTTCCTGGTGCGCCGGATCGGGGGAGAGCCGCACCTGCTCGTCAACGCACGGGTGGAGGCCGGGTTCCTCGACACGGTCGAGCTCGGGCCCACGGTCCAGTGCGACCCGGAGAACTGGCGCGGAGTCGAACCGCCGCCGTTCCTCGACACCGTCCTCGGCGCGGGGCCGGAGCGGGTGGTGTACGAGGCGCTGCACTCGGAGGAGGGCGGCCGCTTCCTGTACGCGGAGATCCGCTACCTCTTCGTCGAGGCCGACGAGAGCCAGGCCCCGCTGGACCCGCCACCCGGCTTCCAGTGGGTCACCCCCGGCCAGCTGAACGCCCTGGCCGGCCACGCGCACTACGTCAACGTCCAGGCCCGGACGCTTCTGGCCTGCCTCAACGCGGGCGCGGTGGACCTGGACCAGGTGCGCTGAGCCGGGACCGCTCGCCTCGTGGCCGGTGGCGTGCGGGCGCCGGCCGGGCGGGCGGACCGGTCCCAGGACCCCGAGCCGTAAGCCGTAAGCCGTACAAGCGGCACCCGTCGTTCGAGCCCCCATGCCCCTGGAGGACACCATGCACCGCCCCCGCACGACCCCACCGGCCGCCGGGCCCGCCCGATGAGCCCGGCGGCGACCGCACCAGCCGGGACGGCGGCAACCGCCGCGACGGCCGCAACCGCCGGGACAAACGCACCAGCCGGGACGGCAGCGCCCGCCGCGACGAGCGCATCGGCCGCGTGGACCGGGCGACCGGCCACGCGGTCGCCCGGGGTGCGCGAGACGACTCTCGACGCGGCCGGCGTCACGCTGTCCGCGCTCGTCGCGGAGCCCGCCGGGCCGCCGCGCGCGACCGTCGTGGCCATCCACGGCGGCGGGATGACCGCGGGGTACTTCGACAGCCAGTCGCACCCCGACACCTCGCTGCTCACCCTCGGCGCCCGCCTCGGCTTCACCGTCGTGGCCGTGGACCGCCCCGGTTACGGCCTCTCCCGCGGCACGCTGCCGGACGGCCAGACGCTGTCCGAACAGTCCCGGTCGCTGCGCGCCGCGCTCGGCGACCTCACCACCCGTCACCCCACGGGCGCCGGGGTCTTCCTGCTCGCCCACTCCTACGGCGGCAAACTCGCCCTCACCTGCGCCGCCGACCTCGCCGACCTCGCCGACCCGGCCGACCCGGTCTGTCCCGGGAGCGCCGGGACCGGCGCCGTCCCGGCGCTGCTCGGCGTCGACGTCTCCGGCATCGGCCACCAGTACGCCGTGGACCACCTGGACCTGCCCGACCCGCACCAGCACCGCCACTGGAAGCGGAACTGGGGCGCCCTGCGGTTCTATCCGCCGAACACCTTCAAGGACAGCACGGCACTCGTCGAGCCCATGCCGACCCGGGAATGGGCGGAGGCCGCCCGCTGGCCCCGGCGCTTCACCGAGATCGCCGCCCGCATCCGGGTCCCCGTCCGCCTCACCTTCGCCGAACACGAACTGTGGTGGCGACACGACCCCGCGGCCCTCGCCGACCTCGAGGACCGCTTCCACCGGGCCCCCTTCGTCACCGTCGACCGACAGCCCGACGCGGGCCACAACATCAGCCTCGGCCGGCTGGCCCGTACCTACCACCTGCGCGCGCTCGCCTTCCTGGAGGAATGCCTCGCCAGAGGGAGCGCGACCACCTGACACGAGAGGCCAGGCGTACCGCATCCCCATGGAGAAGACGTATCCGAAGACCTTCCGGTCCCTGTCCGTGCGCAACTTCCGGCTCTTCGTCGCCGGACAGGTGGTCTCGGTGGCGGGCACCTGGATGATGGTCGTGGCCCAGGACTGGCTGGTGCTCTCGCTGACGGGAGACTCCGGCGCGGCCCTCGCCACGGTCACCGCGCTCCAGTTCACCCCGCTGCTGCTGCTCACCCTCTACGGGGGCCGGCTGGCGGACCGCTACGACAAGCGGATGCTGCTCACCCTGGCCAACACCGCCTCCGCCGTGCTGGCCCTGCTCCTGGCGCTGCTCGCCCTCACCCATGCCGTACAGCTGTGGCACATCCACCTCTTCGCCCTCGCCCTCGGCATCGTCAACGCCGTCGAGGTGCCCAGCCGGATGTCGTTCGTCAGCGAGATGGTCGGCCCCGACCTGCTGCCGAACGCCTCCGCGCTGAGCGCCGCCTACTTCAACGTCGCCCGCGTGGTCGGCCCGGCCCTGGCCGGGCTGCTCGTCAGCGCCCTGGACGTGGGTCCGGTGATGGTGCTCAACGCGGTCAGCTATCTGGCCACCATCGTGGCCCTGCGCATGATGCGCCCCGAGGAACTGACCCGCACCGCCCGGTCCTCGGCCGACGCGCGCGTGATCGACGGCCTGCGGTACGTACGCGGGCGTACGGACCTGATGGTGCCGCTGCTCCTGGTCGCCGTGGTCAGCCTGTTCGGCTTCAACTTCCAGCTGACCCTGCCCCTGCTGGCCAAGACGGTCTTCCACGCCGACGCGTCCTCCTTCGGGCTCCTGGCCACGGCGTTCGCGGCCGGCTCGCTGGCCGCCGCGTTCGCCACCACCCGGCGGCGGGGCCGGCCGGCGGCCCGTACGGTCACGCTCTCCGCGCTCGCCTTCGGGCTCCTCGAGACCGCCGCCGGCTGGGCCCCGGGCTACGCCTCGGCGGCCGTGCTCCTCGCCCTGACCGGTTTCGCGAGCATCTACTTCGCCCAGGCGGTCAACCATCGCGTCCAGCTCGGCAGCGACCCGGCCTACCGGGGGCGGGTGATGGCCCTCTACACCGTGATCGTGCAGGGCTCGACGCCGCTCGGCGCGCTCTTCGTGGGCTGGCTCAGCGCCCACCACGGCACCCGCGCCGGGGTCTACGCCGGCGGGCTCGTCTCGCTTGCGGCGGCCCTCGCGGTCCTTCTCGCCGGACGGCTGCGCGCCGCACGCCGCACGCGCCGCGCCCGTCTTACGCGCCACCGCCCGGATCCCGCCACACCGTCCGATCCGCGCCCGGCCCCGTCCCGGCCGACCGCCCGGCCCTGATCCGCCGGACAGCCCGGCCTCTCGCCGAAAGGAAGTCCATGACGCAATCGAACGAGCCCGACGGGATCGGGCGCCTTCCGGCCCTGCCCGCCCTGCCCGCCCTGCGTGCGATGAGCACCGCCGAGCGGGCCCGCGCCATCGGGCACTGCCTGCGCCTCGAACTGGGGGTGATCCTCAAAGTGCCGCCCGGCCACCGGGTCAGCGCGGGCAGACCCCTGCGCAGTCAGGGCCTCGACCCGGTCGACGCCCTGTGGCTGGGCCGCCGTATCGGCCGGGCGCTCCACACCGAGCTGGCCGTGGAGCAGATCAGGGACGGCACCGTCGCCGATCTGGCGGAGGGCCTGGCCGCACGCCTTGAGCCGGCCACACCGGCTTCCGCCGGAGCGGAGCGCCGGTGAGGACGATGACGGTCGCCGCCGGCGAGGTCCACGTATGGCTGCTACGGGCCCCGCCGGACGGCACGGTCCTTCCGTCCCACGCGCTCCGCAAGCTCGACGAGGCCGAGACCCGGCGCTCCGCCGCCTTCCGGCGGCCCGGGGACCGGCTCATGTACCTCGCGGCGCACATCGCCCTGCGCCAACTGCTCTCCGCCTACACCGGCACGGCGCCGCACCGGCTGCACTTCGGCCGCGAGCCCTGTCCGCGCTGCGGCGGCGGGCACGGGCCGCCCGTCCTCACCGACGCCGGCCCCGCGCCCTATTTCTCGCTGTCCCACAGCCACGGCAGGGCCCTGGTCGGACTGGCCGGCGCGCCCCTGGGCGTGGACGTCCAGCGCACACCCCGGCCCGAGACGGTCGGCGTCTGCCTGGCCGCCCTGCACCCGGCCGAGCGAGACGAGCTGGAGGAGCTGCCCGCGGAGCTGCGGCCCGGGGAGTTCGCCCGGCTGTGGACCCGCAAGGAGGCCTATCTCAAGGGCCTGGGCACCGGAATGTGCCGCGATCCGGCCCTCGACTACCTGGGGCGCGGCGGGCCGGGCGCGCCGCGCGGGCCGGCCGGCTGGAGCGTACGCAACCTGCCCGCCCCGCCCGGCCACGCGGCGGCCGCCGCGCTCAAGGCCGGCGCACCGCACCGCACCGTGCTGCGGATGCTGCCCGGCGCCCGGCTGTACGCCGAGGACGCCGCCGCGTTCATCGCCTCAGCCCGCGAGGTGCCCGCCGAGCCGGGACCCGGAGCGGAACCCGAAGCGGAACCAGAACCAGAACCAGAACCAGACCCCGAACCCCGACCTCGACACGGGAGTGGAGAACACCAGATGCCGCCCGCAACAACCCCGGACGAACTCACCGACCGGATAGCCGAACTGACCGAGCGCAAGGAGAGCGCCCGGAACGGCACCGACCCGAAGGCCACCGAACGTCAGCACGCCAAGGGCAAGCTGACGGCCCACGAGCGCATCGCGCTGCTGCTGGACAAGGGCAGCTTCACCGAGGTCGAGCAGCTGCGCAGGCACCGCGCCACCGGCTTCGGCCTGGAGGACAAGCGCCCGTACACCGACGGTGTCGTCACCGGCTGGGGCACGGTCGAGGGCCGTACGGTCTTCGTCTACGCGCACGACTTCCGGATCTTCGGCGGCGCGCTGGGCGAGGCCCACGCCGCCAAGATCCACAAGATCATGGACATGGCGATGGCGGCCGGTGCCCCGCTGGTCTCCCTGAACGACGGCGCGGGCGCCCGGATCCAGGAGGGCGTCTCCGCCCTCGCCGGCTACGGCGGCATCTTCCAGCGCAACACCCGTGCCTCCGGTGTCATCCCGCAGATCTCGGTGATGCTCGGCCCGTGCGCCGGCGGCGCGGCCTACAGCCCCGCCCTGACCGACTTCATCTTCATGGTCCGGGACATCTCGCAGATGTTCATCACCGGACCGGACGTCGTCAAGGCCGTCACCGGTGAGGAGATCTCCCAGAACGGCCTCGGCGGCGCCGACGCGCACGCCGGTACGTCCGGGGTGGCCCACTTCGTCTACGACGACGAGGAGACCTGCCTCGCCGAGGTCCGCTACCTGCTGTCGCTGCTGCCCGCCAACAACCGGGAGCTGCCTCCGGCGGTGCGCTCCGGCGACCCGGCCGACCGGCTGGGCGAGGCCCTGCTCGACCTGGTGCCGGCCGACGGCAACCGCTCGTACGACATCCGGGCGGTGATCGAGGAGATCGTCGACGACGGCGAGCTGATGGAGGTGCACGCGGCCTTCGCCCCGAACATCGTCGTCGGCTTCGCCCGGGTCGACGGCCACGTCGTCGGCATCGTCGCCAACCAGCCCTCCGCCATGGCCGGGGTGCTGGACATCAAGGCCAGTGAGAAGGGCGCGCGGTTCGTCCAGTTCTGCGACTCCTTCAACATCCCGCTGGTCACCCTCGTCGACGTGCCCGGCTTCCTGCCGGGCGTCGACCAGGAGCACGAGGGCATCATCCGGCGCGGCGCCAAGCTGCTGTACGCGTACTGCAACGCCACCGTGCCGCGGATCTCGCTGATCCTGCGCAAGGCCTACGGCGGCGCGTACATCGTCATGGACTCCCGTTCCATCGGCGCCGACATCGCGCTCGCCTGGCCGACGAACGAGATCGCCGTGATGGGCGCCGAGGGCGCGGCCAACGTCGTCTTCCGCCGGGAGATCGCCGCGGCCGAGGACCCCGAGGCGATGCGCGCCCAGAAGATCGAGCAGTACAAGCGTGAGCTGGTGCACCCCTATTACGCGGCGGAGCGCGGACTCGTCGACGACGTCATCGACCCGCGGGAGACCCGCTCGGTGCTCAGCCGTTCCCTGGCGATGCTGGCCGGCAAGCACGCCGACCTCCCGCGCCGCAAGCACGGCAACCCACCCCAGTGAGCCGAGGAGAGACCGTGAACCGATCCGACCTTCCGCACCTGCTGCGCGTCGAGAAGGGCGACCCGTCCCCGGAGGAGATGGCGGCGCTGACCGCGGTGCTCCTCGCGCGCACGCTGACCGCGGGCGCCGAGCCGGACGATCTCGCCCGCCGCCAGCGGGCGGCCGCCCGCTGGCGGCGCCCCGAGCGGGTGACCGGCTTCGAGGGCGCGCGCACCTGGCAGCGCACCGCCTCCGGCGCCGCCTGACCCCACCCGGGCCCCGCGCCCGTACCCGCCGCCCCACCGGCCCCCCGCGCCCCGCGCCCGTACCCGCCCCCGCGCCCGGACCCGCCGCCCCACCGGCCCCCCACCGGCCCGGGCCGCCCCCGCACCACCAGCCCCTCCCACCCCTACCGACAGGAACCCGCATGTCCCTCACCGCCACCACCGACGACCTCGCGGTCCTCAGCCGCCGGGTCGCGGAGCTGACCGACCGCGTCGAGATCGCCGAGCTGTGCGACCGCTACACCGCGAACCTCGACAAGAACCGGGGCAGCGACGACTGGCTGCCCTCCGTCTTCACCGAGGACGCCCATCTGACCTTCCCGATGGGCGAGTACAAGGGGCTGGCCGGCCTCGCCGCGTTCCAGCAGATGGCCCGTACCACCTTCGAGCGGACCCACCACATCAGCGCCAACTACGCCATCCGCCTGGACGGCGACCGGGCCGAGGTCGCGGCCCACCTCACGGCGGTGCACGTACGCCGCCGGGAGGAGCCGGACGGCCACTTCGCCATCGGCGGCCACTACGACGCCGAGGTGGTCCGCACCCCGCAGGGCTGGCGGATCAGCAGGTTCGTCTTCGACCTCGTCTGGCGCGCGGGAGAGCCGCCCGCGGGCAAGGTCTGACCGCACATCCCAGGGGCGGCCGGGACACGGGACAGGGGACGTCCCGGCCGCCCCGCCATCCATCGACGACCGGACACACAAACGGGGGAGCGACACCGAGATGTCCACCACCAGAAGAGAACTCATCAAGCTCATGACCGTCACGGGGGGAGCCCTCGTCGGCGGTGGTGTGATGCTGGGCCGGGCCTACTCCGGCGAAGCGGCCGCGCCCGCCACCGGCGTCGCGGCCGCCACGGCGGACGCGACCTCCGCGGCCGCCGCGCCGGCCCCGATCGCCCCGAAGTTCCAGAAGGCGATGCCGCTTCCGCCCGTGCTGGCGCCGACGTCGACGACCACGACGTCCGACATCTACACCCTCGGCGTCAAACCGGCCACCGTGGAGATCCTCCCGGGACTGCGCACACCCCTGCTCACCTACGGCGGGATCTTCCCGGGTCCGACCATCAAGGCCCGCTCCGGCCGCCGGGTGGTGGTCAACCAGCGCAACACCATCGGCGCCGGCACCTCGATGCACCTTCACGGGGCGGTGGTCGACCCGCAGAACGACGGCGGGCCCATGGACCTGATCGCGCCCGGCGCGAGCCGTACGTACACCTACGACAACCGGCAGGTCGCCGCGACCCTGTGGTACCACGACCACGCGCACCACATGGAGTCGGAGCACGTCTACCGGGGCCTGGCCGGCCTCTACCTGATCACCGACGACAACGAGGCCTCGCTGCCGCTGCCCAGGGGTTCCTACGACGTCCCGCTCGTCATCCGCGACATCGGTCTGAACGCGGACGGCACCCTCCACTACAGCCACGAGTTCTCCTCCCGCTCGCAGCTCCTGGTCAACGGCGTGCCCCAGCCGTACTTCCAGGTGGCGGCGCGCAAGTACCGGCTGCGGGTGGTCAACGCCGCCAACCAGCGTCCCTTCGACTTCAGGCTCTCGGACGGCGGGGAGTTCACCCAGATATCCAGCGACCGGGGTCTGCTCGAGCGGCCGTACGTCACCACGAGCCTGCCGCTCTCCCCGGGGGAGCGGGCGGACATCGTGGTCGACTTCTCCCGCTACCGGGTCGGCACGAGCGTGGTTCTGGAGAACACGATGTTCGCCTCCGAGTCGACCGGGGAGGTGATGCGCTTCGACGTGGTCCGTACCGCCTACGACCCGAGCTCCGTGCCGTCCCGCCTCGCCGTGCTGCCGCCGCTTCAAGAGGCCCGTACGACCAGGGTGTTCACCCTTGACCTGGACGAGACGAACGGCAACAGCACCATCAACGGGCTGCTGTGGGACGAGAACCGCGTCGACACCACCGTGCGGCAGGGCACCACAGAGATCTGGGAGATCAGGAACCTCGACGGGTTCATCCCGCACAACTTCCACATCCACCTGGTGGACTTCAGGGTGCTGGACATCAACGGCGTGCCCCCGCGGCCGGGTGAGGCCGGTCTGAAGGACACGGTGCGGGTGCTGCCCGGCGAGACCGTACGGATCCTGGTGACCTTCGACGCCCCCTACACCGGCCGCTACTACTACCACTGCCATCTGATCGACCACTCGGCGATGGGCATGATGGCCAACCTCGACATCCTCCCCTGACTCGGCCTCACCGGGCCTGACCGTGCCTGACCAGGCATGGAGGATGCTCACGGCAGAAAAATGCAATGAGCGCTTTACTTTAGTGCAGTGCAGGAAGTATTTTACTCGGCATGAGCACTGAGTCGCTGGAACAAGAGGACGGGTCCGCGGACGCCGCCGAACGCACGGCCGGCGGGCGCGGCGGCGCCCTGACCCTGGCCAGTGTGCTGCTCGGTTATCTGGTCGTCCCGATGGCCATGTCCGGCACGAGCGTGGCGCTGCCGCGCATCGCCCAGGACCTCGGCGGCAGCGCCGGCGCGCTTCAGTGGGTGGTGACGGGGTACTTCCTCGCCGCCTCCTGCCTGATGCTCATCGCCGGGTCGCTCGGGGACCTCTTCGGCCGCCGCCGCGTCTTCCGGATCGGCGCCGCCGTCTACGGTCTGAGCACCCTGGGGGCCGCCGTCGCCGGCAACGTACTGGTGGTGGACGTGGCCCGCACCCTGTCGGGGGTGGGCGCGGCCGGCATCATGGCCGGCGGCGGCGCGATCCTGGCGGGCACCTTCCAAGGACCCGCCCGCACCCGGGCGTTCGCCGCCGTCGGCACCACCGTCGGCGTCGGCCTGGCCTTCGGACCGACCTTCTCGGGCTGGCTGGTCAGCGCCTTCGGCTGGCGCGTGATGTTCGTGGCCTTCGCCGTCGCGGGGCTGCTCGTCCTGCTCGGCACCGTCTTCATGACGGAGTCGAAGGCGGAGGTCCGGCCGCGGGTCGACCTGCCCGGCACCTTCGCCTTCATCACCGCCATCGTCGCCCTGATGTACGGCACCAACCAGGTCGCCCAGGCCGGCTGGACACACCCCAAGGTGCTCGGCTGCATCATCGGGGGCCTGGTCATGCTGGTGGTCTTCGTCCGGCTGGAGCGGCGCACCGAACACCCGGTGCTGGATCTGGCCCTGATCAAGAACCGGCCGTTCCTCGGCTGGCTGCTCGCCGCGCTGACCATCGCGGTCGGCACGGTCGGCGTGCTGGTCTACCTGCCGACCTATCTGCAAGGCGCCCAGGGCCTGGACGCCGGCAAGGCGGGCGCGGTCATGCTGGCCATGACCCTGCCGGTCCTCGCCGTACCGCCGCTGGCCGGAAAGCTGGTCAACGGAGGCACCTCGCCCCGCGTCCTGATCGTGTCGGCCATCGGGCTGCTGGCCGCGGGAAACGCCTGGATGACCGTACTGAGCCCGGACGCCACCACCCTGACGCTGCTGGGACCACTGCTGCTGATCGGCATCGGCAACGGCATGGCCGCCGCCCTGATCGACGCACAGGCCATGGAACACGTCGTACCGGAGCGCATCGGCATGGCCTCGGGACTCCTCAACAGCGCGCGCGGCGGGGCGAACGCCCTGGTGCTCGCGGTGTTCGGGGCCGCCCTGATCACCCTGATCCAGTCCGGGGTCGGCAGCCGGGAGCTGGCCGGCAAGGTCGCCGCGGGCAACCTCGAAGGCGGCCCGCACGCCCTGCTCGTGGAGCACTACACCGACGCCTGGCGGGTCGTGCTGTGGGCCGTCGCCGCCCTGTGCGCCGTCGCCGCGGTCACCGTCGCCGGACTCGTCCGCGCGCCGAAGCCGGCGGTCGCGGCGGCGGGCACGGCGGCGGGAACGGTGTGACGATGCGACAGATGACGACGGGGGACGGGCTGACCGTCTCCGCGCAGGGACTGGGCTGCATGCGGATGGGCGACAGCGCCCGTCCGGGCAGCACCGAGGAGGCCGCGGACGTCATCGGCCGGGCCCTCGACCTCGGCGTGACCTTCCTCGACACGGCCGACATGTACGACCGCGGCCACAATGAGGAGGTCGTGGGCAGGGCGCTGCGGGGCCGCCGGGACGAGGCCGTGCTCGGCACCAAGTTCGGTGTCGTGCGCGGCGACGGCGACAGCTTCGCCCTGCGGGGCGACGCGGCCTATGTCCGCCAGGCCTGCGAGGCCAGTCTGCGCCGGCTGGGCGTGGACACCATCGACGTGTACTACCTCCACCGCCGCGACCCCGCCGTGCCGATCGAGGAGACGGTCGCGGCGATGGCGGAGCTGGTGGCCGAGGGAAAGGTCCGGCACCTCGGCCTGTCGGCGGTCACCGGAGCGGAACTGCGGGCCGCCCACGCGGTGCACCCGATCGCGGTCGTCCAGTCCGAATGGTCGCTGTGCAACCGCGAGCTGGAGCGGATGGTGCCCGTCTGCGACGAACTGGGCGTCGGTGTGGTCTCGTACGCTCCGCAGGGCCGGGGGCTGCTGGGCGCCCGCCTCGACAGCGCCGGGGCAAGGCTGGCGGAGCTCGGCCCCCGCTATGCCGAACTGCCTTCCCTGCTACGGAAGATGGCCGACCGGCGAGGCGTAAGGCCCGGTCAGATCGCTCTGGCCTGGGTCCACCGGCAGACCGAGGTCTGGGGTCTGCCCGTCGTCCCGATCCCCGGCACCACCCGGCCGGAACACCTGGCGGAGAACGTCGCCGCCGCCGGCATCGAACTTGACGCCGAGGAGCTCGCGCTCCTCGACCTGGGCGTCACCGGCGCAGAGTCCGGCCAGCCGGCCCTGCGCAGTCATGGATGAGAAAGAACAGTCAAGGAGCCTTGCCATGTCTGATCAGAAGCTGAAGCTGGCCGTCATAGTCGGCAGTGTCCGCGAGGGCCGCTTCGGCCCGGTCGTCTCCCAGTGGTTCACCGAGCAGGCCACGCAGTACGGGCAGTTCGACGTCGAGGTCATCGACGTGGCCGAGCAGCCGCTGCCCCTGGTCCTCGGACCGGTCCCGCCGGCCATGGCGGCGCCCGAGGACCGTCCGGCCGAGCTGCTCCCGCTCGCCGCCAAACTGGAGGAGGCGGACGCGTTCGTGGTCGTCACCCCCGAGTACAACCACAGCTTCCCGGCGTCGCTGAAGAACCTCATCGACTGGCACTTCACCCAGTGGCGTGCCAAGCCGGTCGGTTTTGTCTCCTACGGCGGCGGCGCCGGCGGCGCCCGCGCGGTCGAGCAGCTGCGCCAGGTCTTCGCGGAGCTGCACGCCGTCACGGTCCGGGACTCGCTCGCCTTCTCCAACTACTGGGAGCAGTTCGGTGAGGACGGCTCGTGGCAGGCGGCGGAGGGCGCCGACGGTGCGGCCAAGATCCTGCTGGACCAGCTGAACTGGTGGGGCCAGGCCCTGCACGACGCGCGGGCCAAGGTGCCGTACGCGGCGGAGTGACCTCGCGGGAGGAATGAGCGACGGCCGGGGCGGATCTTCATGATCCGCCCCGGCCTTCTTTCGTGTTCGTGCCCCTCACGTCAAAAACATGCCAGCCGGTTTACAAGTTTGGTCTAGGCCATTGACGTACCGCCAAGCCGGTTTCTAGCGTCTCGCTTGCTTGTTCATGCGACCGCAACAGAACTGGGGGACACGGGGATGCCCACGACCATGCCGAGGCTCGGCGGAGCGGTGATGGCGCACCCCCGGCGACGGCGCGAGGCCGAGGCCATCGCGGCGCTCGCCCCCGGCGGCTTCCTCCGGGTCGTCCTCGACCCCGACCCGACCGGCCCGCCGACCGCCGTGCGCACCGCGGCCCTCGCCTGGAGCGCCGTCGCCCCCGGGGCGACCCACCACCTGGTGCTCGAGGACGACGTCCGGCTCGACCCGGGCTTCTTCGCGCACGTCCGGCGGGCCGCCCGCGCGTTCCCGGACGCCGCCGTCGCCTTCTACACCAACTGGAACTCGCGCAACGGCGCCGCCGTCCGGATGGCCGCCCTGGCCGGTGCCGACTGGGCCGAGGGCCTGGACGAGTACACCCCGTGCCTGGCCCTGATGCTGCCCGCGCCGGTGGCGCGCGGCTACCGCGCCTACGCCGACACCACGGGCGCCGGCTGGCCGTACGACGTACTGATGCACCGCTACCTCGCCTCGGCGGGTGTGCCTCTGTACCTCTCGGTCCCCAACCCCGTGGAGCACTCCGACATCCCGAGCGTGGCCGGCAACGCCGCCCACGGCCCGCGGCGCTCGGCCTGCTTCGCCGCCCCGGCCGCGACGGTGGGCGTCTCCGCTGCCGTGTCCGCGAACGGCGAGCGGGTCGCCCGGTTCGATGTCGTCCCCTTCTACAAGCACGGCGTCCCGCACTGCGCCGTCCGCCGGGAGAACTCCTGGGAGTACGTGGAGACCGAGCGTCAGCTGCGCCGCTGGGGCCTGGCCGAGTCCGCGTACCGGCCCCGCCTCCCGGCCGGCGAACCGCTCACCGCCGACGCCCGGGACGTCTGGCTCACCGGCTTCGCCATGGGATACGCCCTGCACGACGCGCCGTCCGTCACCGGCCTGTCCCGTCCCCACCTCGCCCTGCGCGCGCTGGAGAGCCTCTGGCCCGGCGGCCGCTGCGACGAACTCACCGCCGAGCGGATCACCGAGGACGGCCCCCGCATGCTCCGCCTCGCGTCCGCGGCCGTGGACGCGGGCCGCTCGTGCGCGCGCCGCCCCCGCCGCCCCGCGCCCCCGCGCCGCACACCGCTGACACTCCTGGCCGCCACCCCCACCCCGTTCACCGTCGCCGTCGCCGGATACCTCGAAGACCTGGGGCACCGCGTCGAGGTGCGCCCGGGCCGCACCGCACTGCCCCACGTCGCGGACGCCACCCACGTCGTCCACCTGACCGTCGACCCCGGCACCCCCGACGACCCCGCCCTCTTCGTCGAACTCCTCGCCGCCGCCGAGAAGTCGGGCGTCCGACACGTCGTCCTCGCCGGTACGGCGGAGCTCCGCGCCGGAGCGTCGGCGGTCCGTGGCGCCCGTAGCTCCACCGCCCCGGACCTGCACGTGCTGCGCATCGCCCAGCCCGTCGGTCCGCACGCCCCGGCCGACAGCCTCGTGGCCCGCTGGATCCGGCGGGCCTGGCGATCCCAGCCGCTGACCCTCCGGCCCGGGCGCGTCCACCGGCTCACCGACATCCGGGACATCGCCGCGGCGATCGACGAGGTGCTGCGCCTGCGGCCGCGCCCACCCGTCCTCGACATCGCCTCCGCCACCTACGGGGAGAGCGAACTCGCCGACCTGGTCTGCGCCGTGACCCGTCAGGTGCCGCGCACCGTCCGCTCTGTCCGCGACGTCCGCGAGGTCCGCGACGCCCGCGACGTCCGCACCGTCCGCGCCGACGCGGCGACCACCCCGGCGACATCCGCCCCGACCACCCCGCTCGCCCAGCGTGCACCCAGCCGGAAGGAATCGATATCCGTGGAGGACGGTATGCGGGCCTTCGCCCAGTACCTGGCGTACGACGGGGGGTGGCGCGCGTGAGGATCCTCATCGCGAGCCCGGAGCCCGACACCAGCGACTACGGCAACGGCGTCACCGCCCGGCGCTGGGCCCGGATCCTGACCGGCCTGGGCCACGAGGTCCGCGTCAGCCTCGCGTACGACGAGGCGCCGTACGACCTCCTTGTCGCCCTGCACGCCGGCAAGAGCGCCGAGTGCGTCCGGCTGTTCGCCGCCCGCCGGCCCGGCCTGCCCATCGTCATCGGCCTCACCGGCACCGACCTCTACCCCGACTTCGAGACCAGCGGGGTCGACCGCGCCGTCCTGGACCTGGCCTTCCGGTTCGTCACCCTGCAGGAGCTCGGCGCCCTCCAGCTTCCGCCGGAACTGCGGCACCGCGCCCGGGTCATCACCCAGTCCCTCCCCCCGGCCGTCGCCCCGGACGCCGCCTCCACCCCCCGTACCGACTGCTTCGAGATCGCCGTCCTGGCGCACGCCAGGCCGGTGAAGGACCCGCTGCTGCCGGCCCAGGCCGTACGCATGCTCCCGGCCGCCTCCCGCATCCGGCTCAGTCACGCCGGCGGCGCCCGCGACGACGGCATGCTCCGGCAGCTCACCGAGGAGTCCGCCGCCAACCCGCGCTACACCTGGCTCGGCCCGCTGCCCCGAGGCGAGGCGCTGTCCCTCCTCGCCCGCAGCCGGCTGCTCGTGCTCTCGTCCCGCCACGAGGGCGGGGCGAACGTCGTCACCGAGGCGCTCGCCCTCGGCGTCCCCGTCCTCTCCACCCGTATCCCCGGCTCGACCGGACTGCTCGGCGCGGACTACCCCGGCTACTACCCGGTGGGGGACGCGGCCGCCCTGGCCGCCGCGCTCACCGCCGCCGAGGAGAACCGGGACGGCTTCCTCGACCGGCTGCGCGCCCACTGCCGGGACCTGGCCTTCCTCGCCGACCCCGACCGGGAGCGGGACGCCTGGGCCGACCTGCTGGCCGAACTGCGGGCCGAGGTCCCGCCCGCGGCCGTCACCGCCTCCTGAACAACCTCCCAGCCCCTTCCGTACGAAAGGCGATCCGTGAAACTCAGAAACTCGGTACCGAAGGTCAACGGCAGCGGCGTCCACCGCGAGTTCACCGCGGCCCAGACCTTCGAGCGGGTACAGCCGCACCTGCGGCGCGCCGGCATCACGCGCGTGGCGGAGGTGACCTGGCTGGACCGGGTCGGCATCCCCGTCTACAACGCCATCGCCCCCCGCTCCAACGACATCATCTCCGTCTACAACGGCAAGGGCCTGACGCCCATCGACGCCAAGACGTCCGCCGTGATGGAGGCCATCGAGCGGTTCTCCGCCGGCCTCCCGATGCGCCCCGCCGTCATCGCCTCGTACGAGGAACTCCTCAAGGAGGGACGGGCGGTGATGAACCCGCGCGACAACCTCGTCGCCCTGTCGGCGCACTACCGCGACGACGCCCCGATCTCCTGGGTCGAGGCGTACGACCTGATCGGCGAGGAGACCGTCCTCATCCCGCAGGACTGCGCCGTCTACTCCCTCAGCTCCCACGAGATGCCCGCCTACGAGGTCAGCACCACCAACGGCCTGGCCTCCGGCAACAACTTCGAGGAGGCCGTCTGCCACGCGCTGACCGAGCTGATCGAGCGGGACTCGATGACCAACGCGGAGCTGGTCAGCAACCAGCTGTGCCAGATCCTGGAGAAGGGCCTGCTGTGCGAGGCCCAGCCGGAGGAGGTCACCCGCCACCTCAAGGAGCTGCACCCGCACGTCGACCCGGCCACGCTTCCCCCGCTCGCCCGCGAGCTGGTGGCGAAGTTCGCCGACGCCGACCTCGACATGCGGATCGTCCACATCACCTCGGACCTCGGCATCCCGAGCTTCCTGGCCGCCACGCACGAGGAGATCGGCCCCACGACCTCCAAGGGCCACGGCGGGTTCGGCACCCACCCCGACGCGGGCGTGGCCGTCATCCGCGCCATCACCGAATGCGCGCAGAGCCGGGCCGTCGACATCCAGGCCATGCGCGAGGACATCCGGCTGCCGGACGAGGAGGTGACGAAGTACCAGAAGCACGTCCAGCGGTCGTCCACCATCGACAAGGGCGCCTGGGCCTGGCGGCCCATGCACAAGCTGGTGAGCTTCGAGGACATCCCCTCCTGGCAGACCGCCGACGTCATGGACGACGTACGGCTCATCCTGGACCGCCTGCGCCGGCGCGGGATCGACCGCGCCTACGCCATCGACCTGTCACCGCCCGGCATCCCGGTCAAGGTCGTCCGGGTGATGGTCCCGCAGCTGGAGTCCTGGGCCGTGGACCACTGCAAGATCGGCGCCCGGGGGGCCGCCGCCTGGAACGAGGCGCTGGCCGAGCTGACGCGGCTCAAGCGCCACACACCGATCCGTACCGACGACCGTGAGGCGGTTTCCGCATGAGCAGCGCAGTGGTCTTCATCGGCCCCAGCATCAGCACGGAGGCGGCGGGCCTCGAACTCGACGCGGAGTTCGCGCCCCCGGTGCAGCGCGGCGACATCGGCCGGCTGCTGGCTCGCGAGGAGCCGCCCGCCGCGATCGGCATCGTGGACGGCAAGTTCCTGCAGAGCCTGTGCATCTCGCCCAAGGAGGTCCTCGCGGCCATCGACGCGGGCGTGAAGGTCTTCGGCTCCTCCAGCATGGGCGCCCTGCGCGCCGCCGAATGCGCGCCGTTCGGGATGGTCGGCGTGGGCAAGATCTTCGAGGAGTACCACTCCGGCCGGAACGACGACGATGACGACGTCGCCGTCGTCTACGACGAGAAGGGCCTCGGCGCGCTCTCCGAGCCGATGATCAACCTGCGGTTCGCCATCTCCGCGGGCCTTGTCCAGGAGGCGTTCACCCAGGACACCGCGGACCGCTTCCTGCGCATCGCCAAGGGGCTCTACTTCCCCCAGCGCAACACCCGCGCCGCGCTGATGCTGCTGCGCCGGGAGGTCTCGGCCGAGGAGCACGAGCGGATCTGCCGCTTCTTCGCCGAGGACGCCCCGGACACCAAGCGCGACGACGCCCTGGAGCTGCTGGCCCGGATGCGCGAGTACCTCGCGGCCCGCCCCGGCGCGCGCGTCTGACGCCGCCCACCCATCACCCGCGCGTTCCCGACGTACGCGTACGCCGACGCCGACGCCGACGCCGACACCGACACCGACACCGACACCGACACCGACACCGAGAGGAGCGAGCGATGCCGCCCGCCGACACGCTGGACCCGGCCTTCCACCCGCTGGCCTGCCAGAGCCCGGAGCAGCTGCAGGACTTCCTGGACAACGTCAAGGCCGCGACGGGTCAGGAGGTCCTGGGCACCCTGGAGTCCCTGACCATGACCGTCATGACCTCCATCGAGTAACGCCGGATGACGACCGAGATCCGGAGTCCGGGACAGACACCGTCCGCAGCCGAGGACGGCCTCTTCTCGCGCACCTACCTCCACTCCACCATCGGGTTCGCGTGTGTCATGTTCCTGATGGGGTTCGCGGCCCTGGCGCTTGTGACGACCATGCCGGTCGCCGTACGGGAGCTCGACGGACTGCGCTTCTACGCCCTGGTCTTCGGCGGCTTCGTCGCGGCCAGTCTGTTCGGCAGCGTGCTGGCCGGACAGCTCACCGACCGGTACGGTCCGCGCCGGCCGCTCCTGGCCGGCCTGGTCCTCTCCGTGGTGGGCCTGGTGATCGCCGGCAGCGCCACCACGGTGTGGCAGCTGGTCGCCGGCCGCGTCGTCGACGGGCTGGCCGCCAGCACGGTCACCGTGGCGGTCAACGTCACCATCGGTCGCACCTATCCGGCCGGCCTGCGGCCGCGCGCGCTCGCCCTGATGAGCACCTGCTGGATCATCCCCTCGCTGGCAGGACCGCCCGTCGCGGGCCTGGTCACCGAGTGGTACTCCTGGCGCTGGGTGTTCTTCGCCCTGGCCGTCCTCACCGCCGTCCCGGCCTTCTTCGCCTGGCGCGGGGCGCCGGACACCGGCAGCGAGGAGGCCGAGGGCCCCGGCCGGGCCGCCCCGGCGGCGGTGGCCGCCGTCGGGGCCGGTCTGCTGCAGTACGCCGCCTCCGCCTGGGACCTGTGGCATCTGCTCTTCGCCGTGGCCGGCGCGGCCCTCCTCCTCCCGGCCCTGCCCAGGCTCCTGCCCGGCGGCACCCTGCGGGCGGGCCGCGGGATCCCCTCGGTGGTCCTGCTGGGCGGCCTGGCGGCGGGAAGCTACTTCACGCTGGAGTCCTTCCTGCCGCTGATGCTGATCCGCGAACGCGGAGTGTCGGTGACGGCGGCGAGCATCATCTTCACGGCGGCGACCCTCACCTGGGCCGGTGCCTCCTGGCTGCAGGGTCACACCCTGTCGGCGCTGCCCCGCCACCGGCTGGTGGCCGGCGGTGCCGGCGCCGTCACCGCCGCCGCCCTGCTCGCGGTGGCCGGCGCGTCCGGCGGGGCTCCCGTCCTCCTCACCGGCGCCGCCCTGGCGGTCGCGGGCCTCGGCATGGGGGTGCTGCTGCCCAGCCTGACCGTCCTGGTCCTGGAGTACTGCCCCCCACGGGAGCAGGGGCGGTACTCCGCCGCCCTCCAGGTCGCCCAGGGCATCGGACAGGTGCTGCTGATGGGCCTCGCCGGGGCCCTGTTCAACGCCGGCTCCGGGCTGGGGGCCGGAGGCGGTGAGGCGTACACCGTCCCGTTCGCGGTCGTCCTCGCGGTGACGGCGGGCGCCTGCCTGCTGGCCCTGCGCGTCAGACCGCGCACAGCCCCGGACCAGCCGAACGTCCGCACCGACTGAACGACCGCACCGACTGAACGACCGCACCACCGCGTAGGACGAAGCGGCGGGCCCGAGTGACTCACCCGGGCCCGCCGCTTCGTCGTACGCGGTGACCACTCCGATCACCCCGACGACTCCGACCACCTCCGAACCCTCGTCCCAGAGACGGGGGTTCTTCGCGTTCCACCTGGAGGACCCCTGTGAACCGGCACCTGGACTGGGAAGGCTGCTTCAACACCCGCGACCTCGGCGGCATCCCCACCCGCGACGGCCGCACCACGGCCCGGGGCGCGCTGGTGCGCTCCGACGCCGTGCACCGGCTGACCGCGCGCGGCTGGCAGCGGCTGTGGGAGTACGGCGTCCGTACCGTCATCGATCTGCGCAACGCCGACGAGCCGGGGGAGGACGCCGCTCCCCGCCCGGCGGGCCTGACCACCCTGCGGATCCCCCTGCACCCCGCCGGGGCGGTCACCGACGGGATCTGGGGCCGCGGCACCCCGCTCGCCTACCGGGCGTTCCTCCGGGCCCACCCCGGGCAGACCGCCGCGGTCCTCGCCGCCGTCGCCGCCGCGAAGGAGGGCGGCGTCCTCTTCCACTGTGCGGTGGGGCGGGACAGGACCGGCCTGGTCAGCCTGGTGCTGCTCGCCCTCGCGGGCGTCTCGCCGGCCGAGATCGCGGCCGACTACGACCTGAGCGCCGACCGGCTCTCCCCGCTGTTCGCGGCGGTCGGCGAGCCCGACCCGCGGCATCGGCTCGCGGCGCTCCTCGCCCGGGAGGGAACCACGGTGCGCGGCGCGGTGGAAGCGGCGCTCGACTCCTTCGACCCCGAGGCGCACCTCGGCGCGGGAGGGCTGTCCGGACAGCAGATAGCCGCCGTCCGCACAAGGCTGACGGCGGCTTCCTGAAGCCTTCCGGCGGGGACCCCGAAGGCCCGGGCCCGGGTCACACGGTGGCGAGACCGAGGACGATCGGCGCGGCGGAGACCAGCAGCAGGATGATCGGGAACGGGGTGCCCTTGACGTCCTTGACGCGCAGGTGGGAGATCACGGCGCCGACGAAGTACAGGACGACGCCGATCGCGGCGGCGATGCCCAGGGGGCGGTACCAGATGCCGATCAGCAGGCCGGCCGCACCGGCGAACTCCGCGAGGGCCAGCAGCGGGTACCAGCTCTGCGGGACGCCGAGACGGGTCATGGTCTCGACGATGTCCTTGTCCTTGACGAGCTTGGACCGTGCGGAGAAGACGAGCATGAAGGAGATCAGGGCGGCGAGGACGACGTAGGCGATGAACATCTGGGGGCTCCCATTGTTGGTTGTCTGAGATGATTGAAGCGTATCAACGATTCGCCGATGCCGACAATATAGCGTCTGCTACGGTGTGGATATGGCAGCGGATGTGGAGATGGCAGCGGAGAAGAGAACGGGCGAGCCGACGGACCGGCTGGGCTTCCTCCTCGCCCACCACGGCGCGATCGCCGACAGGCGGGTGCGCGGTGCCCTCGGCGTGACGGGTCTGACCCCCCGGCACGCGATGACGCTGATGTACCTGGCGGACGGACCGGTGACCCAGCAGGCGCTGATCGAGGTCCTCGGCGTCGACCCGAGCGTGGTCGTCACCCTCCTCAACGATCTGGAGCGCGACGACCTGGCCCGGCGCCGCCGCGACCCCGCGGACCGGCGCCGCCACATCGTGGAGATCACCCCGGAGGGGACCACCGCGCTGAAGGCCACCGACGCCGCGCTCACCGCGGCGGAGGAGGAGCTCTTCGCCGACCTCTCCGCCAGGGACCGGACCGCGCTGCGCCGGCTGCTGACCCGGATCAGGACAGCGGCCGACGACTACGCCTGCGACTAGTAGCGGTAGTGGTCCGGCTTGTACGGGCCTTCGACGGGGACGCCGATGTAGGCGGCCTGCTCCGGGCGCAGGGTGGTGAGCTTCACGCCGAGTGCGTCGAGGTGGAGGCGGGCCACCTTCTCGTCGAGGTGCTTGGGCAGGACGTAGACGTCGGTGGGGTACTGCTCGGGCTTGGTGAACAGCTCGATCTGGGCCAGGGTCTGGTCGGCGAACGAGTTCGACATCACGAACGAGGGGTGCCCGGTGGCGTTGCCCAGGTTCAGCAGACGGCCCTCGGACAGCACGATGACCACCTTGCCGTCGGGGAAGGTCCAGGTGTGGACCTGGGGCTTGACCTCGTCCTTGACGATGCCCGGGATCTGGGCCAGGCCGGCCATGTCGATCTCGTTGTCGAAGTGGCCGATGTTCCCGACGATGGCCTGGTGCTTCATCCTGGCGATGTCGGACGCCATGATGATGTCCTTGTTGCCGGTGGTGGTGATGAAGATGTCGGCGGTCTCGACGACGTCGTCGAGGGTGGCGACCTGGTAGCCGTCCATCGCGGCCTGGAGCGCGCAGATGGGGTCGATCTCGGTGATGATGACGCGGGCGCCCTGGCCGCGCAGGGATTCGGCGCAGCCCTTGCCGACGTCGCCGTAGCCGAAGACGACGGCGGTCTTGCCGCCGATGAGGACGTCGGTGGCGCGGTTGATGCCGTCGATCAGGGAGTGGCGGCAGCCGTATTTGTTGTCGAACTTGGACTTGGTGACGGCGTCGTTGACGTTGATGGCGGGGAAGAGGAGGCGGCCTTCGCGGTGCATTTCGTAGAGGCGGTGGACGCCGGTGGTGGTTTCTTCGGTGACGCCGCGGATGTCGGCGGCCATCGCTGTCCAGTCCAGGGTGGTGGTCTTCAGCAGTTCGAGGATGACGCGGAGTTCGTCGTTGTCGGCTGTCGCCGGGTCGGGGACGGTGCCTGCCTTCTGGTATTCGACGCCTTTGTGGACGAGGAGGGTGGCGTCGCCGCCGTCGTCGAGGATCATGTTGGGGCCGGGGGCGTCGGGCCAGGTCAGGGCTTGTTCGGTGCACCACCAGTACTCGTCGAGGGTTTCGCCTTTCCAGGCGAAGACGGGGATGCCCGCGGCGGCGATGGCGGCGGCGGCGTGGTCCTGGGTGGAGTAGATGTTGCAGGACACCCAGCGGACCTGGGCGCCGAGGGCGACCAGGGTCTCGATGAGGACGGCGGTCTGCACGGTCATGTGCAGGGAGCCGGTGATCCGCGCCCCGGCGAGCGGCTGGGTGGCGGCGTACTCGCGGCGGATCGACATCAGGCCGGGCATCTCGTGCTCGGCCAGCGTGATCTCCTTGCGGCCGAACTCCGCCAGCGAGATGTCCGCGACCTTGAAATCCGTGAAACCGTCGAGATCGGGGCGGGGGAGAGTGTCAGCCGTGGGCTGCGAGGACATGCGTGCTCCTGAATGAATGCCGGATGTTCTGGTGGATCTCGACGGAAGCCGTCGAGCGGTTCAAGGTGATGTAGTGCAGCCCGGGTGCGCCCTCGGACAGGAGGCGCTCGGCCATGACCGTCGCGTACTCCACGCCGATGCGGTGACCGTCCGCCGGACTGTCACTCGCCGCCTCCAGGCGGGCCGCGAGCGCTCCGGGGAAACGGGCGTCGCTCAGCTCGGCGAAGCGTCTGATCTGGCGGAAGTCGGTCGCGGGCATGATCTCGGGGATGATCGGGGTGTCGCAGCCGGCCGCCGTCACACGGTCGCGCAGCCGCAGGTAGTCCTCCACGTCGAAGAACATCTGCGTGATGGCGTAGTCGGCACCCGCCCGGCACTTGGCCACGAAGTGGCGAATGTCCTCGGCCCATGAGGCCGAGCGCGGGTGGCGCTCGGGGAAGGCGGCCACGCCGACCCTGAAGTCCCCCAGATCACGGATGAGTTCGACAAGTTCGGACGCGTACCGCAGGCCGCCGGGGTGGGGGACCCAGGCGCCCTTGGGGTCGCCGGGCGGGTCGCCGCGCAGGGCGAGGACGTCACGGATCCCCGCGTCGGCGTACCGGCCGATGATCTGACGCAGCTCGGCGACCGTGTGCCCGACGGCGGTCAGGTGGGCCACCGGGCGCAGGGTGGTCTCGGTGGCGATGCGGTGGGTGACGTCGATCGTCCGGTCACGGGACGAGCCGCCGGCGCCGTACGTCACCGAGACGAAGTCCGGCGCGAGCGCCTCCACTCGGCGGATCGCGTCCCACAGGGTCCGCTCGCCGGCGTCCGACCGGGGAGGGGAGAACTCGAAGGAGAAGGTCGGGGCCTGCGAGGGGTTCATCGTCGGCCTCCCGCGTTGAAGTAGCTGGCTTCGGGGTGGTGGACGACGATCGCGTCCGTGGACTGCTCGGGGTGGAGCTGGTACTCCTCCGACAGCTGGACCCCGATGCGTTCGGGCCGTAGCAGGTCGGCGATCTTCGCGCGGTCTTCGAGGTCGGGGCAGGCGGGGTAGCCGAGGGAGTACCGGCAGCCCTGGTATTCGGTGCGGAGCATTCCCTCGATGCCGGCCGGTTCCATGGCGCCCGCGATGCCCCACTCGGCGCGTACCCGTGCGTGCCAGTACTCGGCCAGTGCTTCGGCCAGCTGCACGGACAGGCCGTGGAGTTCGAGGTAGTCGCGGTAGTGGTCGGCGGCGAAGAGCTTCGCGGTCTCCTCGCCGATCCGGGAGCCGACGGTGACGACCTGCAGGGCGAGGACGTCGACCTCTCCGGAGTCCTCCGGGCGGAAGAAGTCGGCCAGACACAGGCGGCGGCCCCGCTGCTGGCGGGGGAAGGAGAAGCGGGTCCGCTCGCCGCCGTCCTCGTCCAGGACGATCAGATCGTCACCCTTGGAGACGCAGGGGAAGTAGCCGTGGACCACGGCCGCCTCCAGAAGGCGGCCGGTCTGGAGCCGCTCCAGCAGACCCCGCAGCCGAGGCCTGCCCTCCGCCTCGATCGTGGCCGCGTCCTTCAGACCCCACTGCCCCTTGAACAGCGCCGTCTCATCCAGCCAGGACGCGTACTCCTTCAGCTGGATACCCTTCGTGACACGCGTGCCCCAGAAGGGGGGCGTGGGTATGGGGTTGTCGGTGGCGACGTCCGAACGGCCGCCCGGCTCCGGCTCGTTGATCTCGATCGGTGTGTCGCGTTTCGGTACTCGGCGCTGCTTCAGCTCGGGAAGTACGGCTCCGGGCACCCCGCGCTTGATTCCCATGAGGGCGTCCATGAGGCGCAGGCCCTCGAAGGCGTCCCGGGCGTAGCGGACCTCGCCCTGATAGATCTCGTGCAGGTCCTGCTCGACATAGGCCCTGGTCAGGGCGGCGCCGCCGAGGATGACGGGGAAGCGGCCGGCGAGACCGCGGCCGTTGAGCTCCTCCAGGTTCTCCTTCATGATCACCGTGGACTTGACCAGCAGACCGGACATCCCGATCACATCGGCCCGGTGCTCCTCGGCCGCTTCCAGGATCGCGGAGACGGGCTGCTTGATCCCGATGTTGACCACGTTGTAGCCGTTGTTGGAGAGGATGATGTCGACGAGGTTCTTCCCGATGTCGTGGACATCGCCCCGGACGGTGGCGAGCACGATCGTGCCCTTGCCGTCGTCGTCGGTCTTCTCCATGTGCGGTTCGAGGTAGGCCACGGCGGTCTTCATGACCTCGGCGGACTGGAGCACGAACGGCAGCTGCATCTGACCCGAGCCGAAGAGCTCGCCGACGACCTTCATGCCCTCCAGGAGGGTGTCGTTGACGATGTCCAGGGCGGCACGGGTCGTGAGGGCCTCGTCGAGGTCGGCCTCCAGGCCGTTCTTCTCGCCGTCGATGATGCGTCGCTGGAGGCGCTCGTCGAGCGGGAGGGCCATCAGCTCCTCGGCACGCCCCGCCTTCATCGACTTCATGTTGACGCCCTCGAACAGCGCCATCAGCTTCTGCAGCGGGTCGTAGCCCTCGGAGCGCCGGTCGTAGATGAGATCGAGGGCGGTGGTGACCTGCTCCTCGTCGAAGCGGGCGATCGGCAGGATCTTGCTCGCGTGCACGATCGCCGAGTCCAGACCCGCCTTCACACACTCGTCGAGAAAGACGGAGTTGAGCAGAACCCGGGCCGCCGGGTTGAGACCGAAGGAAATGTTCGACAGACCAAGCGTCGTCTGCACATTCGGCCGGCGGCGCTTGAGCTCGCGGATCGCCTCGATCGTCGCGATGCCGTCCTTGCGGGACTCCTCCTGCCCGGTGCAGATCGTGAAGGTGAGGCAGTCGATCAGGATGTCCGACTCGTCGATACCCCAGTTGCCGGTCAGGTCCTCGATCAGCCGCTCGGCGATGGCGACCTTGTGCTCGACCGTCCGGGCCTGGCCCTCCTCGTCGATCGTCAGCGCGATCAGCGCCGCACCGTGCTCCTTCGCGAGCGCCGTGACCCTCGCGAACCGGGACTCCGGGCCGTCACCGTCCTCGTAGTTGACGGAATTGATGACCGCCCGGCCGCCGAGCTTCTCCAGACCTGCCCGCAATACCTCGACCTCGGTGGAGTCCAGCACGATCGGCAGCGTCGAAGCGGTCGCGAAACGGCCCGCCAGCTCCGCCATGTCCGCGACACCGTCACGCCCCACATAGTCCACGCAGAGGTCGAGCATGTGCGCGCCCTCACGGATCTGGTCGCGGGCCATCTCCACACAGTCGTCCCAGCGGCCCTCCAGCATCGCCTCACGGAACTTCTTCGAACCGTTGGCGTTCGTCCGCTCCCCGATCGCCATATACGCCGTGTCCTGCCGGAACGGCACATGCGAGTACAGCGAGGAAGCTCCCGGCTCGGGCCTAGGCTCGCGGACGGCCGGGGTCAGGTCGCGGACCCGCTCGACGACCTGGCGCAGGTGCTCCGGGGTGGTACCGCAGCAGCCGCCGACGAGCGAGAGTCCGTACTCGCGGACGAAGGTCTCCTGGGCGTCGGCCAGTTCGGCCGGCGAGAGCGGATAGTGGGCGCCGTCCTTGCCGAGGACGGGCAGTCCGGCGTTGGGCATGCAGGAGAGCGGGATACGGGAGTGGCGGGCGAGATAGCGCAGGTGCTCGCTCATCTCGGCCGGGCCCGTGGCGCAGTTCAGACCGATCATGTCGATGCCCAGCGGCTCCAGGGCGGTCAGCGCCGCCCCGATCTCCGAACCCAGCAGCATCGTGCCGGTGGTCTCCACCGTCACGGAACAGATCAGCGGTACGTCGAGGCCCAGCGCGTCCAGGGCGCGGCGGACGCCGATCACCGACGCCTTCGTCTGCAGCAGATCCTGCGTCGTCTCCACCAGCAGCGCGTCCGCGCCGCCGGCGAGCATCCCCTCGGCGTTCCGCTGGTAGGCGTCCCGCAGGGTGGTGTACGGAGCGTGGCCCAGCGTCGGCAGCTTCGTACCCGGACCCATCGAACCCAGGACCCACCGCTGCCGCCCGGTCGAGGCGGTGAACTCGTCCGCGACCTCCCGTGCGATCCGCGCCCCCGCCTCGGACAGCTCGTGGACGCGCTCCGGGATGTCGTACTCGGCCAGCGCCGCGAAGTTCGCGCCGAAGGTGTTCGTCTCGACGCAGTCCACGCCCGCGGCGAAGTACTCCTCATGCACCGAGCGGACGATGTCCGGCCGCGTGACGTTCAGGATCTCGTTGCAGCCCTCCAGCTGCTCGAAGTCCTCCATCGACGGATCCTGTGCCTGGAGCATGGTGCCCATGGCTCCGTCGGCCACGACCACGCGGGTCGCGAGTGCCTCGCGGAGGCGGGCGGCGCGAGTCCGGCTGTCGGCGGAAGGGGGTGGCGACGAGGCCATGGGTGAGCTCCCTGGGATGCGACGGCTGTCGGCTTGGTCAGCTAGGTCAGCTTGGTCGGCTTGGTCGGCGAAAGTGGTGGCGGGCGGGTTCACTGCCCCTCCCGCCGCCGCACCAGCGCCGCGTGGGCGACGGCGAGCGGGATCAAGAGGCAGGCGGAGATCAGGTTGAGCGCGCCGTAGCCGCCGACCGCGACGACCAGGCCGGCCAGCGCCCCGCCGACGCCCGCGACGACGCTCATCACCAGGTCGGACAGGCCCTGTACGGACGCTCTCGCGTGCTCGGCGACGGAGTCGGTCAGCAGCGCCGAGCCGGCGACGATCCCCGCCGACCAGCCCAGGCCCAGGACGAAGAGTCCAGCCGCGCTCTGCGCATGGTTCGGGCCGGCGGTGCCCGCCAGCAGCGCGGCGGCCGCGAGCAGTGCCATGCCGAGGGCGATCACCGGCAGCGGGCCGAGGGTGTCGCTGAGCCGGCCCATGACGGGTGCGAAGGCGTACATGCCCGCCACGTGCCCGCTGATGACCAGGCCGATGAGCTCGATGCCGGCGCCGTGGCCCGCCAGATGCACCGGAGTCATGGCCATCACCGCCACCATCACGGTGTGCGTCACGGCGAGCGCCGCGAGCGCGAAACGGGCCCGCGAGGAGCCGGCGTTCGCGATCAGCGCGGCCCGCGGGTTCCGGCTCTCGGCGGCCGGCTCGACGGGGGCGAGGGCCCGCGCAGTCAGCAGCGGGTCGGGGCGCAGGAGGACGCCGATCACGCCGGCCGCGACGAGGAAGACCACCGCGGCCCACAGGAACGGCCCGGCGGCCGCCGGCAGACCGAGCGGGGTGACACTGCGGCCGGCCGGCGCGGACACGTTGGGGCCGATGACCGCTCCGACGGTCGTGGCCCACACCACGACGGCGATGGCCCGGCCCCGGCGCTCCGGCACCGCCAGGTCGGCGGCGGCGAACCGGGCCTGCAGGTTGGCGGCGGAAGCCGCCCCGAAGCCGGCCATGCCCACCAGCAGCAGCGTGAAGCTGTCGAGCGCGGCCGCGGCGACCACGATCGCCGCGCCGACGGAGCCGCAGAGGTAGGCGACGACCAGGCCGACGCGGCGGCCGTACCGGTTCATCAGCGCCCCCAGGGGCGCGGAGCCAAGAGCGGTCCCCGCCACCACGGCGGTGGGGGCAAGACCCGACAGGGCGGCGCTGCCGCCGATCTCCTGCGCGAGTACGGCGGCGAGCGCGATTCCGGTCGCCACACCGAGGCCGCCGAGAACCTGCCCGGCCACGAGCACGCCGGTCACCCGCCGCCGCAGGGCGGGCAGATCCCGCTCGGACACGGCAGCAGCCGGACCGGAGGTCGTCTCGGGCTTCTTGAGGCCCGCCGAGGTTTTCGCCACCGCCGCAGTGTGCCCGTGGAAACCGCCTGAAACAGCGGGCCCGGTCTGTTCTGCTGCAACTCCTGACAGAGATTTCGTAATCGAAGACGGACCCGACGCCCGCTTGACCTGACTTGAGCCTCGCCAAAGCTTTGAGTCCGACGGCCCGGGTCCGACCACCCAGGGCCCCTGTACCCCGGACGGGCGGCACTGCGATCATTTCTCCAGGACTGGGCAAGCGCTGGGAGGAGACCGACCGTGGTCGTGCCGCACACCGATCCGTCCGCGGCGGCCACGGCCGACGCGGTGGCCGTCGCCGCCCGGCTGGCCGCCCCCGGAGCGCCCTTCGCCGTCGAGGACGGTGTGTACGTCGAGGGCCCCCGCACACTGCGCGAGTTCGTCGAGGCGACCTGGGCGTACGGCGACCGGCCGTTCCTGGTGTCCGAGGACGGGGTGCTGACCTACCGGGCGTTCTTCGACGCCGCCTGCGGACTGGCCCGGCGCTTCGTCGACGACCACGGGCTGCGCCCCGGGGACCGGGCCGTCGTCGCGATGCGGAACCACCCCGAGTGGCAGATCGCCTTCTGGGCCGCCCAGCTCGCCGGCCTCGTCGCCGTCCCCCTCAACGCCTGGTGGACCGAGGAGGAGTTCTCCCACGCCCTCGACGACTGCACGCCCGGGATCCTTCTCGTCGACGGGGAGCGGGCCGGGCGGGTCGAGCGCTGGGCGCGCGAGCACCGGGTGCCGGGCATCGTCTTCCACCCCGAGACCCACCCCGAGTCCCGCCCCGGGTTCCACCCCGAGTCCCGCCCCGGGTTCCACCCCGAGTCCCGCCCCGAGACCGGGGCGCGGCTCCCGGACGGCTTCCGGGTCTACGCACCCGACACCGATCCGTACCTCGGTCCGCCGCCCGTCGAGGTCCTGCCCGAGCACGACGCCACCATCATCTACACCTCCGGGACCACCGGACGCCCCAAGGGCGCCGTCGCCACCCACCTCGCTCAGGCCGGGGCGGCGATGAACCCGCGGTACTACGCCGCCGCTTCCGCCCTCGGCCGCGGCACCGTCCCCGGCCAGGGCCCCACGCCCGTGTCGCTGACGACGTTCCCGTTCTTCCACGTCGCCGCGTTCACCTCCTTCTACTCCGTCATGGCCGCCGGCGGCTCCCTCGTCCTGATGCGGAAGTGGGACCCGGCCACGGCCCTGGAGCTGATCCGGCGCCACGGCGTCACGCACTACGCCGGCGTGCCGACGACCGCGCTCGGCCTGCTCGACCTCGCCGAGCGCGTCGGCGATCCCCTGACGAGCCTCGTCATGCTCAACACCGGCGGCGCCGCCGCCCCGCCCGAGATCGTCGCCCGGCTCACCGCCGCGTACGGCGAGCGTGTCGAACCGCGCAACGGGTACGGACTGACCGAGACCTGCGGCGGCGTGCTGGCCAACTTCGGCGCCGAGTACCGCGCTTACCCGACGAGTGTGGGGCGGCCGACCCCGGCCACCGAGGTGCGGATCGACCGGCCCGACGCCGACGGGATCGGCGAGCTGTGGCTCCGGGGCCAGTCTCTGGTCCGCGGCTACTGGGGCGACGAGGCCGCCACCCGTGAGGCCTTCACCGAGGACGGCTGGTTCCGCACCGGCGACCTCGCGCGGATCGTCGACGGCCGCGTGACCGTCGTCGACCGGCTCAAGGACATGGTGATCCGGGGCGGCGAGAACGTGTACTGCGCCGAGGTCGAGGCCGTCCTCCACGACCACCCCGACGTGGCGGACGCGGCTGTCCTCGGCGTACCGCATCCCGCCCTCGGCGAGGAGGTCGCGGCCGTGCTGCGGCTGCGGGAGGGGGCGGCCGTCACCGTCGAGGAGCTGCGGGCGCACGTCGGGGCGCGCCTTGCCGCCTTCAAGGTGCCCGCCCACGTCCACGTACGGCAGGAGGAGTTGCCCCGGAACGCGACCGGGAAGGTCCTCAAGCGCGAGCTCAGGGAACAGCTCAGGGAACAGCTCACGGACCAGCTCAGGGAACAGCTCACGGAGCGGGTCAGGTCCGCGTGACGCGGACGCGGTAGGCGCCCTTGTCGTCCTCGTCCACCACCGTGATCCGGATGCCGTTCGTCCGGTCCGTGAAGGTCTCGCCCGGCCGGTACGGCGCGTCCGACAGCTCCGCGTGGACGTTGGGCCTCCGGGTGCAGCCGCCGCTGTCCCGGTCGCTGTCCGACACGGTGATGGGGCCGTGCCCGGTGTCCACGTCCGACTCGACCCGGTAGATCAGGACGCCGGGCTCGCAGACGGCCTCGTCGTTGCCGTCCCGGGTGCGGACCTCGACGGCGTACCCCGACTGCTCCGACAGCGGTACGAAGGCGAGTTTCCGGCCACCCTTGGTGGCCAGCGGGGTCAGCGTGTACTCGCTGGTGCCGGTCCTCGACGCGCAGCCGATCTGGTCGTCGTCGAGCCAGCCGAGCTTCCACTTGTGCCAGCCGAGGAAGTCGTTGTTGGCCCCCCAGTCCTCGGACATGATGTCCCAGTGCCCGACCGTGCCGCCGCCGTCGACGGTGTAGAGGTCGGGCAGTCCGAAGACGTGGCCGTTCTCGTGCGGCAGGACCCGGTAGCCGGTCTCGGCGTAGGTGCCGGAGCCGTCGTCCTGGCGGCTGTAGACGAAGGACGTGTTGGAGAGCGGGACGCCGTCCGCGTAGGGCGCCTCCGCGTTGCCGGAGAAGGTGACGGACAGGACGGTGTCCAGGGCCGAGGGCCCGGCGTTCGGGGTGACCAGGATGTTCACCAGGTCGTACGCGCTGAAGTCCACCTTCGCGTCGGCGGACTTCACGATGTCCTCGACGAGCCCGCGGTAGCCCGGTTCGTACGGAGAGCCGCGCTCTATCCCGTACGAGGAGAAGGCCTGCGGCATCCGCAGCCAGTCGGGTATCGGGGCCTCGGGGGTGTAGTGGAGGCGCCCGTACGAGCTGGTGCGGAACCACTCGGAGGTCTTCGGGAAGAACTCGCCCAGGCGGCCGAGGGCCGTGCCCTCCCCGGGCGCGTCCGGGAAGTCGATCATCAGGTTGAGGGCCTTGATCCGGCCGGTGGAGCGGACGTATCCGGGGGCGGTGGGCAGCCCCTCCGACATCTGCACACCCATCGTCGTCGCGATCCTGCACGGAGCGAGCGGCGCCTCACCGGGAGCGGAGGCGACCGGTCCCGCCGAGACGGGGGCGGGCCCGGGGAGGCTCGTGCTTGCGGTGGCCAGGGCGGCGAGCGCGAGGGCCGCCACCGCGCCCAGGGCGAGGGGTCTGCGTATCCGCCGGCGGGTCTGCTGCATGCGGTCGCCTCTCTGATCGCTCTGTCCGATCAGCCTGTGGCGGCCGCTCCGGGGGCGCGCGCCGGATTGGACCGATCGTGGGAATCCGGCCGACGGCAGTCCTGTGGCCCAGGTCACAGTGGAAGCGGGAAATAACCGGGGACTCCCTCCCCGTTTACGCCTGTGTTCGAGGAAGTGGGGACTCGCTCCCCGGATATCCGAGGTCCGCGAAGACGTGGACGCGAAGACGTGAAGGAGGGCCGGCGTGAACATCACCGCCGACGCCACGGCCGGCGCCACCGCCGACGCCACCGCCGACGCCACGGCCGACGCCACGGCCGGCGCCACCGCAGCTACGGCAGCGGGCGCCGCGCCCGCCCGCCGCCCGCTCCGCCCGCGCGCCGACGCCCTGCGCAACCGCGAGCGGATCGTGACGGCGGCCCGCGAGATGTTCGTCGAGTTCGGCCCTCAGGTGCCGCTCGACGAGATCGCGCGCCGCGCCGGAGTCGGGAACGCCACGCTCTACCGCAACTTCCCCGAGCGCGCCGACCTCGTCCAGGAGGTCGTCCTGTCCGTCATGGCCCGCACCACCGACCTGGCGGCGGAGGCGACAGCGGAGGAGAGCGACACCTTCGAGGCGCTGCGCCGCTTCACCCATGCCGCGGCCGACGAGCGGATCGGCGCCCTGTGCCCGATGCTCGACGGCGCCTTCGACCGCGACCACCCCGAACTGCGCGCCGCGCGCGAGTGCCTGGAGGAGGCCGTGCAGGGCCTCGTCGACCGCGCGCAGCGGGCGGGCCGGCTCCGTGCGGACGTCGGCGTCGGCGACCTGCTGATCGCCGTCTCCCAGCTGACCCGCCCCCTGCCGGGCACCGCCTGCGTGAACATGGACCGCTTCGTCCACCGCCATCTGCAGCTGTTCCTGGACGGCCTGGAGGCGCCCGCGCGCTCCGTGCTGCCCGGCTCGGCCGCCACCCTGGAGGACCTGCGGAGGGACTCCCGCCCGGCGTGACCCCACCCCGATCCAGCACCCTGACTCTTCCGTAACTCCCTTACCCCGTACGTCCGTTCTTTTCCCTTACGCACCAAGAGGTGGCTACCCCCATGCCCGAAACAGATCCCAGGCGCTGGAAAGCGCTGGTCTTCATCGCCCTCGCCCAGCTGATGGTCGTGCTGGACGCGACGATCGTGAACATCGCGCTGCCCTCCGCCCAGCAGGACCTCGGGATCTCGGACGGCAACCGGCAGTGGGTCATCACGGCCTACGCGCTGGCCTTCGGCGGACTCCTGCTCTTCGGCGGCCGCATCGCCGACCTGTGGGGCCGTAAGCGCACCTTCGTGGTGGGTCTCATCGGCTTCGCCGCCGCCTCCGCACTGGGCGGCGCCGCGACCGGCGAGGCGATGATGCTCGGCGCCCGCGCGCTCCAGGGCGCCTTCGGCGCGCTGCTCGCACCGGCCGCGCTTTCGCTGCTCGCGGTGATGTTCACCGACGGCAAGGAGCGCGCCAAGGCCTTCGGCATCTACGGCGCGATCGCCGGTGGCGGCGGCGCCGTCGGCCTCATCCTCGGCGGCTTCCTCACCGAGTACCTGAACTGGCGCTGGACCTTCTTCGTCAACATCCCGTTCGCGATCATCGCCGCCGTCGGCGCGTACTTCGTGATCCGTGAGCCGGCCGGCGGCCGCAACCGCTCGCCGCTCGACATCCCGGGCGTGGTCCTCTCCACCCTCGGCCTGGTCACGCTCGTCTACGGCTTCACCCGCGCCGAGTCCGAGGGCTGGTCCGACGCGACGACGGTCGGTCTCTTCGTCGCCTCGGCGGTGCTGCTCGCCGCCTTCGTCCTCACCGAGTCGAGGGTGAAGTCCCCGCTGCTGCCGCTGCGCGTCCTGACCGAGCGCAACCGCGGCGGTGTGTATCTCTCGCTGGGTCTCGCCGTCATCGCGATGTTCGGCCTGTTCCTCTTCCTCACCTACTACCTGCAGATCGTGAAGGGGTACTCGCCGGTCAAGACCGGCTTCGCGTTCCTGCCGATGATCGTGGGCATGATCACCGGATCGACCCAGATCGGTACGCGGCTGATGACGCGGGTTCCGCCGCGCTGGCTGATGGGCCCGGGCTTCTTGACCGCCGGTGCCGGCATGCTGCTGCTCACGCAGCTGGAGGTCGACACCTCGTACGCCGGTCTCATCCTCCCGGCCCAGCTGCTGCTCGGCCTCGGCATGGGTACGGCCTTCATGCCGGCCATGTCGCTCGCGACGCACGGCGTCGACCCGCGGGACGCCGGTGTGGCCTCCGCGATGGTCAACACCTCGCAGCAGGTCGGCGGCGCCATCGGTACGGCCCTGCTGAACACGATCGCCGCCTCGGCCACCACCGCGTACCTCACCGACCACGCGGCCGGTGCCACCACCCCGGCCGCCCAGAAGCTGCTGGCGCTCCAGGGCATGGTCGAGGGTTACGCGGCGGCCATCTGGTGGGCGGTCGGCATCCTGGTCGTCTCGGCCCTGATCGCCGTCACCTTCATCAACACCGGGAAGCCGGGCGGCGGGCCGGTGGCCGGCTCGGCCACGGGTGACGGCTCCGGTGCGGGCGCGGGCTCCGGTGAGGGTGTGGGCGTCGAGGACGAGGTGAAGATCCCCGTCATCGCGCACTGACCGTTTCAGGCGACGCCGCGCCGCGCCGTGATCTGCCCTGGCTCCTCAGCGGAGCCAGGGCAGATCCGCGTGCGGGTCCGAGGGCTGGAGCCCCTCGGCCATCACCTTCATGATCTCGCCGAGCTGCTCCACCTGCCGGGGCGTGAGCCGGTCGAACATCGCCTGCCGTACGGCGGCGACATGGCCGGGCGCGGTCCGCTCCAGGACCGCGTACCCCTCGTCCGTGAGGTACGCGAACTGCCCGCGCTTGTCGGAGGGGCAGTCCTCGCGCAGCACCCAGCCGTTCTTCTCCAGGCGCGCGACCGCGTGCGAGAGCCGGGAGCGGGTGATCTTCGCCCCCTTGGCCAGCTCGGTCATCCGCAGCCGCCGCCGGGGCGCCTGGGAGAGCTGGACGAGCAGCCCGTAGTAGACGTGCGGCATCCCGGCGTCGCGCTGCAGCTGGCGGTCGAGGTGGTCCTCGAGGAGGGTGGTGGCATGGAGGTACGCGCGCCAGACGCGCTGTTCCTCGTCGCTGAGCCAGCGGGGTCCGTCGGTGGGTGCCATGGTCATGTATCTATCCTATGGCCCATCCTTGAAAGTTGAACTACGTCGGGTCTAAGCTCGTCATGTCAGGTGGGCTTGAATATTCAATGAATCTTCAATGAGTCTTCGGCTCGACGATGCTGCACGTCAGGAGGCGGTCGTCATGGACGCCACGCTCGCACGGATGCCCGCTCTCTACCTCTCCCACGGCGCCCCGCCGCTCGCCGACGACCCGCTGTGGCCCGCCCAGCTCGCCGCCTGGTCCGCCGACCTGCCCCGGCCGAAGGCGATCCTGATCGTCTCCGCCCACTGGGAGGAGGCCCCGCTCGCCCTCGGCGCGACCGAGACCGTCCCCCTCGTGTACGACTTCTGGGGCTTCCCCGAGCACTACTACCGCGTGCGGTACGGCGCGCCCGGCGCGCCCGAGCTGGCGGCGTCGGTGCGCAAGCTGCTGCAGGGGCCCGGCACGCCGGTGCAGGACATCCCCGACCGGGGCCTCGACCACGGGGCCTACGTGCCGCTGGTCGAGATGTTCCCCGACGCCGACATCCCCGTCCTCCAGATCTCCATGCCCACCCTCGATCCACGGCGGCTGATGGACATCGGCCGCAGGCTCGCGCCCCTGCGGGACGAGGGCGTCCTGATCGTCGGCAGCGGCTTCTTCACCCACAACCTGGCCGCGCTGCGGCACGTCGGGGAAGGGGTGCCCGGCTGGTCGGCGGAGTTCGACGACTGGGGCCGCCACGCCCTGGAGGCCCGGGACGTGGACGCGCTCCTCGACTTCACGCACAAGTCCCCGGCGGGCCGGCTCGCCCACCCGCGCACGGAGCACTTCGCGCCGCTGTTCGTCACCCTGGGCGCGGCGGAGGCGGCGGGAGACCTGGACGACGGACGCAGCGTGATCGACGGCTTCTGGATGGGCCTCGCCAAGCGGTCGGTCCAGTTCGGCTAGGCCTCTCGGCCAGGCCTCTCGGCTAGGCCTCTGGGCTCGGCTTCGCGGCGGGCCCGAGGTCGGCGGGCCCGAGGCGCTTCTCGTACCAGGCCACGTCCCAGTACCGGCCGAACTTCCGGCCCACCTCTCCGTACGTACCGATGTGGCGGAAGCCGAACCGGGCGTGGAGGCGGGCCGAGGGCTCGTTCGGCAGTGCGATGCCGGCGTAGGCGCGGTGGACGTCCTCGCCGGCGAGCGCCTCGAAGAGCGCTCCGTAGAGCAGCGTCCCGACGCCCCGTCCGGCGGCGTCGGGGGAGAGGTAGACGCTCACCTCCACGGAGGTGGAGTACGCCGGCTTGGGGCGGAAGGCGCTGCTCGCCGCCGGCAAGGCCTCTCCCTAGGCCTCTGGGCTCGCCTTCGCGGCGGGCCCGAGGTCGGCGGGCCCGAGGCGCTTCTCGTACCAGGCCACGTCCCAGTACCGGCCGAACTTCCGGCCCACCTCTCCGTACGTACCGATGTGGCGGAAGCCGAACCGGGCGTGGAGGCGGGCCGAGGGCTCGTTCGGCAGCGCGATGCCGGCGTAGGCGCGGTGGACGTCCTCGCCGGCGAGCGCCTCGAAGAGCGCTCCGTAGAGCAGCGTCCCGACGCCCCGTCCGGCGGCGTCGGGGGAGAGGTAGACGCTCACCTCCACGGAGGTGGAGTACGCCGGCTTGGGGCGGAAGGCGCTGCTCGTCGCGTACCCGAGAATGCCGCCATCGGTTTCTTTCCGGTCGTTCCGGACATGATGAGCAACCAGGAGGCGGTGCGGGCCGTCTTCAGGGTGGGAGCGGAGCCAGGGAAGCCGCTGCTCCGGTGTGAAGGGTTCCGTGTCGAAGGTGATCGCGGTCTCGCGGACGTAGTGGTTGTACAGCTCCGTGAGCGACGCCAGGTCGCCCTCCGTGCCCGGCCTGACCTGCACCTCTGTGTGTTCGGACAGCATGCGACCCCCCTCGAAGGCGGCACAGGGTACTGCATGATCGCGAAAATCGATGTGTCGCGTGGGAATTCTGTCCTGATTCCAGTCGTTGTTTCCGTCGGATGCAGGGCACCCGTAAGGGTGTCGCGACCTACTCAGCAAGGGAGCACGCATGGCAACCCGTGCCGTCGCCCGTCGTTCGTCCGCCACCAGCGGTGGCAGCAGCGCGCGGGCAAGCAGCGTTCGCGCCGTGGGCGGGGAGATCGCCGACCGCGACCTGGTCGGCATGTACCTCGACGAGATCGCGCGCACCCCCCTCCTCGACGCCGCCAAGGAGGTCGAGCTCTCCCAGGACATCGAGGCGGGTGTGTACGCCCGGCAGATCCTCGACGGCACAGTGACATCAGCCGCTGCCGGGACGGGGGCCGGCGAGGCGGGCGGCGGCGCGTCCCGCGAGGAGCTCGAAGCGCTGGTCGCCGCGGGTGAGCGTGCCAAGGACCTCTTCATCAAGTCCAATCTGCGACTGGTCGTCGCGGTGGCCCGCCGCTACCCCCGCAGCGGACTTCCGCTCCTCGACCTGATCCAGGAGGGGAACGCCGGCCTGGTCCGCGCGGTCGAGAAGTTCGACTACGCCAAGGGCTTCAAGTTCTCCACGTACGCCACGTGGTGGATCCGTCAGGCCATCACGCGCTCCATAGCCGACCAGTCCCGCACCATCCGGCTCCCCGTCCACCTGGTGGAGGAGCTCGGACGGATCCGTCGCGTCCAGCGCGAGTTCAACCGGGAGAAGGGCCGTGAGCCGGAGCCGGCCGAGATCGCGGCCGAGCTGGGCTCGACCCCGGAGCGGGTCGTGGACGTCATGGACTGGGCGCGCGACCCGGTCTCGCTCAACATGTCGGTGGACGACGAGGGCGAGACGCAGTTCGGCGACCTGCTGGAGGACACCTCGGCGGTCTCGCCCGAGCAGTCCGTCATGACGCTGCTGCGCAGCGAGGAGCTCGACGATCTGATCGACAAGCTCGACCACCGTACGGCGTCCATCATCCGCATGCGGTACGGCATCGAGGACGGCCGGGAGCGCACGCTGACGGAGGTCGGCAAGGAGCACGGCCTGACGCGCGAGCGGATCCGCCAGATCGAGAAGCACGCACTGCTGGAACTGAAGAAGATGGCCCGCGACACCGGCTTCGACGCGGTCGCCTGAGGACCTGGTCCGGAGGATCCGGTCTTGAGGGCGCCGGGCCCGGGGCGCTCGGCCTCCCGGGCCCGGCACCCACTCAGGCCTTCGTCGCCTCCGTTCGTGGCCCCGCCGCCGAATTGAGGCGGGCCGACAGCTCCCGCACGTAGGTGATCAGCTGATCCGGCCCGTGGATCGTGAAGTCGCAGTCGACCAGGGCCAGCCTGAGGGCCAGCCACTCGACGGAGTCGGCGGCCCGCGCCCGCAGTCGGCAGGTGTCCGCCGTGACCGCGGTCGGCGGCAGGTGGGAGGGCAGCCGCGCCGCCACGAACTGGGCGGGGGCCGCGAAGCTCACGTCCAGATCCAGCTCCGGCTGGGCACGGGACATCGAGCCCGTCAGGACGGCCGCCGCCCCGCCCGTCGGCAGCTCCCGGGCCGTGTACCGCGCCCCCGTCGCGAACGGGTCGGACACCCGGTCCACCCGGAACGTCCGCCAGTCCGACCGCTCCAGGTCGTACGCCACGAGGTACCACCGCCACCCCGTCGACACCAGCCGGTACGGCTCGACGAGCCGCTTCGACTCGGTGCCGTCGCCGGCCCGGTAGCCGAACCGCACCTTCTCCCGCGCCGTCACCGCCCCCGCGAGCGTCGTCAGCGTCTGCGGCGCCACCGTCGCGCCGTCCCCGCGCGTCAGCGGGATCGTCGCGTTCTGCAGGGTGGAGACCCGGTGCCGGAGCCGGGACGGCAGCACCTGCTCCAGCTTCGCCAGCGCCCGTACGGACGCCTCCTCCACCCCCTCGATCGCGTGGCCCGCCCCCGCCCGCAGGCCCACCGCGATCGCCACCGCCTCCTCGTCGTCGAGGAGCAGCGGGGGCATCGCCGCCCCCGCGACCAGGCGATAGCCGCCCACGGCGCCGCGCGAGGCCTCCACCGGATACCCGAGGTCCCGGAGTCGGTCGATGTCCCGGCGGATCGTGCGCGGTGAGACCGCGAGCCGTTCGGCCAGTTCGCTGCCCGGCCACTCGCGCGGCGTCTGGAGGAGCGAGAGCAGATTCAGTAGGCGTGCCGGAGTGTCCGTCATGAGTCCCAGCATGCCGTTCATCTAGGACATGACCTGACCTATACGGCCTCTAGTTTCGTCATATGAGTTCACACGACGCCGTCACGGAGGCGGCCACCGACCGCAGACGATGGATCGCCCTCGCCATCGTCATGACCGCCGCTTTCATGGATCTGGTCGACGCCACGATCGTCAACATCGCGATCCCGAGCATCGAGCGCGATCTCGGCGCCTCCTTCGGCCACATCCAGTGGATCACCGCCGGCTACGCCCTCGCGTTCGCCGCCGGCCTGATCACGGGCGGTCGGCTCGGTGACATCTACGGCCGCAAGCGGCTCTTCCTCCTCGGCACCGCCGGCTTCACCGTCGCCTCGGCGCTCTGCGGCTTCGCGGTCGGCCCGGAGATGCTGGTCGCCTCCCGCCTGCTCCAGGGCGCGGCCGCGGCGATGATGGTGCCGCAGGTCCTGTCGATCGTCCACGTCACCTTCCCCGCCCACGAACGCGGCAAGGTCTTCGGCCTGTTCGGCGCGATCATCGGCCTGGGCGCGGTCTCCGGACCGCTGCTCGGCGCCCTGCTCACGCAGTGGAACATCGCGGGCCTGGAGTGGCGGCCGATCTTCCTCATCAACCTGCCGGTCGGCATCGCGGGTCTGCTCCTGGGCCGGAAGTTCATCATCGAGTCCAAGGCCCCGAAGGCGCTCCGTCTCGACCTGGTCGGCGTGCTGCTCGTGACGCTGGCACTGCTGATGCTCATCTACCCGCTGACGCGGGGCCGGGAGCTGGACTGGCCGCTCTGGGGCCACCTCTGCATGGCCGGCAGCCTCGTCGTCTTCGGCGTCCTCGTCGCGTACGAGAAGTACAAGACGAGGAAGGACGGCTCCCCGCTGGTCGAGCTGTCACTGTTCCGGGTGAAGAGCTTCGCCGCGGGCATCGCGGTGCAGCTGACCTTCGGTGTCGTGATGGGCATCTTCTTCCTGGTCTGGACGCTGTACATGCAGATCGGGCTCGGCTGGACCCCGCTGAGGGCGGGTCTGACGGGGGTGCCGTTCTCGATCGCCGTCTCGACGGCGGCCGGTCTGTCGGTGCAGAAGCTGGTCCCGCGCTTCGGCCGGAAGGTGCTCCAGGCGGGCGCGCTGACGATGGCGGCCGGTGTGCTGCTCTACATCTGGGTGGCCGGGCGGTACGGCACGGACATCCACACCTGGCAGATGATCCCGCCGCTGGTCGTCATGGGCCTGGGCATGGGCCTGATCGTCGCCCCGCTGACGGACGCGGTCCTCTCCGACGTACCGCGCGAGCACGCGGGCTCGGCCTCGGGCCTCATCAACACGACCGGGCAGATGGGCAACGCGCTCGGGCTCGGCCTGGTCTCGGTCGTCTTCTACGGAGTGATCGACGAGGAGCGTCTGGCGCGGGTGCCGGGCGAGGTGGGGGCGGCGTTCACGGACGCGTTCCAGAACGCGCTGGGGTGGGCGGTCGCGGTGCTCGCCGGGATCTTCCTGGTGATGTTCGCGCTGCCGAAGAAGCCGAAGCAGCACGTGGAGGGCGCGGAGGAGTCGGCGGTCGAGCCGGTCGAGCCGGTCGAGCCGGTGCGTGAGGAGCCTGCTCTCGCCCACTGAGCGCCGACGCCGAAGCCGACGCCGACGCCGGTGCTGGCGACAGCGACAGGGCCCGGCCTGGGGATCACCCCGGGCCGGGCCCTGTCGTATGCCCAGGTCTGTTTACTTTCCGGACATACGGACGTAGCCTGCTGCTGAAACCACAGGTTCGGGCATGGAACGGACGTAAAACCACATGTACGCACCGGAGCGACAGCAAGAGATCCTGCGGCTCGCCCGCGAGAGCGGACGCGTGGACGTCCTCTCCCTCGCCGAGGAGTTCCAGGTCACCGCCGAGACCGTCCGGCGCGACCTCAAGGCCCTCGACCGGGCCGGGCTCGTCCGCCGGGTGCACGGCGGGGCGATACCGGCCGGGCGGCTCGACTTCGAGCCCGACCTCGCCGAGCGCGAGTCCACCGCCGCCGACGAGAAGGACCGCATCGTCCAGGCCGCCCTCGGCGAACTCCCCGAGGAGGGAAGCGTCGTCCTCGACGCCGGGACCACCGTCTCCCGCCTCGCCGCCGGCTTCCCCCTCGAATGCGGGCTGACCGTCGTCACCCACGCCCTGCCCGTCGCCGCGCGCCTCGCCGACCACCCCGGCATCGACCTCCACCTCGTCGGCGGCCGCGTCCGCCACCGCACCCGCGCCGCCGTCGACGCGTGGGCGCTGCGCGCGTACGGAGAGATCCGCGCCGACGTCGCCTTCCTCGGTGCCAACGGCTTCTCGCCCGAACACGGTCTCACCACCCCCGACCTCGCCGAGGCCGCCGTCAAGCGGGCCGTGATCGCGTCCGCCCGCCGGGTCGTGCTGCTCGCCGACTCGGCCAAGCACGGCGAGGAGCACTTCGCCCGCTTCGGCGACCTCACCGACGTCGATCTGCTCATCACCGACAGCGGGCTCAGCCCCGAGGACGCCGCGGCGATCGAGGCCGCGGGAACGGAAGTCGTACGCACATGATCCTCACCGTCACCCCGAACCCGTCGCTGGACCGGACGTACGAGGTACCGGCCCTGGAACGCGGCGAGGTGCTGCGGGCCTCCGCCGAACGCATGGATCCCGGCGGCAAGGGCGTCAACGTCTCGCGCGCCGTCGCCGCCGCCGGGCACCGCACCGTCGCCGTCGTCCCGCTCGGCGGGGCGCCCGGCGCGCTCGTCGCCCAGCTCCTCGCCGAACAGGGCATCGAGGTCGCCCCGGTGCCGGTCGCCGGACACACCCGTTCCAACATCGCCCTCGCGGAGCCGGACGGAACGCTGACGAAGGTCAACGCGCCGGGTCCTGAACTCACGTCGGACGAGTCGGAGACCCTGCTGTCGACCGTGGGCGCGTACTCCCCGGCCGCGGACTGGATCGCCTGCTGCGGCAGCCTGCCACGGGGGCTCGCACCCGAGTGGTACGCCGAGCTGGTCACCCGCGCCCACGGCGCGGGGGCCCGGATCGCGCTCGACACCTCGGGCCCCTCGCTCCTCGCGGCCCTCGCGGCCCACCCGGACGTCGTCAAGCCCAACGCGGACGAGCTGGCGCAGGCCGTCGGCCGCCCGCTGGCCACGGTCGGCGACGCGGTCAAGGCGGCGGAGGAGCTGCGGGAGCGGGGCGCGGGCGCGGTCCTCGCGAGCCTGGGCGCGGACGGCCAGCTGCTGGTCTCCGGCGCCGGCACCTGGTACGCCACCGCGGCCGTGGACGTCGTCCGCTCCAACGTGGGCGCCGGTGACGCGTCTTTGGCCGGCTTCCTCGCGGCGGGCGGTGAAGGCCCCGACGCGCTGGCGGCGGCGGTCGCGCACGGCGCGGCGGCGGTCGGCCTGCCGGGGAGCGAGATGCCGAGCCCGGCCCACCTGAACCCGTCGGCGGTCACGGTGACCGCGGACGTTCCCCTCGACCGAGTACTCAGCGAGCAAGGGAGCCCGCGATGAGCAAGATGATCACCGCGGACCTGGTCGACCTCGACCTGTCCGCCGGCACGAAGGAAGCGGCGGCCCGCTCGCTCGCGGAGCGCATGGTCGCGCTCGGCCGGGTGACCGACCTCGACGGCTTCCTCGCGGACGTCGCCGCCCGCGAGGCCCAGATGCCGACCGGCCTCGACGGCGGCATAGGCATCCCGCACTGCCGCAGCCCCCACGTCGTCGCCCCGACCCTCGCCTTCGGCCGCGCCCCCCAGGGCATCGACTTCGGCGCCCCTGACGGCCCGGCGGACCTGATCTTCCTGATCGCGGCCCCCGCAGGAGCGGACGACGCCCACCTGACGATCCTCTCCTCCCTGGCCCGCCGCCTGATGAACGCGGACTTCACGACGGCCCTGCGCGCCACGACCTCCCCCACGGACGCGGCCTCCCTCATCTCGGGCGAGGAGCCCCCGACGCCGGCGCCTTCCCAGGAAGCGGCACCTGCGGGAATCGCGTCGGCTTCGCCCGGCGCCGAGGCAGCGGAGGCTGGGGCCGGAGCCCCGGCCCTTGGGGCTGACGCCCGGTCCGCCGGGGCTGAGGTCCCGGCCGTCGGGGCCGACGCTTCGGCGGGGGCGCCCGAGTCCGGCACGGGGGCCGACGCCCCGACCCCTGGGGCTGGTGCCCTGCCCACCGGGGTCGACGCGCAGGCCGGGGCGCACGAGTCCGGCACCGGAGCCGAGGCCTCGACCCCCGGGGCTGACGCCCTGCCCACCGGGGCTGATGCCCCGCCCCCCGGGGCCGACGCTTCGGCAGGGGCGCCCGAGTCCAGCACGGGGGCCGTGGTCCCGGCCACCGGGCCGGACTCCCCGGCTTCGGCGGGAGCGGCGCCTTCGGTCAGCGCGCCCGCCGCGGCGGCGGAAGGTGCCGACGGATCGTCCGCCCCGTCAGCCACGGCCGACAGCGAGGCGGCGGTCTCCGGAGGCGAGGGCCCGGCTGACGGGGGAGGCCCCAGCGACGGCGGTCGGCCGGGATTCCGAATTGTCGCCGTCACCTCCTGCCCCACCGGGATCGCGCACACCTACATGGCCGCCGAGTCCCTCGAGAAGGCCGGCCGTGCCGCCGGGGTCGAGGTCGTCGTCGAGACGCAGGGGTCCGCCGGGTTCGCCCGGCTCGACCCCGCCGTCGTCGCCGCCGCCGACGGCGTGATCTTCGCGCACGACGTCCCCGTACGGGAGAAGGAACGCTTCGCCGGGAAGCCGACCGTCGACGTCGGCGTCAAGGCCGGCATCAACCGGCCCGCCGCACTCATCGACGAGGTCCGCGCCAAGGCCGAGCGCGGCGAGACCACCGAGCCCGCCAGGCCCGGCACCCCGGTCGAGAACGCCGGCCAGGCCGGTGAGGGCTACGGCACCAAGCTCCGTAAGTGGCTGATGTCCGGCGTCAGCTACATGGTCCCGTTCGTCGCCGCCGGCGGTCTCCTCATCGCCCTCGGCTTCGCCATCGGCGGCTACGCCATCGACAAGGCCCCCTCCGTCGCCGAGCACTTCGCATGGGGCCAGGCCGACAGCTGGGCCGCGCTGCTCTTCCAGATCGGCGGGCTCGCGTTCAGCTTCCTCGTCCCCGTCCTCGCCGGGTACATCGCCTACGGCATGGCCGACCGGCCCGGTCTCGTCCCCGGATTCGTCGGCGGCGCCATCGCGCTCACCATCAACGCCGGTTTCCTCGGCGGTCTCGCCGCCGGCCTCATCGCGGGCGGCACCGTCCTCGCCATCCAGAAGGTGAAGGTGCCCGCGCCCCTGCGGGGCATCATGCCGGTGGTGGTGATCCCGCTGCTCGCGTCGATCGTCGTCGGCTTCCTGATGTTCCTGGTGGTCGGCAAGCCGATCGCGAGCCTCCAGAAGGCGATGACCGACTGGCTGTCGGGCCTGTCCGGCGCGAACGCGGTCATCCTGGGCGTGATCCTCGGCCTGATGATGTGCTTCGACCTCGGCGGCCCGGTCAATAAGGTCGCGTACGCCTTCGCCGTCGGCGGTCTCGCCAACCCCAACGAGGGTTCGCTCAAGGTCATGGCCGCCGTGATGGCCGCCGGCATGGTGCCGCCGCTCGCGATGGCGCTGGCCACGGCCGTCCGGGGCAGGCTCTTCACCCGGACCGAGCGGGAGAACGGCAAGGCAGCCTGGGTCCTCGGCGCCTCGTTCATCAGCGAGGGCGCCATCCCGTTCGCCGCGGCCGACCCGCTGCGGGTCATCCCCTCGGCGATGGCGGGCGGCGCGGTCACCGGCGCCCTGTCGATGCTCTTCGAGTGCACCCTGCGGGCCCCGCACGGCGGCGTCTTCGTGATCCCGCTGATCGGCAACCCGCTGCTCTACCTGCTGGCGATCCTCGCGGGCACGGTCGTCAGCGCGGGCCTGGTGATCCTCCTGAAGGGCGCGCGCAGGCCGGTCCCGGGCGCGGCGGAGGAGCAGCCTCAGGCCGGGACGAAGGTGGCCGTGGCGGCCTGACCCCACTGAAAAGGGCGGTGCGCATCAGCGCACCGCCCCTCAGCGGAATCAGGTCACTTCTTCGCCTTGGCGGCGTGGTTCACCGTGCCGGACTTCTTCTGCTGAGCCATGAACCTGTTGGCGCTGTTGGTCGCCGTGGCGGCGCCGTTCGGGTCAGTCAGCTGGACCCACTCACCGTCGGAGCAGTCGAGCGAGAACGGCTGACCACCGACCTCCTCGCACCGGAACTCCCACACCTCTCCGGCGGTGGTGGCCACCTCGACCGAGATGAGGTTGGCCTGCTCGGCGATGGAGACGGCACACGCTTCGCCCTCCGCGGTCTCCGGGAGGTCCGGGAGGTTGGTCCAGTCGAACTCCGTGACCGTGGACTGCAGGTCCCGGATGCCGACGGCCACGTCACCGTTCTCGACCATGGCCTTGTACTCGCGGCTGGCCTGGCCTCGGGTGGCGTCGATGTCGATACAGGTCGCCGGTCCGGGCGGGCCCTGCTCGCCCTGCGGTCCGGGCGGACCTGCCGGTCCCGCAGGGCCTGCCGGTCCCGCAGGACCCTGCGGTCCAGCCGGTCCGGGCGGACCCGCCGGGCCCGGCTTGCCGTGCGGCTTGCAGTCGCCGCCCTGCATGCTGCGGGACTGCGAGGCGCCCCTGGCGGCCTCGGCCATCTTCAGCTTGCCGTCGACGTACTCCTTGAGCTGCTCGTGCGGCGGCGGACCGTCCTGGTGGTGCGCCGGCGGACCGTCCGGGCAGTGTTCGGGCGTCGGGCCTGCGGCGTTCACGCCCGCGGGCTGACCCGGGGTCTGCGCGGCGGCGGCGGGGCCGGCGATGCCTGTGAGGACGAGGGCGAGCGAGGCGACGGCACCGCCGGAGAGCCAGGCGCTGCGCCGGGCGAGCGGGCCCAGTGAGGACCTGGTCCTGAGATCAGGACGCATACGTGTGCTCCTTCAATAACCGGACTAACCGGATCGAGCGATGATGTGGAAGCCTGTTCGGGGCTTCCCTAGGGGTCATCGGATCGCGATTGCAACGCCTTGAGCCCAGCGCGGAGTTATCAACTCCCTGGCCCACGTCCGCCACCGAATGGACGCGTACACGGGGGCGAACCTTGGACCCGGTCCCGGCGTGCCGCATTCGGGGCGCGGGGCCCTGTTCGTATGGTCGCGCGGGCATGAGGTCACCCCGACCCGACCGCCGGGAGTGGTGTTGCCGTGAAGCCGTCGATCTGCCTCGGCATGATCGTCAAGAACGAGGCACGCGTCATCGAGCGGCACGCCCGGGGCCGGGCCGACCACCTGCTCCTGCTGGCGATGCCCGACCTGCCCGAGGCCTACCGCCGCCAGACCGAGATCAACCGGGGCTTCGCCGCCCGACGCCTCACCCCGGCCCCGCGCCCGCCGGCCACCCGCTAGGGGCTGCCCGGCCTGATCCGCCGGACAGCCCCAGAGGGCTGCCCGGCTCGCACCGGGCCGCCGTTCACCTCACCCGGGCGCGGTGCTCCATCGCCTCGCGCGCCGCGTCCTCGTTCTCGTACACCTCGCACATGTGCCGGCCGTCCGGTGTGGCCGTGTGCTCCACCTCCCACAGGCTCAGCTCGCCGCCGTCGAGCAGCAGGAACGCGTGCTCGTAGAGCGTGAATCCGGCGTCCCGGCCGCCGCTCTCCATCGCACACGGGCGTCCGAACGCCTGTGTGATGTGGTGGGCGAACGCCACCCGCAGCCGCCGCGCCGTCTCCTCGCCCGGCCGGTTCGCGTTCTCCGCGCGCCGCAGCACGCGGCGCGCGTGGTCCGCCGAGTTGTCCGGCACGTACATCCGGGGCTGCGTCGGTATCGGACGGGAGAGCAGGGCGCTCAACAGCTCCAGGTCCGCGTCCTCGTCGAAGTCCGGTCCCGACACGGGCTCCGCGCCCCAGCCCGGGTCGAGGGCGGCCGGCAGGCGGGACGCGGCGAGCCGGGCCTCCGCCTCCTCGGCGTACACCTCGTGCTGCGGGCCGCCGTCCCGGCCGGAGTTGTGCACCAGCTCCCACAGGCTGAGCGCGGTGCCGTCGGCCAGCAGATAGGTGTGGCGGTGGGTGGTGCGGTGCAGCGTCGCGCTGTGGTGCGAGGAGTGCAGAGCACTGGAGTGGGCGAGCGCCGTCTCCAGGCGCTCCACCGTGCTGTCGGGCAGATCGAAGGAGTTGAGCGCCCGGCCGAGGAGCCGCTCAACGTGCGTCTCGGTCGTCTCGTACGGATCGTGAGGATCCCGCGGATCGTTCAAAAGGGTCTCCAGGCCGTCGCCGCATGTCACTTGGTGCTTGCTTAACGTAGTCCCTGGGTCCGACATCGTGTCCGGCGTTCGGCAAAACGGAGCGGGCGCGCGGGAAGTTCCCGCCACCCGGCACCTCGCCCGGCACCCCGCCCGGCCCCCCCTTTTCGGTCAACTCCCTTCGGTCTTACGGGAGTCGGTGGCGCGATCCGGGCCGTACAGCTCCCGGTACGAGGGAAAGTGCCCGGCCGGGCCCGCGACGCCCTCCGCGGTGTCCAGGACCGCCCGGACGATCGCCCGGGTCACCGTGTCCGCGCCCGCCGCCAGGACGTCGTTCAGGGCGAGCGGGCCCGCTTCCGCCGGCAGCTCCCGTTCCCCGGTCGCGAGGGCGAAGACGGTGTCCCCGTCGTTGAGGAGGTGCACCGGGCGGACGGCGCGCGCGATGCCGTCGTGCGCCGTGCCCGCGAGCTTCTGCGCCTGCGCCCGGGTGAGCGCGGCGTCGGTGGCGACGACCGCGAGCGTGGTGTTCAGGGGAGGCGCGGGGGACGTGGCCAGGGCCTCGGCGAGCCGCCGCCGCGCCGCCTCGTGGACGGCCGGCTCCGGGTACTCGGGGCGGCCCTGGAAGTACCGCCCGTACAGCACGCCCGTCTCCGGATCGACCGCCGAGCCGACCGCGTTGACCACGACCAGGGCGCCGACCGTGACACCCGACGCCAGGACCGTGCTCGCCGTACCGATCCCGCCCTTGAGCCCGCCGACCACGGCGCCGGTCCCCGCGCCGACCGCGCCCGTCTCCACGCGCGCGTGGAGCCCGGTCGCCGCCGCGGCCTCCACCGCCGCCCGCCCGGTGCCCGCGTCCGGGCGGGCCGTGAAGTCGCCGCCCCTGCCGAGGTCGAAGACGCAGGCGGCGGGGACCACGGGGACCACGTGCGAGGGGTCGGGCCCGACGCGTACCCCCCGGCCGCGCTCCTCCAGCCAGGCCATCACGCCGGCCGCCGAGTCCAGTCCGTACGCGCTGCCGCCGGTCAGGACCACGGCCTCGATCCGCTGGACGACGTTGCGCGGGTCGAGCGCGTCGGTCTCCCGGGTGCCGGGGCCTCCGCCGCGTACGTCCACGGCCGCCACGGCCCCGCCCGGCGGGGCGAGGACCACGGTGGTGCCGCTGAGAGCCCCGGGCCCCGCCACGCGCGCGTGCCCGACCCGGAGACCGGTGACGTCCGTGAGCCCGTCGCGCGGTCCGTCGTACGGTTCCTCACGTCGTCCCTCATGCTGTGTCATGAACCCTGCGTACCACGGCTAACCCGGCTTCCGGGTGGCGGGAACGCGGGCGGCCAGGGTCACGCCGACCGCCACCGTCGCCGCCGCGACGACACCCGCCGCCAGGACCGCCCAGCGGCCCGCGAACGAGCACATGAGGATCGCGAGCGACGAGAGGGGCAGGACGAGCTGCTGCGCCGTCCCGACCTTGAAGTAGCGGGCGTGCAGCGCCCAGACGGACATGAGGAAGAGCGCGGCCGGGATCGTCACCGCCGAGGAGGCGGCGAGCGTGGAGATGTGGGCCTTGCCGACGGCCTGTTCGACGGCGATCTCGATGCCGGCGCCGATCGCCGCGGCGGAGGCGAAGATCAGATAGTGGCCGTAGCCCCACAGGAATCCCTGCCGGTTGGAGACGAGCCGGTCGTGGGCGGGCACGACGAAGTAGATCCACCAGGCGGCGAAGACGATGAGCAGGCCGCCGGCCGCGATCGGGAGCAGCTCGCCGAGCGCGTCGTTCTCGCCGACCCCGGACTTCACGGCGACGGTGGCCGCCGCGACCGTCTCGCCGAGCACGATGATCGTGAACAGGCCGTAGCGCTCCGCGATGTGGTGCGGGTGCCACTGCGTGGTCGCGTCCTTCTCCGCGTACACCGGTACGGCCATCTCGGCGATCACCATGACGAGGAAGATCCAGGGGCGGGCGGGCTCGGGCGCGAGGATGAGCGCCGTCCAGCCGATCTGGCAGAGCAGGACCCCGGCCGCGTACCGGCGGCACAGGGTGCGCTCGGCGGGGGAGGCGGCGTGGTGGGCGGCGCGCAGCCACTGGGTGGCGAGGGCACACCGCATGACGAGGTAGCCGAGCCAGACGACCAGGAAGTCGTGGTCCTGGAAGGCGCGCGAGACGCCGGCGGCGAGGACGAGGACGCCGGCGATCTGTACGAGGGTGACGACGCGGTAGAGGACGTCGTCGTTGTCGTAGGCGGAGGCGAACCAGGTGAAGTTCATCCAGGCCCACCAGATCGCGAAGAACACCATCGCGTAATCGACGATGCCGTCGGCGGTGTGGGCCTCGGCGACGGCGTGCACGAGCTCGACGCCGGCCTGGGCGACGGCGACGACGAAACAGAGGTCGAAGAAGAGCTCGAGCGGGGTCGCGGCACGGTGCGCCTCGTCGCGTGAGCGCGCGGTGAGGGGCAGGAACGGTTGCGTCATGCGCCCCAGCACAGCAGAGCCGCCGGGCACCCGGAGTGATCGGCGCACCGCGCCGCAGGACCGGCTCCTACGGGCCGGCGCCTGAACGCCATCCGAGGGACTCCCTCACTCAGCCGGTCCGTAAAACGGGCTGAAGCATGACATACCCTCCTACGGTGACCGGGTGACCGAGCCACCGCAGACCCCCGAGGCCGTCCTCCAGAGCCCCGCCGCCGTGCGCCGGCGCGGCACCCTCGCAGGGGCCCTCGTCTCCGCGCTGCTGATCCTCGCGATCGTCCTCGGCAGCCGGCTCCTGCGCGACTTCGACTCGGCGCTCCTTCCGTACGCCGTCGCCACCGTCTTCCTCGCCTTCGGTGTCGCCTACCGGTACACCGTCTGGATCTCCGCCCCGGGCGCCCGCCGCCTCTTCACGCAGGGCTGGCGCTCCTTCTTCTCGGCCGCCAACTTCCGCCGCGCGCCCACCGCCCTGCCGAAGATGATCGCCACCTATCTCGGCCTCCAGAAGTTCCTCGGCGCCCGCTCCCACGCCCGCTGGGCCGCCCACCAGCTCATCTTCTGGGGCTGCGTGCTGGCCGCGGCGATCACCTTCCCGCTCACCTGGGGCTGGTTCACCTTCACCTCCGGCAGCAGATCCGGACCCGGCTACGAGATGCGGATCTGGGGCTTCAAGGTCCTCGGCTTCGACTCGCTGAACATCGTCGGCTGGCTGATGTTCCACGGCCTCGACATCGCCGCCGTCCTCGTCATCCCCGGCGCCTCCTACTTCCTGTGGCGGCGGATGAAGGACCGCGGAGCCATCACCGGCCAGCGCTTCGCCTACGACCTGGTCCCGCTCATCGCCCTGATCGTCATCTCCGTGACCGGTCTCCTGCTCACCTTCTCCTCGATCTTCCTGCACGGCGGCGGATACGAGTTCCTGGCGATCCTGCACATGGTGTCGGTGGTCTTCACCCTCATCTACATCCCCTTCGGGAAGTTCTTCCACATCGTCCAGCGGCCCGCGGCCGTCGGCATGCAGCTGTTCAAATACACCTCCCGCTCCCAGGACGACCAGGTCATGGCCTGCCGCCGCTGCCGGGAACCCATCGACACCACCCCCTACGTCGAGAACCTCCGGGGCACCATGCGCGACCTCCGGCTCGGCTTCGACGCATGGGCCGAGTACTGCCCCCGCTGCAAACGCGTCCTGCGCGGCAACGCCTACCTCACCCACGTCAAGAAGGGCTTCAAGTGACGCAGCCGCAGGTGGGGCAGGACCACCACCGACTCCCTCTCGACCCCTCCATCGCGCCGCCCGGCACCCGCGCGTTCCGCGACGCCGGAGGCATCCCGGCCGACCGCTGGCACGCCGACCAGAACGGCGAGACGCTCGTCCCCACCCACTGCTGCTTCTGCGGCGTCCAGTGCGGCATGTATCTCCGTGTCGACGGCGGCGGCAAGGTCTTCGGCGTCGAACCCCGCAACCACGACATCAACCGGATGCGGCTCTGCCCCAAGGGCATCAACGCCTACCAGCAGGTCAACCACCCCGACCGGCTCACCGCCCCCCTGATGCGCCGCACCCGCGACGAGCCCTTCCGCGAGGCGAGCTGGGAGGAGGCCCTCGACTTCACCGTCTCCGAGATCCGCCGCATCCAGACCGCGTACGGCAACGACGCCTTCGGACTCCTCGGCGGAGCCAGCCTCTACTCGGAGAAGACGTATCTCGTCGGCAAATTCGCCCGGGTCGCCCTGAAGTCGAGACACGTCGACTACAACGGACGTCTCTGCATGGTCTCCGCCGCCGGGGCCAACAAACTCGCCTTCGGCATCGACCGGGCCGGCAACCCCTTCTCCGACATCCTCCTCACCGACTGCCTGCTCATCGCCGGCTCCAACGTCGGCGAATGCTTCCCCGTCCTGACCCAGTACCTGTGGGGAGCGCGGGACCGCGGCGCCACCCTGATCGTCGTCGACCCGCGCGAGACGGCCGTCGCGCGTACCGCCGACCTTCATGTGGCCCTGAAGCCCGGCACCGACTCCGCCTTCTTCAACGCCGTCCTGCACGTGATCGTCGCCGAAGGCCTCACCGACGAGGCCTACCTCGCCGCCCACGCCACCGGCTGGGACGAGGTGAGGAAGACCGTCGCCGACTATCCGCCCTCCCGGTCCGCCCGGATCTGCGGCGTCCCCGAGGAACAGATCGTCCGCACCGCCCGGATGTTCGCCGGCGCGGACAAGGCCATGGCCTGGCACGCCCGAGGCGTCGAACACCACTCCCAGGGCGTCGAGAACTGCCTGACGATCATCAACCTGTGCACCGCCACCGGGAACATCGGCAGGCCCGGCGCCGGCTACGGCACCCTCACCGGCCAGGGCAACGGTCAGGGCGGCCGCGAACACGGCCAGAAATCCGACCTGCTGCCCGGCGGCCGCTCGATCGGCGACCCCGAGCACCGCCGCCAGATCTGCGAGATCTGGGGCATCGAGGAGTCCGAACTCCCGCCCGCCGGCACCTCCATGATGGAGATGGTCTGGCAGATGGAGCGCGGCGAGATCCGCGGACTGATCGGCATCTGCAACAACCCCTTCGTCTCCCTCCCCAACTACGCCACCGTGAAGCGGGGCTACGACACCACCGAGTTCCACGCCCAGTTCGACTTCTTCCTCTCCGAGACCGCCGCCAACGCGCACGTCGTCTTCCCCGTCACCGTCTGGGCCGAGGACGAAGGTGTGATGGCCAACGCCGAGGCCCGGGTCGTCAAGCACAACAAGGCCCAGGAACCACCCGCCGGGGTACGCACCGACACCTGGGTGATCTGCGAACTCGCCAAACGCCTCGGCGTCGGCGACAAGTTCGACTTCCCGGACTCCCGCTCGGTGTTCGAGGAGCTGCGCGTCGCCTCCGCCGGGACGGTCAACGACTACTACGGCATCACCTACGAACGCCTGGAGGAGACCGGCGGCATCGCCTGGCCCTGCCCCTCCCTCGACCATCCGGGCACCCCCCGCCTCTTCGAGGACGGCAGGACCTACCACCCCGACGGCAGGATCCATATGCAGGTCGTCGAATGGCACCCGCCCATGGACCCGTACAGCGAGGAGTACCCCCTCTCCCTCACCACCGGCCGCACCGTCGCCCACTTCCTCTCCGGCAACCAGACCCGCCGCCTGGGCGCCCTCGTCGAACAGACCCCCCGGCCCTGGGTCGAGGTCCACCCCTCCCACGGCTTCCGCAACGGCGACCCCGTCCGCGTCGTCACCCGCCGCGGCAGCGAGGTCTTCCCCGCCCTGGTCACCGAGGCGATCCGCCCCGACACCGTCTTCGTGCCGTACCACTGGCCCGTGCCCACCGCCGCCAACGCCCTCACCGTCGACGCGCTCGACCCCCGGTCCAAGATCCCCGAGTACAAGGTCTGCGCCGCGAAGATCGAGGCTGCCGACCACGTCGACGAGGTCCCCGCACCACCGACCGCCCCCGGCCGGCTCGCCTACCCGGAGACCCAGGTCTCCCGCCGCGACCCGCTGCCCCCCACGTCCCCGCAGGGCCGTGGCACCTCGGAGAGGAGCTGACGCCGCACATGATGGGCCGCACGATCTTCATCGACCCCGGGCGCTGCATCGGCTGCCAGGCGTGTGTCTCCGCCTGCCGCGAGTGCGACTCGCACCGCGGCAAGTCGATGATCCACCTCGACTATCCCGACGAGGGCCACTCGGTCGCCTCCCTTCCCACGGTCTGCATGCACTGCGAGGACCCGGTCGCCCCCTGCGCCGAGGTCTGCCCCGCGGACGCGATCCTGGTCACGGCCGACGGAGTGGTGCAGCAGGCCGACACCACCCGCTGCATCGGCTGCGCCAACTGCGTCAACGCCTGCCCCTTCGGCGTCCCGAAGATCGACCTCCAGGCGAAGCTGCAGATGAAGTGCAACCTCTGCTACGACCGGACCGCCTACGGCCTCGCCCCGATGTGCGCCACCGTCTGCCCGACCGGCGCCCTCTTCTACGGCACCCTCGAAGAGCTCAGGGCCGAACGCCCCGGCGTTGAGGTCGCCGACTCCTTCACCTTCGGCTCCACCACCGTCTCCACCGGAGTGGCGATGGTCGTCCCCGCCGACAAGGTCCGGTGGCCGGTCCCCGGCGGCCTTCCCGTCGTGGAGATCAACGGGGTGGCCGTCCGATGAGCGTCACCGAACAGCCCCCCTCCGGCGACGGACCCGCGGCGCCCGACGCCGCCCAGGACGCCCTGCACGACCGCATCGCCGCCGACTCCCTGACCACCCGGCGCGACTACCTCCGGATCGTCACCACCGTCTCCGGCGGCCTGGCCGTCGGCGGCATCGGGGTCGCCGCCGGCATCCTGCACAGGCACGGGGACGGCGACGGGACGCCCCGGCCGAAGAAGATCGCCGACCGGCTGCCACCCGGCGAGGCCCTCGCCTTCCGCTACCCCGAGCAGGAGGACCGGGCGGTCGCGATCCGCCTGGACGACGGCACACTCGCCGGCTACTCGGCCGTCTGCACCCACCTCGCCTGCGCCGTGCTCTGGCGCAGGGACCGGGGCAGCGAGGGCGAGCTGTACTGCCCCTGCCACGAAGGGGTCTTCGACGCCCGTACGGGAGAGGTGACCGCGGGTCCGCCGCCGCGGCCGCTGCCGAAGGTACTGCTGGTGGAGGAGGCCGACGGCAGTGTATGGGCCGTGGGCACCACCCGCTCCGGGGAGAGCGTCCAGGACGGCCTGTGCCGTCAGCTCGGCGCGGAACGACCGGACCTGGCCGAGCGCCTCGACTGCCCGGCGGTCTCGGCGAGGGCCCGCGGAGCGAGGAGCGAGCGGACATGACCGACACCCCGTTCCCGAGGGACCCCGAAGCCCCCCGCCGCGAACCCGAGGCCGAGGTGCCGGTCCGCCCGGCGTACACCCCCGGCAGCGCACAGCCCCGCCTGAACCGCCCCGTCCACGAGCGCTATCCGCAGATCCGGCCCACCAGCGGCTACGGCGACCCCCGGATCCGCCACACGGGTCCGGGTCCGGGCGCCGGTACGGAGCAGGAGCCCGAGCGCTCCTCCAGACTCACGGCGCGTCTCGTCCTGGCTTCGACGGTCGTCGTTGGCCAGCTGTGGGGGCTCACGGTCGTGGTCGACGAGTGGATGGCCGGCGACACCGCGACGGCCTGGTGGGGAGCGGGCTTCCTGGTCCTGTCCTTCCTCGTCGTGCTCGGACTGTGGCTGCTCGACCCGAAGGACCGCTGAACCTTCCGGACCCGCCAAGAGCCCAGATCAGGGGGGTACGGCCGGGAACTACCGGCGTACCCTGAATATATGAGCACCGCCCCCGCCCACGGACCGCGAGACGCGAAGCAGTCCGGCCGTGATCCACATCCCGCATCCACCCCTCGGCCGGCACTGATCTTCGACGATCCGCTGGACCAGCAGTCCGCGGACGACACGGACCGCGGGTGGGGCGAGCGGCCTCCGGGCGGCGACAGCGCCGCCGATCTCGCGCGCTTCCTGGATGAGAAGCCGCCGCACCACCTCTGACGCCGGCGCGAGCCGTCGGCTAGGGGGTGGAGTGCGTCCCCGCCCCGGCGCCCGAGCTCGGGCCGCGCTGGGCGACCAGGTGGTCGCGGATCTCCTTGAGCACCTCCAGCTCGCTGACCTCCATGGTCTCCTTGACGCCTTCCCGCGCCTTCTCCGCGTCCGCCCGCCTGGCCAGGTACTTCGCCATCGGCAGGACCATCAGGAAGTAGACGACGGCCGCGGTGATCAGGAAGCTCAGCGTGGCGCTGAGGACCAGGCCCCACTCGATCTGGATGCCCTGCACCTCGCCGTTCACGACCTGGCAGGTGCCCTTCAGGCAGGACTTGTAGCCCTCGAGGTCCTTGGTACCGAAGGCACCGACCACCGGGCTGATGACACCCTTGACCAAGGCGTTGACGATGTTGGTGAACGCGGCTCCGATCACGACCGCGACCGCCAAGTCGATCACATTGCCGCGCATGAGGAAGGCCTTGAAGCCCGCCATCACGCTTTCCTTCTTCGGGGTCACCCGGGTGCCTTTCGTCGCGTGTGCAGTAGGTGGAGTCATTACGCCGTGAACGGCGCAGAGGCGTCCAATCCGTACACACGGGACGGTGACCCGGCAGGCACTCCGTGCGAATCAGCACAGCGTCACCGCCAGTCGGGACGTGACACCCGCACCGGCCAGAGCCGTCGCCGTCGGCCGTGGAACGGAGAGGACGACCAGCGCCCCACCGTCCGGACGAGTCTCGCCCTCCGGCGGAACTTCGTCCACTCGGGCGCCCGCGGCGACCACGCGCGCCGTCACGCTCCCGCCCATCGGTGAGTGGGGCGCGGCGATCACGTCGACCCGGTCGCCGGGCCGCAACAGCCGTACCGTCGCCGCGTCCGCGATCCGCACCGGAGCCGACACCAGGCGCACCGGTGCGGCCCGGCGCTGCTCCTTCACCGCCGCTCGCGGCGGCGGGTCCGCGGACACCTCGCCCGACCCGCCGGCCACCGCGAGCGCGGCCGCGGCCATCGTGAGGATCGCGGCCGGCGCCCGCCGCCTGCGCCCGAGCGCCCGGCGCAGCCGCTGCCGCCCGCCCCGTACCCGTAACGGCTCGAACCGCGGAACCGCGCACCCCTCGGGCAGAGACGCGGGGGAGTGCGTGGGGCGGGACACGGGAGAGGACTGGAAGTGCGATTGCGAGTGCGAGTGCGAGTGGGAGTGGGAGCGCGTGGGGTGCGAGGGGGAGGTCGTCATCGCGAACACCGCCTGTCGGGAGCCGATTGCCGTCCCCCGGACCGTCCGGAGAACCGCTTCCACCTTCCCGGCTCCGCGCCCGTCCCGCTCGCGCCTGTGGATCAGTCGCCGCCTGTGGACAACTTCCCCACCCCTCAGGGGGATTTACGGAAGCTCGATCCCCAGGTCCCAGCCGTCGTGCGCATGCGTGCACAGGCAGTCCCGGTCGGCCGTGTCGGGCAGCGCGCCCACCGCGTCGAATAGCACCTCCCGCAGCCGTCCGACGTTCTCGCCGAACACCCGCAGAACCTCGGTGTGCGACACGCCCTCGCCCGTCTCCGCGCCCGCGTCCAGGTCCGTGACCAGCGCGAGCGAGGTGTAGCAGAGTCCCAGCTCCCGGGCGAGGACCGCCTCCGGGTGCCCGGTCATCCCCACCACCGACCAGCCCGCCGCCGCGTGCCACCGGGACTCGGCCCGGGTCGAGAACCGCGGCCCCTCGATGACGACCATCGTGCCGCCGTCGACCGCGTCCCAGCCCCGTCCGCGCGCCGCCTTCAGGGCCACCCGCCGCCCGTCCGGGCAGTAGGGGTCGGCGAAGGTGGTGTGCACGACGTTCGGGACCGCTCCGCCCCAGGCGTCCGGCAGCGGCTCCCCGTCGAAGTACGTCTGCGCGCGGGTCTTCGTACGGTCGACCAGCTGGTCCGGTACGAGCAGGGTGCCGGGCCCGTGCTCCTCCCGCAGGCCGCCCACCGCGCACGGTCCGAGCACCTGCCGTACGCCCACCGAGCGCAGCGCCCACAGGTTGGCGCGGTAGTTGATCCGGTGCGGCGGCAGCGTATGGCCGCGGCCGTGCCGGGGCAGGAACGCGACCTGCCGTCCCGCGACCTCGCCCAGGAAGAGCGAGTCGCTCGGGGCGCCGTACGGGGTGTCCACGGACACCTCCGTCACGTCCTCCAGGAAGGAGTAGAACCCCGAGCCGCCGATCACACCGATGTCCGCGAAAGCGTTGGTCGCCATGACGGTCACACTAATGGCCGCCGCGAACGCCGGAAGCCCTACCGCGACGGCGGCAGGGCTTCCGGAAAGACTTGGCCAGGTCAGGCGGTCAGGCGGCCGAGCTGGAGCTCGTCGACGTCGACGCCGTGGACGAGCTCGACGAAGCGGCCGGCTTCGCGTCCGAGGAGGACGACGAAGAGGCGGTCGTCGACTTGGACGTCGAGGCGGGCGAGCTGCTGGACGAGGAGCCGCGGCTGTCGTTCCGGTAGAAACCGGAACCCTTGAAGACGATGCCGACCGCCGAGAACACCTTCTTCAGGCGTCCCTTGCAGGCCGGGCACTCGGTCAGCGCGTCATCGGTGAACTTCTGCACCGCCTCGAGGCCCTCGCCGCACTCGGTGCACTGGTACTGGTAGGTCGGCACTTGTCTTCCTCCTGGCACTCACACTCATCGAGTGCTAACGACGATCCATAGTGACGTATTCCGCCGGATCAGTCCACCGTCACCGGCACTCGGTGACCGATCCCACGTGTCCCACGTGCCGCGACCCGTCCCGCCGCGCGCGGCAGCAGCCGGGAACGCAGCGCCACCAGAGTGGCCAGGGCGAGCGCGGTGCCCACCAGCGGCACCAGGAATCCGGTGCTCGCGCCGTGCTCGTCGGCCAGCTGTCCGGCGACCGTCACGGCCGCGGCCTGGCCCAGCGCCACCGCGCCCGTGAGCCAGGTGAAGGCCTCGGTACGGGCGGAGGCCGGGACCAGGGTCTCGACGATGGTGTAGCCGGTGATCAGGGCCGGGGCGATGCACAGGCCGACGATCAGACCGAGGGCGCCGAGCAGCAGCACGGAGTGCGCGGACCAGAGCAGCGAGGCGGCCGCGGTGAGTCCGGCGTAGCCCAGGATCAGGCGGCGGCGGGGGCCGATCTTCCAGGCGACGGCGCCGCACGCGATGCCGGCGAGCATGTTGCCCGCGGCGAAGATCCCGTACAGCAGACCGTTGGCGCCGGGGTTGCCGATCTCCTGGGAGAACGCGGTCAGCGAGACCTGCATGCCGCCGAAGACCGAGCCGATGCCCAGGAAGGCGATGGCCAGGACGCGGACGCCCGGGATGGACAGCGCGGAGACGCGCGGCTGGGACGCGTTCGCGGCGATCGTGCCGTGAGCGGGCTGGGTGGCGCGCTGGGCGGCGAAGAACAGGCCGCCGAAGAGCGTGAGCGCCGCTTCGGCGATCAGACCGGCCGCCGGGTGCACGCCGGTGCAGAGCGCGGTCGCGAGGACCGGGCCGACGACGAAGGTGAACTCGTCGGTGACCGACTCGAAGGCCGCGGCGGTCGGCATCAGCGGCGAGTTCTCGAGCTTGGCGGCCCAGCGGGCCCGGACCATCGGCCCGACCTGCGGGACGGACGCACCGGCCGGTACGGCCGCGAGGAACAGGGCCCACATCGGGGCGCCGGTCAGGGCGAGCACCACGAGCAGGGAGACGGCGGCGGAGTGGATGAGGACGCCGGGAACCAGTACGGCGCGCTGGCCGAAGCGGTCGGCGAGCTTGCCGCTCTGCGGGGCGAACAGCGCCATCGAGACGCCGGTGGCGGCGGCGACGGCGCCGGCGCTGCCGTACGAGCCGGTGGTGTGCTGGACGAGGAGGACGATGCCGATCGTCAGCATCGCGAACGGCTGCCGGGCGGCGAAGCCGGGCAGCAGGAAGGAGAGGGCTCCGGGGGTACGGAGGAGCCGGCCGTAACCGGCGGCCCGCTTGCCGGCCTTGCGGGCGCCGGCCTTGTCGGCCTGGCCGCCGTTGCCGGCCGTGTAGGCCTTATCGGTCTTCTCGGCCTTGCGGGGGGCCTGCACCTGCGTCTTGTTCTGCGCCTGGGCCCTGCCCTGCGCCTGCGTCTTGCCCTGCGTCGCGCCGTGCGCCTGCGCCTGGCCCGTCGTCGTGCTGTTCTCCTGGGACGCGCGAGACGTGTCAGAAGTGACCGTGGACACCACGGTCCTTGCCTTTCTGCCGCCTGGTAGCGCGCCCGTGCACGGTGGTGCGGGTGCCGCCGAGAGCTGTCCTCATGCGCGGAACTGCGGTAGATACCGGGCCCCACTGGGAGGGCGCCGCGGCCGCCATACGGTCGCGCCAGCTCTGCGTCAGGCAGAGTTGGTTCGATCTAGTGTGCCTTCATGGTACAGGGAAGGGCGTCTTCCCGCCTGGGAAAACGCCCACCTGTCGCAATCCATGCCTGTGATTAACCGGACGTTCGTCTCCGCGTTCCCTTTTTCCGCAGGTGCCGGGGTGGCGCTGCCACCGCCGTGGCGCCACCGGTGCCGAGCCAGCCGGCCAGCTTTCCGCCCTGTCCGACGGCGCGCAGCCGCCGCTCGGTGGCGTCCCGTACCGGATCGGTCGCGACGACGAGCAGCTCGTCCCCGCGCCGCAGCACGGTCGCCGGACCCGGTACGAAGCTCTTGTCGTCCCGTACGACGAGGGTGACCGCCGCCCCGGGCGGCAGCCGCAGCTCCGCGACCTCCACGCCGTGCATCTTGGAGCCGGGCGGGACGGCGACCGACAGCAGGTGTCCGCGCAGCCGCTCCAGCGGGGCCGACTCGACCCCCAGGTCGGCCGCCTCCGAGGGGTCGCCCAGCTTCAGCGCCTTCGCCAGCCAGGGCAGTGTCGGGCCCTGCACCAGCGTGTAGACCACGACGAGGATGAAGACGATGTTGAAGACCCGCTGGCTGCCCTCGATCCCGGACACCATCGGGATCGTGGCGAGGATGATGGGGACCGCTCCGCGCAGGCCGGCCCAGGACATCAGGGCCTGCTCCTGCCAGGGGATACGGAACGGCACCAGACTGACCAGGATCTCCATCGGCCGCGCCACCATCGTCAGGACCAGGCCGATGACGATCGCCGGCCAGAAGTCGCCGACCAGCTCGCTCGGCGTGACCAGCAGACCGAGCAGGACGAACATGCCGATCTGGGCGATCCAGCCGAGTCCCTCGGCGAAGCCGCGGTTGGCCGGCGCGTGCGGGAGCTTGGCGTTGCCGAGGACCATCGAGGCCAGGTAGACGGCGAGGAAGCCCGAGCCGTGCGCCATGGCACCGGCCGCGTACGCCACCACGGCGATGGCCATGACGGCGATCGGATAGAGGCCGGAGGCGGGCAGGGCCACGTGCCGCAGGCCGAAGGAGCCGAGGAAGCCGACCGCGAGGCCGATGGCGGCGCCGATGGCCAGTTCCAGGATGATCGTGCCGACCAGGACGTACCAGGAGTCGACCGGTCCGACGGTCGAGAAGGCCACGACGAGGATCACGACGGGGGCGTCGTTGAAGCCGGACTCGGCCTCCAGGACACCGGTCACGCGCGAGGGCAGCGGGACCTTGCGCAGCACGGAGAAGACGGCGGCGGCATCCGTCGAGGAGACGACCGCGCCGATGATCAGCGCCTGGCGCCACTCCAGGCCCACCAGATAGTGGGCGGCCGCGGCCGTGATGCCCACGCTCACCGCGACGCCGACGGTCGACAGGACGACCGCCATCGGCAACGCGGGTTTGATCTCCTTCCACTTGGTGCCCAGGCCACCCTCGGCCAGGATCACCACGAGTGCGGCATAGCCGATCACCTGGGTCAGTTCGGCGTTGTCGAAGGCGACGTTGCCGATGCCGTCCTGCCCTATGGCGACCCCGATCCCGAGATACAGCAGCAGGCTGGGGAGCCCGCTCCGGGACGAGATCCGCACCGCCGCGACAGCGATGAGCAGCACGAGCGAGCAGATGAGCAGGAGTTCGTTGAGCTGGTGGACAGTCAGTGGCCGATCCTTCCCCTCGCATGCAGCCGGATCGTTCCTCCAGCAGCCGACACTTCGTTACCTTACCTAATCTTTAACGCTTTCTTGACGCCTTCTTTGTGCACCGGTCCCGTCCGGCGGAGGTCCCGCACCGGCCCGGCGGCGGTCCCTCTTACCGGCACCGCGTCCAGGCGCCCACGGCGCTGCGCCTAAGGTTGCTCCCGTACTCCAGGACCACCCTGCCCCTCGAAGGACAGCGATGCCCTCCAACACGACCGCGCCCCACGCCAAGAAGAAGGGGCGACGCGCCCGCCTGATCCTCCTCGTCCTGGTCCTCGCACTGGTCGGGGGCGTCGGGTACGGCGGGTACTGGGGCGTCAGCACCGTCCGGGGCTCGTTCCCGCAGACCACGGGCACGATCCGGCTCGACAAGCTCTCCGGCGAGGTGGAGGTCAAGCGCGACGCCTACGGCGTTCCGCAGATCTACGCCGACACCGAGGCCGACCTCTTCCGCGCCCAGGGCTTCGTCCAGGCCCAGGACCGCTTCTACGAGATGGACGTCCGCCGCCACATGACGTCCGGCCGGCTCGCCGAGATGTTCGGCAAGAGCCAGGTCGGCACCGACGCCTTCCTGCGCACGCTGGGCTGGCGTCAGGTCGCCCAGCAGGAGTACGACAAGGTCCTGTCGGCGGAGACGAAGAAGAACCTCCAGGCGTACGCGGAGGGCGTCAACGCCTATCTGAAGGACCGGGACCCCTCCGACGTCTCGGTCGAGTACGCGGCGCTCGCCTTCTCCCAGGACTACGAGATCGAGCCCTGGACGCCGGTCGACTCGGTCGCCTGGCTCAAGGCGATGGCGTGGGACCTGCGCGGCAACATGAAGGACGAGATCGACCGCTCCCTGATGACGAGCCGGCTGAGCGCCGCGCAGATCAAGGAGCTCTACCCGAAGTACCCGTACGACCTGCACCAGCCGATCGTCGACGGCACCGGCACCGGCACCAACGGCTCGTCCGACGGTTCCAGCTCCGACACGGACGGCTCCACGGACGGCTCCACGGACGGCTCCTCCAACGGGTCGCAGAGCGGCTCGCAGAACGACGCCCTCCAGGGCATGCAGTCCCAGCTCGGCGCGCTCTCCGACTCGCTCGACGAGATCCCCGCGCTGCTCGGCCCGAACGGCAACGGCATCGGATCGAACTCCTGGGTCGTCTCCGGGCGGTACACGACCTCCGGCAAGCCGCTGCTCGCCAACGACCCGCACCTCGCGCCGATGCTGCCCTCCCTCTGGTACCAGATGGGCCTGCACTGCCGCTCCGTCTCGGCCACCTGCCGCTACGACGTCGCCGGCTACACCTTCTCCGGCACGCCCGGCGTGATCATCGGCCACAACGACACCATCGCCTGGGGCCTCACCAACCTCGGCGCCGACGTCACCGACCTCTACCTCGAGAAGGTCAGCGACACCGGATACCTCGTCGACGGCCGGACCAAGCCGTTCACGACCCGCGACGAGATCATCAAGATCGCGGGCGGTGGGACTCGTAAGATCACCGTCCGCTCGACCGGCCACGGTCCGGTGGTCTCCGACCGCTCCTCCGAGCTGGAGAAGGTCGGCCAGAAGGCCCCCGTCGGCAACGCGGCCCCCGACCGGGGCACCGGCTACGCCGTCTCCCTCCAGTGGACCGCCCTGCAGCCCGGCAAGTCCATGGACGCGATCTTCGAGCTCAACCGCGCCAAGAACTTCCAGCAGTTCCGCGCCGCGGCCGAGCACTTCGAGGTCCCCTCGCAGAACCTGATCTACGCCGACGCCGAGAACATCGGCTACCAGGCCCCCGGCAAGATCCCCGTGCGCGCCAAGGGCACCGGCACCGTGCCGGCGCCGGGCTGGGACTCCTCGTACCGGTGGAAGGGGTACGTCCCCTTCGACGAGCTGCCGTACGAGGAGAACCCGAAGCGCGGCTACATCGTCACGGCCAACCAGGCGGTCGCCGGCGAGAAGTACCCCCACTTCCTGACGGCGGACTGGGGATACGGCTCCCGCAGCCAGCGGATCAACGACCTCATCGAGTCCAAGATCAAGGACGGCGGGAAGATCTCGCCGGACGACATGCGGACCATGCAGATCGACAACCGCAGCGAGATCGCGACCCTGCTCAACCCGCTCCTGTTGAAGATCGACATCTCGGACCGGTACGTCCGCGAGGCGCAGAAGCTGCTGGAGGGCTGGGACTACACCCAGGAGCCCGACTCGGCCGCCGCCGCGTACTTCAACGCGGTCTGGCGCAACGTCCTCAAGCTCGCCTTCGGCGACAAGCTGCCCAAGGAGCTGCGGGCCGAGGGCGACTGCATCAACGTCCGTCCTGTCGACCCCACCGGTCCCGTCGACGAGCAGAACAGGCTGGTACGGGAGTGCGGCCAGCGCGACGCCGACTCGGCGCAGCCGGACGGCGGCGACCGCTGGTACGAGGTGGTCCGCCCGCTCCTCAAGGACGAGGACAGCGAGTGGTGGAAGACCGACGCCAACCGCACGGACCAGGCCACCGAGAACCGTGACCAGCTCCTCGCCCGGGCCATGGAGGACGCCCGCTGGGAGTTGACCGCCAAGCTCGGCAAGGACGTCTCCACCTGGAGCTGGGGCCGGCTGCACCAGCTGACCCTGGAGAACCAGACCCTCGGCACAGCGGGACCGGACTTCGTCAAGACGCTCCTCAACCGCGGACCCTGGAACCTCGGCGGCGGCGAGGCCGCGGTCAACGCGACCGGCTGGAACGCGGCCGGCGGCTACGAGGTCATCTGGGTGCCCTCGATGCGGATGGTCGTCAACGTCGGCGACTGGGACAGGTCCCGCTGGATCAACCTGTCCGGCGCCTCGGGACACGCGTACCACCCGCACTACACCGACCAGACCGACAAGTGGGCGAGCGGCGAGCTGCTCGACTGGTCCTTCGGCAAGGCGGCGGTCGACGCGTCGACCAAGGAGACGCTGGTGCTCAAGCCGTAGGCGCTCCCCGGGACCTACGGCGTGAAATGCCGGACGCCGTCCGGGGTCACCACCGCGTGCACGGGGTGGTCGTGCGGTTCCTCCGGGACCCGGGCGACCACCTCGTCCGCGTAGAGGAGGACGACGAGCGCCGGACGGGCGTCGGCGCGGGCGAGGCGGGCGAGGACGCGGTCGTACGAGCCGCCGCCCCGGCCGAGCCGCATCCCGCGCTCGTCGACCGCGAGGCCGGGCAGCAGCACCACGTCCGCCTCGCACACCGCCTCAGGACCGAGCCGCGGCCCGGTCGGCTCAAGGAGACCGCGGCCGGCCTTCGCCAGGCCCTCGGCGCCCTCGTACACGCCCCAGTCGAGATCGTTGTCGGGCAGCAGGACCGGGAGGAGCACGCGTACACCGCGGGCGCGCAGTACGTCGAGCAACGCGCGCGTGCCCGGCTCCCGGCCCACCGACACGTACGCGGCGACGGTCGACGCCTCCGCCAGCTCGGCCAGCTCCCGCGCCCCCCTGGCGAACAGCTCGGCCGCGGTCCGGACGTCCTCCGGGGACAGCAGCGCGCGAGCGGCGAGCAGTTGGCGCCGCAGGGCGGCCTTTTCGGACATGTCGGCCATCACCGTCGACTCACGTGAACTCACTTACCTCTCGTAATTGTCTTTATCCACACGAAGTTAATGGGAGGCCCATCTTCCTCTCATACCGAACGGCTATGGTGCTCCGCATGACTCAGTCGTCCCCCAGGATCAGCAAGGCTGTCATCCCGGCCGCCGGCCTCGGCACGCGCTTCCTCCCGGCCACCAAGGCGACGCCGAAGGAGATGCTGCCGGTCGTCGACAAGCCCGCGATCCAGTACGTCGTCGAGGAGGCCGTCGCGGCCGGACTCTCCGACGTTCTCATGATCACCGGTCGGAACAAGCGTCCTCTGGAGGATCACTTCGACCGGAACTACGAGCTGGAGGAGGTACTGGCCCGCAAGGGGGACGACGAGCGCCTCTCCAAGGTGCAGGAGCCCAGCGACCTCGCCACCATGCACTACGTCCGTCAGGGCGCCCCCAGGGGGCTCGGTCACGCCGTGCTCTGCGCGGCTCCGCACGTCGGGGACCAGCCCTTCGCCGTGCTGCTCGGCGACGACCTGATCGACCCGCGCGACCCGCTGCTCTCCCGGATGGTGGACATCCAGGAGCGGGAGGGCGGCAGCGTGATCGCGCTGATGGAGGTCGAGCCCGCGCAGGTCCACCTCTACGGCTGCGCCGCGGTCGAGGCGACGATCGACTCGGACGTCGTGAAGGTGACGGACCTGGTCGAGAAGCCGTCCCCGGAGGAAGCGCCCAGCAACTACGCGATCATCGGCCGCTATGTGCTGGATCCGGCCGTCTTCGGGATACTGCGCGAGACCGAGCCGGGCCGCGGTGGCGAGATCCAGCTGACCGACGCCCTGCAGAAACTCGCCAAGGACGAGAAGATCGGCGGGCCGGTCCACGGCGTGGTCTTCAAGGGCCGCCGTTATGACACCGGGGACCGCGGGGACTATCTGCGTGCCATTGTCAGACTCGCGTGCGAACGTGAAGATCTGGGGCCGGACTTCCGGGCCTGGCTCCGCAGGTATGTCAGCGAGGAGATGTAGCACCTTGAGCAGCAGTACGGCACCGGCGTCCAGCGACCCGTCCCACAGCTCGTCCCACGACGATCCGTCCCGGGGGGCCGGTCCGTCCCACGACCCCTGCGACGGGCCGTCCCGGGGGCTGTGGTCCGTGGACGAGCATCTGGACGACATCCTGGCGACGGTCTCCGCGCTCGAGCCCATCGAGCTGCAACTGCCCGACGCCCAGGGCTGTGTCCTGGTCGAGGACGTCACGGTGCCGGTCGCGCTGCCCCCGTTCGACAACAGCTCCATGGACGGGTACGCGGTCCGGGTCGCCGACGTCGCCGGGGCCACGGAGGAGTACCCGGCCGTGCTGACCGTGATCGGCGACGTCGCGGCCGGCGCCGGCGGCCTGCCCGTCGTCGGTCCGGGGCAGGCCGCCCGGATCATGACCGGCGCCCCGCTGCCGCCCGGCGCCGAGGCCGTCGTCCCGGTCGAGTGGACCGACGGCGGTACGGGCGGGGGAGCCGCCACCGCCATGCGCCCCGCCGGCGCCGCCCCCGAGGGGGCCGGCGGCGAGGTCCGCGTCCACCGGCCGGCCGCGGCCCGGGCGCACGTCCGGGCGCGCGGCAGTGACGTCCAGGCGGGCGACCTGGCCCTGGAGTCGGGCACGGTCCTCGGGCCGCCCCAGATCGGGCTGCTCGCCGCGATCGGCCGCGGCACGGTGCGGGTGCGGCCCCGCCCGCGCGTGGTCGTGATCTCCACCGGCAGCGAACTGGTCCAGCCCGGCGAGGAGTTGGGCGAAGGCCAGATCTACGACTCCAACAGCTTCGCGCTCGCCGCCGCCGCGCGCGACGCCGGAGCCATCGCCTACCGGGTCGGCGCCGTCACCGACGACGCCGAGACGCTCCGCGCCACCATCGAGGACCAGTTGATCCGCGCCGACCTGCTGGTCACCACGGGCGGGGTGAGCGTGGGCGCGTACGACGTCGTCAAGGAGGCGCTGACCACCGAGGGCCAGTTCGAGGGCCAGGTCGACTTCCGCAAGCTGGCCATGCAGCCGGGCAAGCCGCAGGGCTTCGGGACGATCGGCCCCGAGCACACCCCGCTGCTCGCCCTGCCGGGCAACCCCGTCTCCTCGTACGTCTCCTTCGAGCTGTTCGTGCGCCCCGCGATCCGGGCGCTCATGGGCCTCGACGACCTGCACCGCCCCCGGGTCACCGCCGTGCTCGCGGCGGACAAGGCGCTGACCTCCCCCTCCGGCCGCCGTCAGTTCCTGCGCGGCACGTACGACGCCGAGGCCGGCACGGTCACCCCCGTGGGCGGCGCCGGCTCCCACCTGATCGCCGCGCTCGCCCACGCGGACGCGCTGCTCGTCGTCCCCGAGGAGATGACCGAGGTGGCGCCCGGCAGCACACTGGAAGTGGTCCTCCTCGGCTGAGGAGGCCCTGGTGGCGGTACCGTGTCGTCCCACACAGCGACCGGGAGTGTCACGGCCATGAGCACGCAGCAAGGACTCACCCACATCGACGAGGCGGGTGCGGCCCGCATGGTCGACGTCTCCGCGAAGGACGTCACGGCGCGGACCGCGCGAGCCAGCGGCCGCGTCCTGGTCTCGCCGCGCGTGATCGAGCTGCTGCGGGGCGAGGGCGTACCCAAGGGTGACGCCCTCGCCACCGCCCGGATCGCCGGGATCATGGGAGCCAAGAAGACGCCGGACCTCATCCCGCTCTGCCACCCGCTGGCCGTCTCGGGCGTGACGCTCGACCTGACGGTCGCGGACGACGCCGTGGAGATCCTGGCGACCGTGAAGACCACGGACCGTACGGGCGTGGAGATGGAGGCCCTGACGGCCGTGTCGGTGGCCGCCCTGACGGTCGTCGACATGATCAAGGCGGTCGACAAGGGCGCGGTCATCTCCGACGTACGGGTGGAGGAGAAGACGGGCGGCAAGTCGGGCCGCTGGAGCCGGACGGATGCCGGGACCGATTCCGGGACGGAGGCCGCGTCGTGACGGTGGAGACAGGGCTGCGGGTGGAGGCGCGCGCTCGGCAGGTGGCCGGGGCGCACGAGACGCACGGACACGAGCGGGAGCCGTCCGGCGAGACCGCGCCCGCCGCGCCGGAGTCCGCGCCTTCCGTATCGGCTCCGGAGTCGGGCGGGGCGCTCTCCGCGCCCTACCGCGCCCTCGTCGTCACCGCCTCCAACCGCGCCGCGGCCGGGGTGTACGAGGACAAGGGCGGCCCGCTGCTCGCCGAGGGCCTGGCGCGGATGGGCTTCGCGGTCGACGGCCCGCAGGTCGTCCCGGACGGGGCGCCGGTCGAGGCCGCGCTGCGGGCCGGCGTAGAGGCGGGGTACGACGTCATCCTCACCACCGGCGGCACCGGCATCTCGCCGACCGACGCCACCCCCGAGGTCACCCGGCGGGTCCTCGACCACGAGATCCCCGGCATCCCCGAGGCGATCCGCGCGTACGGCCGCGAGAAGGTCCCGACCGCCGCCCTCTCCCGGGGCCTCGCGGGCGTCGCGCGGGGGACGCTGATCGTGAACCTGCCCGGCTCGGCGGGCGGGGTGCGCGACGGTCTCGCCGTCCTGGAGCCGCTGCTGCGCCACGGCGTCGACCAGATCCGCGGCGGCGACCACCCCAGACCGTCATGATCCCGTCCTGGCCCGTGGTCCTCTCCGACGGAGACGTCGTGCTCCGCCCGATAAAGCTGCGCGACCAGCGGGCCTGGCGTGAGGTGAACCGGCGCAACCGCGACTGGCTGCGTCCCTGGGAGGCGACCATTCCGCCGCCCGCCCCCGGAGCTCCGCTCGCGCAGCGCCCCACGTACCGGCAGATGGTCCGCCATCTTCGGGCGGAGGCGCAGGCCGGGCGGATGCTGCCGTTCGTGATCGAGTACCGCGGCGAGCTGGTCGGCCAGCTGACCGTCGCCGGGATCACCTGGGGCTCGATGTGCTCGGGCCATGTCGGCTACTGGGTGGACAGCGCGGTGGCCGGGCGCGGTGTCATGCCGACGGCCGTCGCGCTCGCCGTGGACCACTGCTTCCGTACGGTCGGACTGCACCGGATGGAAGTCTGCATTCGGCCCGAGAACATCCCCTCCCGGCGGGTCGTGGAGAAATTGGGATTCCGGGAGGAAGGGCTCCGTCCCCGCTACCTCCACATCGACGGGGCATGGCGGGACCACCTCGTCTTCGCGCTCACGGCGGAGGAGGTGCCGGAGGGCCTGCTGCGCCGGTGGCACCGGTCGCGTCCTTCCCACTCCACCCAATGAAATAAGTGTTCGAATTTGATCGGCAGTTGACGCTCATTGACGTCCAAGCGGTCGGAACAATCACAAAAAATTTCAGTGATATCAGCCAGATCGTGCGACACACCGGGCCAATTGGCCGATGGCTTCCCGCGAACCCCTCTACGGTGTGAGGCGTGAGCAGCAGCGGCCTCATCTACGCAGTCATCGTGGGGGCCTGGGCCGCCTACTTGGTGCCGATGTGGCTCCGCAGGCAGGACGAGCTCAACGAAGCCCGTCCGACGGAACGCTTCAGCACCGCCATCCGGCTGCTGTCCGGACGGGCGGGAATGGAGCGCCGGTACGCCAAGGAGCTGAGGGAACGGGACCGGGGGGCGGACGACGGCCAGCCCGACGTGGACCCGGACGCCGAGACGGAGCATTTGAGCTCGGTCGACGTCCGGGCCTTCTCCGCGCCCGCGGCCAGGACGGAAGCCCGCCTCGAGCTTCCCGAACCGGCCTCGGCACCGGCTCCGTCGCCCTCGTCTCCCCGGCGGCCTTCGAAGGCGGCGGCGGAGCGCGCCCGCCGAGGCAAGGTCCTCGCCCGGCGCCGGCGCACCACGGTCGTCCTCTTCCTCGCCTTCACCCTCGGCACGGTCGTCGCGGCGGTCGGCGGTCTCGCGTTCCTCTGGGCGCCGGCGGCCCCGGCGGTCCTCCTGAGCGCGTACATCGTGCATCTGCGGGCGCAGGAGCGGCGGCGCTTCGTCTACGTGATGGACCGGCGGCGCGCCGAGGCGGCGGCCGCCCGGCTGCGGGAGAGCCGTCCGCAGCGTCGGCAGCCCGCCGCGCAGGAGGACGGGGAGACGGCCCGTCCCGAGCCCGAACCCGCTCCCGCGCTCTCCCCCCAGGAGGCCGGCCGCCGGGCGCTCGTCGAGCAGACCGACCACGCCGAGTGGGTGGACCAGCAGCGCGACCGGGGCCCGGCCCGCGGCGACAGCTGGGAGCCGGTCCCGGTGCCGCTGCCCACCTACGTCACCGCCCCCGTCGCCCCGCGGGCGACCAGCGGCGTCGACATCACGGACCCGGAGACCTGGAGCTCGGCCCGCTCCTCCACGGCGGCGGACCCGACACCGGCGCCCGCGCCGACCGAGCCCCCGGCCCAGCGCCGGCGCACGGCCCCGAAGTCCCGCACGCGCGAGCACGGCCGCACCCCGCTCTTCGACCAGTACGCGGACGACGACCGCCCCCGCGCCGCCAACGAGTGACCCGGCCGGGGCCCCGGCCGGGCGCCTCGGCTGACCTGCGGGGGAGCGGATTTCCACGTACCCCGATCGGGATGCTAATGTTTCACACGTCGCAAGGGCCTGTGGCGCAGTCTGGTAGCGCACCTCGTTCGCATCGAGGGGGTCTGGGGTTCAAATCCCCACAGGTCCACAAACAATGAGGATCCCGTCCGATCGAAAGATCGGACGGGATCTTCGCGTTTCCCGGGTCGCTTCCGCTCAGTGCCGCGTCAGGAGGCCTGGGCCCGGTCGTAGAGCGCCTTCGCGTCGTTGCCGAAGTAGGGGCCGAACATGCGGTTGGGGAGGAAGGTGTAGCCGAAGCTGTTCACCGAGACCTGGAGGCCGGTGCCGGTGGCCTCGTTGAAGCCGGTGAACCAGGGGCCGCCGCTGGAGCCGCCCGTCATGTTGCAGGCGAGGCTGTGGTCCTGGGACAGGAGGAAGTCCTTCGAGGAGTTCCCCGCGCAGTGGATCAGCTTCGAGCCGTCGTACGGAGAGGCGGCCGGGAAGCCGAAGGCGTACATCGGCTTGTTGTAGCCGCCGTTGAACTGCAGGCCCTGGGCGCCGGTGACGGCGGACAGTTTCTGGCCGTTCAGCGGGGCGACGACCGCCGCGCCCACGTCGTAGTTGATGTCCTCGCTCGCCTCCCACTGCGGGGTGGTGAGCGTCTTCGTCGCCGTCCAGCGGCCGTACGGCGCGCTGCCGTTGTCGTACGCCGGGACGAAGACCCAGTCGGTGTGCCAGGAGCCCTGGTACTTCACGCAGTGGCCGGCCGTGATGACCGTGCTCGCGTTCTGGCTGGTGACCGCGTTGCCGGAGCAGGACGCCGTGCGGCCCTGGAAGGTGAAGAACACCCGGCCGGAGGTCTTCACGACTGCGCCGCCGCCCGTCCAGGGCCCGCCCGGCTGCGGGAAGGCGGTGGGGGCGACGTCGGTCGGGGCGACGGTGGTCGGCCGGGGCGAGCGGGCGACGTCCTTGAGGGCGCCCGGGGTGATCCGGAGGTCCAGCGGAGTCGCCGAGCGCATGCGGTCGGCGGTCCAGAAGGCGGAGGCCCGCCGCTGTTCCGCGGCGGTGACGGTGTGGGTGGGGGTCTGTGTCGCGTCGGCGGTGGTCTGGGCCGCTTGGGCTGTGGTGGTGGTCAGCGCGCCGGTGAGCAGGGCTCCGACGACCGACAGGACGGCCACGACTGTGCGTTGGCGTCTCACGCATGTCTCCTTCTGCCGAGGCAGGGTGGGGGATGAGAACGGTGCGGAATGACGTGCGTGAGAAGGCTGCCAGAGTGAACGGCGATTTGTCAGGGGCGCGTAAGGTGTTTCGCGAAGCAGCGGCTGTTCTCGTACGCGCGGTAGTGGCCGAATTTCGCGCACAGCTCGTAGCCGCTGGAGGTGTAGAGCGCGATCGCCTCCGGTTGGGCCGTCCCGGTCTCCAGGACCATCCGGATCCGTCCCGCCGCCCGGGCGTCCTCCTCCAGCATGGCGAGGACGCGACGCGCGAGGCCGAGACCGCGCGCCTCCGGGACGACGTACATGCGCTTCAGTTCGGCGTCGCCGTCCGCGTAGCCCATGCCGTTCGCGTCCTGCGTACGCCAGCCGCCCGACGCCACCGGGCGGTCCTCGGAGTCGTACGCGAGGAGGTAGAGACCGCGCGGCGGTACGAACATGCCGGGGTCGAGCGGGGTGACGTCGCCCTCCTCGTCGCCGTAGCGGGCGACGTACTCCAGCTGGACGGCGTCGTTGAGTTTGACGGCGTCGGGATGGTCGTAGCGGGTGGGGCGTATGCGCATGCGAAATACCGTACATGTGTGCGACAGGGTGGTGTCGGTATTCTCCCCGGATGCTCACTGTGACGTCCGTCAATGTCAATGGTCTCCGCGCCGCCGCCAAGAAGGGCTTCGTGGAGTGGCTCGCCGGCACCTCCGCCGATGCCGTCTGCCTCCAGGAGGTACGCGCCGAGGAGTCCCAGCTCCCCGTGGAGGTGCGGGCGCCCGAGGGCTGGTTCGCCGCGCACGCCCCGGCCGCCGCCAAGGGCCGGGCGGGTGTCTCCGTCTACACCCGGCGCGAGCCGGACCAGGTGCGGATCGGCTTCGGCTCCAGCGAGTTCGACGGCAGCGGCCGCTACATCGAGGCCGACCTGCCCGGCGTCACCGTCGCCAGCCTCTACCTGCCCTCCGGTGAGGTCGGCACCGAGCGGCAGGACGAGAAGATCCGCTTCATGGACGCCTTCCTCCCCTACCTGAAGGAGCTAAAGGAGCGCGCCGCCGCCGACGGCCGCGAGGTCGTCGTCTGCGGCGACTGGAACATCGCCCACCGCGAGGCCGACCTCAAGAACTGGAAGGCCAACCAGAAGAACGCCGGCTTCCTGCCCGAGGAGCGCGCCTGGCTCAGCCGCGTCTTCGACGAGACCGGGTACGTCGACGTGGTCCGCGCCCTCCACCCGGACCAGGCGGGGCCCTACTCCTGGTGGTCCTACCGCGGGCGCGCCTTCGACAACGACAGCGGCTGGCGCATCGACTACCAGGTCGCGACGGAGCGGCTCGCGGGGCGGGCCGTGAAGGCGTACGTCGAGCGGGCCGCCACCCACGCCGAGCGCTGGAGCGACCACGCGCCCGTCACGGCGGTCTACGAGCTGTAGGCGGCTCTAGTCCGGATCACGGCTGTTCACGCAGCCGCCGGTCCAGGGCCATCGACAGCTCCGCGTCGACCACGCTCTTGGCGAGCGGTCGGAGCCGCTGGATGTCCTTCTCCTCGGCGTGTTCGCGCAGCAGCTCGGTGAAGATGCCCGCCAGCGCGTCCGCGTGTTCGCGGACCGCGCGGCCCGCCTCCAGGACGGCCGCCAGCGGGATGCCCTCCTTGACCAGGGCGGCGGAGACGTCGAGGAGGCGGCGGCTGATGTGGACGATCGCGTCGCCGTCGGTGGCGAGGTAGCCGAGGTCGAGGGCGGCCAGCAGGTTCTCGGGGGTGACCTCGCCGGCGAAGTAGTCGGCCAGTTCCTGCGGGGTGAGCCGGACCGGCTCCTCCTCGGTCGGTTCGCCGAGGCCGAGGACCTCGCTGACGTCCTTGCCGCTCTCGAAGGCGGTGTTGAGATCGGCGATGCCGTTGAGGGTGTGGCCGCGCTCGAGCAGTGCCGCGATCGTGCGGAGTTTGGCCAGGTGGTGGTCGTCGTACCAGGCGATCCGGCCCTCGCGGCGGGGTGGTGCGATCAGGCCGCGCTCGCGGTAGAAGCGGAGGGTGCGCACGGTGATGCCGGCGGCCGCGGCGAGCTCTTCCATGCGGTACTCGCGTACGCCGGCCTGCCGTGCGGGCTCCCGCTCCGACTGCCGTACGGGCTCCGGTGCCGTCCCCCGCGCCGGCCGCCGCGCCGGTTCGTGTGCCGCCGCCTGCCGTCCCGCTTGTCCCGTCACGTCGTCCGATCCGTCTGCCACGTCCGCAAGCCTATGTTGTACCGCCGGTAACTTTCCCGTGCCCGACCCCTACCGCTCGGTATGCCGCTGCTCTACAGTCCCGATTGTGCCAGTGATTGCTGGCGGAATCTTGGCCGGGCGCACGGGAGGCGGCATGGCGAATCACGAGCATGTACGAGTGGCGGTGATCGGATCGGGGTTCGGTGGCCTGGGTGCCGCCGTGCGGCTGCGCCGGGAAGGGATCACGGACTTCGTCGTCCTGGAGAGGGCCGACTCCGTCGGCGGCACGTGGCGGGACAACAGCTACCCCGGCTGTGCCTGCGACGTCCCCTCGCATCTCTACTCCTTCTCCTTCGCGCCGAACCCCGACTGGCCCCGCACCTTCTCCGGACAGCGCCACATCCGCGCCTACCTGGAGCACGTCACCGACACCTTCCGGCTCCGCCCGCACCTGCGGCTGAACCACGAGGTGCGGATGATGCGCTGGGACGGCGACGCGCTGCGCTGGGAGATCGAGACCAGCCAGGGCTCCTTCAGCGCCGACATGGTCGTCTCCGCGACCGGCCCGCTCTCCGACCCGAAGATCCCCGAGATTCCCGGGCTCGCCGAGTTCCCCGGCAAGGTCTTCCACTCCGCGCGCTGGGACCACGACTACGACCTCACCGGCAAGCGCGTCGCCATGGTCGGCACCGGGGCCTCCGCCATCCAGATCGTGCCCGCGATCCAGCCGAAGGTCGGCAGGCTCACCCTCTTCCAGCGCACGCCCCCGTGGGTGATGCCGCGCATGGACCGCCCCATCACCGGTCTCGAGCGCCGGCTGCACCGCGCGCTCCCCGCCACCGGGACCCTGCGCCGCGGACTCCTCTGGGGCATCCGCGAACTGCAGGTCAGCGCCTTCACCAAGCGCCCGAACGAGCTCGGCCTCGTCGAGTCCCTCGCCAAGGCCAACATGGCCCGGGCGATCAAGGACCCGGCGCTGCGCGCCAAGCTGACCCCGTCGTACCGCATCGGCTGCAAGCGCATCCTGCTCTCCAGCGAGTACTACCCGGCGCTCGCCCGCCCCAACGTCGACGTCGTCGCCTCCGGTCTCAAGGAGATCCGCGGCAACACCGTCGTCGCGGCCGACGGCACCGAGACCGAGGTCGACGCGATCATCTTCGGTACGGGATTCCACGTCACCGACATGCCGATCGCCGAACGGGTCGTCGGCGCGGAGGGGCACACCCTCGCCGAGTCGTGGAAGGACGGCATGGAGTCGCTGCGCGGCGCCACCGCCGCCGGCTTCCCCAACTGGATGACGATCATCGGTCCCAACACGGGCCTCGGGAACTCCTCCATGATCCTAATGATCGAGTCGCAGCTGAACTACCTCGCCGACTACATGCGCCAGTTGAACCTGCTCTCGCACGACGGGCCCGGCGGGCGCGCCGCCCTTGCCGCCCGGCCGTCCGCCGTCGGGGCGTGGAACCGCAAGGTGCAGGCCCGCATGGAGCGGACCGTCTGGAAGGCGGGCGGCTGCAGCAGCTGGTATCTGGACGCCAACGGCCGCAACACCACGCTGTGGCCGGGCACGACGTCCGAGTTCCGGCGCGAGACCCGGCAGGTCGACCTGGCGGAGTACGAGGTCCTGCGCGCCCCGGCAGCCGGAATCGAGTCGGCCGCGCAGGAGCCGGCCGGAATCGAGTCGGCCGCGCAGGTGTCGGCCGCGCGAGAGTCGGCCGCGCAGGGGTTGGCCGGACCCGAGTCGGCGCCGAGCACCCCCTCCCGTAAGAAGGAGGCGGCCAAGTGAGCCGGCTCGCGAACGACGGCCGCCGGAGCCGGGCCGGCCGGGACGGCGGCGGTCGGGTGAGCCTGGTCGCGCACACCCGCGAGCTCACCGCCGTCTCCGCCGACGGCTCGCGGATCCACGTCGAGGTGTACGGGCCCGAAGGCGCCCCCACCGTCGTCCTGGCCCACGGCTGGACCTGTTCGATCGCCTTCTGGGCGGAGCAGATCCGGGCGCTCTCCACCGACCACCGCGTCATCGCCTACGACCAGCGCGGCCACGGCCGCAGCCCCGCCGTCGGCCGCTCCGGCTACTCGACGCGGGCGCTCGCCGACGACCTCGAAGCCGTGCTCGCCGCGACGCTCGCCCCCGGCGAGAAGGCGGTACTCGCCGGACACTCCATGGGCGGCATGACGCTCATGGCGGCCGCCGACCGGCCCGGCTTCCGCGCGCACGCCGCCGCCGCGCTCCTGTGCTCGACGGGCCCCGGCCGGCTGACGGCCGAGTCCCTCGTCGTACCGCTGCGCCCCGGTGGTCTGCGCACCCGCCTGACCAGGATGGTCCTGGGAGCGCGGGCGCCGCTGGGGCCGGTCACGCCCGTCTCCCGGAAGATACTCAAGTACGCCACGATGGGCCCGGGTTCGGCGCCCGAGCGGGTCGACACCTGCGCCCGGATCGTGCACGCCTGTCCCCGGGCGGCGCGGGTGGCCTGGTCGCACGTGCTCGGCGAGCTCGATCTCGACTCCGGGGTACGGGAGTTGCGCCTGCCGGTGGCCGTGCTCGTCGGCACGGCGGACCGGATGACCCCGCCCGTCCACGCGCGCGAGCTGGCGCGCTCGCTGCCCCAGTGCGTGGGGCTCGTCGAACTCGCCGGGATGGGACACATGACGCCGGTGGAGGCCCCGGAGGCCGTCACCGCGCAGATCCGCCAACTGGCCGTCACGTACCTGGGTGTGAAGGAGGACGCATGAGCAGGGTGAGTCTGGAAGGACAGGTGGCGGTCGTCACCGGAGCGGCCCGGGGCGTCGGTGAACTCCTCGCCCGCAAGCTCTCCGCCCGGGGCGCGAGGATCGCGCTGGTCGGCCTGGAGCCGGAGGAGCTGAAGCAGGTCGCCGCCCGGCTGCACACCGAGGCGGACTGGTGGCACGCGGACGTCACCGACCACGAGGCGATGGCCCGGGTGGCGGGCGAGGTCAAGCAGCGCTTCGGCAAGGTCGACATCGTCGTCGCCAACGCGGGTGTGGCGGCGGGCGGTCCGTTCGTGGACTCCGACCCGGTCGCCTGGCGCCGGGTCATCGAGGTCAACCTGATCGGCGGGGCGGTGACCGGCCGCGCGTTCCTGCCCGTCCTCATGGAGTCCCGCGGCTACTTCCTGCAGATCGCCTCGCTCGCGGCCATCACCCCGGCGCCGATGATGACGGCGTACTGCGCCTCCAAGTCGGGTGTCGAGGCCTTCGCGCACAGCCTGCGCGCCGAGGTCGGCTACAAGGGGGTGAAGGTCGGCGTCGGCTACCTCTCCTGGACCGACACCGACATGGTCAGGGGCGCCGACCAGGACGACGTCATGAAGGAGCTGCGGCAGCGGCTGCCCTGGCCGTCGAACCGGACGTACCCGCTGGGCCCGGCCGTCGACCGGATCGTGGCCGGCATCGAGCGCCGCTCGCCGCACGTGTACGCCCAGTGGTGGCTGCGCGGGATGCAGTCGGTACGCGGCTACCTGCCGGGGATCATCGCCACGGTCGGCCAACGCGAGATGAGGCGCTTCGAGCCCCGTCTGGGCAGTGTCTCCAAGGGTCTGGTGGGCGCGGGCGGGGCGGCCGACGAGCAGGCGCGTACGGAGCGTATTTGATCGAAATGCGTAGAGTGTCCGGCCGTGCCACGCTGGTCGAGGCCCCAGGGGCGACCGCCCCTTACCCCTCACACCCCATCTAGGAGTGAACCTTCATGGGCAAGGCAGAGCAGATCAAGGACAAGGCGCAGCAGGCCGCTGAGCAGGCGAAGCGGAAGATGGGCGACGCCAGGAACGAAGCGTCGCAGCGTGCCTCCCAGGCCAAGGGCCGCCCCTCCCCCGAGGAGGCGCGCCGAGCCCGCCAGGAGGAGCAGAACCGCTTCGACCGGGACTACGACGCCTGACGTCCGTCCTTCGAGGAGGCGCACCCGGGACGCCGGGTGCGCCTTCCGCGTTTCCCGGGGGATCTTGGTAATTCCGGGCCACGGTCGCGCCGCGCCCCGTAGCGTGCGGCCCATGCCCGTACTTGAGCGTCTGCGATCCGACCACGCCCCCGCCCTGCTCGCCTTCGAGCGGGAGAACCGGGGGTACTTCGCCGCCTCGGTGCCCGACCGGGGAGACGACTACTTCGCCGACTTCGAGCGGCGCCATCGGGCGCTGCTCGACGAGCAGGAGAGCGGTGCGATCCTCTTCCACGTCCTCGTGGGGGAGGACGGCGAGATCCTGGGACGCTTCAACCTCGTCGACGTCGACCCGGCGGACAGCTCGGCCGAACTGGGCTACCGGGTTGCCGAGAAGGCCGCCGGGCGAGGGCTCGCGACAGCCGGTGTACGGGAGGTCTGCCGGCTGGCCGTCGAGGTGTACGGGCTGCGGACACTGCGCGCGGCCACGACCCTCGACAACGCCGGATCGAGGGCCGTGCTCGGGCGGGTCGGCTTCGGAGCCGTCGGCAGCGTGACGCTCGACGGCCGGCCCGGCACCGCCTACGAGCTGGACCTGGGAACCGTCTTCGATCCGGCACCGCCCGGCGGCCTTCGGGCGGTGGTGTCGTCCTACGCGCCCGGCCTCGGGGGGAGTTTCGGGCGGGAGCGGTCCGGGACCGAGTCGTAGCCCGGGGGGACGGCCGCGGGGGTCTTCTCCAGCAGCGACAGGGCCACCTCGACCGCGTCGTCGAGCTGGGCGTGCCGGCCCTCGGCCCAGTCCAGCGGCGTGCGCAGGATCGCCAGGTCCGGCTCCACGCCGTGGTTCTCGACCGACCAGCCGTACTCGGGGAACCAGGCCGCGTTCATCGGCACCGTGATCTGGGTGCCGTCGCCCAGTCGGTGACGGCCCGTCATGCCGACGACACCGCCCCAGGTCCGCTGCCCGACCACCGGGCCGAGGCCGAGCAGCTTGAACGCGGCCGTGATCATGTCGCCGTCCGAGGAGGTGGCCTCATCGGCGAGGGCGACCACCGGGCCGCGCGGCGCGTTCGACGCGTACGACACGGGCTGCGCGTTCCTCGTGAGGTCCCAGCCCAGGATCTTGCGGGTGAGCTTCTCCACGACCAGCTCGCTGATGTGGCCGCCCGCGTTGCCGCGCACGTCCACGATCAGCGCCGGCCGGGAGACCTCCATCCGCAGGTCCCGGTTGAACTGCGCCCAGCCCGAGCCGCCCATGTCGGGGATGTGCAGGTAGCCGCACTTGCCGCCGCTGACCTCCCGTACCACCGCACGGCGCTTGGTCACCCAGTCCTGGTAGCGCAGCGGCCGTTCGTCGATGAGCGGCACGATCGCGACCCGGCGCGCCCGGCCCTCGCCCTCGGCCGGCTGGAAGGTCAGCTCGACCGTCGTACCGCCCGAGGCGGCGAGCAGCGGGTACGGGCCGCAGACCGGGTCCACCGGCCGGCCGTCGACGTGGGTGAGGATCGCGCCCTCGCGGATCCCGGTGCCCGCGAGCGGTGAACGCGCCTTGGAGTCGGAGGAGTCGCCGGGGAGGATCCGCTTGACCATCCAACCGCCGTCGCGCGGCACGAAGTTGGCGCCGAGCAGGCCCATCGGCCGCTGGTAGTGCGGCGGGCCCTCGTTGCGGCGCGCGGGCGAGACGTACGCGTGGGAGGTGCCCAGCTCGCCCAGGACCTCCCGGAGGAGATCGGCGAACTCGTCCGGGGAGGCGACCCGTTCGACCAGCGGCCGGTACTGGTCCAGGACGGCCGTCCAGTCCACGCCGCACATGTTCGGCTCCCAGAAGTAGGCGCGGATGATCCGGCCCGCCTCGTCGTACGCCTGGCGCCACTCCGCCTCCGGGTCGACCTCGTGCAGGATGCGGCGCAGGTCCATGAAGACGGTCGAGTCGCTGTCGCCGATCTCGGTCGACGGCACCGCCCGCAGGTCGCCCTCGTCGACCACGACGAGCCGGGTCCCGTCCCCGCTGACCGAGAACCAGTCCAGGTGCTGCACGAGTTCGCTCTTGCGGGCCTTCGTGATGTTGAAGTACTCCAGCGTCGGCCGGCCCGTGGTGTCGGCCGGGTTGGCGAAGGTCTCGCCGAGCGCGCCCGAGATCGGCCAGCGCAGCCAGACGAGCCCGCCGCCGCTGACCGGACGCAGCGCCGAGTACTTGGAGGCGGCGACCGGGAACGGCGTGACCCGGTCGGGCAGCCCTTCCACCTCGACGATCACGGTCCCCTCGCCGCTCTCCGGCTCGCTCTCGCCCGGGTCCAGGCCACCCGCCGCCGGGCGCCCGTCGGGCAGCAGCGCGAACGGGGACGGGGTCGCCGACGACAGCGGTACGAGGTAGGGGCGGCAGCCCAGCGGGAAGGAGAGGTCGCCGGTGTGCACGTCGTACACCGGGTCGAAGCCGCGCCAGGACAGGAAGGCGAGGTAGCGGCCGTCCCGTGTGAAGACCGGGTTCTCGTCCTCGAAGCGGCCGTTGGTGACGTCGATGACCGTGCGCGGGCCGGGGCCGGAGATCCGGGCCATCTTGATCTGGCGCAGCGAACGGCCGATCCCGGGGTGCGACCAGGTGAGCCAGGCGCCGTCCGGGGAGAACGCGAGATCGCGGACGGGCCCGTTGATCGAGCGGATCAGCTCCGTGACTTCGCCGTTGGAGTCCTCGGTGGCGTCGATGAGGAGGAGGCGGCCGTCGTGGGAGGCGAGGGCCAGGCGCTCGCCCTCCGGGTCGGACACCATCTCCTCGACCCGGCCGAGTTCACCGGAGGCGAGCCTTCGGGGCTCGCGGTCGCCGCTCGCCCGGGGCAGGTACGCGACCTCGATCGCGTCCTCGCCCTCGGCGTCGGTGACGTAGGCGACCTGGCCGCCGCTGCCCAGCATCTCGGGCAGCCGGACCCGTACCCCCGGCGTGTCGGTGATGGTGCGGGCCGGGCCGTCCCGGTGGGTGAGCCAGTACAGGCTGCCGCGCACCGAGACCGCGCTGGCCCTGCCCGTCTCGTCGACCGAGATCGCGTCGACGTGGTTGGCGGCCGGGACCTGGTAGCGGCGCCGGCCGGCGCGCGGGCCGCCGAGCCGTACCTCCAGCTTGCGCGGGACGGAGTCGCCGGTCAGCGCGTCGACGATCCACAGGTCGCCGGCGCACTGGTAGACCACCCGCCGGCCGTCGCTGGAGGCGTGCCGGGCGTAGAAGGCGTCGTGGTCGGTGTGGCGGCGCAGGTCGGTGCCGTCGGGCAGGCAGGAGTAGAGATTGCCGACGCCCTCGTGGTCGGAGAGGAACGCGATCCGGCCGGAGACGAACATCGGGGCGTCGAGGTGGCCGCCGATGTCCGGCAGCAGCTGCTCCCCGTGCAGCCACAGCCGCCCCATGGCGCCGCCCCGGTACCGCTTCCAGGCCGCCGGCTCGTGCGGCGGTTTTCCGGTGAGCAGCAGGGTGCGGCGCTCGGCGGAGGACGTGCCGGACGCGTGCGCCGTGCCGGACGCGTGCGCCGCGCCGGGCTCGGAGGACGCGCCATGCGTGCCGGGCGCGCCATACGTACCGGCCGCGCCATACGTACCGGACGCGCCGTCGAAGTCGGCGACCTCGATGTCCGAGACCGGGCCCCAGGGCAGGCGTTTGCCGGGGGAGCCGTCGGTGGGGACGGTGTAGGCCCAGGAGAAGTACGAGAAGGGCTGGCCGTGCGAGGACACGGCGAGGATGTCGGACCTGCCGTCCTTGTCGGGGGGCGACCAGCCGCACACGCGGGTGTCCGTCGAGCCCCAGTAGGTCAGCCGCCGTGAGGGCCCGCCGTCGACCGGCGCGAGATGGATCTCGGGGTCCAGACTTCGCCAGCTCGTGTACGCGATGCGGGTCCCGTCGGGCGAGAAGCGCGGGTGCCCGACCCGGGTCCGGTCGACGGTGAGCCGCCACGCCCGGCCGGGGCCGTGGCCCTCGGGCACGAGGGGGGCGACCCAGAGGTCGTCCTCGGCCGCGAAGCACAGCAGGTCGTCGTGGAGGTGCGGATAACGGAGATACGCGACGTCACTCACCTCCTCATGCTTTCCGCGTCAGGGGGCCGCGGCAACTCGTACGCGCGTGCGTGTGTGGTTCACGCCACGTACGAAACGGTTTCGTTTCGCTGAGCGCGCGGGTATCTTCGTACTGTACGAAACCGTTTCGTTCGGATGGAGACCGGTCATGGCTCGCAGCAGGCTCACCCCAGAGCGTGAGTCCGAGCTGTACGAAGCCGTGCTCGACCTCCTCCGTGAGGTCGGCTACGACGCCCTCACCATGGACGCCGTCGCCGCCCGCACTCACTCCAGCAAGGCCACCCTCTACCGTCAGTGGGGGAGCAAGCCGCAGCTCGTCGCCAGGGCCCTGCGCCACAACAAGCCCGTCAGTCTCGGAGAGATCGACACCGGCACGTTGCGCGGCGACTTCCACGCGATGCTGGAGCGGACCGACGACTGCCAGATGGAGAAGGACTCCGCGCTGATGCGGGGTCTGGCCCATGCCGTCCACGACAATCCCGACCTGCACCGGGCGCTGCGCGAGCTGCTCATCGAACCCGAGATGACCGGACTCGACGAAGTGCTGCGCCGAGCGGTGGACCGAGGCGAGGTCAGCGCCGACAACCTGGCTCTGAAGCTCGTCCCCCACATGCTGATCGGGGCGTTCGTCGCCCGCCCGCTGATCGAAGACCAGCCGGTCGACCACGCCTTCCTCAGCGCCTACGTCGACGCCGTCGTGCTCCCCTCACTCGGCGTCTCGCCCGGCGGCTGACCCGCAAGCCGCAAGCCGCAATCCGCAACCCGTACCGGCTCCCCGGCCGGTGTCACCGATACGTCCTCACCCGCACCCTCCTCATCCCGCACCCTCCTGACGCTGCGCACCGCTCACGCCGTCGGGCCGGCTCCCCATGCCCTGTCCCACTCACCAATGGGAGTACGCCCCCGTGGCCACGTTTCTCTACAAGCTGGGTCGCTCCGCCTTCCGGCGCCGACGGCTCGTCGCCCTTCTCTGGGTCGCGCTGCTCGCGCTCGCCGGAGCCGGTGCCACCACCGCGCCCGCCGCGACCTCCAGCTCCTTCTCGATACCCGGCACCGAGGCCCAGAAGGCCTTCGACCTGCTTGAGCAGCGCTTCCCCGGCGGCAACGCCGACGGGGCCACCGCCCGCGTCGTCTTCAAGGCCCCCGACGGCCAGAAGATGACCGACGCGCCGAACAAGGCCAAGGTCGAGAAGGTCGTCGGCGAGCTGAAGTCGGGCTCCGACCAGGTCGCCTCCGTCACCGACCCCTACACCGCCCGGGCGGTCTCCAAGGACGGCTCGACCGCCTACGTCTCCGTCAGCTACAAGGTCTCCGGCATGGAGCTGAGCGACGCGACCCGCGAGGCGCTGCAGAAGACCGGCCACGACGCCCAGGGGCGGGGACTGACCGTCGAGATCGGCGGCGACGCGCTCCAGACCGTCCCGGCGACCGGCGCGGGCGAGATCGTCGGCGTGGTCATCGCCGGCATCGTCCTGGTCATGACCTTCGGCTCGCTGGTCGCGGCCGGACTGCCGCTGCTCACCGCCATCATCGGCGTCGGCATCGGCGTCTCTTCGATCACCGCGCTCGCGAGCGTCCTGGACCTCGGCTCCACCACCTCCACGCTCGCGATGATGATCGGCCTCGCCGTCGGCATCGACTACGCGCTCTTCATCGTCTCCCGCTACCGCGCCGAGCTGGCCGAGGGCCGGGAGCGCGAGGACGCCGCGGGCCGCGCGGTCGGCACGGCCGGCTCCGCCGTCGTCTTCGCCGGTCTGACCGTCGTGATCGCGCTGGTCGGCCTGGCCGTCGTCAACATCCCGATGCTGACGAAGATGGGCTTCGCCGCCGCCGGTACGGTCCTGATCGCCGTCCTCATCGCGCTCACCCTGATCCCGGCCCTGCTCGGGTTCGCGGGCTCCAAGGTCATGGGCCGCAAGCAGCGCAAGAGCGCTGTCGACGTGACGAAGGCAGACTCCAAGCCGAACGCGGGCACCCGCTGGGCCCGGTTCGTGATCCGCCGCCCCGTCATGGTCCTGCTCGTCGGTGTCCTCGGCCTCGGCGCGATCGCGCTGCCCGCCGCCTCGCTGGAGATGGGCCTGCCCGACGACGGTTCCGCGCCCACCTCCACCAGCCAGCGGCGCGCCTACGACCTGCTGTCGGACGGGTTCGGTCCCGGGTTCAACGGGCCGCTGATGGTCGTCGTCGACGGGGACAGGGCCGCCGCCGACTCCACCGTCGAGAAGATCAAGGTCCTGGACGGGGTCGTGGCCGTCACGGCGCCCACACCCAACAAGGCCGGCGACACGGCGATGATCACGGTGGTCCCCAAGGACCGGCCCTCCTCGGTCGAGACGGAGGAGCTGGTCCACGACATCCGCGACGCGACCGGCGACAACGTCCTGGTCACCGGCGCCACCGCGATGAACATCGACTTCTCGCAGAAGATGAACGACGCGCTGCTGCCCTATCTGGCGCTGGTCGTCGGTCTCGCCTTCCTGCTCCTGATGGTGGTGTTCCGCTCGATCCTGGTGCCGCTGAAGGCGGCCCTCGGCTTCCTGCTCTCGGTGGTCGCCGCCCTCGGCGCGGTCGTCGCCGTCTTCCAGTGGGGCTGGCTCGGCGGCCTCTTCGGGGTCGAGCAGCCCGGACCGATCATGTCGATGATGCCGATCTTCATGGTGGGCGTCGTCTTCGGCCTGGCCATGGACTACGAGGTCTTCCTCGTCACCCGGATGCGGGAGGCGTACGTCCACGGGGAACGCCCCGGCGAGGCGATCGTCACCGGCTTCCGGCACAGCGCCCGGGTGGTCACCGCCGCCGCGGTGATCATGATCGCGGTGTTCTCCGGATTCATCGGCATGGACGACCAGATGATCAAGATGATCGGCTTCGGTCTGGCCATCGCGGTCCTCTTCGACGCCTTCGTGGTCCGGATGGCGATCGTCCCCGCGGTGCTCGCGCTGCTCGGGCACAAGGCCTGGTGGCTGCCGAAGTGGCTGGACAAGGTGCTGCCGAACGTGGACGTGGAGGGCGAGGGGCTGGCGAAGGCCACCGGCTCCCCGGACGCCACGCGGCGGGAACTGATCAACGTGTGAGCCCCGGGGCGGCCTCTTGAGCGGAGGGGCACACCCCGGAACGCGCCGGAACCCGTGGGGACGGGGAGCCGACGCGGCCCTACGCCGTCATCGTGTCGACGAGCTCGATGAGCTCGACGCGGTGACGGCGTAGGTGTGCCGGAGGAAGCGCACGAGGGCCGTCGAGTCGAACTGGACGACCGCGACACCGTCCGCCGTGTGGAACTCGACGATCGTCTGCACCCGTCCGCACGGCCAGATCCCGATGTCCCCGCGGCGGGCGGGGGCGCGCATCCCGGTTTCTAGGAGGGCGCGCGGAAAGGACCACTCGATGTTGCCGGGGAAGACGAAGCGCACGGTGGCGGGGGCGGCGTCCGCGTCGTAGCGCAGGGCGACCGGGACGGGTCGGGAGAGGGGGGCGTCGGTGATGATCCTGCCTTTGGCGTGATCCTCGATGGCGTGGTCTTCCGCGGCGGGCTGCATCGGCCGACTCCTCACACTCGTATTACTAGTCCCTAATGTCCCATATTTCGCGGACCATGCGTCGATCTCATGTGAGACGCCTCACGACAGGCCGACGCGTACGCGCCTCATCGCGACTCTCATCGCGCACTTCATCGCGACCTCATTTGTGATGTGTGCGCTCTTGCAAGCTCTTTGCAGGTGGCGCTTATCATCAGTGCCGTGCATGTACCCGACGGATTCATCAACGCCCCCGTGTCGGCCGCTGCCGGAGTCGTCGCCGCGGGCGCCGTCGCCGTCAGCCTGCGCGGAGCCCGCAGGGAGCTGGACGAGCGGACGGCTCCGCTCGCCGGTCTCGTCGCGGCCTTCATCTTCGCCGTGCAGATGCTGAACTTCCCCGTGGCCGCCGGGACCAGCGGACATCTGCTCGGCGGCGCGCTCGCCGCCATCCTGGTCGGGCCGTACACGGGTGTGCTCTGCATAGCCGTCGTCCTGCTGATGCAGGGCATCCTCTTCGCGGACGGCGGTCTGACCGCGCTCGGCGTGAACATCACCGTCATGGGTGTCGTCACGGCCGTCGTCGCGTACGCCCTCTTCCGCGGACTCGTCCTCGTCCTGCCCCGGACCCGCCGCTCGGTGACCGTTGCCTCCTTCGTCGCCGCGCTCGTCTCCGTGCCCGCCGCGGCCGCCGCGTTCACCCTGGTCTACGCGATCGGCGGCACCACCGACGTACCGATCGGCAAGGTGCTCACCGCGATGGTCGGCGTGCACACCCTGATCGGTATCGGCGAGGCCGTCATCACGATGCTGACCGTCGGCGCGGTCGTCGCCGTCCGCCCGGACCTCGTCCACGGCGCCCGGGGCCTGACGGCCCCGCTCAAGCTGCGCGTCGGCGGCGAGCTGGTCGACGCGGCCCCGGCCACCGCCGCGACGCCCGCCCCGGCCACCACCGCGACGCCCGCCCCGGCCGGCTCCCCGAAGAAGGTGTGGATCGGCGGCCTGATCACCGCCCTCGTCCTGGCCGGCTTCGTCTCCTTCTACGCCTCCGCGAACCCCGACGGCCTGGAGAAGGTCGCCGCCGACAAGGGCTTCGACAAGAACGTCGAGGAGCACGCGGCGGCCGGCTCCCCGCTCGCGGACTACGGCGTCAAGGACGTCGAGGACGCCCGCCTCTCGGTCGGTCTGGCGGGCGTGATCGGCGTGGGTGCGACGCTCGCCGTCGGCACCGGCGCCTTCTGGGTGGTGCGCCGCCGCAAGGCCGCCGCCACGGGCGCGCAGGTCTGACATGGGGGCGGGGCACGCCCACAAGCTGTACCGGCGGGAAGACTCGCCGGTCCACGCGCTGCCCCCGCACACCAAGCTCGTGGCCGTCCTCGGCTTCGTCGTGGTCGTGGTCTCCACACCCCGCGAGGCGGTCTGGGCCTTCGCGCTCTACGCCGTCCTGCTCGGCGCCGTGGCGGCGGCGGCCCGCCTCCCGGCCGGTTTCGTGCTGCGGCGCCTCGTGATCGAGGTCCCGTTCGTGGCCTTCGCGTTCCTCATGCCGTTCGTCGTCCCCGGCGAGCAGACGACCGTCGCCGGCGTGTCGCTCTCCGTCCCCGGCCTCTGGGGCGCCTGGAACGTCCTCGCCAAGGGCACCCTCGGCGTCGCCGCCTCCGTGATCCTGGCCTCGACCACCGAGCTGCGGGCGCTTCTCCTCGGCCTCCAGCGGCTCCGGCTGCCCCCGCTCCTCGTCCAGATCGCCTCCTTCATGATCCGGTACGGCGATGTGATCACCGACGAGATGCGCCGCATGTCCATCGCCCGTCGCTCACGCGGCTTCGAGGCGAGGGGCGTCCGCCACTGGGGCGTCCTCGCCAAGTCGGCCGGCGCGCTCTTCATCCGCTCGTACGAACGCGGTGAACGCGTCCATCTGGCGATGGTCAGCCGGGGGTACGAGGGGTCCATGCCGGTCATCGACGAGGTGACCGCGACCCGGGCCCAGTGGACCTACGCCGCCGCGCTTCCGTTCACCGCCCTCCTCATCTGCCTCGCCTGCCTCATCGGACGGATGCCATGACTCCTCCTTCGCTGGACGTGCGCGGCCTCGCGTACGCGTACCCCGATGGCCACCAGGCGCTCTTCGGCGTCGACCTGACCGTCGAGCGCGGCGAGCGGGTCGCGCTGCTCGGCCCCAACGGCGCCGGCAAGACCACCCTCGTCCTCCACCTCAACGGCATCCTCACCGCCGGCGCGGGAACGGTCGCCGTCGCGGGGCTCCCCGTCGAGAAGCGGAACCTGGCCGAGATCCGGCGCCGGGTCGGGATCGTCTTCCAGGACCCGGACGACCAGCTGTTCATGCCGACGGTGCGCGAGGACGTGGCGTTCGGCCCGGCGGCGGCCGGGCTGCGTGGGCCGGAGCTGGAGGCGGTGGTGCTCCGGGCCCTGGAGCGGGTCGGCATGGCGGAGTACGCGGACCGGCCGCCGCACCACCTCTCCTTCGGCCAGCGGCGCCGGGTGGCGGTGGCGACCGTGCTCGCGATGGAGCCGGAGATCCTCGTCCTGGACGAGCCCTCCTCCAACCTCGACCCCGCCTCGCGCCGCGAACTCGCCGACGTCCTGCGCTCCTTGGACGTCACGGTCCTCATGGTCACCCACGACCTTCCGTACGCCCTGGAACTGTGCCCGCGCTCGGTGATCCTCAGCGACGGGGTGATCGCGGGGGACGGGCGTACCGGGGACGTCCTGGCGGACGCCGACCTCATGGCCCGCCACCGCCTGGAACTCCCCTTCGGCTTCGTCCCCCAGTCCGTCTGACCGCACCCGGAATCGGTCGCGGCACCCCCCACGTTGCACCATGGGGTCGGCATCAGTGGATCGAGAAGGAGTGTGGAGCGCGTGGACGTCCGGGGCACGGTGGCGGCGGGATTCGAGCCGGTCAGGGACGCGTTCCTGCGCAACTTCGAGCAGCGGGGCGAGCGGGGCGCCGCCGTCGCCGTGTACCGCGACGGCGTCAAGGTCGTCGACCTGTGGGCGGGCACCCGGGACGTCGACGGGGAGACCCCGTGGGCCGTGGACACCGCCCAGGTGGTCCGCTCGGCGACCAAGGGCGTCGCCGCCGCCGTACCGCTCCTGCTCCACCAGCGCGGACAGCTCGACCTGGACGCCCCGGTCGGCACGTACTGGCCGGAGTTCAAGGCGGCGGGCAAGGACCGGGTGAGCGTACGGCAGCTCCTCGCGCACCGGGCCGGGGTGCCGGTCCTCGACCGGCCGCTGACCCTCGCCGAGGCCGTCGACCTGGAGACCGCGACGGACGCGATCGCCGCGCAGGCGCCCGTCTGGGAGCCCGGCACGGCGCACGGCTACCACGCCCACACCTTCAGCTGGCTCCTCAGCGGCCTGGTCCACCGGGTCACCGGCCGCACCATCGGCCGCTGGGTCGCCGAGGAGATCGCCCGCCCCCTCGGCCTCGACCTGTGGATCGGGCTGCCGTCCGAGGAGGCCCACAGGGTCGGCCGCCTGGGCCCCGTCGACGAGATCGAGCCGCCCGGAAGCGGCGCCCTGAAGCTGCGCCCGAAGCGCTCGGTGACCGAGGCGTACAGCGACCCCGAGTCGCTGACCCGGCGCGCGTTCGGGGCGATCGACCCCAAGCCGGACGAGAACGACCCCGTCTACCGGGCCGCCGAACTGCCCGGCTCCGCCGGCGTCTCGACCGCCCGGGCGCTGGCCCGCTTCTACGCCTCGACCCTCGGCCCCGTCGACGGCGGCGTCCGCCTCTTCGCCCCGGCGACCCTGACCCTCGCCCGCACGGAGGAGTCGGCGGGCCCGGACCGCGTCCTGATGGTCGGCACCCGCTTCGCCCTCGGCCACATGCTCCACGGCCCCGCCTCCCCCCTCCTGGGCCCCACCTCCTTCGGCCACCCGGGCCGCGGCGGCTCCCTGGCCTTCGCGGACCCGGAGTCGGGCATCGCCTTCGGCTACGTCACGAACGGCATGCGCAAAACGGTCACGGCAGACCCCCGCGCCCAGTCCTTGGTCCGCTCGCTGCGCACGGCCCTGGAACGGGAGTCCTGAGCCGCCGCCCTCACACGCTCGGGGCCAGACTGAAGACGATCAGCGGGAACATGCCGCGCCGGTACAGGCCGACGGTCACATCGGGCACCCCCAGGTCGTGGCTGCCCAGTCCCTGGTGCGAGCCTGCCCGCCGCGCCGGGTTTCGGCGTGCCGCTCGCTGAACGCTGGTGCGTTCCGGCCGGGCGGTGTTGTGATCAGGGCATGGACAGATTCGAGGGGTACGCGGCGCTGATCACGGGTGGGGCGCGCGGGATCGGGGCCGCCACGGCTCGCAGGCTGGCCGGCGAGGGGGCGCGGGTGATGGTCGTCGATGTGGATGAGGAGGCGGCGCGGGAGGTGGCCGAAGGGCTGCCGGGGGCGTGTGCCGTGCGGTGCGATGTGGGGGATCCGGAGTCGGTGGCGGCGGCGGTCGCGTACGCCGCCGAGGCGTTCGGGCGGCTCGACGTGCTGGTCAACAACGCCTTCGCCCGGGACCTGCCGGACACGGCTCGATTCGAGGACGAACCCGAGGACGGCTGGCGGGATCAGTTCGGCGTCACGCTGATGGGCGCGGTCCGCTGCGCCCGCGCCGCGCTGCCGTTGCTCGCGGCGGGCGGGCGCGGCGCGATCGTCAACATCGGCTCGGTCAACGCCGAGGCGGACTTCGGCGGCCACGCCTACAGCGCCGCCAAGGCGGGCCTCGCCTCCTTCACGCGGACCCTGGCGGGGGACGCGGCCCCGCGCGGGGTCCGGGTCAACCTGGTCACCCCGGGCACGATCGCCACCCGCGCCTGGGAGACCCGGCAGGCCCAGCTGGCCGCGCTCGCCGACCGCGTCTACCCGCTGGGCCGGGTCGGCACCCCCGAGGACATCGCGGCCGCCGTCGCCTTCCTCGCCTCCCGGGACGCGGCCTGGATCACCGGCACGGCCCTTCGGGTCGACGGCGGGCTGCTCGCGGTCAACACCCACTTCGCCGAGGTGCTCGGGGAGTTCGGAGAGTAGCCCGGTGTCAGGAGGTGGTGTGCAGCATCAGGCCAATGCCCACCACCATCAGTCCGGCCGCCGCCACCCGCGCACCCCCGAACCGCTCCTTGAAGAAGAGGGCACCGATCGCCGCCCCCACGATGATCGAGGACTCGCGCAGCGCCGCGATGGGAGCCAGGGCCGCCCTCGTCTGCGCCCACAGGACCAGGGCGTAGGCGGCGACCGAAAGAGCCGCCCCGAGCAGGCCCCGGACGGCGTGGGGGCGGAGTTGGGCAAGGAGGGCGGATCGACGGCGGACGAGGGCGTACGCCGGGATCGCCAGGCCCTCCAGGACCATCAGCCAGGCGATGTAGCCGAGCGGGGTCCCCGAGGCGCGCACCCCGACGCCGTCGACGACCGTGTAGCCCGCGATCGCCAGGCCCGTCGCGCCGGCCGCCAGCAGGGCCGGCCAGTCGGGGCGCCGGCCGGAACCCCGGATCCCCCACAGAGCCAGCCCCGTCAGGCCCGCGCAGGCGAACGCGACGCCGGTGAGCTGCCAGCCGTCCGGGATCTCGTCGACGAAGACGGCGGCGAGGACGGTCACCGCCAGCGGAGCCGTACCGCGCGCGATCGGATACATCTGGCCGAAGTCGCCCAGCGTGAACGACCGCATGAGCAGGGCGTAGTAGCCGATGTGGAGCAGGGCGGAGGCGATGAGGTACGGCCACGCCCCGGCCGCCGGCAGCGGTACGAAGAGGGCGAGGGCCCCGCCGATCAACGCCCCGCCGCCGGATATGAGCGTGAAGGAGAGCAGCTGGTCGCGGATGGTGTGGGCGATCGCGTTCCAACTCGCGTGCGTGACGGCGGCGATCAGGACGGCCGCCGCGACCAGCGGTGTCACGTCGTCCGCTCGCGCACGTCCACCAGGGCGCCGCCCGCGTGGGCGATCAGCTGCTTCGGTTCGAGGGCGAACACCGTGTGCGGGTCACCGGCCGCCGCCCACACCACGTCGTGGTCGAGCAGCCCCCGGTCGGCCAGGACCCGGGTCGGGGTGCGGTGTCCAAAGGGCGGGACGCCGCCGATCGCGTACCCCGTGGTCTCCCGTACGACCCGGGCGTCGGCCCGCGTCACGGCCTCGGCGCCGAGCTCCTGCCGCACCCGCTCCACGTCGACCCGCGAGGAGCCGTCCATCAGGACGAGGACCGGGTCCCCGTCCGCCGCGAAGATCAGCGACTTGACGATCTCGGAGACCTCGCAGCCGATGGCCTCGGCGGCCTGGGCGGCGGTGCGGGTCTCGTCGGGGAAGCGGCGGATCTCGACGTCGAGACCCAGGTTCCGCAGGGCCTCGGCGAAGAGCGGATGCGCGAACGATTCGGTCATGGCCCGCACGCTAGCGGTACGTGTACGGGCCACGCGAGCGCGTTTCCCGCCGCCCCGTGCGCCCGCCGTCGGCTCACGGGTGCGCGCCGCGTCGAGCCCCCGCGCGCCGCGCCCCCGCGCGCCGAGCCCGCCGCGCCGCCGCGCGCCGAGTCCCGTCGGCTGCCGAGTCCCCGCCTCCGCCGCCGCTTCCGCGCGCGCCGAGCCCGCGCCCGCCGCGCCCGCGCCGCGCCCCGCCCCCTCACCCCGCCTTGAGCACGCTCGCGACCACCGGGCCCGCCGCGTCCCCGCCGTGTCCGCCCGACTGGACGACGGCGGCGGCCGCGAGGTCCCCGGCGAAGCCGGCGAACCAGCTGTTGGAGGTCTCCTGCCCGCCCACCTCGGCCGAGCCCGTCTTCGCGCCCTTGTCGCCGCGCACGCCCGCCATGGCGTCCGCGCCCGTGCCGCTGGTCGCCGTGAGCCGCATCATGTCGCGCAGCTGGCGGGCGACCGGCCCCGGCAGCGAGCGGGTGGCGGTGGCGAACGGCCGGTCGTCCAGGCTTTGGGCGACGAGGAACGGCTGCTTGAAGGTGCCGTTCTTCGCGGTGGCGGTGATCGAGGCGATGTTGAGCACGTTCATCTGGACGGTGCCCTGGCCGATGTACTGGGCGGCCGCCTCGCCCCGCGTCTCGGCCGGGATGCTGCCGTCGAAGGAGTCGATGCCCGTCTTCCAGTTGTTCAGGCCGATGCCGAAGACGTCCCGGGCCTCCTTGCCGAGCGCCGCGTCGTCGCCGACCTCGTCGATCTTCTTGATGAAGGCGGTGTTGCAGGACTCGGCGAAGCTCTTGGAGAAGGGCACGTTCCCGAGCTCGAAGTAGTCCAGGTTGCGGAAGGTGGTCCCGTAGTACATGGCGTGCTTCGAGCACTCGGCGGGCCGGTCGGCCGCGACCAGGCCCTTCTCCAGGAGCAGCGCCGCCGTGACGATCTTCAGGGTCGAGCCGGGCGCCTGCTTGCCGAGGAAGGCCGTGTTGTAGCCCTGCGCCGGGGCGTTGGCGACCGCGCGTATCTCCCCGGTGCTCGGCTTGATCGCGACCACCGAAGCCTGCCCGAACCGCTTCACCGCCTGCTCGGCCGCCGCCTGCGCGCCGGCGTCGATGGTGGTCTTCAGCGTGCCCGGCCTGCCCGGGGCGAGGGTGAGGAGCGTCGTGTTCGGGACGCCCTCGGTCTCGCTCTCGACCCAGGTCTCGACGCCGGGCCGCCCGCCGGTCCCCGCCCCGTACTTCTCCCGCAGCTGGTCCAGGATCGGCCCCAGCGAGGGGTACTTCTCCTTCGTCAGCTCCCGGCCCTTGTGGTCGACGGCCTTGATGGCGGCGGTCTTCGCGGCACCCGTCCGAAGGGAAGCGCCCTTGGTGAGCTTCGGGTGGATGACGGCCGGGGCCCAGTCGACCAGCGGCCGGCCGGTGGTCAGCCCGCGCACCACGGTCAGTTCGGAGGTGTACGTCCAGGGCTTCGACGTCCCCTCGTACGTCACGGTGGCGCTGACCGTGAACGGCACCTTCGCGCCGACCGGCCGCCCGGGGGTGATGACGGCCTTGGAGACCTTCGCCCCCTCGCGGTGGCCGAGCACGGCGGGCCCGGCCTCGACCGGGTTGTTGGTCAGCTGGGCGGCCCGGTCCGACTCCCCGGCGGCCCACGCGGCAAGGAACTCCTCGGCGGTCCCCGTCACCTCGTCTTCGGTGACCGGACCGGACCGTTTCTCCCCGGCCCCCGGACCGGCCCCCGAACGGGAGCCCACGTCCACGCCCCCGTTGATCCCGTTCCAGAGGTTGTAGCCCCCGTATCCCACTCCGCTCGCGATGACGACGAAGACGCCCCCGACGATCGCGACCTTGACCCCACTGCGCATGGCTGCGCCTCCCCTCCCCAGGCGATCCCTCCAACCTAGGTGACAGGAGTGACAGCCGAGACGGTTGTTACCGGAAAGCGACCGGCGTCTCACTGCCCGACTATTCAATGTTTTCTGAATTCAGGATCCGGTGTACTTTCATGGCATGCTGACAGTCGCCCCCGACATCGAGGTGCTGGCCCGCTTCGGCCGCGCGCTCGCCGACCCGATCCGCTGCCGCCTCCTGCTGGCGCTGCGGGAGGCCCCGGCCTATCCCTCCGAACTCGCCGACGCCCTCGGCATCTCCCGCACCCGGCTGTCGAACCATCTGGCCTGCCTGCGGGACTGCGGCCTGGTCGTCACCGTCCCCGAGGGCCGCCGCACCCGCTACGAGCTGGCCGACGCACGTCTCGGCCACGCCCTTGACGACCTGCGCGCCGCCGTCGTCGCGGTGGAGAGCGACCGTACGTGCGCGGACGCCGAGACCGAGGGCTGCTGCTGAGATGACCGCGATGTCCCTGGGACCGTCCCCCGCCCGCCGGGACGCTCTGGCGAGGCGCATACGGCTGCTCGTCGCGGCGACGATCGTCTACAACGTGATCGAGGCGGCCGTCGCCCTCACCGCCGGCGCCCTCGCCTCCTCCACCGCGCTGATCGGCTTCGGCCTCGACTCGGTCATCGAGGTGTCCTCCGCCGCCGCCGTGGCCTGGCAGTTCTCCGCGACCGACCACGCGGTCCGGCAAGCGCGCGAGAAGACCACGCTGCGGATCATCGCGGTCTCCTTCTTCGCCCTCGCCGCCTACGTCACCCTCGACGCGGTCCGCGCCCTGACCGGGGCCGGCGAGGCCGGACACTCCACCCCGGGCATCGTGATCGCCGCCCTCTCCCTGCTGGTCATGCCGTTCCTGTCGGCCGCCCAGCGCAAGGCCGGCCGCGCACTCGGCTCCGCCAGCGCGGTCGCCGACTCCCGGCAGACGCTGCTCTGCACCTACCTGTCGGCCGTCCTCCTGGCCGGCCTGCTCGCCCACAGCCTCCTCGGCTGGACCTGGGCCGACCCGATCGCCGCCCTCGCCATCGCCGCCATCGCCGTCAAGGAAGGCCGCGACGCCTGGCAGGGCAAGGGCTGCTGCGCCCCTGCCCCGGCAACCAGGACACCCGTTGCAACCAGGTCCCCCGCTGCAACCGGGTCCCCCGCTGCAACCAAGTCCCCCATTACACCCACGTATCCAGCCACATCCTGCTGCGCCACTGATCCAGCGGGATCGACGTGCCCGTGTAGATCGGCCAGAAGTAGATGAAGTTCCAGACGATCAGCAGCACCAGCGCCCCGGCGCCCACCGCGCCGAACGTGCGGCGCCGTTCCGAGGAGCCCGGTGGGCCGATGATCGCGCCGATCATCATCGTCACCGCGAGACAGAGGAACGGCACGAACACCACCGCGTAGAAGAGGAAGATCGTGCGTTCCTGGTAGAGGAACCACGGGACCCAGCCCGCCGCGATGCCGCACGCGATCGCGCCGGCGCGCCAGTCGCGGCGGAAGAACCAGCGCCACAGGATGTACAGGATCGCGACGCAGCCCGCCCACCACAGCAGGGGCGTGCCGAGCGCGAGGACCTCCTGGGCGCACTTCTCCGTCGCGGTCGTGGGGCAGCCCGCCTCGCCCGGGGACGGGCTCTCGTAGAAGTAGGAGACCGGGCGGCCGAGGACGATCCAGCTCCACGGGTTCGACTGGTACGTGTGGTGCGAGGTCAGATTGACATGGAAGTTGTAGACCTCGGTCTCGTAGTGCCACAGGCTCCGCAGCCAGTCCGGCAGCCACGCCCAGAAGCCGCCGCCGGTCAGCTTGTCCTGCTCGGCCGCCCAGTTGCGGAAGTACCCCTTGTCCGAGGCGATCCAGCCCGACCACGTGGCCACGTACGTGACCACCGCGACCGGCACCACCGAGACGAACGCCGGGACCAGGTCCCGCCTGAGGACCGCCAGATACGGATGGACCGCGCCGGCCGTGCGCCGTCCGCCCGCGTCCCAGAGCACCGCCATCAGACCGAACGCGGCCATGATGTAGAGGCCGTTCCACTTCGTCGCGAAGGCCAGGCCCAGCATCACCCCGGCCGCGAGCCGCCACGGCCGCCAGCCGAGCCGCAGGGTCTCCGCCACGCCCGCGTCCGGCCGCAGCACCCCCTCCTCGTCCTCGGGCAGCGCCGCCGCCAGCCGCCGCCGCGCCCAGTCCCGGTCCACCAGCAGACAGCCGAAGGACGCCAGGACGAAGAACATCAGCACCTGGTCGAGCAGCGCCGTGCGGCTCATCACGAAGTGCAGGCCGTCCACCGCGAGCAGCAGCCCCGCCAGACACCCCAGGAACGTCGAGCGGAACAGCCGCCGCCCGATCCGGCAGAGCATCAGCACGGACAGCGTGCCGAGCAGCGCCACCATGAAACGCCAGCCGAACGGCGTGAAGTCGAACATCTTCTCGCCCAGGCCGATGACCCACTTGCCCATCGGCGGATGGACGACATAGCCGGGCTCGGTCGGGATCATGACCGAGTCCGGATTCGTCAGGATCGTCTTGTCGATGTCCTTCGGCCACGCCCCCTCGTACCCCTGGTTGATCAGGGCCCAGGAGTCCTTGGCGTAATACGTCTCGTCGAATATCACCGCGTGCGGCTTGTCCAGCCTCCAGAACCGCAGCAGCCCCGCGAGCAGCGCCACCAGCAGCGGACCGCCCCAGGCCGCCAGCCGCCAGATCCGGTGCGCGAGGCCGGAGGATACCCCGAGCAGCGCCCACATCCGCTCCGACGGGCGGGTGTACGGCGGTACGAGACGCTCCCGCAGCCCGGGCCCCGCGGCGCTCCTGGCGGGGGGTACGTAGCCGAAGCGCCGCAGACGCTGCTGCCACGAAGGGGGCTCTTCCACGGCGTGCTGACCCTGCAGGGCCTCGGGTGCGGTACTGGTCACCGCGCCATCGTAGGGAACGCGCCTGTGCGAGTCGCCTGTCCGGGCTGGGAGGATGACCCATGTGACAGGAACGCTGGTACTTGCAGGGACCCCCATCGGGGACATCGCGGACGCCCCGCCGCGGCTCGTGGCCGAGCTGGAGGGCGCCGACATCGTCGCCGCCGAGGACACCCGGCGGCTGCGCGGCCTGACCAGGGCCCTCGGTGTGCACACCACGGGCCGGGTCGTCTCCTACTTCGAGGGCAACGAGTCCGCCCGTACGCCCGAACTGGTCGAGGCGCTCGTGGGCGGCGCGCGCGTGCTGCTCGTCACCGACGCGGGCATGCCGTCCGTCTCCGACCCCGGCTACCGCCTGGTCGCCGCCGCCGTCGAGCGGGACATCAAGGTCACCGCCGTCCCCGGCCCCTCCGCCGTGCTCACCGCGCTCGCGCTGTCCGGGCTGCCCGTGGACCGCTTCTGCTTCGAGGGCTTCCTGCCCCGCAAGGCCGGGGAGCGGCTCGGACGGCTCCGCGAGGTGGCGCAGGAGCGCAGGACGCTCGTCTACTTCGAGGCCCCGCACCGGCTCGACGACACCCTCGCCGCGATGGCCGAGGTCTTCGGCGCCGAGCGGCGCGCCGCCGTCTGCCGCGAGCTGACCAAGACGTACGAGGAAGTGAAGCGCGGCGGCCTCGGCGAGCTGGCCGCCTGGGCCGCGGAGGGTGTACGCGGCGAGATCACGGTCGTCGTCGAGGGCGCCCCGGAGACCGGGCCCGCCGAACTCGACGCCGAGGAGCTGGTCCGCAGGGTGCGGGTGCGCGAGGAGGCGGGGGAGCGGCGCAAGGAGGCCATCGCGGCGGTCGCCGCGGAGGCGGGTCTGCCCAAGCGCGAGGTGTTCGACGCCGTCGTCGCGGCGAAGAACGCGGCGGCGCAGGGGCATGTGGCGGCGCCGGCGCAGGGGCCCACGAACGGGTAAAGGTTTATCGTGAAAGGCAAAGCGAAACCCGCGTGGCAGGCCTTCTGAGGGCCTCAGAGCAAGGGGAGGCCCAAGGGCTTCCCATTGTTTCACCGGCGCTGATGCGCTCCGGCCGGATAAGGCGTCCACTGGTTCGGTGGAGAGGAGCTGGCATGAGTGAGATCACCGGCACCGGAGTACCCGTCGCCCATGAGGCGTACGCCTTCGCCTGCATGCGCTGCGGATACGGCTGGGAGCAGGCGTACGACATCGAGCATCACGTCGATCCGGCCGGCCAGGAGTTCATCATCTACCGGGCCGGTGGCGAGCGGGTGCCCTCGCCGCTGTCCAGCCCGACCTGCCTGAACTGCGGCGGCCATGTCGTCCGCATCATGCGCGCGGGCCAGGTCTCGTCGGCGGTGAGCTCCTGGGAGGAGGTCTACCACCCGCGCGAGACCCGGGAGGGCAGGCCGTTCGCCCCGGCCGGGCCGATCGGGCCCGCGGGACCGATCGGGCAGGACCTGGAGCGCAACCAGGGCATCGAGCGGGCCGAGAGCGCGCGGAAGCACGTCCCCAAGACGGGCGGCCCGCAGGGGGACGCGCCGGGCCCGGTCCATGTGGAGGAGCCCCGCAAGCCCCACCGCCGCCTGTCGGACCTGTTCCACCGCAAGCCCCCCGCCGCATAGCGTCCTGCCGCCGCACGGCGTCCCGCGTACGCGTCCCGCTCGGGCCGCGCTCGTAGGCCGTCGCGAGTGAACTCATGGCCCCTCGTACGATCGGGGCCATGAGTTCCAAGGACGCCCCGCCGCCGCTGCCCGAGCCCCTCCTCGTGGAGGTGGCGGACTCGCACACCCACCTGGACATGCAGTCCGGCACCGTCGAGGAGGCCCTCACCAAGGCCGCCGCCGTCGGCGTCACCACCGTCGTCCAGGTCGGCTGCGACATCAAGGGCTCCCGGTGGGCCGCCGAGACCGCCGCCGCGCACGAGAACATGCACGCGGCCGTCGCCCTGCACCCCAACGAGGCGCCGCGGATCGTCCTCGGCGACCCCGACGGCTGGTCCCGGCAGGGCGCCCGGGAGGCGGGCGGGGACGCGGCGCTCGACGACGCGCTCGCCGAGATCGACCGGCTCGCCGCCCTGCCGCAGGTCCGCGGCGTCGGCGAGACCGGCCTGGACTACTTCCGTACCGGTCCCGAGGGGATGGCCGCCCAGGAGCGCTCCTTCCGCGCCCACATCGAGATCGCCAAGCGGCACGGCAAGGCGCTCGTCATCCACGACCGCGAGGCCCACGCCGACGTACTGCGCGTCCTGGACGAGGAGGGCGCGCCCGAGCGGACCGTGTTCCACTGCTACTCCGGCGACGCCGACATGGCCCGGATCTGCGCCGACAAGGGCTACTACATGTCCTTCGCGGGCAACGTCACCTTCAAGAACGCCCAGCCCCTGCGCGACGCCCTCGCCGTCGCCCCGCTGGAGCTCGTCCTGGTGGAGACGGACGCCCCGTTCCTCACCCCGGCGCCGTACCGCGGACGGCCGAACGCGCCGTACCTGATCCCGTTGACCGTCCGCGCGATGGCCGAGGTGCGCGGGATCGGCGTGGACGACCTGTGCGCGGCGATCGCCGCCAACACCGCCACCGCCTTCGATTACTGATGAATAACGGTTACGGCATGTAGTCGAGGCGCTTTGGAGAGTGACCGGCGATCCCGCTAGGGTCCCGGCCTCGTGAGCAACTCGCAGGGAAGCCACCGGGCCGCACGGGGCGGGCGCCGGCCGGACCCCTCCCTCCATGAGCAGCCGACCCTCGCGGCGCCCCTCGTGCCGGGCCAGGGCGCGCCGCCCGCCACCACGCCCGCCACCACGCCCGCCACCACGCCCGCCACCACGCCGGCCGTGCCCGCGACGCGCGCCGAGGCCCGGCGCGCCGCGCGGCGCCGCAAGTCCTCCGCTCCCGCCGCCGACAGCCTGCGGCGCCTCCTCCCGCAGGCCCTGGTCGTCGCCTTCCTGGCCGGCGGCACCAGCGCCTTCGTCGCCAACGACAAGGCCGTCCGGCTCTCCGTCGACGGCGTCCCGCGCACCCTGCACACCTTCGCCGACGACGTCGACGAACTCCTCGCCGACGAAGGCCTGACCGTCGGCGCCCACGACATCGTCGCGCCGGCCCCCGACGCCGAACTGGCCAACGGCGACGAGATCGCCGTCCGCTACGGCCGGCCCGTCGCCCTCACCCTCGACGGGCAGCGCCGCCAGGTGTGGACCACGGCCAGGACCGTCGACGACGCCCTGCGCCAGCTCGGCGTCCGCGCCGAGGGCGCGTACCTCTCCGTCTCCCGCTCCGCCCCCATCTCCCGCAGCGGCCTCACCCTCGACGTACGGACCGAACGGACCGTCACCTTCCTCGCCGACGGCCGCGAACGGACCCTGCGCACCAACGCCGCGACCGTCCGCGAGGCCGTCGAGGAGGCCGGGATCACCCTCTCCGGGCAGGACACCACCTCCGTACCGCCCGGCTCCTTCCCGCGCGACGGCCAGACGATCACCGTCCTGCGGATCACCGGCACCAAGGAGGTGCGCGAGGAGCCGATCCCGTACGCCGTCGAGCGGACCCGCGACCCCGGACTCTTCGCCGGCACCGAGGTCGTCGAGGAGCAGGGCGTCCAGGGCGTGCGCCGGGTCACGTACGCGCTGCGGACCGTCAACGGGGTCCGGCAGAAGCCGAGGAGGATCCGCGAGGAGGTCGTCCGCGAGCCCGTCACCCGGAAGGTGAAGGTCGGCACCCGGCCGCTGCCCTCGTCGGTGGCGGGCGCGGACGGGCTCGACTGGGCCGCGCTGGCGGCCTGCGAGTCCGGCGGGCGGCCGAACGCCGTCGACCCCTCGGGGACCTACGGCGGGCTCTACCAGTTCGACCCCGGCACCTGGCGCGCGCTCGGCGGCCGGGGCGTCGCCCAGAACGCGCCCGCCTCGGAACAGACGTATCGGGCCAAGAAGCTCTACGTGCAGCGGGGGGCGAGTCCGTGGCCGCACTGCGGCCGTAGGCTGTACCGGTGAGCACCGCCACTGGCCCCGAAAGCCCCGACGCCCTCCTCGGCCCCGCCGACATCCGTGAGCTGGCCGCCGCCCTCGGCGTGCGCCCCACGAAGCAGAAGGGCCAGAACTTCGTCATCGACGCCAACACCGTCCGGCGCATCGTCCGCACGGCGGAGGTGCGCCCCGACGACGTGGTCGTCGAGGTGGGCCCCGGGCTCGGCTCGCTGACCCTGGCGCTGCTCGAGGCCGCGGACCGGGTGACGGCCGTCGAGATCGACGACGTCCTGGCCGCCGCCCTGCCGGCGACGATCGAGGCCCGCCTGCCGGGGAAGAAGGACCGTTTCGCTCTCGTCCACTCCGACGCCATGCACGTCCAGGAGCTGCCGGGCCCGCCGCCGACCGCGCTGGTCGCGAACCTTCCGTACAACGTGGCCGTGCCCGTCCTGCTGCACATGCTGGACCGCTTCCCGACGATCGAGCGGACGCTGGTGATGGTCCAGGCGGAGGTCGCGGACCGGCTCGCGGCCCGGCCGGGGAACAAGGTCTACGGCGTGCCGTCGGTCAAGGCGAACTGGTACGCCGAGGTGAAGCGGGCCGGCTCGATCGGCCGCAACGTCTTCTGGCCCGCGCCGAACGTCGACTCGGGCCTGGTCTCGCTGGTGCGACGCACGGAGCCGGTGGCGACGACCGCCTCCAAGACCGAGGTCTTCGCGGTCGTCGACGCGGCCTTCGCCCAGCGCCGCAAGACCCTGCGGGCCGCCCTGGCGGGGTGGGCGGGCTCCCCGGCGGCGGCCGAGGAGGCCCTGGTCGCGGCGGGCATCTCGCCCCAGGCACGTGGCGAGGCGCTGACGGTGGAGGAATTCGCCCGGATCGCGGAGGAGAAGAAGTGACCAGTACGGACCACACGGGCCCCACCCGCGACGCGGCCGCCGACCTGGCGGCCGTCACCGTGCGGGTGCCCGCCAAGGTGAACGTGCAGCTGGCGGTGGGCGGGGCGCGGGCCGACGGGTTCCACGACCTGGCCAACGTCTTTCTCGCGGTGTCGCTGTACGACGAGGTGACGGCGGCCCCGGCCGACGAGCTGCGCGTCACCTGCGAGGGCCCGGACGCCGACAAGGTGCCGCTGGACCGGACGAACCTGGCGGCGCGGGCGGCCGAGCTGCTCGCCGCGCGCCACGGCATCTCCCCGAACGTCCACCTGCACATCAGGAAGGACATCCCGGTCGCCGGCGGCATGGCCGGCGGCAGCGCCGACGGCGCGGGCGCGCTGCTCGCCTGCGACGCGCTGTGGGGCCTGAACTCCTCGCGCGCCGAACTCCTCGACATCTGCGCCGTCCTCGGCAGCGATGTGCCGTTCAGCCTGGTCGGCGGCGCCGCCCTCGGCGTCGGGCGCGGCGAGCGGCTGACCGAGCTGCCGGTGGGCGGCGCGTTCCACTGGGTCTTCGCCGTCGCCGACGGCGGGCTTTCGACCCCGGCGGTGTACGGCGAGTTCGACCGTCTCCACGAGGGCGTCGACGTCCCCGAACCGGTCGCCTCCCCGGCGCTGCTCGACGCCCTGCGCACAGGGGACGCCACCGCTCTGGCCGGCGCGCTGGTCAACGACCTGCAGCCGGCCGCCGTCTCCCTGCGGCCGTCCCTCGCCGCCACCCTGGAGACGGGCACGACGGCCGGCGCGCTGGCCGCCCTGGTCTCCGGCTCGGGCCCGACGACGGCGTTCCTGGCCAAGGACGCCGAGTCGGCCGAGGCGGTGGCGGCCGCCCTGATCGCCTCCGGCACCTGCCGCACCGCCCACGTGGCCACCTCCCCGGCCCCCGGCGCGACGGTCCTGGACCAGCCCTTCTCCGACTAGCCCTGCCGGCCCAGCCGGGCCAGGAGCAGGTTCGGGTCCTTCACGGGGGCGAAGTAGGACGCGCTCGGGACGTACACCTTCCGGTCGCGTACCGCCACGGAGGTCGGGTTGGACAGCCCGTCCCGCGCGGTCAGGACGATCTTGTGTGTGCCGTCGGGGCGGACGAGGGCGACTTCGTGGTCCGCGATCAGGGCGGCGAGGACCATGTCGCCGTGGCGCCCGTCGCCGTGGCGCCTGTCGTCGTGGCGCCCGTCGTCGAGGCGCCCGTCGTGGTGGTGCCCGCCGTCGGGGCCCGTGAAGGTGAAGTCGTCGATCCAGTCGAGCCCGGTCGCCCGGGTCTCGATCGGGCCGGCGCTCTGGTCGGGCCGTACCGGGATGCGCAGCAGCGTCTTCCGGTCGGTGTTGGACACCCACACGGCGCCGTCGTGGACCTGGACGCCGTTGGCGCCGACGCCGAACCCGGCGGGGGCGGCGAGCGGCTGGAGCGCCGCTCCGGTGGCCCAGGCCGTGGGCGTGCCCCCGTCCCGGGGAACGCGCCAGACGGTACCGCGCACCGAGTCGGCGACGTAGAGCGCGTCGCACTCCTCGTCGAGGGCGAGGCCGTTGGGGAACCCGTCGGCCGGCAGTGGCGCGATCAGCTCTGGCGCGCCGCCCTCGGGGTCGATCCGGTAGATGCCGGTCGCGTCGGTGCCGGTGGCGTAGTTGACGTACAGCGTGCCGTCGTCGGCGCGGGCGAGGCCCATGGCGACGGCCGCGCCCACGATGGGGGTGTTCGGATTCGCCACGGCGGGCAGGGTGGCGAGCACCCGCCGGTTGCCCTGCTTGTCGACGTTGACGACCTGCCGGGTGAAGGAGAAGGACAGGTCTGCGGAGCCGTCCGGTTCGAGGGCGATGCTCTCCGGCGTCTGTCCGGCGGCGAAGTCGAAGCGGGCGACGACGCGGGGGTCGGAGACGGTCGGTTCTCCCCCGGCCTTCGGCCGGGCGGACCCCGCTCTCGCTTCGTTCGCCGAGGTGGGGCCTGACACGAGCAGGGTGAGGGCGACGGTGGCCGTGGCGGCGGCGACCAGGCGGGGGAGTCGGGACATGGGCCTCTCCTTGGGCGGGCGCGGGGGGTTGCGCCGAGGTACGCGGCACGTGACGAACTTGACGACGTGCCGGCCCCGGGCGGCGGCAGCCAGGGCCGGGAGATCGCCCGCGTGGCCGAGGTCATGCGGCCAGTTGGCACGGCCACCTCGGTGACCGGGTCGCGCTCGTCACAAAGAGTGACCGCGTCCCTCTGTGCGGCGCTCGAACGTTCCGTCGAGCGATCGCCGCGTCCGGGCACCGGCCCCGCCGTCTACCCTTGGACGTCGATCGTCCCCCCGTACAGGAGTCAAAGTGGCCGTCAATCTGGTCAATGTCGAGGCCGTCAGCAAGGTGTACGGCACACGTGCCCTGCTCGACGGTGTCTCCCTCGGCGTCTCCGAGGGGGACCGGATCGGAGTCGTGGGCCGCAACGGCGACGGCAAGACCACCCTGATCCGGATGCTCGCCAAGCTGGAGGAGGCCGACACAGGACGGGTCACCCACAGTGGCGGCCTGCGCCTCGGCGTCCTCACCCAGCACGACTCGCTCGATCCGAAGGCCACCATCCGGCACGAGGTCATCGGCGTCATGGCCGACCACGAGTGGGCCGGCAGCGCCAAGATCCGCGACGTGCTCACGGGGCTCTTCGGCGGGCTCGACCTGCCCGGCTTCGAGCACGGCCTCGACACCGTCATCGGTCCGCTCTCCGGTGGCGAGCGGCGCCGGATCGCGCTCGCCAAGCTCCTCATCGACGACCAGGACCTGATCGTCCTCGACGAGCCCACCAACCACCTCGACGTCGAGGGCATCGCCTGGCTCGCCCAGCACCTCCAGACGCGCCGCTCGGCCCTCGTCTGCGTCACCCACGACCGGTGGTTCCTCGACCAGGTCTGCACCCGCATGTGGGACGTGCAGCGCGGCGACGTGCACGAGTACGAGGGCGGCTACTCCGACTACGTCTTCGCCCGGGCCGAGCGCGAGCGCATCGCCGCCACCGAGGAGACCAAGCGCCAGAACCTGATGCGCAAGGAGCTCGCCTGGCTGCGGCGCGGCGCCCCCGCCCGTACCTCCAAGCCCCGCTACCGCATCGAGGCCGCCAACGAGCTCATCGCCGACGTGCCGCCGCCGCGCGACACCTCCGAACTGATGAAGTTCGCCAACGCCCGCCTCGGCAAGACGGTCTTCGACCTGGAGGACGTGACCGTCACCGCGGGGCCCAAGGTGCTGCTGCGCCACCTCACCTGGCAGCTCGGCCCGGGCGACCGGGTCGGCCTGGTCGGGGTCAACGGCGCCGGCAAGACCTCGCTGCTGCGCGTGCTCGCCGAGGCCGCCCGCACCCAGGGCGAGGCGCAGCCCGCCGAGGGGAAGGTCGTCGTCGGCAAGACCGTGCGGCTCGCCTACCTCTCGCAGGACGTCACCGAGCTGCCCCCGACGCTCCGCGTCCTCGAGGCGGTGCAGCAGATCCGTGGCCGCGTCGACCTCGGCAAGGGCCGGGAGATGACCGCCGGTCAGCTGTGCGAGCAGTTCGGCTTCTCCAAGGAGAAGCAGTGGACGCCGGTCGGCGACCTCTCCGGCGGCGAGCGGCGCCGGCTCCAGCTGCTGCGGCTGCTGATGGACGAGCCGAACGTCCTCTTCCTCGACGAGCCCACCAACGACCTCGACATCGAGACCCTGACCCAGCTGGAGGACCTCCTCGACGGCTGGCCCGGCTCCATGATCGTCATCTCCCACGACCGGTTCTTCATCGAGCGCACCACGGACCGCACCTTCGCGCTGCTCGGGGACCAGACGCTGCGGATGCTGCCCCGTGGCATCGACGAGTACCTGGAGCGGCGCCGGCGGATGATCGAGGCGTCGGTCCCGACGCCCGCACCGGCCGCCGCCTCCGCCCAGCAGAAGGCCGGTGTCTCCGCCGCCGACTCCCGCGCCGCGAAGAAGGAACTGCAGAAGGTCGAGCGTCAGCTCGACAAGCTCTCCGACAAGGAGAGCAGGCTGCACGCCCAAATCGCCGAAAGTGCCACAGACTTCGAGAAGGTGGCGAAGCTGGACGCCGAGCTGCGGGAACTGGCGGGCGAGCGCGAGGAGTTGGAGATGCGCTGGCTCGAACTCGCGGAAGACGCGTAGAGAACCCGTGCGGAACGCGTAACGACGGCATCACGGGCCGGTCCTCCCTTGGGAACAAGGGGTGGACCGGTCACTTTTGCGCCATGCCCCGAGTGGTAGAAAGAAAACCCGCTCACATCAAGGGGGAAGCGCTGATGACCCAGCCGCCCAGCAACCAGCCGCCGGGCTTCGGCGCACCGAGCCCGGGCCAGGGCTCGAACCAGGGCTCGAACCAAGGCCCGAACCAAGGCCCGAACCAAGGCCCGAACCAGGGTGTCCCGCCGATGCCTCCGGCTCCGCCGCAGGCCCCGCAGGCTCCGCAGGCCCCGCAGGCTCCGCAGACGCCGCCGCCCGCCACGCCCGGCCCCTACGGCCAGGCCCCGCAGCCCGGTTACGGATACCCGCAGCAGGCGCCGCCGCCCGGGTACGGATACCCCCAGCAGCAGCCGGGGCCGTACGCCCAGCAGCCCGGCCCCTACGGCCAGCAGCCGGGTCCCTACGGCGGCTACCCGGCCCAGCCCCCGTACCCGGCGGCCCCCACCCCGCCCGGCGGAGGCGGCCCCTTCAAGGGCAAGACCGGCGTCATCGCGGCCGTGGCCGTCGCCGTGGTCCTCGTCGTCGGCGCGGGCACCTGGTTCGCCGTCAGCGGCGGCGACGACGAGAAGGACCCGGTCGCCCAGCCGACCGCCACCGGCTCCGCCCCGAAGCCCACCGAGTCCGTGGACCAGGGAGACGGCAGCGGCGACGGTCGCAACTCCGAGGACGACCTCAACGCCGGCCGCAAGCCCGGCGAGGCGAAGGTCAACTGGCTGCTCAAGAACAACGTCGACCTGCCCCGCAACGGCGCCGACGTCTTCGGCCCGTGGATCGTCGGCGACATCGTCGTCAAGGGCATGTACAAGAGCCTCGACGGCTACAGCCTCAGCGACGGCTCGGCGAAGTGGCACCTGGACCTGCCCTTCGAGCTGTGCGCGACCCCGCCGGAGCCCGCCGCCGACGGCAGCTTCGTCATCGGCGTCAACGACAGCGCGGGCGACCGCGCCAAGTGCACCCAGCTGCAGAAGATCGACCTCAAGACCGGCAAGGTGGGCTGGAAGAAGGCCGTCCCCAAGGGCACCGGCTTCAACTCGCTCTCCGACACCACCCTCGCCATCAGCGGCAACACGGTGACGGCCGCCGGCACCGGCAGCTCCTACGGCTACTCCCTCGCCGACGGGCGCCAGCTCTTCACCGGGCCGACCAGCGGCTGCAAGCCCTACGCCTTCGCGGGCGGGGCGAAGCTGATCGCCGCCGCCAGCTGCCCCACCAGCGACTACAAGAACAAGCAGGAGCAGATCAGCGAGGTCGACCCGGCCACCGGCAAGGCCCGCTGGACCTTCAAGCTCCAGCCCAACTGGGAAGTCGACAAGGTCTACTCGGTCAACCCGCTCGTCGTCTCCGCGCAGCAGCGCGACGAGAAGAAGTGGTCCGTGTTCGCCCTCACCCCGCAGGGCAAGCTCCGTTCGCAGATCCAGGGCGGCACGGACAAGTACGCGCCCAACTGCGGCGGCGCGTTCGTCGTCTTCGGCCGTAACCTCCAGGGCTGCACCGGCGTCGCCGCCGACGCCAACACCTTCTACATGGCAACGGAGTCCGACAACTACCGCACCGCCAACGCGGTCGTCGCCTTCGACCTGAACACCGGCAAGTCCAAGTGGCGCGCCGCGGCCCCCGCCGAGCGGACCATCACCCCGCTGCGCATGGAAGGCTCCGACGTCCTGCTCTACATGGACGCCTCCTACGACACGGGTGGCGCGGTCGCCACCCTCGCCCCGACCGGCGGTGCGCCGAAGATCATCCTTCAGCACCCGGCGTCGACGGCGCAGATCGAGAACACCTTCTACGACCCGGGCTTCGCCTACGGCAACGGGACGTTCGTCGTCACCAGCGGGCGGGTGAGCGCCTCGAACGACAAGGAGGAGAAGGAAGTCAAGACGATGATGGCCTTCAGCAAGTGAGGGTTGTCCGACTCCGATGACGACACCTCGACAGCCCGGCACACCCCCGCCGCCGCCCCAGACACCGCCCTCGCCGCCGTCCTCGGTACCGCCGCCGCCGTACGGGCCGTACGCCCGGCTCAATCCGTACGGCGGCGGTCAGCCCGGCCCCGAGACGCCACCGCCCCCGCCCCCGCCCCCGCCCCCGTCCGGCCGACGCCGGGCGAAGGGCGTGGTCGCGGCCGTCGTGGCGGCGCTGCTCGCCGTCGGCGGCGTGACCTGGTACGCACTCGGCGGCGGCGAGGACCGCACCGACGACAGGGCGAAGACGGGGAGCACGAGCCCCGCCCCGACCGCGCCTTCGACCGGACCGGCCGTCGCGCCGGCGCCCGACGCCGTGGACGCGGCCCGCTACAACGCGGGCCGCGCCCCCGGCGACGCCTCCGTGCTCTGGGTCCGGAAGAACGACATCGACGTCACCACGCTCAACGGCGACGTCTTCGGCCCCTGGCTGGTCGGGGACACCGTCGTCACCGCCATGTATCGCACGGTCACGGCCCATTCGGCCGTCGACGGCACGGTGAAGTGGCGGCTGACGCTGGACACCGAGATCTGCCGGGCGTCCCAGTCGGCCTCCGCCGACGGCAGGATCGTCCTCGCCGTCAAGAGCGTCCTGCACGCGGAGATGGACGAGTGCCGCCGGCTCCAGATGATCGACCTGCGCACCGGAAAGAAGGGCTGGCAGCAGAAGATCGTCAAGGAGGGGAAGTTCGACTTCTTCTTCGAGTACTCGATCGCGATCAGCGGCGACACCGTCACCGCGGGCCGGCACGGCTACTCGACCGCCTACCGGCTCAGCGACGGCAAGCAGCTGTTCGGCCGATGGGAGGGGAGCGACTGCCAGCCGTACGCGTACGCCGGCGGGCCCAAGCTCGTCGCGGCCGTCTCCTGTCCCACGCCGCATCAGGACAATCCGCAGGAGGAGATCCACGAGGTCGACCCGGTCACCGGGAAGTCCCGCTGGAAGTACCGTCTCCCGATGGGCTACCGGGTCAGCCACGTCTACTCCGTCCGACCGCTCGTCGTCTCGGCCAGGAAGCGCCTGACGGGCGAGTACGGCGTCGTCGTCCTCAACGAGGACGGCACCAAGCGCACCTCGCTCAAGGGCCAGGGCCAGTACGGCGACGGGTGCTCGGACGACGTCGCCCACGAGGGCAACCTGCGGCGCTGCAAGGTCGTCGCGGACGACACCACGCTCTACCTGGCCACCGCCTGGACCAAGGACAAGGGCAACGACATCGTCGCCTTCGACCTCGACACGGGCACCGAGGTGCGGCGCATCCGGGGATCCGCGCGGCATGTGACGACACCGCTGCGGATGGAGGGCGGCTCGCTCGTCGTCCGGATCGCCTCGATGTTCGGTGAGCCGGGTTCGCTGGCCACCGTCGCCCCGGGCACGACGAAGCCCGTCGAGATCCTCCGGGTCCCCCGCTCGGCGGCCCGGGCGGAGGCACGCTTCACCGACTCCCCGGCGCTGTACGCCGACGGCCGGTACATCCTCGTGAGGGGCGTCGTCGTCGGCTCGACCGACGCCGAGGAGCGGGAGGTGCAGACGCTGTTGGCCTTCGGCAAGTGACACCGATCCCGCCCGCCTTTCGACACCCAGAGGTACCCACGCCATGACCCAGCCACCTCCGCCCCCGCCGAACCAGCCGCCGGGCCCGCCCCCGGGCGGCTTCGGCGCGCCGCAGGACCAGCCGCAGGGCGGCTTCGGCGCACCCCAGGACCCGCCCCCGGGCGGGTTCGGCGCCCCGACGCCCCCGCCGCAGCAGCCGCCGGGCCAGCCGCCGTACGGCTACCCGCAGCAGCCGCCGACGCAGCCGCAGTACGGGTACCCCCAGCAGCCCCCGGCCCAGCCGCAGTACGGCTACCCGCAGCAGCAGCCCCCGCAGCCGCCGTACGGGTACCCGACCGCGCCGCAGTACCCGCAGGCGCCCACGCCGCCGCCGTCCGGTGCCAAGAAGCTGTCGGCGCAGATGCAGATCGTGATCGCCGCCGTGGTCGCCGTCGTCCTGATCGTCGGCGCCGGCGTCTGGTACGCCACCTCCGGCGGCGGCGAGGAGAACGACAACGCCAAGGGCGGCAGCACCGGTTCGGCCCAGGGCAAGGACGGCAGCGGCGGCAGCGGGCTCGGCGGCAACGGCAAGGAGAAGGTCCCGGCCGACACCCAGGCCAAGCTCTCCTTCCAGCTCCCGCAGCCCAAGGTCCCCGACATCACGGACGTGTCCGGTTCCTGGGTCACCGACAAGGCGTATGTGAAGACGGGCGTCAACTCGATCGTCGGCTACGACCTGGACAAGGGCACCCCGTCCTGGACCCTGCCCCTGCCGGGCCAGGTCTGCGGCACCTCGCGCCATGTCACCGCCGACAAGAAGACGGCCATCCTCTTCGAGGCGACCAAGCGGGTCGGGCCGCGCTACTACCAGCCGTGCACCGAGGTCGGAGTCGTCGATCTGAACACCGGCAAGCTGGTGTGGTCCACGTCGGTGACCGGCGGCAACGCCGGTGACAGCAAGGCCAGGTTCAACGAGGTCACGCTGAGCGGCACGACCGTCGCGGCCGGCGGCACCGACGGCGGCGCCGCCTTCGACCTGGCCAACGGCAACCCCCGCTGGAAGCCGCAGGCCAACGCCCAGGACTGCTACGACATGGGGTACGGCGGCGGCGAGGGCCTGGTCGCGGCGCGAAAGTGCGGGCCGTACGACAGCCAGTACGTCGTCATCCAGAACCTCAACCCGCTGACCGGTGCGCCGATCTCCCAGTACAAGATGCCCACGGGCGTGAAGTACGCCGCGATCGTCTCGACCAAGCCGCTCGTCGTCGCGGCCGACGTCGGCGAGACCGCCGGCGACGGCAGCGGCATCTCGGACTTCTTCTCCATCGACGAGAAGACCGGCAAGCTCAAGGTCAAGATCGCGGCGGACGCGGACCGTTACGCGGCCCGCTGCCGCTCCACCGAGGTGGAGAACTGCTCGAAGGTCGTCGTCGGCAACGGCCGGCTCTACCTGCCGACCGAGGAGCACGAGGGCTCCACCGGGGAGTACGGCGACGAGACCAACGAGATCGTGTCGTTCGACCTGGCCACCGGGAAGCCGACCCCCGAGAAGGCGGACGCGGGCGACCGCTACACGCTGTTCCCGCTGCGGATGGACGGCGGCAACATCATCGCCTACAAGGCCCCGCCGTACGACAAGGGCGGCCAGATCGTCTCCATCGACGGCGGCACCATGAAGTCGACGGTGCTGCTCGAGAACCCCGCGGACGAGGCGGTGCGCGACGCGGAGGGCAGCTTCTCCGCGGACTACAGCGAGATCGTCTACGCGGACGGCCGGATGTTCATCTCCGCGGTGATGATCAGCAAGCCCCGCGAGTCCTCCTCGACGAACGACAAGGAGTACCTGGCGCTCGCCTTCAGCACGCACTGATCCCCTGCGGACGGTCCGACAGCCCGGCGCATCGATGCACAGCGATGCGCCGGGCTGTTTGCATGTGCCCCATTGAGCGAAGAATTCGACAGTCCTGGGGGACAGGCGTGTAGTTTGCCGGGTCATCGGAGTGGCTGGAGCCGGGGGACGGCTCCGGGGGGACTAAGGGGTTGCTCGATGGGCGTGCGGCTCATGGTGGTCGACGACCACCGACTGCTCGCCGAGGCGCTCGCCTCGGCACTGAAACTGCGCGGGCACCGGGTGCTCGCGGCGACCGCGCCGGTGGCCGGCGCGGCGGAACTGGTGGTCAGCCGGGCGCCGGAGGTGTGTCTCCTCGGTACGGCGGCCCCGGCGGAGCCGGGCGCCTTCGACCCGATCGTACGGATCAAGCGTGAGCGGCCGCAGGTGGCGGTGGTCGTGCTGGGCCCGGTTCCGTCACCGCGGGGCATCGCGGCGGCCTTCGCGGCCGGGGCGTCGGGGTACGTACGGCACGACGAGCGCATCGAGGGGGTCGAGCGGGCGCTGATCAAGGCCCGGGCCGGGGAGGCGGCGGTGGCGCCGCAGCTCCTCCAGGGGGCCTTCGCGGAGCTGCTGAACCCGGCGGCGCAGCCGGACGACGAGGGGCAGCGGCTGCTGCGGATGCTGACCCCGAGGGAGGTCGAGGTCCTCGTCCGGGTGGCCGAGGGGGAGGACACGCGGCTGATCGCGGCGGGAATGGGGATCGCGCCGAGCACGGCGCGGACGCATGTGCAGCGAGTCCTTATGAAGCTTTCCGTGGGCTCGCGCCTTGAGGCGGCCGCCCTTGCCGCGCGGACGGGGCTGTTGGACCGCGCGCCGTGCCCGCGGGGGCCGCAGGGGCCCTGAGATCGGGCGCCTGGACGGTCGCCGGCCTCCTTGCGTTCCGCCCAGCGGAACAGTTGCCGCAACGAGGTCACGTGGTGAGTGTTGACTGTCGATGTTTGATTATGGTTCTTTGTGTGTGGTTCTGTTTGGATCCCCTTGAGGACACCCCGTGAAGAAGACCGTCACCACCCTCGCCGACGGGCGCGAGCTCATCTACTACGACGCGCGCGACGACGCCGTCCGCGACGCCGTCGACACGCGGCCGCTCGATCCCGTCTCCTCCAGCTCCGAGATCCGGTACGACGCGCTCCTCGGGGACTCCGTCGTCATCGCCTCGCACCGCCAGGGGCGGACCTACCACCCGCCCGCCGACGCGTGCCCGCTCTGCCCCTCCCGTGACGGGCTGCGGAGCGAGATCCCCGCCCCCGACTACGAGGTCGCCGTCTTCGAGAACCGCTTCCCCTCGCTCGCCGGGGAGGCCGGGCGGTGCGAGGTCGTGTGCTTCACCTCCGACCACCAGGCGTCCTTCGCCGACCTCACCCCCGAGCGGGCCCGGCTCGTGCTCGACGCCTGGACCGACCGGACCGCCGAACTCGCCGAGCGGCCCGGCGTCGAGCAGGTGTACTGCTTCGAGAACCGGGGCGCCGAGATCGGCGTCACCCTCGGCCACCCCCACGGCCAGATCTACGCGTTCCCCTACACCACCCCCCGTACCGCCCTCATGCGGCGCCAGGCCGCCGAGCATCGGGCGCGGACCGGGCGGAACCTCTTCGACGACGTCGTCGAGCGGGAACGGACCGACGCCGTACGGGTGGTCCTGGAGAGCGAGCACTGGATCGCCTTCGTGCCGTACGCCGCGCACTGGCCGTACGAGGTGCATCTGTACCCCACCCGCCGGGTGCCCGACCTCAGGGGCCTCGACGAGGCGGCCCGCACAGAGTTCCCACAGATCTATCTGGAACTCTTGAGGCGCTTCGACCGGCTCTTCGGGCCGGACGAGCCGCCCACGCCGTACATCGCCGCCTGGCACCAGGCGCCGTTCACCGGCGAGGACCGCGAGGAGTTCGGGACGCACCTGGAGCTCTTCACCGTCCGCAGGGCGTCCGGCAAGCTGAAGTACCTCGCGGGCACCGAGTCCGGCATGGGCGCGTTCATGAACGACGTGCCGCCGGAGGCGGCGGCCGAGCGACTCCGAGAGGTGGCGGGCAAGTGAAGGCTGTGACATCCAGGTACCTGGTCACAGGGGGCGCGGGCTATGTGGGCAGCACGGTCGCCCGGCATCTGATCGAGGCGGGGCACGAGGTCACCGTCCTCGACGACCTCTCCACCGGCTTCGCCGACGCCGTCCCGGCCGGCGCCGAGTTCATCGAGGGCCGCGTCCAGGACGCCGCCAGGTGGCTCGACGGGTCCTACGACGGCGTCCTGCACTTCGCCGCCTTCTCCCAGGTCGGCGAGTCGGTCGCCAAGCCCGAGAAGTACTGGGAGAACAACGTCGGCGGCACGATGGCGCTGCTCGCCGCCATGCGTACGGCCGGCGTGCGCAGGCTCGTCTTCTCCTCCACCGCCGCCACCTACGGCGAGCCGGTGTCCGTCCCGATCACCGAGTCCGCGCCCACCGCGCCGACGAGCCCGTACGGAGCCTCCAAGCTCGCCGTCGACCACATGATCGCCGGCGAGTGCGCCGCCCACGGCCTCGCCGCCGTCTCGCTGCGGTACTTCAACGTGGCCGGCGCGTACGGCGCGTGTGGGGAGCGGCACGACCCCGAGTCGCACCTCGTCCCGCTCGTCCTCGAGGTGGCCCTCGGCCGGCGCGAGGCGATCAACGTCTACGGCGACGACTACCCGACCCCCGACGGCACCTGCGTCCGCGACTACATCCATGTCGCCGACCTCGCCGAGGCCCATCTGCTCGCCCTGGACGCCATGACCCCCGGCGAGCACCTCGTCTGCAACCTGGGCAACGGCAACGGCTTCTCCGTGCGGGAGGTCGTCGAGACGGTCCGCAAGGTCACCGGTCACCCGGTCCCCGAGGTGATCGCCGCCCGCAGGTCCGGCGACCCGGCCGTGCTCGTCGCCTCGGCCGACACCGCCCGCGAGCGGCTCGGCTGGCATCCGTCCCGCCCGGACCTGGCGGACATCGTGCGGGACGCGTGGGCGTTCGCGAGAGAGCGGGAGAGGGGACGCGCATGAGCGTGGCCGAGGAGAGGGCGGCCGGGCGGGGCGTGGCCGAGGAGTTCGCGGCCTTGTACGGGGCGGCGCCGGAGGGCGTCTGGGCCGCTCCCGGGCGGGTCAACCTGATCGGTGAGTACACCGACTTCAACGACGGTTTCGTGATGCCACTGGCCCTGCCCCACACGGCGGTCGCGGCGGTCTCGCGCCGTACGGACGGGGTGCTGCGGGTCCACTCCGCCGATGTCGAGGGCGGCACCGTCCAACTCGACGTGGACGCGCTCGAACCGCTCTCCGGCGGCGGCTGGGCCGCCTACCCGGCCGGTGTCGTCTGGGCCCTGCGCGAGGCGGGCCACCCGGTCACCGGCGCCGACATCCACCTCGCCTCGACCGTCCCGACCGGTGCGGGGCTGTCGTCCTCCGCCGCCCTGGAGGTCGTCACCGCGCTCGCGCTCGACGAGCTGTTCGGTCTCGGTCTCGGCCGCCCCGGGATCGCGGTCCTCGCCCAGCGCGCGGAGAACGCCTTCGTCGGCGTGCCCTGCGGGGTGATGGACCAGATGGCGTCCGCCTGCGCCGTCGAGGGGCACGCGCTCTTCCTGGACACCCGAGACCTGTCGTACCGTCAGGTGCCCTTCGATCTGGCCGAGCGGGGGCTGCGGCTGCTCGTCGTGGACACCCGCGTGCGGCACGCGCTCGGGGACGGCGCGTACGCGGAGCGGCGCGCCGGGTGCGAAGCGGGTGCGCGGGCGCTCGGCGTGCGCACGCTGCGCGACGTGCCGTACGTGCAACTGCCCGAGGCCCTCGGTCGGTTGAGCGAGGAATCGGTTCGCTCCTACGTCCGGCACGTCGTCTCCGACAACCACCGGGTCGAGCGGACCATCGCGCTCCTGGACTCCGGGGACGCCCGGGCGGTCGGCCCGGTCCTCACCGAGGGCCATGCCTCGCTCCGGGACGATCTGCGGGTCTCCTGCGCCGAGTTGGACCTCGTGGTCGAGGCGGCCAACGGAGCGGGCGCGCTGGGGGCGCGGATGACGGGCGGCGGTTTCGGCGGCTCGGCGATCGTGCTCGTGGAGGAGCGGGCGGCGGATTCCGTGGCCGCCGCCGTCGAGAAGGCCTTCGCCGGGGCGGGGTTCAGTGCCCCGGGGATCTTCCCGGCCGTTCCCTCGCAGGGCGCGCGGCGTCTCTGAGCGGGGCCTGTCGCCCCGGGGGACGGGCCACCAGTTCCGCCAATACCCTTCCGTCGCGGCGCCCCGCCCGTACTCTGATGCACAGCGCCGGTGGGGGCCGGTGCTGCTCAGGGGGCGAGACCAGTCGGGTACGGCGCCCGGGACGGGGTATCAGTCACCGCACGGCGGCGGCCGCGCGACCGACGGACCCCCCATTCCCGGCGCCGTATCCGCGCCGGTCCGTTCCTCGACACTTGGGGGTGTCCGTGGTCCGTATCCGGGTCCTGGTGGTGGACGACCACCGCATCTTCGCCGAGTCGCTGGCCGCCGCCCTCGCGGCGGAACCCGACGTCGACGTCTCCGCGGCGGGCAGCGGCCCCGCCGCGCTGCGCTGTCTGGACCGCGCCGCCGCCGACGGCCGCCGGTACGACGTGATGCTGGTCGACGCCGACCTGGGCACCGCTACCGGCAGCGGCACCGGTGCGACCGGCTCCGTGCCGGCGGCGCGCGCCGTGCCGGACCAGGGCGAGGGCGTGGTCGACGGGATCTCCCTGGTCGCCGGGGTCACCGAGGCCCGGCCCGGCGTCCGGACGGTCGTACTCGCCGAGAAGGACGACCCGCACCGGGCCGCGCTGGCGCTCCAGGCCGGGGCGTCGGGCTGGGTGGCGAAGGACTGCTCGCTGCAGCGGCTCCTCGCGGTGATCCGGGGTGTCCTGCGCGACGAGACGCATCTGCCGCCCGCCCTGCTGACCGGGGTCCTGCGGGAGCTGACGGCGGCCCGCAGGCACCGCACCGAGAGCGAGCGGCTCGTCGAGTCGCTGACCCCGCGCGAGCGGGAGGTGCTGCGCTGCATGGTGGCGGGTCTGGGGCGCAAGGCGGTGGCGGAGCGGCTGTTCCTGTCCCCGCACACCGTCCGTACGCACATGCAGAACGTGCTCGGGAAGCTGGGCGTCCACTCCACGCTGGCCGCGGTGGCCCTGGCCCGCCGGGCCGGGGTGGGTCCGGCGGAGCTAGCCGGGGATGTTGTCGAACGGGGCGGTCAGCTGGCGTAGCAGGCCCGCCAGTTCGCCGCGCTGGGTGCGGGAGAGCTGGGCCAGGATGGCGCGTTCCTGCGCGAGCAGTCCGGCGAGCGCCTGGTCGGCCCGGTCGCGGCCCTCGGGGGTGAGGCGGACCAGGACCCCGCGCCGGTCGCTGGGGTCGGGCAGCCGCTCGACGAGACCCTTCTTGGTGAGCCGGTCGATGCGGTTGGTCATCGTGCCCGAGGTGACGAGCGTCTGGGTGAGGAGCTGGCCGGGGGAGAGCTGGTACGGGGCGCCGGCGCGGCGCAGCGACGTGAGGACGTCGAACTCCCAGGGCTCCAGCTGGTGCTCGGCGAAGGCGAGCCGACGGGCGCGGTCGAGGTGCCGGGCGAGCCGCGAGACGCGGCTGAGCACCTCGAGCGGTTCCACGTCGAGGTCCGGGCGCTCTCGGCGCCATGCAGCGACCAGCCGGTCGACCTCGTCCTCCATGTCGATCAGTGTAGAGGGTCTGTTGACATAAAGTCTCTTGACGTCAAGATATAGTCGGCTGGACTATGGGGAAGTACGGGGCCGGAACCTATTCCGCTTCGGTCGCTCGTTCCAGCAAGGGGGCTCGAACATGCATTCCGCACCAACCTCTGCTTCCACCTCAGCCGCACCGACATGGGACCCGCAGCAGTACCTCCGCCACTCCGGCCACCGCACCCGCCCGTTCCTCGACCTGCTCGCCCGAATACCGCGACTTCCCGCCGACCGGCCCGCCCGCATCGCCGACCTCGGCTGCGGCCCCGGCAATGTGACCGTCCTGCTCGCCGACCGCTGGCCCGACGCCCACATCACCGGCTTCGACCTCTCGCCCGAAATGCTGGAACGGGCCGAGAAGGACTGGGCCGGCACCACGGCCGGGGGCGGCTGGATCGACTTCCGGCCGGCCGACGCCGCCCACTGGACACCCGATGAGCCCTACGACCTGATCGTCTCCAACGCCGCCCTCCAGTGGGTCCCCAACCACCCCGAGTCCTTCGCCGCCTGGATCGACGGCCTGCGCCCCGGCGGGACCCTCGCCTTCCAGGTCCCCGGCAACTTCACCTCGCCCAGCCACGCCCTCCTCGGCGAACTCTGCGACACCCCGCGCTGGCACAGCCGCCTCGCCGGCGAGGGCCGCCGCTTCGTCCACGTCCTCGACCCCGCCGACTACCTCACCCGCCTGGTCGACCTCGGCTGCGAGACCGACACCTGGGAGACCACCTACTCCCAGCTCCTGCCCGGCGAGGACCCGGTCCTCGACTGGGTCAAGGGCACGGCGCTGCGCCCCGTACTGACCGCGCTGGAAGGGGACCAGGAGGCGACGGACGCCTTCCTCGCCCAGTACCGCGACCTGCTGCGGGAGGCCTATCCCCGGGGGCCGCACGGCACGGTCTTCCCCTTCCGCCGCATCTTCGCCGTGGCGAGGAAGCCGGCATGACGCGGGAGCGCCCCGCACCGGAGATCCGGTGCGGGGCGCCCCCGCTCGCGCGTGCGTGCTTCCTGGTGCTTCCTAGTACACGCCGTTGTAGATCTGGAAGCCGGTACCGATCTTGGTCCGCGGGCCGAAGGCGCCCGTGCCGGTGCTGTAGTAGCGGTACAGGTCACCGCCCGACGTGACCGCCAGCAGGTCGCCCTTGCCATCGCCGTTGAGGTCACCGGGCGCGACCAGCTTGCTGTACGCGTTCCAGCCGCTGCCGACCTTCGCCCGCGCCGCGAACGGCGCGGGGGCCGAGCCGGTGCCGCGGTACAGGTACAGGTCGCCGGCGCCGTCACGGGCCAGGATGTCCGTACGGCCGTCACCGGAGTAGTCACCGGCACCGACGATCCGGTTGAAGGCGCCCCAACCGCTGCCGATCTTGATCCGGGAGGCGAAGCCCTCGCCCGTGCCGTGGCCGCGGTACAGGTACAGCTCGCCACCCGACGTGCGGGCGAGCAGGTCGCCCTTGCCGTCGCCGTTCAGGTCACCGGGGCCGACGAGCAGGTTGTAGATGCCCCAGCCCGAGCCGTAGTCGCCGTACGGGCCGTACAGGGTCCCCTCGTACGTCTCCAGCAGGTACGGAAGACCGGCCGAGTCGAGCGACGAGGCGAGGGCGAGGTTCGCGCCGCCCCAGATGCCTGCTTCGCCCACCTGGTCGCGCGGCGACAGGCGGCCGTTGTTCATGGACCCGTACCACCAGAGCGTGCCCGCCCCGTCCCGGGCCATGAAGGCGTTCTTGCCCGAGACCGGGTTGCTGCCGGCGTTGCCGAACTGGTCGACGCCCTGGAAACCGCCGGTCGCGCCGATCTGCACACGAGGGCCGAGGCGCCCGTCGCCGAGGCCGGTGTAGCCCCAGAGCGTGCCGGTCTGCTGGTCGCGGGCGAACAGATCGGCCGCGCCGTCGCCGTTCACGTCGTCCACCGCGATCAGCTGGTTGAAGATGCCCCAGCCGGTGCCGACCTGCCGGGGCGCCTTGAACGGCGCCGACGTGCTGCCGGTGCTGCCGTAGAAGAACAGGCGGCCGTCGAGGGAGCGGCCGATGACGTCGCCCTTGCCGTCGCCGTCGTTGTCGCCGATGCCCACGATCTGGTCGTAGACGTTCCAGCCGGCGCCGATCTTCGTGCGCGCGCCGAACGGCGAGGACCACGTCGAGCCGTTGGCGAGGTAGAGGTACAGGTCGCCGTTGTGCTGGCGGCCGATCAGGTCCGCGCGGCCGTCGCCGTTGACGTCGCCCGGCGAGAAGACCTTGTTGTAGAGGGTCCAGCCGTTCCCCTGCCAGCGGTGCTCGCCGTAGGTCGCGGTGGCGTTCGCGTACAGCCGCAGCGTGCCGTGCGGGGAGAGGGTCAGGACCTCCGGCTGGCCGTTGCCGTCCTGGTCGCCGATCGGGACGATGTCCAGCGCGAGGTCCGTGTTGCCGTCGCTGCCGAGGAACTCGCCGCCCTCGCCGGAGGACGGCGTGGTGTAGGTCAGGCCGTCCCAGGCCCGGTAGATCAGGTCGCCCGCGCCGTCGCCGTCCACGTCGAAACGGACCGGCGAGGTGGCGTCGGCAGCGGCGCCGCGCGCGGCGCCGGACGTGCCGGACCTCAGCTCCGACAGGTCGGGCGCGGCCGGCGGGGTGAACGGGCGGTCGGACTGCTTCATGGGCGGCCGCGGAGCCGGCTCGTCGGCCGACGCCGGAGTCGCCGCCAGCAGCATGCCGGCGGAGAGTACGAGAGCGGTGCAGGCCGCGATGCGGCGCGCGCGCTTGGAGTGCACAGAGCGCAAGAGATCCCCCCCTGGGGAACGTGATGTCACGGGACCGGTCGGAGGATGCCCGCGCTCGCTCCGTACGGCGTCACGCGGGCATACGGGCCCGCGGACAGCGTCGTACAGAGGTCGAACAAACGACCGGATGTTGAGCGGAGTGTATCCCTCCGTGGAGGTGATCGACCAGGATTTTGATCGCAGCTCTAGAGACGCTCCGCCCGCCCCGCCCCCGCGACGTCAGCTCTTGCGGTGCCCGATCAGGCGCGGCTTCTGTTCCAGGCCGTCCAGGCCGTGCCACGCCAGGTTCACGAGATGCGCCGCGACCTCCGCCTTCTTCGGCTTGCGGACGTCCAGCCACCACTGGCCCGTCAGCGCCACGCTGCCCACCAGCGCCTGCGCGTACAGCGGCGCCAGCTTCGGGTCGAAGCCGCGGGCCTTGAACTCCAGGCCCAGGATGTCCTCCACCTGCGTGGCGATGTCGCTGATCAACGACGCGAACGTGCCCGTCGACTGCGCCACCGGCGAGTCGCGGACCAGGATCCGGAAACCGTCCGTGTACCGCTCGATGTAGTCGAGGAGCGCGAAGGCGGCCTGCTCCAGGAGCTCACGCGGATGACCCGCCGTCAGCGCCCCCGTCACCATGTCGAGCAGCTGGCGCATCTCCCGGTCGACCACGACCGCGTACAGCCCCTCCTTGCCGCCGAAGTGCTCGTACACCACCGGCTTGGAGACCCCGGCCTTCGCCGCGATCTCCTCCACCGACGTGCCCTCGAAGCCCTTCGCGGCGAAGAGGGTCCGGCCGATGTCCAGCAGCTGCTCCCGGCGCTCCGCGCCCGTCATCCGCACCCGGCGGCCACGCCGGGGCTTGGTCTCGCTGCCGCTGGTACCGCCGTCGATCGCCACGTCATCCATCATGCCGCGTTCGCGGCTTTGTCCTGGCGGCGGGCTTCGATCCGCGACTCGTTCGGCCAGCGCACGTCGTAGGCCCAGCCGAGCCGCTCGAACCAGCGGATCAGGCGCGCGCTGGAGTCGACCTGGCCGCGCAGCACCCCGTGCCGCGCCGACGTCGGGTCGGCATGGTGCAGGTTGTGCCAGGACTCGCCGCAGGACAGCACGGCCAGCCACCACACGTTGCCCGAGCGGTCCCGGGACTTGAAGGGGCGCTTGCCCACCGCGTGGCAGATCGAGTTGATCGACCACGTCACGTGGTGCAGCAGCGCGACCCGTACCAGCGAACCCCAGAAGAACGCCGTGAACGCGCCCCACCAGGACATCGTCACCAGACCGCCGACCAGCGGCGGGATCGCCAGGGAGAGCATCGTCCAGAAGATGAACTGACGCGAGATCGCGCGGATCGCCGGGTCCTTGATCAGGTCCGGCGCGTACTTCGCCTGCGGCGTCCGCTCCTCGTCGAACATCCAGCCGATGTGCGCCCACCACAGGCCCTTCATCAGCGCCGGCACCGTCTCACCGAAGCGCCACGGCGAGTGCGGGTCGCCCTCCGCGTCGGAGAACTTGTGGTGCTTGCGGTGGTCCGCCACCCAGCGCACCAGCGGGCCCTCCACCGCGAGCGACCCCATGATCGCCAGCGCGATCCGCAGCGGCCGCTTCGCCTTGAAGGAGCCGTGGGTGAAGTAGCGGTGGAAGCCGATCGTGATGCCGTGACAGCCGATGTAGTACATCGCCACCAGCAGGCCCAGATCGAGCCAGGACACGCCGCCCCAGCTGAAGGCCAGCGGCACGGCCGCGAGCAGGGCGGCGAAGGGCACCGTGATGAACAGCAGCAGCGTGATCTGCTCGATCGAACGCTTGTGGTCCCCGCCGAGCGTGGCGAGGGGCAGATCCGGTGCGCCGTCGCGCACCTCGGAGTCCGTGGTCGGCTCGGTCCTTGTGGTCATGGATGTCCCCTGGGGATGAAGGGATGGAGGGATGAAACGAACGAAGAGGAGTAGAAAGGGAGAGAAAAGAGAGGGAAACGGGCTGAAAGGGACGCGTGGCTACGGTTCCGTAACCTACGGCGACGTAAGTATGGCAGCGCGGTGGCGCGCGGCAAGAGCACGCGAGAGGGGTGCCCGGCTGTCCACCAGGCGGACACATATCCTGTGTGCGTCGGACAGCGCGGTCCGCACGCGTCCAGTACCCCTCCAGACGTGCTCAAACACTGCAAGGAGCCGCACCTGTGAGCAGTGCCGACCAGACCCCCACAGCCAGCGCCGAGCTGCGTTCCGACATCCGCCGACTGGGCGATCTGCTGGGCGAGACCCTCGTCCGCCAGGAAGGCCACGAGCTCCTCGACCTCGTCGAGAAGGTCCGCAGACTCACCCGCGAGGACGGCGAGGCCGCCGCCGAGCTGCTCGGCGAGACCGACCTGGAGACCGCGGCCAAGCTGGTCCGCGCCTTCTCCACGTACTTCCACCTGGCGAACGTCACCGAGCAGGTGCACCGCGGCCGCGAGATGCGCGAGAAGCGCGCCGCCGAGGGCGGCCTGCTCGCCCGCACCGCCGACATGCTCAAGGACGGCGACCCCGAGCACGTCCGGGCCACCGTGAAGAACCTGAACGTACGGCCCGTCTTCACCGCCCACCCCACCGAGGCCGCCCGCCGCTCCGTCCTCAACAAGCTGCGCCGCATCGCCGCGCTCCTGGAGACCCCGGTCATCGAGGCCGACCGGCGCCGCCACGACCTGCGGCTCGCCGAGAACATCGACCTCATCTGGCAGACCGACGAGCTCCGGGTCGTCCGCCCCGAGCCCGCCGACGAGGCCCGCAACGCCATCTACTACCTCGACGAGCTGCACGCCGGCGCCGTCGGCGACGTCCTGGAGGACCTCGCCGCCGAACTGGAGCGCGTCGGCGTCGAACTCCCCGCGGGCACCCGGCCGCTCACCTTCGGCACCTGGATCGGCGGCGACCGCGACGGCAACCCCAACGTCACCCCCAAGGTGACCTGGGACGTGCTGATCCTCCAGCACGAGCACGGCATCAACGACGCCCTCGACCTCATCGACGAGCTGCGCGGCTTCCTCTCCAACTCCATCCGCTACGCCGGCGCCACCGAGGAGCTCCTCACCTCCCTCCAGGCCGACCTGGAGCGCCTGCCGGAGATCAGCCCCCGCTACAAGCGCCTCAACGCGGAGGAGCCGTACCGGCTCAAGGCCACCTGCATCCGCCAGAAGCTCGTCAACACCCGCGAGCGTCTCGCCAAGGGCACCCCGCACCAGGAAGGCCGCGACTACCTCGGCACCACCGAGCTGGTCCAGGACCTCGCCCTGATCCAGACCTCGCTGCGCGAGCACCGCGGCGGCCTCTTCGCCGACGGCCGGATGGACCGCACCATCCGCACCCTCTCCGCCTTCGGCCTCCAGCTCGCCACCATGGACGTCCGCGAACACGCCGACGCCCACCACCACGCGCTGGGCCAGCTCTTCGACCGGCTCGGCGAGGAGTCCTGGCGGTACGCCGACATGCCGCGCGACTACCGGCAGAAGCTGCTCGCCAAGGAGCTCCGCTCCCGCCGCCCGCTCGCCCCCACCCCCGCCCCGCTCGACGCGGCCGGCCAGAAGACGCTCGGCGTCTTCCACACCATCAAGGAAGCCTTCGAGCGCTTCGGCCCCGAGGTCATCGAGTCGTACATCATTTCGATGTGCCAGGGCGCCGACGACGTCTTCGCCGCCACCGTCCTCGCCCGCGAGGCCGGCCTCCTCGACCTCCACGGCGGCTGGGCCAAGATCGGCATCGTGCCGCTCCTGGAGACCACCGACGAGCTCAAGGCCGCCGACGTCATCCTCAACGACATGCTGGCCGACCCCTCCTACCGCCGCCTCGTCTCGCTCCGCGGCGACGTCCAGGAGGTCATGCTCGGCTACTCCGACTCCTCCAAGTTCGGCGGCATCACCACCTCGCAGTGGGAGATCCACCGCGCCCAGCGCAGGCTCCGCGACGTCGCCCACCGCTACGGCGTACGCCTCCGGCTCTTCCACGGCCGCGGCGGCACCGTCGGCCGCGGCGGCGGCCCGTCGCACGACGCGATCCTCGCCCAGCCCTGGGGAACCCTCGAGGGCGAGATCAAGGTGACCGAGCAGGGCGAGGTCATCTCCGACAAGTACCTCATCCCGTCCCTGGCCCGGGAGAACCTCGAACTGACCGTGGCGGCCACCCTCCAGGCCTCCGCCCTGCACACCTCGCCCCGCCAGTCCGACGAGGCCCTCGCCCGCTGGGACGCGGCCATGGACACCGTCTCCGACGCCGCCCACACCGCGTACCGGCGCCTGGTCGAGGACCCGGACCTGCCGACGTACTTCCTGGCCTCCACACCCGTCGACCAGCTCGCCGACCTGCACCTGGGCTCGCGGCCCTCCCGCCGCCCCGGCTCGGGCGTCTCGCTCGACGGACTGCGCGCCATCCCGTGGGTGTTCGGCTGGACCCAGTCCCGCCAGATCGTCCCCGGCTGGTTCGGCGTCGGCTCCGGCCTCAAGGCGCTGCGCGAGGCCGGTCTCGACGCGGTCCTCGGCGAGATGTACGAACAGTGGCACTTCTTCCGCAACTTCCTCTCCAACGTCGAGATGACGCTGGCCAAGACCGACCTGCGGATCGCCCGCCACTACGTCGACACCCTGGTGCCCGACGAGCTGAAGCACGTCTTCGCCACCATCGAGGAGGAGCACGCGCTGACGGTGGCCGAGGTCCTGAAGGTGACGGGCGGCGAGCGGCTGCTCGACTCCAACCCGGTGCTCCAGCAGACCTTCGCCATCCGTGACGCCTACCTGGACCCGATCTCCTACCTCCAGGTCGCCCTCCTCGCCCGCCAGCGCCGGGCGGCCGAGCAGGGCGAGGAGCCCGACCCGCTGCTCGCCCGGGCCCTGCTCCTCACGGTGAACGGCGTCGCGGCGGGCCTCCGCAACACCGGCTGACGCCTGCGCTCACACGACGATGCCCCCGCCGGAATCCACGGATTCCGACGGGGGCCTCTTCATGTGGGCCGGACCAAGGATCAGGAGGGGTGGGGGCCGGTCACCTTGGCGCAGGACGGGTCGAGCCGCAGGGTGGCGAGGTCGCGGCCGACCAGGCCGTAGGCCTGCCAGGTGCCCGGGATGAAGGCGAGCTGGGGGTTGGTGTACCAGTCGTCGTCGAGGGCGGTGGCGAGGTGCTTGGCCTGGGTGAGGCCGGGGCCGATCTGGTAGACGTCGCCGTTGAAGAAGGTGGAGGCGAAGACCTTGTCGTTGTGCACCTGGACCTCACCGTAGCCCGGCAGGGAGCCCTCGGCGATGATCGGGCGGGTGCTGGTGGACAGGTCCATGGCGAACCAGCGCGGCGGGTCCGGCACGGCGGTGGTGGCGGCGGGAATCCGCTTGTAGACGCCGTACAGGACGTTGTCGTGGATCGTGATGTCCTGAAGGGTGTCGTAGGCGTCATCCGTGTAGGGATCCTTCGCCCAGAGGAGCTTGCCCTTCTTGCCGGTCGTCGGGTCGACGTGGTCGGCGTCGAAGGCGGCGACGCTCGCCGCCGTGTTCCACGAGGTCGACGGAGCGCCGCCACCGCCGCGCACGTCGGTGCCCACGTAGACGATGCCGTCCGGGCCCACGGTGAGGCTCATCAGGCTCTCGTTGGTGACGACGGGGAACGAGTCGGGGCCGGCCGTCGGCTTCGTCGCGGTCGGGCCGGAGAACCTGAAGACGTTCAGCGCGCCCTGCAGGCCCGTGCCGAGCGGTGCCGTCGCCACGAGAATCCGGTCGCGGGCGGCGTCGTACTCCATGTCCCACGGCCGCTGCTGACCGCTGGGCAGCTGCCCGACGACACTGACGGAATAGGCCTTCGTCGCCGGGTCGATCGTCGCCGGATCGATCATGATGACGCGGCCGCTGGGGTACAGCGCCGAGTAGATCTTGCCGTTGCGCTCCACGAGCGTCTTGGCTTCACCGGGGATCTCGATGGACTGCCTGCCGCCACCGGGCGTGTGGACGTTCATGATGAAGTGGCCGCCGACCCACACCTTGCCGTCGGAGGCGCGCAGCATGGACTGGGGCTTCTCCGCGCCCTCGCTGAACCCGGCGTCCTTCAGCTTGACGGACGACGACTGGCCGGTGCCGGTGTCCATCTGCCAGACCTTGCCGAAGCCGGCGAACCCGGTGAGCGTGGTGCCGTTCAGGAAGAGGCCGCGGGTCTCGTCCTGGGGCACGGGGGTGCCCAGGTACTTCGGAGCCGTGTAGCCCGTCTTGTACTCGTAGATGTTGCCGTCGGGGCGGGTCGACAGGTAGACGGTGTAGTCGGGGGCGAGGCCCATCATGTCGCCGGTCTCGGTACCCAGCGGAACCGTCTTCAGGTCGGTGCCGTCGGTCTTCACGTCGTACAGCGTGCTGCCGCTGGTACCGCGGACGCGGGTGCGGCCGACGGAGACCGTGGTGAAGCCCGTGCCGCCCTGGGCCAGCGTGCGGACCGCGCCGGTGGAGCGGTTGATGGCGACCATCTTGGCGGTGTCGAGCAGGCCGGCGTAGACGTTGGTGTCGTCGACGGCCAGGGACCGGACGTAGCGCTCGCCCGTGGCGAGGACCCCGAAGTCACGGACGGCGCCGGTCGAGGGCTTGTACTCGTACACCTTGCCGTCGTTGTAGGTGCCCGCGTAGAGCGTCCCGTCCGAGGCGGCGGCGAGGCTCCAGATGAAGTCGCCCTTGCTGCCGAAGGTCTTCAGGTGCTTCACCTGGCGGGTGGCCAGGTCGTAGCTGTAGAGGGCGGCCTCGACGTACGTGCCGATGTAGAGCTTGCCGTTGTGCGCCGCGAGGCCGTAGGCGCCCTCGGGCACGCCGTCGCCCGGGCCGTCCGGGATCTTGACCTCGCTTCCGGGTACGACGCTCTTCGTCGCGAGGTCGTACTCGGCGATGACCACGGGTAGGCGGCCGCGGCTCGTGACGAAGGCGCGGCCGTCGTGCACGAGGGAACCGCTGATCGCCCAGGTCGACGACGCGATGCCGTGGGTCTGGATGCCGGGGACGGTGCAGTCCGACATCACCGCCAGGTCGAGCTGGATGCGCGGAGTGGTGGCACCCGTGTAGCTGATGGGCTTCCCGGTGCTCTCCAGGGCCGTTTCCAGCTGGGTGACGCTCGCCTGCGGGTGCGCCTGCTTGAGCGCCGCGAAGGCGCCCGCGACGTGGGGGGCGGCCATGGAGGTGCCGTTGTAGGAGGCGTAGGTGTTGCCGGAGACCGAGGAGACGACGCTGCTGCCGGGGGCGAAGACGTCGAGCAGCGGGCCCCGGTTGGTGAAGGAGGACAGCTGGTCGTCGTCGGTGGTGCTGCCCACGGTGATGGCCGACGAGATGCAGCCGGGCGCTCCGACCGCGTTGCTGTACGCGTTGTTCCCGGCGGAGATCACCGTGGCGACACCGGCGGCGCGCAGGTTGTCGATGGCCGCCTTGCGGACGTCCGTGTCACAGGCCGCCGTGTACTGGCCGCCGCCCAGGCTCATGTTGGCCGAGACGACCGGCGTCCCGGACTGCCGCAGCTGCAGGACCTTCTCCAGGCCCGCGAGCTGATCGCTGCTGTAGCTGCGCACGCACGGCGCCTGGCCGATTCCGCAGGACGTCTCGGAGCTGAACTTGCTGAACACCTGGATGGCGACGATGCCGGCGCCGGGCGCGACACCGGTCTTGGGGGCTCCGGTCAGGCCCTGCCCGTGGCCGGCGGCGATGCCGGCGACATGGGTGCCGTGATCGCACAGCCGGGTCCCCGCGCAGGGGCCGGTCTCCACGTCGGCCGAGCCCGGTCCCTCCTGCTGGTCGGTGCCGTCGGGGCACAGGCTGGTGACGCCGGCGGCGGAGTCGGTGGACGAGAAGCACGCCTCGGCGATCACTCGGTCACCGAGGAAGGGGTGCTTGACGGCGACGCCGGTGTCCAGGACGGCCACCGCCGTGCCGGCGCCGGTGTTGCCGGCGGCGGCGGTCTTGTCGGCGCCGATCAGAGGAACGGTCGAATCCAGGGTCGGGGGGACCGCCACGTCCTCGGTGACGCTGACGACGCCCGGCTGGCCGGCGAGCTTGTCCAGACCGGCCTTGTCCACGCGCAGGGTGGTAACGGGCAGCGTGGAAAGGGTCTGCAGCGCCTTGCCCCCCTTTCCGGCACGGGCGGCGGCGGGCAGGTCCGCGCGGCTCCGGGTGACGACGTTGACTCTGACCGTGCCACCGCCGGAGACCTGGTCCTCAAGTGCCGGGTCGATGGGGTCGGCTGCCGCCGGGGGCGCCTTCTCGGGGCTCACCGCAGCGGCGTGGGTCGGTGTCACGCCGAGAGTCACGGCTATCAGCGCCGTGACGACCGTGGACCATAGAGGTCTTTTCATGTCGCTCCATCGTGAAGCGGACAGTGGGGGATGCCCGCGTGATCATGCGTTGAGAAGGCGACACGATATCGAACGGCCAATCGAAGGCCGGTGGTACCCCCTTGGGCGGTTCGGGTCCGCCCGGAGCCGAACCCCCGCTTCAAGAGCAGTAGTTGATCAATGAGCAGCGTAGAAAAGAAAAGTCCGGGGAACGGTCACCGTGACCGTTCCCCGAACTCTCAAGCCGTTTTCACCTTCCGGCCATGCGGCGCATTCTGCGAATCAGGGATTCAGCCCTGAGAAGCAGACTGCTGCTGGGTCTTGCGGCGGCGCATCACCAGGAACGCGCCGGCACCCGCGAGGGCGACGGCGACGGCGGCCATGGCCCCGACAGGAGCGCTGGAGCCGGTCTCGGCGAGGTTGCCCTCGGAGTCACCCTTGGCATCGTCGCCACCCGAACCGCCCTGCTCGCCGGGCGCGTTGGGGGCGGGCGACTCGGACGCGCCCGGGGTCTCACCCGGGGTGGTGGGGGTGCCGGTACCCGGAGTCTCGGTACCAGGCGTCTCCGTACCGGGAGTCTCCGTGCCGGGAGTTCCGGTGTCGGGGGTCTCACCGGGCTTGGGGGGGTCGTTCTTGCCGGGCTCGCAGTCGACCCAGAAGACCTTCTTCTTCGGGTCGCCCTTCTTGCCCTCGAAGTCCCAGAACAGCTTGTACTGCCCGTCGGGCAGGGTCATGTCCTCGGTACGGACATGACCGTCCTCGTCGAGCGTGATGGCGCCCGAGTTGACCTCGGTGCCCTTCGGCTTGTCGTTGTTCGACCAGGCCTGGATCTGCCAGACGACCTTCTGGCCGGCGTCGAACTTGAACGCGTCGAGGTAGAAGCTGCAGACCTTGGGCTCGTTCTTACGGAGCTCCTCGCCCGTCTTCGAGTCGTGGATCTTCACCGTGCCGTTGTCGCCCTTGGGGTTGCCCGAGGCCGAGGCGGTGGGAGCCAGCAGCAGAGAGGTCGCCATGGCAGCGACGAGCGTGCCGGCGGAAATGAGGGATCGTCGCATGTGCAGTCGTCCATCTGAGAGATGAGGGATGCCGTGGGGGATGGCTGGGGCAGCCTATCCGTAGCTTTAAGCCACGCTTAACCCAAGGGCGATAACAATCAGAGCGCGAAGAACGCCCCCAGGAGCAGCGCCCCGCCGGCCCCCGCCAGCGACCACGCCGTCCGCGTCATCCGCAGCCCGCCGCCCACCACCGGCGCCGCCAGCAACAGCGCACCGCCCAGCGGCAGCCAGGCGTGCAGACCGCCGCCCCAACCCGTCCGCACCGCCTCGCTCGTGCCCGGCTTCACCACCACCGGAAGCCGCTGGCCCTTGGCCGCCGCGACCGAGTGCTCGATGGTCAGCGTGGTGTGCGGCGAAGGCGGCCCGTCCGGGACATAACGGCCGCTGCACGTCTCCTCATCGCAGCCGGTCACCGTCAACGTGCCGTGCTCACGACCCTTCGAAAGCAGGACGTGCTGCGCCGAACCCCAGGACGACCAGACGCCCGCGACGACGAGCAGCAGGGCGACCAGGGCCATGGCGGCGTTACGGGCGTGGTTCATGACCCGCGATCGTACAGTCGTACGGACGAAGGGACGCACCGCGCCCGCGCATCAGGAGTTGTACGCCGACTGCGCGCGCTCCAGACCCTCCGTCACCAGGCACTCGACGGAGTCCGCCGCCCGGTCCACGAAGTAGTCGAGCTCCTTGCGCTCGGTCGAGGAGAAGTCCTTCAGGACGAAGTCGGCCACCTGCATCCGGCCCGGCGGACGACCGATCCCGAACCGCACCCGGTGGTACTCCGCACCCATCGCCTTGGTCATCGACTTCAGACCGTTGTGGCCGTTGTCGCCGCCACCGATCTTCAGCCGCAGCACGCCGTAGTCGATGTCCAGCTCGTCGTGGATCGCCACCACGTGCGCCGTCGGCACCTTGTAGAAGTCGCGCAGCGCCGTCACCGGACCGCCCGAGAGGTTCATGTACGACATCGGCTTCGCGAGGATCACCCGGCGGCTCGCCGGCCCCGGCGGCCCGAGGCGCCCCTCGACGACCTGCGCCTGCGCCTTCTGCGCCCGCTTGAACTTCCCGCCGATACGGTCGGCGAGCAGGTCCACGACCATGAAACCCACGTTGTGGCGGTTGGCGGCGTACTCGGGACCGGGGTTGCCGAGACCGACGATCAGCCAGGGGGCGTTCGCGTCGTCCGTCATGTGCGTCACGTCTCCTCGTGTGCGTACAGAGAAACGGGGTGGCGGGCCGCCGTCGCGGCCCGTCACCCCGTCACGTCAGGCAGAGCCTACGGCTCAGGCCTCGGCGCCCTCGGTCTCACCCTCGGCGGCCGGCTCCTCGGCCTGGGCGGCCAGGATCTGGATGACGACGGCCTCGGGGTCCGTCACCAGGGTGGTGCCGTTCGGCAGCGCGATGTCCTTGGCGTGGATCGAGTCACCGGCCTCCAGGCCCGCGATCGAGACCGTGACGGACTCGGGGATGTGGGTGGCCTCGGCCTCGACGGAGAGCGTGTTCAGCACGTTCTCGACCAGGAAGCTGCCCGGGGCCAGCTCACCCTCGGTCTCGACGACGATCTCGACGGTGACCTTCTCGCCACGGCGGACGAGAAGCAGGTCGACGTGCTCCAGGAAGCCCTTCAGCGGGTCGCGCTGCACGGCCTTCGGGATGGCGAGCTCGGTCTTGCCCTCGATGTCCAGGGACAGCAGGACGTTCGGGGTACGCAGGGCGAGCAGCAGCTCGTGGCCCGGCAGGGTGACGTGGACCGGCTCGGCACCGTGGCCGTAGACGACGCCGGGAACCTTGTTGGCGCGACGGATACGGCGGGCAGCGCCCTTGCCGAACTCGGTGCGGGTCTCGGTCGCGAGCTTGACCTCGGACGACATATGCACTCCTCGTAAGCAGAAAACGGACAGTGTCGGCTACCCGGCCACGACTGGCCTGCTACGAAGAGCGCGTCGATAACGGACCGCCGCACCTCACCGGTACGGCCTCCCTCGCCGAGCAACTTCGGCAGTCTACCCGCCGCCCCTCGACCGGCCCAATCGATCACCCGGGGCGGGCGCCGTACGAGCGGAGGGCCGCCTCCCCGCTGGGGAAACGGCCCTCCACTCGTACCAGCTGTCTGCTTACTGCTCCTCGAAGAGGCTCGTCACCGAACCGTCCTCGAACACCTCGCGCACCGCGCGGGCGATCGTCGGCGCGATCGACAGCACCGTGATCTTGTCCAGCTCCAGCGAGCTCGGCACCGGCAGCGTGTCCGTGAACACGAACTCGCTCACCTTCGAGTTCTTCAGACGGTCCGCGGCCGGCCCCGACAGGATGCCGTGCGTCGCCGTCACGATCACGTCCTCCGCACCGTGCGCGAAGAGCGCGTCGGCCGCGGCGCAGATCGTGCCACCCGTGTCCACCATGTCGTCGACCAGGACACAGACCCGGCCCTTCACGTCACCGACGACCTCGTGAACGGTCACCTGGTTCGCGACGTCCTTGTCGCGCCGCTTGTGCACGATCGCCAGCGGCGCGTCCAGACGGTCGCACCACCGGTCCGCCACCCGCACACGACCCGCGTCCGGGGAGACGATCGTCAGCTTGTTCCGGTCGACCTTCGCACCCACGTAGTCCGCCAGCACCGGCAGCGCCGACAGATGATCCACCGGACCGTCGAAGAAGCCCTGGATCTGGTCCGTGTGCAGATCGACCGTGAGGATCCGGTCGGCACCCGCGCACTTCAGCATGTCGGCGACGAGACGGGCCGAGATCGGCTCCCGGCCGCGGTGCTTCTTGTCCTGACGGGCATACCCGTACGACGGAATGATCACGGTGATGCTCCGAGCGGAAGCCCGCTTCAGAGCATCGATCATGATCAACTGCTCCATGATCCACTTATTGATCGGAGCCGTGTGGCTCTGGATCAGGAAGCAGTCCGCGCCCCGCGCCGACTCCTGGAAACGGACGTAGATCTCACCGTTCGCGAAGTCGAAAGCCTTGGTCGGCACGAGGCCGACACCCAGCTGGTGCGCGACCTCCTCGGCCAGCTCGGGGTGGGCGCGGCCGGAGAAGAGCATCAGCTTCTTCTCGCCGGTCGTCTTGATCCCGGTCACAGCACTGTCTCCTCAGACGTGTTCTCTGGCCGCGATCAACGAGCTTTCGTGCGCGCGTGCGAGCCAGCCGAATTTGTGTGCACGTATCACGGTACGCCGAGTTCGACGTACCCGTTTCCGGTCAGCTTTCGCCGGCGGACCCCTCCGCGGCCACCTGAGCGGCCTGCGCGGCGGCGCTCCCAGGCCGCTTCCGGGCCACCCAACCCTCGATATTCCGCTGCTGGCCCCGGGCGACGGCGAGCGAACCGGCCGGGACGTCCTTGGTGATGACCGACCCCGCGGCGGTGTACGCACCGTCCCCGATCGTGATGGGTGCCACAAACATGTTGTCCGACCCGGTCCGGCAGTGGGACCCGATCGTCGTGTGGTGCTTCGCCTCACCGTCGTAGTTCACGAAGACGCTCGCCGCGCCGATGTTCGTGTACTCGCCGATGGTGGCATCGCCCACGTAGGAGAGGTGCGGGACCTTCGTGCCCTCGCCGATCGTCGCGTTCTTCATCTCCACGTACGTGCCCGCCTTGGCCTTCAGCCCGAGCGTCGTGCCCGGACGGAGGTAGGCGTACGGGCCCACGGACGCGCTCTCGCCGATCACGGCCGAGTCCGCGACGGTGTTGTCCACCCGGGCACCCCTGCCGACCGTCGTGTCCTTCAGGCGTGTGTTCGGACCGACCTCGGCGTCCTCGCCGATGTGGGTGGACCCGAGCAGCTGCGTACCCGGGTGGATCACGGCGTCAGGCTCGAACGTCACCGTCACGTCGACCAGGACGGAGGACGGGTCGACGACCGTGACACCGGCCGTCATCGCCCGCTCCAGCAGGCGCTGGTTCAGCAGGGCGCGGGCCTCGGCGAGCTGCACCCGGTTGTTGATGCCGAGGATCTCGCGGTGGTCACCGGCGACCGAGGCGCCGACCCGGTGGCCGGCCTCGCGGAGGATCGACAGCACGTCGGTGAGGTACTCCTCGCCCTGGCTGTTGTCCGTCCGCACCTTGCCGAGCGCGTCGGCGAGCAGCCGCCCGTCGAAGGCGAACACCCCGGAGTTGATCTCCCGGATCGCGCGCTGCTCGTCGGAGGCGTCCTTGTGCTCCACGATCGCGGTGACGGCGCCGGTGGCGGCGTCCCGCACGATCCGGCCGTAGCCGGTCGAGTCCGGCACCTCGGCGGTCAGCACGGTGACGGCGTTGCCGTCGGCCGCGTGGGTGGCGGCGAGGGAGCGCAGCGTCTCGCCGGAGAGCAGCGGAGTGTCGCCGCAGACCACGACCACGGTGCCGTCGGGGGCCTGACCGAGCTCCTCGAGGCCCATGCGGACGGCGTGCCCGGTGCCGTTCTGCTCGGCCTGGACGGCGGTGCGGGTGCCGGCGTAGTGGGTGTCGAGATGGGCGGTGACCTGCTCGCGGGCGTGCCCGACGACCACGACGAGGTGCTCGGGCTCCAGCTCGCGCGCGGCGGACACGACGTGTCCGACGAGCGAGCGCCCGGCGATTTCGTGCAGGACCTTGGGGGTCTTCGACTTCATGCGGGTGCCCTCACCCGCTGCGAGGACGACGACGGCTGCCGGGCGGTTGGCGCTCACGGGAATGCCCTTCGGCTTCGGGTGGTGGACACCCGCAGGATACCGGGGGGTTTCGGAGCGGAAACGAGTGCGGGTCCTGACCAGGTAGGTCAGGACCCGAACCGAGCATGGCTGCTCCCGGGGGAGGACTCGAACCCCCATGATCAGAACCAAAATCTGACGTCTTGCCCTTAGACGACCCGGGATTACCGCTATGTCCGATTTCGCAGGACGGTCGCGGATGCAGCCCCTACTATGCCGCACCACGCACCCTCGATGCGACGGTAGAGATCAGCGCTTTTGCGAATGTGGATCACGAGGCATCCGTGGTACCCGTCACCCACGTTCTTGCGGATGGTCTTGGGGTTGTGGCGCTTGAGCGTCGTCTTGCCGAAGCTCTTGATGTCGGCGCCGATGAGATCGCACCAGTACTTCTCCGCCGACGCGACGTCGGCGCTCTCGTGGATCATGAGGTGGTACGTGTGCCGCGCCCGGTCGATGCCGAGGAGGTCGAGCCAGGCAATGAACAGCATGACCATGTCCGGGTCGCTGTTGACGAACGCCACCCGCTCACGGCGGGCGTGAGGTTTGTCCTTGGTTCCTTCGGACCAGTACAGGGCCACACCCAGCAGGAACAATTCACGCTCTGACAGATCACCGACCGAGCGTGCCGCCGCCTGTTTGACTCGACGGCGCTCCTCCTCGCGGCGCTGGAGCGTGATCGCCCACCCCTTGCGGGCGATCGCCGACGCCTCCTCGCGGGTGCGCGTCCGCTCCGGCTTCGGGAGGTCTCGTACCCACAGCGAGATCGAGCTCTTGGAGCAGCCCAGCTCGACCTGGATCTGGTCGTAGGTCATGCCCTGGAGGCGCAGCTCGCGGGCTCGGTCCCGGAGGTCGTCCTTGGCGCGAGGGCGCTTCGTCCAGTCCGGTGGGGGTTCTCCCTTCACCAGGCGGTTGAGGAGGTCGTTGTTGTAGATCTGCAGGCGGTCGCGGATCTGGCGGAGGCTGAGGCCCTCGCGGCGTAAGGCGATGGCCTGGTCGCGGAGGGTCTCGAAGTCGGCGTATCGACTTGTTTCGGGTGTCATGGGAACACCGCCGTCCGGAATGCGGACGTCCGGGTCGAAAGCGTGGGCGATTCAGTAGTTCGAGGGACGGGTGTACGCATGAGGTTGACGCGCCTCGTGCGGAGCTCGGGCGGTCGACGGAAAAGGGCTGGCGGGCGACCGTAGGCTGGGAGGCATGACCACAACGGGGGCACATCAGGACGCGGCGGGCATGGGTGCCCGGGGATGGTGGTGGTGGGGGAGACGGCGCAGTGCCGTGCTCGATGTCGGGCTCGGCGTGGTGTCCGCGCTCGAGTGCGGGATCGAGGGGGCCGGGTTCGCCGAGAAGGCGTCGTTGCCCGTGCCCGTAGGGGTGCTGTTCGGGCTGGTCGTCGGGGCCGTGCTGGTCGTGCGGCGGCGGTGGCCGATCACCGTCGTTCTCGTCTCGATCGCCGTCACGCCCGCCGAGATGGGCTTCCTGATGGGGATCGTCGGGCTCTACACGCTCGCCGCCTCCGAGGTGCCCCGGCGGTTCACCGCCGCCCTGGCCGGGATGTCGACGGTCGCCGTGTTCATCGTGACCGTGGTGCGGCTGCGCCAGGACGTCGCGCAGGCCGACGTCGACCAGCGCGACTTCGATCCCAGTGGCTGGTACGTGCCCGTCGTCTCGCTCTTCATGACGCTCGGGCTCAACGCGCCTCCCCTCCTCTTCGGCCTCTACATAGGGGCTCGGCGCCGGCTCATGGAGAGTCTGCGCGAGCGCGCCGACAGTCTGGAGCAGGAGCTGAGTCTGCTCGCGGACCGGGCCGAGCAGCGGGCGCAGTGGGCGCGGCAGGAGGAGCGGACCCGGATCGCGCGGGAGATGCATGACGTGGTCGCGCACCGGGTGTCGTTGATGGTGGTGCACGCGGCGGCGTTGCAGGCGGTGGCGTTGAAGGATCCGCAGAAGGCCGTGAAGAACGCCGCACTGGTGGGTGACATGGGGCGGCAGGCGCTGACCGAGTTGCGGCAGATGCTGGGGGTGCTGCGGGAGGAGGTCGCTCCGGAGCCGGCGGAGGTGCCGTTGGCGGCGGTCGGTCTCGCGGCCGCCGCGGCGGCGGAGGCGGCCTCCGGGGACGGGCCGTGTCTGGGCGCTCTGGAGGAGTTGGTCGAGCAGTCCCGGCAGGCGGGGACGGTCGTGGAGCTGGTCGTCGTCGGCGAGGCACGGGGCTATGCGGCGGAGGTCGAGCAGACCGCGTACCGGGTGGTGCAGGAGGCGCTGACGAACGTGCACAAGCACGCGGCCGGCGCCAAGGTGGTCGTCCGCCTCGCCCATCGGGAGGCGGAGGTCGCCATGCAGGTGGAGAACGGTCCGTCGGACGCGGCGGCGACCGACGCCCATCTGCCGAGTGGCGGGAACGGTCTGGTGGGCATGCGGGAGCGGGTGACCCGTCTCGGTGGTGTGTTCGTGTCCGGGCCGACGGACGCCGGTGGGTTCCGGGTGTCGGCCGTGCTGCCGGTGGGCGAGCGGGACGTGTGATCAGCCGGTGATGAGGCCGGCGCCCAGCCGGCGCTCAGCCGGTGATCAGGCGGGTCGGCTGGGTGCCGGTGATCAGGGTCGAGAGCGCCGCGTCGATGTCGTGGCCGAGGAACCAGTCGCCCGTGTGGTCGAGGCTGTAGATCCGGCCCTCCATGTCGATCGCGAGGACCGCGCTGTGTTCGCCCTCCTCGCCGAGCGGGGCGATCTCGGTGTCGAGCGCGCGTCCGAGGTCCGCGAGGGTGCGGGCGAGGTGCAGGCCGGCCAGCGGGTCGAAGCGTACGGTCGCGGGCGCGATGTGCCGGCCCGCGCCGGGCGCCGTGACGCGCAGGCCGCCGAACTCGGCCCAGGCCTCGACGGCGGCCGGGAAGACGCTGTGCCGGTGGCCGCCGGGGGAGACGTGGGCGCGGAGTGCGTCGGCCCACTGTTCGGCGAGTTTGATGTCCCAGCGGCCCGGCTGCCATCCCGCCTCGCGGAGGGAGGCGTCGATGTTGACCGGGAAGCGGGTGGTGCTCAGGTGGTCGGGCATGAAGGTGCGGTCAGCCGTTCTCGACAGTCGAGGTGGGGTCGACGGTGCGGACACCGAAGTGGGCGAGCATCGCCGTACAGGAGCGGCAGGGTGCCGCGTAGCTGCCGTGCAGGGGGTCGCCGTCCTCGCGGATGCGGCGCGCGGTGAGCTTGGAGTGCTTGAGCGAGCGGCGCGCCTCGCCGTGGGTGAGTGGTTTGCGCTGGGCGCGCTTGGAGCGTCCGGCGTCGGTGGCGGTCAGGTGGCGGGAGAGCAGGATCGCCTCGGGGCAGCGGCCGGTGAAGCGTTCGCGCTGGCCGCTGGTGAGGGTGTCCAGGAAGTCCTGGACGAGGGGGTGCAGTGCCGGAGGCTGGTCGCCGCGGCCCGCGGTGCAGGTGAGGGTTTCGCCGCGTACGGAGAGCGCGGCGCCGACGGTGGGCAGGATCCCGTCGCGGCGGAAGCGCAGTAACGGGGCGCGGCTGGGCTCGGTGCTGCTCCAGTTGAGGCGTGGGTCACCCTGCGTGGGCGTCGGTGCTGCGTACATGGTGCGTGTCTTCCCCTCCTGCAATCCCCCGAGTTGCGGGAACAGACTGCCAAATGGGACGCCTCATGTGGAAGCGGGGTACCTGAAACGGGCGGTCGGTGTGTCGTAACTATCGCCGGTGTGTCATCCGCTCGTGACAGTTGGTCACAGTGAGTGGTGGTAGAGGCGTCGGTGGCGGTATCGGGCCGGGTGGCGGGCTTGTGGCAGCGCATAGGCTGTGCGGAATCAGCCAGCAGCCAGCGCAGGGGGCAACCGCCATGACGACAGGTCGGCTCGGGCAGCACGCCGCGCCACCGAACGCGGCTTACGCCGGGCAGGTCGTGCACTTCCCGGACCCGGTCCGGGCCTCCCGGCATCCCAGAGGGGTGCGGGTGGACGAGCAGGGCTACCCGGACTTCTCACCGTACGCGCGGGCGGCGGCGGAGATCGCGGATCCGCCCGAGGGGTTCGGTGTGGACGAGCTGCGGCTGACGGACTACGTCTCGGCGAACGCGGCCCTCGCGGCGACGGGTCATGAGCTGTGGGACACGATCCCGGCGGTGGCCACTCCGCACGGCTGGACGTGGCACCACGTGGTGGGCGGCCGTCGGATGGAGCTCGTTCCGGTCGAGGTGAAGGCGTTGCTGCGGCACCACGGTGGGGTCGCGACCGCCGCCGTCGACCAGTCGAAGCGGGGCACGCGGCCGCTGCAGGAGACGCGGCCGGCGCACTTCGGGTTGCCGAAGGGCCGGATGTCGGTGAGTGAGCAGCAGCTGCTCGGCGTGGAGGAGGATCTCGGTTACCGCCTCCCGGGTGCGTACCGCTCCTTCCTGAAGGCGGCGGGCGGGTGTGCGCCGGTGGGCGCCGCGCTCGACGCGGAGCTGGGCCTTCTGGTGGACCAGCCGTTCTTCACGGTGCGCGAGGAGGCGGGGGTCAACGACCTCGTCTACGTCAACAAGTGCCTGCGCGACCATCTGACGAAGGACTACCTGGGCGTCGCGTTCGTGCAGGGCGGGATCCTCGCGGTGAAGGTGAAGGGCGAGGGCATCGGTTCGGTGTGGTTCTGCGCGTACGACGACGCGCGGGATCAGGACGGGTGGAGTGTGAACGAGCGCGTGGACCGGCTGCTGCTTCCGTGCGGTGAGGACTTCGACGCGTTCCTGCAGCGGCTCGCCGGCAATCCGCCGGAGCTGGAGACGGTGGCGAACCTGATGGTGGACGGCGGCTTCGCGCGCGCTGTGCCCGTGGTCCCGGTGGGGGAGTGAACTGGCTGTGGTGACGTTCGCGCAGGCGCAGGAGCGCGCCGAGGAGTGGATCAACGGTGACGTGCCCGCGTACCACCACCGCGAGGTGCGGGTACGGGAGTTCGAGCTGGGCTTCGTCGTGTGGGCGGAGGACCGCGAGGAGGGCCCGAGGTCGGACGGCGGCCGCCAGCGGCTGGTCATCGCCCGGGACAGCGGCGAGGCGACGCTGTGGCCGGGGCTGCCGGTGGGTGAGGTGATCCGGCGGTACGAGGAGGAGTACGGGGTCTCGGACGAGGCGCCGGGGGCGGGGGCGTCGACGCCTCCGCAGCGGGTCGATCTGAACGCGACGTCGTTCCTGTTGAGTCCGCCGGAGTGGTTGCAGGACGCGGCGGACAAGTTGGGTCTGCCGCCCAAGGGGCCGAACGCCTCGCAGGCGGGCGGGAGTTCGTCGACGCCGGAGGTGGCGGCCGATTACGAGCCGACGGCGTCGGACGGTGTGCCGGCGAGGAGTCCCCAGGCCCCGGAGAGTCCGGGGAGTCCGCAGAGCCCGAGTCCTTCGAGCAGCCCGTGGGCGGACGCGAACGCGAGCTCGGGCGGTGCGGAGGGGTCCGTACCGCTGCCGGCGACGGTCTTCGCGCCGCCGCTGTCGGGCGCGGACGACGAGGACACTCCGCTCCCGGTGGTGGGTGCGGACGCGCCGACGGCGCTGATGTCGGGTGGCAGCGCGCTGCCGCCGACGGCGGTGGCCCCGAGGCTCGACCCGAACGCGCCGCCGCCGGGTGGGGCTGGCTCGGCTCCGGGCGGTACGGGGGGTATGGGCGGTACGGGCGGCGGTTCCGGTCCGGCGTCCCTGGGTGGGGCGGGGGCGCCGTCGGCACCGGGCGTTCCGTCGGCTCCCGGTGTTCCCGGCGCCCCTTCGGCTCCCGGCGTTCCCGGCGTTCCTTCGGCTCCTGGCGTTCCTTCGGCACCGGGTGCCCCCTCGGCGCCCGGTGGGGGTGCGACTCCGCCGCCCGCGCCGGGTGGGTCCCGGGCCGGGGACATCGCGGACGCCGCCACGAGCAAGGCCGTACTGCCGCCGCGGGGCGCGCGGGGTGCCGGGGCCAATCCGCCCCCGCCGCCGCAGGCGCCCGGTGCTCCCGGGACGCCCGCGGGAGGTTACGTACGGACCCAGCTGGTGGCGCAGCTCGGCCCCGATGGCCCTCAGCCGGCCGGTGCGCCGAATCCGCCCGGTCCGCCCGGTCCGCCCGGGCCTCCGCAGCCCGTGCACCAGGCCGCGACCATGCTCGCGCACCCGAGCCAGGGTGGCCCCGGTGCGCCTCCGCCGCCGCCCGCGCCGCCGGGTATGCCCGGTGCGCCCGGGACGCCGCCCCGTGGGGTCGAGCATGCCGCGACGATGCTGGCCCACCCGGGTCCGGGTGGGCCGCCGGCGCCGCCCGGTCCGCCGGGTGCGCCCGGGACGCCGCCCGGTGGGGTGCACCACGCGGCGACGATGCTGGCGCACCCCGGTCCTGGTGGTCCTCCGGGACCGCCGGTGCCGCCGCCGTCCGTGCCGGGCACTCCGCCGCCGGCGTACGGGTACCCGCAGCAGCCGGCCGGGCAGCCGACGGTCGGTCCCGGCTACCAGGCCGTCCTGCGCTACCGCGCGCCCGACGGTTCCGAGGCCCAGATCATCCGGCGCTCCGCTCCCGGTACTCCGCACCCGGAGTGGCAGATCCTGCACGAGCTGCGCGCCATGAACGTGCCGCCGCAGCAGGTGCTCGAACTGCATACGGAGTTGGAGTCCTGTGAGCTGCCCGGCGGTTACTGCGCGCGGATGATCCGGGAGACCTGGCCGCAGGCGCGGATCACCAACATCGCGCCGTACGGCAAGGATCACGCGGGCCGTCAGCAGGGTATGCGGCAACTGCTCACCCACCAGGGCGAGTTGCATCAGGTCGCGGACGGCCCGGCGCGTCCCGCGCCGGTGCGGGCGCCGCTGCCGCAGGTGCAGCCGGCGCCGCCGATTCCCCCGGAGGGGATCGCGCAGGAGCTGGCCGGTGCGTTCGGTCCGGGGATCTGCCGGTTCGACCAGCGGGCCGTGTCCCGGCAGGGCGTGCCGGAGCTGGTCGCGCTGACGCTCGTGTGGGCGGGTCTGCCGGCCGACTTCGGGCCGTTCTTCTGGGCGCAGCCGGCTCAGCCGGTCGTTCCGACGCTGGCCGAGCTGGCGGCGCAGCGGCAGGTCCAGCCGGCCTCGGACGCGGGGTCGTACCTGGTGATCGGCTCGGACTTCGGGCGGGCGATCTGCGTCCAGTACGGGACCGCGCACATCGTGGCCGTACCGGTCGAGGCCGGTCCGGGCGGGCAGCCGGTGCCGCCGCAGTTCGTGAACAGCGGGCTGCCGGAGTTCACGCGTTCGATGGCGCTGCTGGGGCGGATGTGGCGGCTGCGGTTCGGGCTCAACCCGGAGCAGGCGGGCCGCTGGACGGTCGACTTCCAGGCGCAGCTCGCGATGCTGGACCCGGCGGCGCTCGCGTCGCCGGAGAACTGGTGGTCGGTGCTGCTGGAGCAGATGTGGGACGGCCTGCTCTGACCGATTCTGTTCCTCTGTGACAAAAGGCGTCTGACGTGTCGTACACATCAGACGCCTTTTGTCCGGTCTGATGCCGCATCCTTGATGTTCGAGGCATGACGGAAGGGGCGTCAGGATGAGTTTCGCTGTCGGACGGGCCCGCGGGTACCGACCGGAACAGGTCGACCGCTACCTCGCCGCGCTCTCCGAGGAGCGGGACGCGGCCTGGGAGCGGGCCGCGCGGCTGACCGTCCTGGCCAAGGAGATGGAGGCGGAGGCCGTCCGGCTGCGGGAGGTCGTCGCCGCGCTCGCCCCGCAGCGGTACGAGTCGCTGGGCGAGCGGGCGCAGAAGATCCTGGAACTCGCCGAGGCGGAGGACGAGTCCCTCGTACGGGCCGCCGAGGCACGGGCGCATGACCTCGCGCAGGCGGCGCAGCGCGCGGGAGCGGAGGCCGCGAAGGCGGCGCGGGCGTACGCCGAACGGCTCCGGGCGGAGGCGGAGGCAGCGGCCCGTAAGACCCTGGAGGCGGCCGAGGCCGAGGCCGCGTCGGTCCGGGGGGCGGCCCGCAGGGAGACGAAGGAGCAGCTGGCCGGGGCGCGGGAGGACTTCGAGGAGACGGCCCGCAGGGCGGCCGCGCTCCTGCGGGCCCAGCGCGAGGAGCAAGCGGCCCTGCGGGAGGAGGCCGAACGGGCGACGGTGGCCCGGATGGCGGAGCAGGAGGAGCTGTACGAGAAGCTGTACGCCCGTGCCCAGTCCGGCCTCGCGGAGTCCCGCCGCGCCCTCGCCGAGACGGAGGAGCAGGCCCGCCACGCCCAGGAGGACGCCGAGGCCCGGGCCGCGGAGCTGCTGGCGGAGGCACGGATGCACGAGGAGCGGACGGAGCGTGCGACGCAGCGCGTCCTGCGGGAGCACGAGGAGGCCCGCGAGGCGATCCACGCCCACATGACCCACATCCGCGCGGGCCTCGCCTCCCTGACGGGCCGTACGACGGCTACGGAGCCGGACACGGACCGGAAACGGGCCACGGACCGGGCCACGGACCAGGCCAGGGACCGGGCTGCGGACCGGGCCGGGGACGCGGAGCCGGAGGGCCCGGGAGCGGAGGACCCCGCCGACTGACGGCGGATGCCCGGCGGTAGTCTCCTCGCCTCAAGGGGAGGGAAGATCATGAAGCATGTGCGTGTACCCGGCCGCCGTCTGACGGCCGTGGCGGTCGCGGCCGTTCTCGCCGCGACGGGGGGCGTCCTGGCCGTGCCGGCAGCCGCCGCGCCCGTGGGAGCGTTCGCGGCGGACGAGCAGCAGACCGCCGTGACGTTTCCGCTGAGTTCCGCGCTGGTCAGTGCGGGTGAGAGCGGATTTCTGACACGGAAGTACGGGGAGTACTCCCGGACGTGGTGGACCCCTTACGCCGGAGCGTCGTCGACCTCGCTGCCGGTGGGCGCGGAGGCGGTGCGCGGAGGCGGTTCCGACGTCGTGGTGACGGGTGATCAGGCCACGAACCCGACGCAGTGGCGGGTCGTCAAGGTGCACGACATGGCCACCGGCGCGGCACCGGTCGAGATCGATCTGAACCAGCTGGGGGCGAACTACACCTACCGGGGGAACGTGGGCGCCGTCCTCGTGGTGGCCGTCAAGAAGACCGACGGGACGCTGGAGGCCCACCTCGTCAGCAGGACCGGCGAGGGGGTGAGCGACCGGGTGGTGACCGGTCTGCCCGAGGGGATGGTGGGCTTCTCCATGACGGCCGGCTCGTCCGGCACCGCCGCCCTGACCGCTTTCTCCGGCACCACGGAAGCCCGCGTGATCCACCGTGTGGCCGTGGACGTCACGGCCGGCGCGGTCACGGACACGTACCCCACCACGGGCCGGCAGCTCGTGTCGGGCGCCGTGTCGGCCACCCACCTGGCGTGGCCGGAGGAGAGCCCGCTCGGGATCGTCGTCGCGAAGCGGGGATCCACCGAGACCCAGCGGTTCCCGCTGCGCAGCACCGGCTACAACGAGCGCTTCGGCCTGGTCGGCGACTGGCTGGTGTCCGGGCTAGCGACCTCGCCGGGGAGCGTCGACCCGCTGGACGGGTCGCTCGTCGCCCGCTCCCTCACCGACTCCGGGGCGTCGGTGCGGCTCATGGACCGGGTGTCGTCGCTCGTGCCGGGGCCGAACGGCACGCTGCTGGTACGCGGCGGCACGGCGGACCGGGGCGAGGGCCTGTACCGGATCGCGCCCGGCGCGGACGGCCGGCCCACCGCCGAGCTCGTCAGCGCCCCGGGTGATCCGATCACCGCCGTGCTCGGCTCGGAGGTCCCGCAGGTCGTCGACTTCGACCGCAGCAGCGGCGTGGACCTGAAGTGGCGGCTCTCGCACGGCAACGCGAAGGTCTCGCTCACGCTGACGCACAAGCTGACGGGCGAGTCGGTCTACCACTCCTGGACACCGGCAGGCGCTGTCGCCGAGTCGGGGGCCGCCACGGTCGGCTGGACCTGGCGCGGCGAGTTCCAGGGGCTCTCGACGTCCGTCGCGCCCAACGGCGAGTACACCTGGCAGCTGGAGGTCTTCCCGACCGACACCTCCGCCCGCCGGGTCCGGGAGACCGGCACGCTCACCGTCGTCCGCAAGCCGGCGTCGCACGACTACAGCGACAACGGCACTCCGGACATCTTCGCGCGGGACAAGGAGGGTCGCCTGTGGAAGGCCGACACCTCCGACGGTACGGGCGGAGGCATCTACGGTGAGGCCCGCGAGGTCGACAGCGGTTGGGGGATCTACGACCGGATCGAGTCGGTCGGTGACGTGTCGGGCTCGACCGCGCCCGACACGATCGCCCGGGACCTCAACGGGGGCCTGTGGCTCTTCAGGGGTACCGGCCTCGGCCGGACGCCCCTCGAAAGCCGGACGCCGCTCGGCGGGGGCTGGAACACCTACGACCAGCTCGCCGGCGGCAGTGACCTGACCGGCGAGGGCCGGGCGGACCTGGTCGCCTTCGACAAGGCGGGCGACCTGTGGCTGTACAAGGGCGTCGGCTCGGACACGTCCCTCTACGAGCCGCGCAAGAAGATCGGCTGGGGCTGGGGTATCTACAACCAGATCACCGCCGTCGGCAACGTGGGCGGCGCTCCTGCGGGCGACCTCCTCGCCCGCGACAAGGACGGCGTGCTGTGGCTGTACCCGGGCAAGGGCGACGGCACGTTCGCGAGCCGCGTGCGTCTCGGCGGCGGCTGGAACGCGTACACGCGCCTCGTCGGCATCGGCGACGCGAACAAGGACGGAAAGCCCGACCTGTACGCGTACGGCCCCGACGGCTCCACGTACCTCTACCGGGGTACGGGTGACGCGAGCGCCCCCTTCGCGCCGCGCGTCTGGGCGCAGGTCTACAGCTACGTGGGCGACCGCTACGACGAGGTCTTCTGAGCCCCGGTGTTCTGAGCCGGGTTCTGAACCGTCACTCCCCGCCGCGCCGCTCCCCCTCCTCCTCGAGGACGGGGAAGCGGCGCGGCGCCACGATGAGCAGCACCAGCAGGGCCAGGGCCGCCGCGCCCGCCGCGCCGAGGAAGATGTGGTCGACGGCCGCGTCGACCGCTCGGCGCAGACCGTCGTCGGCGTGGTCCAGGGCGTACGCCAGGGAGTCCAGGTGGGTGCCGCCGCCGAGGTGGGCGGCGAGGACGCCGTTGGCGACGGCACCGAAGAGGGCCGCGCCGACGCTCTGGCCGACCTGGCGGCAGAAGAGGACGGACGCGGTCGTGGTGCCGCGTTCCTCGTACGGGACGGTCGACTGGACCCCGACGATGAGCGGGAGCTGGAAGAAGCCGAGCGCGCCGCCGAGCAGCAGCATGAGGAGCGCCGGCTGCCAGGGCTCGCCGGGGAAGGGGAGCAGGGGGAAGGCGAGCAGGACCAGCAGCGCGAGGGTGATGCCGACGACGGCGGTGAGGCGGAAGCCGATGCGGGTGTAGACCCGGTTGGAGAAGGCCGCCGTCACCGGCCAGCTCAGGGTCATCGCGGAGAGGACGAAGCCTGCGGCTATCGGGCCGAGTCCGAGGACGGCCTGGGCGTAGGTGGGCAGGAAGACCGTGGGAGCCACCATCAGCAGGCCGAGCGCGCCGAGGGCCAGGTTGACCGCGGCGATCGTGCGGCGGCGCCAGATCCAGCCGGGGATGATCGGTTCGGCCGCACGGCGCTCGACGAGGACGGTCACGCCGGCGAGCGCGAACGCGGTGCCGAACAGGCCCAGGGAGGGCGCGGACAGCCAGGGCCAGGCGACCCCGCCCTGGACGAGCGCGGTGAGGAGCAGGGCGCCGGTCGCGAAGATGGTCACCGCGCCGGCCCAGTCGACCGCGGGCCTGCCCGTCTCCGCCGCCCCACCCGGCCGGGAGTTCTTCGGCGCCGGGCGCCCGCGGGGTTCCACCAGGAACCGGCCGACCAGCCACAGGGCCACCAGGCCCACCGGCAGGTTGATCAGAAAGATCCAGCGCCAGTCGGCGTACCCCGCGAGGAGGCCGCCCGCCGCCGGGCCCGCGACCGAGGCCGTGGCCCAGACGGAGGAGAGCTTCGCCTGGATCTTGGGGCGTTCCCGCAGCGGGTACAGGTCCGCCGCGATCGTCTGGATCGTGCCCTGGAGCGCGCCGCCGCCCAGCCCCTGGACGATCCGGAAGGCGATGAGCGAGGCCATGTTCCAGGCCGCCGCGCACAGCAGGGAGCCGATGAGGAAGAGGACGGTCCCGGCGATCAGGACCGGCTTGCGGCCGAAGGTGTCGCACAGCTTGCCGTACACCGGCAGTGTCACGGTCACGGCGAGCAGATAGCCGGAGAACAGCCAGGAGAACACGGTGAGTCCGCCGAGGTCTCCCACGATCTGCGGGACGGCGGTCGACACGACCGTGCCGTCCAGCGCGGTCAGACCCATCACGAGCATCAGCCCGGCGACGACCGGGCCGCGCCCGCGCGGAGTGGTGGCCGCCGCCGCGGCCTGCTGCGTCGTCGTCTCGGACACCCCGTCGTCCCTCTCCCCGGCCGATGCGCCGTACACGTAATTCGTCGGCACAGCCTCTCACTCGACCCGCAGGACGAGAACCCCTAAGGGGTCCTCCCCCATAGAGGGCAGGGGCCGTTCGTCCCGGCGGAGGAGGAGAAGGACCGCCCGCCGTCCTTAACTTGGGCTTACGGATAACCCCCGGGCGAAGAGGGGGAAGCGCACCAGTGCCTCCCGCCCCCGCCTCCCCAAGACTCAAGGCTTGAACCGCGCCCCTGCGTGTACACACAACACCCACATAGGAGACATACCGTGACTTCGGCTGTGACCATCCCCGCGCACGGGGACACTGGAGGGAGTACGGCTGTCGCCGCGCGGGCGCGGCAGGTCGTCAAGGCGTACGGTGCCGGGGAGACCCGGGTCGTCGCGCTCGACCACGTCGACGTGGACATCGACCGGGGGCGGTTCAGCGCGATCATGGGCCCCTCGGGGTCCGGCAAGTCGACCCTGATGCACTGCCTCGCCGGTCTCGACACCGTCACCAGCGGCCAGATCTTCCTCGACGAGACCGAGATCACCGGCCTCAAGGACAAGAAGCTCACCCAACTGCGCCGGGACCGCATCGGCTTCATCTTCCAGGCGTTCAACCTGCTGCCGACCCTGAACGCGCTCGAGAACATCACGCTCCCGATGGACATAGCGGGCCGCAAGCCCGACGCCGCCTGGCTCGACCGGGTCGTGTCGACCGTCGGCCTCGCCGACCGGCTGAGACACCGCCCCACCCAGCTCTCCGGCGGCCAGCAGCAGCGCGTCGCCGTGGCCCGCGCCCTCGCCGCCCGCCCCGAGATCATCTTCGGCGACGAGCCGACCGGCAACCTCGACTCCCGTGCCGGAGCCGAGGTGTTGGGCTTCCTGCGGCAGTCCGTGGACGAGCTCGGCCAGACCATCGTGATGGTCACCCACGACCCCGTCGCCGCCAGCCACGCCGACCGCGTCCTCTACCTCGCGGACGGCCGGATCGTCGACGAGATGTTCCGGCCCACCGCCGACGCCGTCCTCGACCGGATGAAGGACTTCGACGGCCGCGGGCGGACGTCATGACCGTGCTCAAGACCTCGCTGCGCAACTTCTTCGCGCACAAGGGCCGCATGGCGCTCTCCGCCGTCGCCGTCCTGCTCTCCGTGGCGTTCGTCAGCGGCACCCTGGTGTTCACGGACACCATGAACACCACCTTCGACAAGCTCTTCGCCTCCACCGCCTCCGACGTCACCCTCAGCCCCAAGGACGCGGCGGTCGACGACGAGACGCCGCAGACCGGCCGGCCCGAGACGCTGCCCGCCTCCCTCGTGGAGCGGGTCCGCGCCGCCGAGGGCGTCGAGGCCGCCCAGGGCTCGGTCATCTCCCTGAGCGTGACCGTGGTCGACGCCCGGAACAAGAACGTCGGCCCCACCAGCGGCGCCCCGACCATCGCCGTCAACTGGTCCGCCAACGAGCTGCGTTCGGTCGACCTGGCCTCCGGCCACGAGCCGCGCGGACCCACCGAGGTGATGGTCGACGGCGACACCGCCGAGAAGCACGGCCTGAAGATAGGCGACGAGCTGCGCACCATCGCCGTCACCGGCGACTTCAAGGCCCGGATCTCCGGCATCGTCGACTTCAAGGTCACCAACCCCGGCGCCACCGTCGTCTACTTCGACACCGCCACCGCCCAGCGCGAACTGCTCGGCAGGGAAGGCCTCTTCACCCAGATCACGGCCGACGCCGCCCCCGGAGTCAGCGACGAGACCCTGAAGGCGAACATCGTCGCCGCGGTCGGTGGCGGGTACACCCTCCAGACCGCCGCCGAGGTCGCGGACGCGGGCCGTGAGGACGTCGCGGGCTTCCTCGACGTCATGAAGTACGCGATGCTCGGCTTCGCCGGGATCGCCTTCCTCGTCGGCATCTTCCTCATCGTCAACACGTTCTCCATGCTGGTCGCCCAGCGCACCCGCGAGATCGGCCTCATGCGGGCCATCGGATCCAGCCGTAAGCAGGTCAACCGCTCCGTGCTCGTCGAGGCGCTGTTCCTCGGCGTCGTCGGTTCGATCGCCGGCGTGGCGGCGGGCGTCGGACTCGCGATCGGTCTGATGGAGCTCATGAGCTCCATGGGCATGGAACTGTCCACCGACGACCTGACCGTCCGCTGGACGACGCCCACCGTCGGCCTCCTGCTCGGCGTGATCGTCACCGTCCTCGCCGCGTACATCCCGGCCCGCCGGGCCGGCAGGATCTCCCCGATGGCGGCCCTGCGCGACGCCGGCACCCCGGCCGACGGGCGGGCGGGGCGCGTACGGGGCGGGCTCGGCGCGCTCCTCACGGCCGGCGGCGCAGCCGCCCTGTGGACCGCGACCCAGGCCGAGAAGGCCTCGGCCGGCTCCCTCTGGCTCGGCCTCGGCGTCGTCCTCTCCCTCATCGGCTTCATCGTCGTCGGACCGCTCCTCGCGGGCGGGGTCGTCCGGGTCCTCGGCGCCGTCGTCCTGCGCGTCTTCGGCCCGGTCGGCCGGATGGCCGAGCGCAACGCGCTGCGCAACCCGCGACGTACGGGAGCCACCGGCGCCGCCCTGATGATCGGGCTCGCGCTGGTCGCCTGCCTGTCGGTCGTCGGCTCGTCCATGGTCGCCTCGGCCACCGAGGAGCTGGACCGCTCGGTCGGCGCGGACTTCATCGTCCAGTCCACCAACGGGCAGCCGATCATGCCGCAGGCGCAGGCCGCCCTGGAGAAGTCGCCGGGCCTGAGCCACGTCACCGAGTACAAGTGGGTCGAGGCGACGATCACCGGCCCGAACGGCAAGGCCGTGAAGAAGGGCCTGGTGGCCGCCGACCCGACGTACGCGAAGGACCTGCGCCGGGACACCACCGCGGGCACCCTCGCGAAGGCGTACGACGAGAACGCGATGTCCGTCGGCAGCGACTACGCCACCGAGCACGGCGTGAAGGTCGGCGACGTCCTGACCGTCGCCTTCAAGGGCGGCGACAGCGCGAAGCTCACGGTCGCGGCGATCACCTCGGACGAGAACAACGTCGACAAGGGCGCCATGTACACCGGCATCACCACCGCCGCGCGGTACCTGCCGGCCGACAAGCTCCCCAAGAGCATGATCATGTTCGCGACGGCGGAGGACGGCAAGGAGACCGAGGCGTACGCGGCCCTCAAGGACTCGCTCGCCGCCTACCCGCAGTACAAGGTGCAGAACCAGGCCGACTACAAGCAGGACCTGAAGGACCAGGTCGGCCAGCTGCTCAACATCGTGTACGGCCTGCTGGCCCTGGCGATCATCGTCGCCGTGCTTGGGGTGGTGAACACGCTCGCGCTGTCGGTGGTCGAGCGGACCCGGGAGATCGGCCTGATGCGGGCCATCGGCCTCTCGCGCCGCCAGCTGCGCCGCATGATCCGCCTGGAGTCGGTGGTCATCGCCCTCTTCGGCGCCTTGCTGGGGCTCGGCCTCGGCATGGGCTGGGGCACGGCGGCCCAGAAGCTGCTGGCCCTGGAGGGGCTCGGGATCCTGGAGATCCCGTGGCCGACGATCATGACGGTCTTCGTCGGCTCGGCGTTCGTGGGACTGTTCGCGGCGCTGGTCCCGGCGTTCCGCGCGGGTCGGATGAACGTCCTGAACGCCATCGCGACGGAGTAGCGGCCGGCGGTCGCGGATGGCGGCCGGCGGATGGCAGTACGGGAGCGGGTACGGCCCCGGTGACGCTCACCGGGGCCGTACCCGCGCTCACACGGTGAGGACCGGCACGTCCAGAGCGGGATGTGCTTGTCCCGGGTGACGAGCGTGAGCCCCTCAGCTCGCTCACTCCACCGAGTGAAGGCCTTCACTCGCGCCGGTGAGCCGGCCACGTCGTAGGCTGGGATCACCCGGTCTCGCGCCGGGCGACCCGGCCCGTCACACGTGTCGGGCTGTTCGTGTTGCCCGTTTGCCCGTTTGCCGTTGCTTGTTCGCCCCGCTCGACCACCCCGGGATGGAAGTCCATGAGTCTGCACGGTCTGCTTGACGTCGTCGTCAAGGACGCGGCCCTCGCCGAAGCGGTGAAGGCCGCCGCCGACGGCAACCGCATGCACGTGGACCTGGTCGGCCCGCCGGCCGCGCGGCCGTTCGCCGTGGCCGCGCTGGCGCGGGAGGCCGGCCGTACGGTGCTCGCCGTCACCGCCACCGGCCGGGAGGCCGAGGACCTGGCCGCCGCGCTGCGCGGCCTCCTCGACCCCGACACGGTCGTCGAGTACCCCTCCTGGGAGACGCTGCCGCACGAGCGGCTCTCCCCCCGCTCCGACACCGTCGGCCGCCGCCTCGCCGTGCTGCGCCGCCTCGCCCACCCCTCCGCCGACGACCCGGCCGCCGGCCCGGTGTCCGTGGTCGTCGCCCCCGTACGGTCCGTGCTCCAGCCGCAGGTCAAGGGGCTCGGCGACCTGGAGCCGGTGGCCTTGCGCAGTGGGGAGACGGCGGACCTGAACGAGGTCGTCGAGGGCCTCGCCGCCGCCGCGTACTCCCGGGTGGAGCTGGTCGAGAAGCGCGGCGAGTTCGCCGTGCGCGGCGGCATCCTGGACGTCTTCCCGCCCACGGAGGAGCACCCGCTCCGGATCGAGTTCTGGGGCGACGACGTCGAGGAGATCCGTTACTTCAAGGTCGCCGACCAGCGCTCCCTCGAAGTCGCCGAGCACGGCCTGTGGGCGCCGCCCTGCCGTGAGCTGCTGCTGACCGATTCCGTACGGGAGAAGGCCCGGGCCCTCGCCGAGGCGCACCCGGAGCTGGGGGACCTGCTCGGGAAGATCGCCGAGGGGATCGCGGTCGAGGGCATGGAGTCCCTCGCGCCCGTCCTGGTCGACGACATGGAGCTGCTGCTCGACGTGCTGCCCAAGGGCTCCATGGCCGTGGTCTGCGACCCCGAGCGGGTCCGCACCCGGGCCGCCGACCTGGTGGCGACCTCGCAGGAGTTCCTCCAGGCCTCCTGGGCGGCGACGGCCGGCGGTGGCGAGGCCCCGATCGACGTCGACGCGGCCTCCCTGTGGGGCATCGCGGACGTACGGGACCGGGCGCGCGAGCTCGACATGATGTGGTGGTCGGTCTCCCCGTTCGCCGCCGACGAGGAGCTCGACGCGGACACGCTCAAGCTCGGGATGCACGCCCCGGAGTCGTACCGCGGCGACACCGCCCGCGCGCTCGCCGACACCAAGGGCTGGCTGGCCGACGGCTGGCGCACGGTCTACGTCACGGAGGCGCACGGCCCGGCGGCCCGCACGGTCGAGGTGCTCGGCGGTGAGGGCATCGCGGCCCGCCTCGACGCCGACCTGACGGAGGTCTCGCCGTCCGTCGTGCACGTGGCGTGCGGCTCGATCGACTACGGCTTCGTCGACCCGGCGCTCAAGCTCGCCGTCCTGACCGAGACGGACCTGTCGGGGCAGAAGGCGGCCGGCAAGGACGGCCGGCGGATGCCGGCCAAGCGGCGCAAGACGATCGACCCGCTGACCCTGGAGGTCGGCGACTACATCGTGCACGAGCAGCACGGCGTCGGCCGGTACATCGAGATGGTCCAGCGCACGGTGCAGGGCGCCACCCGCGAGTACCTCCTCGTCGAGTACGCGCCGGCCAAGCGCGGCCAGCCCGGCGACCGGCTCTACATCCCCACCGACCAGCTGGAGCAGGTCACCAAGTACGTCGGCGGCGAGGCGCCGACGCTGCACCGGCTCGGCGGCGCGGACTGGACGAAGACCAAGGCGCGCGCGAAGAAGGCGGTCAAGGAGATCGCCGCCGACCTGATCAAGCTGTACTCGGCCCGTATGGCGGCCCCCGGACACGCCTTCGGCCCGGACACCCCCTGGCAGCGCGAGCTGGAGGACGCCTTCCCGTACGTGGAGACGCCGGACCAGCTGTCCACCATCGCCGAGGTGAAGGAGGACATGGAGAAGACGGTCCCCATGGACCGGCTGATCTGCGGCGACGTCGGCTACGGCAAGACCGAGATCGCGGTCCGGGCGGCCTTCAAGGCGGTGCAGGACGGCAAGCAGGTCGCCGTCCTCGTCCCGACGACACTGCTCGTGCAGCAGCACTTCGGGACCTTCTCGGAGCGGTACTCGCAGTTCCCCGTCGTCACGCGCGCGCTCAGCCGCTTCCAGTCGGAGAGCGAGGCCAAGGCGACCCTGGAGGGGCTGCGGGACGGTTCGGTCGACATCGTCATCGGCACGCACCGGCTGTTCTCGTCCGAGACGAAGTTCAAGGACCTGGGTCTGGTCATCGTCGACGAGGAGCAGCGTTTCGGTGTCGAGCACAAGGAGCAGCTGAAGAAGCTGCGGGCCAACGTCGACGTCCTGACGATGTCGGCCACCCCCATCCCCCGTACGCTCGAGATGGCGGTGACCGGCATCCGCGAGATGTCGACGATCACCACCCCGCCGGAGGAGCGGCACCCGGTCCTCACCTTCGTCGGGCCGTACGAGGAGAAGCAGATCGGCGCGGCCGTCCGGCGTGAACTGCTGCGCGAGGGCCAGGTCTTCTACATCCACAACCGGGTCGAGTCGATCGACCGGGCGGCGGCGCGGCTGCGGGAGATCGTCCCGGAGGCCCGGATCGCCACCGCCCACGGGCAGATGGGCGAGAGCGCCCTGGAGCAGGTGGTGGTGGACTTCTGGGAGAAGAAGTTCGACGTGCTGGTCTCCACGACGATCGTCGAGTCCGGCATCGACATCTCCAACGCCAACACGCTGATCGTGGAGCGCGGCGACAACTTCGGCCTCTCGCAGCTGCACCAGCTGCGCGGCCGGGTCGGCCGTGGCCGCGAGCGGGGGTACGCGTACTTCCTGTACCCGCCGGAGAAGCCGCTGACCGAGACCGCGCACGAGCGGCTCGCCACGATCGCCCAGCACACCGAGATGGGCGCGGGCATGTACGTGGCGATGAAGGACCTGGAGATCCGCGGCGCGGGCAATCTGCTCGGCGGCGAGCAGTCCGGTCACATCGCGGGCGTCGGTTTCGACCTGTACGTACGGATGGTGGGCGAGGCGGTCGCGGACTACCGGGCGCAGATGGAAGGGGGCGCCGAGGAGGAGGCACCCCTGGAGGTCAAGATCGAGCTCCCGGTCGACGCCCATGTGCCGCACGACTACGCGCCGGGGGAGCGGCTGCGCCTGCAGGCGTACCGCGCCATCGCCTCGGCGAACTCGGAGGACGACATCAAGGCGGTACGGGAGGAGCTCACCGACCGCTACGGCAAGCTGCCCGAGCCGGTGGAGAACCTGCTCCTGGTGGCCGGTCTGCGGATGCTGGCGCGGGCCTGCGGGGTCGGCGAGATCGTGCTCCAGGGGCCGAACATCCGCTTCGCGCCCGTGGAGTTGCGCGAGTCGCAGGAGCTGCGGCTCAAGCGGCTCTACCCGCGCACGGTCATCAAGCCGGCGGTCCACCAGATCCTGGTGCCGCGGCCGACGAGCGGGAAGATCGGCGGGAAGCCGGTGGTGGGGCGTGAACTGCTCGCGTGGACGGGCGAGTTCCTGACGACGATCCTGGGGTCGTAGCCCCGGGCGACGGGTCCGGGGGCCGGCCGTGCGCGGCCGGCCCCCGAGGCTGTGTCGTCAGAGCGCGTCGAGGTCCAGGGCCTGGGCCATCGCGTGGTAGCCCGCGTCGTTCGGGTGGAGGTGGTCGCCCGAGTCGAAGGCCGGGAGCATGCGGTCCGGGTGGCCGGGGTCGGCGATGACGCGGTCGAAGTCGACCACGGCGTCATACGCGCCCGACGTGCGGATCCAGTGGTTGACGGCGTCGCGCTTGGCCTCGTTGACCGTGCTGTCGTAGACCGAGCCCTTGATCGGGGTCAGCGTCGCGCCGACGATCCTGAGGCCCTTGGCGTGGGCCTGGCGGATCAGCTCGCGGTGGCCCTCGATGAGCTGCTCGACGGACACCTCGGGGGTGGAGGACTGGCCCGGTATGCTCGGGCCGCTTCCGCCGATGTCGTTGATGCCCTCCAGGACGATGACGGTGCGCACGTTCGGCTCGGTGAGCACGTCCTTCTTGAAGCGCTCGACGCCCTTCTCGCCCGCCCAAGCCCAGTCGTTGGTGACCTGGTTGCCGGCGATGCCGTGGTTGACGACGCCCCGAGGCTTTCCGGCGGCGGCGAAGCGCTCGGCCAGCTCGTCGGGGTAACGGTTGTTCGCGTTCAGGCCGGAGCCGACGCCGTCGGTGATCGAGTCGCCGAAGGTGACGATGCCGTCCCGGCGCGGGGCCTGGCCGCCGGAGACCTCGACGCCGGAGAGGTAGTACCAGGAGTCGCCGGACTCCTTGAACGCCGTCCCGTCGCGGTCCGAGCGGTGGTCGCCGTCGGCGCGGTAGCTGGTGGCGGAGGAGAAGGTGTGGAAGGTGGCGGGGCCGGTCTCCTCGGCGAGGTAGAGCGTGACCGTCACCGATTCCAGGGCGCCGACCGTGAACGGCACACCGTCGCTGTACGCGGTGGCGCCGACCGGGATCGTCACGGAACGGCCCTTGCCGAAGGACAGCTGCCGGACCGAACCGGCCTTCACCGAGGCGCCCTTGTCGGTGCGGGCCACGGTCGCGCCCGTGATCCGCAGCGGCTTCGTGCCGTAGCGGTTGGAGAGTTCGATACGGACCTTGGTGCCGCCGGTGGTGACCCGGACCACCTGGCGGACCGTGTGGTTCGAGAAGCCCTGCTGCGACCAGTTCGAGGTGAAGGGGGCGGTGGGGTACTGGGGCGAGGTGGCCCAGGCGCCGCGCCACGGCCCGTCGTGGCGCTGCTCGGCGGCCACGGCGGCCACGGCGGTGGCGCCGGTGACGGCTCCGGCTCCAGCTCCAGCTCCAGCTCCGGCTCCGGTGAGGGGGAGCGCGGTCAGCGTGGCTGCCGCTAAGAGGGTGACGGCCGTGCGGCGTACGGACTTCGTGAAGGTCATGGTGGTGATGGTGGTCATGTACGTGACCAAGGGGAGAGCGACTCCGGTTATTCCCCGGGGAGTTGAGGGGCGTCGTCCGCGAACAGCAGCCGGGCGAGGGTGCGGAAGACCTCCTCGGGGTCCCGTTCGCCGATCGGCCCTTCGAGGTTGTGGCTGAGCAGGAGTGTCGCGAAGCCGTGGGCGAGCGACCAGGCCGCGACGCCCGCGAGGCGGGGGTCCGTGCCCGGGGTGCCGCCGCCGGGCAGGCCGGCGACACCCGCCCGGAGCCGGTCGCCCGCGCGCCCCTTGGCGGCGAGCAGCTCCGGGTCGTCGGCGTGGTGCAGGTCGGGCTGGAACATCACCTGGAAGTGCGCCGGGTGGTCGGTGGCGAAGCGTACGTACCGCACGCCAGCGTCCTTGAGGTCCGCCGCCTCGCCGAGCGCCGCCGCCAGCAGATCGAAGCCCTCGGTCGCGACGGCGGTGAGCAGGCCCGCGCGGTCCTTGAAGTGGTGGGCCGGGGCCGCGTGCGAGACGCCCGCGCGGCGGGCCAGGTCGCGCAGGCTCAGGGCGGACGGGCCGTCGGTGGCGATGACGTCGAGGGCGGCGGTCAGGACGGCCCGCCGCAGGTCGCCGTGGTGGTAGGTGCGCCGACTGCTCATGACAGCAGCCTACGCCGAATCTAGGCATTGACAAGTTCGGGTGGGCGGGAGCAATCTTGTCGACGACAAGATGACGTCCGAGGCGCAGGAGGAAGCCATGACCGCGCAGACCCCGCCCGCACCGAGCGTGGAGCCCGGACGCGTACGGCAGATGTGGCACCTGCTCGAACCCCTGCACGCGCTGCTCTACTACGCCCCCGAGGCCTTCGAGGAGGCAGCCGCCCTCGGTCACGGCGTCGAGGAGCGCTGGCCCGGCTACTTCGCCTGGCGCGCCGCGCCCCTCGGCCCGGCCGGGGCGGAGCGGGTGGCGTCCGCGTTCTACAGCTTCAGCCCGTCGATGGTCGCCCGGTACGTGCCCGCCGTCTGGCACACGGCCTCGCCCGCCGATGTGCTCGCGGCCCGACTGCGGGCCGTGGACCGGGCCTACCGCGAGGTCCTCGGCGCCACGACCGTCGAGGGGCCCGAGCTCGCCGAGGCCGCCACCCTCGCCCGGCGCGCCGCAGAGGCGGCCGTGACCGCCGGACGGCCCCTGGCGGCCGCCAACGCCGAACTGCCCTGGGCCGACGCCCCGCACCTGGTCCTCTGGCAGGCCGCGACGCTGCTGCGCGAGCACCGCGGCGACGGGCACGTGGCCGCGCTGCTCACGGCCGGGCTCGACCCGGTGGAGGCCCTGGTCTCCTTCGCGGCGGTCGGCGCGGCCTCGGAGAAGACCTTCGAGAGCCGTGGCTGGAGCGCCGCCGAATGGAGCGCCGCCCGTGACCGCCTCACCGCCCGGGGCCTGCTCGCCGCGGAGGCCGGCGGGGTCACGGAGGGCGGTGCGGTCTCCGAGGCGGCGGCGGTCTCCGAGGCGGGCGCGGTCACCGAGGCTGGCCGCGCCCTGCGCGCGGAGGTGGAGCTGCGTACGGACCTTTTGGCCGCCGGCCCTTGGGCCGCCCTCGGTCCCGAGGACACCACGCGCCTCGCCGAACTCCTGGGCGGCCCCTGGCTGGCCGTGATCGGCTCCGGACTGCTCCCGGCCGAGAACACCCTGGGCATCGGAAAGATCTGAGGATCCGTTCGTGAACGGGAAGCCCGGACGTGCCGCGGCCGCGGAGTGCGGGGGGCACTCCGCGGCCGGAGGTGTCGTGGGCGGGATCGTCAGGCGGAGGGAGGCGGCGGCGGAGGCGGTTGCTCCGGCGAGTCCTTCCTGCCGAGCCTGTCCTTCATCTGCTGCTGTGCCTGGTCGACCTTGTCCGCGTACTTGTTGCCGGTCCTCTTGTCGACCATGTCCCCGGCGCGATCGATCCCCTGCTGGGTCTTGTCCGGGTGCTGGCCCATCATCTCTTTGAGCTTGTTCATGATCCCCATGCGCACTGACTCCTTCGGAAGGGGACATACAGCGCATTCGACGCTACGCGCTCCCGGCCGTTTCCGCGCGTCGAGCGAGTGCGGGGTCTGGAACATCAGGGTGGCCGGCCGGCTGCCTGGCTAGGATCCCGGCGTGCTCAGCTACCGCCGGACCACCCCGCCCCTGTCCGCCCTCGCCGCCACCCTCGCCGCAGCCGCCGTCCTCGTGACGTCCGGCTGTACGACGCCTCCCGACCGTTCCGGCGGGGCCGAGGGCGCCCCCGGCCCCGCCGGTTCCGCGCTCGCCGCCGTGGACACCCTCACCGTCAAGGGCCGCGCGCCGAAGACGGGCTACGACCGGGAGAAGTTCGGCCGCGCGTGGGCCGACGTCGACGGCAACGGATGCGGAACCCGCGACGACATACTCAAGCGCGACCTCACCGGCGTCCGCTTCAAGGAGGGCGGCTGCAAGGTCGCCTCCGGGGTGCTCGCCGACGATCCGTACACCGGTGGCCGCATCGACTTCGTACGGGGCCGCAGCAAGGTCGACATAGACCACATCGTCGCGCTCTCCGACGCCTGGCAGAAGGGCGCGCAGCGGTGGGACGCGGACAAGCGGCGCCGGTTCGCCAACGATCCGCTCAACCTCCTCGCCGTCGACTCAGCCGCCAACCGCCGTAAGTCCGACGGGGACGCGGCGACCTGGCTGCCGCCCAACAAGGCGTACCGCTGCACCTATGTGGCCGCGCAGGTCGCGGTGAAGAAGAAGTACGGGGTGTGGGTCACCCGCGGCGAGCGCGACGCGATGAAGCGCGTCCTGGGCACCTGCCCCGAGCAGCGGCTGCCGTAGGGGGGTGCCCTGCCGGAAACCGGTTGGTGCGTGTGCGAGTGATCGTTAACCTGCCCCGATGGAGCTGAACATAACGACCCTCGCCGAACGCCCCGAACTCCAGGGCCGGATGTGGCAGATGAAGGACCTCTGGCCGGAGTTCACGCTCCACGACCCCGTCGGCTGGGGCTGCATGGCACGGATCGTGACGGAGCTGCCGGAGTACGTCCTCGTGGCCACCGACGCCGAAGGCGAGGTCGTCGCCCGCGCGTTCAGCGTCCCCTTCCAGCTCCAGGCGGAGGGCCGGGGCGCGTTGCCCGCGCGCGGCTGGGACCAGGTGATGCTGTGGGCGTTCTCCGACCTGCGTCACGGACACACCCCCGACACCGTCAGCGCGATCGAGGTGTGCGTGGACACCGGAGCGCTGGGCAGGGGCCTCTCGGGGCGCATGCTCGCCGCGATGCGCGACAACGCCAAGCGCCTCGGCTTCACCGAGGTCGTCGCCCCGGTCCGCCCGAACGGCAAGCACCTGGAGGCCGCGGCCTCCATCGACGAGTACGCCTTCCGTACCCGTGAGGCGGACGGGCTGCCGCACGACCCCTGGCTGCGCGTCCACGTCCGCGCCGGCGGCACGATCGAGCGGGTCGCACCGGCCTCGATGACGATCTCCGGCTCCCTGGAGGAGTGGCGCGCGTGGACCGGGCTGCCCTTCGACACCGACGGGCCGGTGGAGGTGGCCGGCGCCCTGGTGCCGGTGCGCTGCGAGGCCTCACGCGGCTACGCCGTCTATGTCGAGCCCAATGTGTGGGTTCGTCACCGGCTGTAGCTTTTGGTGCGATTCGCGGCCTCGATGGCCCGCCTGGGGACCGACCCGGGAGGCGACGTACTGGGAGGCGGGATGTACCGTACGGCGTCCCTGCCGTATGCCCCCGCCCCCCCGGAGAGGTCACCGATCGTGAACCAAGCCGTCGCCGTCGAGAGTGCGGACCCGAGTCCGACGCCGCCGGTCCATGAGCCCGCCCTGCCCGGTATACGGGCCCGGCTGGCCCTTGCGGTCGTGCCGCTCCTGAGCCTTGGGGTGTTCGGTTTCGTACCCTCCCTCGTCCTCGCCCTGCGCCGGGGCACGCGCGGCGACTGGCTGGCCGCCGTCGCCTTCACCGCGCTGTCGGTCGGCTGGTCGTTCCAGATCGCGCTGACGCCCGAGGAGACGCACGGCGCCCAGTACGCGCTGGACGTCCTGCTGCTGCTCGCCACCTCGCTCGCCGCGACGGTCCACTGCCTGGCCGTCCGCCCGGCACGGACGCGGACGGTGCCCGCACAGGCGGTGCCCGCACAGGCGGTGCCCGCGACGGCGGTGCCCGCGACGGTGGCCCCGGCCGGGATCGCGCCCACCGAAGAGGCGCCCGCCCCCGCCGGACCGTCGCTCACCAAGTCGGCCGACACCAAGTCGGCCGACGCCGAGTCCCCCGACACCAAGTCGGCCGACGCCGAGTCCCCCGACACCAAGACGACGGGCCCGAGCGCATGAAGACCCGACGAACCTGGCGTAACACGGCCAAGCAGACCGATTCCTCCGTGGCTTCCCGCGTCCCGCGCGTGCTCGCCTCGGCCGCCGGCGCGCTGCGCGGCCGCGTCGGCTGGACGGTGGCCAGTGCCGCCGTCCTGGCCCTCGGCCTCCTCGCCGTCTGGCTCTTCGTCGGCGGGAAGCAGGACGGGCCGCCCGACCCGAGGGCACGCCAGTACAAGGACTTCGACGCCTGCCTCCTCACCGACGAGAAGGGCATCGTGACCGGCGCGCCGGCCGCCCCCGTCTGGGAGGGCATGCAGCAGGCCTCCGGGGAGACCCAGGTCCGCGTCACCTTCGTGCCCGTGATGGGCGAGCAGTCGGTGGCCAACGTCCAGCCCTTCTTCAACGGTCTGATGCAGCGCCAGTGCGATGTCGTCCTCGCGTCGGGCGCCCCGCAGGTGAAGGTCGTCGAGGAGGGGGCGAAGAAGCACCCCAAGGTCCGGTTCGTCGTCGTGGACGGGTCGAAGGGTGCCGGAAATGTCACGCTTGTGGCATCGGGCGAAGGCCTCAAAAAGGCGGTAGCGGACGCTGTCAGACAGGCCGTCAAGGACGCGACTCCGTAACGGTCAAGCACCAGTTCCCCGAGACAGGTAAAGATCCCGTAAAGGGCGGGCTCTCAAGTGGAACTGACGTACGTGCATCGGGCAGGCTCACGAGGCTCTATTGGCAACGTGATAGCAAAGGCACCCCATGCGTGTTCGCTGGGTCCGTAGCCCTCGGCTGTTTCCACCGGGTCGTACCGGTCGGCGCAGACTGAGGGCTACGGCTCTTTTTGTTCTTGTCTTCTTCTCCGGCATGCTCACCACCGAGACGGCGATGGCCATGGGGGCCACCCTGTCGCCGGTGAAAATGCCCCAACTCTCCCTTTCCGGGCTCTGGAAGTGGATCAACGAGAACCCTCTCGACACCCCTGACCAGCAGGGCGGTTCCGCCCGCGGCAAGAGTCACCACGCCTCGTCGGACGCCACGAGCGCCGAGGGTGACGCCGGGCGCGCGCCCGGCAAGGGCAAGGGCGAGCTCGATCCGTTCGAGCGGCCGAACGACCGTCCGGGCACGTCGAAGACCGGCGCCGCCAAGGGCAACGCCAAGAGCTTCGACGCCCGTACCAGCAAGCGGGACGCGAAGAAGTCGACGGCGACGTCGGACTTCTACGTCAACGCCGACGGCTCCACGACCGTGCGCCACTTCGCGGGCCGTACGAACGTGAAGGCCGCCGATGGTTCCTGGAAGCCGATCGACACCCGGCTGACGGAGGACACCGACGGCCGGCTGCAGCAGCGCGTGAACTCCCTCGATGTGGAGTTCGCGCCGGACGCTTCCGACCAGCAGCTCGCGTCGGTCGACTTCGGCTCCGGGCGCTCGCTCGGGTACGCGCTGAAGGACGCCGCCAAGGCCGAGCCCACGGTGGCGGCCAACGGCACGGTGACCTACGCGAATGTCCTGCCGGACACCGACGTGCAGCTCGTGCCGCTCGCGGAGGGCTTCAAGGAGAACATCGTCCTGCGCTCCCCGCAGGCGGCGAACTCCTGGACGTTCCCGCTCGCGGTGAAGGGGCTCACGCCCCGAATAACCGCCGACGGCGATGTGGAGTTCACGGACGCGAAGGGCAAGGTCACCGCGACCATCCCGCACGCGTACATGGAGGACTCCAAGATCGACCCGCGCTCGGGCGACGCCGCCCAGTCGCGGGCCGTGACGTACGAGCTGGTCACCGTGGACGGCGAGCCCGCCCTGCGGATGACCGCGGACCGTGCGTGGCTGGACGACCCGGCCCGGGTCTACCCGGTGACCGTCGACCCGACGGTGACCGCGTCGAACTCCACGTACGCCCAGAACACCATCGGTGGTGACCACTCCACCGAGACGCAGATCAAGGTCGGTTCGTACGATTCCGGTACGAACAAGGCGAACTCGTTCCTGCAGTTCTCCTCGCTGGGCACCACGCTCGCGGGGCAGCGGGTCACCGCCGCCACCCTGAACGTCTACGCGATCTGGTCCTCGACCTGCACCGCGACGTCGTTCTCGGTCCACCCGATCACCCAGTCCTGGACCCCGTCCGGCGTCACGAGCTACCCCGGCCCGGCCTTCGGCTCCTCCATGGGCTCGGCCACCCCGGCGCCGGGTGCCTCGTGCTCCAACAACGCCAACTCGGCGAGCGTCGGTGTGAAGATGCCGGTGTCGCTGTCGACCACCTGGTTCAACCAGGTCGCCGGTGGCGCCGCCAACTACGGTCTCGCGATGACCGCGCCGACCACCAACGCGCTGCACTGGAAGAAGTTCCACTCCGACAACTCGGCGACGGCCGGTTTCCGCCCGGCTCTGGACCTGACCTACACGGCGAACACCGCCCCGCAGGTCAACGCCTCTTACCCGCCGGCGAACTTCCAGGCCAACACCCTCCAGCCGGAGCTGCTCGTCTACGCGAGCGACGCCGACAAGGGCCCGAACCCGCTCTCGTACACCTTCGAGGTCTACGACGCGGACAGCGGCAGCACCACGCCCGTCGCCACCTCCGGCGCGCTCACGAAGGCCGTCTGGAAGGTCCCGGCGGGCAAGCTGAAGTGGTCGAAGAACTACGACTGGTACGTGGGCGTCAGTGACGGCACGACCGAGATCACGGAGTCGAGCCGCCTCACGACGGCGGTGCCGCAGCCGCCGGTGACCTCGGGCCTGGCGCAGAACACCGACGGCCACGAGTTCGACCCGTCGGACGGCAACTACACCACCGAGGACACCGACGCCGACGTGGAGGTGGTCGGCCCGTCCCTGGAGATCGACCGCTCCTACAACAGCCTCGACCCGCGGATCGACGGTGCCTTCGGCGCCGGCTGGTCGACGATCGCCGACATGAAGGCGACCGAGGTCAAGGACGGCGCCGGCACGGTCACCAGCGTGGTCATCACGTACCCCGGTGGTGAGCAGGTCGCCTTCGGCCGCAACACGGACGGCACGTTCGTGCCGCCGCTGGGCCGTTACGCGCGCCTGGCGCCCGCGGTGTCCCCGGCGGTCGGCTACCTGCTGACGGACAAGGACTTCACGGAGTACGGCCTCACGCAGGCCACCGCGAAGGCCGGTACGTACGCGATCAGCACGATCAAGGACTTCGCCGGTCGTACGGAGACGTTCACGTACGACACGAACAAGCGCCTGACGAAGATCACGAACACCACGTCGAAGCGGTCGCTGGGTCTGACCTGGTTCACCCCGGTCGGCGCGACCGTGCCGCACGTGGAGAAGGTCTTCACCGACCCGTCCACCGCCGGTGACGCCACGACCGCCCAGACCTGGCTGTACGGCTACAGCGGTGACCAGCTCACCAAGGTGTGCCCGCCGGCCGACTGGACCAAGTGCACGACGTACACGTACACCACCGGTAACCACTACCGGACCACGGTCATGGACGCCGACCCGTTCGCCTACTGGCGGCTCGGGGAGACGTCGGGCACGGTCGCCGCGGACGCGATCGACGCCAACCAGGGCCAGTACAACGGCACGTACAAGAACGTGACCCTGGGCAGCACCTCGGTGCTGGCGGGCTCCACCCAGAAGACGGCCACGTTCAACGGCACCACCTCGTACGTGGAGATGCCGAGCGCTCCGGGTGCGACGCCGTCGTACACGTCGGTATCGCTGTGGTTCAAGACGACCGTGGCGGGCGGTGTCCTCTTCTACTACGGCGACAAGCCGCTGAGCGACCCCAACCCGGTCGCGAACACCACGAAGAACACCCCGGCGGTCTACGTCGGCATGGACGGCAAGCTGCGCGGCTGCCTGGCCATGTCGCCCGGCTGCATGACGACGATCACGTCCGCCGCGACCGTCACCGACGGTCAGTGGCACAACGCGGTCCTGACGGGTGTGGCGAACAGCCAGACCCTGTACCTGGACGGTGTCTCGCAGGGCTCCCTCTCGGGCACCATCAACGACTGGGTGCAGCCCTACATCAGCCTGGGCGCGGGTGTGAACACCGACGGCTGGCCGTCGATGGACCCGAACGACAAGCTGGGGCACTTCGAGGGTCAGATGGCCGAGGTGGCCATCTTCTCCGAGCCGCTCACCCAGTCCGTGATCTCCGCGCAGTACCAGGCCGCCAAGCGGTCCGCGGGACTGCTGAACAAGATCACGACGCCGAACGGCAAGACGCAGGCCTCGGTCGTCTACGGCACCACCGACGACCTGGTCCTCCAGGCCACCGACGGCAACGGCGGTACGTGGAAGCTCAACCCGGCCACGATCACCGGTTCGTCGCAGGTCTACCGATCCTCGGTCATGGGCACCGCCCCGGCCGGCTACTGGCGCCTGGACGACACCCAGGGCGCGGCCCAGGCCGCGAACCAGGTCAACACCGGCTTCGGTACGTACAACAACGTCATCCAGGGCGCGCAGGGTCCCTTCGGCGCGGACGACGTGACGGCGGCGACCTTCGACGGGACCAGCTCCTTCGTCGAGATCCCGTACGGTCCGCTGCACGCCAAGCCCGACCGCTCGGTCGAGCTCTGGTTCAAGACGGCCGAGCCCGGTGTGATCATGAGCGACCAGAGCGTCGCTCCGAACAACCCCGGCGGAGTCACCGGCACCTGGAGCGACCTGCTCTACGTCGGCGCGGACAAGAAGCTGCACGGCCACTGGTGGAGCTCCACCTGCAACGGCAACGCCACCCTCGGTTCCACGGCTGAGGTCGCGGACGACAAGTGGCACCACGCCGTCCTGTCGGCCTCGGGCACGACGCAGACGCTCTACCTCGACGGCGTCAAGCAGGGCACCTGCACCGGTGCTCCGAACGACCAGACGACGTCGCGGACGTTCATCGGCGCCGGCTTCAGCAACTGGTACAGCTCGCCGGGTGCCGTCAGCTACTTCACCGGCTCCATCGCCGAGGTCGCGGTCCACTCCAAGGGCCTGACCGACGCGGACGTCGCGACCCACTGGTCCGGCTACAAGGCGTCCTCGGGCGTCGCCCCGGTGCGGACGGTCACGCTGACCAACCCCAGCAACAAGACGCTGACCTACGTGTACGACGCGGAGATGGGCAACCGCCTGCTCGCCGCGATCGACTCGGAGGGCAAGCGGACGACCTACGGCTACGACACGGGTGGCTTCCTGCACACCGTGACGGACGCCAACGGCAACCGCTCCATCACCGGCCACGACGTTCGCGGCAACGCGGTCTCCCAGACCACCTGCCAGGACACCAAGGCCAACAAGTGTTCGACGGAGTACATGACGTACTTCCCGGACGCGACGACCGTGCTGCCGCCGATGGACCTGCGCAACGACCTCGTGCTCACCGAGCGCGACGGCCGTTCCTCGGGCCCCACGGACAACACGTACCTGACGTCGTACGCGTACGACACCGCGGGCAACCTGCTCTCGGTGACGACGCCGCCGGTGCCGGGCCACCCCAACGGGCGGACCGCCTCGACGACGTACACCACCGCCACGACATTGGCGGCGGACACCGGTTACGCACCGGCTGGTCTGGTGGCGCAGGTGACGACGGCCGGTGGCAAGAAGACGTCGTACACGTACTTCGCCAACGGTGATCTCGCGGAGATCACCGACGCCAACGGTGGCAAGGCGAAGTTCACGTACGACAACCTCGGCCGTCAGCTCACCAAGACCGAGATATCGGACGCCAACCCGGGCGGTCTCGTCACGTCCCAGACGTACGACAAGAACGACCAGGTCGTCACCGAGACGGACCCGAAGGTCACCAACCGGGTCACCGGCGCGGTGCACCAGGCGAAGACGACGACCGCGTTCGACGCGGACGGCAACATCCTGTCCCAGACGGTCGCCGACCTCACGGGCGGTGACGCGGCGCGCACGACGTCGATGACGTACGACGCGTACAACCAGCTGGCGACCAGGACGGACCCGGGCGGCGACACCACGTCGTTCGAGTACGACGTCTACGGCAACAAGGTGAAGGAGACGGACCCCGCGGGGAACGTCAACACTTACACCTTCGACGCCGAGAACCGTCCGCTCACCACCAGCCTGCTGAACTACACGGGCGACCCGAACAACCCGTCGGCTCCTACCACTCTCGTCCAGGAGTCGCGAGCGTACGACCCGGCGGGCCGCCTCGCGTCGATCACCGACGCGATGGGCTATGTCACGGCGTACACCTACACCGACGACGGCCTGTCGGCCACCGTGGTCCGCAAGGACCCGCAGACCGGCAAGTCCTTCACGGAGCAGGCGAACAGCTACGACGCCGCTGGCAACCTGATCGAGCAGATCACGGACGACGGCCAGACGCGCACCACCTTCACGGTGGACGCGGCCGACCGTACGACCAGCTCGGTCCTGGACCCGAACGGCCTCGCGCGTACGTCGAAGGTGTCCTACGACCCCGACGACAATGTGGTGTCCGAGACGGAGTACGACCCGAAGACGGGCGACACCTCCACCACGGACACGCGCTACGACAACCTGGGCAACGTCACGGGCAACACCGTCCACGACGGTACGACCGCCCCGGTGGCGCGGTACAAGCTGGACGAGACGACCGGCTACGGCCTGGCCGACTCCTCAGGCGCGAACAACACCGGTACCCACGGCACCGGCATGCACTGGAACACCGACCGGGGCGGCAGCGCCGCGTTCGACGGTGACGTCAACTCCTGGGCGCAGACGTCGGGCCCGGCCGTGAACACGGCCGGCAGCTTCACGGTCTCGGCCTGGGCCAAGCTGTCCGACCTCACCACCGGCCGGACCGTCCTCTCCCAGGACGGCGGCAACGTGTACGGCTTCGTGCTGTACTACGCGGCCAACACCGGCTGGGCCTTCGCGCGTCCGCGCGCGGACGCGCTGCCTCTCGCCTACGACCGGGCGGTCTCCGCCCCGTCCGCGGCGGTCGCCGGTGCCTGGACCCACCTCGTCGGCATGTACGACGCCCAGGCCGGCAAGCTGCGCCTGTACGTCAACGGCACGCTGGCGCAGGAAGTAGCGGTCGCCGGGAACTGGGAGGCGACCGGTCCACTGCAGATCGGCCGTCACAAGTTCGGTGCCGGGAACTACGACTACGAGTTCAAGGGAGGGATCGACGACGTCCAGGTCTACAGCGAGGCGCTGACCGCGACGCAGGTCTCCGCGGTCAAGGGCGGCACGCTCCCGGCTGCGGGCAGCTCCGTCCGCTCCGCCAGCTGGAAGCTGGATCAGCGCGGTCTGCCGCTGTCGATGACGGACGCCAACGGCTACGTCACCGACTACGGCTACGACGAAGCGGGCCAGCAGACCTCCGTCACCGAGCCGGCTGTCAACGCGGAGCAGAACGGCGGGACCCCGGTCTCCGTCCGCCCCGTGTCGATGACCGGCTACAACACCTTCGGTGAGGCGACCGAGTCGTCCGACCCGCTGGGCAACGTGACGGTGACGGCGTACGACGCCGAGGGCCAGGAGTCCTCGGTGACCTCGCCGAAGTACACCGCACCGGGTGGCACCACTGCCATCCAGGCCACGACGTGGAACGAGTACAACAGGCTCGGCCAGGTCACGGCGGAGGTCGACCCGCTCGGCGGCCGCACCACGTACACGTACACGCAGCTCGGCGACCTGGCCTCGGTCACGGAGCCAGGCGGCGGTACGACGACCTACACGTACACCACCAATGGCGACCAGCTGTCGGCCACCCGGCCGAACGGCGCCCGTGAGGAGAGCACCTGGGACTTCCTGGGGCGTCCGCTGACCAGCACGGACATCGTGCGTCAGCCGACGCAGCGCGCGTTCACGGCGATCAACGAGTACAACGCTCCGGGCGGCGAGCTGTCCCGGACCGTGTCGCCGACAGGCGTCACGGAGTCGTACAAGTACAACGCCGAGGGCGAGGTCATCGAGGCCACGGACGGCGCCGGCAACGTGTCGACGTTCACGTACGACATGGACGGCCAGGTCCTCACGGCCAAGGACGCGGACGGCACCAGCACGAAGAACACGTACGACGGGTTCGGACAGCTGACGTCGATCCAGGACCTGGACGCGACGGGCGCGGTGCTGCGCACGACGAGTATGAAGTACGACCGGGCGGGCAACCCGGCGTCCATGACGGACGCCATGGGGCACACCCAGACGTACACGTACGACGCGACGGGTATGGTCACCAAGGTCGTCGAGCCGGTCTCCGCGACCGAGTCGATCACCACGACGTACGGCTATGACGCGGCGGGCAACCGGACGCGGTTCACCGACGGACGGGGCAACCCGTTCCTGACCACGTACAACTCGTGGGGCCTGCCGGAGTCGCAGATCGAGCCGTCGACGCCGACGCACCCGAACCTCGCCGACCGTACGTTCACGACGACGTACGACGGCGGCGGCCGCGTGAAGGAGATGCGTTCTCCGGGCGGGGTCGTCGTCTCACACGAGTACGACGTCAAGAGCCGACTGATCCGTCAGACGGGTGCGGGTGCGGAGGCCACCACGGTCGACCACACCTATGACTACGACGCCGACGACCGGATCACGGCCGTCGCGGGCGCCGGCGAGGAGAAGAACACCTTCTCCTACGACGACCGCGGTCTGCTGCTCTCCACGTCCGGTCCTTCGGGTGCCTCGTCCTTCGCCTGGAACGGCGACGGAGCGATGACCTCGCGGACCGACGCGTCGGGCACGTCGACGTACGGCTACGACACCGCCGGCCGGCTCAAGACGGTCAACGACGGCGCCACCGGCACGACGGCGACGTACGCCTACAACGTCAACAACGCCGTGACAGCGATCGACTACGGGGCCGGCAAGGCGAAGCGCTCCTTCGGCTACGACGCCCTGCAGCGCCTGACCAGCGACAAGCTGACCTCTCCGACTGGAAAGGAACTTTCGTCCATCACCTACGGGTGGGACGCGAACGGCAACGAGACGTCGAAGACGACCACGGGACTCGCGGGCTCTTCGACCAACACGTACACCTACGACTGGGCCAACCGCCTGACGTCCTGGAACAACGGAACGGCGACGGAGGTCTACGGCTACGACGCGTCCGGCAACCGGACCCGCGTGGGCGGTGACACGTACACGTACGACGCCCGCAACCGACTCACGTCGGACGGACACAACACGTACGCGTACACGGCGCGCGGCACCATGAGCGCGGTCACGGACGAGGGCGGCAGGACGACGTCGGTCAAGGCCGACGCCTTCAACCGCGTGATCCAGGAGGGCGATCGTACGTACACGTACGACGGCCTCGACCGGGTCCGGGAGGCGAAGGACGAAACGGGTGCCGCGCTCCACACCTTCCAGTACAGCGGCGCCGGAAACGACGTGGCCTCGGACGGTGTGACGTCCTACAGCCGCGACGCGGACGGCTCACTGTTCGGTGTGAAGACGTCCGTGTCGGCGGTGCTCGCGCTGACCGACCTGCACACGGATGTGGTGGCGCAGTTCACGGCGTCGGGCGAGGCGCTGGCCGGATCGACGACGTACTCGCCGTTCGGCAAGGTTGTCCAGACCTCCGGAATGCTGGGTGCGCTGGGTTACCAGTCGGGCTGGACCGACCCGGAGACGGCCAAGGTCAACATGGCCGCGCGCTGGTACTCGCCGGAAACCGGTCAGTTCAACAGCCGCGACACAATGGGCCTCAACCCGGTCGGCAATTCGGTGAACGCGAACCGCTACGCCTACGCCAATGGCAACCCGATGACGGGCGTCGACCCGACGGGTCACTTCTTTGAGTCCATCAGCAAGGGCTGGAACAAGGTCACCAAGAAGGTCAAGAAGACCGTCAAGTCGGCCTGGAAGAAGACGAAGAAGGCCGTCAAGAAGGTCGCCAAGGTCGTCAAGAAGGCCGCCAAGAAGGTCAAGAGGGCGGTCAAGAAGGCGGTCAAGCGGGCGAAGCGGGCGGTCCGCAAGGCCGTGCGGTACGTGTCCGACAGCGTCCGCAAGGTCAAGAGATACGTCAAACGCACGTACAAGCGGGTCAAGCGCTACGTCCACAAGGTCGTCAAGCACGTCAAGAAGACCGTGCGTAAGGTCGCCAAGGCGGTCAAACACGTAGCGAAGAAGGTGGTCAAGGCAGCCAAGAAGGTCGGCAGAGCCGTCAAGAAGGCGGCCAAGGCCACAGCCAACTTCGTCAAGCAACACGCCTCGACCATTGCCTCCGTCGCGGTGGGTGTCGCGGTCTTCGCGGGCTGCACGGCCATCACGGCAGGCGTTGGCGCGGTCGGCTGCGCGATGCTCGCGGGCGCGGCGGCCAATGGTGTCGGCTACATGATGAGCGACGGGCCGAAGTCGGTCGGCGGGTTCCTCGGTGCGGTCGCTGTCGGCGCCGTGACCGGTGTCGTCGGCGGCGCGGCCGGCGGTCTCGCCGCGGGCGCGGCGGGACGACTGCTCTCCGGCACGGCGGGTCGTCTGCTCTCGGGCGCGGCCAGCGGCGCTGCGGAAGGCGCGGCGACGGGCGCGGTCGAATACGGCACCTCCTGTGTGAACAGCGAGGAGGGCTGCTCGGTCGCCGGCGCGGCGAAGGCCACGGCGGTCGGTGCGGCGACGGGCGGCGTCTTCGGCGGGAAGGGCAAGGCAAACGGTCCGAAGTCGAAGTCGGCTCCGGAGCCGGACCGCCAGCCGGAAGCGCCCACCACGTGCCCGATCCGGCGCGGCGGTACTCCGCACAGCTTCACGGGCGCCACGCCCGTTCTGCTGGCCGACGGCACAACGAAGCAGATCTCGCAGGTCAAGGTCGGGGACACCGTTCTGACGGCTGAGCCCGGCAAGAAGACTAAGGAGAAGCACCGCGTCAAGCAGGTGATCGTCACCAAGACCGACCGGAACTACGTCGACGTCGTCGTCGCTACCAAGGCCGGTCCGAAGACGATCCAGACCACGAAGCACCACCAGTTCTATGAGGCCACCCGGAACTCGTGGACCCAGGCGGGCGACCTGCACGTCGGCCAAAAGGTTCAAAACGGAGACGGCGCACTGACAGCGATCGTCGAGGTCAAGTCGTACACGGCGCAGCGCGTCACGTACGACCTGAGTGTTGACGGTCTGCACACGTACTTCGTGCTCGCGGGCGACTCGGTGAAGACGGCCGACGAGGTCGCGGCGGTCGATACGAGCGCTGCAGTGCTCGTGCACAATTGCAATGGCGGAGTTGCTCCCAATGGCAACAGCTGCTCTTGTAACGGCTCCACGGACCCGACGGACCTCGAACTCATCCAGGCTATCGCCACTCGCGCTCAGAAGAAGCTTGGAGGGAGCGGCGCCGTACCCGGCAGTAAGAAGCACAAGTACGCTGAGACTCTGCTGAATCGCTACCAGGGGATCTATGGCAATCGTGGTCTCATCGCAGAGCAGAGCTACCTCAATGGTGCTGTCGTGCCACACGGCACCAAGGGCAGTGCCCGGCCGGACGTCTTCGATCCAGCATCGGGTATCGTCTACGACTACAAATTCATCAAGCATCCCGGTAATGGAATCGGCCAGACCCAGGCGAACCATAACGCTCGGCACGTGCCGGGAGGTCCGGTCACGATCGAGGTGAATCCATGACGAAGTCGAGCGCTGTGACGAGTCGGCGGGCGACCGCTGACTGGGCCACGGCCCTGCCCGGGTTCGACGTCTGGCGGCCCTTGCATCTACTGCGCCGTATCGGGCCGGTGATGCAGGGGGTCTGCCTTGACCGATCGACGTCTGGGGACGGATACACCCCGACGGCGCACGTACACGCGCTGACGAGAGAGTTCCCTGCGATCTCGCTCATGCTCCCGCAGCGGCTGGTGAGATCTTCCGGTCAGCCTGAAACCATTTTGTTCTCGCGGCATGAGGACGAATTTCAAGCTGCGGTAGATCGATTGAAGCAGCAGAGCCAGCTCTCTCTCGGTGCTCCTCCGAGTGTGGAGGCCATCGTCCGGCAGTACCACTCGGCCAGCCTCGAAGCAAAGTCGGCCGGCCTCCCGCCGACCGTTCTGGAGATGGAGGACAGCGTCCTTATCGCCGCAGCCGTGGGCAGGGTCGACCTGGTCGAAGAAGGACTGCAGCTCGCCCGCGAGCTCGCTGGCATCTGGCCGAAGGCCAGGTTGCCCTTCGATTGGGAAGGTTCCGAGGCCTGGATTGAATCTCTCGCAGCTAAGGCGGCTGACCGGGATTCCCTCACGGCAGTCATCGATGGCCAGATTTCCCACCATAAACTGGGGAAGATCAGAGAAGTGGGAACTGGAGAGTGAGAATGACCTGACAGCTCGCCACTGAAGTGCTCACGGGAGATACTCGCGCCACCGCTTGCGGGGAACCTGAATGAGCCTTCCGCGCCGAGCCTGGCCAGGTGCAGCTGGACCGCACGAATGACAACGCCCCGCCACAGAAGTCCGTGGCGGGGCGTTGTCATGGTTGGCGGGACGTTGGTGTGCCACGACCCGGCGGGGCGGGTCCCTAGCGGGCGCGAGGCCTTCCGCGGTCCCGAACCCGGCGCATGTCCGGTTGCCGCAGCGCCCACGAGGAGTGTGCCGCGTGACGGCCGTCGGTATGCTGGCATACATGAAGCGGACGACGATCAAGATCGACGAATCGCTGGACGCCCGGATGCGCCACGAAGCGGCCAGGCGCGGGATGACCGTCTCCGAGTGGACCCGGGAGGCGATCGCCGCCCACCTGCCCGGCGGCGAGCAGGGCGAGGCCCCCGTGCTGCGCCGGTTCCATTCCACCGGATCGGGCGACAGCGGCCGCAGCGACATCTCCGAGCGCATGGAGGAGCTGCTCGCCGGGCTGGCCGACGAGGAAGGCGGGCCGCCGTCGCGGCTCGGCGCATGAGCGCACTCGTCGTCGACGCCGGGCCGCTCTACGCGTTGCTCGACCGCAGTGATGCCTGGCACGAGGCCTCCGTCCGCCTCCTGGAGAGCCATCCGGGGCCGCTCCTGGTCCCGGCCCTGGTGATCGCGGAGGTGGCTCACCTCGCGGGACGCAGGCTCGGGCCGCGCGCCGAGCTCCTGCTGGCCCAGGACTTCGCAGAGGGCCTGTTCACGGTGGAGCCGGTGCATCCGGGTGACTGGCTGCGTATCGCCGAGCTCACCGCCCGGTACGCGAGCTTCCCGCTCGGCCCGGTCGACGCTTCCGTGATCGCCTGTGCCGAGCGCCTCGGCGTCCACGAGGTGGCAACGGTCGACCGTAAGCACTTCGGCGCCGTGCGCCCCGCACACACGACGGCCTTCACCCTTCTCCCCTGACAGGACCCCTGAGAGCCGTGGATCTGAACCCCAGAGGACTGCCCGAGCTCACGGAGTGGGTCGTCGAGTCGGACGACTTCCATCTCCAGGGCTTCATGTCCGCCAACGCCTCGATCCCACAGGCCTTGGCGCTCGCCGCGCTGTTCCGGCCCGCGTTCGTGGAGTACGAAGGCTGCGTCCTGCTCGGCTTCCGCTTCGACCGGCCCGGCGTGGACAGGTGGATCGCGCACCTGGCCGGCGACCTGCGCGCGGTCGAGGCCCTCGTGAACCACGTCCACCTGTGGGACCACTTCACGCCCACCTCCGACGCGGAGTACGCGGCGCTGCGCCCGCTCGCGGAGGAGATCGCCGCGATGTGGCGGTACGCGGCCCGCGAAGCCTTCCCCGGGCGGGAGTTCGACGTCTCGGTGACGGACGATCCCGACGACTACGGTCCGACCCTGACGCTCGTCACCCGCCGAGCGGAGGGCGTGCGGTGAGGAGGTCCGGCTGTGTCGCGTCGGATCGGTCATGCAAGGCGTTGCTGCCAGAGGGGAGTCTGAGGTCGTGGTTTTCGACCACACGGAGGGGTCCGAGTTCGCTGGTCCGCCGGTGGATGCCGAAATGATCCGGCAGGCGGAGGACGTGCTCCGGGTTCGCCTGCCGAAGAGCTACGTCGATCTGCTGTCCGTCCAGAACGGCGGCGAGCTGAAGAAGCGGTGCTTCCCCACCGCGTCTCCCACGTCGTGGGCCCCCGACCACGTGTGCCTCGACGTGCTCTGGGGAGTCGGGGGTGAGTGGGGAGTGGACGTCGTGTCGCCCGACATGATCGCCGAATGGCAGTATCCCGAGATCGGCGTCGTCCTCGGCCTCACTCCCTCCGCCGGGCACGACACGGTCATGCTCGACTATTCCGAGTGCGGTCCCCTCGGCGAGCCCGCCGTGGCGTACATCGACGAGGACCGGGTGCCGAGGCGCCTCGCGAACTCCTTCGAGGAGTTTGTGAACGGCTTCGTCTCGTGCAGAACGTTCGGCGATGACGAGGACTGATCTCTGATCAGTACAGCAACAGTCGCGGCCCGTCCCGAGTCTCTGGGGCGGGCCGCTTCCGTGCGTACGCAAAGATCTTGCAAAGCACCTTGATCACCGGTGGCACTCGCGTACGGGAGTCGGGCAGGCTCACGAAGCTTTGTAAACAACCTGTAAGCAGAGGCTCACCCATGAATGATCGTTGGGTCCGTAGCCCTGGGCTGCGTCCACCGGGTCGTCCCGGCAGGCGCAGACTCAGAGCTACGGCTCTTTTCGTCCTGTCCTCCTTCTCCTGCATGCTGACCACCGAGACGGCGATGGCCACCGGGGCCACGCTCTCGCCGGTCCGCATGCCCGACCTCTCCCTCTCCGGCCTGTTGAAGTGGGCCGACGAGAGCCCACTCGACACCCCTGACCAGCAGGGCGGTTCCGCCCGCGGTAAGAGCCATCACGCCTCGTCCGACGCCACCAGCGAAGAGGGTGACGCGGGCCGGAAGCCCGGTAAGGGCAAGGGCGAGCTCGACCCGTACGAGCGGCACACCGACAAGCCCGGACAGGCCAGGACCGGCGCCGCACCCGGCGACGCCGAGAGCTTCGACGCCCGTACCAGCAAGCGCGACGCGAAGAAGTCCACGGCGACGTCGGACTACTACGTCAACGCCGACGGCTCCACCACGGTCCGCCACCACCCTGGCCGCGCCAACTTCAAGGCCACCGACGGTTCTTGGAAGCCGATCGACACGCGGCTGACCGGTGACACAGACGGCCGGCTCCAGCAGCGCGCGAACTCGCTCGACATCGAGTTCGCGCGGAGCGCCGCCGACCGGCAGCTCGCCTCCGTAGACTTCGGCGCCGGGCGCTCGCTCGGGTACGCGCTGAAGGGTGCCGCCAAGGCCGAGCCCACGGTGGCCGCCAACGGCACGGTGACCTACGCGGGCGTCCTGCCCGACACCGACCTCCAGCTCATCCCCCTCGCGGAGGGCTTCAAGGAGAACATCGTCCTGCGCTCCCCGCAGGCGGTGAACTCCTGGACCTTCCCCCTCGAAACCAAGGGGCTCACGCCCCGAATAGCCGCCGACGGTGATGTGGAGTTCACGGACGCGACGGGCAAGGTCACCGCGACCATCCCGCACGCGTACATGGAGGACTCCAAGATCGACCCGCGCTCCGGCGACGCCGCCCAGTCCCGGGCGGTGAGCTACGAGCTCATCACCCTCGACGGCAAGCCCGCCCTGCGGATGACCGCCGACCGCAAGTGGCTCGACGCGCCCGAGCGGGTCTACCCCGTTTCCGTCGACCCGACGGTGACGTCGTCCAACTCCACGTACGTCCAGAGCAACTACAGCGCGGACCGCTCGACCGAGACGCAGATCAAGGTCGGTTCGTACGACTCGGGCACCAACAAGGCGAACTCGTTCCTGCAGTTCTCCTCGCTGGGCACCACGCTGGCGGGGCAGCGGGTCACCGCCGCCACCCTGAACGTGTACGCGCTCTGGTCCTCGACCTGCTCCGCCCAGTCGTTCTCCGTGCACCCGGTGACCCAGTCCTGGTCGCCGACCACGACCACGACCTATCCGGGCCCGGCGTACGGCTCCGCCATCGGCTCCGCCACGCCCGCGCCCGGAGCGTCCTGCTCCAACGACGCGAACTCGGCGAGCGTCGGTGTGAAGATGCCGGTCAGCCTCTCCACGACGTGGTTCAACCAGGTCGCCAGTGGCGCCGCGAACCACGGTCTCGCGATGACCGCGCCGACCAACGACGGGCTGCACTGGAAGAAGTTCCACTCGGACAACGCGGCCACCGCCGGTTTCCGGCCGGCCCTGGACCTGACCTACACGGCCAACACGGCTCCACAGGTCAACGCCTCCTACCCGCCGGAGAACTTCCAGGCCAACACCCTCCAGCCGGAGCTGATCGTCCAGGCCAGCGACGCCGACAAGGGGCCGAACCCGCTCTCGTACACCTTCGAGGTCTACGACGCCGACACCGGCTCCACCACCCCTGTCGTCACCTCCGGCGCGCTCACCAAGGGCAGCTGGAAGGTCCCGGCGGCCAAGCTCAGCTGGTCGAAGAACTATCTCTGGTACGTGGGTGTCACCGACGGCACGACGCGGATCGTCCACTCCAGCCGCTTCACGACCGCCGTGCCGCAGCCGCCGGTGACCTCGGGTCTGTCGATGAACACCCACGGCCACGACTTCGACCCGAGCGACGGCAACTACACCACCGAGGACACCGACGCCGACGTGCCGGTGATCGGCCCGTCCCTGGAGATCGACCGCTCGTACAACAGCCTCGACCCGCGCGTGGACAGCGCCTTCGGCGCCGGCTGGTCGACGGTCGTCGACATGAAGGCGGCCGAGGTCAAGGATGCCGCCGGCGTGATCACCAGTGTGGTGATCACGTACCCGGGCGGTGAGCAGGTCGCGTTCGGCCGCAACAGCAACGGCACGTTCGTGCCCCCGCTGGGCCGCTACGCGCGCCTCGAAGCGGTCACCGGCGGTTTCAAGCTGACGGACAAGGACTTCACCGCCTACTCCTTCACGCAGGCCACGGCCAAGGCCGGGGTCTACGCGATATCCGGCATCGTGGACTTCGGCGGCCGGGCGGAGACGTTCACGTACGACGCGAACAAGCGACTGACCAAGATCACCAACACCACGTCGAAGCGCTCCCTCGGTCTGACGTGGGTCACGCCGGTCGACGCGACCGCGCCCCACGTGGAGACCGTTTTCACCGACCCGGCGATCGTCGGCGACGCCGGCAGCGCGAAGACGTGGAAGTACGGCTACACCGGCGACCAGCTCACCAAGGTGTGCCCGCCGGCCGACTGGACCAAGTGCACGACGTACACGTACGCCACCGGAAACCACTACCGCACCACGGTCCTGGACGCCGACCCGTTCGCCTACTGGCGGCTCGGTGAGACGTTCGGCACCGTCGCCGCGGACGCGGTGGACACCAACCAGGGCCAGTACAACGGCACGTACAAGAACGTGACGCTGGGCAGCACCTCGGTGCTCGCCGGCTCCACCCAGAAGACGGCGACCTTCAACGGCACCACCTCGTACGTCGAGATGCCGAGCGCTCCCGGTGCGACGCCGTCGTACACGTCGGTGTCGCTGTGGTTCAAGACGACCACGGCGGGCGGTGTCCTCTTCTACTACGGCGACAAGCCGCTGAGCGACCCCAACCCGGTCGCCAACACCACGAAGAACACCCCCGCCGTGTACGTCGGCATGGACGGCAAGCTGCGCGGCTGTCTCGCGATGTCGCCCGGCTGCACGACGACGATCACGTCGACCGCGACCGTCACCGACGGCCAGTGGCACCACGCCGTCCTCACCGGTATGGCCAGCAGCCAGACGCTGTACCTGGACGGCGTGTCCCAGGGTTCGCTGACGGGCACGATCAACGACTGGGCGCAGCCCTACATCAGCCTCGGCGCCGGTGTGAACACCAACGGCTGGCCCTCGATGAACCCGAACGACAAGCTGGGGCACTTCACCGGCCAGATGGCCGAGGTGGCCATCTACGCCGAGCCGCTTCCCGCCTCGGTGATCTCCGCGCAGTACCAGGCCGCCAAGCGGTCCGCCGGTCTGCTGAACAAGATCACGACGCCGAACGGCAAGACGCAGGCCTCGGTCGTCTACGGCACCACCGACGACCTGGTCCTCCAGGCCACCGACGGCAACGGCGGTACGTGGAAGCTCAACCCGGCCACGGTGACCGGCTCCTCGCAGGTCTACCGGTCGGCCGTGATGGGCTCCACGCCCGCGGGCTACTGGCGTCTGGACGACACCCAGGCGGCGACACAGGCCGCGAACGAGCTGCACACCGGCTTCGGCACGTACAACAACGTGACGCAGGGTGTGGAGGGTCCGTTCGGCGCCGCCGACGTCACGGCGGCCCAGTTCGACGGCACGAGCTCCTTCGTGGAGGTGCCGCACGGCGTCTGGCACAACAAGCCGGACCGGTCCGTCGAGCTGTGGTTCAAGACGGCCAATCCGGGCGTCATCATGAGCGACCAGAGCGTCGCTCCGAACGACCCGGGCGGCATCACCGGCACCTGGAGCGACCTGCTCTACGTCGGCGCGGACAACAAGCTCCACGGCCACTGGTGGAGCTCCACCTGCAACGGCAACGCCACGCTCGGTTCCACTGACGAGGTGACGGACGACAAGTGGCACCACGCCGTCCTGTCGGCGACGGGTACGACGCAGACGCTCTACCTCGACGGCGTCAAGCAGGGCACCTGCACCGGTGCTCCGAACGACCAGACGACGTCGCGGACGTTCATCGGCGCGGGCTTCAGCAAGTGGTACAGCTCGCCGGGTGACGTCAGCTACTTCACCGGCTCCATCGCCGATGTCGCGGTCTACTCCAAGGGGCTGAACGCGGCCGAGGTCGAGAAGCACTGGTCCGCCTTCAAGGCGTCCTCCGGTGTCGCCCCGGTGCGGACGGTCAAGCTGACCGACCCGAGCAACAAGACGCTGACCTACGTGTACGACGCGGAGATGGGCAACCGCCTGCTGGCCTCGCTCGACACGGAGGGCAGGCGGACGACCTACGGCTACGACACGGGTGGCTTCCTGCACACCGTGACGGACCCCAACGGCAACCGTTCGATCACCGGTCATGACGTCCGGGGCAACGCGGTCTCCCAGACCACCTGCCAGGACACCAAGGCCAACAAGTGTTCGACGGAGTACTTCACCTACTTCCCGGACGCGACCACGGCGTTTCCGCCGATGGACCTGCGCAACGACCTCGTGCTCACCGAGCGCGACGGCCGTTCCTCGGGCCCCACGGACAACACCTACCTGACCAGCTACACCTACGACACGTCCGGCAATGTCACCGCGGTGACCTCGCCGCCGGTGGCCGGCCACCCGAACGGCCGGACCACGACGACGACGTACACCACCACCGCCACCCCGGCGGCGGAAGGCGGCACCGCGAAGGCGCCCGCCGGCCTGGTGGCGACCGTCACCACCCCCGGCGGCAAGAAGACGTCGCACACCTACTTCGCCAACGGTGATCTCGCCCAGACCACCGATGCCAACGGCACCACGGTGAAGTACACGTACGACAACCTCGGCCGGCAGACCAGCACGACCGAGATCTCGGACTCCCACCCCGCGGGTCTGACGACCTCGCTGACGTACGACAAGAACGACCAGGTCGTCACCGACACCGCGCCGAAGGTCACCAACCGGGTCACCGGCGCGGTGCACCAGGCGAGGACGACGACCGCGTTCGACCCGGACGGCAACGTCCTGTCCCAGACCGTCGCCGACCTGACCGGTGGCGACGCCGCGCGCACGACGTCGATGACGTACAACGCGTACAACCAGCTGGCGACCAAGACGGACCCGGGCGGCGACACCACGTCGTTCGAGTACGACGTCTACGGCAACAAGGTCAAGGAGACCGACCCCGCGGGGAACATCACCGTCTCCGCCTTCGATGCCGAGAAGCGTCCGCTCACCATCAGCCTGCTGAACTACACGGGCGACCCGAACAACCCGTCCGCGCCGACGACCCTGGTCCAGGAGTCCCGGGCGTACGACCCGGCGGGCCGGCTCGCGTCGGTCACCGACGCGATGGGCTGGGTCACGGCGTACACCTACACCGACGACGGCCTCTCGGCGAGCGTGGTCCGCAAGGATCCGGTGTCCGGCAGGTCGTTCACGGAGCAGGCGAACAGCTACGACGCCGAGGGCAACCTGATCGAGCAGATCACGAAGAACGGGCGGGCGCGCACCACCTTCACGGTGGACGCGGCCGACCGTACGGTGTCCTCGGTCCTGGACCCGAACGGGCTCGCCCGCTCGACGAAGGTGTCCTACGACCCGGACGACCACGTGGTGTCCGAGACGGAGACCGACTCGACGACGGGTGAGGTCACCACGACGGACACCCAGCACGACCACCTGGGCAACGTCACCGGCAGCACCCTGCACGACGGTACGACCGCCCCGGTGGCGCGGTACAAGCTGGACGAGACGACGGGCTACGGCCTGGCCGACTCCTCCGGCGGCAACAACACCGGCAGCCACGGCACCGGCATGCACTGGAACACCGACCGGAGCGGCAGCGCCGTCTTCGACGGTGACACCAACTCGTGGGCGCAGACCTCGGGCCCGGCCGTGAACACGGCCGGCAGCTTCACCGTCTCCGCGTGGGCCAAGCTGTCCGACCTCACCACCGGCCGGACCGTCCTCTCCCAGGACGGCGAGAACGTCTACGGCTTCGTGCTGTACTACGCGGCCAACACCGGCTGGGCCTTCGCCCGGCCCCGGGCGGACGCCACACCGCTGACGTACGACCGGGCGGTGTCCGCCTCGTCCGCGGCAGTCGCCGGTGCCTGGACCCACCTCGTCGGCGTGTACGACGCCCAGGCCGCCAAGCTGCGCCTGTACGTCAACGGCACGCTCGCCCAGGAGGTCCCGTACAGCTCCCCCTGGGAGGCGACCGGTCCGCTGCAGATCGGCCGTCACAAGTACGCGGCGACCTACGACTACGAGTTCAAGGGAGGGATCGACGACGTCCAGGTCTACAGCGAGGCGCTGACCGCGGCGCAGGTCTCCGCGGTCAAGGGCGGCACGCTCCCGGCAGCCGGCAGCTCCGTCCGCACCACGACCTCGAAGCTGGACCAGCGCGGCCTGGCGCTCTCGACGACCGACGCCAACGGCTCCGTCACCGACTACGGCTACGACGAGGCGGAGCGGCAGACCTCGGTCACCGAACCGGCCGTCAACGCGGAGCAGAACGGCGGCGCTCCGGTCTCCGTCCGCCCCGTGTCGATGACCGGCTACAACACGTTCGGCGAGATGACCGAGACCTCGGACAACCTCGGCAACGTGACGGTGATGGCGTACGACGCCGAGGGCCGGGAGACGTCCACGACGCTGCCGGCCTACACCCCGCCGGGCGGCACGACCGCGATCCAGGCCACGAGCTGGAACGAGTACAACAGGCTCGGCCAGCTCTCGGCGGAGGTCGACGAGCTCGGCAACCGCACCACGTACACGTACACGCAGCTCGGTGACAAGGCCTCGGTCACGGACTCCAGCGGCGGTACGACGACGTACACCTACTCCACCAACGGCGACGAGCTCTCGGCCACCCGGCCGAACGGCGCCCGGCAGGAGAGCACCTGGGACTACCTGGGTCACCGGCTCACGGTCTCGGACATCGTCCGGCAGCCCACGCAGCGGGCGCACACCGTGACCCACGAGTACGACGGCCCGGGCGGTGAGCTCTCCCGGACGGTGAGCGCCGCCGGCGTCCCGGAGTCGTACAAGTACAACGTGCTGGGGGAGAAGACCGAGGTCACCGACGCCTCGGGCCACATCAACCGGTTCACGTACGACATGGAGGGCCGCGTCCTCACCGCGACGGACCCGGACGGCACCAGCACGAAGAACACGTACGACGCGTTCGGGCAGCTCGTCGCCACCAGCGACCTGGACGCCCAGGGCGCGGTGCTGCGCACCATGCGCACCACTTACGACAGGGAGGGCAACGCCACCTCGGTGACGGACTACCGGGGACGCACCACGACCTTCACGACGGACGCCTCGGGTGCCGTCACGAAGGCGGTGCAGCCGGTCTCGGCGACCGAGTCGATCACCACGACCTTCGGCTACGACGCGGAGGGCAACCGGACGCGGTTCACCGACGGCCGGGGCAACCCGTTCCTCACCACGTACAACAGCTGGGGTCTGGTCGAGTCGGAGATCGAGCCGTCCACGCCGTCCCACCCCGCCGCGGCGGACCGGACGTTCACCACGGTGTACGACGCGGGCGGCCGGGCGAAGGAGATCCGTTCCCCGGGCGGTGTGACCGTCGTCAACGAGTACGACGCGGAGGACCGCCTCGTCCGGCAGTCGGGCACGGGTGCGGAGGCCGCCACGGTCGACCACACCTACACGTACGACTCCGACGACCGTCTCACGGCCGTCGCGGGCGCCGGTGACGTCAAGAACACCTTCACCTACGACGACCGCGGCCTGCTCCTGTCCACGGCCGGTCCTTCGGGCGTTTCGTCCTTCGCGTACAACGCCGACGGGTCGATGACCTCGCGCACCGACGCCTCGGGCACGACCGCGTACGGCTACGACACGGCGGGCCGGCTCAAGACCGTCAACGACGGCGCCACCGGTACGACGGCGACGTACGCCTACGACGTCGACGACCGGGTCACGCAGATCGATTACGGCACGGGGAAGTCCAAGCGGACCTTCTCGTACGACGCACTGGAAAGGATGACTCAGGACAAGCTGACCTCCCCGACCGGCCGGGTTCTGTCCTCGATCGACTACGGCTGGGACGAGAACGGCAGCATGACGTCGAAGACGACGGCCGGTCTCGCGGGCTCGTCCGCCAACACGTACACGTACGACTGGGCCAACCGCCTGACGTCCTGGAACAACGGGACCACGACGGAGGTCTACGGCTACGACAAGTCCGGCAACCGGACCCAGGTGGGCGCCGACACGTACACCTATGACGCCCGCAACCGGCTCATGAAGGCCGGCGGCGACACGTACATGTACACCGCGCGGGGCACGCTGAGTCAGGTCACGAACGTCGGCGGCACCGTCGCGGTCAAGGCCGACGCCTTCAACCGGGTCGTCAACGAGGGCGAGCGTACCTACACGTACGACGGCTTCGACCGGGTCCTGGAGGCCAAGGACGAGACGGGCAGCGCGCTGTTCACGTTCGCGTACAGCGGCGTCGGGAACGACGTGGCCTCGGACGGCATCACGTCCTACAGCCGCAACGCCGACGGCTCCCTGCTGGGTGTGAAGACGCCCGCCTCCTCGGTGCTGGCCCTCACGGACCTGCACGACGACGTGGTGGCGCAGTTCACCGCCTCGGGCGAGGCACTGACCGGTTCGAGGACGTACTCCCCGTTCGGCAAGGTGTCGCAGACGACCGGGATCCTCGGCAGCCTCGGCTACCAGTCGGGCTGGACCGACCCGGAGACCTCCAAGGTCAACATGGCCGCGCGCTGGTACTCGCCGAACGCCGGCCAGTTCACCAGCCGGGACACGGTGAGCCTCTCGCCGCTGCCGGCGTCGGTGGGCGCCAACCGCTACGCCTACGCGGACGACAACCCGATGTCGGCCACCGATCCCACGGGTCACTGGCCGAGCTTCATCAACAAGGTGAAGAAGGCCGTCAAGTCGGTCGCCCGCCGAGCTGTGAAGTCGGTCCTCAAGCCGCGCAAGAAGCACCGGGTCGTCAAGGTGATCCGCCACAAGCCGCGCGGTGTGTTCAAGGCGGTGTCCCGCATCCGGGACAGCGTCAAGAAGGTCGTCAGGTACGTGAGGGCCAAGGCCAAGAAGGCTGTGAGGGCCAAGCTCAGGATCCTGAAGGATCCGAGGTACTTGGCCAATCTGGCGAGGGCGAACAAGGCGAAGGCCAAGGCCGCCTTCGTGAGGTCTCTCAAGATCAAAAAGGCTCGTGCGAACTTCCTCAGGGCCAAGAAGAAGCGCGAGCACATCGAGAGGCTCAGGGAGCTGGACCGGAAGCGGGACAGCTTCGCGCGCAAGTGGATGTTCGGTGTCAGCGTGGCCTTCAAGACCAACGCCCACTTGGTGGACGCCTCGAAGCCGGTCGTGCGGTTCTTCGCTCCCACGCTCTTCGGCATCTCCAAGGATCCCTCAGCCTTCGATCTCGGCTACGACTGGGTGAGCGGCAAGGGGCCGAAGCACCGGGTCCTGGACGGCAACAGCATGTTCACCAAGACCCTCAAGCAGCACGCCCACGTGGACTACACGAAGGACGCCATCGCCCGGGACCTCGGGAGCGGAAAGCTCAAGGCCGATGGGAAGTGGCACGAGAAGCCGTACCGCCTGGGCGCGGACGACGAGGAGGGGAAGTCCGTGGTCAAGCTCGTCCGCGACTTCACCACGAACTCCTCCGCGGCGTACCTCGGCTCGTACACCCTCAAGTACCGCGTCACCTCGGTGAACACCAAGACGGGGAAGGCGACCGTGGGGTTCAAGGTGTACAACGAGAGCACCATGTTCTCGGCGTCCCGCCCGAGCCCGTCGTGGGGCGGCTACAGCGAGTGGTACGCGAAGAAGGCCGGGGAACCGCTCAACAACATGTTCTCCTCCGGCCGTTTCTCGAAGAAGAGCCAGGACATCGTCTGGAACGAGGAGGTCACCATTCCGCGGCGATGAGATGACGTGAGATGAGGGGAGCCCCGCCGAGTGCCTCGGCGGGGCTCTCCCGTTTCCGGGCGGTGCGTGTTGCCGTGTGTCAGGCGGTGCGTCAGCCCGTCTTGACCCAGTCGCCGCAGCCCGAGGTCTTGAAGTAGGCGTCGGACTTCGAGACCTTCACGATCGCCGTGCCCGAGACGTTGTTGTTCGCCAGGATCGCGTCCGTGCTGTGGCTCGCGTCCTTCGAGCGCTCCCAGTAGCAGCCGTCGTCCTCGTTGCCCGTCGACTTGTACGTGCCCGGGGCGATGTCGACGCCCACCTTGAACATGCCGCCGTCGCCCTTCAGGGTCGTCTTCGGGGTGCCGGTGGCCTTCTCGTCGACGGCCTCCCACTCAGCGCAGCCGGAGGACTTGAAGAGCTTGTCCGTCGGCTTGATCAGGACGTAGCTCGTGCCCGTCACGTTGTCGTTGGCGAGGATCGAGTCGGTCTCGCCCGAGGAGTCCTTGGCGCGCTCCCAGTAGCACATGGCGTCCTTGTTGCCGCTCGTGCGATAGAGGCCCGGCTTCACGTCCGTGCCGACCTCGAAGTCGCCGTCGCCGCCGATCGTGGCGGCCTTCTTCTTCTCGGGGGCCGCGTCGCCCTTGTCGCCGCCCTTCTTCGCCGGCTGCTCCTGCTTGGGGGAGCCGTTCGAGGAGGAGGTGTCGGCGCCGCCCTCGCACCCCGTCGCGCCGATCACGACGAGGGCGACGAGCGCGCCGGTGGCGGTGAGGGTCTTGTGGCGGGCGAACCAGTTGCGCTGCTGCTGAGACATGGCTGTGGCACCTTCCGGGGCGCTGTGAGGACTCCGTTTGCGATGGGTCAATCACAGCAGAGCTTGTGAACCGAGTCAACACGGTTCACGGAAATCAGATCGACTCACACTGTGAACCGGATGGATCGGTATGCTCGGAGTTCGCAGCCGCACGAGGGGAGACGGACACGTGCCGGACCAGCACGCAGCAGAGGTCACCGCCGCCGGGATCGCCCGGCTCGCCGGTGTCGGCCGGGCCGCCGTCAGCAACTGGCGACGCCGGCACGAGGACTTCCCCAAGCCCGTCGGCGGGACCGAGACCAGCCCCTCCTTCGCCCTCGCCGACGTCGAGCGGTGGCTCCGCGACCAGGGAAAGCTCGTCGACGTCCCGCTCCGCGAGCGCGTCTGGCAGCAGCTCGCCGCCCACCCCGCTGGCACGGTCACCGCCCTCGTCCACACCGGCTGCGCCCTCCTGCTCGTACGGGACCGGCCCACCGGCTGGGTCCAGTTCGCCGCCCTCTCCGACGAGCGGCTCGCCGACGTCCTGCCCCCCGCCCTCGAAGAGGTCCTCACCGCCCGCTTCGGGCTCGACCGCGCCGTGCGCACCCCGCTCCCCGCCGAGCTGGCCCCCTCCGTGCCCCTGATGCGCGGCGCGGCCGAACTCGCCGCCGAACTCGGCGCCCGCCAGGCCTTCGAGTTCCTGCTCGGCCGCCACCTCGACGCCAACCCGCGCCAGTACACGCTCACCCCGCCCGGCCTCGCCGAGCTGATGGCCGCCCTCGCCGTCGAGACCGCGGGACCGGGTGCGGGACCGGGCGGGGGGCCGGGCGCGGGATCCGGCGCGCGACCCGGCCCAGGGCCCGCTCCCACCGTGCTCGACCCCGCCTCCGGCACCGGCGGACTGCTGCGCGCCGTCCCGCACCCCGCCGCCCTTTACGCCCAGGACGCCGACCCCGAACTCGCCGCCCTCACCGCTCTGCGCCTCGCCCTGCACGGCGACGCCGACATCCGCTCCGCCGCCGCCGACACCCTGCGCGCCGACGCCTTCCCCTCGCTCTCCGCCGACGCCGTCCTCTGCCACCCGCCGTTCAACGAACGCGGCTGGGGCCACGACGAACTGGCCTACGACCCCCGCTGGGAGTACGGCTTCCCGGCCCGCACCGAGTCCGAACTGGCCTGGGTCCAGCACGCGCTCGCCCGGCTCCGCGACGGCGGCACCGCCGTCCTCCTCATGCCCCCCGCCGTCGCCTCCCGCCGCTCCGGCCGCCGCATCCGCGCCGACCTGCTGCGCCGCGGCGCCCTGCGGGCCGTCATCGCCCTGCCGGCCGGCGCCGCGCCCCCGTACGGCATCCCGCTCCACCTGTGGGTGCTGAACCGGCCGGGCCACGACCACCGGCCCGCCCCCGAACTGCTCCTTGTCGACACCACCTCCCTCGTCCCGGACGGCGGCCGCGCCACCCTGCCCTGGCCCACCCTCCAGAGCGCCGTCCTCGACGCCTGGAACGGCCGGTACGAACAGGGCGTCAGCCGCCTGGTCCCGGTCATCGAACTCCTCGACGACGACGTCGACCTCGCCCCCGCCCGCCACCTGGCCGCCCCCGCCACCGGCGGCTCGGCCGCCGAACTCGACACCGTACGAGCGCGCCTGGACGAGAGCCTGCGCCGCACCCTGAGCCTCGCCCCCACCCCCGCCGTCCCCGCCCGTCCCGCCGCCCGCACCCTCACCACGGTCGGCGAACTCGCCCGCGCCGGAGCCCTCCAGCTCCGGGCCGGCGGCGCCGGAGCCTCCCCGGCCGGCGGCCCCGTCCTGACCGAACACGACGTCCTGTCCGGCGCCGCGCCCTCCGGCACCCTCCCCGACGGCCCCGCCGAGGACCCCGTCCTCCTCCGGGAAGGCGATGTCGTCGTCCCCGTCCTCGGCGGCGGCTCGATCGCCCGCGTCGTCGACGCGCCCACCGCCGGCGCCGCGCTCGGCCGCAACCTCCAGCTCCTGCGCCCCGATCCGGCCGCGCTCGACCCCTGGTTCCTCGCCGGCTTCCTGCGCGGCACCGCGAACAACCGGCAGGCCAGCAGCTTCGCCTCCACCGCGACCCGGCTCGACGTCCGACGCCTCCAACTGCCCCGCGTGCCCCTCGCCGACCAGCGGCGCTACGGCGAAAGGTTCCGCGCGCTCGCCGCGTTCGAGGACGCGCTGCGCCAGACCGGGCGGCTCGGCGAGCAGCTGGTGCAGGGGCTGTACGACGGACTCGCGGACGGGACCGTCCACCCCGAGTGACGGGAGCGACACCGCTTCCGTACAACCCTGGGCGGGTTGTCGTTGTCGCCTTATACGCTCATACCCCGTACGACTCCCGTACGACTCCCGTACGACTCCCGTACGGGCCGTATGTCGGCCCCGCACGACGCCCGCAGCCCAGGAGCGACCCCCATGCATGGTCACGCGCCCATGACGCCACCGCGCCGCCCCGGCCCGCCGGCCGGTGTGATCGCCGTGCGCGTGACCATCTGCGCGCTGATGGTGCTCACCTGCGGATTCCTCGCGTGGGTCGGGATGCTGCGGATCGCGATCATGCGCCGAGGCGGCCGTGACTGGGCGCTGTTCTGGGCTCAACTCGCCTTGAACATCGCCTGCCTGGCCACCCTGGAGCAGCGCCTCGCCGACCACTGGATATCGAACGTCGGCATGGCCGGACTGCTGGTGCAGATGGCCGCCGTGACCGCGTACTACCTGGTCGTCGACGTCCGGCACCACCGACCGGCCCCCGCCCTCGCCCCGTACGGACCGGGGTACGGGCCGTACGGGTACGGCTACCGGGCCAACGCCGCCATGACGGTGTCTCAGCCGCCCCCGGTGCCTCAGGCTCCCCCTGTATCTCCCCAGGCCGCCCCCCGCATCGAGCAGGTCCGCGCCGAGCTGGACGAGCTCAGCGACCTCCTCCGGAAAGACCCGAGGGACCCGAGGGACACGAAGGACCCGCGAGAGGGCGGTCGGTGAACGGGCGTCTCATCGGCGGCCGTTACGAACTGTCCACCGTCATCGGCCAGGGCGGCATGGGCCAGGTCTGGACGGCGTACGACGGACGGCTCGACCGGCGGGTCGCCGTCAAGCTGCTCCGGCCCGCCACCCTCAGCGGCCCCGCCACCGCCGCCGACGAGCTGCGCCGCCGTTTCGTGCGCGAGTGCCGCGTCACGGCCCAGGTCGACCACCCCGGCCTGGTCACCGTCCACGACGCCGGCAGCGACGGTGACGACCTCTACCTCGTCATGCAGTACGTCGAGGGCGCCGACCTCGCCGACCATCTCGCCGAGCACGATCCGTACCCCTGGCAGTGGGCGGTCTCCGTCGCCGCGCAGTTGTGTGCCGTCCTCGCCGCCGTGCACGCGGTGCCGATCGTCCACCGCGACCTCAAGCCGCGCAACGTGATGGTGCGCCCCGACGGCTCCGTCACCGTCCTCGACCTCGGCGTCGCCTCCGTCCTGGACACCGACACCACCCGCCTCACCCACACCGGCTCTCCCATCGGCAGCCCCGCCTACATGGCGCCCGAGCAGGCGATGGGCGGCGCCGTCGGCCCATACACCGATCTGTACGCGCTCGGCATCCTGCTCCATGAACTCCTCAGCGGGAACGTGCCGTTCGCGGGCTCCACCGCGCTCGGCGTGCTGCACCGGCATCTGTACGAGCCCCCGCTGCCGGTCAGGCAACTGCGGCCCGAGGTGCCGGAGGCCCTGGAGGCGCTCGTCCTGCGGCTGCTCGCCAAGGACCCGCAGCACCGCCCCTCCGGTGCGCACGAGGTGTACGAGGCGCTGCTGCCGCTGCTGCCCGCGCGCGGGGTCCCCTCGGGGCCGCTCGACCCGACCCGCCCGTTCCTGCGCCCGCACGCCCCCTGGCCGGACCACGCCCCGGTCACACCACCGCCCGTGAGCCCCGCCGTCCCGGCTGCCCCACCCCTGCCCCTCGCCCCACCGGCCCCGCCGGTCCCGCATGTCCCTCCCGCCTCGCGGACGGACGTGGCCGCCGCCGTCGACGAGGTCAAGCGGCTGCTCGGCGAAGGCTCCCTCACCCAGGCCGTCGACATGCTCGGCTCCCTCCTGCCCGCCGCAGCGGCCGAGCACGGCGAGCGGTCGCCCGTCGTCCGCATCCTGCGCAAGCAGTACGCCACGACGCTGATGGACGACGGCCAGTACCGCCGCGCCCTGCCCGAGCTGCGCCGCCTCGCCGAGGACCGCGCGGCCGAGGCGGGCCCCGCCGACCCGCAGACCCTGCAGTTCCGCTTCGACGCGGCGCAGTGCCTGGAGCAGCTCGGCGAGACGGCGGCGGCGCTGACGGAGTACCGCGCACTCCTGCCCTTCCACGACCAGGACGCGGACCCGGCCCGGGCCTTCGACATCCGCCGGCGGAGCGCGAGCCTGCTGCTGGCGATGGGCGATCACACGGGAGGACACCAGCAGTTGCAGGCGCTGCTCTACGACACGGAGCGGGCGTACGGCCCGTACCACGCCCTCGCGACGGAGCTCCGCCGCGCGCTGACCCACCAGCAGCAGATGGGCCGGCCGGTCTGACGTCTGACGGGTCGGCAGAGTCACGACTCCGTATCTGATCGGCAAACGGAGAGAAGGGGTCCGTTTTGCGCGTTCTGTGACATGTAGCGTTCGCGTTCGATCATGTACACGTCCCCAAGGAATCCCTCATGACTACGCCGACGCCCGTCACCCCCGAGCAGCCCGCCGTCCCGGGTGAGCCGATCGCTCCCGCCGAGCCCACCGCGCCCGCGAAGAAGAAGGGCAAGGTCCTCAAGACCCTCGGCAGCATCGTCGTGGCGATCGCCGTCGTCCTCTTCTGGAAGCTCGGCCTCCCGCACATCATGGGCACCGCTCCCGTGCACGCGAAGGCCGGCGAGTGCGTCACCGTGACCGGCCCCGACAACGACCCCAAGGTCGACAGCAAGCCGTGCGGCGAGAAGGCGGCCGACCTCTACAAGGTCGTCAAGGTCATCGACAACACCTTCGACGTCGACAAGTGCGGCGACGTCAGCGAGGTCGCCCTCGCCCAGCAGCTGGAGTCGGACAAGTTCGTCCTCTGCCTGAACCCCGTCAAGAACTGACGCCGTTCGCACCGAAGGACCGGGCCCGCGGGCCCGGTCCTTCGGCATTTTCATGCGGTAGGGGTCAGCAGGCCGCGGGCGCGTCTCCGTTGGCGGGCTGGTGCGTGGTCGCCGCCCGGGTCTTGTTGTAGTTGGCGACGTACGCGTCGTGGATCGCGGCGTCCTCGAACTGCAGCATCGTCTCGTCGCTCTGCCGCAGGGAGTTGGTGGTCCAGTTATGGCTGCCGGTCCACACGATCTTGCGATCGGGGACGCCGTAGTAGTGGCCCTCGATCAGCAGGTACTTGTCGTGGATCCAGGTGGCGTCCTTGCCGCAGTAGTACTTGGTGATGACGCCGCCGTACGCGTTGGTGGTCTTGGCGAGCAGCTTCTCCAGGGACGCCTTCCCCAGCGAGTTGGCCGAGTCGTACGTCATGGCGACCTCGACGTAGCATCCCTGCGCGTCGAGCTCGACGAGCCTGTCGGCGAGGTAGGGGCGGGCGAAGGCCGTCATGCTGACCCGGATGCGGGTGCGGTGGGTGTCGGTCGTGCCGACGACCGAGTTCCCGTAGCACTTCACGTTGTCGAGGACCGTGCTGACGGTGTCCTCGCTGGGGTCGCTGTAGAAGACGGAGTCGCTGGTCGCGGCACGGGGATAGAAGTGGATCTTCGCGTTGCCGGAGGCGAGCGGCGGCCGGCCGGTGTCGTAGTAGTTGTTGTTGGACAGGCGAGCGGCCATATCGTTGAAGTAGCCGTCGTAAGCGTGGTAGATGGCGTCGTTGCCCGCGAGCACGAGGGCGTTGTTCCACCCCTTCGTCCCGTCCCGGCCGTTGTTCAGGTTGGCGGAGGACTGTACGACGACACGCGGCGTGCCCAGGGTGTCGGACAGCAGCAGGAACTTGTTGTGCTGGATGGCCGACACGCCGTTCTTCGCGAGCGTGCCGACGCAGCCCCTGCCGGCACCGCAGGTCATGACCCAGGAGGACTGGGACTGGTTGGTCCCGAGCGCGGTGACGAGGTTGTTGTACGGCGTCTGGTTCTCGTTGACGACCTTGTGGTCAAAGATGGCCTGGACCTGGACGCCCCGCTGGTGGGCGGCGATCAGCGCGTCGGGCAGGGCCGGGTCGGTGGCGTAGTACATGGCCAGCCGGATCCGCGACCCGGCCGGTGCCCCGTTGATGAGCTCGATCTGCTTGTTGACGATGGCGCGCTGCTCGTCGACCGTGCCGATCGGGTTGTTGAAGACGGCCTGGGTCGTCACCCCGGCCGTCTCGGCGCCGGCGGGCGTGGCCGAGACGGTGAGGGTGGTCGCAAGCAGCGCTGCGGCGAGAGCGCCTATGCGGAGGCTGTGTCTGAAACGCAAGAAAGTCCCCTTTGGGAGCGAGTTCGGTCTGCGCCCGACTGGTCGAACAGAAGGGCGGAAGTTTGATCATCGCAGGGCGCTCCCGTCTCGGCGAGCGCCTTCCCGGACACTGGGATCCCGGCTCGACATCTCCTGACGGACTCACGGTCCGCGGAGATCAATATTCTGCGGGGCCCTCTCGCCGTCTCCGTCCCCTCACCCCGTCCGCGTCAACTCCGGAACCCGGCCGGGTGCTTCCAGGGCGGGCACCTCGGAGCGCCGCCGCCCCAGGGCCCACAGCCGGGTGGCCAGGCCCACCGCCGCGACGAGCCCCACCCCCGCCCCCGCCCGCAGGCCAGGCGGCCGGAAAGTGCAGCTCACCGACGTCTGGGAGCCGTCGACGGACACGGCGACCAGGCCGCCGTACGACTCGGCCGGGCGGCCCTCGCAGGTCCAGCCCGTGATGCGGGGGGCCGCCAGGACGACCGTGCCTCGGGTGCCCGGGCGGAGTTCGGCGCGGAAGCCGGTGTCCGTCACACGGACGGACGTCGGGGCCGTCGCCCGCAGGGCCGCCACCGCCGTCGCGAGCCGCGCGCGGTCCAGGCAGCCGACCCGGTGCCACAGCCGCCTGCCCTCCAGGACCGGACGGGCGCCCGCCACCCGCTGCACACCGAGCGAGGCCATCGCCGCCCTCCGCTTGGGCAGGTCACCGGTCATCCTCACCACCGCGCCGCCCGCTCCAAGACGCGCCGTCCCCCGGAACTGCGGTGCCCACAGGAAGACCTCGCTGCCGACCCGGCACACCCCGTCGGCGGGCAGGTCGTACACCCGCGACCCCAGCAGCCGCTCCTGGTTGCGGAACGCCGAGACGCCGAGCCGGGGCGCCTCGCCCTCCGGACGGACCGACACCAGGGGCACCACAGGCCCCGTCCGCACCACCCGGTCGTCCCGCCACCGCGCGCCCACCCCGAACACCGCGTCCGTCACAGGATTGTCCAGACTCTGCAGATTGCGCCCGCCGGACGTCCAGCCACCGCCGAGCGCCGCCAGCGTCGTCGTCAGCACCTCCGGCGTGTGGCTGCTGTAGTACGCGGCGCCCTGGCCGCCCAGCAGCAGCGGCTCGTTGCCGGTGATCTGCTCCCGGCCGGAGTCGGTGCGGTACGCCGGCCAGCCGTCCGCCTTGGCGAGCGCCTCCCGGCGACGCTCGTGCTCGGCGCCGTACGCCGGGTAGTCGTCGAGCCGGCCGAGCCGCTCCCGGTCCCCGTACGCCGTGGTCGCCGCCGCCTGGCCCACGAGCGCCCCCGCCATCAGCACGGCCGCGACGACGGCACGCCGCCCCTCGCGTGCCAGCCACAGCGCCCCGCACGCCGCCGCGAGCCCGGCCCCGAGCAGGGGGTACGTCCACACCGTCACCAGGTCACTGGCCGCCGCCCCCACGGCGACCGCCGCCACCACCCCCGCCCCGCCCAGCAGGGCGCGCCGGCCGGGCCAGCCGTACGAGAGTCCCGTCCAGGCGACGAGGACCAGCACCCCGGAGAGGACGAACGTCTGCCGGTACGGGCTGCCGTTGGGGGTGGCGAAGACATGCCACACCAGGTGCGTGGGTCCCCACTGGAACGAGACCGCGACCGCCACGGCGAAGCACGCCCACAGCAGCCGCTCCCGCCGCGGGACCTTCCGGTGGAGCAGCAGCGCACCGGCGAGCAGCAGCGTGCCGGTGCCCAGGAACGCGGCCGGCGTCGTGAAGCTGTACGTCGCCGGGAGCAGCCGTGCGAGGACGTCCGTCCAGCCGGCCGGCTCGAACTCCCTCGGCAGGCCCGGGTACGCGTACCGGGAGCCGAGGAAGACCGGCACCAGGACGGGGGCGGCGAGCCCGATCCCGAGCGACACCGTCACGACCGCCCGGACCGGGACGCGCCGATCCCACTCGCGCGCCGCCACCAGCCGGACGAGCAGCACCAGCGCCGCCCCGAGCGTCGCCATGTACGCGGTGTAGAAGTTGGCGGCCCAGCACAGGGCGACGACCACCGGCCCGAGCAGCGGCCGCCGCCCTTCCCGTATCCATTCGCCGACCAGGCAGAGCAGCGGGAAGGCGATCAGCCCGTCCAGCCACATCGGGTTGTACGTGGCCTCCAGGACGGCCCAGCCGCACAGCCCGTACGAGGCGCCGAGCACCGCCGCCGCCCACCAGGGCCCCGGCCGCAGCCGGAGCAGCGTCACGACCATGGCCGCCGACGCGGCGGCCATCTTCAGGACGGTGACGGCGTAGACCGCGTACTCGATGTCCTCGCGCGGGAAGAGCGCCACCAGGAGCGCGAACGGACTGGCCAGATACGTCCCGAGGTCGGGCAGGAAGGCGGTGCCCCAGCCGGACTGCCAGTTCAGCAGCAGCCCGCCGTCGGTCCTGCCGTGCAGCAGGTCCCACAGATGGGCGTGGTACGGCACGAACTGGTTCGCGAGGTCGTTGACGCCGCGCCGGTGCGGCCCGAACGGGAAGGTACGGGCGAGGGCGTCCCCCGCGCACACGGCGAGCGCGGTGAGAAGGGCGGCGAGGGCGGGCGCCCGCTGGGTCCGGATCTTCATAATGGTCCGAATATGCCAGTACGGAAGGCGAAAAGGCTTTCCCCGGCGGCCAGTTCATTCAATGGTCGCCTGCCGGTCATGTGACGAATCAGCCGCCGACATCACCGTCGGTTGTCGTTTCTCCCGTGCTGCTCTCGATTGTGGTTCCGTGCTTCAACGAAGAGGAGATCATCGGTCGCTTCCACGACCATGTGACCGCCGAACTCTCCCGCTTCGACGGAGAATTCGAGCTGGTCTATGTGGACGACGGAAGCCACGACCGTACGCTCCCGCTCCTGGCGGAGATCGCCGCCTCCGACCCCCGCGCCCGCTATGTGTCCTTCAGCCGGAACTTCGGCAAGGAGGCCGCGATGCTGGCCGGCCTCCAGCATGCCCAGGGCGACGCCGTCGTCATCATGGACGCCGACCTCCAGCACCCGCCGGAGCTCGTGCACCGCATGGTGCGCCTGCACGCCGAGGGATACGACCAGGTCATCGCCCGTCGGACCCGCACCGGCGACCGGGTGACCCGCACCCTCACCGCGCGCGCCTACTACTGGGCGATCAACCGTCTGGTGGACGTCGAGCTGGTGGACGGCGTCGGCGACTTCCGGCTGCTGTCCCGCCGTACCGTCGACGCGATCCTCGAACTCACCGAGTACAACCGCTTCTCCAAGGGAATCTTCGCCTGGGTCGGATTCCGCAGCACCACATTCGAGTACGAGAATGCGGTGCGCGAGCAGGGCCGCTCGAAATGGAGCTTCGGAAAGCTGCTCAACTACGGGCTCGACGGACTGCTCTCCTTCAACAACAAGCCACTGCGCGCCGCCGTCTATCTGGGAATGCTGCTGGTTTCGGTGGCCCTGGCGTACGCGGCCTGGATCGTCGGTGTCGCCCTGGTGAACGGAGTGGACACCCCCGGTTATGTGACGCTGCTCGTCACCGTCACGGCGCTGGCCGGCGTCCAGATGGTGATGCTGGGGCTCGTCGGCGAGTACGTCGGCCGCATCTACTACGAGGTGAAGCGGCGCCCGCACTTCCTGGTGAAGGCGACGAACGTGCGCACCCCCGGGACGATCACGGCGCGGACCGACACCACCCGAACACGTGAGTCGTTGGTCGAGACGGCCGCCACGAAGTAGCGGCCGGGGAGCCGGGGCGCGAAGTAGTGACCCCGAAGTAGTGGCCCCGGCCTCGGCGACTGCCTAACATCGATCACCGCAAGGTCGTTCAACTGACGCACGACCCGCCCGGGAGGCTCCTTTGCACCGCCGCACCGCGCTCTCCGTCTCCGCCGCGCTCCTCGCCGCGGCCCCGCTCCTCGCCGCCTGCGGGAGCGGAGCCCACCCAGGGGCGGCGGCCGTCGTCGGCGGCGAACGGATCGAGGTGTCCAGCCTCCAGGCCCAGGTCCGCGACGTCCGGGCCGCCCAGCAGGCCTCCCCGCAGGCCGCGCAGCTGATCAAGGCCACCGGGGACCTCAGCCGCGAGAAGCTCAACGTGATGATCTTCGACCGGGTGGTGGACCGGGTCGCCGAGGACAACGGGATCACCGTCAGCCGGGGCGAGCTCCAGAAGACCCGCGACGATTTCGTCGAGCAGAGCGGCGGCGAGGAGCAGCTCGCCGCGATGCTGCTCCAGCAGCAGGGCGTCGCCCCCGACCAGATCGACACGGTCGTCCGCCGCACGGTCCTGATGAACAAGATCGCCGCCAAGCTCGGCATCGCGAACACCCCCGAGGGCCAGCAGAAGCTCACCGAGGTGTTCACCGCCGCCTCCAAGTCGCTCGGCATCGACGTGAACCCGCGCTTCGGCTCCTGGGACGACGAGAAGATCCAGCTGGGCACGTTCAGCCCGACCTGGCTGCGGCAGATCAGCCAGGCCCCGGAGGCGGTCGAGGCCGGGGCCTGAGCCGGGGGCCTGAGGCCTGGGCCTGAGCCCGGGCCCGGGCGGCAGCCGGGCTCCACGTAAGGTCGAAGGGTGAACGCTGAAGCACCCGTCGATCCCGTCGAGCGCGTCGAGCCCGGTCGTGTCGTCCTGCTCACCGCCAGCCACCGCGTGGCGCCCGGACTGCTGTCCTGGCCCGCGTGGCAGACGCTGCGCTCCGCCGACCGGGTGCTGTGCGCCGACGAGCACCACCCCCAGCTGCCGTACCTGCGCGAGGCCGGGGTCGCCGTCGAGCACGCCCGCCCCGCCGCGCAGGAGCTCGTCGACGCCTGCGCCGGAGGACGGACCGTCGTGGTCCTGGCCTCCGGCGAGGGCGACCGGGCCCTGACCGACGGCCTCGCCCGCCTCGCCGGCTCCGGCCGGGTCGCCATGCCCGACCTGGAGCTGCTGCCCGGTTCGTACGATCTGCCCGGCGCCCGGCTCCTCGACCTCGTGCAGGTCATGGACCGCATCCGCCGCGAGTGCCCGTGGTCCTCGCGGCAGACGCACAAGGGGCTCGCCAAGTACGGCATCGAGGAGGCGTACGAACTCGTCGAGGCGATCGAGGCCGGCGACCGGGTCGAGCTGCGCGAGGAGCTGGGGGACGTCCTCCTCCAGGTCGTCTTCCACGCCCGGATCGCCGAGGAGCACGAGGAGGAGCCCTTCTCCGTCGACGACGTCGCCGGGACGATCGTCGAGAAGCTGATCCACCGTCATCCGCACGTCTTCGGCGACGAGACCGCCGAGACCCCTGAGGACGTCAAGGAGCACTGGCTGCGGACGAAGGCGATCGAGAAGCAGCGCGACTCGGTCACCGACGGGGTGCCGCTCGGCCAGCCCGGCCTCGCACTCGCCGCGAAGCTCGCGGGCCGGGTGCGGACGGCGGGCCTGGACGTCGAGCTGCCGGCGGGCGAGGGCATCGGCTACGAACTGCTCGCCCTCGCCGTACGGGCCGAGGAGGCCGGCGTCGACCCGGAGGCGTCCCTGCGCGCCGCCGCCCGCGCCTACCGCGACGCGATCCGCACGGCGGAGGGCCACCGCCCCTGACGGGGCCGCGGTCAGGGCCGAGGCGCCCGACGCGGACGGCTCGGGACCGGCTCGGGGCCGGCCGGGTCGCCGGGGGCCCGCCCAGGGGGCGGCCGGACGCGGACCGGCCCAGAACCGGACTTCCGCCGACCGCTCGGACCGGCGCCCGCTCGGACCGCCGACCGCTCGGGCCGGCGCCCGGCGCGGGCCCCTCAGGGCTCACGGCGCGTGCGGGCCTCCGGGTTGTGCCAGAGGAGGGGCGGGGGGTCGATCAGGCGCTCGGCGGTGGAGCCGGGGCGGGGGCCGGAGGCGCCCACGGCCGGCAGGGTGTCGTGGAAGATCCGCGCGGGGTCGGTCCCGAGGTGCTCCAGGACCGGCACGGTCTCGGCGAGGAAACCGGGCGGCCCGGCCAGGTAGACGTCGTGCGCCGGCCAGTACCCGCAGATCCGCAGCGCCTGGAGCAGCCGCTCGGTCGCCTGGTCGCGGGGATGGTGCGGGGCCGAGGTGATGTACGTGACGTTCAGCCCCGGTATCCGCTCCCGCAGCCGCTCGGCGTCCGGCCGCCCGTAGAGGTACTCCCTGGTGCGGGCGACGAGGAAGAGCCGCGCCTCGACGCCCTCCGGCGCCTGCGCGATCTCTTCGAGAAGCCCCTTCACCGGGGCCCAGCCGGTGCCGGCGGCGATGTACGTGCGCGGGGAGCAGGGGGCGCTCCGCGCGGTCAGCCCGCCGCCGGGCGCGCTCAGCCGTAGCGTCTCGCCGGCGCGGGTCTCCTCGACGAGCGCCGTGCTCATCGCCCCGCCCCGTATCCGGCTGACGTGCAGCTCCAGGGTCCCGTCCGCGCGGACCGCGTTGGCGAGGGAGTACGTCCGCCAGACGCGCGGCACCCGCAGCGAGCTGACGCTGACGTACTGCCCGGGCAGATGGGGGAACGGCTGCCGGGGCCGCAGCGTGAGCAGCGCCAGATCATCCCCGTACCGCTCGTGCCGCACCACCCGCGCGTCCCACCAGGCCGGCTCCCCGGCCCGCTCCGCCTCCTCGGCGCCGCGCAGCATGAGCTCGGCGACGTACCCGTACGCCTCGGTCCACGCCTTCTCGGCCTCGACGGTCCAGGCGGCTCCGGCGGCGTGTGCGAACGCGGCGGTCAGGCTCGACCCGACGGCGGCGTAGAGCGCGGGCGCGGCCAGGAACTTGCGGTGGTCCCGCCCCAGATGGGCGAGGTACTCCCGGAGCCCGGGGTCCTCCAGGTGGGTCACGACATGGGCGAGGGCGGCGAAGAGGCGGTCGCGCTGGGGCCGCATGTCCTCGGGGAAGAGCTCTCGAACGCCCGGGTTATTCCAGAAGAGGTGGGAGTAGAAGAAGGTGACGGCATGCTCGGCCCGTCTCTCGACGACGGCGAACGTGCTTCTGAGCAACTGGGCATCCACTCCGGAGAATCTAGGCCACCCGTCTTCACCGGACGCTCACATCACCGGTACCCGGTGGCCGGGAGGCCGGTGGAGCGACCACCTTGTACCGTCTCAGGGTGAGTACGCCCCCCGCCCCCGAGCTCTTCACCTGGGAGTTCGCGACCGATCCCTATCCCGCCTACGCCTGGCTGCGCGAGCACGCGCCGGTGCACCGGGCGAAGCTGCCCAGCGGTGTCGAGGCGTGGCTGGTGACGCGGTACGCGGACGCCCGGCAGGCCCTGGCCGACCAGCGGCTCTCCAAGAACCCGGCGCACCACGACGAGCCCGCGCACGCCAAGGGGAAGACGGGGATCCCGGGCGAGCGCAAGGCCGAGCTGATGACGCATCTGCTCAACATCGACCCGCCGGACCACACGCGGCTGCGGCGGCTCGTGTCGAAGGCGTTCACGCCGCGCCGGGTCGCCGAGTTCGCCCCGCGCGTGCAGGAGCTGACCGACCGGCTGATCGACTCCTTCGCGGCGAAGGGGGAGGCCGACCTCATCCACGAGTTCGCCTTCCCGCTGCCCATCTACGCGATCTGCGACCTGCTCGGCGTCCCGCCGGAGGACCAGGACGACTTCCGCGACTGGGCGGGGATGATGATCCGCCATGGCGGCGGGCCGCGCGGCGGGGTGGCGCGGTCGGTGAAGAAGATGCGCGGCTATCTCGCGGAGCTGATCCACCGCAAGCGGCTCGACCCCGGCGACGACCTGATCTCGGGGCTCATCAAGGCGTCCGACCACGGCGAGCACCTCACGGAGAACGAGGCCGCCGCGATGGCGTTCATCCTTCTCTTCGCCGGGTTCGAGACGACGGTCAACCTGGTGGGCAACGGCGTGTACGCGCTGCTGCGCAACCCGGGGGAGCGCGAACGCCTCCAGGCCTCGCTCGCGGCGGGGGAGCGGGACCTCCTGGAGACCGGCGTCGAGGAGCTGCTGCGCTACGACGGGCCGGTGGAGCTGGCGACCTGGCGGTACGCCATGGAGCCGCTGACGATCGGCGGGCAGGAGATCCCGGCGGGGGATCCGGTGCTCGTGGTGCTCGCGGCGGCCGACCGGGACCCGGAGCGGTTCGACGCGCCGGACACGCTCGATCTGTCCCGCCGTGACAACCAGCATCTGGGATACGGGCACGGCATCCATTACTGCATCGGCGCCCCGCTCGCCCGTCTCGAAGGCCAGATCGCCCTGGCGACCCTGCTGACGCGTCTGCCGGACCTGCGACTCGCGGTCGATCCCGCCGATCTGCGGTGGCGCGGCGGGCTCATCATGCGCGGATTGCGCACGCTTCCGGTGGAGTTTGCCCCAGTTGCGAGCTGACGTGGACTGACGGGCCGTCAAGACTGTGACTTTTACGTGATCTCCGCTGCATCGACTTGTGACAAGCGTTCGAATGCCGCTACGTTCACCGTCACCTCAGCAGTCACGCGAAAGGCACTCCGCATGCGCTCCGGGAACGGTCGACACCGCAGACCCCGCCAGGCCCCCGCCCTCGTCGTCGCCGCAGGCGTGACCGGATCGGCCCTCGCGCTGCCGTTGCTCGGCGCGGGTTCCGCCTCGGCCGCCGACGCCGCCACGTGGGACCGCGTCGCCGAATGCGAATCGGGAGGCCTGTGGAGCGCCCACTTCGGCAACGGGCTCTACGGCGGGCTCCAGTTCACGCAGGAGACCTGGGAGACCTACGGCGGTCTGGCGTACGCGTCCAGCGCGGACCTCGCCAGCCGCGCCCAGCAGATCGCGGTGGCCGAGAAGGCGCTCGCCGCGGGCTCCACCCAGTGGGCCACCTGCGCCCCCATCGCCGGCCTGACGAACGACGGCGCCGCCCCCGACGTCGACCCCGGACCGCCCGTCACGCCGACCGAGCCCACGGGCCCGGTCGAGGAGTCGGACTGGACCTCCGGCCTCGCGACCGCCCCCGGATCGGCCACCGCCTCTCCCGACGCGCCCGAGGCGCCCGAGACCGCGCCGGCCGCGCCGACGACACCCGCCGCGCCGACGACGCCCGCCGCGCCCGTGACGCCGGACGCCTCGACGCCCACCGGAACGCCGGCCACCGGGACCCCGTCCCCGGCCGGCACGACGCCCGCCGCGCCCGCCGCGCCCACCGCACCGGCGGCCCCCGGCACCGGCAAGCACCGCGGCGACGCGGCCCCGGAAGAGACGGTCAATACGGACAAGAGCCCGGAAACCGGTCGTCACGCCTCGCCGGCTGACGGGGCGACAGCCGGCGCGGCTCCCGTCGAGGGGTCAAGCGATTCGGGCAGCACGGACAGTGCGGGCACTTCGGGTGAATACACCGTCAGGCCGGGCGACAGTCTCTCCGAGATCGCTCAGAAGAACGAGCTGCCCGGAGGCTGGGCCTCCCTCTACGACGCCAACCGCCGGACGGTGGGCGTCGATCCGGACCTCATCCTCCCTGGCCAGAGTCTCGATCTGACGCTCGGACTGGCCCAGCCGCAGGGGTAGTTCGGGACCCTATGTCCGGTTCTGTCGAAGTGAGACATGAGTCTCTTCGCCCGAACTGGCGTGCCGCGTCCGCAAAGTCTGCTCTTGTCGCCTCTCACCTGCGCAAACACCCTTTATCGGCACGCAAGTGGGGGCGATATGTCCCTCTTGGGCTTCTTTGAACTTCGGAGAGGTCTGTGTCTACGGTCGTCATCGCTCGCCACCGCGGGCCCCGTCGACCGGTACGCCGAATCCTGCCGTCGGCCGATGGGAACAGTCGTCGCGTCAGCGCCGAAGGCAGGAGCGGGGGACCCAAGGTAAGTGCCGTCCCCGGCCGTCAGACAGACGGCCGACGGATCGGCTTGGGGTGAAGCCGCGCGCCAGTCGCGCGGCCGGGCAGCTCACGCCCGAACCCGACAGCTCACCTCGTAGGCGTCGGTGAGGAGAAGTCCCATGCTGTTTTCCGCCAAGGGCAAACACCGCCGTCCCTCCAAGGCCGCCCGCGCCGTCGCCCTCGCCGGGGTCGCCGGCGTCGCCGTCGCCGCCCCCCTGATGACCGCAGGCTCCGCCTCGGCCGCGACCGCCTCCGAGTGGGACGCCGTCGCCCAGTGCGAGTCCGGTGGCAACTGGTCCATCAACACCGGCAACGGCTACTACGGTGGCCTGCAGTTCTCGACCTCCACCTGGGCCGCCTACGGTGGCACCGCGTACGCCGCCACCGCCGACCAGGCCTCGAAGTCGCAGCAGATCGAGATCGCCGAGAAGGTCCTCGCCGGCCAGGGCAAGGGTGCCTGGCCGAGCTGTGGCGTGGGCCTCTCCAGCGCCTCCTACACCGGTGGCGCCGCCGAGAGCGCGCCGCAGCAGAGCGCCCCGCAGCCGCAGGAGCGCAAGGCCGAGCAGCCGACGACCCGCAGCGAGCAGCGCACCGCGCCCAAGGCCGCGGCGAAGAAGGCCGAGCCGAAGAAGACCGTCACCACGCCGACCGGCAAGAAGGTCGCGAAGGGCGACGGCGAGTACAAGGTCGTCGCCGGCGACACCCTGAGCAAGATCGCCGCCGCGCACGACGTCAAGGGCGGCTGGGAGAAGCTCTTCCAGCTCAACAAGGACATCGTCGACGACGCCGACCTGATCTACCCGGGCCAGCAGCTTCACCTGAAGTGAGCCCGGCGGCCCGTGTGAGTCCGGCGGCTCCCACGGGTCCCAGGACCCCCAGGGGTCCGATGACCCTCCCGCGGTGACCACCCCGGTCCGGCGCGCCCCTTCCCCCGTGGCGCGCCGGGCCGGGGTTTCCCCTGTTACCGGTGAGTAGTTCTGGGGTCCTATGACCCCAAACGCATGCCCTTGGGTCCTTTTTCGTCCCAGCGGGCGGGCGCCCGGCCGACCGGAGCCCCGGAGCCGGTTAGGCTCTTGTCGCAAGGCCGAAGCGACCCTGCACAAGTGTTCGTCACATCTAGCGTCACATCCCAGAAGGAGATGCTCGTGCCGTCCATCGACGTCGTCGTAGCCCGGGAAATCCTGGACTCCCGAGGCAACCCCACGGTCGAGGTCGAGGTCGGCCTCGACGACGGCAGCACCGGCCGTGCTGCCGTTCCGTCCGGTGCCTCCACCGGAGCGTTCGAGGCCATTGAGCTCCGTGACGGAGACAAGAGCCGCTACATGGGCAAGGGCGTGGAGAAGGCCGTTCTCGCCGTCATCGAGCAGATCGGCCCGGAGCTCGTCGGCTACGACGCCACCGAGCAGCGCCTGATCGACCAGGCGATGTTCGACCTGGACGCCACGGACAACAAGGCCTCGCTCGGCGCCAACGCCATCCTCGGCGTCTCCCTCGCCGTCGCGCACGCCGCCTCCGAGGCCTCCGACCTCCCGCTCTTCCGCTACCTCGGCGGCCCGAACGCGCACCTGCTGCCCGTTCCGATGATGAACATCCTGAACGGCGGCTCGCACGCCGACTCCAACGTGGACATCCAGGAGTTCATGATCGCGCCGATCGGCGCCGAGTCCTTCTCCGAGGCCCTGCGCTGGGGCACCGAGGTCTACCACACCCTCAAGTCCGTCCTGAAGACCAAGGGCCTGTCCACCGGTCTCGGCGACGAGGGCGGCTTCGCCCCGAACCTCGGCTCCAACCGCGAGGCGCTCGACCTCATCCTCGAGGCCATCAAGCAGGCCGGCTACGCCCCGGGCAAGGACATCGCGCTGGCGCTCGACGTCGCCGCGTCCGAGTTCTACAAGGACGGCTCGTACGAGTTCGAGGGCAAGGCCCGCTCGGCCGCCGAGATGACGGACTACTACGCCGAGCTCGTCGACGCGTACCCGCTCGTCTCCATCGAGGACCCGCTGTTCGAGGACGACTGGGCCGGCTGGAAGACCATCACCGACAAGCTCGGCGCCCGGGTGCAGCTGGTCGGTGACGACCTGTTCGTCACCAACCCGGAGCGCCTGGCCCGCGGCATCGAGGAGGGCGCCGCCAACGCCCTCCTGGTCAAGGTCAACCAGATCGGTTCGCTGACCGAGACCCTGGACGCCGTCGAGCTCGCCCAGCGCAACGGCTTCAAGTGCATGATGTCCCACCGCTCCGGCGAGACCGAGGACGTCACCATCGCCGACCTCGCCGTCGCCACCAACTGCGGCCAGATCAAGACCGGCGCCCCGGCCCGCTCCGAGCGCGTCGCCAAGTACAACCAGCTCCTGCGCATCGAGGAGATCCTCGACGACGCCGCGGTCTACGCCGGCCGCAGCGCCTTCCCGCGCTTCAAGGGCTGAACTCCCGCGGGTAGCTCCCGCAGGTGGCTTCCGTACGTCCCCGCACGCGGTCCCGTACCGTGTGCGGGGACGTACGTATGTGAGGGAGGCGGGACACATGGCCGTGAAGGACCGGGACCGGTTCTCGACCGCGACCCGGATCAAGCTGATCGGCGAGCAGACCGCCGCCCGTGTCTACCGCTCCCAGACCCGCCGTCAGGCCCGCCGCTCCCGGCTCACCGGCCGCGCGGCCTTCCTCGCCCTGGTCGTCTGCTCGCTGGTGGTGGCGCTCGCCTACCCCATGCGGCAGTACGTCTCCCAGCGCGGCGAGATCACCGAGCAGGAGCGGCAGGCCGCCGAGGCCGCCGAGCGGGTCGAGGAGCTGCGCGACGAGAAGGCCCGGCTCCAGGACCCGGCGTACGTCCGGCGGCTGGCCCGCGAGCACCTGCACTACGTCATGCCGGGCGAGACCGGTTTCACCGTGAACGACCCCGACGCCGAGCGCGCCCGGCGCACCGAGCAGGGCGCGGACGATCGCCCCTGGTACTCCGACCTCTGGGACGGCGTCGACCACGCCGACGCGCGCCGCTGACGCGACGACGCGAGATGATGGCACCGGGACCGGGGCCCGCGCCCACGGTCCGCGACCCCGGCCCGCCCCCCGCGGCCCCGACGGCCCGAGCCCGACGGCCGCCGGGCCCGGACGGGTCCTCGGATCCGACCCGCCACCGACCGACCACCGACGAGAAGACAAGACGCCGCATGGAAACGCCCCCTCCGCAGACCGAACGCACCGAGCCGACCGAGGCGGACGTCGCCGCCTTCCAGGCGCAGCTCGGCCGCCCGCCCCGGGGCCTGCGCGCCATCGCGCACCGCTGCCCCTGCGGCAACCCGGACGTCGTCGAGACCGCGCCGCGGCTTCCCGACGGCACCCCCTTCCCCACCACGTACTACCTGACCTGTCCCCGCGCCGCCTCGGCGATCGGCACGCTCGAGGCCAACGGGGTCATGAAGGAGATGCAGGCCCGGCTCGCGACCGACCCCGAGCTGGCCGCCGCCTACCGGGCCGCGCACGAGGACTACATCGCCCGCCGGGACGCCATCGAGGTCCTGGAGGGCTTCCCCAGCGCCGGCGGCATGCCCGACCGGGTCAAGTGCCTGCACGTCCTGGTCGGCCACTCGCTGGCCGCGGGCCCCGGCGTGAACCCGCTGGGCGACGAGGCCATCGCGATGCTGCCGGAGTGGTGGGCCAAGGGCCCCTGCGTCGACCCCTCCGGGGAGCCCGGTGAGCGGGAGGGCGCCGAATGACCCGGGTCGCGGGCATCGACTGCGGTACGAACTCCATCCGGCTCCTGGTCGCCGACGTCGACCCGGAGACGGGCGAGCTGATCGAGCTGGACCGGCGGATGACGATCGTCCGGCTCGGCCAGGGCGTCGACAGGACCGGCCGGCTCGCGCCCGAGGCGCTGGAGCGGACCTTCGCGGCCTGTCGCGAGTACGCCGACGTCATCAGGGAACTGGGCGCCGGGCGGCTCCGTTTCGTGGCCACCTCCGCCTCGCGCGACGCGGAGAACCGGGACGAGTTCACCCGGGGCGTGCTCGACATCCTGGGCGTGGAGCCCGAGGTGATCTCCGGTGACCAGGAGGCCGAGTTCTCCTTCACCGGCGCCACCGCCGAACTGCACGGCACCGAGACGTACCTGGTCGTGGACATCGGCGGCGGCTCCACCGAGTTCGTCGTCGGCAACAAGCACGTCGAGGCGGCCCGTTCGGTCGACATCGGCTGCGTCCGCCTCACCGAGCGGCACGTCCGCAGCGACCCGCCGAGCGCCGAGGAGATCGCCGCGATCCGCGCCGACGTGCGGGCCGCGCTCAACCTGGCCGCCGAGACGGTGCCGATCACGCGGGCCGACACCCTCGTCGGCCTCGCCGGTTCGGTCACGACGGTCGCCGCGATCGCGCTGGGTCTCCAGGAGTACGACTCCGAGCGGATCCACCGCTCCCGGATCTCGTACGAGCAGGTCGCCGAGGTCGTCGGCCGGCTGCTGGCCTCGACCCACGAGGAGCGCGCCGCGATCTCCGTGATGCACCCCGGACGGGTCGACGTCATCGCCGCCGGGGCGCTGGTGCTGCTCGAGATCATGGAGCGGATCGGGGCCCGGGAAGTCGTCGTCAGCGAGCACGACATCCTCGACGGAATCGCTCTGTCGGTGGCGTGAAAGGCACCCCGTGACCCGTCCGGCGACGGGGCGTCGGGAAAGTTCGTGAAGTTCTTCACAAGGAAAAGAGCCCCGAGGGGGTCTCTGGAGGCCCTTCAGGGGCTCCCGGGCCTCTGTCGGGGCTCTTTCGCAGGCCCGGAGCCCGGTTCGCTCGATGTTTCCATCGCGTGAACGGGCCCTGTGGTTCAGCGTTAACTACCGCTCTCCGGGCCAGTTCAACAGGGGTGAACAACGTTCACCGATGCACCCTGGTTCCTTTGCTTCAACATGACGTGGGTCACGTGGGCGGCGGAGTGTAGCAGAGGTACCCGAAGTGCTTGTGAAGGGGCGCACGAGCGACCCCCCTGAGTGGGGTGGATACTCGATGCATGAGCACCACGGAGCGTCCCAGGATCCTCGTTGTAGGCGGTGGGTACGTAGGCCTGTACGCAGCTCGACGCATTCTGAAGAAGATGCGTTTCGGGGAGGCGACCGTCACGGTCGTCGACCCGCGCTCGTACATGACGTACCAGCCCTTCCTCCCCGAAGCCGCCGCAGGCAGCATCTCCCCGCGTCACGTCGTCGTCCCGCTGCGACGCGTCGTGCGCGGAGCCGAGGTGCTCACCGGTCGCGTCACCACCATCGATCAGGACCGCAAGGTCGCCACGGTCGCGCCGCTCGTCGGCGAGGCCTACGAGCTGCCCTTCGACTACCTGGTCATCGCGATGGGCGCGGTCTCCCGTACCTTCCCGATCCCCGGCCTGGCCGAGCAGGGCATCGGCATGAAGGGCGTGGAGGAGGCCATCGGCCTCCGCAACCACGTCCTGGAGCAGCTGGACAAGGCCGACTCGACGACCGACGAGGAGGTCCGCCGCAAGGCGCTGACCTTCGTCTTCGTGGGCGGCGGCTTCGCCGGCGCGGAGACCATCGGCGAGGTCGAGGACATGGCCCGCGACGCGGCGAAGTACTACACCAACGTGAAGCGCGAGGACATGCGCTTCATCCTGGTCGACGCCGCCGACAAGATCCTTCCCGAGGTCGGCCCGGAGCTGGGCCGCTGGGGCAAGGAGCACCTCGAGGGCCGCGGTGTCGAGATCTACCTCTCGACGTCGATGGACTCCTGCGTCGACGGTCACGTCGTGCTGAAGAACGGCCTCGAGGTCGACTCCAACACGATCGTGTGGACCGCCGGCGTGAAGCCGAACCCGGCGCTCGCCCGCTTCGGTCTCCCGCTCGGCCCGCGTGGCCACGTGGACACCTCCGAGAAGCTCCAGGTCCAGGGCACCGACTACATCTGGGCCGCGGGCGACAACGCCCAGGTGCCGGACGTGGCCTCCCGCAAGGCCGGTGTCGAGAACGCCTGGTGCCCGCCGAACGCCCAGCACGCGCTGCGTCAGGCGAAGGTCCTCGGCGACAACGTGGTCTCCGGCATGCGGGGCTTCCCGCAGAAGACGTACGAGCACTCCAACAAGGGTGCGGTGGCGGGCCTCGGCCTCCACAAGGGCGTCGCGATGATCGTCATGGGCAAGATGAAGATCAAGCTCAAGGGCCGTCTCGCCTGGTACATGCACCGTGGCTACCACGGCATGGCCGTGCCCACCTGGAACCGCAAGATCCGCGTCTTCGCCGACTGGACCCTCGCGATGTTCCTCAAGCGCGAGGTCGTCTCCCTCGGTGCGATGGAGACGCCGCGCGAGGAGTTCTACGAGGCCGCCAAGCCCGCTCCGGTCCCCGCCGCTCCGGCGAACCAGGAGAAGGCCAAGGCCTCCTAGCTCCACCGCGTCAACAGCACGACACGCAGTACCCGTAGGACCCGAAGGACCGTAGGTGCCGAAGGGCCGTCCGCCATCCGTGGTGCGGACGGCCCTTCGGCATGTCCGCCCGGGTGTTTTGCCGACTCGTTGCGCGACGGCGGGAGTGTATTCGCCTACTGAGGGTGTTTACGTGGTGACGAGCATTTCTGGGGCACGACATCACGGAGGTGTGCACCATGGCCGACGCCGCATTGCGGCTGACCACTCTCGCGGAGGAACTCCTGGGGGCTCCGCTCCCGGTGCGGCTGCGGGCCTGGGACGGCAGCGAAGCGGGCCCCGCGGGCGGCCCCGTCCTGATCGTCCGGCAGCGCCGCGCCCTGCGTCGGCTGCTGTGGAAGCCCGGCGAACTGGGCCTGGCCCGCGCCTGGGTGGCCGGCGAGATCGACGTCGAGGGCGATCTGTACGAGGTCCTGGACCGGCTCGCCGGGTTGATCTGGGAGCGTTCCGACGAGACCAGGAGTGTCCTGGAGACCGTCCGGGACCCGCGGCTGCGCGCCGCGGCGCGCACCCTGGTCGCGATGGCCGGGCCGCTGCCGCCCCCGCCGCCGCCCGCCGAGGAGGTGCGGCGGCGCACCGGCGCCCTGCACACCAAGCGCCGCGACAAGCAGGCGATCAGTCACCACTACGACGTGGGCAACGACTTCTACGCGCTGGTCCTCGGGCCCTCGATGGTCTACTCGTGCGCGTACTGGACGCAGGACGGGACGCTGGAGGACGCCCAGCGCGACAAGCTGGACCTCATCGCCCGCAAGCTGAACCTGAAGGAGGGCGACCGGCTCCTCGACGTCGGCTGCGGCTGGGGCTCCATGGCCATCCACGCGGCCCGTGAGTACGGCGCCCGGGTCGTCGGGATCACCCTCTCCCGCGAGCAGGCCGTCTTCGCCCGTAAGCGGATCGCCGAGGAGGGCCTGACCGACCGGATCGAGATCCGCGTCCAGGACTACCGTGACGTCAAGGACGGCCCGTACGACGCGATTTCCTCCATCGGCATGGCCGAGCACGTCGGCCAGGTCCGCTACCGCGAGTACGCCGACACGCTCTACGCCCTGCTCAGACCGGGCGGCCGGCTGCTGAACCACCAGATCTCGCGCCGCCCCGAGCCGGACGAGGCGACGTACGAGATCGATCCGTTCATCGACGCGTACGTCTTCCCGGACGGCGAACTCGCCCCGATGGGGCGGACCTTGAGCACCCTGGAGGACGCGGGCTTCGAGGTCCGGGACGTGGAGGCCATCCGCGAGCACTACGCCCTGACGCTGCGCCGCTGGGTGGCGAATCTGGAGCGCGACTGGACGCGGGCGGTACGGATGGTCTCGCCGGGCCGCGCCCGGGTCTGGCGGCTCTACATGGCCGCCTCCGCGGTCTCCTTCGAGCGCAACCGGATCGGCGTGAACCAGTTCCTCGCCGTGAAGACGCCGGAGGGCGGCCGGTCCGGCGTGGCGCTGCGACCCCGGGTGTGGAACGAGCAGAGCGGGCGTTGATACCTTCGGGCCTTCGGGCTCACGAGGGCGGGGTGCCGGCCAACCGGCGCCCCGCTTCTCTTTCTTGGGTCCGAAATGTCATGAATATGCCATTCGGACGGAGACCCCCACACGTGCACCGCCCCACCCGCTTCTTCCTCGCCCTCGCCGCCGCGAGCGGCCTGCTGGCCCTCGCCGCCGTCCCGGGCAGCGCCACCCCGGCCGCCGCTCCCGCGGCCGAGGCGGCCGCCGCCGTCACCACCACGGCCACCTTCAACGACCCCGCCGGCGACGCCACCGCCCAGAACCGGGTCCGCGACCACATCGTCGGCCTGATAGACCAGGCGCCCGCAGGCTCCAGCATCACCGCCGGGCTCTACACCTTCACCGACGACAGCGTCACCGACGCCCTCGGCGCCGCCAAGACCCGCGGTGTGGACGTCCGTATCGTCATCGACCACACCTCGGTGACCATGACCGGCGGCGAGTACGACCGCCTCGCCGCCCGCCTGGGCACCGACCGCACCCAGGGCTCCTGGGTCCTGGCCTGTCCCGCGGGGCGCGGCTGCATCGGCAGCCGCAAGCTGCCCAGCGACAGCGACGGCGCGATCAACCACAACAAGTTCTTCCTCTTCTCCTCCACCGGCGGCGCGAACGACGTGGTCGTGCAGACCTCCGCCAACATGACCGGTGTCCAGCGCACCGACCTGTTCAACAACGCCGTCACCATCGTCGACAGCGGCCTCTACGGCAGCTACCAGGCCTACTTCGCCGACCTGGTGAAGTACGGCACCTCCGCCGGGCTCGACCACTACTACAAGACCCCGGTCACCGGCGCGTACAAGACGTACTTCTTCCCCCGCAAGGAGGCCGCGGGCACGTCGTACGACAACGACGCCTCCACCGACACGATCAAGCTGATCCTCGACAAGGTCAGCTGTGCCGGCGGCACCGAGGTGCGCATGGCGGCCAACCTCTTCACGCGTGACGAGATCGCCACCAAGATGGTCTCCCTCAAGAACGCGGGCTGCTCCGTGATCCTGGCCCACGACGGCTACCCCGACTCGATGGGCACCGCCGTGGAGTCGGTCATCTCCGGCAAGCTCACCCAGCGCGTCCAGTGCTACGAGGACCGTGGCACCGGCGTCGCCAAGGCCGGTCTGCACTCCAAGTACCTGCTCGTGGAGGGCACGTACGACGGTGTGGCCGGCAAGAAGCTGGTGTGGACGGGCAGCCACAACTACACCTACCCGGCCCTGCGGGCCAACGACGAGACGCTGCTGAAGATCGACAACGCGACGCTCTTCGGCCAGTACAAGGCGAACCACCAGCACCTGATGACCTACTGCGCGGGCAGCTGACCGCATCCACGCCGAAGGGCCGGGCTCCCCACACGGGGGCCCGGCCCTTCGGCGTACGTACCGCCTCGGCTGTTCGCCGGTTCGGCTACTCGGCTACTCGGCCTTGATGGCGTTCAGCATGTTCAGCTTCGCGGCGCTGCGCGCCGGCCACATCGCGGCCAGCACACCGACCAGTCCGGCCAGGACCAGGAAGACCCCGATCCGGTCCCAGGGCAGCACCAGCGCGTAACCCGGCAGCGTGCTCTTGACCGTCTCGCCGATCGCCCAGCCGAGGAACGCCCCGAGCCCGATGCCGATCACCGCGCCGAACACCGAGATGACGACGGCCTCCAGACGGACCATCCGCTTCACCCGGCGCCGGTCCAGACCGATCGCCCGCAGCATGCCGATCTCCTGCTGCCGCTCGAACACCGACATGGCCAGCGTGTTCACGACTCCGAGGATCGCGATGAGCAGGGCCATCGCGAGCAGGCCGTACATGATGTTCAGGAGCAGGTTGATCTGCCCGCCGAAGAGGTCACGGATGTCCTTGTGGTCCATCACCGTGATCGCCGGGTTCTCGCCCAGGGCCTGGACGAGGGCCTTCTCGTGCGCCGCGGACTGGCCGCCCTCCGTCTTCACGAAGACCTGCGGGATGTACGGCATCGCGTCGTGGGCGCTGAGGATCTTCGCGTCGATGACGATCGGCGAGGTGAACTCGCTCTCCTCGTAGATCGCGCCGACCTTCAGGGTGCCCTTCTTCTCGTCGCCGAAGGTGACCGGCAGGGACGCGCCGACCTTCCAGCCCCGCTTCTCCGCCGTCTCGTCGGCGACCGCGATCTCGCCCTTGGCGAGCGAGGCGAAGGAGCCGCTGACCACCCGGAGGTTCAGGACCTTCTCGACGTCTCCGGGGGTGACACCGGAGGCGGACGTGAAGTCGTCCCCGATCTCCAGGTACCCGGCCTGCTGGGGCGAGACGGCCGTGACGCCCGGCGTCTTCTCCAGCGCGGTGAGCGCCGACCCGTCCAGGCCGCCCCCCGCTCCCTCCGCCATGGTGATCATGTAGTCGGCCTTGATCTGGTCGACGGTCATCCTGTCCAGGGCCGTACCGACCGTGGCGCCGAGCACCGAGAGGCCGGTGACCAGGGTGAGACCGATGGCAAGCGCGGAGGCGGTGGCGCCGGTACGGCGCGGGTTGCGGACCGCGTTCTGGCCGGCGAGCTTGCCCGCGACGCCGAAGGGCCTGAGGACGGGGCGCGCGAGGGCGATGACCGGCCGGGAGAGCAGGGGGATGAGCACGATGACACCGATGAGGGTGAAGAATGCGCCCGCCGCGATCATCATCCGGCCGTCGTCGCCGCCGGACCCCGCGCCGGCGACGATCCCCACCGCGCCGAGGGCGGTGATCGCCGCGCCGATGGAGTTGCGCACGACCAGCGACTTGGTGGTGGCCACCGCGTGGACGCTGCTCATCGCCGCGACCGGCGGGATCCTCGCGGCCCGGCGGCCGGGCAGCCAGGCGGCCAGCATCGTGATCAGGACGCCGACGGCGAGCGCGGAGACGACCGGGGTGGCGGTCAGGACCAGCGGGCCGTCCGGCACCTTCATGTCGAAGGCGGACATGCCCGAGCGCAGCCCCAGGGCGAGCAGGACACCGAGACCGAAGCCGACCGCGGAGGCGACCAGGCCGACGACGCCGGCCTCGGCAAGCACCGAGCGGGTGATCTGCTTGCGGGAGGCACCGACCGCGCGCATCAGCGCCAGCTCCCTGGTGCGCTGCGCGACGAGCATCGTGAAGGTGTTGGAGATCAGGAAGACACCGACGAAGAGCGCGATGCCGGCGAAGCCGAGCAGCACCTGGTTGAGGGCGCTGAGGCCGGACTCGATCATCCGGGCCTGCTCGTCGGCGAGCTCCCGGCCCGTCCTGGCCTCGGCGTCGTTGCCGATCAGCGGCTCGACCGCGGCGAGGACCTTCGCGTCGTCGGCGCCCTGGGCGGCGGCGACCGAGATCTCCTGGAAGTAGCCGGGCTTCAGGTACAGCCGCTGGGCCGTCGCGGTGTCGAAGAGGATCAGGCTGCCGCCCGCGCCGACGGCGCCGTCCTCGGTGGTGAAGACGCCCGAGAGCCGGTACTCCTTCACCGGGCCGTTGGTCGCGACCCGGACGGTGTCGCCGACCTGGTAGCCGCCCTTGGCGGCGGTCTCCTTGTCGAGGGCGACCTGCCCGGCCGCCGGGCCCGCGCCGGTGGTGAAGTCGTACGCCGGGTCCCGGCCGTCCTTGCCGGGGGCGAAGTTCGTGCCCTTGTTGGACCAGCCGACGCCGATCAGCTTGCCGTCCTTGTCGGGCACACCGGCGAAGCCGCTGACGCGTCCGGTGGCGGAGGCGACGCCGTCGAGGGCGCCTATCTTCGCCAGGGTCCGCTCGGAGAGGCCGGGGGCCTGGCGGGGGTCGTCGCGGTCCGCCGTCGAGGTGACGGCGACGGCCACGTCGTCGTAGCTCTTGGCCGACTGGTTGCGGAAGGCCTGGGAGAGGGTGTCGGTGAAGACCAGGGTGCCGGAGACGAAGGCCACGCCGAGCATCACGGCGAGCACGGTCATCAGCAGCCTGGCCTTGTGCGCGAGCACGTTGCGCAAGGCGGTACGGAACATGTGTGTGTCCTGGAGTGGGGCCCCTGCGGGGCGGAACGTCGAGAGGCGCGGGGTCCGGGGCGGGCGGCCCCGGAGCGGCGTCAGCTCGTGCGGCCCTTGGCGTCGAAGGCCTTCATGCGGTCGAGCACGCCGTCCGCCGTCGGGCTGAGCATCTCGTCGACGATCCGGCCGTCCGCGAGGAAGATCACCCGGTCCGCGTAGGAGGCGGCGACCGGGTCGTGGGTGACCATGACGACGGTCTGCCCCAGCTCGCGCACGGAATTGCGCAGGAAGCCCAGGACCTCGGCGCCGGAGCGCGAGTCGAGGTTTCCGGTCGGCTCGTCACCGAAGATGATCTCGGGGCGGGAGGCCAGCGCGCGGGCCACGGCGACGCGCTGCTGCTGGCCGCCGGAGAGCTGCGCGGGGCGGTGGCTCAGCCGGCCGGAGAGGCCGATCATGTCGATGACCCGCTCCACCCACTGCTTGTCGGGCCTGCGGCCCGCGATGTCCATCGGCAGCGTGATGTTCTCCAGGGCGGTCAGCGTCGGCAGCAGGTTGAACGCCTGGAAGATGAAGCCGATCTTGTCCCGGCGCAGCTGCGTGAGCTGCTTGTCCTTCAGGGTGCCCAGCTCGGTCTCGCCGATCCGGACCGAGCCGGAGCTGAAGGAGTCCAGGCCGGCGACGCAGTGCATCAGGGTCGACTTGCCGGAGCCCGAGGGGCCCATGATCGCGGTGAACTCTCCCTGGCGGAAGTCGACGGTGACGTGGTCCAGGGCGACCACCTGGGTTTCGCCCTGTCCGTAGACCTTCGAGAGATCCGTGGCGCGGGCTGCCACCGCGGTGGCGCGGGACACGGTGGGGGAGGTGGTCACGAGGGCGACTCCTGTCGGGACGGTGCGTTCGGGAACCACTCCATCGTGTCGAGCGTTGAGGCCCGGGTCGTCCGCCCACATGCCCGTTCCCGGGGCAGTCTGGAGTCGGACCGGGGGGCCCGCCCCTCCTCCTGAGGTATGACGGGATCCCTGAGGCGTCCTGAGGCGTCCCGAGGCGCCTCCGTGATCCAGGACGGGCCCGTACCGCGTGACGGAACGCGTCAAGGGTGCGGCGACTTTCCGTCATTCCGATGTGTGCGTCTTTGCGCCTGCGAGCCCCGTCACACTTCGCCCGAGGGGCCCCCACCTGCGCTGACACACCCTCAGACGTCAATAAAATAAGACAACATCGGGTGACCGTTCGGCTGAACGGGGGACGCGCCCAGATAGGCTCATGTGCCAACGCGGAGCCGCGCGCCATGCCCGGATGGTGGAATGCAGACACGGCGAGCTTAAACCTCGCTGGCCTTCGGGCCGTACCGGTTCGAGTCCGGTTCCGGGCACAGCTCCCCCGCGCCGGCCGCCTGGGCTTTCTTAACGATCGTGGAAAGATCCTCCCCGAGCACTAGGGAGTTTCTTTTGCTTCCGCATTACTCTTGACGCAAGGCCGCGCAGTGCGGCCATGGAGGAGTGAGATGAGGAGCAGCAACCCGGTCTTCTCGCGACGGGGGTTCAGCCGCGACAACGCCGCCGGCTTCAACGCGCAGCAGCCGCAGGCCGGGGGCCCCGCCGTCGGAACGAGCCCGTACGCCGAGGGCGCGACCAACCCGTACGCCACCAACCCGTACGCCCAGGACACCCAGCTGGGCGCACCGCCGCAGGCCCGCGGCGATGTGATGACGATCGACGACGTCGTGAGCCGTACGGCCATGACGCTCGGCACGGTCGTGCTCACCGCCGCCCTGTCGTGGTTCCTGCTGCCGGTCGACGAGGCCAGCATCGGCAAGTCGTACGGCATCGCCATCGGCGCGGCCCTCGTGGCCTTCGTCCTGGCCATGGTGCAGTCCTTCAAGCGCAAGGCCTCGCCGGCGATCATCCTGGCCTACGCGGCCTTCGAGGGCGTCTTCCTCGGCGTGATCTCCAGCGCGGTCTCGACCTACATCTCTCCCGGTGTGGTCGTCCAGGCGGTGCTCGGCACGATGGCGGTCTTCGCCGGTGTGCTGATCGCGTACAAGATGCGCTGGATCCGCGTCACCCGCCGTTTCTACGGCTTCGTGATGGCCGCCGCGATCGGCTTCATCCTGCTGATGGCGGTCAACGCGCTGTTCTCCCTCTTCGACGGTGCCGCCGGTGACGGTCTGGGCTTCCGCAGCGGCGGCCTCGGCATCCTCTTCGGCGTGATCGGCATCATCCTGGGTGCCTGCTTCCTCGCCCTCGACTTCAAGCAGGTCGAGGACGGCGTGGCCTACGGCGCCCCGCGCGAGGAGTCCTGGCTGGCGGCCTTCGGCCTCACCCTGACCCTGGTGTGGATCTACCTGGAGATGCTGCGGGTGCTGTCGATCCTGCAGGGCGACGACTGACGCGGCACCTCGCGCGACACCCCTGTGTGACGTGTGACCTGTGATGGAGGGAAGGGCCCGTCCGGCTTCGTGCCGGGCGGGCCCTTCCACGTCACGGGGCTGTCAGGGGGCAGCGTCAGCGGGGCGCGGCCGCGTCGAGCAGGACCCGCGCCGCGTCCTTCGCCCGGACGGCCGGCTCTGCCGAGCCCTCGATGCCGGCGAGGACCATCGCGCCGTTGGCGAGGATCGCCAGCTGGTCGGCGAGCTCCCGGGGCGCCCCGAGCGCGTCGGTCTGCTCGGCGAGGTACTGACGCAGCGCCTGCTTGTGGCCGCGGGCGATGTCGGCGACGTCCGGTGAGATGCCGCCCATCTCGCCGAAGGTGTTGATGAAGGCGCAGCCGCGGAATCCGGGGTCCGCGAACCAGTCGCCGAGGTAGTCGAAGACCGCGAGGGCGCGGGCGTACGGGGTGTCGGCGTGGGTGGCCCCGTGGGCGGCGATGGCCTCGCGCACGGCGCTGTCGCGGCGCTTGAGGACGGCCCACACCAGATGGTCCTTGGAGGGGAACAGCTGGTAGAGCCGCTTGAGGGAGACGCCGGACGCCGTGCGGATGGCGTCCATGCCGACCGCCTGTACCCCGCGTTCGTCGAAGAGCGTCTCGGCGGCCTCCAGGAGCCGCAGCTCGGCGGTTTCCGTGTCCATCGTCCGTCCACTCCCTCGTGCGGGCCCTGTTCCCCGTGCCCTGCCCTGGGCCCTGATGCGCCTTGCGCGGAGAACGATCGTTCTCCTACTCTACAACGCATCGGGAGAACGATCGTTCTCCGCTGCACGGGGAGGTTACCCATGTCCGCGTTCGCCCTGCGTTCCCGCACAGAGACCGTCGACGGCCTGGAGGTCTTCTACCGGGAGGCCGGCGACCCCGCCCGGCCCACGCTCGTCCTGCTCCACGGCTTTCCGTCCAGCTCGCACATGTACCGCGGTCTCATGGCCGAGCTGGCCGACGCGTACCACCTGATCGCCCCCGACCACATCGGCTTCGGCGCCTCCGCCGCGCCGGCCGTCGAGGACTTCCCGTACAGCTTCGAGAAGCTCACCGAGATCACGCTCGCGCTCCTCGACCGGCTCGGGATCGACCGCTTCGCGCTCTACATCCAGGACTACGGGGCCCCGATCGGGCTGCGGATCGCCTCACGCGCACCCGAGCGGATCACCGCGATCGTCACCCAGAGCGGCAACGCCTACCTGGAGGGCTTCACGCCCTTCTGGGACGTGCTCTTCGCGCATGCCAAGGACCGGGAGGCCAACGAGGCGGCGGTGCGCGAGCTGCTGACCGCCGAGGCCACCCGCCGGCAGTACACCCACGGGGTCCCGGCCGACCGCCTGGACCGCGTCGGCCCCGAGACCTGGACCCTGGACCAGGCGGGCCTGGACCGGCCCGGCAACAAGGAGATCCAGCTCCAGCTCTTCTGGGACTACCAGTTCAACCTGGACGGCTACCCGGCCTTCCAGGAGTACTTCCGCACCCACCGGCCCCCGCTGCTCGCGGCCTGGGGCCGGGGCGACGAGATCTTCGGACCCGCCGGGGCCGAGGCGTTCGCGCGGGACCTGCCGGACGCGGAGATCCACCTCCTCGACGCCGGGCACTTCGCCCTGGAGACGCATGGAGAGGAGATCGCGGCGCTGGTGCGGGGATTCCTCGACCGGCACGTCCGGCCCGCGCCCGCGCCCGAGCGCTGAGACACGGGGGCCCGCCGCGGCGGGCCCCCGTGGAGGTCAGAGCAGCCGGCGGGCCGCCCGGCGCAGGTCGTACTCGTGGATGATCGCCTTCGCGTGGCCGTACGAGAGTTCGTGTTCCCCCCGGAGCCAGCTGACCTTCTCCTCGAAGCGGACGAGGGAGGGGCCTTCCTCGACGGTGCGGAGCCAGTCGGAGACTTCACGACCGGTGCAATGGGGGATACGGGCGAGCAGGTTGCGGTGGGTCTCTTCGGAGAAGACGTGGGACATTCGGCGCCTCCGGACGCGTATTGCCGTGTGCTCCTTCCCGTCACCGTGCCCGAGCCCGGGCCCGTTGGCAACAGTCCCCGGAGGGCGCATAGGGTCGCGGAGTGCTTGATACGAGTGAACTGACCGCCGCCGTCGAGCGGTTCGCGGACCGCCTCAGGGTCGCCCCGCAGAGCCGCCTCCAGCGCGGCGCCGCCGCCGAAGGGCTAGCGCTGGCAAGGGAGTTGGCGCTCCTGGCGCAGCGGATCGAGGAGCCGGAGAGCGCCGGGCGGATCATGCCGGACGCCGGGGTCTTCACGGTCGCCGACCAACTTGTGGTCGCCGGAAACGATCTGGCGGAGATTCTGCGAACGGCCCCGGGCGGCTCCCGCGAGCGGGAGCTGGGCGAGGCCGTGGATCTCGTACGGAAGGCGTTGGGGCGGGCGGGTCTGTAGACCGGGCCGCCCCGGAGGCCGTGCGGCGGCCCGACAAGGCCGCTCGCCGGGTCAGAGGGAGGCGATCACGCGGTCGGCGAGGATGTAGACGTTCTCGTCGTCCGCGCCGCCGCAGGAGAACGTCAGGGCGTACGCGCCCGAGACGCCCGAGCCGCCGAGGAGGACCGGCGCCCGACCCGCGCGCAGCGCGTCCGCGAGACGCTCCGCCGTCTCCCGGTGGCCGGGGGTCATGCAGAGCGTGGTGCCGTCGGCGAAGACGTACACGTCGAGCGTGCCGAGCGGGCCCGGGCGTACGTCGGTCAGCGCGGTACGGGTCTCGGCGAGGTCCTCCAGGCGGGCCACCGTGCGCTCGTGGTCGGTGACGACGGGCGTCTGGACCGGCACGAAGTCCGGGTGCGAGGGGTGGCGGCGGCGGGCCGCGGCGAGCTCGGGGGAGTCCTCGGCGTACTCGGTCAGCTCCGGGAACTCCTCCAGGACGCTGTCGGTGCCGACGCCGTCCAGCGCGGCGGCCTCGGCCTCCATCGCCTCCAGGGCCATGGCCTCCAGGCCCGCGAAGTCGGCCTGGCGCGGGACGAAGAAGGGGCCGTCCTCGGCCGGGCCGGCGAGGCCCCCGAGCACGGAGGGGGCGTCGGCCGCGTCCCGGGCCTCCTGCGCCGCCCAGAACGCCCGCGCCTCGGCGAGCTCGCGCTCGCGCTCCTCGGCCAGCGCCTCGGCGACCGCGGCGCGTATCTCCTCGGCCGGAGTCTGGCGGGCGTGCGGGACGGAGACCCCGTGCGCGGTGGCCAGTTCGCTACGCAGAGCGGTGACCTGCTTACGGAGACCGTGGGCGGCGTGCAGGGCGGCGGCGCCCACGGCCGTGGCGGCGGCCGTGGTCACCAGCAGGGCAAGAGACATGGCGCTCACTGACGTACTCCCGATTCCGAGTCGATCCCCCGACTTCCTACATCAGCTTGTCGTGGGAGTGCGCCATCTGTCAGTGCAATACGTCACGAAATGGACAGGTATTTGTGCCTGGTGTTTCGTCCTTGAACCACTGTGACCTGGGGAAACAATCTCCCCCGGGACGTAGGTCACATCCTGGGGGAGATTCGGTCACGACTGGGACGCGACGGGATTGACGCGGCCGAAGCCGGCGCAGGCGGCCTCCGTCACGGCTCCGTCAGCGGCTCGGTCAACGGCTCAGCTCAGGCGCTCGATGACCATCGCCATGCCCTGGCCGCCGCCGACGCACATGGTCTCCAGGCCGAACTGCTTGTCGTGGAACTGGAGGCTGTTGATGAGCGTGCCGGTGATGCGGGCGCCGGTCATGCCGAAGGGGTGGCCGACGGCGATGGCGCCGCCGTTGACGTTCACCTTGTCCAGGTCCAGACCCAGGTCCTGGTAGGACGGGATGACCTGGGCGGCGAAGGCCTCGTTGATCTCGGCCAGGTCGATGTCGCCGATCGTCAGGCCGGCGCGCTTGAGGGCCTGCTTGGAGGCCTCGACCGGGCCGAGGCCCATGATCTCGGGGGAGAGGCCCGAGACGCCGGTGGAGACGATCCGGGCGAGCGGGGTCAGGCCCAGCTCGCGCGCCTTGGTGTCGGACATGATCACGAGCGCGGCGGCGCCGTCGTTGAGCGGACAGCAGTTGGCGGCGGTGACCAGGCCGTCGGGGCGGAAGACGGGCTTGAGGCCCTGGACGCCCTCCAGCGTGACGCCGGCGCGCGGGCCGTCGTCGGCGGAGACCACGGTGCCGTCCGGGGTCGTCACCGGGGTGATCTCGCGCTCCCAGAAGCCGTTCTTGATGGCCTGCTCGGCGAGGTTCTGCGACCGTACGCCGAACTCGTCCATCTCCTGGCGGCTGATGCCCTTCAGGCGCGCCAGGTTCTCGGCGGTCTGACCCATGGCGATGTACGCGTCCGGGACCAGGCCGTCCTCGCGCGGGTCGTGCCAGGTGGAGCCCTCGGAGGCGGCGACGGCGGCGGTGCGCGCCTCGGCCTCGGCGAAGAACGGGTTGTGCGTGTCCGGCAGCGAGTCGGAGTTGCCCTTCACGAAGCGGGACACCATCTCGACACCGGCCGAGATGAAGACGTCGCCCTCGCCGGCCTTGATCGCGTGCAGCGCCATGCGGGAGGTCTGCAGCGAGGAGGAGCAGTAGCGGGTGATCGTGCAGCCGGGGAGGTGGTCCATCCCCATCTGCACGGCGACGATCCGGCCCAGGTTGTTGCCCTGCTCGCCGCCGGGGAGGCCGCAGCCGAGCATCAGGTCGTCGATGTCGCGCGGGTCGAGCTCGGGGACCTTGGCGAGCGCCGCCTGGACGATGGTCGCGGTGAGGTCGTCCGGTCGCAGGTCCTTCAGGGAGCCCTTGAAGGCCCGGCCGATGGGGGAGCGGGCGGTCGAGACGATGACGGCTTCGGGCATCACGGCTCCATGAGGGGTGCGGTGCGGTTCTGGCAGGACTGAAGGGGAAGTTACCCGTACGTACCGCATTGGTCACCGGCCTGACGGTGTGACGCGGGCCTCTTTTCTAAGCGAGCGCTCAGTCACGAACCCTTCGCGTCGGGCCCGCGGCCCGGGCGTGCCCCCTCAAGGCCGGCGTACCTCCTCCGTGGACGGGGCCGGTTCCGGCGCGGACTCCGGCAGGCGCCGGCGCCTGCGGTGCTTGAGCAGCGCCCATGGCGCCCGCGCGCCCGTGACCTCCGTACCCGCTTCCTTCACCGCCTCCGCCGCGGCCTTCGCCACCGGCAGGATGTTCTCGTGACGGTCCGGCTCCAGGCGGTCGGCCTCCGGCCACACGCCGAGGACCGCGCACACCGTCGGCAGCACCGCCATCGCGGCCGTCGCGTACCCCTCGGCCGACGGGTGGTAGTTGTCCGCCCCGAACATCTCGCGCGGGTTCGCCGCGAACTCCGGGCCCAGCAGGTCGCCCAGCGACACCGTCCGGCCGCCCTGCTCCACCACCACGATCGTCTGCGCCGCCGCCAGCTGCCGCGACACCCGCCGGGCCAGCCACCGCAGCGGCTGGTAGACCGGCTCGATCGTCCCCAGGTCCGGACAGGTCCCGACGACCACCTCCGCGCCCGCCGTCCGCAGCCGCCGCACCGCCGCCGCCAGATACCGCACCGACTCGGTCGCCGACATCCGGTGCGTCACGTCGTTCGCGCCGATCATGATCACGCACACGTCGGGCGGGCCCGCCGGAGCCGTCAGCAACAGCGACACCTGGCGTTCCAGGTCGTCCGAGCGCGCCCCCGGCAGCGCCACGTTCCGCAGCACCACCGGACGCTCCGCCACCGCGGCGAGCCCCGAGGCCAGCAGCGCCCCCGGCGTCTGCCCGGAGCGGCGCACCCCCTGGCCCGCCGCCGTCGAATCACCCAGAAGGGCCAGCCGCAGCGGGACCGAGGCGGGGTCCGGGGCCGCCCCGGACCCGGAACGGGCGGCGGAACCGGACGCCTGGAACGAGCGCCCGTACAGTCCCTCCGCCGTGGGCGGCAGCGGCGCCACCCCGCCCCCCACCGATCTTTTCGCCAGCTGCACCTCGGCCAGGAGCACCCCCACCGCTGCCACGCCGAGCAGCCCGATGCTCCCGCCTCCGTACGCCGCGCCCGCCGCGATCCGCCGCGCCACCCTCGCCCTCGACATAGGGGCAGTCACCTCCTTCAAGCCGTTCAGGATCTAACTGCCCCGTAACCCGCTCCGACTACGCATACGCTGGCTTCACCATTACGGAGACCCCGGAGATTACGGTGCAATTCCACGACTCGATGATCAGCCTCGTCGGCAACACCCCGCTGGTGAAGCTCAACAACGTGACAGCGGGCATTCAGGCGACCGTCCTGGCCAAGGTCGAGTACTTCAACCCGGGCGGCTCGGTCAAGGACCGCATCGCGGTCCGCATGATCGAGGCGGCCGAGGAGAGCGGTGCTCTCAAGCCCGGCGGCACCATCGTCGAGCCCACGTCCGGCAACACGGGCGTCGGCCTCGCCATCGTGGCCCAGCAGAAGGGCTACAAATGCATCTTCGTCTGCCCGGACAAGGTGTCCACGGACAAGATCAACGTGCTGCGGGCGTACGGCGCCGAGGTCGTCGTCTGCCCCACGGCCGTCGATCCCGAGCACCCCGACTCGTACTACAACGTGTCGGACCGGCTCGTCCGTGAGACCCCCGGCGCCTGGAAGCCCGACCAGTACTCGAACCCGAACAACCCCCGTTCGCACTACGAGACCACCGGACCCGAGCTCTGGGAGCAGACGGACGGGAAGATCACCCACTTCGTCGCGGGCGTCGGCACCGGCGGCACCATCTCGGGCACCGGCCGGTACCTCAAGGAGGCCAGCGGCGGCACGGTCCAGATCATCGGCGCCGACCCCGAGGGCTCCGTCTACTCCGGCGGCTCCGGCCGGCCGTACCTCGTCGAGGGCGTCGGCGAGGACTTCTGGCCCACCGCCTACGACGCGACCGTCACCGACCGGATCGTCGCCGTCTCGGACAAGGACTCCTTCCAGATGACCCGCCGTCTCGCCAAGGAGGAGGGCCTCCTGGTCGGCGGCTCCTGCGGCATGGCGGTCGTCGCGGCCCTGGAGGTCGCCCGGGAGCTCGGCCCCGACGACATCGTGGTCGTGCTGCTGCCCGACTCCGGCCGCGGCTACCTCTCCAAGATCTTCAACGACGAGTGGATGGCCGACTACGGCTTCCTGGAGGACACCTCCACCGCCACCGTCGCCGACGTGCTCCGGCACAAGGAGGGCGGCCTGCCCTCCCTGGTCCACATGCACCCGGAGGAGACGGTCGGTCAGGCCATCGAGGTGCTGCGGGAGTACGGCGTCTCCCAGATGCCGATCGTGAAGCCGGGTGCCGGTCACCCCGACGTCATGGCCGCCGAGGTCGTCGGCTCGGTCGTCGAACGCGAGCTGCTCGACGCGCTGTTCACCAAGCGGGCCTCCCTCGAGGACCCGCTGGAGCGGCACATGAGCGCGCCGCTGCCGCAGGTCGGCTCCGGCGAGCCGGTCGCCGACCTGATGTCCGTGCTCGGCGCGGCGGACGCGGCGATCGTGCTGGTCGAGGGCAAGCCGACGGGCGTGGTCAGCCGTCAGGACCTGCTCGCCTTCCTCGCCGGCGGCGGAGCCAAGGGCGCCAAGTAGCCCTGGAGCACGGCCGATCGGGCGCCTCGGCGCGCGTTCGCGAAATCGGTACGAGCGCGACACGTACGCGCAGCACCCGCTTAACACGGGTCCGGCACATTGGTCGTTGTCGGCGTCAAGGACAACGGAGCGGCTCCCGGACCTCCTGAAGACGCCGCGGACGCGGAGACCGGCCCTGACCCGGGCCCGTGTCCCCCGCGGGGACCGCCGTCGTCCCGCCCCCCAGCGATGGGGGTGCGGCGGTCCCCGCGCGCTTCTCCCTCTTCATTCTTTTCTTGCCCTCCTGCATATCTTCATGCAGAGTTCAAGGTGAATGAATAAGCAGAAGGGGGACGTCGTGAGCGAGAGCCCGGCCGGACGGCTGCAGGCGCTCTTCGAAGGGCACCGGCTGACACCGACACAGCGGCGGATCGCGCACTGCATGGTGCGACGGGCCGGCGACGTGCCGTTCCTGTCCAGTGTGGAGCTGGCCGAGCTCGCCGGGGTCAGCCAGCCATCCGTCACCCGCTTCGCCGTCGCCCTCGGCTTCGACGGCTATCCCGCGCTCCGCCGCCACCTGCGCGAGGTCGCGCCCGCCGAGCCCACCGGGGGCGCGGACGCGGGCAGCGAGCACAACGAGTACCAGCAGGCCGTCCTCGCCGAGATCGAGAACCTCCGCCACCTCGCCGAGCTCCTCGCCGACCCCGCGCCCGTCGAGCGCGCCGGACGGCTCCTCGCCGCCTCCCGCCCGCTGCCCGTGCTCGGCCTGCGGGCGGCGTCCTCGCAGGCGCGCGGCTTCGCCTACTTCGCCGCCAAGGTCCACCCCGATGTCCGCCTCCTCGACGAGGGCGGGTCGATGCTCACCGACCGCCTCGACGCGGCCGTACGGGCCGGGGCCACGGCCCTGCTCTGCTTCGCGCTGCCGCGCCACCCCCGGGAGGTCGTGGAGGCCCTGGAGTACGCGCGGGCGGCCGGGCTGACCGTGGTCACCGTCGCCGAATCGGCCTTCGCGCCCGTCGCCGCCCACAGCGACCTGCTGATCCCGGCGGCCGTCGGCACCGGCCTCGCCTTCGACACGGCCTGCGCGCCGATGCTGCTCGGCCGGGTCCTCCTGGAGGCGATGGCCGACGAACTGCCCGACGCGCAGGCGCGGCTCGAGGAGTTCGACACGAAGGCGGCGGCGCGGGGCCTGTTCGTGGAGTAGCTCAGACGGCAGGTTCAGACGTCGGGTTCAGACGTCGAGCTCCGACTCGATCTTCTTCAGCTGGTGGCGGGCCATCGCCAGGTTCGCCCGCTCCTTGTCCAGGGCCAGGTACAGGAACAGGCCGTTCGTCCCGCGCCCCTTGAGCAGCCGGATCAGGTGGTACTGCCCACCCAGCGTGATCAGGATGTCCTCGATCTCGTCGTTGAGGCCGAGCATCTCCATCGCCCGGACCTTGGCGCGGACCACGTCGGTGTTGCCGGCGGCCGCCACGTTGAGGTCGAGCTCCTTGCTGCCGCCGATGGTGCCGAGGGCCATGCCGCTGGTGTAGTCGACCAGCGCGGCGCCGATGGCGCCGACGATCCCCGCGGCTTCCTTGAGGGCGGTCTCGGTGTTCGCCATGGTGTCGCACTTCCTTCTCGTGATTCGGTCGGTTCGGGTCGGTCGGTTCAGGTCTTCTTCAGCTCAGGTCTTTGCGCTCCAGCGCCTCGTCGACGAGCTCGCCTATCCGGGCGCTCGACCGCCGGGCCTCCAGATGGAGCCGGCCCACATTGATGCGGGGCTCCGCGAGCAGCGTCAGAACGGCCGAGCGACCCGCCGCGTACGTGGCGACATAGCCGTGCTCGCCCCGTACCAGCAGTTCGCGGAAGCCGCCCTGACCGGTGGACTCGGTCAGCCGCTGCCCGACGCCCAGGGCGGCCGCGGTGAGCGCCGCGACGCTCTCCGCCTCGCCGTCCACGGTGTCCCGGGCGAGCACCAGACCGTCCGCGCTCGCCGCGAGCGCCCCGGTGAGCTGCGGCAGCCGGGCCCGCAGCCGTCTCAGCTCGCCGAGCACCTCGGCCTCTGCCGACATCAGTTGTCTCCTCTCGGCGCGCATGCGCAGGGCACGCCTCATCACAGGCTTGCCTCCAGGGCGTCACGGAGCCGGCGCAGCAGGGCGACGTCCGGATCCGCCGCGACCTCGCCGACCCAGGTGGGCACGGCGGGCGGCGCGGCCGGCAGGGGTTCGAGCGGGGTCTCGACGAGGCCGGCGGCCGCGAGGCGGCGCACGTCGAGCAGCGTGTGGAAGGCGGGGCGGCCGAGCCGCCGCGCGATGTCCGCCGGGGTGCGGGAGCCGTCCGCGGCGGCCAGCAGGGCCCGTCGGCGCGGGGTCACCGTCTGGCCGGGGGCGGCCGGCCGGGGCAGTACCGGGGCGGTGTCCACGGCGCCGTACGGCCAGACGCTGTCGAGCAGTTCACGGCGGCGTACGGTCTCGCGCTCGACGGCCTCGGTGGAGACCGGGCGCACCGTGCCGAACCAGTGGCTCACGCCGTACCGGAAGCGGGTCGGGCCCGAAGCGGGCGCGAGCGCGAAGAACGCCGCGTCGAAGACCGCCCCGAGGTGGCAGATCTCCAGCTCGCCGCCGCGCAGCCGGCCGCTGTCCACCAGGAACCTGCCCACCTCGCGGCGCGCCCCCGCCCGGTCGACGGCCTCCTCCCAGCCCTCGCGGGGCAGGCGTCCGCCGGCGGTCAGCAGGACGTCGAGGCCGGGCGAGGCGGGGCTCTCGGCGTGCACGACACGGCCGTCGACGAGGTAGAGCGTGCCGTGGTCGCGCAGCAGGGCGCCGGTCGCGCGTTCGGCGGCGAGGCGGCCCAGCATGGGGGAGACGGTCATCCGATGACCAGCTTCTCGGCGAGGTCGCGCAGCCGGATCCGGGCGAGGGCGAGGTTGCCCTGGTCGCGGTCGAGCCACAGGTGCAGGAAGACGCTGCTGTCGAAGGCCGTCTCGACGAAGCGGAGGATGTGATAGCCCTCGCGGGTGGTGAGGATGAGGTCCTCGACGGGCGGTCCCTTGGGCTCCTCGGGCCCCTTGGGTAACTCCCCGCCGGGGGCCGGGGCGCCGTCCTCGGCGGAGGCCCCGGCCGGCGCGCCGTCGCTCGTGAAGGAGTCGTACTCCGCCGCCACGCGGGCCAGTTCGGCCGTCTCGGCGGCGGTCGTCTCGTGGTCGCCGACCGGCGAGTCGCCCGCCGTGCCGAGGGCGAGCCCGCTGGTCCAGTCGACCAGGGAGGCACCCCGCGCACCCGGCAAGCTCATGGCTTCCAGCAGGCACTCGTCGATTCCGGGCACGCGGGTTCCCCTCCCGATGCGGCGTGCGGGCGTACGGCAGTGACCGTGACGTTACTCAACGCTCCGGCCCGGGGCAGGAGTTCTGGCATTTTCCATCGGAACATGCCGTGTGCTCAGTCCTTGTGGCCCTCGTGATCCTCGTGGTCCTCGTGGCGGACCCGCAGGACGATCTTGTTGACGATCCACAGCCCGATGCCGATGGCGAGCAGGACGCCGGCCCGGACGTACACGTCCGCCGAGCGGTCCGCGAGCGGGCTGGCCAGGATCAGCGCGGTGATCGCGCCGAGGACCGGCAGCACCGTCGGCGTACGGAAGTGCGCGTGCTCCACCCGGTCCTTGCGCAGGACGAGCACGGCGATGTTGACCACCGCGAAGACGCAGAGCAGGAGGAACGCGGTGGTGTCGCCGAGGCCCTCGATCTCGCCCGTGGACACCAGGCCGATGGCGAGCAGGGTGACGAAGACGATGCCGGTGAGCGGCGTACGGCGGTTCTTAAGGACCTTGCCCATCACGCGCGGCAGGACCCGTTCGTTGGCGAGGCCGTAGCAGAGCCGGGAGGCCATCATGATGTTGATGAGTGCGGAGTTGGTGACCGCGAAGAGGGCGATCAGCGCGAAGAGTTTCGGCGGGAAGTCGACTCCGCCGGCCTTGACGACCTCCAGGAGCGGACCGCTGGACCTCTGCAGGGTCCCGTGGTCCACGAGCAGCGAGGAGACCAGGGCGACCAGGACGTAGACGGTGCCGGTGACGGCGACGCCGGTGAAGATGGCCTTGGGGAAGGTGCGGACCGGATCCCGTGTCTCCTCCGCCATGTTGACGGAGTCCTCGAAGCCGACGAAGGCGAAGAAGCCGAGCGCCGTGGCGCCCAGCACGCTGGTCATCAGCGCGTATCCGCTGCCGGAGGCCTCGAACTCGCCGAGCCGGGACGGCTCGCCCTCGCCGGTCAGCACGGCCCAGGCGCCGATCGCGAGGATGATCAGCAGACCGGTCAGCTCGACCACGGTCAGGACGACGTTGGTCTTCACCGACTCCGACACCCCGCGCAGCGCGAGGGAGGCGAGGGCGACGATGAAGACGATCGCGATGAGGGTGGCCGGGATCGCGTCCGTGAACTCCCGGAAGTAGTCCCCGCTGAAGGCGCGCGCCGCCGCGCTCGCGGACGAGAGCCCCGAGCACATCACCATGAAGGCCACGATGAAGGTGAGGAAGGGAACCTTGAACGCCTTCTGGGTGTAGAGCGCGGCGCCCGCCGCCTTCGGGTACTTGCCGACGAGTTCGACGTACGAGGCGGCGGTCAGCAGCGCGACGACGAAGCCGATCGCGAACGGCAGCCAGAGCGCGCCGCCGACCTTGCCCGCCACCTTGCCGGTGGTGGCGTAGATCCCGGTGCCCAGGATGTCGCCGATCACGAAGAGGATGAGCAGCTTGGGCCCGATGGCGCGTTTGAGGGCGGGCTGTTCGGTCGCGGCCGTGGCCATGGAGGGACCCCTTTCCCGTTTGCCGATGGGAAGGTCTCTGCCCCGGCGGCGGAGAACTGATGCCCGCCGCCCTGTCACTCGTACGGGCTCAGCCCCGGCCGGACAGAGCTCGGCCCCGGCCGTACCGGCTCAGCCCCGGCGTTCCACCGAGGCGGCCACGTCGTCCAGGTCCTTGGCGAGGACCCGGCTCACGGCCCTGGCGCCGAGGCCGGAGAGAAGCCGGGTCAGCAGGCCCGTGGAGCGGCCGGCGGCGGGCCGCGCGGAGAAGGTCATCCGTACCGTCGTCGCGCCGGTCCCGTCGGGGCGCAGCGCGATCTCCGACACGTAGTGCATGCCGTGCGAGTCGGCCACCGTGACGTAACGGTCGGGTGGCTCGCTCTCGGTCACGGTCATCTCCTCCGTGGCCTCCTTGCCGAACATCTTCCGGGTCTCGCGCCAGCGCGTGCCGACCCCGAAGACGCCCTCGGTGAGCACCTCCACCCGGTCCACGCCGCTGAGGATCCGTTCCATCCCCTTGAGGTCCGTCATCGTCTCCCAGACCGGCCCGGGGGTCGCCCGGATGCGGCGCTCGACGACGACGCTCTTGGTAGCAGCCATGGCTCCACGGAACCACCGGCACGTCGGCCCGGCAACGCGCAGCCCGGCAACGCGCAGCCCGGCAACGCGTCAGCCCAGCAACGCGTCGGGCCGCTCGCCGCCGGACTCGGCGACGATCTCGTCGAGGCTCTGCGGCCTGCGGACGGTCGCGAAGGAGACCGCGCCGTCGTCGGCGACGGTGAAGCCGTGGACGCCGGGCCGGGGCAGGCTGTTGTACGCGTAGTGGTGGGCGAAGTAGTACGCCCCCGTGTCCGGTACGGCGACGATGTCGCCCGGCCGGAGCAGTGGGAGCGGCCGGCCGGTGGCGAGCATGTCGCCCGCGAAGCAGGCGGGTCCGGCCACGTCCTGGACGACGTCCTGCGGGATCTCGGGGCCGGTGCGGGGCCGGCCCTCGGCGTCGTAGGCGAGGACGCGCAGCGGCCAGGAGTCGGGGGCGTAGACCGTACGGGTGGCCACCTGGACGCCCGCGTGGGTGACGGCGATGGGGCGGGCGCCGGAGGTCTTGGTGTACTCGACGCGGGCCAGGATCGTGCCGTGCTTGGCGAGCAGCGAGCGGCCGAACTCGGTGACGATGCCGTAGCGCCCGGCGAAAAGGCCGGGGGCGGTCGCGGCGAGCAGCTCGGCGTACTCCGCGTAGGTCGGCGTCTCCTCGTCGGTGACGAAGTTGACCGGCAGTCCGCCGCCGATGTCGATGGTGTCGATCTGCTGCCGTCCGGCCTTGGCGTTGATCTCCTCGGCGAGCGTGTGGGCGGTGGCGACCCCCTCCGCCATCAGGGCGAGCGGGATGCCCTGGGAGCCGGTGTGGGTGTGCAGCCTGCGCATCCAGGGGCGGTCGAGGTAGGCCTGGACGACCGCCTCGCGCGCCCCCTCGTCGCGCAGGGCGACGCCGAACTTCGAGGTGGCGGTCGCGGTGGACAGGGCGCCGATCGTCCCCGCCCCGATCTGCGGGTTCACCCGTAGGCCGATCGGGCTGGCGGTCGGCGCGGAGGCGATGAGCGCGTCGATCCTGGCCAGCTCCTGGAGGTTGTCGGCGTTGACCGCGATCCCGAGGGCGAGCGCCTGGCGGAGTTCGGCGGGCGTCTTGGCGGGGGAGTCGAGGACGGTACGGGACGGGGGGACGCCGGCCGCGCGGGCGAGGGCCAGCTCGCCCGGGCTCGCGACCTCGACGCCGAGCCCGCAGTCGTACAGCAGGCGCAGGACGGGCACGAGGGGGGTGGCCTTCACGGCGAAGGCGTGCAGGACGGGGGCGTCGGTGACGGCGGCGAAGGCGGAGACGAGGGCGGCGGCCGAGGCGCGGATGCCGGCGGTGTCGAGGAGGGCGACGATCTGGCGGGCGGGGTCGGCGGGGGAGAGGAGGCCTTGTTCGACGGCGGCCCGGACGGCCTGATCGCGACGGTAGGAAGCCATGACTCCATCCCATCACCGGGTGAGGGGCCGCCGCAGCTGTTGACTACTTCTATTCAGCGGTCCAGGATGTGAATAACTGATTCACGTCGGAGTTGTGCCGGAGGAGGCATCCCCATGTCAGGACCCCGCCCCGTACGGGCCCCGCGCGGTACGGAACTGAGCGCCCTGGGATGGCAGCAGGAGGCCGCCCTCCGCATGCTGCAGAACAACCTCGACCCCGAGGTCGCCGAACACCCCGACAAGCTCGTCGTCTACGGCGGCACCGGCAAGGCCGCCCGCGACTGGCGCTCCTTCGACGCCATGGTCCGCACCCTGCGGACGCTGAAGCAGGACGAGACGATGCTCGTCCAGTCCGGCCGCCCGGTCGGCGTCATGCAGACCCACGAGTGGGCGCCGCGCGTCCTCATCGCCAACTCCAACCTGGTCGGCGACTGGGCCAACTGGGAGGAGTTCCGCCGCCTGGAGCAGCTCGGCCTGACCATGTACGGCCAGATGACGGCCGGCTCCTGGATCTACATCGGCACCCAGGGCATCCTCCAGGGCACCTACGAGACCTTCGCCGCCGTCGCCGCCAAGAAGTTCGGCGGCACGCTCGCCGGGACGATCACCCTGACGGCCGGACTCGGCGGCATGGGCGGCGCCCAGCCGCTCGCCGTGACGATGAACGACGGCGTCGCGATCTGCGTCGACGTCGACCCGCGCGCCATCGAGCGCCGCATCGAGCACCGCTACCTCGACGTCAAGGCCGACAACCTCGCCCACGCGCTGACGCTGGCGACCGAGGCCCGCGACGCGCGCCGCCCGCTCTCCATCGGCCTGCTCGGCAACGCGGCCGAACTGCTGCCGCGGATGCTCGCCGAGGGCGCCCCCATCGACATCGTGACCGACCAGACCTCGGCCCACGACCCGCTCTCCTACCTGCCCGTCGGCGTCGCCTTCGACGACATGGCGACGTACGCGGCGAAGGACCCGGCGGGCTTCACGACCCGCGCCCGCGAGTCCATGGCGAAGCACGTCGAGGCCATGGTCGGCTTCATGGACGCCGGCGCCGAGGTCTTCGACTACGGCAACTCCATCCGGGGCGAGGCCCAGCTGGCCGGCTACGACCGGGCGTTCGCCTTCCCCGGCTTCGTCCCGGCGTACATCCGCCCCCTCTTCTGCGAGGGCAAGGGCCCCTTCCGCTGGGCGGCCCTCTCCGGCGAGGCCTCCGACATCCACAAGACCGACAAGGCGATGCTGGAGCTCTTCCCGGAGAACGAGTCCCTCCACCGCTGGATCAAGATGGCAGGCGAGCGCGTCCACTTCCAGGGTCTGCCCGCCCGCATCTGCTGGCTCGGCTACGGCGAGCGCGACCGCGCCGGCGAGCGCTTCAACGACATGGTGGCCTCCGGCGAGCTGGCGGCCCCGCTCGCCATCGGCCGCGACCACCTCGACTGCGGCTCGGTGGCCTCCCCGTACCGCGAGACCGAGGCCATGCTCGACGGCTCCGACGCGATCGCCGACTGGCCGCTCCTCAACGCCATGGTCAACGTCGCCTCCGGCGCCTCCTGGGTCTCCCTCCACCACGGTGGCGGCGTCGGCATGGGCCGCTCCATCCACGCCGGCCAGGTCACCGTCGCCGACGGCACCCCGCTGGCCGGCGAGAAGATCCGCCGCGTCCTGACGAACGACCCCGGCATGGGCGTCATCCGCCACGTCGACGCCGGCTACGACATCGCCGAGTCCGTCGCGGACACCAAGGGCGTACGCGTACCCATGCGTGAGGACGGCTCCGCGTGAGCGAGACCTTCCACGCCATGTGGCGGTCGCTGCGGCCCATCGGCCGCAGCGCCGCCACCGGCGGCTACCGGCGCTACGCCTGGACCGGCGCCGACGCCGACTGCCGGCTCTGGTTCCAGATGCAGGCCGAGGCCCGCCGCCTGAACTACGAGGTCGACCGCAACGGCAACCAGTGGGCCTGGCTCGGCGCCGAGACATATGAAGACGTGGCGGCCGGCGACGCGGTCGTCACCGGCTCCCACCTGGACTCCGTCCCCGACGGCGGCGCCTTCGACGGGCCCCTCGGCGTCGTCTCCGCCTTCGCCGCGCTCGACGAACTGCGCTCCCGGGGAGTCCAGTTCAAGCGGCCCTTCGCCATCACCAACTTCGGCGACGAGGAAGGCGCCCGCTTCGGCCTGGCCTGCGTCGGCTCCCGCCTCGCCGCCGGACAGCTGACCCGGGACAAGGCCTACGAACTGCGCGACGCCGACGGGATCACCCTCCCCCAGGCCATGGAGGCGGCCGGCCACGACCCGTCCGCCATCGGCCCCGACCCCGAACGGCTGGCCCGGATCGGCGCCTTCGTCGAACTCCACGTCGAGCAGGGCCGCGCCCTGGACCTGTCCGGCGACGCCGTCGGCATCGCCTCCGCGATCTGGCCGCACGGCCGCTGGCGGTACGACTTCGCCGGCGAGGCCAACCACGCCGGCACCACCCGGCTCGTCGACCGCCGCGACCCGATGCTCACCTACGCCGAGACCGTGCTCGCCGCCCGCCGCGAGGCCGAACTCGCCGGAGCCCTCGCCACCTTCGGCAAGATCGCCGTCGAGCCCAACGGCGTCAACGCCATCCCCTCCCTCGTGCGCGGCTGGCTGGACGCCCGCGCGGCCGACCAGAGCGCCCTGGACACGGTGACGGCCGGCGTCGAGACCGCCGCCCGCGACTACGCCGCCCGCCACGGCATCGACCTCACCGTCGTCCAGGAGTCCTTCACCCCGGTCGTGGAGTTCGCCCACGCGCTCAGGGACGAGCTGGCCGGGATCCTCGGGGAGAAGACCCCGGTTCTCGGCACCGGCGCGGGACACGACGCCGGAATCCTCTCCGCCGCGATCCCGACCGCCATGCTGTTCGTACGGAACCCCACGGGCGTCTCGCACTCCCCGGCCGAGTTCGCGGCCGAGGACGACTGCGTGGCCGGGGTCCTCGCACTCGCCGACGTACTGGAGGGGCTCGCGTGCGCGTGACGTACTGGCTGGAACACGCCTGGCTCGGCACCCATGTCGAGCCGGGCGTCGCCCTCGACGTGTCCGACGGCCGCATCACCGCCGTACGCACCGGTGTCGACGCCCCGCCGCCCGGCGCCACCGCCCTGCGCGGCTTCACCGTCCCCGGCCTGGCCAACGCCCACTCGCACGCCTTCCACCGCGCCCTGCGCGGCACGGTCCAGGTCGGCTCCGGCACCTTCTGGACCTGGCGCGAGGTGATGTACCAGGTCGCATCGAGGCTGACACCGGAGACGTACCACGCCCTCGCGCGGGCGGTGTACGCGGAGATGGCGCTCGCCGGCATCACGGCCGTCGGTGAATTCCACTACCTCCACCACGCCCCGGGCGGCACCCCTTACGCCGACCCGAACGCGATGGGCGAGGCGCTGATCGAGGCGGCGGCCGACGCGGGCATCCGGATCACCCTCCTCGACACGGCCTACCTCTCCTCCGGCTTCGGCGCCGCCCCCGACGAGCACCAGCTCCGCTTCTCCGACGGCACCGCCGACGCCTGGGCGGAACGCGTCTCGCTGTTGAAGGAGCGCGCGGCCGGCGGCGTACGGATCGGAGCGGCGATCCACTCCGTACGGGCCGTCCCGGCGGATCAGCTGGCCACGGTGGCCACCTGGGCCCGCGAGCGGGGCGCCCCGCTCCACGTCCACCTCTCGGAGCAGACCGCCGAGAACGACGCCTGCCTCGCCGCCCACGGCCGCACCCCGACCCAGCTCCTCGCCGACCACGGCGTGCTGGGCCCCGGGACGACCGGCGTCCACAACACCCACCTCACCGACGCCGACATCGCGCTCCTCGGCTCCTCGACCACCGGCACCTGCATGTGCCCGACGACCGAACGCGACCTCGCGGACGGCATCGGCCCGGCGGTCGCCCTCCAGCGCGCGGGCTCCCCCCTCTCGCTCGGCAGCGACAGCCACGCGGTCGTCGATCTCCTGGAGGAGGCGCGGGCCATGGAACTGAACGAGCGCCTGCGCTCGCGCACCCGAGGCCACTGGACGGCCGCGGCCCTGCTCCGGGCCGCGTCGGCCGACGGCCACGCCGCCCTCGGCCGGCCCGACGCGGGCCGCCTGGAGGCGGGCGCGCTCGCCGACTTCACGACGATCGCCCTGGACTCGGTCAGGACAGCGGGGCCGGCGCCGCGTCTGGCAGCCGAGACGGCGGTATTCGCAGCGTCGGCCTCGGACGTCCGGCACACGATCGTGGGCGGCCGTCACGTCGTACGGGACGGGGTGCACCACTCCGTACCGGACGTGCCCCGGGCCCTCGCGGACTCGATCGCCGCCCTGCGCGGCTGAAGGAGACACCTCGCATCATGAACACGGGCCCCGCGGCGACGAACAACCCGGCGGCGATCTCCGCCCCCACGAGCGCGAACAGCGCCGTGGCGACGGCCGCCACCGCCATCGTCAACATCGCCAGTCTCGTCACCAACGATCCCTCCCTCGGTGATGGAACCCCCCTGGGCCTGATCCAGGACGCGGCCGTCGTCATCGACGGCGACCGCGTCGCCTGGGTCGGTGAATCAAGAAAAGCACCCGCCACTGACAATCGGGTCGACGCGGGCGGGCGGGCGGTGATCCCCGGCTTCGTGGACTCCCACTCGCACCTGGTCTTCGCGGGCGACCGCACCGCCGAGTTCAACGCCCGGATGTCCGGCCGGCCGTACGAGGCGGGCGGCATCCGCACCACGGTCGCCGCGACCCGCGCGGCCTCCGACGCCGAGCTGTCGGCCAACGTCGCCCGCTACATGCGCGAGGCCCTCCGCCAGGGCACGACCACCTTCGAGACCAAGTCCGGCTACGGCCTCACCGTCGAGGACGAGGCCCGCGCCCTGCGCATCGCCGCCGCCCACACCGACGAGGTCACCTACCTCGGCGCCCACATCGTCTCCCCGGACTACGCCGACGACCCGGCCGGCTACGTCGCCCTCGTCACGGGCGAGATGCTGGACGCCTGCGCCCCGTACGCCCGCTGGATCGACGTCTTCTGCGAGAAGGGCGCCTTCGACGGGGACCAGGCGCGGGAGATCCTCACCGCGGGCAAGGCCAGGGGCCTGCACCCCCGCATCCACGCGAACCAGCTCTCGTACGGTCCCGGTGTCCAGCTCGCGGTGGAGCTGGACGCGGCCAGCGCCGACCACTGCACCCACCTGACCGACGCCGACGTCGACGCGCTCGCCTCGGGCGCCACGGTGGCGACGCTCCTCCCGGGCGCGGAGTTCTCCACCCGCGCCGAGTGGCCGAACGCCCGCCGCCTCCTGGACGCGGGCGTCACCGTGGCCCTGTCCACGGACTGCAACCCGGGCTCGTCCTTCACCTCCTCGGTCCCGTTCTGCGTCGCCCTGGCGGTACGCGACATGGGCATGACCCCGGACGAGGCCCTCTGGTCCGCCACGGCCGGCGGCGCCGCCGCCCTCCGCCGCACCGACATCGGCCGCCTGACCCCCGGCACCTACGCCGACCTCACCCTCCTGGACGCCCCCTCCCACATCCACCTGGCCTACCGCCCGGGCGTCCCCCTGGTCCAAGAGGTCTGGCGCCGGGGCCGGCGCGTGGTCTGAAACTGCGACGCCGCATCGCCATGGCCGGCCGGGAGGCGAGGGCGGCCCCTAACGTGGCGTTCATGAAGACCATCGGCCTCATCGGGGGCATGAGCTGGGAGTCCAGTGCCGAGTACTACCGGCTTCTCAACGAAGGCGTACGGGAGCGGCTCGGAGGGCTGCATTCGGCGCGGTGTGTGCTGCACTCCGTCGACTTCGCCGAGATCGAGCGGCTTCAGGCCGCCGGGGAGTGGGAGCGGGCGGGGGAGGTGCTCGCGGGTGCCGCGCGCGGGCTTGAGGCGGCCGGGGTCGACATGGTGCTCATCTGTACGAACACCATGCACAAGGTCGCCGACCAGGTGGAACGGGCCGTCGACGTGCCGCTGCTGCATCTCGGAGATGCCACCGCCCGCGCCGTCCGCGCCGAAGGTCTCACCACCGTCGGCCTCCTCGGCACCGCCTTCACCATGGAGCAGGACTTCTACCGCGACCGTCTCGCCTCCCATGGCCTCACCGTGCTCGTGCCCGGCGCCGACGACCGCGCCGACGTGCACCGGGTCATCTACGAGGAGCTGTGCCTCGGCGTCGTACGCGAGGAGTCGCGTGCCACGTACCGGCAGGTGATCGACCGGCTCGTCGACGCCGGCGCCCAGGGGGTGATCCTCGGCTGCACCGAGATCGAGCTGCTGGTGCGCCCCGAGGACAGCCCGGTGGCCGTCTTCCCCACCACCCGTATCCACGCCGAGGCGGCCGTCGAGGCCGCCCTGCGGCACGTCCTCAAGTCCTAGACGCGGCCCCCGTGCAGGGTAAGCTCCGGGGCCTTTGCCTCGACTTAAGGATCTTGAGTGAGACGACTCATATGCCATCTGGCGGCGCTCTGCGCCGCCCTGTTCACCGTCGTGGCCCTGCCGGCCGCCGAGGCCCACGCGGCCGACGCCGCCCCGCTCACCGAGGGGCACAAGTTCGCCCTGCGCTCCGAGGCCAACGGCCTGTTCGTCGCCGCCGAGATCAACGACCCGGGCGCGCAGGCGGGCAAGCTGCGGGCCCGCACGGCCGGCGGGGCCGAAAGCCTGGGGTCCTGGGAGAAGTTCACCCTTCACTCCGACGACAAGGGCGTGACCGTCGCCCTGCGCTCCGAGGCGAACGGGCTCTATGTCACCACCGAGGTGAACTACACCGGGAGTTACGCCGGTCTGCTGCGCGCCCGCGGGACGGCCATCGGCGACTGGCAGAAGTTCCACCTGGTGCGGCAATCCAACGGCAACTACGCCTTGAAGTCCAAGGCGAACGGCCTGTACGTCACCGCCGAGATCAACGACTCCGACTCCGACCAGGCCATGCTCCGGGCCCGCGGCGCCACCACGCCCGGGTCCTGGGAGCGCTTCACGCTGGTCGACCTCGACGCCGGCCTCGGCGGCGCGAGCCGCCCCGCGCCCGCTTCCCCGGCCACGGCCGAGGACTTCAGGGTGATGTCCTGGAACGTCTGCGCCAACGTCAATGAGAAGTGCGGCAACTACCGCGTCGGCGGCGACGTCCTCGCCGACCGGATCGTCGCCCGGCTGGGCGGAGCGGCGGCAGGCTACGACGCCCTCTTCCTCCAGGAGATCTGCGAGAAGCACACCGGCGCCATCGAGGCCAGGCTGGAGGCGGCGACGAACAAGGGGTGGCGCGTCAGCTTCACCCCCATCCAGTACGCCGTCGACGGCTCGGCGCTCAAGGCCGCCCGTTCCTGCGCCAAGACCGGCACCGAGAACGCCTGGACCGTGGACCGTGGCGCGTACGGCATCGGCCTGGCCGTGCCGGAGGCGAGCACCTGGACCAAGGCCTACGAGCTGACCTCTCCGCCCAACGAGACCATCGGCACCACCGTGACGCGGATCGAGCAGCGGGCGGCCCTCTGCGCCGCCGTCCCCGCGCGCGCCCTACAGTTCTGCACGGCGCACTTCAGCTCCGGCCTGGCGGACGACGACGCCACCGGGAAGTACCGCATCGCCCAGGCGGAGCAGCTGCGCGACATCGTGCACGCCGAGACCCCGGTCGGCTACCGCACGGTCTTCGGCGGCGACTTCAACGTCGTACCGCCGGACTCGACCGCCCCCGACGGCCCCAAGGAGGCCCTGGCCGACCTTTACGCGGCCGACCGCGAGTGCGACGAGGGCCTGTGGGCCGACCGGCCCCGTGACGGACGCGTGACCAAGCCCGTCGACGGACGCGCGATCAAGATCGACTACGTCTTCGCCCCCGCCACCGCCCAGATCGTCTCGTGCGACGTCCCGGCCGACGCCGGATCGTCCGACCACTACCCGATCTCGGCACACCTGCGGCTGCCGAGCGCCTAGCCGACGCCCATGCGGAAGGGCCCGTCCGAGGATGGAACGGGCCCTTTCCACAAGGCTCTTGGAGGGGGGCGCGGGAGGTCATTCCTCCAGCGTCAGTCCCTTGCGCAGTCTGCCCAGCGTGCGGGAGAGCAGCCGGGAGACGTGCATCTGGGAGATGCCCAGCTCCTCGCCGATCTCCGACTGGGTCAGGCCGGCGACGAAGCGCAGGGAGAGGATGCGCCGTTCGCGGGACGGCAGCGAGGCGATCATCGGCTTGAGGGACTCGACGTACTCGATCCCCTCCAGGCCGTGGTCCTCGTAGCCGATCCGGTCGGCGAGCGCGCCCTCGCTGTCGTCCTCCTCGGGCTGGGCGTCCAGCGAGCTCGCGGTGTACGCGTTGCTGGCGGCCATGCCCTCGACGACCTCTTCGCGGCTCAGACCGAGCTCCTCGGCGAGCTCACCGGCGGTCGGCGCCCGGTCGAGCCGCTGGGACAGTTCGTCACCGGCCTTGGCGAGGTCGAGGCGGAGCTCCTGGAGCCTTCGCGGGACGCGCACGGACCACGAGGTGTCGCGGAAGAAGCGCTTGATCTCGCCGACGATCGTCGGCATCGCGAAGGTGGGGAACTCGACGCCCCGGGACAGCTCGAAGCGGTCGATGGCCTTGATGAGGCCGATCGTGCCGACCTGGACGATGTCCTCCATCGGTTCACTGCGGGTACGGAACCGTGAGGCGGCGAACTTGACCAGGGCGAGGTTGAGCTCGACCAGGGTGTTGCGGACGTACGCGTACTCGTGCGTGCCCTCTTCGAGGACCTCGAGCCGGGCGAACAGGGTCTTCGAGAGCGCCCGCGCGTCGAGGGGGTCGACGCGGTCGAAAGGCCCGATGTCCGCGAGGCCCTCGGAGAGGTCCTCGGGCAGGCCTTCGGGCAGGCCGAGCGTGGGGGGCGGAGTTGCTGCCGACGGCGCGTCGTGGGTACGCGGGGCGTCGAGCCGGGGTGACATGGTCTCCTCCATCGTTTCTTCCTGCTGCGGTTTGCGGCGCCTCCAAAGCCGGCCGTGTCGGATGTTCCCTCCTAGGCCTACCCGCTCGACCAGGGTCGTCGCAAGTGTCATATGTCCTGTTTGGGAGGGTGTGTAGCGGTGTTCAGGTGCGCGGAGGTGTGGGGAACTTGTAGGGTGCGACGCACGTCAACCGGCATCCGCGAGAGCGAGAAGAGGCACGGGCATGGACCGCCAGAGCATCGGCAGCACGCAGTCGGGGGGACGGCTGCGGGTCGAGGTCCGGACCGTGGGGACGACCGAGATCCTCACTCCGGTGGGTGAGCTCGATCACCACACGGCCGACGTGTTGCGTTCGCCACTCGAGGAGGCGCTCGACGCCGGCCGGTCACGGCTCGTGGTCGACTGTTCACGACTCGAATTCTGTGATTCCACCGGGCTCAACGTCCTGCTCGGGGCCCGGCTGAAGGCCGACGCCGCAGGGGGCGGGGTCCACCTGGCCGGGATGCGTCCGGTGGTGGCCAGAGTCTTCGAGATCACCGGTGCGGACATCGTCTTCACCGTGCACGACTCGCTCGCGGCCGCACTCTCCGACTGAGTGGGGGGTGTCGGCGCGCAAAGGCCGGGCAGGAGAGCCCCGGTTTGGTCCGTTGTGTCGGGTGAATCGGTTGAATCGGTTGAATCGGTGAGGTGAAAGCGCTGATGGACACTGCTGCCGGTGGCAGGGAGGCCGAGGGGTCGGTGCACCCCGCGGCGGATGCCGACGCCGACGGCCCGGTCGCCGCCGACATCCAGGCCGCGGCCGGTGTCGACGTACGGACGCTCGCGCTCGGCGCCACCAGTGGCACCGTTCCGCTCGCGCGCGACTTCACCAGATCACTGCTGTACGACTGGGGCTGGCTGCCCGCCGCCTCCGCCGACGCCAGGGCCGCCGCGGAGGACGTCCTGCTCGTCGTCTCGGAGCTTGTCACCAACGCCTGCCTGCACGCCGAGGGCCCCGAGCTGCTGCGCGTCGTACGCCGGGCCAAGGTGCTGCGCCTGGAGGTCGCCGACCTGGGCGCGGGTCAGCCCGCGCCGCGCACCCCGCACCGCTCCGGGCGGCCGGGCGGTCACGGCATGTTCATCGTGCAGCGGCTCTGCCTGGACTGGGGCATCGAGCGCAGCCCGGGCGCCCCCGGCAAGACGGTCTGGGCGGAACTGGCGGCCCCCGCGTAGGGCGTTCCGTCCACGGAGCCGTATTCGGCCGTCCTTGTGTCTTCCCTCCTCCACGCCCCAGGCGTACCTTGACGCCCAATCTGATATGCCGTCAGTAACTCTGCGGTGAGGGGTGCTTGGGGTGCCGTACCGGAGGAGAACAGCTCTCGCGCTGGCAGCGGCAGTGGCAGGGGCGGCGGGCTCGGCGGTGCTGGCCTCCGCCCCCGCCGCACAGGCCGCCGTCGTCGACGTGGACTACGCCTGCGAGACGAAGATCGGGCCCAAGGGCGCCGTCTCGCCCGTCGACATCACGGCCGTCAAGAGCGGAAACGCCTACACGATCACCATGTCCTTCGAGAAGGGCGTCTCCGACAGCCCGATCGAGCTGCCGAAGGGTGTCATGACCCCGCGCGCCGAGCTCGTCCTCGGCGGCGCGGACAAGGGCACGGTGAAGGTCAAGGGGACGCCGAACACGGCGGCGATCCCGCCCGACACCCCCATCAAGATCGGCCGGCTGACGGGTACGTACACCCCGAAGAAGAGCGGCAAGGTCACCTTCACGGCCGGCGTGCTGATCGTCCACGCCCTCGGGATGGACGCCGCCACCTGCACGCCGAAGAACAACCCCAAGCCCTCGCTGGAACTCCAGGTCACGGCCCCAGGCGGGTCCTCGGACTCCGACGGCACGGGTACGGAGTCCACGGGGGTCGGAGAACTGCCCAGGACCGGCCCGCTCGACTCCGCGACGGCGCTCGGCACCCTCGGCGGTACGGTGCTGCTGACCGGCGCGGCCGGTGTGCTCTGGCTCACGCGGCGCACGGCGCGCTGATGCGGAGGGCATGGGCGGGGCCCGCGACCGCCGCCCTCCTGACCCTGGCCGGACCGGCGGTGGCCGCGCCGTCCGCGCCCGCGCCGTTCGCGTCCGCGCCGTCCGCGCCCAGGCCGTCCGCGCCCGCGCCGTCCGCGTCCGCGCCGGGGTGGACGGCGACCCCCGCGGCGGGCAGGCCCTACGTCTACCTCGAAGGCGCGCCCGGCAGCGTCCTGGAGGACACCCTCTCCGTCGCCAACCCGGGGACGGAACCGCTCACCGTGCGGCTGAGCGGGCAGGGCACGCCCCTCGCCTTCGCGGCGAGAGCGGTGACGGTGCCGCCACGGACCCGGGCCGACGTGCCGTTCGCCGTGACCGTGACGGCCGCCACCGCGCCCGGCGAGCACCATGGCACCGTGCGCGCAGAGGCGGGCGGCCGGGAGGTGCGGGTGCCGGTGCACCTGCGGGTCGGCGGGCCGAGCCTGGCGGCGCTCACCGTCGAGAAGGTACGGCTCGACGGCGCGGGCACCCTCCACTACACCCTCGTCAACCGGGGCAACACGGTCCTCGCTCCCCGGCTGTCCGTCCGCGCCGACGGCGCCCTCGGCCCCGTGCTCGACCGCCCCTCCCGCGCACTGCCGCTCACCCTGCGGCCCGGCGAACGGATCACCCGCACCGAACCCTGGGACGACCCGCCCGCGCTCGACTCGGTCACGGTCCACCTGCGGGCCACCGCCCCGGGCGCCGCCGCCGCGACGGCCCGCGCGGAGCGGGTGTTCCTGCCCGCCGGTCCGGTCGTCGCCGGGGCGGTCCTGCTGCTCGCGGCGGCGGGAGCGGCCACGCTCGCGGCCCGAAGACGCCGCACCGGCGCGGACATGGAGCGGGACGAGCGCGGCCAGGCCGAGGCGGGAGCGGAGCGATGACGGTACGGCGTACGACGGCGGCCCGGGCGGGTGTACGGGGAGGGGGACGGGTACTCCCGCGACCGCCCGGCGGGGGCGGGCCCGCGGCCCGCCGCTTCCTGGCGGTCCTCGCCGCGCTCGCACTCGCCCTGCTGCCCGCCGCCCATGCCTCCGCCACCCGCTCCGCGGCCCCCGCACCGGGCCCCACCGTCGCCCTGTCGCGGCAAGAGGGCGGCAGAGGCGGCGAGATCACTGTGAGCGGCGCCGGATGGAAGCCGGGGGCGCTCCTCATGCTGCTGATGTGCGGTCAGTCCGCGCCCGGCAAGGGGGTCATCGGCGGGACCAACTCCTGTGCCAACACCGACGGCCGGGCCGCCACCGTGGACGCCAGGGGCGTCTTCAGCCAGAAGATGCCGGTCGCCGAGCCCCCCAAGCCCTGCCCGTGCGTGGTGCATGTCGTCGGGGTCACCGGCCAACAGGACGCCGTGGACGTGGAGTTCGCGGTCGCCGGCCATCCGACCGCCCCGCTGCCCGAGGCCTCCGGCGACGGCCGGCTCGCCGTGCTCGCCTCCGTACGCCTCGAAGGCTCCAGCGGTGTCCTGGTGTGGTTCGGCGCCCCGGCCCGGCGCGAGGTCGTCTTCACCGTCGGCAACCTCGGTCAGACCCCGGTCAAGGACCCGGTCTTCCAAGTCGGCACCAGCCACGGCGTCTTCGCGCCGCGGTACGAGGAACGCCAGTGGCGCGGCACCATCGAGCCCGGCCGAAAGGCCCTGATCAAGCTGCCCGTGGAGCTGGCCGCGGGCGCGCACGGCGACTACGAGGTGTCGGTGAGGTACGCCGGCGAGGTCCTGGTCGACCAGCCGTGGGGCGTCGGCCGGCCGTGGGGCGTGACGCTGTTCTGGGTGCTGCTCGCCGTGGTCGTCCCGGCGGCGCTCTTCCGGATCGGCATGGCGGTGGTGGACCGGGTCCGGCCGGGAGCCACCGGCGCCGGTACGGGCCGCCGCCGCCGTACCTCCGTACGTACCGCCCCCACGCCCCGAGCCGTCCCCGACCGGGACGGCGCCGGCGTCACCACGACCACGGTCCTGCCGTGGTTCACCCCCGACTCCGCACCGTCAGAGAACAGCCCGACGACGAAGGGACATTCGTGAGCACGCAACGGAGGATGAGCGCGGCGGGAGTCGCGCTGATGCTCGGCGGCGCGGGGATCCTGCTGACCGCCGCTCCCGCTCAGGCCGCCGAGGTCTCGTACCGGACCGAGTGCATACCGCCGTCCATCTCCGGCATGCCGCCGGTGCAGGGCACCACGAAGGTGCTGATCACCGCGCCGGCGGAGGCGAAGGTCGGTGACGAGGTCGAGGTGGTGTGGAAGACGGTCGAGGCCGCTTCCAAGAACCCCGACGTCATCGACCTGGAGAAGGACACGGTGAAGCCGACCGGCGTCGTCAAGGTCGGCGGCGCGGCGAGCGGCACGCTGACCATGGAGGGGCCGCGGCAGAACCCGCCGATCCCGAAGAACAGCCCGATGGTGCTGCCGGACATGAAGGGCAAACTGAAGCTGGAGAAGGCGGGAGAGATCACGCTGACGCCGGACAAGTACAACATCAACGTCTCCAAGCCGATGTCGACGGACACCAAGTGTTCGCCGAAGGAGACGGTGGCCGTCGCCGCGAAGATCAAGGTGACGGACGGCGGAGGCGGCACCACCACCTCTGGCGGCGGTACGAGCACCTCTGGCGGCGGTACGAGTTCGTCCGGTGGCTCCACCTCGGGCGGCTCCTCGGGTGGCTCCTCGGGGGGCACCTCCGGCGGCGGCGGTGGGCAGACCGACTTCGCCGGCAAGGAGGTCGCGGTCCAGTTCTCCTGCCAGGCCCCGGGGCCGGCGAACATCACCTCCAAGGTCACCATCAACGCCAAGAAGAACGGCGGAAGCTACGCGCTCACCGTCAAGACCGCCAAGGGCGTCATGAACAGCCCGGCCGCCCTCCCCAAGGGTGCGCTCAAGCCGTCCATGGCCGTGAAGGTCGGCGGCGCCGACAGCGGTACGGTCACGGTGACCGGCCCCGCCAACCCGGCGCCCCTGGAGGCGGGCAAGCCGGTCGACCTGACCGACATGACGGGAACGTACAAGCCCGGCGCGAGCGGCAAGGCCACGCTCAGCCCCGGGAAGCTGACGATCAACGTCTCGCTGGGCGGCTCGCCGATCGTCATCCCGTGCGAGGTCAAGGGCAGTGTCCAGGCGTCGCTGGAACTCGACACGACCAAGCAGTCCGGCGGCACGTCCGGCGGCACGTCCGGCTCCACCGCGGCCTCAGGCGGCTCGGGCTCGGGCTCCGGGTCCGGCTCGGGCTCCGGCGGCGGTCTCGCCGAGACCGGAGCCGAGGACGACGGCGCCCTACGCGCACTCGCCCTCGTCGCCGGCACGGTGATCCTCCTCGGCGGCGCGGTGTTCACCTTCACCCCGTGGGCGCGCCTGCGCCGCTGACGTACAGAAAAACGGCCGAGGGCCGCCGCACCGGATTCCGGTGCGGCGGCCCTCAGACCTGTACGAAGCGAAGCCAGGTGGCGTGGCGTCAGTGCACGGTGCCCATGAGGCTCTGGACCTTCTTGCGGTACATGTAGATCGCGAATCCGGCGGCGACCGCCAGGGCGGCCTGCATCGCGATGACGCCCGTGCCGTTGAGGTCCACACCGGCCAGCGAGAGCAGACCCGTGGTGCAGTCACCGGCGGTGACCGCGAGGAACCAGACGCCCATCATCTGGGAGGCGTACTTCTGCGGCGCCATCTTCGTCGTGACGGAGAGGCCCACGGGGGAGAGGCACAGCTCACCGATGGTCTGGATCATGTAGATCGAGACGAGCCACATCGGGGAGACCAGGGTGCCGTCGCCTGCCATGTTCATCGGGACGATGAAGACGAAGAAGGAGGCGCCGACGAGGACCAGACCCATCGCGAACTTCACGATGGTGTTCGGCTCCTGGTTCTTGCGGGCCAGCCACAGCCACAGCCAGGCGAAGACCGGGGCCAGCGCCATGACGAAGAGCGGGTTCAGCGACTGGTACCAGGTGGCGGAGAAGCCGAGCCCGAAGACGGAGCCGGCGGTCTTGCCGTCCGCGAAGAGCGAGAGGGTCGAGCCACCCTGGTCGTAGATCATCCAGAAGATGGCGGCGGCGACGAAGAACCAGATGTAGCCGTTCATCTTGGACTGCTCGCCCGCGCTCAGGTCCTTGTCGCGCTTGATGCGGACCAGGACGGCGATCGGGATGATCAGACCGGCGAGGGTGAGCGGGACCAGGGCCCAGTTCAGGGTGTACATGCCGAGGGCGACCACGGCGCCGTAGAAGACGGCGACCAGGGCGGTCACCAGGGCGACCTTCGTCAGGATGCCGCGGCGCTCGTCGGCGGAGAGCGGGTTCGGGACGAGGCTGCTCTTCGGGCTCAGGTGGCGGGTGCCGATCAGGAACTGGACCAGGCCCAGACCCATGCCGACCGCGGCGAGGGCGAAGCCCAGGTGCCAGTTGACTTCCTTGCCGACCGTGCCGATGACGAACGGGGCGACGAAGGCGCCGAGGTTGATGCCGATGTAGAAGAGCGTGAAGCCACCGTCACGGCGCGGGTCCTCGGGACCGTCGTAGAGGTGGCCGACCATCGTGGAGATGTTGGCCTTCAGCAGACCCGAGCCGACCGCGACGAGCGCGAGTCCGACGAAGAACATGGCCTGGCCGGGAAGAGCCAGCGCCACGTGACCACCCATGATCACGAAACCGGCGATCGCGACGGTCTTGCGGGCGCCCCAGACGCGGTCGCCGAACCAGCCGCCCGGCATGGCCATCAGGTAGACCATCGAGACGTAGACGGAGTAGATGGCCGTGGCCATCGCCGCGTCCATCGCGAGGCCGCCGCCCTGGCTGCCCTTCGCGGCGTCGGCGCCGCCCGAGACGATGTAGTACACGAGAAGTGCACGCATGCCGTAGTAGGAGAAACGCTCCCACATCTCGGTCATGAAGAGAGTGGCCAGGCCGCGGGGGTGGCCGAAGAACGTCTTCTCGGAACCGGGGATTCCGGTTGAAGCCGTCGTCAGGCTGGACGCCATGTCGATCCTTGCTCTGTCGGGACGCGCGCCTTGTGAGCGTGGTGCGCCCGGTGGGGAAGGCCGGCACCCGAGGGATGGGGCGCGCCGGGCCCACAGGTCGTTCGTCGTCATCGGGATCGGCGGAGCCGACCTCGCGCAGAAAAGAGGACCCCGGCTGTCAAAGCGAGCCAAAGGTCCCCGTCTACCGCAACAGACGCCTCGCCACCATACGACACGACAGTGCCGGATATGGAAGGACTTGAGAGATGGATCACAGGTGACCAAGGAACCAACAGGGCGTATTCGAAGGTCATGAGCAGGTTGGCCACCATGATCCCCAGGGTGGCCGGGCACCCTGTGGATCACGCCCCGAGCCGTCCCCCGTGCGGACTACCATCACCCCATGACCCGTGTACTGCTCGCCGAGGACGACGCATCCATCTCGGAACCGCTGGCCCGCGCCCTGCGGCGGGAGGGGTACGAGGTGGAGGTGCGGGAGGACGGGCCCTCCGCCCTCGACGCCGGACTCAAGGGCGGAGTCGACCTGGTCGTGCTCGACCTCGGCCTGCCCGGCATGGACGGCCTGGAGGTCGCCCGGCGGCTGCGCTCCGAGGGGCACACGGTTCCGATCCTGGTCCTGACCGCCCGCGCCGACGAGGTCGACACCGTGGTCGGACTGGACGCCGGCGCCGACGACTACGTCACCAAGCCGTTCCGCCTCGCCGAACTGCTCGCCCGGGTCCGGGCCCTCCTGCGGCGCGGCGCCACCGAACCGGCCGTCCCGCCCGCGACGCACGGCGTCCGCATCGACGTCGAGTCGCACCGCGCCTGGATGGGCGAGGAGGAGCTCCAGCTCACGGCGAAGGAGTTCGACCTGCTCCGGGTCCTGGTCCGCGACGCGGGCCGGGTCGTCACCCGCGACCAGCTGATGCGCGAGGTCTGGGACACCACCTGGTGGTCGTCGACCAAGACCCTCGACATGCACATCTCCTGGCTCCGGAAGAAGCTCGGCGACGACGCGGCCAACCCGCGCTACATCGCCACCGTCCGGGGCGTCGGTTTCCGCTTCGAGAAGAGCTGACGAGCTGCTGAGGAGCTGAGGAGCTGATGGGAACGTACGGGCCGTAGGCTCGGGGAGTACCTCGTACTCCCGCCCGGAGGGCACCGTGCGCCGCAGGCTGATCAACTCCACCCTCGCCGTGGTCCTCGTCGTCATCGCCGTGTTCGGGGTCTCCCTCGTCATCGTCGAGACCCGGACCATCTCCAGCAGCGCCCAGGAGCGGGTGGACTCCGAGGCCCTGCGCCTGGTCTCCATCGTCGACAGCAGGCTCATCGGCGGGGAGCCCGTCAACCCCGACATCCTCTCCGAGCAGAGCGGCGCCAAGCGGTACGCCCTGATCGAGATCCCCGGCCGCGAGCCCATCGAGATCGGCGAACGGCCCGACGGCAGCGTCATCCGCTCCACCGCGGAGGGTGAGCGGGGGGAGACGGTGACCGTCGAGGAGTCCCGCTCCACGATCACGTCCGAGGTCGGCCGCTCGCTCCTGATCATCGGGGCCGTGGCGCTGCTCGCCGTCGTGGCCGCCGTCCTGCTCGCCGTACGCCAGGCGAACCGGCTGGCATCCCCGCTCACGGACCTCGCCGAGACCGCGGAACGCCTCGGGTCGGGCGATCCCCGCCCGCGCCACAAGCGGTACGGAGTGCCGGAGCTGGACCGTGTCGCGGACGTCCTGGACGCCTCGGCGGAGCGGATCGCCCGGATGCTCACCGCCGAGCGCCGGCTCGCCGCGGACGCCTCGCACCAGCTCCGTACGCCCCTCACGGCCCTGTCGATGCGCCTGGAGGAGGTGGCGGTGGCGGGTGACCTCGACACGGTCAGGGAGGAGGCGACGATCGCGCTCACCCAGGTCGAGCGGCTCACCGACGTCGTCGAGCGGCTGCTCACGAACTCCCGCGACCCCCGCACGGGCTCCGCCATCGCCTTCGACCTGGACGAGGTCATCAAGCAGCAGATCGAGGAATGGCGCCCCGCCTACCGCAGCGCGGGCCGGGCCATCGTCCACTCCGGCAAGCAGGGCATGCGCGCGGTCGGCACCCCGGGCGCCGTCGCCCAGGTCCTCGCCGCGCTCATCGAGAACTCGCTCATGCACGGTGGCGGCACCGTCGCCCTGCGTACGCGCGTCACCGGCAACCAGTCCGTGATCGAGGTCACCGACGAGGGCCCGGGCGTCCCGGCCGATCTCGGGGCGCGCATTTTCGAGCGGACCATCAGCGGCCGCAACTCCACGGGGATCGGTCTCGCCGTGGCCAGGGACCTCGCGGAGGCGGACGGCGGGCGGCTGGAACTGCTGCAGCAGCAGCCGCCGGTGTTCGCGCTCTTCCTCGGCCGCGAGGTCAGAAGCCGGTCGGACCAGGAACGCCCGGTCCGCTAGGGACCTGGTCCGCTACCGCTAAGGGACCTGGTCGGCTAAGGGACCCGGTCCGGTGGGTCCCGTGGGGGCTCACACCCGGTCGGGCTGCTTCCTGGTCGCCTGCCGGGGGGCCTGCTCCAGGAATGACTCCGCGGTCTGCACGGCCTCCTTGGCCGGCAGCGTACGGAACACCCAGGTCCGGTACGACCAGAAGCGGAACAGGGTCGCGACGCCGATGCCGAAGAACTTGAAGAAGTTGCTCTGCAGCGGGGTGTCCCAGCCGAACCCGTACGTCGCCGCGTAGAGGATCCCGTTCTGGATCACCAGACCGGCGGCGCTGAAGAGCAGGAAGAGGCTCAGCTCCTTCGTACGGCTGCTCTTGTCACGGTCCCGGTACGTGAAGTACCGGAAGCCCAGGTAGTTGAAGACGATGGCCACGACCGTGGCGATGATGCTCGCCCGCACCACCGGCACCTCGGTGAAGTGGCGCACGAGATTGAACACCCCGAGGTCCACCAAGAGCCCGACACCACCCACTGCGCCGAACTTGGCGAACTCGCGTGCGAGCTGGTCGAGCCGCACGCGCAGCGCGCTTCGTTTACTCATGGTGATTGCAGCCCCTGCCGTTCGGACGATGTCAACCAAGCCATGCTAACCAGCGCCTCTCTCAGCCCGCCTGTGGACGTCGTAAACCAGCGGGTCCGGCGGGACTGGTGAGGTCAGGGCCTGTGTCAAAGCACAGGGGGCTGAGACCCACCGGATGGTGCGGATACCCTAAGAGAGTGACGTTCCCGGTAGTCGGCATGGTCGGTGGCGGTCAGCTCGCCCGTATGACCCACGAGGCGGGCATCCCCCTCGGCATCAGGTTCAAGCTGCTCAGTGACACTCCGCAGGATTCGGCGGCCCAGGTGGTGAGCGACGTCGTCATCGGCGACTATCGCGACCTGGCTACGCTGCGTGACTTCGCGCGCGGATGTGACGTGATCACTTTCGATCACGAGCACGTCCCCATCGAACACCTGCGCGCCCTGGAGGCGGAGGGCATCCCCGTCCGCCCCGGGCCCGACGCGTTGGTGCACGCCCAGAACAAGGGTGTGATGCGCGCCAGGCTCGACGAGATCGGGGCGCCCAGCCCCCGCCACCGGATCGTCGCCGATCCGGCGGACGCGGCGGCCTTCGCCGCCGAGGTGGGCGGTTTCCCGATCATCCTCAAGACCGTGAGCGGCGGCTACGACGGCAAGGGCGTCTGGTTCGTCCGTACGGAAGACGAAGCCCGCGAGCCGTTCCTGGCGGGCGTGGCGGTCCTGGCCGAGGAGAAGGTCGACTTCACGCGCGAGCTCGCCGCCAACATCGTGCGCTCCCCGCACGGCCAGGCCGTCGCCTACCCGGTCGTCGAGTCCCGGCAGGTCGACGGCGTCTGCGACACGGTGATCGCCCCGGCGCCGGAGCTCTCCGACGAGCTGGCCGGCCAGGCCCAGGAGCTGGCCCTGCGCATCGCCAAGGAGCTCGGCGTCGTCGGCCACCTGGCCGTGGAGCTCTTCGAGACGCGCGACGGCCGCATCCTCGTCAACGAACTCGCCATGCGCCCGCACAACTCCGGCCACTGGACCCAGGACGGCGCGATCACCTCGCAGTTCGCCAACCACGTCCGGGCCGTCCTCGACCTGCCGCTCGGCGATCCCCGCCCGCGCGCGAAGTGGACGGTCATGTGCAATGTGCTGGGCGGGGACTACCCCGACATGTACTACGCCTATCTGCACTGCATGGCCCGCGACCCTCAGCTGAAGATCCATATGTACGGCAAGGACGTGAAGCCCGGCCGCAAGGTGGGGCACGTCAACACCTACGGCGACGACCTCGACGACGTGCTGGAGCGCGCGCGTCACGCCGCCGGCTACCTGCGAGGAACGATCACCGAATGAGCACAAGCCCCGATGCGAGCCCCGTCGTCGGCATCGTCATGGGATCCGACTCCGACTGGCCGGTCATGGAGGCCGCGGCGCAGGCCCTGGACGAGTTCGAGATCGCGTACGAGGTCGACGTCGTCTCCGCACACCGCATGCCCCGCGAGATGATCGCGTACGGCGAGGAGGCGGCCGGCCGCGGGCTGAAGGCGATCATCGCGGGCGCGGGCGGCGCGGCCCATCTGCCGGGCATGCTGGCCTCGGTCACCCCGCTCCCGGTCATCGGCGTGCCGGTCCCGCTGAAGTACCTCGACGGCATGGACTCGCTCATGTCCATCGTGCAGATGCCGGCGGGCGTGCCGGTCGCGACGGTCTCCATCGGCGGCGCGCGCAACGCCGGTCTGCTCGCCGCCCGGATCATCGCCGCGCACGACCCCGACCTGCTCAGCCGCATGCGGGAGTTCCAGCAGGAGCTGAACGACCAGGCCACCGAGAAGGGCAAGCGACTGCGGAACAAGGTCGAGGGTTCGGAGTCCTTCGGGTTCGCCCGGTGAGCGCGGCGGAGCGTCTGGCGGAGGCGCGTGAACTGCTCGCGGCCCACCCGGTCGCCGACGGTCACAACGACCTCCCCTGGGCGCTGCGGGAACACGTGCGCTACGACCTGGACCGGCTCGACATCGCCGCCGACCAGACCGGCGCGCTCCACACCGACCTGGCCCGGCTGCGGGCCGGCGGTGTCGGCGCCCAGTTCTGGTCCGTCTACGTCTCCTGCCGCCTGACCGGGGACGACGCGGTCAGTGCGACCCTGGAGCAGATCGACATCGTCGACCAGCTCCTCGTCCGGTACGCGGAGGAGCTCGCGCCCGCCCTGACGGCCGACGACATGGAGTCGGCCCGGCGGGAGGGCCGGATCGCCTCCCTGAAGGGCGCCGAGGGCGGCCACTCCATCAACAACTCGCTCGCGACCCTGCGCGCGCTGCACACCCTCGGCGTGCGCTATCTGACGCTCACGCACAACGACAACACCGCGTGGGCGGACTCGGCGACCGACGAGCCCGGCGTCGGCGGGCTCTCGCCCTTCGGCCACGAGGTCGTCCGGGAGATGAACCGGATCGGCATGCTCGTCGACCTCTCGCACGTCGCCGCGACGACGATGCGGGACGCGCTCGACACGTCCGTCGCGCCGGTGATCTTCTCGCACTCCTCCTCGCGGGCGGTCTGCGACCACCCGAGGAACATCCCCGACGACGTGCTGGAGCGGCTGCCCGCCAACGGCGGGGTGGCGATGGCGACGTTCGTGCCGAAGTTCATCCTTCCCGAGGCCGTGGAGTGGACGGCCCGCGCGGACGAGAACCTGCGGGCGCACGGGCTGCACCACCTCGACACGACCGCGCGCGCGATGGCGATCCACCGCGCCTTCGAGGCCGAGAACCCGCGCCCGATCGCCACGGCGGCGACGGTCGCCGACCACCTCGACCACATGCGTGAGGTCGCCGGCATCGACCACATCGGCATCGGCGGCGACTACGACGGTACGGCGTTCACGCCGGACGGTCTCGACGACGTCTCCGGCTACCCGAACCTGATCGCGGAGCTGCTCACCCGTGGCTGGTCGCGTACCGACCTGGCCCGGCTGACCTGGTCGAACGCGGTCCGCGCGCTGCGGGACGCGGAGGCGGTCTCCCGGGACCTGCGGGCGACGAAGGGCCCGTCGAACGCGACGATCGAGTCCCTGGACGGCCCGGCCGCCTGACGGCTCGCGGCGGGCCGTCAGGCCTCCCCGCGGGAGGTGGCCCGGTCCTCCGTACTCGTACGGAGCAGCCCGCCGCGCCCCGGAGCGGTGCCGCTGGCACGGTGGACGGTACTGCCTCACCGCGCTCGGCGAGGCGGTACTGCCTCACCGAAGTTCGGAGTCGCCCATGGCAGATCTCGACGACACCCCACCGCTCTCTGCCAGCCGTTCCGCCGGTGAACTCGCATCCCGTGAACCGGCCCCGCTCGACGAATCGGCGTCGCGCGCCCGGAGCCTGCTCGCCGCGCAGCCCGTCGTGGAGGGCCGGGCCGAGCTGCCCGAGGCCCTCGACCAGGAGGACGTCCCACCGCGCCGCGCGGCGGAGGCGGGGGCGCAGTTCTGGTCCCTGCGCGCCGACGGGGACGACGTGGTGGTCGGCACCTTGCACCGGATCGACGCGATCCGCACCCTCGTCGCCGGCTGCCCCGAGGACCTGCGCCTCGTGCACTCCACGGCGGAGATGGCCGACGCCCGCAACTGCGGCCGGGTCGCCGCCCTGCTCGGCCCGGTGAGCTGGGACGCGCTCGGCGGCTCGCTCGCCACGCTCCGGGCGTACCAGGCGCTCGGCGTCCGGGTGGTGAACGTGACCCGGTTCGACGGCTTCGCCCGCGAGGCCGTACGGGAGATGAACCGCCTGGGCCTCCTCGTCGACCTCTCGGGCGCGGAACCCGACACCGTCCGCCAGACCCTCTCCGTCACCAAGGCCCCCGCCGTGCTGACCCGCGCCGACCCGGACGCGCTGCCGGACGACACACTGCGCCTGCTCGGCGAGTACAGCGCCGTCTGCATGGTCCCGGTGGCCGTCGATCCCGCCGTCACGGCCGACGCCCTGGACCGCGTCCACGCCCTGGCGGGCCCGCTCGGCGTCGGCCTCTCCGGCGCGGCCGACCCGGCGGCCGGCTACGCGCCGCTCTTCGCCGAGCTGCTGCGCCGCGGCTGGGACGAGTGCGACCTGGCCGGCCTCGCCCACGGCAACGCCACCCGCGCACTGCGGGAGACCGAGTTCCACGCCCGGGCCGTACGCCTGGGCCGGGCGCCCTGACGACTCGCCGCTGTCCTGGGCCCTGACGAATCCTCACCCTCCTGAGCCCTGACGACTCCTCGCCCCCCTGAGCCCTGGCGACTCCTCACCCTCCTGGCCCTCCGGTCCCGACACGCCGGCGCCCCGCCGCCCCCTGTCCGGGGGTGGCGGGGCACCGGGTCGTCGTCTCAGGCGTCCGCGCGGCTACGCCCGAGGGCGGCCCATCGCGCGGTACACCCACCCCGCCTCGCGCCAGAGCTCCGGGTCCAGCGCGTTGCGGCCGTCCAGGATCACCCGCGAGGTCACCACCTCGCCCAGCTCGACCGGGTCCAGGGCGTCCCGGAACTCCCGCCACTCGGTCAGGTGCAGCACCACGTCCGCGCCGCGCACGGCCTCCAGGGCCGACTCGGCGTACTCCAGCGTCGGGAAGAGCCGGCGCGCGTTCTCCATGCCCTTGGGGTCGTAGACCGTGACCTGTCCGCCCTGCAGATGGATCTGTCCGGCCACGTTCAGCGCGGGCGAGTCCCGTACGTCGTCCGAGTCGGGCTTGAAGGTGGCGCCGAGCACCGCCACCCGCTTGCCGAGGAACGACCCGTTGGCGCCGAGCGCGTGGCGCGCCATGTCGACCATCTGGCCGCGCCGCCGCATGTTGATCGAGTCGATCTCCCGCAGGAAGGTCAGCGCCTGGTCGGCGCCCAGCTCTCCCGCCCGGGCCATGAAGGCGCGGATGTCCTTCGGCAGGCAGCCGCCGCCGAAACCGATCCCGGCCCGCAGGAACTTGGACCCGATCCGCTCGTCGTAGCCGATCGCCTCCGCCAGCTTGGCGACGTCGCCGCCGGCGGCCTCGCAGACCTCTGCCATCGCGTTGATGAAGGAGATCTTCGTGGCGAGGAAGGAGTTCGCCGCGGTCTTCACCAGCTCCGCCGTGGGGAAGTCGGTCACCACGAAGGGCGAGCCCTCGCCGATCGGCCCGGCGTACACCTCGCGCAGCATCTTCTCCGCGCGCTCTCCGCGGACTCCGACGACGACCCGGTCCGGGTGCAGCGTGTCCTGTACGGCGAAGCCCTCCCGGAGGAACTCCGGGTTCCAGGCGAGCTCGACGCCCTCCGGCAGCAGCTCCGCGAGCCGTTCGGCCGAGCCGACCGGCACGGTCGACTTGCCGACGACCAGCGAACCCGGCGTCACCACGCCCGCGAGCGAGGCGAAGGCCGCGTCGACGTAACGCATGTCGCAGGCGTAGTCGCCGTGCTTCTGCGGGGTGTTCACGCAGACGAAGTGGACGTCGCCGAACGCGCCGACCTCCTCCCAGGAGGTGGTGAAGCGCAGGCGCCCGGAGGATCCCTCGATGCCGGCGACGTGCCGGGCGAGCAGCTCCTCGAGCCCGGGCTCGTACATGGGGACCCGGCCGCCGGCCAGCATCTCGACCTTCTCGGGGACGACGTCGAGGCCGAGGACCTCGAAACCGAGCTCCGCCATGGCCGCTGCGTGCGTGGCGCCGAGGTAGCCGGTACCGATCACGGTGATCTTGAGGGCCATGCGGTCTCCAGTGAGGTCGGGCGGAATGCCTGCCCGAGCATAGTCGGGGCCCGGCCCGCCGACATCGCCACCGTCACGGCGCGCGAGCTTCCGTGACAGGGACACACTCACGTTGTCAACATCACTTCAGAAGGCGGTTTAAGGTGGTCACCTTCGGTCATCTCGCATCTCCAGGTGGGCTAGATTTAGCGCTTCGTACACCCGAACGTGTTGGGGAAGACAATGACGGAAGCGGTCCTGCTGGTCGGCGGGCAGGGGACGCGGCTCAGGCCTGTCACGGTGAACACGCCCAAGCCCATGGTCCCGGCCGCGGGTGTGCCGTTTCTCGCACACCAGATAGCCAGGGCGGCCGCCGCCGGTGTCACCCACATCGTCATGGCCACCTGCTACCTCGCCGAGGTCTTCGAGCCCTACTTCGGTGACGGCTCCGCCTTCGGCGTGCACCTCGAGTACGTCGTCGAGGACGAGCCCCTCGGCACGGGCGGCGCCATCCGCAACGCGGCCGAGCTGCTGACCAGCGGCCCCGATGAGCCGGTCCTGGTGTTCAACGGCGACATCCTCACCGGACTCGACATCCGTGGCCTGGTCGAGTCCCACACGGCGGCCGAGGCCGACGTCTCGCTGCACCTGGTCCGCGTCGCCGACCCGCGCGCGTTCGGCCTGGTCCCCACCGACTCCGAGAGCCGGGTGCTGGCCTTCACCGAGAAGCCCCAGACCCCCGAGGAGATCGTCACCGACCAGATCAACGCCGGCTGCTACGTCTTCCGCCGCTCGGTCATCGACGCCATCCCCGCCGGCCGGCCCGTCTCCGTCGAGCGCGAGACCTTCCCCGGCCTGCTGGCCGCCGGCGCCAAGCTGTACGGCAAGACCGAGGACACCTACTGGCTCGACCTCGGCAAGCCGGAGTCCTTCGTCCAGGCCTCCGCCGACCTCGTCCGCGGCGTCGTCTCCTCCCCGGCGGTGCCCGGCCCGCGCGGCGAGGCCCTGATCCTCCCGGGCGCCACCGTCGCCGAGGGCGCGAAGCTCTCCGGCGGCACCGTCGTGGGAGCCGGCGCCAGGATCGAGGCCGGCGCCGTCGTCACCGGATCCATCGTGCTGGACGGCGCGGTCGTCGAGGCCGACGCCTTCGTCCAGGCCAGCCTGGTGGGCGCCCGTGCCACGGTTGGCGCCCGTACGGTCGTCGACGGAGCCGTCATCGGTGACGATGCCCTGGTGGGCTCCGACAACGAACTTCGTTCCGGAGCGCGCGTCTGGTGCGAGGCAGAGCTTCCCGACGCCGCGCTGCGCTTCTCCTCGGACCGCTGAGCAGCCCCAGCAGCCCGGCAGCCCGAGTTCGCGTTCCGTCCGACCTCAGTGAGGCAGAAACCAGTGACAGGTGTGCACAAGACCCCCGGCGTGGAGGCCTCCGCGACCGGCAGATCCCTCGCCCTCCCCGACGCATGGGCGCAGACCGCGCTGACCGTGGTCATGCCCACGTACAACGAGGCGGGCAACGTGCCGCGCATGGCCGAGCTCCTCATGGGGCTCGACATCCCCGGCCTGCGACTGCTCATCGTCGACGACTCCTCCCCGGACGGGACGGGCGACATCGCCGAGGAGCTGGCGAAGAAGTACCGCACCGAGGACGGCGCGCCGCGGATGTCGGTCCTGCACCGCACCGCCAAGGACGGCCTCGGCCGCGCGTACGCCGCCGGCATGACCAAGGCCGTCGAGGACGGCGCCGCCTACGTCCTCCAGATGGACGCGGACGGCTCCCACCCCGAGGGCAAGGTCGCCGAGATGCTCGGCGTCGCGCTCTCCACCGGCGCCGGCCTCGTCGTCGGCAGCCGCTACGTCCCCGGCGGCACGCTCTCCGACGCCTGGGGCGCCCACCGCAAGCTGCTCTCCCGCTGGGCCAACGCCTACGCGAGCACCATCCTGGGCACCCGCGTCCGCGACATCACCGGCGGCTTCAACCTGTGGAGCGCCGACGCCCTGCGCGCGATCGACCTCGGCTCGGTCGACAGCGCCGGCTACAGCTTCCAGGTGGAGATGAAGTACGCGGCACTGCGCCGCGGCTTCCAGGTCATGGAAGTCCCGATCCACTTCGAGGACCGCACGGTCGGCGAGTCGAAGATGAACCTCGCCGTGCAGCTCGAGTCCATCGCCATGCCGTGGAAGCTCCGTGCCCGCGCCAGAGGCCGCGGGTGAGCGGGTTCTCCCCTCGCGCCGCAGCACCGACCCACGCCACGGATGACACCCGCCCGCCCTCGGCCGGAGCCCACGAGCGCCCGGCGCACGAGCGGGCGGGGCACGAGCGGGCGGGGCACGAGCACGTGGGGCACGGGGACACGGCGCACGAGCACGCGGCACACGGGCAGGAGGACGAGGGCGCGGACGTGACCGCCTCCCCCGAGCCGGCCTGGTGGCGCAGGCCCTTCGCCGAGCAGCTGCGCACAGCCGCCAACGGCGCGGTCCTGCTGGTCGTCGCGGCCCTGGTCTTCGTCATAGTCCGCCTGCCCTGGGCAGGCGACCTCGGTGTTCACGCGGCCACCATCGAGCGGCTGCGGCACGACATGCTCGACCCCGGCAATCCGATGGTCCAGGCGGACACGGACAGCCCGTACTACTCGCCGTGGATGGTGTTCCTCGGCCTCGTGGCCAAGGCCACCGACCTGAACACCTTCAACGTGCTGCGCGTCGGCGCGGTCATCGGCCTGGCGCTGCTGATCACCGGCATCTGGAGTCTCACCAGGACACTCACCCGGCACCGGGCGGCGGCGCCGCTCGCCGTGCTGTGCGTGTTCTTCCTCTGGGGCGTCGACATCGTCGCCTGGAGCGGCTACCTCGGCTTCACCTCGCTGGCCCTGATCATCGCGTACCCCAGTACCTTCACGCTGGCCCTGGGCTTCCACTTCCTGACGCTGCTCACCAAGGCGCTGCGCGGCGGTACGGCGACCGGCTGGACCGCCTACCTCTCCCTGGGCCTGCTGTGGGCCGTGCTCATGCTGAGCCACCAGTTCTCCGGCGTGGTCATCACACTCGGCGCGATCGGCGTCCTGGCCTCGGCCCGGCCCTGGCCGGCCAAGGGAACCTGGTTCAAGCTGCTCGGCGCCGTGGCCGTGGGCCTCGCGGTGCTGGCGCTGTGGCCGTACTACTCCTTCTTCTCCCTCTTCGGCATCGGCGGCCTGGAGGAGATCCACCAGAATCTCTACCGCGGTCTGCTCGCGCGCTACTGCCTGGTCCTGATCGGTGTCGTGGCCCTGGTCCTGCGGTTCGTCCGGAACCGTCGCGACCCGCTGGTGATCTGGTTCGCGCTCGGCCTCACGCTCGTCGTCGCCGGCGCGCTGACCGAGAAGTGGTCCTGGGGCCGCGCCGAGCCGGCCGTCGTCATCCCGGCCCAGATCGCCGCCGCGATCGCCGCCGTCGAATGCGGCAAGAAGTGGCTGCGCGCGGTCTTCGCCACCGCCGTGTCCATCGGGCTCGTCGCCGGCGCCTGGGCACAGCGCGACGCGCTGGGCTTCATCATGCGCGAGGAGGCCCTGCCCTCCTTCGCCACGAAGGGCGGCCTTCTGGAGCTGCCCAAGACCTACGAATGGACGAAGAAGTACGCCAAGTACGGCGACGTCTTCATGAGCGACCCCTTCGCGGCGCAGAAGCTGCCGGCCTACGGCTACTACACGATCGCCATCGGCTATCCGGACTTCTTCCTGCCGGACGAGGCCGAGCGCAGGATGGACGCCAGGCGCTACTTCACCAACGACACCACGCGCGAGGAGAAGCTCGCGATCCTGCACAAGTACGGCGCGGACTGGATCGTCCAGTGGCCGCAGCAGGGTGGCCTGCCCGCGAACGACCCCGCCCTGAAGAAGGCCGGGATGTCGCCGGACGGCCGGGTCCTCTACAAGGTCGTGGGCTGACGCCCTTCCGACGGTACGGGAAAGGGCCCCGCGGACATCGTGTCCGCGGGGCCCTTCGCCGTACCGGGGCCGCCTCAGCGGTCCGAGGTCACCGTGACCTTCTCGTCGTTCTGGATCTGCCCCACCAGCTGCTTCACCTTCGGCATGTCCCACCTCAGGGACCCCTGCGGCGCGCTCCCCGAGATCGGGATGTTCATCGACTTCCCGTCGCCGCCGCTGATGCCCTTCATCGCGAAGAACATCTTGCCCAGGTCGTACAGCGACATGTCCTTGTCCACGATCAGCGTGTCCAGGCCCGCGCCCAGCGTCGGGTACAGCCTGAACGGGTTCAGGATCGTGCCCGGCGTCGCCGCCTGGTTGGCCAGGGCGGAGAGGAACTTCTGCTGGTTCTTCGTACGGGCCAGGTCCGACTCGGCGAAGGCGTAGCGGGTCCGGACGAAGGCCAGGGCCTGCTCGCCGTTGAGGGTCTGCTCGCCCGCCTGGAAGTCGGCGCCGGACTTCTTGTCCTTGAAGCCCTTCTCGATGTTCATGTCGACACCGCCGAGCGCGTCCACGATGTTCGCGAAGCCGGCGAAGCCGATCTCCGCGTAGTGGTCGATGCGCAGACCGGTGTTGTACTCGACCGTGCGGACCAGCAGCTCCGGGCCGTCCATCGCGTACGCGGCGTTGAGCTTCGAGCCGCCCCGGGCCCCGAACTTCTTCCCGGACTCCGAGCCGACGAAGGAGGGGATCGTGACCCACGAGTCGCGGGGCAGCGAGATCATCGTGTTCCCGCTGCCGCACGCGGCGAGGATCATCATCGAGTCGGTCCGCTTCCCCTCCGCGGAGCCGGTGTGGAGCTTCTTCTTCTCCTCGGCCGACATGCCCTCACGGCTGTCGGAGCCGACGATCAGGTACGTCGTGCAGTCGCCCTCGGCCGGCCGCTCGATGACCTTGGCGAGATCGACCTCGTTGCGCATCTGCGAACTGGCCCACGCGTACGTCCCGACGCTCCAGCCCACGACCGCCACGACCAGCACGATCGAGCCGACCTTTATCCGGCGGCGCCAGTCCGGCGCCGGCCGTCCGGGCTGTCCGGGGTGTCCCGGCCCCGGGGAGTACTGCGGCGGTACGCCGCCGCGGCCGCCGCCCTGGGGGGCGCCGTAGACCTGGCCGGTGTTGTACCCGGAGTCGTAGCCGGGCTGCTGCCCGTACCCCGGGTCGTACCCCGGGTCGTACCGCGGCGGCTGCTGGGGGACGGGCGGACGCTGCACATGGCGCATCGCGCGCGCCCCCTCGGGCTGCGCGTCCGCGCTGCCACGTCCGTAGCCGCGATTCTGTCCGCGGTCGTCGCTCCACCCATCATTCATGCGGACCAGTGTGCCGTCCGGCCAGGTGGGGCCGACAGGGTGGGTGGAGTATCGGGTCACCGCTGTTGCCAAGCTGATGCAAAGGGGACGCCGCGGGGACCGCCCGGGGGCCCGGCATAAGGTGGAGGGCATGACAGATCAGGGCGATATTCCGGGCAAGCCCACCGCCGCCTCCCGCACCACCCTCAGCCACATCATGACCAGCCACGACACCAACCTCCTCGGCACGGTCCACGGCGGTGTGATCATGAAGCTGGTCGACGACGCCGCGGGCGCCGTCGCCGGCCGGCACTCGGGCGGGCCCGCCGTCACCGCCTCCATGGACGAGATGGTCTTCCTGGAGCCGGTACGCGTCGGCGACCTGGTCCATGTGAAGGCCCAGGTGAACTGGACCGGCCGCTCCTCCATGGAGGTCGGCGTCCGTGTCCTGGCCGAGCGCTGGAACGAGTCCACCCCCGCCCAGCAGGTCGGCTCCGCCTACCTGGTCTTCGCCGCCGTCGACGCCGACGGCAAGCCGCGCGTCGTGCCGCCGGTGATCCCCGAGACCGAGCGCGACCAGCGCCGCTACCAGGAGGCCCAGATCCGCCGCACCCACCGGCTGGCCCGCCGCCGCGCCATCAAGGAACTGCGCGAGCGCCGCGCGGCCGAGGGCTACGAGGACTGACCACCAGCCCCTACGGACTGACCACCAGCCCCTACGGGCAGACCACCCGGTCTCCGGTGACCGCCTCGAACCGCCCGGTCTTCGGCTCCTCCACCCGTACCGGCGTCACCGCCCGGTAGTCCAGGCCCGCCGTCACCCGCAGCGTTCCGCCCTGCCCCCGCACGGCCCGCAGCTCCGCCCCCGGCAGCGCCGCCGCCAGGGACTTCGCCGAGCGGTCCCAGCGGGGGTCGTACTCGACGAGCGTGCGCCGCAGGGGCGGACCGTCCGCGGTCCGCGGGGCACGCGTGGTGTCGAAGCCCGTCGCCCGCAGCGCGTCGTCCACCCGCCGGCCCAGGCCGTTGATCCGCGTCCCGTTGTAGACCTGGACACGGACCGCCTTCGGCGCCACCTCCACCGCCTTCGGACCGGACGTCGCCGCCGCCTCGGGCCGGCCCCCTGCCTCCGCGCTCGCATCGGCCCTGGCCTCTGCGCCCTTCGGCACGGTCAGCGGCCGGTCCTCGCGCAGCGCCTGGAAGAGCTGCTGCGCCTTGGGCGCGTCCCACTTCACCGTCGAGCCGATCCCCTCCACCTCGAAGGCGACGTCCCCGACGGGCACGGAGACGAACTCCGACGACGCGGGGGTGAAGCCCCGCATCCCCTTGGCGAGGGCCAGCATCTGGTCCGTACCGAAACCCCGGTCGGCGCGCACCGAGCCGAGCATCGTCGTGGCGACCTGCCGGAAACGCACCGGATTGAGCAGCACCCCGCCGGTGGTCGTCCGGTCGATCAGCGCCGCGAGGAAGCGCTGCTGGCGCTCCATCCGCCCGAGGTCCGACGCCCCGTCGACATGGCGGGAGCGGACGTACTGCAGCGCCTGCCCACCGGTCAGCTCGTGCGTGCCGGCCGCCAGGTCGAGGCCGGTGTGGGTGTCCCGCATCGGCCGGGCCGTACAGATCTCCACCCCGCCGACCGCGTCGACCGTCTTCATGAAGCTGGTGAAGTCGACCTCCAGATAGTGGTCGATCTTGACGCCCGTCATGCTCTCCACGGTCCGCACCGTCAGACCGGGCCCGCCCTCCGCGTAGGCCGCGTTCAGCTTCACCGGATGCGCCTGGTGCCGCTCGCCGGTGGTCTCGTCGACGTGCTCGGGCATCTCGGCGTACGAGTCGCGCGGCAGGCTCACCACGCTCGCCCGGTCCCGGTCCTCGGAGATGTGGACCAGCATCACCGTGTCGGTGCAGTGGCAGGGTTCGCCGCCGAGCCGGTAGGCCCTGCGCTCCTCCTCGGAGACCTTCTCCCGCCCGTCCGTTCCCACGACCAGCACGTTCATGCCGTGCCCGGCCTGGGGGCGGTTCTTCATGTCCTTGAACGGGTCGACCCTGGTGATCCCGGTGTCCAGGCTGGTGACCACCGCGTGCCCGATTCCGCCGGCGCCGAGGACCAGCACGGAGAGCGTCGTCGCCATCCGCATGCCCCACCTCGGCCGCGCGACCGCGGCGACCCGTCTGCCGCGGCGGGCCGGTACGGGACGGGCGGTCGGCCGGGGACGGGGCGTGCGGGGCGGTGTGGGCACCGGGGGACACCTCCGCGGGTGTGACAGGGGGAACCGTGAGCACCGTAGGCCCATACGATCAGCGCCAGCGGGCACCGGCCCCCGTGACGCGCTCCGTGTCGCCCGTTCGCGGTAACGTGGCGGGCGATATCCCGCTGTCTCCCGGGGGGACGACCCCCGGACCCCAGAGGACCACATGCCTGCCGCCCTGCCGCCCGTCTCCGTGATCATGCCGGTCCTCAACGAGGAGCGGCATCTGCGCGACTCCGTCCGTCACATCCTCGAGCAGGAGTACGACGGTGAGATGGAGGTGGTGATCGCACTCGGCCCGTCCACGGACCGTACGGACGAGATCGCCGCCGAGCTCGTACGGGAGGACCCCCGGGTTCGCACCGTGCCGAACCCCACCGGCCGCACCCCCGCCGCCCTCAACGCGGCGATCCAGGCCTCCCGCCACCCCATCGTGGTGCGGGTCGACGGCCACGGCATGCTCTCGCCGAACTACATCGCCACCGCCGTCCGCCTCCTGGAGGAGACCGGCGCGCAGAACGTCGGCGGCATCATGCACGCCGAGGGCGAGAACGACTGGGAGCGCGCGGTGGCCGCCGCGATGACCTCCAAGATCGGTGTCGGCAACGCGGCCTTCCACACCGGCGGTCAGGCGGGACCCGCCGAAACCGTGTATCTGGGTGTGTTCCGGCGCGAGGCCCTGGAGCGACAGGGCGGCTACAACGTGGAGTTCATCCGCGCCCAGGACTGGGAGCTGAACTTCCGTATCCGCGAGGCGGGCGGTCTGATCTGGTTCTCGCCGGAGCTGCGCGTGCAGTACCGGCCGCGCCCGAGCGTGCGCGCGCTGGCCAAGCAGTACAAGGACTACGGCCGTTGGCGCCATGTGGTGGCCCGCTACCACCAGGGCTCCATCAACCTCCGCTATCTGGCCCCGCCGACCGCCGTCTGCGCGATCGCGGCGGGCCTGGTCGTGGGGGCGACCCTCACCCCTCTCGGCTTCCTGATCCCGGCCGGCTACCTCGCGGCGATCACGGCGGGCTCGATCCCGGCGGGCAAGGGGCTGCCTCTGAAGGCCCGCCTCCAGATCCCGGTCGCGCTGGCGACGATGCACATGTCCTGGGGCTACGGCTTCCTGACGAGCCCGCGCGCGCTGGCCCGGAAGGTCATCGCGAGCCGCCGCCCGGCGGTCACGTCCGAGAAGGTCTGAGCGACTTCCCGTACAGAGGGATTCCCCGTACGGACATAACGAAGGGCCGGGACCCCAGGGGTCCCGGCCCTTCGTCTTCCGCGTGCCGTGCGGCGACGGGTCAGCTCTTCCCGTCCCACCGGTAGACCGAATAGACTTCCATGCAGTCCACCTTGTCGTCGGCGCCCTCCGGCAGGTCGCCCGCCTCGGTCTTCGGCTTCTTGTACGTGGCGCCCTCGCGCCAGTCCCCGCCGATCACCAGCGTGATGCTCTCCGCCTTGGCGTCGGCCCGGACCGCCGAGTCGGGCAGGCCCAGCGCCTTGGCCACGGACAGGGCGTCCGCCTTGCCCTGGTCGCCGTCCGCCTTCGGGTACTTGACGATCGTGTCCTTGCGCGGCTCGGCGCTCTGCGAGGCCTCCGCCCCCGTGAAGCCCTTGTCCTTCAGCGCGTTCGCCATGGTGCCGGCCCGGCCGTCCACGGACATCTGGCCGCCGACACCCGTGCCGTTGACGACCGTGACGGCCAGGCTGCCCGGTGCCCCCGCCGTCGGGCCCTTCGGCTTCGCGGACGCGGAGACGGTCGGCTTGGCGCCGGCCGGGTCGCCGTTCTTGTCGAAGGCGACATCGTCGCGGAGCATCGCCCACATCTTGTCGGCGGACGACTCCACCATGACGAGCTTGTCCCTGTTCTGCGACCACTCGGTCGTGGGGACCGTCGCCGTCGTGAGCCGGTCCAGCTTCACGTTCTTGAGCTGCATCGACAGCTCGAAGAGCTTGGAGACCGAGCGGATCTCGTCGGACACCTGAAGCGCCTTCGTGGCGGTCTCCGCCAGACCCATCAGCCGCCCGGTGTCGCTCCAGGCGTTCTGCTTCTGGAGCTTCTCCATCATGCCGTTCATGTACATGTGCTGGGCCTTGGCGCGGTTCTGGTCGTTGCCGAACGCGTGCCGGGTACGCAGCCACTGGAGCGCCTGCTCACCCTTGATCTCGGTGGTGCCCGGGCCCAGCTTCAGGCCCGAGCCGCCCTTGACCTGCCGGGTCGACCGGTCGTGGACGCCGGTCTTCACACAGACCGGGACGCCGCCGACCTCGTCCGCCATCGCGACCACACCCGCGAAGTCGATCATCATCCAGTGGTCGATGTACACGCCGGTGATGCTCTCCCAGGTGGTCAGCGTGCAGCCCGGACCCCCGCGCCCCAGCGTCTCGTTGATGGGTTTGGTGGTGGTGGCGGGGTAGGGCGTGCCGTCCTCGCCCTTGCACTCCGGGATCGGGACGATCGTGTCGCGCGGTATGGAGACGATGTTGGCGTTCTTGCGGTCCGCCGAGATGTGAAGCAGCATCTGGACGTCCGCGAGCGGCGGGCTCTCCCGGAGGTTCTTGCCGCCGCCGAGCGCCACGTTCTTGGCGTCGGCCCGACTGTCGGAGCCGATGAGCAGGATGTTGAGCGGGGTGTCGCCGAGCGCGTTCGGCGCGGCCTTCTTCACACCGCTGTCGCCGCCGGCGCGACTGCCGCCGCGCAGGTTGTCGTTGAGGCGCTCGTAATACAGGTATCCGGCGCCGGCCGTGCCCAGTATCAGCAGGGACAGGGTCGCGGCGACCCAGCGGAACACCTTGCGTTTGCCGGACTTCTTGGCACGCCGACGAGCCCCTCCGCGCCGGTGATTCGTACGGCTGTCACCACCGCTGCCGGCACCCTGACCGCTCCTGCCCCCCGCGCCGCTCCTGCCGCGCCGGCCGCTCCTGACACCCGTGTCGCCCTGGCCGCCGTCGCCCTTGCCGTGGCTCTTGCCGTCGTCGGTCGCACCGGCGTCGGCCGCACCGGCGTCGGCGGTCCGGGTGCCCGTAGCGGCCCCCTCGCCCCCGTCGCCGTAAAGACTTTCGTCCCAGCCCAAATCGCGGGCGTGCGGAACGCCTCCACGCGTCCCCTCCCCGCGCACGCTGCTCTGTCCCACCCCTGGTCCCCTCGTTTTCAGACGCGTTCGGCGACCCGGTGTTTCCGGGTCACTTGGCGCACACCTTCTTGTCGGCTCCCACCTGTCCGACGTCCGGCGCCTTCGCCGGAGCGGTGATGGGCGTCCCCGCGCCCTTGAAGTCGGAACCGAGGACGAGCGTCATGGGCTCGAGCTCCCCGGCGTCCGTGGTGCCGGGCTTGAGAGCCGTGGCGGGCAGGCCCATCATGTCCGCGAGCTTGCGGGCCTGGTCGGCCTGGTTCGGCGCGTACGTGAGGGTGGTCTTCGCCGCCTTCTCGGGGGCGTTGGCCTTGTTCGTGGACCTCGTGACGCCCTGCTGGACCTGCAGCCAGTTGATCGTCGACTGCGCCGCGCCCTGGATGCCGCTGCCGTTGTAGACGTCGACGCGCACGTCGCCCGCCTGGGCGCGCGGTCCTTGGAGCAACTTCGCCTCGGCCTGGGCCTTGGCCTTCTTGGTGTCCTGTTCCTTCTTCTTCACCTCGGTGAAGGAGACGTCGTTCTGCACCATGCTGAACACCTGCGGCGCCTTGACCGGGTCGAGGACGACGGTCGCCCGCTTGTTGGGCGGCTCGTCCGGGTTGTCGACCACCGGAACGGTCAGGAAGCTGATGTTCTTCAGGTCGATCTTGCCGAGTTCCTTGGCGAGCGCGGTCAGCTTCAGGGCGCTGCCTATTCCCCGGTCCACCGTCAGGGCCTTGGTCGCCGCGTCCGCGACCGAGTACAGCTTCGTCGGACTGTCGAGCGTGTCCTCCTTCAGCTGCCGGATCATGGAGGCGAGGAACTGCTGCTGCATCTTGATCCGGTCGAGGTCGCTCTCGTTGCCGAGACCGTGCCGGTTGCGGAGGAACGCGAGCGCGTCCTCGCCCATGATCGTGTGCTCGCCCTCCGGGAGGTTGAGCTTGGAGTAGTTCTTGTCACGGATGGGCTTGGTGAGGCAGACCTTCACGCCGCCGACCGCGGTCGACAGTGTCTTCACGGCGTTGAAGTCGACCATCATGAAGTGGTTGACCTCGATCCCGCCCGTGAGCTCCTTGACGGTGCGCATCGTGCAGCCCGGGTCGCGGCCGTCCACGCCGAACGACTCGTTGAACTTCGTGGTTCCGACCGAGCCGGGGATGACCTTGGTCGAACCGTCGGGCTGCTTCGTGGGGCAGTCCGGGATCTTGATCTTGAGGTCACGGGGGATGCTCAGAGCCGTCGCGTTGGTGCGGTCCTCGGAGACGTGGAAGAGGAACGTCGTGTCGGCGTGGCCGGTGACGTTGGTCTTGTTCCCGTAACTCGTGTTGCCCTCGCCGGTGCGGACGTCGTTGCCGATGATCAGGATGTTCAGCGGCCCCTCCATCGTCTCGCCACCCGAAGCGGCGTCACCGACGTCGATGGTGTTGATGTTGCCGTTGAAGTGGTCGTACAGCGCGTACGCGCCCGCCGCGCCGGCCACGAGCACGACGGCCATCGTCCCGCCCGTCCAGAGCAGCGCCTTCTTCTTGCGGGACTTCTGCGGCTTCCGCTTGCGGCGACCGGGCGACGGCTGCGTGCCACCGGGGCCCTCGGGGGCGCGGCGGCGGCGCTGACCGGGGACGGGCGCCTCGGTCGCGGTGCGGGAACGCTCCCCGGTCCGCGAGCGTTCGGCGGTTCTCGGGCCCGGAGTGGTGGTGCCGCGGGGGTGGGAGAGCGGCGCCGAGCGCGGGGCCTGCTGCTCAGTGGAGTGGTTCAGTCGCAGTTCGTAGTTGCCCGTCTGCGGGTTGAGCACCCACTGGTCGGCGGGGTCGATCTCGTCCGCCTGTCCACGGCTGTGCGCGTCCACGGTTACTTGAATCCTCCGTCGGTGCCACGCGAGGCGCCTCCCCCGTCGGGCGCTCGGTCGTTCGATCCGTTGAGTGCGGCGACCACGAGGTCGGGAGCACCGGATCGCGTCACACTATCCGCCCAGTTCAGCGTGGGGCGACGTCCGTGACAAATTCCACGCCCCTTACAACCGGGCAATTTGCTCAAACCTCATCGACAACAGCCCTCCCCTTGGAATGCGCTTTACTCATCCACACTCATCCACCCCGCCCGCACCGACCCCCGCTACGTGCACACGCCCTCCGCCGCGTTGCGCCCCGAGAACGTCGGCGTCGGCGCGGGGCTCGCCGAGTCGGTGCCGTCCGCCTTCTGCTTGCCGCCCGGCGTCACGGTGACGGTCTCGTCCTCCCGTAGCCGCTTGAAGAGCTGACTCGCCTCAGGTTGTACGAGTTCGTCCCGATTCACGTTGTACGAGTAGGGCCGCCGCGGCACCGTGAGGAACTGCACTTTCTCCGTGGGGATGCTCCGCATCGAACGCGCCAGGTCGTACAGGTCCCGCAGCGAGTCGAGACCCGCGTCGGTGGTGACCGACTTGGTCGCCGCGTCCAGGACCGGGTACAGCCGGGTCGGGTTCAGCAGAACGCCGTTGCTCTGCATCTTGTTGACCAGCGCACCGAGGAACTGCTGCTGCCGGTCCATGCGTTCGGTGTCACTGCCGGTCCCCAGCGACTTGCGGGCCCGTACGAAGCCCAGGGCCTGCTCGCCGCGGAGCGTCTGGCGCCCGGCCGGAAGCCGCAGCTGCGCGTCGTCGTCGTCGATCGGCTCCTTGAGGCAGACCTCCACCCCGTCCACCGCGTCGACCATCTTCTTGAAGCCCTGGAAGTCGATCACCATGTGGTGGTCGATCCGGATCCCCGTCAGCCGCTCGACGGTACGGATCGTGCACGCCGTGCCGCCGATCTCGAAGGCCGAGTTGAACTGCGCGAACTGCTCCCGCGTGCGGGTCCCGTCCGGTTGGCGGCAGCTCGGCATCTCCACCATCAGGTCGCGCGGGAGGGAGACGGCCGTGGCGCTCGACCGCCCCGCCGAGAGGTGCAGCAGGATCGTGGTGTCCGAGCGCTGGGTCCCCTTGTCCTTGCCGTACTTCTTGTTGCCCGGCCCGGCCCGGGTGTCGGAGCCGATGAGCAGGATGTTCTGCGCACCCTTGACGGCCGGGCTGGGGCGCTCCTTCTCGTACCTGAGCAGTTCGGCGGCGGCGTCGGTGTCGGTGGTGATGTTGTTGTCGAGCTTGCGGTAGATCCACCACCCGGCACCGGCCGCGGCGATGACGAACACCGAGACCCCGAGCGCCGTCCAGCGCAGCCAGTGACGTCTGCGCCACCCGCCGCCCCGGGGGCCGGCCGGCTCGCGCTCGGCGGGGGTGCTCTTGGCGGGGGTGCTGGTCGTCTCGTCCTCGTCCGGGGTGTCCGGTTCGGCGGGCGTGCCGGCACTGTCCGTCACGTCTGAGTCCGTCCTCGATGGCGTCGGCGGCGCGCCGGGCCGCCGGTCGCAGACGTAGACGGCTGAACCCGACGCATGGTTGTACGGGAGGGGTAGCTACCGCCGATCATGTACCGGAGTGGAGGCGGGGACCCGGGGACTCGGCGAGTCGGTGCGCCATACGGGTGGAACCTCGGCGGGTCGTGGACGTCGTGCGGGTCGCCAGTGTCCCCGTGTCCCGCGGGTCGTCATACCGCCGTCGCGGTGACGCGCTCGCTCTCCACCCGCTTCTCGAGCGCCTCGGGCGCCAGCCGGTCCAGGTTCCGGCACAGGACGACGGAGGCCCCGGCGGCCAGCGGCGCGTACAGCCCGGCGGAGATCCCCTCCCAGGTGTCGTACGGACGTGCCGAGAGCAGCCGGCCCCCGGGCGCGAGGCCGAGGGCCTCGGCGTCCGCGCGGGCCCGCTCGACGAGCTGGGCACCCGTCAGTTCCGTACCGCCGACGACGAGGGCCGGAGCGTCCGCGTCGACCGGGACGAACGGGGCGAAACGGTCCCCCTGGCTCGGCACCTCGACCGCGTAGTCCGCGTATCCGGCGGGCGGGGCGGGGAAGCGGCGGCCCAGCGGGGCGAGGGAGAGCGCGATCCGGTCGCCCGAGCAGGCCAGGCCCGCCTCCAGGGTGTCGGGGCCCGCGACGACGTAGTCGGCGTCCGCCGGGTCGCCGCCGACCTCGGCGGTCACGCCGACGGACGAGCAGGCGAGCAGCCAGACAGCGGTCTGCCAGTGGGCGGGCAGCAGCAGCGCGAGCCGGTCGCCGGGGGAGGCGGACAGCTCCCCCTGGAGCAGGTTGGCCGTCTTGGCCACCCAATTGGCGAAGGTGGCGACGGACAATTCCACGCGCTCACCGGTGGCGTCGTCGTAGAAGGTGACCAAGGGGCGTGCGGGGTCCGCGGCGAGCGCGGATCGCAGCAGGTCGGCGGGGGTGCGGTCGCTGGCGTTCACGCGGGCAAGGGTACGCGGGGAGGCGCGCGGGGGCCCGCCGTACCGGTGACGTCGTCCACCGGTCGGACCGACGCCCCGTCAGCGGGGAGAGTGAATCCCGCCGAGCGAAATGCGCCGGGACTGCGGACGATCGCCTCATGCGTGCCTACCTTGTCTCCTCCATCGCCGTCACGTGTGCGGCGGCGCTCGCCCTGCCGCTGTCCCTCGCCACCCCCGCGGCGTCGCTGCCGTCGGCCGGTCAGGCCGACGGGGCCGCCGCCGGCTCCGTCGATGCCGGCTCCGTCGACACGGACGTCGCCGGGTCCACCCAGTCCCTGCCACTTCGGCCGATCGGTACCACCGACCGGACCATCGGCGGCATGGCCGCGCAAGGGCTGACCCGACGGGACGTCAGACCCTTCTCCCTGCTCGGTGTCGTCTGGGACGACGCCCGTGCCCCCCTGCACGGCACGGTCCAGGTCCGCACCCGGGCCGCCGGCGGCTCCGAGTGGTCGCCATGGCAGGACGTCGAGATCCACAACGAGGAGCACGGGGCCGACCCCGGCACCGCGGAGGCGGCGGAGGCCGCGCTGCGCGGGTCCACCGCACCGCTGTGGGTGGGTGAGTCGGACGGCGTCGAGATCCGCGTACGGCCGGAGACCGAGCGGGACGCGGCACCTCTCCCGGCCGGACTCCGCCTGGAGCTGGTCGACCCGGGCCCGGAGCGCGAGGTCCCGGAGACACGGTCGGGGCCGGCGGCGACCACCGTCCTCCCGGCCCTGTCGCGGGCGGCGACGGCGACAACGACGACGACGGCGGGGGTCGCCGCGGCCGCCGCGAAGCCGTACATCGGACCCCGACCGAAGATCATCACCCGCAAGGGGTGGGGCGCCGACGAGAAGATGCGCAAGGGGGGCTTCATCTACACGAAGTCGGTCAAGGCGGCCTTCGTCCACCACAGCGCCACCGGCAACAACTACACCTGCCGCCAGGCCCCCTCCGTCATCCGGAGCATCTACCGCTACCACGTCAAGAGCAGCGGCTGGCGGGACATCGGCTACAACTTCGCCGTCGACAAGTGCGGAAACATCTACGAGGGCCGTGCGGGAGGCGTGGCCAAGCCGGTGCTCGGCGCCCACACGCTCGGCTTCAACACCAACAGCATGGGCATCGCGGTTCTCGGTTCCTTCAGCAAGACGGCGCCGCCGGCCGCGGCGGTGAACGCCGTGGCGAAGCTGACGGCGTGGAAGCTGGGGCTGCACGGGGCCAACCCGAAGGGCAAGGCGACGCTCACCTCGGGCGGCGGGAACAAGTACAAGAAGGGCAAGAAGGTCAAGTTCCATACGATCGCGGGCCACCGCGACGGATTCGCCACGGACTGCCCCGGCGGCCGCCTCTACAGCAAGCTGGGCGCCGCCAGGACCGCCTCGGCGAAGTACCAGGGCCGCAGCTGAGCTCAAGGTCACGGTCCCGGCGGGCCTACAGGATCGCCGACCCGGCCCCGCTCCGGGCGGGACCACCCCGGCCGGGGCCCGGCCCACCGCCTGCCGTCCCCCCGGACCGGTCGCCGCCACCGCGGGCCCCCCGGACCGGTCGCACCGCCACCGCGCGCCCCCCGGACCCGTCGCACCGCCACCGCGCGCACCCCCCGCCCCGTTACGCTCGTACCCATGGCCGGCCGCTTCCCCCCACGTCCCACCCGCACCACCGTGCGCGGCGGCCACGTCCCCGTACCCGCCGCCGTACCCGCCGCCCGGGCCCCCCACCCCCCGGTCGCCCGCCTCACCCGCCGCTGGACCCCCGACGCCCCCACGGACCTGGGCCTCACCCTCGGCCCGCTCCGCCGCGGCCCTGGCGACCCCACCTTCCGTACGACCCCCGACGGCTCCGTCTGGCGCGCCGCCCGCACCCCCACGGGCCCCGGCACCCTCAGGGTCTCGCTGCGCCCGAGCGAGGGCGTCGCCGAGGCCGAGGCCTGGGGCCCGGGCGCCGAGTGGCTCCTGGACCGGCTCCCGCAGCTGCTCGGCGCCGAGGACGACCCGGGCGCCTTCACCCCGCGCCACCGCCTCCTCGCCGCCACCCACCGCCGCCGCCCCGGCCTCCGGCTGACCCGCACCGGCCTGGTGATGGAGTCGCTGATCCCCTCGATCCTGGAGCAGAAGGTCACGACGGACGAGGCCTACCGCGCCTGGCGGCTGCTCGTACGGAAGTACGGCGAGCCCGCCCCCGGCCCCGGCGCCCGGCTTCCCGCGATGCCCGACCTCCATGTGATGCCCGACGCCCGCACCTGGTCGCTCATCCCCTCCTGGGAGTGGCACCGCGCCGGCGTCGACAACAAGCGCGCCGCCACCATCCTGCGCGTCGTCAAGGTGGCCCGGCGGATGGAGGAGGCCGCCTCGATGGAGTCCCGACAGGCCCAGGAACGCCTGGAGTTGATCCCGGGCATCGGCCCCTGGACCTCCGCCGAGACGGTCCAGCGCAGCAACGGCGCCCCCGACGCCGTCAGCGTCGGCGACTACCACCTGCCGAGCATCGTCGGCTTCGCCCTCGCGGGCGACCGCACCGCCGACGACACCGCGATGCTCGCCCTGCTGGAGCCCTACGCGGGCCAGCGCCACCGCGCGGCCCGCCTCATCCTCCTCAGCGGCCACATCCCGCCCCGGCGCGCGCCCCGGATGACCCCCGGGAACATCGGAGCGCTGTAGGCGCGGTTCAGCGCACCTCGATGAACCGACCCGCCTGCCGCGCCGGCCGCTCCTTCGGCGGAGCGGCCGCGTGCCCGACGGCCACCGCGCCCATCGGGTCCCAGTCGTCCGGGAGCCCGAGGACATCGCGTACGACATCGCGGCAGAACATCGTCGAGGACACCCACGCCGAACCGAGCCGCTCGCCCGCCAGCGCCACCAGGAAGTTCTGTACGCCCGCGCCCGCCGCGACCACGAACATCTCGCGCTCGGCGGTGTCCCTGCGCGCGTCGCCGTAGTGGTGGGAACCGTCCATGACCAGGCAGGGCACCACCAGATACGGGGCGCCTCGCAGCACGTCGCCGCGGCGGACCCGCTTGGCGATCGACTCCTCCGACCTTCCGTCCCGGCGCAGGTCCGCGATCCAGGCGTCCCGCATCGCGTCGAGCAGCCGGGTCCGGGACTCGGCGGATTCGAGGAGCACGAACCGCCAGGGCGTGGTGTGGTGCGGGGCCGGCGCCGTGACGGCGGCGGCGACGGCACGCCGTACGGCGCCCGGGTCCACCGGCTCGTCGGTGAACTCCCGGACGGTACGACGCAGGGTCACCGCCTCCCGTACGGCCTCCGAGGTCCCGAGCCGGAACATGTCGTCGGCCGCGCTCCGGACCAGCGCCCGGGCGCCCTCCTGGACGTCGCCGACCAGGTGCGGCAGCCCGCGGACCACCGCGACCGGCACTCCGCCGGCCTTGCCCTTGACCAGGTCACCGGCGGCGGCGAGTTCGTCGGCGGTGGCGACCACGGTCGCGCTGAGCGGATTGCCGTACGCGTCCGTGCCGCCGCGCAGGTCGTCGAGGACGCGCACGCCGGCCGCGCCGATGGCCATGTCGGTCAGTCCACTGCGCCAGGGCCGCCCGGAGGTGTCCGTGACGATGACACCGACGTCGACCCCGAGCGCGTCCCGGAGCCCTTCCCGTACCGCCCGGGCCGAGGCGTCCGGGTCGACGGGCAGCAACAGCACGGTTCCGGCGGGGGTGTTGGAGGCGTCGACCCCGGCCGCGGCCATGACGAGGCCCTGCCGGTTCTCGACGATCCGAAGTGTCCCGCGCCGCGCGACCACCCGTACGGTCTCGGCGTCGATCGCCTCCTCACGGTCGTCGGCGGCGATCACCCGTCCCTCGGCCTTGCTGACGATCTTCGAGGTGACGAGCAGCACGTCCCCGTCCAGAAGCCCCGGCGACACGGAGGCGATCAACTTCGCCAGATCGTCCCCCGCCCTCACCTCGGGCATCCCCTCCAGCCCCCACACCCGATACGAACGCCCCGCCTCACGCTGCGGGCCGCCACCGCCCAGGCCCTCGCCGCCGTCCGCGCGGGCCGCCCGCGGGCCCCCGCCCGCCGGCCCCACCCCCGTGCCGTCCGCAGGACCCCTCACCCGCGGACCTCCTCCGCGAGCGTCAGCGCCTCGCGCGCCATCGCGGCCGTGGCCTCCAGGTCCGTCATCAGCAGCGGCACCGCCCGGCAGCGGATGCCCGCCGCCTCGACGTCGGCGACCGTGCCCGCGTCGACCGTGTCGACCAGCCAGCCGTCGAGCAGGCCCGAGCCGTAGTGCCGAGCCACCGCCGCGGCCGTGGCCTCCACGCCCACCGCCGCGAGCACCTTGTCGGCCATGCCGCGCACCGGCGCGTCGCCGACGATGGGGGAGAGGCCCACGACCGGCACGCCCGCCTCCGCGATCGCCTCGCGGATGCCCGGCACGGCCAGGATCGTGCCGATCGACACCACCGGGTTCGACGGCGGGAAGAGGATGACGTCCGCCTCCGCGATCGCCTCGAGTACTCCGGGCGCGGGCTTCGCGCCCTCCGCGCCGACCGGCACGACGGCCTGGGCGTCCACGGAAGCCCGCAGCCTCACCCAGTACTCCTGGAAGTGCACCGCCCGGGACTCGCCGTCCACCTCGATGGCGACATGCGTCTCGACCCGGTCGTCCGACATCGGCAGCAGCCGCACGCCCGGCTGCCAGCGGGCGCAGAGCGCCTCCGTGACCGCGCTCAGCGGATACCCGGCGCCCAGCATCTGCGTACGGACGATGTGCGTCGCGAAGTCGCGGTCGCCGAGGCCGAACCACTCCGGCCCCACCCCGTACGCCGCGAGCTCCTCCTTCACCGTGAAGGACTCCTCCGCACGGCCCCAGCCCTGCTCCTCGTTGATCCCACCGCCGAGGGTGTACATCACCGTGTCCAGGTCCGGGCAGACCTTCAGCCCGAAGAGATGGATGTCGTCTCCGGTGTTGCCGACGACCGTGATCTCCGCGTCCGGTGCGGCCTGCTTGAGGCCGCGAAGGAAGCGGGCACCACCGATGCCCCCGGCCAGAACCACAATGCGCATGCGAACAGTCTGTCAGGCGCAGCCTGATCCTTTGTGGGGTGGTGGTCGGGCGACGGGCGGGCGTGTCAGGCGGTCACGGTCACCGGGGCCGCCGGGGCGCATTGCGCCTGGAAGGATTCGTGCATCGGCATCTCGGTCAGACCGGGGTAGTACACGTGCAGGCTGACCGCCGGTTCGAGGGAGTCGTTGACGACCTCGTGGACGTACCCCGGCGCGAAGACGCGCTGCGCGCCGGCCCCGAGCGTCCGCACGCCCCGTTCCGTACGCTCCGTCAGTTCGCCTTCGAGGACGGTCAGTACGCCGGACGAGCGGCCGTGGTCGTGCGGCCCGCTGCCCTGTCCGGGCACCCAGGACAGCAGCCAGACCTCGTAGCCCGGGCCGGTGCGGAGCCGGTGGTACCAGCGGGTGGTGGCGTCGTACTCGACGTGGGGCGCCCACTGCGCGCGGTCGGCGGCGATGGAGCGGGCGAGGCCGGCGAACTCGGCCACGCTGGCGGGGTGCTCGCGGGCCGGCTGGAGGAGGTGCTGGACCTCGAGGATGTCGCCGGCGATCTGAAGGTCGCTGTCGCTGTTCATGGGTGCGGTGGTTCCTCAGCAGAAGTGCAGGGTGTCGCAAGACAGGGGAAAAGCGGAACGCAGAGCTGTGCGGAGAGGCGAGGCTGTGCGGGCTGGAGCGCTACGGCATCAACAGCTGGGACAGCAACAGCAACAGCGGGCCTGGACAGCGCGGCGGAACCCACGGGCGTGGGTCGCGGAGGGCGCTGAGGTCGCTGGCATGGAATCAAAGGTGACGGCAGGGAGGACCGACTGTCAACTCAATGCCCGATTTGGCCGCAATGTTTCACCTCATCCGGTCGACCGGTCCGGAGAAAGGTTTGTGCAGCCGGAAGGCGGGACACATGGCGCAGCAACCGGGCCTGTAAACACGGCTGACGGTCCGTGATCGGACTGTGATCCGGATCGCTTCCGTGGCCGGATCGCAACAAGATCCTCTTCACGGTCGTCTCTCCCTGGGGAGGGATCGACCCTCCTCGTCGAGGAGTGGGAGAGGAAGCGGTGCGGTCAGGCCGGTGGCATGTGTCAGGTTTTTGGTGATTTGAACACTTTCCGCATAGCCTTGGTTCCGCAGAGTGAATACCGGGCCCAATAGCAGATTCCGGCTTGACTCGCTCAGAGCACGAACTTGTAATTTCACTCGTGTCGTTCGGCCGAAATCGGTAACGGCAACATCACGGGGACGCAAAGACAGACGAGGGGCGCACATGACCGAGTTGTTCCAGGAACTGCTGGTCGAGGACGCGGACGAGGAACTCGGCTGGCAGGAGCGCGCGCTGTGCGCCCAGACCGATCCCGAGTCCTTCTTCCCCGAGAAGGGCGGCTCGACCCGCGAGGCCAAGAAGGTCTGCCTCGCCTGTGAGGTCCGTTCCGAATGCCTCGAATACGCCCTGCAGAACGACGAACGATTCGGCATCTGGGGCGGCCTGTCCGAGCGTGAACGTCGCCGCCTGAAAAAGGCCGCGGTCTGAGAGGACCCGCGGCCGGCACCCCGCCGGACTCCCGGCCGGACACCCGCCGGACTCCCGGCCCGGCACCCGCCGGACACCCCCCGGCCACCGGCCACCCGTGCGCCCGCCAATCCGCGCACACCCGTACACAACGAAGGGTCCGCCCCCTGTGCTCTGTCCACAGGCGGCGGACCATTCTGTTGCCAGCCGTTAGTGTGGGGCCCCGTCCGAGACGCACCCACGCCCCCCGCGGGCGACCCCGGCCGGAGGGCCCGTACCTCGATGTCCTCAACTCCCGAGTTTCCGCGACACGTCGTCACCGCCGTGCTCGTCGCCCACGACGGCGCCCGCTGGCTGCCGGACGCCCTCGCCGGGCTGCTCGCCCAGGAACGCCCCGTGCAGAACGTCGTCGCCGCCGACACCGGCAGCGCCGACGACTCCGCGCAGCTGCTCGCCGACGCGATCGGTCCCGACCGGGTGCTCCACCTCGCCCGCCGTACGGGCTTCGGCGCCGCCGTCGAGGAGGCCGCCCGGACCGCGCCCCTGCTCGGACCCGAGGAACTCCCGTATCTGAAGCGCCCCAGCGGCTGGGACCCCGTCAGCAGGACGTGGAGCGACGACGCCTACGACCTGCCCGAACTCCCGCACGGCGAGCCCGTGCAGTGGCTCTGGCTGCTCCACGACGACTGCGCCCCCGAACCGGACGCGCTCGCCGAACTGCTGCGCGTCGCCGACTCGGACACGTACGCCGCCGTCGTCGGACCCAAGCTCCGCGGCTGGTACGACCGCAAGCAGCTGCTCGAGGCCGGCGTCTCCATCGCCCGCAGCGGCCGCCGCTGGACCGGCCTCGACCGCCGCGAGCAGGACCAGGGCCAGCACGACCAGGTCCGCTCCGTCCTCTCCGTCTCCAGCGCCGGCATGCTCGTCCGCCGCGACGTCTTCGAGGAGCTCGGCGGCTTCGACCGGCGCCTGCCCCTCATGCGCGACGACGTCGACCTGTGCTGGCGCGCCCACTCCGCGGGGCACCACGTCCTCGTCGCCCCCGGCGCCGTCCTGCGCCACGCCGAGGCCTCCGCCCGCGAACGCCGCACCGTCGACTGCGCCGGCCGCTCCGTCGCCAACCCGCACCGCGTCGACAAGGCCGGCGCCGTCTACACCCTGCTCGCCAACACCCGCGGCGCCGCCCTGCCCTACGTCTTCCTCCGCCTGGTCCTCGGCACGCTGCTGCGCACCCTCGCCTACCTCGTCGGCAAGGTCCCCGGCCAGGCCGTCGACGAGGTCATGGGCCTCTTCGGCACCCTGCTGCGCCCCGAGAAGATCCTCGCCGCACGCAAGCGCCGCAAGAACCCCGCCGTCGCCGCGAGCGAACTGCGTCCGCTCTTCCCGCCGCCCGGCGCGACCGTCCGCGCCACCGCCGAGCAGATCGTGGCGAACTTCGGCGGCTCCGACGCCGACTCCGGCGGCTCACGCCACGGCGTCGTCGAGTCCGGACCCGGCGGCGACGACGCCGACTTCCTGGAGATCGAGCAGTTCGCCCGGCTCAAGAAGATCGCCCGCAAGCCCGGCCCGGTCCTCTTCGCCCTGCTCCTGCTCATCTCCGTCGTCGCCTGCCGCGGCCTGTTCGGCGGCGGCTCGCTCGCCGGCGGCGCCCTGCTGCCCGCCCCCGACTCCGTCGGAGGTCTCTGGGAGCGGTACGCCGACGCCTGGCACGCCATCGGCACCGGCGGCACCCAGACCGCACCGCCCTACCTCGCCGTCCTGGCCGGACTCTCCGCGCTCTTCCTCGGCTCCACCTCCTTCGCGCTCACCCTGCTCCTCGTCTGCTCGGTCCCGCTGGCCGGCTTCACCGCCTACTTCGCCGCCCGCCCGATCGTCGAGTCCCGGCTGCTGCGCGCCTGGGGCGCCATCGCCTACGCCTTCCTGCCCGCCGTCACCGGAGCGCTCGCCGCCGGCCGCCTGGGCACCGCCGTCCTCGCGATCCTGCTCCCGCTCATCGCCCGCGCCGCCGTCGCCGCCCACGGACTGACCGGTCAGGGCCGGGGCAGCTGGCGCGCCACCTGGGCGTACACCTTCCTGCTGACCTTCGCGACGGCGTTCACTCCGATCGTCTGGCCGCTCGCCGTCGTCCTCGGCATCGCCGTGCTCGTCCTGCGCCGCGGCGACATCACGGCGTACGGACTGCGCTTCCTCGCCGCCGTCGGCACCCCGATCCTCGTCCTCGCCCCCTGGTCGCTGTCCCTGCTGACCAGCCCGGCCGCGTTCCTGCGCGAGGCCGGCCTCGACATCCGTACGGGCACGGCCTCCGCCCTCGACCTGCTCGGGATCAGCCCCGGCGGCCCCGGCACCACCGCCGGCCTCCTCCTCATCGGCATCGTCCTCGCCGGCCTCGCCGCGCTGCTGCGCGAGGAGCGGCAGTTCGCCGTCCGCGCCGCCTGGGCCGCCGCCCTCGCCGGCCTCCTGTTCGCCGCGCTGTCCAACGGCGCCGGCGGCACCGGATGGGCCGGACCCGCCACCCTCGTCTACGGCGCGGCCCTCCTCGCCGCCGGCATGATCGGCGCCGAGGGCGGCCGCACCCGCGTCGCCGCCCACGGCTTCGGCTGGCGCCAGCCCGTCGCCGCGCTCATCGCGCTCGCCGCCGCGCTCGGCCCGGTCGTGGCCGCCGCCACCTGGATGATCGGCGGCGCCGACGGCCCGCTGACCCGGCGCGACCCGGTCCAGGTCCCGGCGTTCGTCGCCGAGGAGAGCGACACCCGGGACCAGCCCCGCACCCTCGTCCTCGGCGGCACCTCGCCCGGCGAGGTCGCGTACACCCTGGTCCGCGGCTCCGGCGCGCGCCTCGGCGACGCCGAACTGGCCGCCGCCGGTGGCGGCGACCCGCGCCTGGACAAGGTCGTCGCCCACCTCGTGGCCGGCTCCGGCGCCGACCAGACCGAGGAACTGAGCGGCTTCGCGATCCGCTACGTCCTCGTACGGGACGGGGCACCGCGCCAGATGAGCCGCGTCCTCGACGCCACGCCCGGCCTCAGCCGCCTCAGCCAGCTCGACGGCAGCGCGCTGTGGCGGGTCGACCGCGAGGTCGCCCGGGCGACGATCGTCGTCCCCGGGGCCAAGACCGCCGACGCGGCGGTCAAGCCGGTGGCCGTCGCCGCCGGACCCGTCGAGGCGCACACCACGATCCCGGCGGGCCCGGCCGGCCGCGTCCTGCGCATCGCTGACCGCGCCGACGACGGCTGGACCGCCACCCTCGACGGCAAGGAACTGAAGAAGACCACCGTCGACGGCTGGGCCCAGGGCTTCGAGCTCCCCACCGGCGGCGGCCGCCTCGACCTCACGTACGACGAGCCGCTCACCCACAGCCTGTGGATCTGGACGCAGGTCGGCCTCGCCGTCGTCCTGCTCGTCCTCGCCCTGCCCGGGCGGCGCCGCGAGATCGACGACGACCTGCCCGAGGAGGAGGTCGTCATTCCCGCCCAGGCAGTGGAGGGCGACGGCCGCCGGGCCCGCCGGCTGCGCGCCGCCGCCGAGGCGGAGGCCGCGTCGACCGGGGTGGAGGAGCAGGCCCCTGAGCCCGCCGCCCTCCCCGAGCAGCAGACGTACGCCGCCGAGGAATGGCAGCAACAGCCCCAGCCCCCGCAGCAGCCGCAGGAGCAGTACGCCCAGCAGGGCTACCCCCAGCAGTACTCGGAGTACGCGGCCGACCCGTACCAGCAGCAGGGGTACGACCAGCAGCAGTACCAGCAGCAGTACGACCAGCAGGGGTACCCGCAGCAGCCGTACGACCCGTACCAGCAGCAGGGATACGAACAGCAGGGGTACGACCAGCCGGGGTACGAACAGCAGCCCCAGGAGCAGCAGCGGGCGTACGACCCGTACACCTACGGCTACGAGACCGAGCAGCGTCCCGACGGGAGCAGCAACCAGTGAAGCGGACCACCCTCTCCCTGATCGCGGTCGCCACCGCCCTCGCCGCCGTCACCGGCTTCGCCGCCCTGACCGCGCCCGACGGCACCACCAAGACCCCGGCCGTCGCCGTACAGCCGCTGCCCGTGGAGCGCTCCAGCCTGCTCTGCCCCGCGCCGAGCACGTCCGAGGTGGCCGAGACGGCCTACACCTCGTACACCCCCCAGGGGAAGCCCGGCACCTCCGGCACCTCCAGCAGCACCGGCACCAGCGGTGCCTCTGGCACCTCCGCCGCCTCCGTCGCCGCCAAGGCGGAGCTGAAGCCCGCCACCTCCGCCGCCACCCCGGGCGGATCTACGGCCAAGAAGCCCGCCGCCAAGGCCCCGGCCACCGTCACCCAGCCCGGCACACCCGTCTCCGCCGAGGCGAACGGCGGCGCGGCCCCCGCCCTGACCGGCTCCGCCACCGGCACCCTCGCCCCCGGCTGGACGGTCCAGCAGACCACCGTCGTCCCGGCCGGCGGCGCCCGCGGCCTCCTCGGCGTCACCTGCACCGCCCCCGACACGGACTTCTGGTTCCCGGCCGCCTCCACGGCCAAGGACCGCCAGGACTACGTCCACCTCACCAACCCCGACGACACCGCCGCCGTCGCCGACATCGAGCTGTACGGCCCCGAAGGCGCGCTCCCCTCACAGCTGACCGAGGGCATCCCCGTCCCCGCCCGCTCCAGCGTTCCCGTCCTGCTCTCCACCCTCACCGCGGAGAAGCCCGCCGCCGACGTCACCGTCCATGTGACGGCCCGCAGCGGCCGGGTCGGCGCGGTCATCGGCTCCGCCGACGACAAGCTCGGCAGCGACTGGCTCCCCGCCGCCGCCGACCCGGCCGCCACCGCCGTGCTCCCCGGCATCCCCGCCGACGCGACCTCGGTGCGCCTGGTGGCGTACGTACCGGGGGAGGACGACGCCGACCTGAAGATCCAGCTGGTCAGCGAGACCGGCACGATCGTCCCGGCCGGAGCGCAGTCGCTGCACGTGAAGTCGGGCATGACCGCGGCCGTCGACCTCCCGGACCTCACCCGGGGCGAGGTCGGCTCGCTGCTGCTCACCCCGTCGGACGCCAAGAAGCCCACCCCGTTCGTGGCAGCCCTGCGCGTCGTCCGAGGAAAGGGCGAGAACCACGAGGTCGCCTTCGTCCCGGCGACCGCGGCGATCTCCGCCCGTGCCACCGTCGCCGACAACCGTTCGGCCGGTTCCACCCTCGCCCTGACCGCCCCGGGCGCGACGGCCGAGGTGAAGGTCACCGCCTCGGCGGGTACGGAGGGCGGCACGCCGGTCTCCAAGACCTTCACGGTCAAGGCGGGCACCACGACGAAGGTGACCGGGCTCGTCCCGACGGGCCTGAAGGGCTCCTACGCCCTGACCGTCGAACGGCTCTCGGGCGGCCCCGTCCACGCCTCAAGGACCCTGGCCCTGCCCCAGGACGGCGTCCCCATGTTCACGGTCCAGACCCTGAGCGACGACCGCGGCACGGTCGAGGTCCCGAAGGCGAAGCAGGACCTCTCGGTCCTGGACGACTGACGTCGGATCCCCGGGGGGTACGGGTGTCAGTCCTGCCCGTACCGGGGATTGTCAGTCCTGCCCGTACCGGGGATCGACCGACTCGGGCGAGAGGCCCAGGAGCTCCGCCACCTGCTCCACCACCACCTCGTGGACGAGCAGCGCGCGTTCGTCGCGGCTCTTCGACCGGATCTCGACGGGCCGCCGGTAGACCACGACACGAGCCGGACCGTCCTTCTCCGCGGGCGCGGACCCGCCCAGCGGCACCGCCTCCCCCGGCACCGAGGGCGGAACGTCGAGGACCATGAACTCGACGTCCGCCAGCTGGGGCCAGTGCCGCTCCAGCCGCTCCACCGAGTCCAGGACCAGATCGCGGAACGTGTCGGCCCGACTCGTGGACAGCGGCACCTGCGGCGGGGCGACAGGGCCCCGCATGCCGCGGCCGTGACGGTCGCGGCGGCGCGTCCGGGGCTCGGGCGGAGCCGGGTGCGACTCCGCCGCGTGCGACTCCGCGGCGTGCGACTCCGCCGCGTGCGGCTCGGCGGGACGGGACGAGTGGCTCGGCGGCACAGGACTGTCCATCACTGACGCAGCGTAACTCTCCTCGGTGCTCCGCGACCGTGGCGCACCCGCACCATGTCGGGGCGGCCCTGTCCCGGCATGTCGTGAGTTGAACGTTCCGGCCAGGCCCGGGCTCCATTCGGTGGCTTCGGGCGATCGGCCATCTGGCCGTGGTTGACCGGATTCCTGTCGACGGTTGTCCGGATCGGCCACCGTCCCCACCCCTCGCCCCTTCCTTCCCCGCAGGTCAGGACCGCCGGCCCGCCAGGGGCCGTGTCGGAGGTCACACCGCGACACGTGGGAGTGACCTGGTGGAGAGTCGTCGCGGCCCGCTCAAGAGTGCGGTACCGTCCAACGTCGTGAGCCCTGTACGTCGCTGTTCGCGCACCGCGTGCGGCCGCCCTGCCGTCGCGACACTGACGTACGTCTATGCCGACTCGACTGCGGTCCTCGGCCCGCTCGCCACCTACGCCGAGCCCCACTGCTACGACCTGTGTGCCGAACACAGCGAGCGCCTCACCGCGCCGCGCGGCTGGGAGGTCGTGCGGCTCTCCGACGGCTCCGCCCCCGCCCGCCCCAGCGGCGACGACCTCGAAGCCCTCGCCAACGCGGTACGGGAGGCGGCCCGCCCCCAGGAGCGCGCGGCCGAGGCCGGCGGCAAGGGCGGCGGCGGTCGCGGCGGTGACCCGATGGAGGTCGGACGCCGCGGACACCTCCGCGTCCTGCGCTCCCCCGACTCCTGACCCGCTCGCGTACCCCTCCCCCTCCCCCTTCCTCCCCTCCCGCTTCCCCTCCCCGCCTCAGCCGGGCTCCCGCCACGGGCCGACCGGCGGACGGACCGCGCCCACCCCGCGGCGGCCCGGGTAGGTTAGGCGTTCGCATACGCACGCGCCGCAATCCGCGTGCCGAGAATTCAGGAGGGTTGTTCCGTGGCTGCTGATCTGTCGCAGATCGTGAAGGCGTACGACGTCCGCGGGGTGGTGCCGGATCAGTGGGACGAGGACCTCGCCGAGCTGTTCGGTGCCGCGTTCGTCCAGGTGACCGGCGCGGACGCGATCGTCGTCGGCCACGACATGCGGCCCTCGTCGCCGGGTCTGTCGGGCGCCTTCGCCCGCGGCGCGGCCCGCCTGGGCGCCGACGTCACCCTGATCGGGCTCTGCTCGACGGACCAGCTGTACTTCGCCTCCGGTCGGCTGAACCTGCCGGGCGCGATGTTCACCGCCTCGCACAACCCCGCCCAGTACAACGGCATCAAGATGTGCCGCGCGGGCGCCGCCCCGGTCGGCCAGGACACCGGCCTCGCCGAGATCCGCACCCTCGCCGAGCAGTGGTCGGAGCAGGGTGCCCCCGAGGCCGCCGCGACCGCCGGCACGATCACCGAGCTGGACACGCTCGACGACTACGCCACGTACCTGCGGACGCTCGTCGACCTCACCGCGATCCGCCCCCTGAAGGTCGTCGTGGACGCCGGCAACGGCATGGGCGGCCACACGGTCCCCACCGTCTTCGCGGGCCTCCCGCTGGACGTCGTACCGATGTACTTCGAGCTCGACGGCACCTTCCCGAACCACGAGGCCAACCCGCTCGACCCGAAGAACATCGTCGACCTCCAGGCCCGCGTCCGGGCCGAGGGCGCCGACCTCGGCCTCGCCTTCGACGGCGACGCCGACCGCTGCTTCGTCGTCGACGAGCGCGGCGAGGCCGTCTCGCCCTCCGCGATCACGGCCCTGGTGGCCGCACGCGAGCTGGCGAAGCACCCCGGCGGAACGATCATCCACAACCTGATCACCTCCTGGTCCGTCCCCGAGGTCGTGCGCGAGAACGGCGGCACGCCGGTCCGCACCCGCGTCGGCCACTCCTTCATCAAGGAGGAGATGGCGAAGTCGGGCGCCGTCTTCGGCGGCGAGCACTCCGCGCACTACTACTTCAAGGACTTCTGGAACGCCGACACCGGCATGCTCGCCGCGCTGCACGTCCTCGCCGCCCTCGGCGGCCAGGAGGGCACGCTCTCCGAGCTCGTCTCCTCCTACGACCGCTACGTGGGCTCGGGGGAGATCAACTCCACCGTCGCCGACCAGGCCGGCCGTACCGCCGCCGTCAAGGAGACCTACGCGGGTCAGGGCGGTGTCAGCGTCGACGAGCTGGACGGTCTGACGGTCGCCGCGGGGGACTGGTGGTTCAACCTGCGCCCCTCCAACACCGAGCCGCTCCTCCGCCTGAACGTCGAGGCCCGCGACGCGGCCACCATGGCCAAGGTCCGCGACGAGGTCCTGGCGCTCGTCCGCACCACGGACTGACCCGCTCCTCCTCCGGGGGACGGGCCGGGCGCCGAGCCGCGCGCCCCGTCCCCCGGCGGTAGGCTGACCTGGCCCCAAGGGCAGCCCCACCACCTGTTTGTTCGAAGGGACACCCCATGCCGCTCGAAGCCGGTCTCCTGGAGATCCTGGCCTGCCCGGCCTGCCACGCGCCGCTGAACGACCGCACGGCGGCCGAGACCCCCGAGCTGATCTGCACGGGCGAGGACTGCGGCCTCGCCTACCCGGTCCGCGACGGCATCCCGGTCCTCCTCGTCGACGAGGCCCGCCGCCCCCAGTAGCGCGTCCCGCGCGGCCGGCCGGGTCGCGCGACCCGTCGCGGCGTGGTCAGCCGCCGACGGCGACCGACCGCCCACGGGAAGACCCGCACCTCTGTCTTCTCAGCTGCACGGGCGGTGCGGTTGGGAACCCAAACCCGGCCGAAGGCCGGACCCCCCACAAGCCGCACCCGCCCCGCCCCACCTCACACCGCACAAGCCACCGCACCGCATCCGCCCCGCACCCCGGAGGCCCCATGCTCGACGAGACCCTCCTCGACGCACCGGACGCCCTCGCCCTCGCCGACCGCCGCGGCCTCCTCCGGGGCGCCGCCGAGGCCGGCGCACGGGTACGGACCGCCACGCGCCACGCCGCCGAAGCCGGAGTCGCCGAGCTCACGCCCGAGGGCCGCCCCCGCGCCGTCCTCGTCGCGGGCCCCGGCACCGCGGCCGCCGGCGTCGCGGACCTCGTCGGCGCCCTCGCCGGGGCCGCCGCCCCCGTCATCCGCCTCCGGCCCACCGGCGTCGCCCCCGCCGCCGGCGCCCTGCGCTGGGCCCTCCCCGGCTGGGCGGGCTCCGTGGATCTCCTCCTCATCCCGACCACCGACGGCTCCGAACCCGGTCTCGCCGTCCTCGCCGAGCAGGCGTACCGCCGGGGCATCACGGTCGTCGCCGTCGCCCCCAAGGCCTCCCCGCTCGCCGAGGCCGTCAACGGCTCCCACGGCCTGCTCGTCCCGATGGCGACCGCCCCGAACGAGGGCGCCGAGGAGTACGCCGGGACCCTGGCCGCCGGCCCCGGCGCCCTGTGGGCCCTGTTCACCCCGCTCCTCGTGCTCCTCGACCGGGTCGGTCTCCTCGAAGCGCCCCCCGAGATCCTGGAGAAGGTCGCCGACCGGCTCGACCGTACGGCGGAACGCTGCGGCCCGGCCATCGCCACCTACAGCAACCCGGCCAAGACGCTCGCCGCCGAGCTCGCCGACTCGCTGCCGCTGATCTGGACCGAGGGCGAGGCGGCGGGCCCCGCCGGACGGCGGTTCGCCGCCGTCCTGGCCGAGCTGGCCGGCCTGCCCGCGCTCGCCGCCGAGCTGCCCGAGGCCCTCCCCGCCCACGGCGTCCTGCTCGCGGGCGACTACGCGGCCGGCGCCGACCCCGACGACTTCTTCCGCGACCGCGTCGACGAGCCGCAGGCCCTGCGCGCCCGCGTCGTCCTGCTCCGCGACCGGCCGGCCGGCGGCCTGACCGCCGCCCCCGCCGCCCGGGAACTGGCGCTCAGCCACGGCACGGCCATCAGCGAACTGGAGCCGGAGGAGGGCAGCGAACTGGAGAGCCTGGCCGAGCTCCTCGCCGTCACCGACTTCGCCGCCGTCTACCTCTCCCTGGCCTCGGCCGGCAGCACCGCCCCTCACTGAAGCCCCCCGACCCCCGCCCCGAGGAAAGCTGGAACGCTCGATGGACCGCCTCGTCAACACCGTCCGCCCCTACGCCTGGGGCTCCACGACGGCCATCCCGGAACTGCTCGGTACCACCCCCACCGGTGAACCCCAGGCCGAGATGTGGATGGGCGCCCACCCCGGCGCCCCCTCCGTCACCGAGCGCGGACCGCTCAACGAGGTGATCGACGCCGATCCCGTACGCGAACTCGGCGCCCCGGCCGTCGAGAAGTTCGGCCCGCACCTGCCCTTCCTCCTCAAGCTGCTCGCCGCCGGCGCCCCGCTCTCCCTGCAGGTCCACCCCGACCTCGCCCAGGCCAAGGCCGGCTTCGCCGCCGAAGAGGCGGCCGGCGTCCCCTTCGACGCCCCGCACCGCAACTACAAGGACGCCAACCACAAGCCCGAACTGATCTGCGCCCTCACGCCGTTCGAGGGACTGTGCGGCTTCCGCGACCCCGTCGAGGCCGCCGACGTCCTCGACGCCCTCGGCGTCGACTCCCTCAAGCCGTACGTCGACCTGCTGCACGCCCACCCCGAAGAGGCCGCGCTGCGCGAGGTCCTGACGGCGCTGCTGACCGCCGACCACGAGGAGATGGCGCACACCGTCGCCGAGGCCACGGCCGCCGCCACCCGCCTGGGCGGCGCCCACGCCCCGTACGCCGCGATCGCCCACCACTACCCGAGCGACCCCGGCGTCATCGCCGCCATGCTCCTCAACCACGTGCGACTCCAGCCGGGCGAAGCGCTCTTCCTCGGCGCGGGCGTGCCGCACGCCTACCTCGACGGCCTCGGTGTCGAGATCATGGCGAACTCCGACAACGTGCTGCGCTGCGGCCTGACCCCCAAGCACGTCGACGTCCCGGAGCTGCTGCGGATCGTCCGCTTCGAGCCCACCGACCCCGGCGTCCTGCGCCCCGAGGCCTCCCCGTCCGGTGAAGAGGTCTACGACACCCCCACCGACGAGTTCCGCCTCTCCCGCTTCGTACGGGCGCCGGGCGCCGCCCCGACCGACGTCACCGCCCCCACCCCGCAGATCCTGCTCGCCGTCGCGGGCCGTCCGAAGGCGGGCGAAGTGACCCTGGGCCCCGGGGAGTCCGTCTTCGTACCGGCGGGCGAAAAGGCCGAACTGTCCGGTACGGGAACGGTGTTCCGCGCCACCGTCGTGGCCTGATGTAACAATGTCCGGCCGAACAGCGGCACTCACCACCCGGTACCGACGAAGGGAACACGTACACCCATGAGCGCGTCAGGCGGAACCAAGGCGATCGTGGCGGCACTCGTCGCCAACCTCGCGATCGCGGTAGCCAAGTTCGTGGCGTTCCTCTTCAGCGGTTCGTCCTCGATGCTCGCCGAGAGCGTCCACTCGCTCGCCGACTCCGGCAACCAGGGTCTGCTCCTGCTCGGCGGCAAGAAGGCCCAGCGCGAGGCGACCCCGCAGCACCCCTTCGGCTACGGCCGCGAGCGGTACATCTACGCCTTCCTCGTCTCCATCGTGCTCTTCTCCGTCGGTGGCATGTTCGCCATCTACGAGGGCTACGAGAAGATCAAGCACCCGCACGAGATCGAGGCCTGGTACTGGCCGGTCGGCGTCCTCGTCTTCGCGATCATCGCCGAGACGTTCTCGTTCCGCACCGCCATCAAGGAGTCCAACGCGATCCGCGGCGGGCTGTCCTGGAAGGAGTTCGTCCGCCGGGCGAAGGCCCCCGAGCTCCCGGTCGTCCTCCTGGAGGACCTCGGCGCCCTCGTCGGCCTGATCCTCGCCCTCGCCGGCGTCAGCGTGGCGCTCGTCACCGGCGACGGCATCTGGGACGGCATCGGCACCCTCTGCATCGGTGTGCTGCTCATCGTGATCGCGATCGTGCTGGCCGCCGAGACCAAGTCGCTGCTGCTCGGCGAGGCCGCGGGCGTCGACGAGGTGAAGCGGATCGAGGAGGCGGTCGTCGACGGCCAGACCGTCACCCGCCTCATCCACATGCGTACGCTCCACCTCGGCCCGGAGGAGCTCCTCGTCGCCGCCAAGATCGCCGTCCAGCACGACGACACGGCCACCGACGTGGCCGCCGCCATCAACGCGGCGGAGGAGCGCATCCGCGCCGCCGTCCCCATCGCCCGGGTCATCTACCTGGAGCCGGACGTCTACGACGAGACCGCCGCGTCCGCCGGCCTGAACCCCGGGAAGTCCCCGGGCGGAGCCGGCCACTGATCCACGCGGGGCGGCCCGAGGTCATCACGACCTCGGGCCCTGTCTGTTGTACGGGCGACCGAATCCCGGGCCTTGGCGGACTGTGGGTCGCCGCGCCGATCGGTGTAGATTCGTGACCAGCCAGACGTCGCTGCTGATGGCGGTCGGGCGGTCCGCGATGGACCGGCCGAGGGAGAGAGGGCCTCCGACGACTGCACCGCGGAAGTTACCCGGGCATTCGTATGCCCGTGTGCCCAGAGCTGCGGTGTCAGGCGCTTCATCCGACCCTCGAACCCGATCCACGAGGAGCAGCCCAGTCATGACGACTGTCGCCAACCAGCAGGACTTCAAGGTCGCCGACCTCTCCCTGGCCGCCTTCGGCCGCAAGGAGATCACGCTGGCCGAGCACGAGATGCCCGGTCTGATGTCGATCCGCCGCGAGTACGCGGAGCAGCAGCCGCTGGCCGGGGCGCGGATCACCGGTTCCCTGCACATGACCGTGCAGACGGCCGTCCTGATCGAGACCCTGGTCGCCCTCGGCGCCGAGGTCCGCTGGGCCTCCTGCAACATCTTCTCCACCCAGGACCACGCCGCTGCGGCCATCGCCGTCGGCCCGAACGGCACCCCCGACGCCCCGGCCGGCGTCCCGGTCTTCGCCTGGAAGGGCGAGACCCTTGAGGAGTACTGGTGGTGCACGGAGCAGGCCCTGACCTGGCCGAACACCCCCACCGGCGGCCCGAACATGATCCTGGACGACGGCGGTGACGCCACCCTCCTCGTCCACAAGGGCGTCGAGTTCGAGAAGGCCGGCTCCGCCCCGGACCCGTCCACCGCGGACAGCGAGGAGTACGCCCACATCCTCCGTCTCCTCAACCGCACCCTCGGCGAGAACCCGCAGAAGTGGACCCAGCTCGCGTCCGAGATCCGCGGCGTGACGGAGGAGACCACGACCGGTGTCCACCGCCTGTACGAGATGCAGCAGGCCGGCACCCTCCTCTTCCCGGCGATCAACGTGAACGACGCCGTGACGAAGTCGAAGTTCGACAACAAGTACGGTTGCCGTCACTCCCTGATCGATGGCATCAACCGTGCGACTGATGTCCTGATCGGCGGCAAGGTCGCGGTCGTCTTCGGTTACGGCGATGTCGGCAAGGGCTGCGCGGAGTCGCTGCGTGGCCAGGGTGCCCGGGTGATCATCACGGAGATCGACCCGATCTGCGCGCTGCAGGCGGCGATGGACGGCTACCAGGTCGCCACGCTGGACGATGTGGTGGAGACGGCGGACATCTTCATCACGACGACCGGCAACAAGGACATCATCATGGCGTCGGACATCGCCAGGATGAAGCACCAGGCCATCGTGGGGAACATCGGCCACTTCGACAACGAGATCGACATGGCCGGCCTGGCTCAGATCCCGGGCATCGTGAAGGACGAGGTCAAGCCGCAGGTCCACACCTGGACGTTCCCGGACGGCAAGGTGGTCATCGTGCTGTCCGAGGGCCGTCTGCTGAACCTGGGCAACGCGACCGGGCACCCGTCGTTCGTGATGTCGAACTCGTTCGCGGACCAGACCCTGGCCCAGATCGAGCTGTTCACCAAGCCTGAGCAGTACCCGACCGATGTCTACGTCCTGCCCAAGCACCTCGACGAGAAGGTGGCCCGCCTCCACCTCGACGCGCTGGGCGTGAAGCTGACGACCCTGCGCCCGGAGCAGGCCGCCTACATCGGCGTCCCCGTCGAAGGCCCGTACAAGCCGGACCACTACCGCTACTGATGCCGACGCGGACGGCGCCCGTGCACTGACGCCCACCCGTCCCCCGCACCCGTAGAGCAACCAGGCAGGCCCCCGCACCCCCGTGCCGGGGGCCTGCCTCGTCCGCCACCGGGCGTCCCGGCCCGTTTCCCGGACCTACCGCCCCAGAGAGCACCCCGAGGACCCATGCCCCGCGGCCGCTATTCGCTCCATGATCCGCACGATCACACCCCCCTCGGTGAAGAGCACTTCAACTGCGCGCCCGGCCCCTCCGGCTGGCGCTACGTCTCACAGATCACCACCCCCTCCGGCGAACACGCCGGCTCCGTCGACCTGGCCATCGACGACCTCGGCCGCCCCATCCGCCTCGAACTCCACGCCGCGAGCTGGCAGGTCCGCGGCGCCGCCCTCGACGGCGTCACCTGGGTCCGTACCGACCCCACCGGCACCCACGCCACCGAAGGCAATGTGCGCGCCCACGCCTTCACCGGCACGTCCCCGGCTTTCCTCGTCGCCCTCACGCGACTCCTGCGTCTCACCCCCGGTTCCCCCGCGACCCGTGTCCGGCTCGTCGCCTTCACGGACCCGGTGCTCGCCCCCCTCACCGTCGACCAGTCCTGGGCCCTGGTGAAGAGTGAAGCGCACGCCACTGACAACGGCCCTCTGCTCGTGGACGAGTACCAGGTCAACGCCCTGGACACGGGGGAGCAGCACACTGTCCACATCGCCGGCGACGTGGTGCTCTCCGCCCCCGGCATCGAACTCGAGGCCCTCGAAACCCCGCCGTCCGTCTTCCCCTGAGCTACGCGGGAGGAGCGAACCCCGTCCGCTTCGACGCGGTCGGTGCCTCTGCCCCACTCGGCGCCGTTGGGGCGGCCGCCGTCGTCTCTCGCCCCGCCTCTCTCCCCGGCGCGGCGGCGGGTGCCACGAACCCGGGAGCCGCCTCGGGCCCGGCCCGCTCCGCGGAAGCGAAGGCCCGCCGCGCGTCCCGCGCCTGCCGCTCACCCACCACGGCCGCCAGATACTCCGCCGCGGGCACCCCCGGCGGAGGAGGCGTCCCCGTCCGCGCCACCAGCTCGTCGGCGAGCCGCTCCGCGAGCCGCCGGCCCACGGCCGGGTCCAGCTGTCGCATCCGCGTCAAGTACTGCCGTATCTCCAGCCACAGCCCGTCCGGCACGGCCGACAGATCCATCTGCGAGAACCGCCCCACCAGCCAGGGCGGGGGAGGAGGCACGGCGGCGGTCCGAGCCGCCGGCACCCGTTCCCGTACCACCAGCGTCCCGGCGAAGACATCGCCGATCCGCCGCCCGCGCTCCGACACCAGCGAAGCGATACAGGCGACCACCCCGAAGGTCATGAGGATCTCCACGACCCCGATAGCCCCGCGCACCAGCGCGTGCCGGAACCTGATCGGCCCCCCGTCGTCCCGCACCACCCGCAGCCCGCAGGCCATCTTCCCGAGCGACCGGCCGTGCGACAGCGTCTCCACCGCGATCGGCCCACCGACCAGCACGAGGACGAAAGAGGCGATGGCCAGCGCGGTCCGCGCGGCCTCGTCGAGGGAAGCCGTGGCCGCCGCCAGCCCGATCGAGACCAGCAGATAGGCCGACCACACCACCACCAGATCGATGAAGAGCGCCAGAGCCCGGCTGGGCAGCCGCGCGGGCCGCAACCCCAGTACGACGGCGTCCCCCGTCACAACCCCGCTCACGACGCCCACCCTTCTCCGACCTTCCCCGACCCCTCTGTACGACAGTCTGCCAAGCTGACCAGCAGCGCGCCGCAGTAGTACGGACCCGTACGCACCAGTGCCTGGAGCAGTAGCCGATCATGGACATCGACGTCTACGTCACCGCCCACCGCGCCGAGTGGGACCGCCTCGACCACCTCCTGCGCCGGGGCGGCAAGCTCAGCGGCGCCGAGGCCGACGAACTCGTCTCCCTCTACCAGCGCACCGCGACCCATCTCTCGCTGATTCAGTCCAGCGCCCCGGACCCCATGCTCACGGCGCGGCTCACCCAGCTCGTCGCCCGCGCCCGCGCCACCGTCACGGGCACCCGCCGCTCCTCCTGGCGCGACGCCGCCGGCTTCCTGACGGCCGGCTTCCCCGCCGCCGTCTACCGGTCCCGCCACTGGTGGGTCCCGACCGCGGTCCTCTCCACCCTCCTCGCGGCGATCATCGGCTGGTGGATCGGTACGCACCCGGAAGTCCAGGCCGCGATCGGCGCCCCCACCGAACTCCGCGAGATGACCCGCCCCGGCGGCCAGTACGAGACGTACTACTCGAGCCACCCCGCGGCCTCCTTCGCCGCCCAGGTCTGGACGAACAACGCCCAGGCCGCCGCCCTGTGCCTGGTCCTCGGCGCGTTCCTCTGTGTCCCGGTGCTCTGGATCCTCTTCCTCAACATGCTGAACCTCGGCGTCGGCATCGGTCTGATGTCCTCAGCGGGCCGTCTCGATGTCTTCCTCGGCCTGGTCGTCCCGCACGGCCTTCTCGAACTGACCGCGGTCTTCGTCGCCGCCGGCACCGGCCTCCGTCTCGGCTGGACCCTCATCGACCCCGGCCCCATGACCCGCCGCGCCGCCCTCGCCCAGCGGGGCCGAGCGGCCGTCGGCATGGCCATCGGCCTGGCCCTGGTCCTCTTCGTCTCGGGCCTGATCGAAGGCTTCGTCACCCCCTCCGGCCTGCCGACCTGGGCACGCATCACGATCGGCATCGCCGCCGAGCTGGCGTTCCTCACGTACGTCCACGTCCTCGGCGGCCGAGCCGCCCGCGCCGGCGACACGGGCGACGTCGAGGAGCCCGACCGCAGCGCTGCCCTCCCGACCGCCGCCTGATGTGCGTACGACCCCGCTGACCTGCTAGTCTCCTCATCGCCCGCAGAACCCGTTGACACGGTGGCTGTGGGGAGGTAGATTCAACTGGTTGCCGGGGACTGGACAGTCCAGCGGCAGCGAGCTAACATCTCTCTCGCTCCGGTAGAGAACCTCGAGTTCCACGGAGCCAACCCGATTCCTTATTCGAATCACGAAGCCGATTAGGTCGGCTGAAATGAATCTGATAAAGTCGGAACCGCCGGAAAGGGAAAGCGCGAAAGCGAATGCCCGGAACGGCAAGCCCGCTCCAGCGGGTGGCGGAAACGGAAAACGGATCTGCTAGGCTGGAAACACGAAAGACCGAAGGGAAAAGCCCGGAGGAAAGCCCGAGAGG